>NZ_BLJI01000027.1 GCF_017312365.1 Chroococcus sp. FPU101
CCTATGAAGTTTTCAAGGTTCGATTTGTATGATGTTTTTATCTTAAGCAATTTGTAACGGTTTGTAAAGATATTTAACAATAGCTTTACTTGTGAGACTAATAAGTTTTTCTAATCAATAGTTAGTTTTAAGCTAAAACCGACCTCATCAAGCGTTTTTTTGAAAATTCAACTTTACATTTATTCATCTTGAATAGGCGAGTCGATAACTTGGGCTATAACTGAGTCTAAAACCATGTGAATTCGTATTTATGACCTATAGCCTTAGAATTGCTGATATTCCCCTGAGTGAACGACCACGTGAACGATTATTCTCGTTTGGTGCCAAAAATCTATCAACAGCAGAATTAATAGCGATTCTACTGGCTACAGGTCAAGGGAAAGGAAAACTATCAGCCGTTGGACTAGGACAATACATTTTACAAGAGTTGAGCAAGTACAAACGAGAACCCCTTGATGTGTTAAGGGATATTAGTCCACAAGAATTGATGGAAATCCCAGGAATTGGCCCAGCAAAAGCGACCACGATTCTAGCGGCCGTAGAATTAGGAAAAAGAGCTTTTTTATTGCGACCGAGTGAGCGAATGCTGATTGATAGTCCAGATGCGGCAGCTTCGGCTCTGGGTCATGATTTAATGTGGCAACATCAAGAAAGATTTGCTGTCGTTTTACTGGATGTGAAAAATCAGTTAATTGGTACAAAAGTGATTACAGTGGGGACAGCAACAGAAACGCTTGTACATCCAAGAGAAATTTTTCGAGAAGTGATTAAACAAGGTGCAACAAAGTTAATCATCGGACATAATCACCCTTCAGGTAATCTAGAGCCAAGTCAGGATGATCTCTATCTCACTGAACAATTACTACAAGGAGCGCAGTATTTAGATATTCCGCTACTTGACCATCTCATTCTCGGCAATGGCAATCATCAAAGTTTGCGTCAGATCACCCTTTTATGGGAAAAATATCCTCAAAAAGAGTAACACAATCATGTTGTTGATACAGTATAGTGATCACGTCAATCATCAGTCAAAGCCTTTAGCCGACTTGATTGACTCCCCTAAGCTATGGTTAAGATAAAATGAATCCACTTTAAGCGAAAAATAATGCCCAGTAAAAAAATTCAAGTGCGGGAGTACACTGTCAGATCTCATGAACGCACTATCCACACTAGAACGTTTAAGTTTATTTGCTCTTATTGTAACCAGACTTGTGAAAGAGAAACTTACGCTACCGCCTGCCCTATGTATTGTAACGAGTGCAGTGATATTAAGAGCAAGCGTTTATTCTCTAAGACCAAATTTAAAAAGTAGAGTAGAGTCATGCTAAAAATTCCACCACCACCAGATCCTCCACAGAGTTCGGAACAATGGTTAAATGAATTAGCCACTTACTACAGGCAACTTGTCAGCTACCATCAACAGGCTGCTCAAACCGCCGCTAGACAACTGGCACATTTAGAAGTTTTATTAGGTTATGACCCCCAATTAGAGTCACAAGATTGGTTAACCGAAGCTCAAACCATTGACAGCACACAAAAACGTCTTGATCTTGCATCTTTTCCTCAACTCTCCCCCTATGAGTCAAACTCTACAAAAGGGCTAATCAAGCAAATTGCTGCGTTATTGGTCATTGAGAGAGGCCATGTCCTACATATTGACTACATCGTTAGAAAACTTTATGGTCAACCCAACAGCGAAAACCTTGACTCGCTTAAAGCAGAAGTCATGTCGGCTTTAGAAGAGGGTGAAGCTCAAAGGATGTGGTCGTCTGTCCCCGATGCTCCCGACTGTTGGACGCTTGATCAAGATGAGCTAACCCCCATTGATAAGGAGGAGACAACCTTAACCACAGCAGAAGTGATTCGACTCCTTAATATTAGTCAGAAAACCCTTTCTAGAATCAAAAGCAAATACGCTGAAGAATTACTGGAGGGAACACATTACTTAGTAGACTCGCGCAACTGGCATCATTGGAAATCAGCAGGGGTTGAATTACTGAGAAACCTAGTCAAACAATCTAATCAGACCTCAAGGTCAAAGGCGCGTTAACATATGAGTTATGCTTTAGCTCTTCATACGAGCAGTTCTGAACTAGGATTAGCCATTAATAATTTCTGGGATGATAGTCGTTGTCAAGTTTGGGACTTAGACCGTAATCTCTCTAACTATTTACATCAATACTTAACTGAATTTTTAGCTCCGCAAACTTGGCATGAGCTTAAATTGATCGCTATTGCTCAAGGCCCAGGTAGCTTTACCAGTACCCGTATTGGTGTGGTCACAGCTAGAACTTTAGCTCAACAGCTAAATTGTCCTTTGTTTGGCATTTCCACTTTAGCCGCTTTTGCTTGGTCAATTCGGACACTCTATCCTAATGGAACTGCTCTTGCTTTACAAATGCCTGCCACTAGAGGGCAATTGTATACGGCGATTTATCGAGTGAATGAGGACAAAATCAGATCAGATTTATCAGATGTTCTCATGAACCAAGTCTCTTGGGTAGAATATTTACAATCTTTTGCCAGTTCTTATCAATTAGTTGAGTTACCAACCCATCTAGGTCACACAGTATCTAGTGTATTAGAACTCGCGTATCAAGAATGGCAAACGGGAAAACAACCTCAATGGAATACTGTTATTCCCTTTTATGGGTAATAACTACGCCAAGAAGTCAGCCACAAGCCTTGATTTTTTCGTCGGGGAACGGCTGACTTAACTTATTTAGCGTAGCTTTGACACTTGTTAGAAAATTTTATTGATATTATTTCTCAACAATATTGACAAGAATTATTAATAAAGCTATATTAATTGAAGTGTTCTCCTCTCAAGGATCGGCAGGTGGGAGTGAAGTCTCTAGGCTACTCCCCTGTTTTTTTCAAAATATTTCAGATGTAAAGACGCGATAAACTTAAGAATTAGACCATTAATTTTTAAGGACATTAACGAGACTAGCACTATGACACGACAAAACGACTACGATGTAATTGTCATTGGTTCTGGGATTGGCGGACTGGTTACAGCCACTCAACTCGCAGCAAAAGGGATCAAGGTGTTAGTCCTAGAACGCTATTTAATCCCTGGTGGTAGTGCAGGATATTTTGAACGAGAAGGATATCGTTTTGATGTTGGCGCATCGATGATTTTTGGCTTTGGGAAACAGGGAACAACCAATTTATTGACCCGCGCATTAGAGGCAGTTGATGTTAATCTAGAAACGATCGCAGACCCAGTACAGATTCATTATCATTTACCCAATAGCTTAGATTTAAAAGTTCACCGAAACTACGGAAAGTTTTTAGATGAACTTATTGCCTATTTTCCCCACGAAGCACAAGGAATACGGCAATTTTATGATGAATGCTGGAAGGTGTTTAATTGTCTTAATGCGATGGAACTGCTTTCATTAGAAGAACCTCGTTATCTTATGCGGGTGTTTTTTCAGCATCCGATGCAATGTCTAGGTTTGGTGAAATATTTACCTCAAAATGCAGGAGATGTAGCCCGTCGCTATATTAAAGATCCGCAATTATTGAAATTCATTGATATGGAGTGTTATTGTTGGTCAGTTGTGCGGGCCGATGAAACACCGATGATTAATGCAGGGATGGTTTTTAGCGATCGTCATTATGGCGGGATCAACTATCCTAAAGGTGGAGTGGGACAAATTGCCCAAAAACTGGTTGAAGGACTGCTTAAAAATGGTGGTGAAATTCAGTATAAAGCCAGAGTTACCCAAATTATCTTAGAACATGGTAAAGCGATTGGAGTTGAGTTAGCCAACGGCAAACAATATTATGCTAAACGCATTGTTTCTAATTCAACTCGTTGGGATACCTTTGAAAAACTATTATCACCCGAAGCAATGCCACCGAAAGAAAAACGTTGGCAAAAACGCTATCAGAAATCATCAAGTTTTTTAAATTTACATCTTGGAGTCAAAGCGGACGTTTTACCCATCGGTACAGAGTGTCATCATATTCTTCTAGAAAACTGGGAAAACATGGAATCTGAACAAGGAACAATTTTTGTTTCCATTCCCACTCTACTCGATCCGAGTTTAGCACCCGAAGGATATCATATTATTCACACTTTCACCCCCAGTTGGATCGATAATTGGAAAGACCTTTCACCTAAAGAATACGAAACGAAAAAAGAAATAGCCGCTAACCATCTTATTAACCGTTTAGAAAAGATCTTCCCCAGTTTGATTGATGGATTAGATTATCAAGAAGTCGGAACCCCCCGTACTCATCGACGCTTTTTGGGTCGAGAAGATGGCACTTATGGCCCTATTCCACGTCGTAAACTTCCAGGATTATTGACCATGCCGTTTAACCAAACTGCTATTTCTGGACTCTATTGTGTTGGAGATAGTACGTTTCCTGGTCAAGGATTAAATGCAGTTGCGTTTTCTGGGTTTGCCTGTAGTCATCGAATAGCCGTTGATTTAGGTCGATAAATTGGGAAGAATAATATTATAAACTCTTGAGTCTATAGAGCGATAGATTTACCCCTAAGCTCATGTTAGGGTGGATAAAATTTAGTCAATTGTTTGTTTTATCAAATCAATTGGGCATATAGATTGAGAAGCTAATTACTCTTTGATATCATCCTAAAATGGAGATCCCTAACGAGTCAGATTTTCAGAAAAACATACTTGACTTGATTTATAACAGTCCAGACTCTCAGGCAATGCTTCGGGAAATCGCCGAAAAATGTGGAAATATTTTGAGAGTCGATAGCTGTGTGATTATAGCAGGAGTTGGTTCTTTAGAAACGACACAACTTGGTTTTTGGCATCAAAATCAGGTTCAGTTTACTTTAACAGAATCTTTTTTATCTCATCCTGAAATTAACACAGTTTTAGCAACAGAGCAGCCCTGTGCTTTATCCAATGACTTAGCAGAAATTTTATCAGTCACAACCCTATTAGGTGCCAGAACACAATTTCAGGGAAGCGTTAACGGTTTTATGATTTTGGGTAAAATTAATCAATCTTGGACAATCGACGACTCTAATCAACTGCTTATAATGAGTAAGTATGTATCAATTGGTTCGGCACTTGCTTTAGGCTCATCTTCAAGGTTATCTCAATCTCAACCAGAAAATCGTAGCGTCATCAATATTAATCGAGGGAATTCAATTTCAGAAATTCCAATTATGAGACGGTTGTACAATGTAACTCGTGATTATCGCGAACAGCAAATTTATTTACTAGAACAAGAAAGACAGTTAAATGAGAAAAAAAATGACATTATTGCAGCAATTAGCGATAAAGCAAGAAACCCTTTAGCAACCATGAAACTCGCAATTGACACACTCAGTAACCGAGAGCGAAAGCTTCCTCCTCAAAGTCAAGAAACATACTGGAATATCCTCAGACAAGAATGGAATAAGCTAAATGAACTCATTAATAGTATTGTGACATTAAAGAAATTACAATCTAAAGAAATTACATATCAACCGCAACTGATTAATCTTAACGCTATTATTAAAAAGCTAGAATCAGCATTGAGAAAACAGTGGAATTATGAACAACGAAAAGCTTTATCTTTGAATATTGATTTTTCCGAGTCTCCTAGCCATATTTATACAGATTTACAACATTTAGAAAATCTTTTACAAGAATTATTAACAAATGCTATTCATTTTTCGGAGGCTGAACAAACAATTTTTGTTAAACTCAGTCAAATGAATATTGACAGAAACAAAGCAGTGTGTATTAGTATAACTAATACTGGTTTGGGTATTTCTGCTACTGAAAAAGAATCTATTTATGAACCATTTTATCGTAGCAAAGGGGCTATAGAAAAAGGAATTCCAGGTGTAGGAGTTGGTTTAGCAGTTGTTAAAGAATTAGTTGAATTCTTAGGCGGTAAGATAGAAATGACTAGCAACCCTATTAACAATTCTAATTATTATATGACTTGTTTTACAATAATCATCCCTTTAAAGCTTGATCATCATATTTCTGCATCATAATGCTAACTCAAAGTTCTTCCTCTCAAACCTTACGTTGGCAACGTTCTAAATCTAATCCTTTGCGTCGTCAAATCGAAATTTTTCTTATCACAACACAATTTTTATTCTTTTTATGGTGGGATCAGCTTTTTAGGAGAAATTCTGCTTATATCCGACAACAACGCGCTAAATGGCTTGTTAAACAATTACTGAATTTAGGGCCAACTTTTATTAAAATTGGACAATCTTTATCAACTCGTGCGGATCTAATTCCTCTAGAATATGTTCAGGCATTCAGTCAACTACAAGATCGTGTTCCAGAATTTAGTAGTATTGAAGCGATTAATATTATAGAAACTGAATTAGGAAAACCCATTACAGAACTATTTCAAACTTTTGATTCTATTCCTCTTGCTTCAGCTAGTTTAGGGCAAGTCCATCGAGCAAAATTATATTCTGGTGAAGAAGTCGTTGTTAAAGTTCAACGAACAGGGTTAGAACAATTATTTAATTTAGATTTTGCTGTTGTTGCCCAACTAATTCAAGTAATTAATATTTTGCCGACGATTCGCAAATATCATTTAGAAGAAATTTATATTGAATTTTTTGAATTATTATTATCAGAAATTGATTATATTAATGAAGGAAAGAATGCAGATCGTTTTCGAGAAAATTTTAAAGATTATCCGCAAGTTAAAGTCCCTCTTGTTTATTGGGACTATACCAAGAAAAAAGTTTTAACCTTAGAATATTTGCCAGGAATAAAAGTCGATGACAGAAAAAGTTTATCTGAACAAGGAATCGATCTTGATCAAGTTATTCAAACGGGCATTTGTTCTTATTTAAAACAATTATTAATTGATGGTTTTTTTCAATCTGATCCGCATCCAGGAAATATGGCGGTTGATTTACAAGGAGAGTTAATATTTTATGATTTTGGCACAATGGCAGAAGTTAAATCAATGGCTAAAGATCAGATGATAAAAACTTTTATGGCTGTTTTAAAAAAAGATACTGATGAGGTTTTAGAAACGCTGATTTATATGGGATTAATCGAACCAATTTCTGATTTAAAAGGAGTGAGGAGAATTATTCAATTTTTGTTAGATGAATTTCGAGATAAACCCGTAGATATTAAAGCATTTGAACGAATAAGTGAAGAAGTTTATCTAATGTTTAAACAACAACCTTTCCGTTTACCTTCTCAAATGACATTTATTATAAAATCTATAACAACTTTAGATGGAATTGCACGCGCTTTAGATCCAAAATACAATTTATTAGCAGCTAGCCAACCTTTTGTCATGAGCATTACAATGTCTGATAATAAAGGAAATCTGATTTTAAATGTAGCAAAACAAACAGCTAATGTAATTAAACAATCTATTCTTAATTTTGCGAGTAAAGGTCAACAGATGCGACAACTACAAAATAAAATTGAACAAGGAGAATTAGAATTTAGAGTACGTTCATTAGAAAGTGAACGAACTTTGAAAAAGATTTATCTAGCCATTAAAGGATTAATTTATACTTTACTAACAGGTGTCAGCATTTTTACCGCATTTGCCTTATTAACTACAGCTTATAGTAAATTTGCCATCATTGTTTTTGGACTATCAGGACTTTTCAGTTTATTTGTCTTGCGGTGTTTAATTACATTAATGATTCGGGATAGAATGGATAAAGTTTAGTGTTATATATTGAACAAACTTTGAGTTAAAAATTCAATATATGTTATAATACATATATATAAGTGAACATAAATTCCGATTCCAGCAAATATTAATTCTCTGATTGAACGCTTTAATTATGAATTAGCTCGACTTGATGAGGAAGTAAGAGTTGGAATCAGTCAAACTAAAACTTTTCTCAAACGTTTTCCCAACAACACCATACTTATTCAGTTAGAGGTTGATAGAAGACGGATTAAAATAATTATTGATAATTTCCTAGAAACCGATAGGGTGACAGATGAAGATATTCAATAAATAGGAGAAACTATATTAACAGAACTAGGGAGAGTGATAGAAGCTAAATTAGCAGTAATTGAAATAGTAAAACGTTTGGAGGATATGCAATGACAAAGCAACAACTAGATCAACACAAGCTATTAGAGTTTTTGGAACTTGCTAAAAAAGCTGAACAAAATCTGAAGGATAGTAGTGAAAATTTAAGCAATTTAATAGATAATATTGCATTTAAAAGCTAAGATAAAATCGTAAGCATAGTTGTAGATTGACAATGAAAGCTTGATTTATTTTACTTTTTATTTATATAGAAATTAAATTACAAAATTAAGAAATCCTAAGAATGATTGATTTGCTTTATCTTGTAATTGAAGTTCATATTTTTCGATTTGCTTTCTAATTAAGTCAAAGAATTGTATATTAGTCCGTAACCTAAAAAATGAGAGTTTATCGTCAATTTTAACAACTAGAGATAATACACATCATCATTATTGTTCAACTTAAATATTAAGTTTTGTATCTTTAATCATCCTTAACACATTGTAAAGTGTCTGCTCAAAACATCCATCAGCCTGAGACAATCAAAAACAGTCACGTTATTATTTTTTTACTCAATCGGGCTTATTGGAGAACTTATGAAATTAGCTTACTGGATGTACGCTGGCCCTGCTCACATTGGAACGCTTCGCATTGCGAGTTCATTTAAAAACGTTCATGCTATCATGCACGCACCATTAGGAGACGACTACTTTAACGTTATGCGCTCCATGTTAGAAAGAGAAAGAAACTTTACCCCAGTAACTGCTAGTGTAGTTGATCGCAATGTTTTAGCACGGGGTTCTCAAGAAAAAGTCGTCGAAAACATTGTCCGCAAAGACCAAGAAGAAAACCCAGATTTAATCGTTCTCACTCCGACTTGTACCTCTAGCATTCTACAAGAAGATTTACAAAACTTCGTAGAACGCGCTCAAATGGATGCACAAGGTGATGTCATGCTTGCTGATGTCAACCACTATAGGTTTAATGAACTTCAAGCAGCAGACAGAACCCTAGGACAAATTGTTCAATATTACATCGAAAAAGCACGTAAAAAAGGCGATCTACCTGAAAGCAAAACTGAAAAACCCTCAGTTAATATTATCGGAGTTACTACACTAGGCTTCCATAATCAACACGACTGCACCGAATTAAAACGTTTAATGAAAGATTTAGGAATTGAAGTTAATGAAGTATTTCCCGAAGGTGCATCCGTAAATAACCTGAAAAACTTACCCCGCGCTTGGTTTAATCTAGTTCCCTATCGAGAAATTGGGTTAACCGCAGCACGTTATCTTGAACAAGAATTTGCAATGCCCTACATTGATATTACACCGATGGGCGTAGTTGAAACGGCTCGCTGTATCCGCAAAATTCAACAAATTATTAATGCTCAAGGTGCTGATGTAGACTACGAAGAATTTATCAATGAACAAACCTTGTATGTTTCCCAAGCGGCTTGGTTTTCTCGTTCCATTGACTGTCAAAACCTAACGGGAAAAAAAGCGGTTGTTTTTGGTGATAATACCCATGCTGCGGCACTAACAAAGGTTCTAGCTAGAGAAATGGGGATTCATGTTGTTCTAGCTGGAACCTACTGTAAATATGATGCAGATTGGTTTAGAGAACAAGTGAGCGAGTATTGTGATGAGATTCTCATTAGTGATGATAACGCAGAAATTGGTAACGCGATCGCACGTCTAGAACCTTCCGCTATTTTCGGAACCCAGATGGAACGTCACGTCGGTAAACGCTTAGATATTCCCTGTGGTGTCATTGCTGCACCTATCCACATCCAAAACTTCCCCATCGGTTATAAACCCTTCTGTGGTTATGAGGGAACGAATCAGATTGCCGATTTAGTGTACAATTCCTTTACTTTAGGAATGGAAGATCACTTATTAGAAATCTTTGGCGGACATGATACTAAAGAAGTAATCACTAAATCTGTTTCCGCTAATTCTGACTTAAATTGGAACAAAGAAGCACAAGGAGAGTTGAATAAAATTCCTGGTTTTGTTCGAGGCAAAGTCAAGCGCAATACTGAAAAATTTGCCCGTGAAAGAGGCATGAATGAGATTACTTTAGAGGTAATGTACGCCGCTAAAGAAGCCGTTGGAGCCTAGATTTAAGGGTGGGTTAAATCCCACCTTTTAAGTTTATATAAATTTTTAACTATGGCGCAACTTCCAGAAGAGATTACGGAAATTTTTAATCAACTTAAACAACAAGCATTAAATGTTATTCATTCTGAGACAAAAGTTGAATTGAGTCTTGTTGATAGCTTTGAAGAGACAGAACAAATCTTACCTTATCTAAATGAGATGAAGAATATTTCAGAAGAAGCGATCAGAACCTATTCTCAACTGTCAACTCTACAATTACAGATTGCTCAAGCTCAACCTCTTGCCTCACCTGCTATGCTAGAGTTATTGAATCGTGCAATTAACAAAAGTCAAGCTAGAATTCCTACCTGGATACGCAGTATTGAAGAAGTTAATCAAGAATGGAATATTTTATGAATACATCTCCCAAAATTCCAGATCCCGAAACTTATCAACGTTTATTAACCAATCTTCGTCAGACTCGTCTAGAAATAGAAGAGTTTAATTTAGAATTAGCTGAGATTAATTCACTTCTCGCAGCACAACTCAGAAACCAACGATTAAATCGTGTACAAAACTCTCTTCAAAAAATGAATTATCAATCTTAATGTCTAATTCCTCACTAATTCAAATTATTAAAAATCAAATAACATCTTCATCAGATCAGCAGATTACTTTTGCTGATTATATGAATACGGTTCTTTATCATCCTGAATATGGCTATTATACCTCTAAATCAATTAAAATCGGGAATCAAGGTGATTTTTTTACCTCCTCTTCATTAGGAGCAGATTTTGGCGAATTATTAGCGATTCAATTTTTAGAAATGTGGGAAATATTAGATAAGTCTTCTGAATTTACTCTAATTGAAATGGGAGCAGGAACAGGTGTTTTAGCATCTGATATTTTAAATTACATTAAAAATAATTATTACGATTTTTATCAAACTTTAAATTATCTTATTATTGAAACCAGTTCAGAATTAATTAAACAGCAGCAAGAACAATTAGCAGAACATCATTCTAAAATATCTTGGAAAAGTTGGGAAGATATAGAAAATAATTCGATTGTTGGTTGTTTTTTTAGTAATGAACTGGTTGATGCTTTTCCTGTTCATCAAGTTATTGTAGACACTAAAGAACTTAAAGAAATATATGTCACTTTAATAGATTCGGAAAACTTTCAAGAAAAAATAGATAGTTTATCTACACCTGAATTAGAAAAATATTTTAAACTTATTGATATTGATCTTTTAAATAAAGATTACCCGAATGGTTATCGTACAGAAGTTAATTTAAAAGCTTTATCATGGCTAGAAACAATTAGTCAAAAACTAAAACAAGGTTATTTATTAACGATTGATTACGGTTATCCCGCCCGAAAATATTATAATCCACAACGCTATCAAGGGACACTGAAATGTTATTATCAACATCGTCATCATGATAATCCATACATCAATATTGGACAACAAGATATTACGGCTCATGTTGATTTTACCGCTTTAGAAAAACACGGGAAATTGTGCGGACTCGAAAAATTAGGATTTACTCAACAAGGACTCTTTTTAATGGCGTTAGGATTAGGCGATCGCTTATCTTCTCTATCTAGTGGTCAATACAATCTCCAAACCATCTTATCGCGTCGAGATGCCTTGCATCAATTGCTTGATCCAACGGGTTTAGGTGGGTTTGGTGTATTAGTACAAACCATTGGATTAACAGAACAACAAACAGAGCGCACTGCAAAGCGGATCTCTGCGAGATCGCTAACAGGACTTAAACAACAATAATCATTGACACCTTAGACCCAATCAAGCCAAGATGTATTTAAAATAAATGTAAACATTTGTTAAGCAGGTCTGTATGTCTCTAGAGCTATTATCCCTAGAAAATCTCCAAGAGCTTGCCGAACAATACGGCTACTGGGCTGTTTTTATCGGAATTGCCCTCGAAAATACTGGAATTCCCATCCCTGGAGAAACAATTACAATCATCGGCGGTTTTTTAGCAGGTAGTGGCGAATTAAATTATTGGTTTGTCCTCCTTAGTGCTATCTTAGGGGCGGTCGTCGGCGATAACTTCGGTTATTGGATAGGACGCGCTGGAGGATGGGCATTACTGCTCAAAATCGGCGGTTTTTTTCGGATTTCTGAAAAACGTTTAGAGACAACACAACAGCAATTTATTAAAAATGCACCAAGAGCGGTCTTTTTTGGGCGATTTGTAGCATTATTAAGGATTTTTGCGGGGCCGATGGCGGGTATTGCTCAAATGCCTTATCCTCAATTTTTACTCTGTAATTTTGGGGGTGCAACACTTTGGGCGACAATCATGGTGACTGTATCCTTTTTCTTAGGGCGTTTAATACCATTACCTCAATTAATTCAAGGATTCGCACAATTTGGAATTTTAGCTTTAATTGTGACGATCGCTTGGATTATTATCTCAATTTGGCTAGAATCTCGTCAAGTCGGAGCAGATTAAGGATTAATGGGTTCATCAGCATGAGGAAGTTCTACAGTAAAACAGCTTCCTTGACCTACTTCTGAAATAAGAGTAATCTTTCCGCCGTGAAGTTGAGCTAATTTTTGAGAAAGGGCTAACCCTAAACCAGTTCCTTTATGTTTATGACTCACAGAACTTTTAAGCTGTTGAAAGGGTTGAAAAAGTTTCTCTTGATCGGCTAATGTAATCCCAATTCCAGTATCAATAACTAAGAAGGTAAGCGAATTTTTTTGCCGTGTTACTCTTAGAGTCACATTACCTCGTTCAGTAAATTTAATAGCATTAGAAAGAAGATTAATCAAAATTTGTTTGAAACGTTGTTGATCTGCAAAACAAAAATCTACATCAAAGGCAATCTCTAAATTAATCTCTAATCCCTGTTGTTCTGCTTTTGCTTGTACAATTGAGAGTGCAGCTAAACATAGATCTTCCACTGCCAATTTTTCTAAAAAGAGTTCCTCTCTATTTGCATCTATTTTAGAAAGATCTAACAAATCATTAACGATCGCCATTAAATGCTCACCCGAAGATACCACGGCATTCACGTATTGACTTTGTTTTGGATTAAGAGAACCATAAATTTGTTCTTGCAACATCCGCGCAAATCCTAAAATTCCTGCTAAAGGTGCGCGTAATTCATGGGTCATGTTTGAGAAATATTCATTTGTATGTTTAGAATTTTCTTGTTTTGCCGTTAGCTGTTCTTGAATCCTAATTTGATAAATAGCGATGCCAATTTGTTTAGTGATCTGTTTTAAAAAGCTCAGTTCTTCTTCGCTAAATTCACGATTATACTGCTTTGATTGTAAAATTAATGCTCCAAAAAATTCTCCCTTAATCAAAATGGGTAAACTACATAAATGATATTTAAAAACTAAATTTTCTGGTTTAATTATTCTTGATACTTCACTATAAAACTTGATTTGTTGAGCTTCACACAAATTGTCTAAACAGAAATAATCAATATTGTAATCATCAATCTCAGTTTCTAAAGCTTTTGAGTATGCTTGATAAATTTGCCATGATTCAAAAGCTTTTGCTTGAGTTGTTGCTGATTCATTACTATAAATTTGTGGGATTTTAAGATTTAGCTTTTGACAATTACAATCAGCTACTTTTAAAATCAAAATTTGTTCAACTTCAAAAATAATCGCTATTTCTTGAAGAATATCTGTTAATTTACTTGATGTTATATAATCATCATTAAGCTGTTGATTAATTTTTTTAAATAATTCTTGATAACATTTTTCTTTATTTAATTTTTGTTTATGTAAGATAATTTTTATGCTTTGTTCAACTAAATAACGAATGATTTCTATATTTTTTTCAGTCCATCTAATCTGATTATGCTTAGAATAAATGCAAAAAAAACCAAGCGATAACTGTTGATATTGTATGGGAATTAAATTAATTGTATTTATTTGTAATTGTTGCGCTCCTTTTTTTAATTTTAATGGAATAAGCGGATGTTGTATGACTAAAGATAATATTTGGTCTCGCTCAAGATAGATTTGATTTTGTTGATAAAAATACTGTCCAAATTCAATTAATATTTGTTTTTTTTGAGTCGATTTTATAGTAGAGTATACCTGTTTAATTTCTTCTTTTTCAAAAAGTAAAAGCAAACAGTAATCGACATCGCATACTTTTTGAATAATAATTACTAGCTCTTGAAAAAAATCATTCCCTTCCTGTTGGTAGCCCGTGAACTTTCTCAACGATCTTGACAAATTTATAGATAATGAAGGTTGTTGAGTTGGATTCATGGGGATCAAAGTCTAAAATGTCTGTAAAAATTCATAAAATCAAGCTAAATCTTAGTTTATTCTATCGACTCTTGTAGTTAGTGAAACGATATTTCTGGCTTTTATTCTTAAAATTTAATTAAGATTTCTTAAAATTCTCTTAACTAATTTTAAAATTGCCGTCTTGAAAAAATTAAAATTGAAATTCCAAGCAATAAAGCCGTATAAAGAATCCCGTAAGTAGCATTGCTAAGAAGTGTGTCAACATTAGGTAACAAACCATATACAGCATCATTCCTCAAGTTAAATCGTTCTAAGTCGGGCAAGAGTAGATAAAGAGTTTGAGTAATGCTTGCAATGCTTTCATTTTTGCTTATTGCACCTAATTTTAACAAATCCTTGCTGATATGACCCATGCAATAAATACCAAAACTTAAAAGAGTGGCTAAAATTGAACTGGTAAAAACGCCGAAAGCAATGGCAACTGCGATTAAGAGGGCTAGTTCAAGAATGAGAAAAACAACAGCAATAATTAGAGGAAGGGCTTGATAATTAACTTTAGTCCAAGATAGCAATAATAAATAAACCAGAGTCATACAGGTTAGCATCACCCCAAGAACCGCAGATAAACCCAGATGCTTACCGATAATAAATTCGGCACGACTCAGAGGTTTAGGAATTAAAATAAGAACAGTACGTTTCTCAATTTCTTTATTAATTAGTCCCGTTCCCACAAAAATAGCGACAATTGCCCCCAGTAGACTGATCGCCCCTAAACCTAAATCTAAAAAGATTTTTTGATGGGTTCCAACCGAAATTTCAGGTAAAAGTCTAACTGCAATAAGCATTAATAAGGCAAAAAAGCCAATGAAATAGAGGATACGATCGCGGATCACTTCTCGAAATCCGTTCGCTGCTATTGACCAAATTCGATAGATACTCATTCAACTATTTAGTCTAACTACTGATAGGTTCTTTTAGCTTTAATATACCCACTTGACCTAATGATAATTAACGTCCTTAGACAAAAATACTGATGAGGAGATGGAAAATTTTTGATTGATCAGGCCTTTCTAGGTAAAATAGGTAGACCTCAAATGCAATCAACCCATGTCAGAAAAATTCAAAAATCATCGAGGATTGATTACAGCAGCAATTACCTTTTTTGTGATTGAATTAGCGATCGTTCTCTTTCGATATCATGCTTACTATCATACGGATACATCTTTTGATCTAGGCATTTTTAATCAAGTTTTTTGGAATGGACATCAGGGTCGTTTTTTTCAAAGTTCCCTTTCTTCTAGTCTCTCAGTGTCGGTTGAAACCCCTTTTGTATCTTATCATCGTCTAGGACAACACTTTACTCCTGCTTTGCTGTTGTGGCTTCCTATCTATTTACTTTTTCCCTATGCACCGATGCTACTGTTTTTAAATGTGACGCTAATTACAGTAGCAGGAATAGTCTTGTATATCCTAGCGCGTCAACGTCTTGAGCCAAATCTAGCCACCTGGATTACGATTAGTTATTATTGCGCTAATGCAGTAATTGGCCCAACTTTGGGGCATTTTCAAGATTTTTGTCAATTTCCTCTATTTACATTTGGGCTATTTCTCGCCCTAGAAAAACGTCACTGGTGGTGGTTTGGCATTTGTGCGGTATTAATTGTAGCGATACGGGAAGAAGCAGCCGTAGTTTTATTTAGTATTGGATTTTATTTAATTTTAAGTAAGCGTTTTCCTTGGTTAGGTTTAGGGGTTTGTCTAGCCAGTCTTGTTTATGCTATTGTCGTCACCACTTATATCATGCCCCTATTTTCTCATGATGTTTCGAGTCGCTTTTTAATCGAGGAATTTGGTCAATATGTTGAGGGTGAGCAGACTTCTAGCTTAGATGTACTTTGGGGAATTTTAAAAAATCCTTGGCGGTTATTCCTAGAGTTATTAACTCCATTTTCACCAACCTTAACTTATATATTGGGACAGTTTATACCCTTGGGATTTATTTCGGTGATTTCTGGGGCAACATGGATGTTAATTGCTTTTCCTTTGTTGACTATTTTGTTAAGGAAAAGTGAATGGGCATTAAGTTTAGATTTGCGCTATTCTCTAACTCTGGTTCCTGGTATTTTTTATGGGGCTATTTTATGGTGGTTTTATCATCCAGAAGCGCAGAAAAATCGATTTTTTAAAAGGTTTTGGGCAGTTTGTCTAAGTTTATCGCTGATTTTGACGATCACTTCAAGTCCGAATGATGCTTTAGCGTTCATTATTCCTAACTCGTTTCAACCTTGGCTTTATTTTTCTCCTGTACAACAATGGAATCATGCAAGAATTATCGAAAAACTGATCGCGCAAATTCCCCCCGATGCAAGTGTGTCTGCTTCTCCTGATATTGTCCCTCATCTTTCGAGTCGTCGGGAAATCCTACGCGCTCCTAACGTAGAATTGATCAATGATGCAGGTCAAAAAATTTGGCTTGATTATATGATTATAGATTTTCGGAAAAACCAACGGTTTCAGGTTATTTCGTCGGGCGATCGCAGAATTCTGGCTAAAGATGTCCCCACTGTTGAAGCATTTCTCGATAAAAATGAGTACGGTTTAATTGGCTATCAAGACGGAGTAATTTTGCTCAAGCGTTCTACTCCTGATGATCCAATACTTTTATCTCAATGGCAAGCTTTCCGCCAAACATTATAACCCTTTTTCTGAGATTTATAAAAATTGTCAAAATTGACTCCGTAAAAGATCTTTGTAGTCATAGCAACTTTTTTGTTGCATCAAGTTTTGTAGTATATCTACTTATTAACTAGACTAATGTTGAAAATTTTTATCAATCAAATTAGAACTCTACTCAATAGAGAGAATTGTCCTTTAGAATAGAAGTAGCGGAGACAATTGTTTCCGTTCACTCCTCACACCACACTCCGCTCGATTTACTTCGGGCGGTTTCTTTATTGGGAAATTAAACAAATTGCTTTAGATCTAGCAACAAGTTGTGAAAATTATATACATTTTTGGGACAAGTTAGCTAATTTTCGTGTTTGATAGCAGATTAACAAAGTTTGTTAGCCCAAATTGAGAAAATCAGAAATCGCATCAGTCGATTGTACAATGTGCATTCCAAAAGTTGCAAAACGCTGAAAGGCTTCATCTGCATGGGGTGTAAAATCAATCACATCTGGAACAACTACAGGCGAAGTACAATCCTCTAATAAATAGATTTTTTTGGCTAGATTAGCATCCTCAGACAAAATTTCTTGTAATAAATGCTCGATCGTCCAAGCGACACAATGACTTTTTGCTTGTCCTGCAATAATCACAGCATCATACTCTAAAACTTGTTCCAATAAACGACTATTTTTTTGAGCTATGGGTTGTCCTTGATGATCTTCTAAGACTTCTGGAAAAAATACCGAATAATTTTCCGTTAAAAGATTTTCCCCTTTGATTTCAAATTGAGTTTGACTATTCCGTGCAATACTATGAAAAAAAATCGCCTCTTCTAATGCAGAAACCAAAGCATGACCAATTCCGCCTAGCATGGAATGATACGGCCAAATGGTTAAAAGATATTTTCCTTGTTCTGTAAGATTTTTGACATAATGTAAAGCATAATGCTCTAAATCATGACCTAAATCTGGATTAACCCGCCAAACTTGAGTAACAATATCTTCTAAACTAATCATCGTCATCGGAGGTGGGTTTTCTCCAGATTGATTGATCCAAAAAATCGGATGAAAAATCTGTATTGCTGTGTGAGTATCCAGAGTTGGCATAATTTTAGTAATTACCCCAAGATTTCGATAAATAAACTCACATAAACGAATATTATCATCAATAGCACCTCGACCCGATCGACCACCCACAAATAACTCAAATTCTGGTAAACAAAATGTATTTTGAGCGTCAATAATCAGTAAGCAAATACGTTTTTTATCTTTAAATTCAGGTAATATATTATATTTTTTAGCCCATTCTTTAGCTTCTTCTGCTCTTTTCTGATATGGTACAGCCCAGTAACTAAATACTTTTTGAGGGTCAAAGCAAGGTGGAATAGGTAATAAAGAATTATTTAATGAATTCATCATTTAATTTAATCCTAAAAGTCCAATATGTTTTAAATTATACTTTTTTAAGTTTTAAAATTTAGTTTCGACTACTTATCGTATTCTATCAAAATTTATATAAATAAATGTAAAAAGAATCATAAAAATTAGGGTTGTTTCTGAAATGTTATTAGAGCTTATCTCAAGACGACAAGGAGCAAAAATCAAATGGCTAATATTTATGGCAATTCAGGAAATAACAATTTAACAGGAACTTCCGCTAATGATTTTATTTATGGTTACGATGGTTTGGATACTTTAATTGGTTTAGGGGGAAATGACCGATTAGAAGGTGGTAATGGGAATGATACCCTAGATGGCGGTACGGGTGCTGATACGATGATTGGTGGTAGTGGCGATGATACTTATATAGTTGATAGCCTTTCAGATGTGATTACAGAATTAGCAGGGGGTGGGGTTGATACGATCAAAACATCGCTTTCCTACACATTATCGGAAAACTATGTTAATAATCTAACTCTGACAGGTAGCAGTAACCTCAATGGTACAGGCAATAGTTACGATAACGTGATCACAGGAAATGCGGGAAACAATACCCTTAGAGGAAATGCAGGTAAAGATACTCTTAATGGAGGAAATGGGATAGATACCCTCATTGGTGGAACTGGAGATGATACCTATATTGTCGATAGCACCACAGATGTGATTACAGAATTACCAGGGCAAGGTGTTGATACAGTCATTTCATCCGTTAGCTACACATTAGCAGAAAACTACGTTAATAACCTGACACTGACTGGAACTGCTAACCTTAATGGTACAGGAAATAGTTATGACAACGTGATTACTGGTAATGAGGGCAATAATCGACTCAAAGGAGGCGATGGCAACGATTCCCTCTTTTCCGAATTTGGCAATGATACTCTTTATGGTGAAAAAGGCAATGATGTATTAAGTCACTCCTCTGGAGATTCTACATTATATGGAGGAGATGGCAATGATACTTTATCTGGAGAGTTTGGCTCTGGATATGGAGATGCAGGTAATGATACAGTTGGTGTGACTATTGGTTCAGCTTATGGTGGAAGTGGTAATGATACAGTTGGTGTGACTATTGGTTCAGCTTATGGTGGAAGCGGTAATGATACAGTTTCTATTGTGGAGGGTTCAGCTTATGGTGATAGTGGTGATGATACCCTAACGGGCGGATTTGGAACCAGTTTAATTGGTGGCTTAGGAAATGATATTTTATACTGTAGTTATTCCGAATATGGTAATTCTATTGTATTTAATACTTCTAATGAGGGTACAGATACAATTATTTATTTTAATAATTCATCGAATTCTATTAGTGTCTCTGCCAGTGGTTTCGGTGGTGGTTTATCATCTTATACTGATATCACTTCTGAACAGTTCGCCTATGGAAGTAGTGCGACAAGTTCAACTCAACGTTTTCTCTATGATACAACTACGGGCTATCTCCGCTTTGATGTTGATGGCAGTGGTTCAGCCGCATCAACCGTACTAGCCATTCTGCAAGGCGCACCGACTTTTACTAATAGTGATATTTATGTCTTTTAACCATTTTCTCAAAAAATAACCGAAGATTTGGGTAATTTAAGAGTTTTTGACTTAGTTTGCCTCAATAATTATCCAAATTTTTTTAGAAGAATCAGAATTGCTCTCAAAGCTCATTTAATAATAAGTCTGAATATTTACGATGTGGTTGAAGACAAACTAAATATGGCTTAAATTTTAATTTTAATACGATACAGTTTTGATTTTTATATAAGATAAATTTAGCTTAATCTTTTTGCTGAATCATGTGAAATCACAAATCACTAAGGCTCAAAATACAGTTAAAACTGGTTTTTTATTCTAAAATATCGTCAATTTGCTAGGATGATTAACCTTGATAAGATTACTATTTCTAGTTGTAAATAAATGTAAAATACAACATAAAATTGATGATTTGCTCTGAAGTGTTAATAAAGCTTATTTCAGAACGACAAGGAGTAAAAATCAAATGGCTACTATTTACGGCAATTCAGGAAATAACAATTTAACAGGAACTTCCGCTAATGATTTTATTTATGGTTACGATGGAAATGATACTCTGACTGGGTTAGGAGGAAATGACCGACTAGATGGCGGTAATGGGAATGATACCCTAGATGGCGGTACGGGTGCTGATACGATGATTGGTGGTAGTGGCGATGATACTTATATAGTTGATAGCCTTTCAGATGTGATTACAGAATTAGCAGGGGGTGGGGTTGATACGATCAAAACATCGCTTTCCTACACATTATCGGAAAACTATGTTAATAATCTAACTCTGACAGGTAGCAGTAACCTCAATGGTACAGGCAATAGTTACGATAACGTGATCACAGGAAATGCGGGAAACAATACCCTTAGAGGAAATGCAGGTAAAGATACTCTTAATGGAGGAAATGGGATAGATACCCTCATTGGTGGAACTGGAGATGATACCTATATTGTCGATAGCACCACAGATGTGATTACAGAATTACCAGGGCAAGGTGTTGATACAGTCATTTCATCCGTTAGCTATGCTTTAGACGAGAATTACGTCAATAATTTGACTCTCACTGGAGTGACCAACCTGAGCGGTATCGGGAATACTTATGACAACGTTATTTATGGCAATGATAGCAACAATCTTCTTAGAGGAGGGGATGGCAATGACACTATTAAAGGATATTTAGGAAATGATTCCCTCTATGGTGAGCAAGGCAATGATTTTTTATCTTATGGCTATTTTAGTGAGTATGACGGTAATAATCTTCTTGATGGGGGCGATGGCAATGACACCCTAGAAGCTGGATTAGGCTATGATACTCTCTATGGTGGACAAGGCAATGATCTTCTAACGAGTTACTCTTACTATGGTTCTGTGCTATATGGAGGAGATGGGAACGATACTCTAACAGATAATGGAACTCAGTATGGTGAAGCAGGAAATGACTCTTTAACAATACGTCCGTATTACTCAGGTTATGGTGGTTTAGGAAGCGATACGATAACTTGTGTTAATAATGATTATTATGGAAATCATGGAGGTGGTTATATTGCCTTCAATGCTCCTAATGAAGGAACTGACAGAATAATTAACTTTGAGAGTGGTATAAATGAAATTGAAGTCTCAGCGTTTGGTTTCGGTGGTGGCTTAACTCAGTATTCTTATCTCAGTGCTGCACAATTCAAATATGGAAGTAGCGCGACAAACTCAACTCAACGTTTTCTCTATGACACAAGTACAGGTTATCTTCGCTTTGATGTTGATGGCAGTGGTTCAGCAGCATCAACTATTCTAGCCATTCTGCAAGGCGCACCGACTCTAACCAATAATGATATTTATGTCATTTAGCCTAAGTTTGTTTTTTATATTTTCTCTAAAACAAAAGTTTATTTGGGTAATTCTAGTGTCACTGAGTTAATTACCCAAATATTTTTTTAAGGTTTAGGCTGATTTTGAGGATTAACTTTTGGAAGTTTTTCTAATAACTGAGCAATCTCAGGATTGTAGATTCGCTGATAGTTCCAATAATTCCCAAAAACAGATTCTACATATCCCTTTGTCTCATTAAAAGGTATATTTTCCACAAATTCATCATGATCACTCGATTCATATCGTGTTAACCATTTAGAAACATTGCCAGGCCCAGCATTATAACTCGCTACCGCAAACATCGAATTATTATCGTAAGTCTGATGAGTATAATCAAAATACCAAGTGCCTAAATTAATATTATCGTTAGGCTTGGTTAATGAATACTCTTTGAGATTTAGATTATTTGCTACCATTTTAGCTGTAGCGGGCATAAGCTGCATTAATCCCGTAGCACCCACTGGAGACTTAATATCTTTCTCAAAACGAGACTCTTGACGAATTAATGCAGTGACTAATAAGGGGTTTAATTTTCTCTCTTGTGACCATTTGAGAATTAAATCATAATAGGGAAAAGGGAATAAAGCTTGCCAATACTCTTGGGTGCCTCGTAAAGATTGCCATTGACTTAGCTCTTCTGGGGTTTCTCGTTCCTTAAGACTCCAAATTTGATTAATCGCCTCAATATTACGGTTTTGATCGAGTAATAATAAACCATAAGTAAATTGTTCAGCGATCGTCAATTTAGTTGGATCAACAATTTCTGCTTGAAAGAGTTCCCAAGCTTGTTGTTCTTCCCCTAAACGATACAATTCTTTAAACGCATCTGAACCAAAAGGAGGTATAGGGCGTTGTGTTGGTTTTTGAATCGTCGGAGTTTTGGCACGAACTGTTTCAAAATCACCCACCGGCCAACCGAGTAACATAGCCGATCGCCACGCATAATAAGAAGAGGGATAACGTCCGAGGGTATGAGTAAACGCATCTTGAGCTTCTTTTTGCTTGCCTAATTTTTGCGCCCATTTGCCTACCCAAAAAGCGGCTTTTGGTGCAACTGAACTATCAGCATTATTAACGGTGATCGGTTGCGCCCATTCCCAAGCCTTGACAAAATTGTCATTATCTGCATACTGCTGCGCGATTTTCCAACGTAAATCAGCGACTTCATCGGAATTAGAATATTGATTAATTAAAACTTGTTGGGTTTGATTAGCGGCTGTCGCATTCCCAGAACGTGCTAAAAGATTGGCTTTTTTGAGTAAAGCTTGTGGAGCTTTCTCGGGAAATTGTTTAACAACCAGATCTAGATAAATGAGTGCGTCTTGTGTTTTGGATATGTCAGCAAGCCGTAACAATCCTAGTGCGGTTTCTGGGGCCTTGGGATAAAGTTTAATTAATTTTAGATAACCCAGTTTAGCTTCTTCGATTTTGTTGTCGATTTGAAGATAACGAGCCATACGATAGGCTTGACGAGGACTTAGTGAGGCTTTTTGATAGGCTGCGGCGGCTTTTTGATAAAGATTTTGATCCCAATATCCGTCTGCTATCAATTCCCAGTCTGAGGGTGTAAGCTGTTTAGAGAATTCTTGAACCAAACGCTCACGTGCTTGATTGGTTGAAGGTTCTGGAAGACTATTTTTAAGTAAATTTAATAATAATTGCGGTTGATTCGGATTGTCTTTAAGACGTTCTAGAATAATGTCATGTGTACGCGGATGACGGGGAAATTGAGTAATCGCTTGTTCCCAGTATTCGGGATTAGTTTTACCCAAATTGTACAAAGCATCGGCAGCAACTGGTGAATCAGGATAACGCTCGATGACTTTTCGCCACATATCTTGAGCTTTTTGAGGTTCATTACTCAGTTCGTAAGCGCGTCCCTGTTTTAAAAGTATCTGTGGTGCTAAGGCGGGATATTGTTTATCTAAACCCTGTAGTAACCGTAAAGCTGGCCCACCTTCAAATTTTTTAAGTAAAATAGAAGCCAAAAGATAGCGGGCGCGACTACGATCTAAAGAAGCTTGATTAGAATCTGCGATCGCTCTTAGTTGTGTTTCTTGTTCCTCTACTGGTAAAAAAACCAAGTTCATCACGGCAGATGGCTGATCTTTTTCCGCTTCAAAGGAATCTTGAGATCTTGAATTGAGTGGGGTTTGTTGTTCTAGTCTCTCTCTAAGAACTGGATTGAGGAATAAAATACTAGGGATGGCTAGTAAGAGGAGTCCAGAACTAATACCCAGAATGAGAGAAGGTTTAGCTTTTAAATTTTTTAGCATTACATCATGGTGACTAGCACTTCAGATAACCATTATCAATGATTCTGGACTTTTGGGAATTGTTTCTCGTGTCGCTAAAATAGAAAACTGTATCTACATATTATAAAATCATGCAAATTCGTAGACGGCGACCCAACAAGAGCGTTAATGTAGACAACCTAGAATACAAAGTTATTGTACCCGATGAGCAACCCCAAAACATTCTAGAAGAAATAGTCTGGCACAAAGAAATCGAAGTCGATCAAATGCGGGAACGCTTACCCTTAATTGAATTACAGAAAAAAGTCAGACAAACGGCACCAGCAAAAGACTTTTTAGGCGCGTTAAAAAACGGCAAGACTCAACCCGCTTTAATTGCCGAAGTCAAAAAAGCCTCACCCAGTAAAGGAATTATTAAAGAAGATTTTGATCCACAAGAAATCGCAAAAAGCTACGAATTAGGTGGTGCAAGCTGTTTATCCGTTCTCACCGATGAAAAATTCTTCTCTGGAAGCTTTGACAATCTTTGGAGAGTTCGTCAAGCAGTCGAGCTACCCTTACTGTGTAAAGAATTTATCCTCTATCCCTATCAAATTTATTATGCTCGTAGTAAAGGCGCGGATGCAGTTTTACTCATTGCTGCGATTTTAAGCGATTCTGACATATCATATTTTACTAAAATTGTCAATATTTTAGGAATGACGGCTTTAATTGAAGTGCATACCTTAGAAGAATTAGATCGAGTCCTAGCGATTGAAGGCGTTAACTTAATTGGTATTAATAATCGTAACTTAGAAGATTTTTCCGTTGACTTACAGACAACCTGTCAATTATTAGAGACCAGAAAAGAAGAAATTGAACAAAAAGACATCCTCATCGTCAGTGAATCTGGTTTAGATAGCTCATCTGATTTACAATTAGTTCAACAAGCCGGAGCAAGTGCGGTCTTAATTGGGGAATCGCTCATTAAACAGAACGACCTGATCAAAGCGATCACAATGCTATTTTCCAAGCCATAATCAGTGACTATCTTTTTGGAGCGTCAAGTGTGCTGTCTTGTTTTTATTTATCCCATGTGCGGATTTTATGAAGCCAATTCCTTTACCGTCTCATGTGCATTATGAATTACTGCTACAGTTATTGGAACGCAAAACCCTAGCAGCAGTCGAACAACAACCCGCGCTGAGGCAACAAGTTCAGCAAGTCATTATTAGTTTAAGAAAAGCATATGCTCAACAAAAGCAACTAGAAGATATATGTCAACAAACTCAAATTCCCTTTGAATGCCGATGGTCACTCAACAGTATGCCCGTTTCCTTGGACGACGAAATAGACAGTCTAACTTCAGAAACCACTAAAAGTGTTAATCATAGCTAACAGTAAGCAAAAAATCTTAGAGAAAATCTACTCAATTTGAGATAGGATCAATTTCTGCTCGTGTGGGCACCAAAGACGATCAAGGAAAGAATTATGCAAAATAAACATATGTTAATGATTCCAGGGCCAACACCTGTACCTGAAGCGGTTTTGTTGGCTATGGCTAAACACCCTATTGGACATCGAAGCGGAGATTTTAGTAAAGTTATTGGTGAACTGACCGAAAATCTGAAATGGTTACATCAAACTGAAAACGATGTGCTGATGCTGACTGTATCGGGTACTGGAGCAATGGAAGCGGGTATCATTAACTTTTTAAGTCCGGGCGATCGCGTTTTGGCTGCTGATAATGGAAAATTTGGCGAACGCTGGGTTAAACTGTCTAAAGCCTTTGGTTTAAATGTCGATGTCATTTCATCGGAATGGGGTAAACCACTTAACCCAGAAGATTTTAAAGAAAAGCTGGTTTCAGACAAAGATAAAACCATTAAAGCAGTCATTATGACCCATTCGGAAACTTCCACTGGAGTCATCAACGACTTAAAAAGCATTAGTAAGATCGTCAAAGATCACGGTGAAGCCTTATTAATTGTAGATGCTGTTACCAGTCTCGGCGCGACCAGTGTTCCAGTAGATGACTGGGGAATTGATGTCGTCGCTTCGGGTTCTCAAAAAGGCTATATGATTCCTCCAGGAATGGGATTTGTCTCAGTCAGTAAAAAAGCCTGGAAAGCCTACGAAACTGCTAAAATTCCTCGTTTTTACTTAGATTTAGGGAAATATAAAAAAGAAACTGATAAAAACAGTTCTCCCTACACCACACCCGTTAACCTGATGTATGGCTTACAGGTGGCTTTACGGATGATGAAAGAAGAAGGGTTAGAATCCATTTTTGAGCGTCATCAGCGTTTAACCCAAGGAACTAGAGCCGCAATGACAGCAATGGGTTTACCATTATTTGGTGCTGATCATTGTGCAAGTCCTGCGGTAACGGCAGTTGCGCCAACAATGGACGCTGAAAAAGTCCGTTCTGCACTTCGTAAAAAATTTGATATCGCTGTTGCGGGGGGACAAGATCACCTCAAAGGTCAAATCTTCCGTATTGGTCATTTAGGCTTCGTTTGCGAACGCGATATGCTAACCGTTATTGCATCCCTAGAAGCCACTTTACTAGATTTGGGCTACGAAGGTCTAAACCCCGGTGCGGGCATTGCGGCGGCAGCTAAAGTATTTAGTTAGTCGATCATTAAAAAATTACAACAGACGTGAGCAATCGCGTCTTTTTTGTTTTTATAATTAGAGCAATTGTTCTGTTTTTGTTTTATGGTAACTCTACTCAACGACTTCTATCAAAGAATACAAGCAGATGATCCCGAAGAAAAGCGAATTATTACTGGAGTTAACTGGAGACAATACGAAGCCTTATTAGCGGACTTAGGTGATAGTAATGCTTACAGAGTGGCTTTTTTAGATGGAGTATTAGAAATTGTGGCCCCCAGTCGTCGTCATGAAAGTGGTAAAACTCGTATTGGAACACTTGTAGAAGTGTATTTTTTAGAAACCAATACCGAATATTTTCCGACTGGTTCGACGACATTCAGAAAAGAGGAAAAACAAGCAGGAAGTGAACCTGATGAAAGTTATTGTATCGATACTGACAAAGAATTCCCAGATTTAGCGGTAGAGGTTGTCATTACCAGTGGGGGAATTAATCGCTTAGAACTTTATAGACGCTTAGGAGTTAAAGAAGTTTGGTTTTGGCAAAACAATAATTTATCAATTTATCACAAAAGAGAAGATATCCCCTTTGAGTTTGTATCAACCTTTGGTTATGAGAAACTAACTCAAAGCGAATTATTGCCCGATTTAGATATTAATCTGTTAGTGGAATGTCTAAGAATATCTAATCCCCTTGCTGCGGCTAAAGAATTTCGCAATCAACTACAACAAAGGTTGAAAAAAGCATAAAATTAACCTTTTTCAACCAAAATTTACAAATATTTACAGTGACGAAAAGTGTATCGCTACCTATTCGCACTTTGCCAAGTCATCGGGGTAAAAGTATGAATAGCTAAAGCATGAATCGCTTCCGTTGCCATTTCCTTTTTTAATGCCCCATAAACCATTTGATGTTGCTTTACTCTAGTTTTCCCTTCAAAAGATGGTGAAATCACGATCGCTTCTAAATGATCGCCACCCCCTGTTAAATCTCTAACCATTACTTCAGCGTCTGGTAATTCGCTTTGAATCATTGCTTCAACTTGTTTAAGACTCACCATGCTATATCCTTCAATAAACTAATTAGTACTATTATCCGTGATCTGTATGATTGCTTATTGATTTGGAGTTGATGCCGAAGGTTCTGGATTTGTTGAAAAGGGCGTACTAACAAAACCCAATTCATAAAGCTGTTGATAACATTTTGCCCCTAAATCTGTGGTCGGGTTCTGGGATTGAATCACCTGAATGAGTAAGGGTACGGCTAATTCTGGCTTATTTTGCGCCCGATGGACTAAAGCAAGTTGATAGGTTGCTTCATCACGCATTTGTCCCGTTTGTAAAGCACTTTGACGCTGTGCTTCAACAATTTTATTATCAATGCCCGAAAAACTATTTGCTAACTGAAGATGGAAGTTAGATAACTGGTTAAATACGCGACGCGCTTGCTGTAATTTATCCACCGCTACATCATACTTACCCGCATTAATCGCACTATTTGCATCTTGCATGATTTGTTGTGCGCCTTGGTAATTAAGAATACTCTCAGGTTGAGCTAAAGGTCGCATGGAGTCAGTATTAGTGTCTGAAGATGGGCTAACCGATGCAGGTACAGGATTAGAACTCGGTGTTTTATTCGGAGTTTGATTAACGTTGGGTTTTTTATTAGAAGATTGAGCCAATACGGGTGAAGCAACAAGAAGAATAGCACAGGTCAATAATAATTTTGTAGGATTTAGATACATATATAACTCTACTAACAGATTTCGTTTAGGGTGTTTGTTTACACACTTGAGGTATCTTAACATTTAGCCTGCAAATGTTTTCTAGATCCTAAAAGCCTTTGAATCTTAGCTATATGAATTCTTTGGTCGGCGAAAAAGTTCCTAAAACGGCAAAAGGGTGAGCAATGCTGCCACCCTAATTCAAAAAGAATTAAATTACTTAATCATGAAAACCACCCAAGGGAACGCTCTTCTACTTAGAACGATTCATATCATTGGTACTGCCAGGAGTAGTCGAACGATTCATATCATTGGTACTGCTAGGAGTGGCCGGACGGTTCATATCATTGGTACTGCTAGGAGTGGTCGGACGGTTCATATCATTGGTACTGCTAGGAGTGGTCGTCTGATTGTTATTGTTATAAATTCTGCGATCAGTAGGATTAGTACGATTGGTTCCATCCGACTGAGTAGGACGAGTATCTACATTAGCACCAGCAGGAGGTGTGTTCTGATCCATTGAATTATCTTCATTCGTCATTTGATTGTTTTGATACAATCTGCGATCGGTGGGGTTAGTACGATTGGTTCCATCAGATTGAGTGGGGCGAGTATCGGGATCAGCACCCGCAGGAGGAGTTGTTGACTCACTCGCAGGAGCGGGCCTATTTTGATTCTGAATCCGTGTTGGATAAGTAGGATTTTCTTGAGTTGATGAACCAGAACCAGATTGCATAGGTTTAGCGTTAGCAGGCTCGATTTGACCAATTGCTAGAGTTCCTACAGCTAAAGCAGCCAAGATTTTTAAGGATTGAGATTTACGATAAAGCATGACGAATATTTTTTATTTCAATTACGACAATCTATTTAGTTGTATCTAAGTTCGTCATTCCATTACCTGTATCCTGTGAGATAAATGATTTAATGTCTAATTTATTCCTACAGTTTGATCTTTCTATTGAACCAAAATTTTTAAATATTTTTGAATCAATCCAACGGTAACAGCAGGTAATTCTAGTTGTGGTGTCAGTCCAACTTCATCGATTTCTAAAAATGCTTTGATCGCTTGTGGATTCATCGCTGCTAGTCGCTTCCCAATTTCAGGCCCAGTAAATTGAGATTTTTTTCCCCAGATAATTGCAGTAGGGATAGTCAGTTGAGTAATATAAAGCGATAGGTCAAAACATAAATCACCTCTGACAAAAGAAAGAGCCGCATATTGAGCATTTGGTTGTTGTGCTGATTTTAGATAGGCTTGGACAATCTCTGGATAAACTCGATTAGCATTCGCAAATTGATTATTTTCTAAAAAAGATGAAACTCCATTCGATGTCGCCACACCAGTACTATAAAGCAATTGATCTAATATAGGAATACTAATCAGTTGAGCGAAGAAACTACGGCTATAATCTTCACCAAAATCCGATAATCCTGCGGGAGTGGTTAAAATTAGAGCCTTGAATAAATCTGGACGAAGAATAGCCGCCCGAATGGTAAAGGCTGCGGTTAAAGAAGAGGCAACCACAAGCGCAGGTTCATTACAAGTTTTCTCGATAAACTCAATAATGGTTGTAATATAATCATCGACTTGATAGTTGCGTTGTGGATGTTCTGAGCGACCCCATCCGATTAAATCTGGTGCAATAACTCGATAATCACTGGCAAACGCGGGATACACTTTCGACCATTCATAAGCAGATGAACCGCCACCAAATCCATGTAAAAAAAGAAGAGTTGGTTGATTGGTTTCTCCATTTTCTGACCAAGGGGGTAAGGTTGGAGTGTAATATACCATTGTGCCAAGAGAAGTAACGACAGACTGTTGTGCAACGCCAAGTGGTTCGATCATGGTCTGTTTTTCTATCCTTAATTAAATTTACGGTCAAAACTTAAAAAATAAGCCAAGCTAGAAAAGATAAATGAGTAACTGAAATCTATTTTATGACAGCCGAGATTGTAGAGGAGTCTATCTTACCAGATATTACTAAAGGAACATTAATCCTCAGTCAATTATACGAAATTGGAGATGAAATTAATTTAAGTCGAGCTTCTGCTTTAATTGCTCAACCCACTGCCAGACGACCGATGTCAATTCATGTTCGCCAAGCTGAAAGTATTCAATTTGCTGAATATCCAGTCCAAATCGAATTAGGTGAATATCCTATTGTTTTAGCAGGTTATTCTTTTTTGGGAATGCTCAGAGTGAGAATTTATGATTTAGGTGCGATCGCATTTTCTCTGGTTCTTCCTTTCCCTACCCCCGCAAACTGGATGATGATCGCTCAACTGATGGCTATGGCTCAGAGTTTACCCGATAATATAGAAGATCTGTTCATTAAAAACTTAGAAGATATAGAAAAGGTAATTTATCCATCAATTTCTAAACCTCATCGTAGTAGTGTAGTCGAAGATTATAGTATTTTGATCGTGCAACAACTCACCCAGACCATCAAAGTGAGTTCATTAGCCGAACATCCCATCGTGTGGGCAGCCTTATTAGGAGAACAACAGCCTCTGAGTGATTCTGCTAAACAATTAATTACTCAGATGAGCTATTATCCCGATGATATGGCTTTATTAAGCTGGAATGGAGCGTTATTGATTGAACCCGATCCCTTAGCGGCTCAAACTGCGATCGTATTGATTGAATTTGCTAATGTTGAATTACTTTTAATGCGTTCATACGATAACGCATTAGATGAGCTTTTACCTCGAATGTATCGTCAACTCCCCAAAGAACCGATCCGTTTTGGTCTACCTCTCGTCAGTCGCTACAGTCGTTTGTTACATGATGTACAACGTTTGATCGCAGAATTTAGCGAAGATACGGAACGGGTAGATAATGCTCTTAAAGTAACTAATGATGTTTACTGGAATCGTTTTTATAGCTCGATTTTAAATGTCCTGCGTGTCGATGTCTGGCGTTCTGGAGTTGAACATAAACTGAAACTGTTACGAGAAACCTATGAAATGTTACACGATGAAGCCGATACTGAACGGGCTACGGCTTTGGAATGGACGGTTATTATACTCATTGCTTGGGAGGTTGTTTGGGCATTAGTAAGACATAATTAAAATATTTTACCTAACATTAAATATCATTTTTGTCAATACGTTTAAAAGAGATTGAAATGATTTAGTTTCTAGTAAAGATTTATTTTTGAGGCAATAGGCGATGAAAGGTACCTTGCTCTAAAATATTCAGGTTTTCGATAATAACATTTGTTCCTTTTCCGTCCGCACCAACCGTAAAGGTTACTGCACTCAAACCGAAAGCATTTTCGCCTTCGGGTTGATAGGTAAATACATCTCGATTATAGTGCTGTAACGGAAAGGCTTTTTTTTGCGCTCCTTGAAGTAGAATCAGTTTGCCATCTCGCTCAACAATCTCAATCTCGCCAAAATAATCGTTTTGATAGGTTCCAATATACGAATTATAAGACAGTGCTGGTAAGGGTTGTGTGAGGGGTTTTGTATAATCTATTAAGGTACCGTAGGGTGGTTGATCAAGCGCAGCAAAAGCAGATTGTAGTAACTTCAAGTAATCCCGTTTAATTTGACCATACTGCACTAGGTCTAGAAAACTAAGCGCGATCGTTTCTGGGACTCCAATTGGGCGAGAATTGGTAAGGACGACGATACCAAGCTTTTCACTGGGAAGTAAATAAACAGTAGTAGCAGCACCAAGATTAAAAGCACCAGAATGACTCAAGCGAACCAGTCCTTCATCGGTGTACTTTATGCCCCAACCTAGCCCATAAAACTCAGCACGATCTATTGATGGATTTTGAGGAGGATTACTAATCATTTGGGGACGATGGGTTTCTGCTAAAGCTTCAGCATTAATGATCTGTAACCCGTCAAAGATGCCCTTCCCCAATTGTAACCGCATCCATTGAGCCATGTCGTGTACGCTAGAACTTACACCACCTGCTGGAGACTGAGCATCAGGAGTTCGTTGCTCTTGGGCAACCCACTGACCCTTAAAATAAATATGTCCAGACGCACGATTGTTAGCTGCGATAAAGTCTGAATAGCGAGAACTCGTGTTATTCATTCCCAGTGGTTGATAAAGTGTCTTAAAACAAAGATCTTCCCATAATGTTCCAGTACTTTTGGCGGCGGCGACTGCGGCTTCAGTAAAGCCAAAATTGGTGTAAGCATAATGTGAGCGAAAGTTGTTACCTGTTGGTAGGTAGCGCAGGCGATGTAAGATGGTTGTACGGTTAAATCCTAAATCTTCTAAGTCGTCCCCCGCATGGTCGGGTAAACCGCTACATGAGCTAAAAGGTCACGAAAAGTTACCTCATTCGTTACAAAAGCATGGTTCATTTGAAAGCTAGGATCGTGTTTAATGATCGGATCATCCCACTCAATCAAGCCTTTCCCTACTACACCTGCTATAACGGTTGATGCAATTGGCTTTGATACAGACGCAATTTGAAAGACGGTATCTGGATCGACTAAATCAGGTTTACCTACCTCACGTATCCCAAATCCTTTGAGGTAAACAATCCGATCTTGATAGACAATAGCGATCGCCATTCCTGGTACACCCGTCTTTTCCATCATCTCATTAGCCAGTTTTTCCAGTTGAGGGAGAGCAACTTTAACGTTTTGTTCTGTGACTTTTTGAGTTTTCTGATTTTGAGCAACGATGACAGGTTTTTGAACCTTTAGTATCGGTTTGGCTTCAGCGAATGAGAAACCTAGAAAAGAACAAAGAAAAAGCGCGACCCAGTAATGTAGTTTCATGATGACTAACTCCATGCTTAAGCTCGTTGTTTAAAAGCACAATATAGCCCTAATAGTCCAAAACCTAAAATCGGCAAGGCTGATGAAGATTCGGGTATAGATGCTAAGGCCGCGCATACCGCGTCTTCTTCGATACTGCGTAGCTTCGCAAAGGTGTCGGGGTCGCTCTGGGGTGTAATCTGTCCGTTAATCGATACGACTACCGAACGTTGACCATCGGAGGTCGCCGCCGCAAACTGAGTGTAGCCCAATGTATTACCCGTATGACCGTATACTGTCCCGCAACGTGTCTCATAGCGAAAAATACCTAGTCCTGCTGAATTCGTTCCTGGTCCTGGTGGCTGTGAGCTTGCACCTGGGACAAACTGAAACTGCTGTGCTTGAATGTCTGCTCCGAATAGTTGTCCACTGGCATAGCCTCGGATGAACTGATTGAGGTCGGATGGTGTCGAGACAATGCCACCTGATGCCCAGGCCCATCCTGCGGCCACTAATTCGCTAACGTCCTCTGGGGGTTGGGTTTGAACATTATAACCGTGAATAAACGGTGTTGGAAGTATGACCCCGACTGGTAGGCTCGTCTGGGTTAGTCCAAGTGGCGTGAATACTTGTTCTTGTAACATCTCCTCATAAGTGCGTCCCGTAACTGCCTCAATCATCAAAGCGACTGCAATATTGTCGGAGTTTGAGTACTGATACTGGGAACCTGGCGGCTCGAACTCAAGACCCTCGTTGGCGACAAACTCCAGCAATTGGCTCGGTGCGACTGGTATAGTAAGCGATTTAATGAGAGCTTCTCTAAAAGCCTCGCTCTGTGAGAAGTCGGGTAGCCCACTGGTGTGATTAAGTAACTGACGAAGCGTAACTTCTGCCCAAGGCTGCGGTAAACTTGGCAAACGCTCACCAATTGTATCATCAAGCGAGAGTAAGCCTTGATTGACTAATGAAAGCGATACCGCCCCGCTAAAAGCCTTGGCAACGCTCGCTATACGCATATAGTCGGTAGCCTGAATCTGTCGTTGCGTTTGGCTATCAGCTACACCCGCCGTATGCAGCATCACATGATTCCCACGCTGTATGACTACGACAGCACCAGGAGGCCCGCCCGACATCGTTACGAGTTCATTCAGTTTGCGATCAATATCTGTAGTACGTGGGACTAGGTCTGCTGCGGTGACAGAAGATGTATTTACTGTAATTAGTGCGATCGCAATACTTAGATAGGGTAGTGGTGAAAAAAGGATATTTTTCATTATTCAAGTTAGAAAATTAAGTTTTTGTCAGAAATTTTAAGAATTGGAAGGCTTCGGGCTATCGAGTTTTTAAAATATTATCTCAAAAAATCATTAATCAAATTTTCTGTTTTAAAAAATTACATTTGTTTAATATTTGAAGCGTATCAGCCAGAAATAAGGCTAAAAGGTCTTTTTTAGGAAGTGACAAATCATAATTTTTGATGAAGGTTCTCTTAGAGAAAATTGGACATCAGTTTGCTCGTGTCTTGAATCTAGGTGACAGGGCAAGGTATAAAGGGGAAGTTTTGTTAGTCTATTTTACGGTTAACCCTACCTTATCATAGGGCTACTACTCCATTTTTTATTTTGTCAAGAGGTTGCAATAAAAGTTTACATTGTTTACAATAATTTACAAATGAACAAATAACGGAGTTAATCATGGCAACTACCAAAGGCTATACCACCGAAGAATTAGGAAGACTAAACAACTTTGCTGTAGAACCCAGAATGTATGTCGATGATAGCGTTCAAGCAGGTTTCACCGAATATGCTGAAAAACTCAATGGTCGTTTAGCGATGATTGGTTTTGTCTCTCTTCTTGCCTTAGAAGCAGTAACAGGACATGGTATTGTCGGCTTTTTGACCAGTCTGTAACTAAAAGTTGGGCAGTGCTGGGGTAGCTGCTATTACCCCTACTCCCTATCTTTGAAAAGTAAACCGATAAAATAAATTAAGAAGTCTTGAAAAAATAGATAATATAGATGATTCAAATGCTTCTTTAATCTATGTCTTGGACTCCTCTGCGTCATCGTCTTGAAGAACTGCCACTGATTTTGGCAGGGCCTATCCTTAGAAAAACTGAAACAAATAGCGTAACAGTTTGGCTTGCTTTAAAAAACGCTTGTCAAGTGAAGCTAAAAGTTTATGTAACAGAGGAGGGTTTAGGTAAAAGTCAACAAGCGATGATTTTTGAAGGAAGTCGTCAAACCGTTGCAGTCGGTCAACATTTACACATTGTTGCAGTCACAGCTAAATCTATCAACGGTCATCAACTGGAGTCAGGTTATGTTTATCTCTATGATTTATCTTTTCAAACAATTGAAGAAAAAAGCAAAAAGCTAACCCTCAAACAAGCATTAGATAATAATCTAAGCTATTTTGAGCATGGTTTACCCAGTTTTGTTTTACCCCCAAAAAACTTAAATCATCTTCGCATTGCACAGGGTTCGTGTCGCAAACCTCAAGGAGAAGGTTTAGACGCACTTCCTATTCTCGATGATTTACTTCAACAATACGCGGATGATGCTAACCGCAGACTACATCAACTTTTCTTGACAGGCGATCAAGTGTATGCGGATGATGTAGCAGATCCATTATTATTTGCTTTTACAGATTTAGGCAATACGCTATTAGGTTGGGAAGAAAAATTACCTTTAGTTAGTTCGTTTGTTCCCCCGCAACAGCTAAAACCAGGTGAACGGAGTCAAGTCGCGCTACATGAAGCAGGTTTAACCGCAGGACTTCCGAAAGCAGCAGAGGCAAAGAGTCATTTATTTAGTTTTGGTGAATATTGTGCAACTTATTTATTATTTTGGTCATCAACACTTTGGCCGCGTCAATTTCCATCTGGACAAGATATTTATCAAGATCATAAATTAGCTAAACAGTGGAATAAAGAATTAAGATCACTAAATTCTTTTGTCCATACCTTATATAAAGTACAACGATTGTTAGCCAATGTTGCTACATATATGATTTTTGATGATCATGATATTAGCGATGATTGGTATCTTAATCAAGAATGGTGTTTAAGAGTTTTGGAAAAACCATTAGGAAAACGCATTGTACAAAATGGTTTACTTGCATATTCTCTGTTTCAAGCTTGGGGAAATACACCCGAACAATTCACAAATGAAGAAAGTGGGGAAAAGTTACTCAAATTAATCCCACAATGGTCAGAGTCAGCAGGAAGTGATCTAATTAAAGAAGAAGCAATTGCATCTTATCTCGGTTTACCCCCAACTGATCCTAAAACAGGTTTTCCACAAATGAGGCAAGATGGAGCATATTTTATTTTAGATACTGCTGATCACGCTTTAAAATGGCATTACACTGTTAGAACTCATAACTATGAAATTATTGTTTTAGATACACGAACTCACCGAGGTTATCCCGTTCCACCCGCACCAACTTTTGCACCTCCTAGTCTACTCAGTCAGACTGCTTTTGAACAACAAATCCGAATCCCTTTACAACAAACAAAAAATAATCAAGAAATTCTAGCAACATTAATTATTGCACCGACTAATTTAGTGAGTTTACAACTAATAGACTGGATACAAGAACAAGAACTTAAAAAAGGAAAAGTTTTTAAAAACGATGTCGGTGATGCTTGGAATTTGAATGACTCTGCTTTAGCAAATTTCTTACAAGTTTTATTTGAACAACGTCAACAGGTAATCGTTCTCTCAGGTGATATTCACTATGGTTCTACGGTTCGTTTAGAGTATCAAAAATCATCGGAACAAAATTTAAATTTATTGGTTCAATTGACCTCAAGTTCACTGAGTAATGCAGAATTGAAAACCCGTTTAGTTCATACAAAATTAAAATCATTATTGCCTGAACCTCGACGTAAATGGTTAGTCTGGTTTGAACCTCCTGAAATCAAAGAAATTAAATCCGCTAAAAATAGTAGTATAGCGAACTCAGATGCGATGTATTCGATTAAATGGATTAAACGCCAACCCTCACAAATTGCTTTTAAAAATGTCTCTTGGTTAAAATCATATCAACAATCACGTCAAACTCGTTTTGGTGCAATTAGAAAATGTTTATCATTAATTTGGAAAAATCAATGGTTTCAAGAAGGCTCAGAAGTTGTAGGTTTGAATAATATAGGTGTAATCTGGTTTAATTGTTCAGTCAACATCGAAGTTAATCAAGATCTTTATTGGTATGCTCCTTGGCACCCCACTACGATTGTTTTTAGTCATTACAGTGTGTTTTTAGAATAATTTTGATACCAAGCTTGTAAGGCTATCTGATGAATTTTACGCCAAGGTAAATCATATTGTTTGGCAATTGCCGCACAATCTTCGTATTCTGGTTGTATATTTAAAATCTCTTGATCTTTTTGAGCAACTTTAACTCTGATGGTGCCGTATTCAGTATGAACAAGTTGAATGTCTCGCTCTAAAAATGAACGTTCTTGGTTTAAACGTCGAATACCTAAAGTAGTCGTTTCTCTAAAAATAATTCGCTCACATTCGGCTACTTTTTCGGGATAACAAATCACCGTTAAGAGTAAACCTGGGCGAGATTTCTTCATCGAAATGGCTTGAGTAAAAACATCAAGCGCACCAGCTTCAAATAAGACCTCATAAAGATAGCCAATTGCTTGAGGATTGAGATCATCAATTTGTGTCTCTAAAACCGTAATGGTTTCGGTATTCCTAATTATATTAGCGTTGGATTCTCCAATCCATAACCGTAAAAGATTCGGAATAGAAAAGACTTTTGTTCCTGCACCTAAACCGATTTTTTGGAGAGTCATCGCAGGAGGGGGGCCAAACTGAGTCGCTAAAGCAGTTGCGATCGCTGCACCCGTCGGTGTGACTAATTCGGCCTCAATTCCGTTACTATAGATGGGGACGTGTCGAGACTGCCAAAGTTTAACCACCGCAGGAACAGGCACCGATAAGCGTCCATGTGCTGCTTTAACAGTACCTCCGCCTGTTGGCATCGCTGAACAGTATACCTCCTCAATCCCTAACCAATCGAGTCCTAAACAGGTTCCTACGATGTCTACAATGGCATCTGTTGCCCCGACTTCATGAAAATGAACTTGCTCTGGTGGAATGCCATGTACTGCACCTTCAGCTACTGCGAGTTGATGAAAAACCTTGAGACTCCACTGCGTCGCTTTTGGAGGTAAGGATGCTTGCTGGATTAAATGTTCAATTTCAGGTAAATGTCGATGATGATGTTCGACAACGGTAAGATCAACATGAACTTTTGTCCCTTGTTGACCGTGTTGTTTTACGATTTCTGCCCAAAAATGATATTCTTGTTCTATCGATAACTGTTTTAATTGTCGAGAGAGATATTCTAACGGGACTCCTAGATCAACTAACGCACCTAAACACATATCCCCCGCAATGCCACTTGGACAATCAAGATAGGCTATCTTTTTCATAAGCTTATGGCTAAAGTATATTCCCTACATCCAAAAAATCCCCAACCTCGCAGTGTACAAGAAATCTGTAAAGAGCTTCAAGGGGGAGCTATTATGTTATATCCTACTGATACAGTGTATGCGATCGGTTGTGATTTGAATGTTAAATCGGCTGTCGAGCGAGTCAGGAAACTCAAACAATTATCTAATGATAAACCCCTGACGTTTTTGTGTTCTTCTCTTTCTAATATATCTGACTATGCGATCGTGTCTGATGAAGCCTACCGTATCATGAAACGTTTGATCCCAGGTCCGTATACGTTTTTACTACCTGCTACTAAATTAGTCCCTAAATTGGTCGTCGATCCAAAACGTAAAACCACTGGAATTAGAGTACCAGACAATCCAGTTTGTCAAGCGTTGTTACAAGAATTAACCAATCCGATTATTTCAACTTCAGCACATTTACCAAACGGTGAGGGAGAATTTCCGACCATTGGTTTAGAGAACGCTAAACTGTTTGATGAATTAGATAAAATGGTTGATCTGATTATTGAAGATGGTTCTGATGTCGGGTTTGAAGTATCGACGATTTTAGATTTTACTCACGAACAATTAGAGATTGTACGAAAAGGGCTAGGTTGGGAAGAATTGCAACACTGGATCGATGTAGAAAATTAATCTTTTATGTGAATTTTAGACCAAGAAGAACAAAATCTACTTGAAAGTGTTGAAAACAATGAATGGTATAGCATTGGCAATTTTACTGATTAGCAATAACGCTATCAGGATTATGCAAGAGAGCAGATAGCGCAAAAGGGTATTAAATTGATTTTATCGGCAGAAGATACTTAAAAAATCAAAAATTTAGCTAATCAGCTTAATCTGTCCATTCTTAGCTTAACAAGAAATATTCTACACAAATCTTTACAAGGTGAATTGGTTGAAAGATCAAGCATTGCTAAATAAAGCTTTTGTGAATTTGTATATTTTGATACAAACTTTTTGAAGAAACAATGAGTATAATTTTGAAAAGACATCTAATAAGCAGCTAAAAGCTGGCTGTTATCAAAAATAAGTTAAGTCGTCAATAGCGTACGTTACAGACTGTTTGAGAAGACACCAAAGAGTGAACTTGAACAACTGCAATACTTGCTCAAGAGAGCAAATAAGTAGCCAAGCTATTGAAAACTGTGAGAGAAGACACCAGAGAGTGAACTCAATCAGTTACTGGAAGCTAATTCATTGTGCCTAGAATTAATAATGGTTACAATGTTTCTCAAGCCGCCTAATGTGAGATTAGCTTTCAAGTACCTAAGTTTGTAAAGAATTTTTATTTTTTTGCTTTAAAAATCCGAATTAGTACGTTCATTATCTTAGAGTTCAAAGATGAGCTTTGGTTAATGAAATTATTCTTTTGGCAATTTATTTCTAAAATTGATATCGATAGAGTTTTATCTTTACAAAAAACAATTTATAACAGTTAATTAAAGCAAAATATAAACACGTGAAACTTGCTTAAAATTAAAAGTGAGTTACAGATAATTATCTTTTTGAATTCTAATTAATTATTAATTTTACTCTATCAAAACTAATATGAGATCGAGAGCAATCGATCTATGTTTATTATTGCGTTTAAATGACTTGAACTTAAGTTACCTAAATCAGGTTTTCATACATTTTAGTAAAAATCAAATGAAATATATTAAAACTCTTTTTTGTAAAATCATTAGTTTATATAAAATAAGGCGTGGTTCAAACAAAGGTAATGCTTTTTAAACTACACCCAGTTTTATAGTCATAGGATTAATAATTTAATTCCTAGCTATAAAGCTGATCAATGTTTTATTGAACTCTAACTAAACATCAAGTTTTAACTATTCAGGATAGATAAGCTATGTTAACCAAAAAACTGTCTTTAGTAACTGCAAGCTTGCTCGGAATTTTCTCAGCTCCTCTGGTTGCTCAAACGGCATCTGCTGCTACGATTTTATTTCCCGATTTCTCTGATGTTTCTAATCTACAATTAAATGGCAATGCTACAACTGTAGTCTCAGATGGACAAAGTGTACTGCGGCTAACACCTTCATTACCCCTCCAAAGTGGAAGTGCTTTTGTAAAAGATGCTGTTTCTCTTTCTAATGAAGCTTCCTTTAGTGCCTTTTTCCAATTTCGCATTTCTAATCCGGCTGGTATTGGTGATAATGATAGACAAGGGGCTGATGGTCTAGTATTTGTTATTCAGACAGTTTCTGATACTGCTGGTGGTATTGGTGGTGGCCTTGGTTATGCAAGTATTGATAATAGTTTAGGGATTGAATTTGATACCTTTGACAATGGAGATCTAGTTGATGACTTTGATGGCAATCATATTGGTGTTAACCTCAATGGTAGTATCATTTCCAATCCTCTAGTACCCGTCACTCCTCTACTTAATAACGGTACTATTTATAGTGCTTGGATCGACTACAATGGAGCAACAGACACGTTGGAAGTGCGTTTCTCGGATACAACAACCCGACCGAATGCTGCACTCATTTCTAAAACAGTCGATTTAGTTAATGTTTTAGAACAAACTGATGCTTTTGTTGGCTTTACTGCTGGTACTGGTGCAGGTTACAACGATCACGATATTTTAAACCTTACATTTGTTGACGAGTTCGCTCCGATAGTCCCTGCGGCCCCTAGCGTTCCTGAACCTAGAGCTATACTAGGATTACTAACAATTGGGTTGCTGGGTGTTCGTTCTGCTTATAATCGTAAGCAAAAATAAGTGAGAGGACTTGGGAAATATATTCCCTCCTCAATCAGGCGTAGTTCAAAAATCTTTGAGCCACGCTGATTAATATAATCAAAAAAGGATAAGTGTTACCCCATCCTGTAAAAGCCCATTTACCAAATGAAAAAGGTGATTTTCCAACGATTGGTTTAGAGAACGCTAAACTGTTTGATGAATTAGATAAAATGGTTGATCTGATTATTGAAGATGGTTCTGATGTCGGGTTTGAAGTATCGACGATTTTAGATTTTACTCACGAACAATTAGAGATTGTACGAAAAGGGCTAGGTTGGGAAGAATTGCAACACTGGATCGATGTAGAAGATTAATTCTCTAGGTTTTTCAACGACCATCTATCTTTAATCGCTCTGACTGCTGCTAGATATTGCTCTTTAATATCTTGACGGTCTAATTCTTCCGATAGATCCTGGCTACCGCGTTCAATCATATTAGCATGGCGTAATAAAGCTAGACGATCGTCTTTGTTGTGAGTAAAAGGAGCAATAACAGCGATCGCCTCTAACAATCGAATGGTGACTGATACACTTGTATTTCCATACTGTCGAATTTGGTTAAAAGCTGCGTCTGTCACATCCGCAAATGAAATCGGTTCAGCAATAATACGAAGTTTCCCATGATCATCATATCGGTAGGGCGAGGGGATCTCTCTTTGAGCTAAATAACACAAAGCTGAACTCAGTTGGTCAATACAACGAATAGCCGTAAATGGATCATTAATTCCAGGTGAAAGAGCGCGTACAGCAATCTCAACAAGCTGATTGACCGAAAATTCTACGTCTTGTTGTTCTGTGCGTTGTAAACCCAAAACGAAAGTATTGTTAATTTTCTGTGTAAGCTGCTTATGAAACCGTTCCTCACCCAAAACCAGTACAAGATCACTACCTTGAACCACAAAATTTCCTGGATGATTCTGAACCTTCAACAGTAAATTATTCTCAATGGCAACCTGCATAAGTTGTTGATGATCAATCGTTTGAATATAACCGCTATCAGTAGTTTTAATCGGGTAGGCATTACGCTCCAAATTAGTAAGAATTTCTGTAAGCGGTTCAGAGTTTAACTTTGAGGCACTCCTACCCATTTTGTCGGGATAGAGTCGAGTAATCGCATCTTCTAACTCATGACCCACTTTATCAATCACTCGATCAACTTGGATCGAAGAGGCAGAATGATGGATAAAGTAAATCAGTACACCAATACTAGCTATCGCCAGTCCGATCCCACAGGTCACGGCTAAATGGGGAACAAATTCGTTTTCTTCCACACCATTGATTGTCCGTAGCACCAGCAGGCAATAAACAAAGGTAGAAATAAACGTTCCGAGTACAATCTGGTTGCCTGTATCTTGCATGAAGTTTCGTAACAATCGAGGCCCAAACTGGGATGAGGCAAGCTGAAGCGCAACGATCGTAATTGAAAAGGCAGTAGTTGCGACAGTAGCCATTGAACTAGCGATCGCTGAAAGAATGGCGCGTGAACCACTAGGGCCCAGAGAATAGGCCCAGCCCAGTTGTTCAATAATGTTCGTTTTTAAGGTTTGATCGAGCCAAATGGTTAGAAATGAAAGCCCAATCGCCAAGATAACCATGAGTGTGGGGACAAACCAGAAACTCGAATGTAGTAAATCCCAAAGTTTGCTAAATTTAGTCTGTTTCATGGTTGATTCTAGGTCTTAGAAATCTGTTTGGTGTTCCCATTTCGTTGCTCTTTCATTTCAGCCAGTTTCGAGACTGCATCGCTAATGCTACGTGGTTTTGGATCTTGACCTTTTCTAGAAGGCCAGCCTTCGCGTTGCTGAGTACGATCGCCATCTGTAGCTTCGGTTTGATCGTGGAAGAGAATTTGCTGTGTCGGGAACGGTAAATCAATGCCGTTACTCGTTAACTTGTTTTTGATGTTGGTCAATACCTGGTCTTGAAATTTTAGTACATCTGCACGACGTGGCGGCTGTACCCACCAACGAGCGCGGATGTTGACTGAACTTTCTGCAAGATCAACTACGATCGCATCGGGTGCGGGATCTTCTAAAACTCCATCCGTTTCACGAATTGCTTCTAGGATTAATTGTCTTGCTGTGTTGATATCATCCCCATAGCCGATCCCAACATCATATTCTAGACGACGGTGAGCAAATGCCGTATTCACAATAATTGAATTGGTAAATAACTCTGAATTTGGCACCACAATACGCCGACCATCATAGGTTCTAATACTGGTTGCCCGCGTTTGAATCTGCTCTACAGTTCCTTCAAAGTCTTTAAAAATAATTTGATCATCGATTTGAAAGGGTTCGGTTAAAAGAATTAAAATTCCTGCTAAAAAATTTTGCAAAATATCTCGAAAAGCAAAACCAATGGCTACACCACTAATTCCCAATAGCTGAATGAGATCACCTGCTTTGAGTGACGGAATAACGATTGATAAAGCAATAAATAATCCCAGTAGTATCGTTGTTCCCTGTGCTAATCGTCCTAACACTAGACCTAGATTTCGCGCCTGACGATGGTTCCGCGTTAGGTTTTTCACCACTCGCTTAATCGACCTAGCCGCAAAAAAGAAGATAGTAAAGACAATTAAGGATAAAACAAGGTTAGGCAGTAGAATGAGAAAATCGTTGACCATTTTCTGCATTTTATCTAAAATAATTGATATTTCTGCGCTCATCACCTAATTAATTCGTAAAGGATGGCAAAATTTTAGATAAAATTAGTCAAATTAGCTTCTATCTAAGGTTTATAGATGCTTGCGCCCCAGGTCTTGTATTTCTGAATCAATTTTGCTCTCATGAGTTCTGCGTGTCCGATGAAGGAGGAATATCTGACCAGATGGGGAGTTGATTGACAATTTGTAATGTTAATTGAACATAGGGAACCCCAGAAGGAGCGCTCGCCATACCAAAGTATCCTTCTTTTCCATCATGGGTATGAGTACCACTACTTAACGCTGTATATCGTTCTTGGCAATGGGCTTGATTGAAAGGAGAACCGACCGTTATCGGCCATCTTGAGGGAAATACAATGCTAGGGAGATCTTCAACCCAATCCCGTTGACCTCTTAAATGATAAACGCGATCAACCTCCTCGAATCCATTTTCGCCATCAAATGTACCACCCAATGAAACAACGGTTATTTTTGCTTTTAGCCACTGATCTAAATAATAGACTGCCCCTAATGCCACTTGAACGCCCCCGCTTGTTCCGATGAGAATAATCTTAAGGGGTTGTGGCTGAGAACGAGGCAGAGGATGAACCGCATTCATACGCTCAATGATGGTATCGGCAATGCCTTGGTTATAAATTCGACCATAGCGATCGTCGGCTGAAATCGCAAACCGCCAAAGATTACGAATTTGAATTAGAACATCAGTATTATTTTGTTTAGCCCATTGCCAGACAGGGGTCATGAAGTATTGTTCATTGAGATCTTGATTGGCAACTGAATAAGGAAAAACATCTCGTACCGTAACACAATTAGAATGCTGTTGAGCCAGACGATCTAAAAACCATTCTTCTCCAGGCGTTAACTGATCGCTAGAAAAGTCGCCTACTCCTGGTAGATAGATAATATAACAGTTAATCATGGAAGCTTTTGGGGAAATGGTGCGGTTCGATTCTAGAAGTCGGGGCGATCGTTTTTTTGAACCCAACTCACTATTTTGCTGTAGCCACCAAATGATCGTTCCAACGGGTGCTAATGTACCCCACAACAGTAAGACGCAACTTGCCAGGAGCAATAATCGGAAAGTGCTACCGCTTAACCACTTCCATACCTGCTGCATTAACTTCAACATAGTCAGTGCCATTTCAAGCTTGCTACTATCTTATAGTAGGGTAGATAATGGCTGCTATCATCTCTCAGCTAGGATTTTGATGAGTTCTAATTCCTCTGTGCAATCGTTCTGGATGACTTTGCGAAATTCTTTAATGCTAAATTCCATTTTTTACGAAAATATCCAGAATACACCCAAAAATCGCCTGATTGCACTTGTTATTGTCGGAATGGCCACTTTATCTCATATGTTAGGTAGTGGTGTTATTTTGCTCATTAATCGGGCAAGCTTTCCCGTTTTGGTGTTAGCCCTATTTCTAGATGGACTGAGTGTGATTGTTGGCTATTATTGTTGGACATTTATCGTATTTAAGTTCGGACAATGGTTAAAGCAAAATTACCCCGCGTACCAAGAGTTACTGAGTCCGATTGGGGTTGCTTATGCTCCTCAAGTGTTAAATTTCTTAACGTTAATTCCATTACTGGGGCGAGGGATTGAATTGATTTTGTCAGTATGGAGTTTATTAGCTGTTATTGTGGCAGTCCGTCAGGGTTTAGATCTTCAGACACGATGGGCTACACTGATTTGTTTAGTAGGGTGGATACCGATTCAGTTTGTGATTAGTTTAATACAGCTTTTAGAACAAGAACTGATAGTCTAAGAAGCACCTACACCTAATTCTTTTTCTTAAATAGACGCAGAAATAATAAAAAAAGAATGAGTGTTACCCCATCCTTTAATTAAATTGATTTAAAGATTAGTAATCAAAGTCACCACCGCCACCTCCAGGAGCAGCAGGCTTATCTTTTTCAGGTTTATCAACGACAATACATTCTGTAGTTAGAACCATACCCGCGATCGATGCTGCGTTTTGAAGGGCAGAACGGGTCACTTTAGCAGGGTCAACGATCCCCGCCTCAAACATATCAGCAAACTCGTTGTTAGCGGCATTGTAGCCCACGTTAAACGGCTTTTCTTTAACCCGTTCAGCAATTACGGCACCGTTTTGACCTGCGTTTTCAGCAATCCGTTTTAGAGGTGCAGGTAAAGCACGAGCCACAATTAGCGCACCGGTTAACTCTTCATTAGACAAGTTGTTGTTTGCCCATTCTTCGAGTTGGGGTGCTAAATGAGCGAGAGTTGTACCACCACCAGGGACGATCCCTTCTTCTACGGCCGCTTTAGTAGCATTAATCGCGTCTTCTAAACGAAGCTTGCGATCTTTCATTTCGGTTTCGGTAGCCGCCCCTACTTTGATGACAGCAACACCACCAGCGAGTTTTGCAAGACGTTCTTGTAATTTTTCTTTGTCGTAAGAAGATTCAGTCTCTTCGATCTGACGACGAATTTGCTCACAACGCGCTTTAACACCAGCTTCGTTTCCTTCAGCAACAATGGTGGTATTGTCTTTAGTGATGTTGATACGACGTGCTTTACCGAGCATATCAGCTTTAGCGGCTTCGAGTTTGAGACCCGCATCTTCGCTGATGACTTCACCACCTGTGAGAACTGCAATATCTTGTAACATTGCTTTACGACGATCACCAAAACCAGGAGCTTTGATCGCAGCAACATTGAGGACACCGCGTAAACGGTTAACCACTAAGGTTGCTAGGGCTTCTTTTTCGATGTCTTCAGCAATAATAACTAAAGGTTTGCCTTGACGAGCAACTTGTTCAAGGATCGGTACTAAATCTTGTACGAGAGCGATTTTTTTGTCAGTGATTAAGATGTAGGGATCTTCTAGAACTGCTTCCATCCGTTCGGGATCGGTGACAAAATAAGGAGAGATATAGCCTTTATCGAAGCGCATCCCTTCGGTAATTTCGAGTTCGGTGGTCATTGATTTCCCTTCTTCGAGAGAAATTACGCCTTCTTTACCGACTTTATCCATTGCCGACGCGATCATTTGTCCGACTTCATCGTCGTTACCAGCAGAAATCGTACCGACTTGAGCGATCGCACGAGAATCATCGATGGGTTTAGCGTGTTCAGCAATTTTCTCAACGAGAAATTCAGTAGCGCGGTCAATTCCTTTTTTCAGGGCAATGGGGTTAGCACCTGCCGCGACGTTGCGTAAACCTTCTTTAACGACCGCGTGAGCGAGAACGGTTGCGGTAGTGGTTCCGTCACCTGCGACATCGTTAGTTTTAGAAGCAGCTTGACGAATCAGAGCGACACCTGTGTTTTCTACATGATCTTCGAGTTCAATTTCTTTAGCGATCGTAATACCATCGTTAATGATTTGAGGTGCGCCGAATTTTTTTTCGAGAACGACGTTACGACCTTTAGGCCCTAGAGTAACCGCTACGGACTCAGCGAGAATGTCCATACCTCTTTCGAGGGCGCGACGAGCTTCGTCATTATAAATGATCAGTTTAGCCATAGATATACCTTTGCGTGTTTGGATTAAGTGAATAAGAGTAATGATTAGACAACAACTGCTAAGATGTCTTTCTCAGAGAGCAATACATATTCGTCGCCACCGAGTTTGATATCGGTTCCTGCGTATTTAGAATAAAGAACTCTGTCGCCCACTTTGACTTCAGCAGGGGAACGAGTTCCGTCCTCGTTGCGTTTGCCTGGCCCGACTGAGACAACTTCACCGACTTGAGGTTTTTCTTTTGCTGTATCGGGAAGAAGAATACCACCTGCTGTTTTTTCTTCAGATGGGCTAACTTTGATAAATACACGTTCGCCCAACGGTTTAACGGTGGAGACGTTGATGCTAATAGCTGCCATGAAAAATCCTCCTGATGACTATAACTTTGGGATGAGGCTCTATAGTCTAGGTTAGCACTCTCACCCTCCGAGTGCTAATTTATCGAATTAAATGTGATCAATGCAATTACTGGCTAAGTACGGGTTACCGAACTCAAAAATTAGGGTGTAGTAGAGATGATCTAGAGCAATTGAAGCAAAAATTGAATAGAGCCAATCGTTTTTGTGATAATCATCAATAGGATCGATTTTGTTTTTCTGTACTCCCACTCGCCATCGAAACAGCAGACTAACGATATACTAATCATTAAGATTTTGATCAAAATCTTCACAAAAAACTAACCGACTATTCAATAAACTGCTTGGATCGATCAACATGAACCAAGGTATAGATTTACAAGAAACCTTCATTCAATCTTTGCTTGATTTAGGACTTTCGCCAGGACTGGCTAAAGCCATTTGGATGCCCCTACCCATGTTTTCGATGATTATTGTGGCAACCGTTGGCGTTTTGGTCGTAGTTTGGTTAGAGCGAAAAATCTCAGCCGCCGCCCAACAACGAATCGGGCCAGAATTTGCAGGGCCTTTAGGTGTCTTACAACCTGTTGCTGATGGGATGAAATTAGTTTTTAAAGAAGATATTATCCCCGCCAAAGCCGATTCTTTGTTATTCACACTCGGGCCAATTATAGTAGTCCTTCCTGTGTTTGTTTCCTATCTAGTGGTGCCGTTTGGACAAAATCTAGTCATTACTAATGTTAATGTTGGGATTTTTCTCTGGATTGCTTTATCGAGTATTGCCCCGATTGGTTTATTAATGTCGGGTTATGCCTCTAATAATAAATATTCCCTCTTAGGAGGTCTTAGAGCCGCCGCCCAATCAATTAGTTATGAGATTCCCTTGGCGTTATCAGTTTTAGCTGTCGTCATGATGTCCAATAGTCTGAGTACCATTGATATTGTTGAACAGCAGTCAGGATTTGGGATCTTAGGGTGGAATATCTGGAGACAGCCTATAGGTTTGATCATTTTTTGGATTGCAGCTTTAGCAGAATGTGAACGCTTACCCTTCGATTTACCCGAAGCAGAAGAAGAACTCGTTGCAGGCTATCAGACTGAATATTCGGGCATGAAATTCGGTTTATTCTATGTGGGTTCTTATGTTAACTTAGTTCTTTCGGCTTTAGTTTTTGCTGTTCTATATTTAGGTGGTTGGGAATCACCCATCCCTCTAGAAAGAGTCGCGGGTTTAATTGGAGTTAATGAAACGAATTCTTGGCTACAAATTATTCAAGCGGCAGTCGGAATTACGATGACGGTTCTCAAAGCCTATTTTCTGATTTTCTTAGCCATTTTATTACGTTGGACAGTTCCCCGCGTTCGGATTGACCAACTGCTAGACTTAGGTTGGAAGTTTCTTTTACCCGTTTCTCTGGTGAACTTATTATTAACGGCCGCCCTAAAATTAGCGTTTCCCTTCGCTTTTGGTGGTTAGTTGCTTGTTTTCCCTAGTCTTATCACATCACGATTATGTTTAACATCCTCAAACAAGTTAGCGATTACGCTAAAGGTAGCATCCAAGCTGCTAAATATATTGGTCAAGGTTTATCGGTGACTTTTGATCATATGCGTCGTCGTCCCGTGACCGTACAATATCCTTATGAAAAGCTGATTCCCTCAGAACGTTTTCGAGGTAGAATTCACTTTGAGTTTGATAAATGTATTTCTTGTGAAGTCTGTGTACGGGTCTGTCCAATTAATTTACCTGTAGTGGATTGGACATTTAACAAAGCGATTAAAAAGAAAGAACTGAAACACTATAGTATCGATTTTGGAGTTTGTATTTTCTGTGGCAATTGTGTGGAATATTGTCCGACGAATTGTCTTTCGATGACAGAAGAATATGAACTTTCAACTTATGATCGCCATGAACTCAACTTCGATAATGTAGCTTTAGGACGCTTGCCCTACAAAGTGACTCAAGACCCGATGGTAACGCCTTTACGGGAGTTAGTTTATTTACCTAAAGGGGTGACCAGTCCTCATGATCTCCCCGCAGGTAGCCAACGTGCTGGCCTGCCTAATCAAAAGACAGAATCTGTTGCAACAACCAATGAATAAGTTTATGGGGTGGGTCGTCCCCACCTGATCCAAGATTAAGAGGAGAATTACACCAAGTGAATTTAGCAGAAGGCGTTCAGATCGTATCCTTTGGTATCCTAGCAGCGTTGGTCATTGCTACCGCTTTAGGCGTTGTTTTACTGTCTAATATTGTTTATTCTGCCTTTTTGTTAGGAGGCGTTTTTATCAGTATTTCAGGGATTTATCTCCTATTAAATGCTGATTTTATCTCGGCTGTACAAATTCTCGTTTATGTGGGCGCAATTAACGTATTAATTCTGTTCGCCATTATGTTAGTTAATAAGCGAGAAGATTTTTCAGTTATTCCTAAACGTTGGATTCGTAAAGCGGCGACAGGTGTAGTTTGTGTCGGTTTATTTTTGCTGTTGGCAACGATGATTTTGATTACACCTTGGTCATTGTCGGCTACTTCCCCTGCGGTGATTGATAATACTTTAATCGAACTGGGTAAGCATTTCTTTAGTGATTTTCTTTTACCCTTTGAGTTAGCCTCTGTCTTACTTTTAATGGCGATGGTTGGTGCAATTATTCTCGCCCGTCGGGATCTCATTCCAGATGTTCAGTTTGAAGATCCAAGCGTAACCGCTTTAACTTTACCAGAACGTCCCCGCGAGTTAAGCTCAGTTGGAACTGAATCATCTAAACTAAAATAAAAACGATGGAAATTAAACTCGAATATTGTCTACTTTTGGCGGCTGCTTTATTTTGTATTGGTGTTTATGGCTTAGTGACGAGTCGTAATGCGGTACGAGTCTTAATGTCAATCGAATTATTACTAAATGCCGTCAATATCAATTTAATATCCTTTTCCAATTTTCTCGATCCAGGTGCGATTAAAGGACAAGTTTTTGCTTTATTTGTGATTGCGATCGCGGCTTCTGAGGCTGCCGTTGGACTAGCGATTATTTTAGCGATTTATCGAAATCGTGAAACAACTGATATGGAACAGTTTAATTTACTCAAGTGGTAATTATTCAATTATTTCAAGGTATAGCGTCAGGGATTTTTTCTCTGACTTTTTTTATACAATTTAACCCACTGTCATAAAAACGAAACTAGGAACAAATTATGTAAGTTAATGTTCTTAAGTTTAATCAGCTTTTAAACCACTAAATGACAAAGTTAATATTCATAGTAATACAATTTTTAAAGTTTAACAGTTTAAGTAAAACAAACTAAATTCTATCTTTGATTTGGAAAATCTGAATAAAGCCATTTAAAATAAACAAAGGCTAGTGATGTAGTGAGGTGTGACTAAATATATGAAAAATGCTGTAGCTGTAGTGGCTTTGCTACTTTCTGTGGGTGGTATTTTTGTTTCTTTAGCAAGGGAAGAAATGAGATGCTATCTGGGTTTAGCAAATGACTGTGGTGTTCAAGAAAGAACCACTTCACCCCAACCGAACACCGAAGCAGCAAAAGAACCTGAACAAGAATCTGTATCCTCTCCCTCCCGAGTTGAGAGAACTAGGGATACTCACGACACACACAGCGAAAAAGTACCTCGTCGAACACAAAGCGAGAACCCATCTGAAACACCTCAGACAGAAGTCAAAGCGATTGATAAAACAACAGAACCATCTGAAAAACCAATAGGGAAAGAAACCGCACAAAAATCACTAGTTGAACCCTTTAAGATTCAACCAATTGAAGTAATTCCACCTCCTGAAGTTCAAAGCGAAAGCCAACCAATTGAAGTAATTCCACCCCCCGAAGATCAACCTCAATAATTTAGGGATTAATAGTAAAGTTCTCTTTAAAACTCTGACGAGTCATCGGTTGATCGAGCATTAATCCATCACCCTCCCCTAAAACTTCTAGGGGTTGTCCTTCTACACTAATCCAAACTTTGGCATTTGGATCTAAACTTGTGGCAGTATATAAAACTTGTGCAAGTCGTCCAATCATGACATCAGATCCGCCACCTTGAGTAAAGGATTGAGATAGATCAAGATGAATTCCTGTTTTATCTTCTTTAATCCCTAGTAGTTTTGTACCATTTGGAATAGTCGTCGTGTGAGTGGCATCAATTGGCCCTGCTAAAAGTAGTTTAAAAGCTTGTTTGAGAGTGTTACTTTTGTTTTCTGTTTTCTGTACGGACACTGGCAGGGGATTAAACCCTACATCTCCTTGAGAGCCATTAAACCAATACACTTGTATCGTTTCTGTTTCGGCTTTGGGTTGGGGTTTGGCGGGAATGGGTTTAGTTGTTTCTTCGGGTGTCGTAGCAACAGGAGGGTTAATCTTCTCAGGAGACGGCGATACAGTGGGTTTTGTAGGAGATTGAGTAGATTTCATCTGTTGAACGGCAAACCATGTTAAACCGCCACCCGTTGCTAATAAAGCTAAAGCAACTCCGAAAATAAATCCAAAAGGAAAACGGTTATTACCTCTTTCCTGCATTTGTGCCTCCTAAAATTAAGATGGGGGATTCAATCACCTGAACTATTGACAAGTGTGAGTGTCTTTACTGTTCCCTAGTGTGCGGTTCTATGCGAACAAACGCGGCTAAGTCTAATTGATTGTTCTCTCCTTTTAATTGTAGAACTCTGGCCGTAATTCCGTTTCTTTCTAAAGACTGTAAATCAAGCTGTTCGCTAAGTCTTTCGGCAAAACCATTTAAAAGACGAGATGATAGCTTTCTTCCATTTAAAGATCCAGCAGGTTGTGAGAGTTGAATCTGTCTACCGCGAATGACATTAACACTCACTTCTAATATTAACTCAAGTGTTTGGGCAGGTTCATCGGCTGTACTCGCTTGCTGAAGTTGTGCAGAGAAACGATATCGGTTATTGTCTTGAAGATCGAAATTAGCGTTTAAAAGTTCAAAAGTCGGAATCGGAAAATCAGAACGCTTCGGTAAGAGTTGTTTTAATAATTTTTGCAATTGTGCTTTAATTTCAGGAGATTGTAAAGCTTGATTGAGATCCGCCTCTTTGAGAACAATTCTGACAGCAACTTGGGCAGGTTCTCGTAACGAGCGCAAAATTTGACTATTTCCTTTTCCTTGTAATTTTGCTAGATCAATATTTATACGATCGCTTTCTAATTCTAAGGTATCAATTCGCAGATTAGTAAGCGGATAAACGCCACGACTTGCTAAACGAACTCGAGCTACTTTTCCTTGAATCACTTGATGACTGGGAACATTATCGATGCGTACTGATAGTTGTTCAACATCTTTTACTTGACGACGTAGATTATCTTGAACAACTTTTTCCAAAATTACTCCAGTAGGCGTTAGAATTCCGAGAAGACTGGCAATAATAACTGTTAACCATTCCATATTTATTCATTAAAAATTTACTTTATGTTTTCATTTTAGAAGCAAACAGCCATTGATTTTTAAAACCTTTTAAAAGTAACATTTTTGACATTCGGCTCACACTCGCCATCATTAACCATAATGATTTTAATTCACCTGGGGTTGCTTTAACTTTCCATCTTCCAGCTTGACAGAAAAGTAATTCTATTAATTTTCTTTCTTGTTGTAAAGTTAAATATTGAAATTCTACACTGATTTTCCAAGAATTCTCAAACGCTTGAGTCTGAGTCACTTTTCCTGATAGTTTTAAGTTTTCGTCTATGAGATTAATTAAAATTCTTTCTTGACGAGGAAGCTCATTAATGATAATTTCTAACCCAGCTTCTGATATTGTTTTAGTTATACCATATAAAGTTTTTTCACCTTGTTTAATTTCAACTGAATAATTTAACGAAAACCATTCATTATGATCAGGTTTAGGGAGGTCGAGTAAGGCAAATAAAGCGATAGTAATAGAAATTAAATTTTGAACACTCCAAAATAAACCTAACTGCCCATCAATCGATATTTGGCTAATCTTTTTTAAATATATTCCCGTACTAATTAAAGTTGCCAGCCATAAAACAATTAATGGTAAAGCCAGTTGCCAATTATAAATATATCGACTCCGTGATATTCCTTTTGGTGTAACTTTAAATCCTTTTTGAAAAGGTTGAAACATAACTTGGAAAATAGTAATCACGATAGGAATACCAGAAATCAAAGCAGCAACATCCGAAACAACAACTGTTCTAGAACGAAAATTTAACCAATGATAAACACTAAAATTAACTAGATAATAAGGAAGAAAAATATAAATAGCTTCTAGATAAGTTGCTTGAACTGGAATAATATTCGTAAAAGCATATAAAATAGGCATGAGAAAAAAAACAAGCCGAGCAATTACAGAGAACCAAGATAATAATCCTTCTAAATGTCCTAACCTTTGCCGAAGATTTAAACCAGAAATAGTTAAAGGATTAGAATTAATAAAAAAGGCTTGTAATGTTCCTCTACCCCAACGTAATCTCTGTGATACATGAGCCGAAATACTTTCTGCTGCTAAACCTGCACTTAATTTTTCATTAAGATAAACGAGTTCATAACCTCTAGATGATAAACGAATTCCAGTAAAATAATCTTCACTAATTGATTCGGTTGTAAAGTAGCCTACTTCTCTTAAAGCACTGCGTCTTACAACAAAAGAAGTTCCCGCACAGACAACACTTTTAGCCCCATCTTTGAGTAATTGTACGTGACGATAAAACAGTTCTTCTTCTGGAATAAACCATTGATCTAAACCTAAGTTTCTTGAAATTGGATCAGGATTATAAAAACTTTGTGGGGTTTGAACGAGTGCTATTTTAGAATTTTGAAAAAAACCTATGGTTCTTTGCAAAAAGTTTTTAGTCGGAATGAAATCAGCATCAAAAATTGCAATTAGCTCACTTTCAGTTTGATGAATAGCATGATTTAAGTTACCCGCTTTTGCATAATAATTATCTGGACGAGTCATATAATTGCATTTTAATTCTTTGGCTAATTGCTTAATTTCAGGTCTTTTTGTATCATCTAATAAATAGATTTTTTTATTTTGATAATCTATTGCCTGACAGCCAATAATTGTCCTTTTTAGAATAAAAGCAGGTTCATTATAAGTTGGAATTAAGATATCAACTGATGGTAAATATTGTCCTTGAATAACGGCTTGGCTGTATTGTTCGGCTTCGTGACGACGCTCTTTAATATTCAGCATTAAATAAAACTGAAGAAAGCCCGCGGATAAGACCATTAATTCAATTAAGAAAAGCCCTATACTAAAAATACCATTAAGCGGTGTTGATAAATTTAATGTTGATAAAATACGCCACAAGAAATAACGAATGCTAAGAACAACTAATATAATAACAATAATATTTCTAGACCAAGTTTGGGGACGAGGAGAAACTTTAATAATAATTTGAGTGATATAAATGACAATAATTGTAGGTAAAAACAGATAAAAGAGATGAGAAACAGCAGGAACAGTTACCCAAGAAGGCGAATTTTCCTGTAAATATTCTAAATGTCTAAAGAAATTTGTTATCTTTGGTTCTCCGCTTAACCAGGCGAATGAAAGCGCAATAAAAAAGCCAATTCCTCCAAAAAAAACTAAAGTTGCTAAATGAATCGGAAAAAAAGTAGTTAGAGGAGATAGTACAGGATTTTTTTGTATAAACCTCGTAATGGGTTTTAGGCTTTGCATAAACAAGATATTAGTGTTCTCTGCGAATAGCGATAATAGTGATCATAATGGAGGAAAGAGGAACAACAAGGGTAGATATGCCAATTAATACTTATTTATTTTAGACTTCTAAACAAAATAAGTGAGTCTTTTAGAAAAAATGAGAAAATAGTTGTTTGAAAGATTATCTTAAGATCAGTTTGAAAATAGATTTTTCTTTACTAAAACTAATAATAATGAATTTGTCAACTGAGATTTTTAATACTGCGATCGCATTGGGCAGTAATTTAGGAGACTCTTATACCACTCTCGAAAAAGCACTCTTTACACTGGATCGAACACCAGGTATCAAGCTAATATCGCGTTCTCACTGGTATCAAACATCTCCTGTTGGCCCTCCTCAAAGCGACTATCTCAATGGTTGTGCTATTTTACAAGTACACCTATCACCTCAACTGTTGTTGAAGAAACTTTTAGACATTGAACAACAATTTGGTAGGGTTCGTATTCAACGATGGGGGGCTAGAACATTAGATCTAGACCTTTTGCTCTACGATAACGTAATTCTCGAAACACCTGCTTTACAAATTCCTCACCCGCGTTTAAAAGAGCGAGCATTTGTATTAGTTCCACTTGCGGAAATTGCGAAAAATTGGATCGAACCCGTTAGTGGAAAAGCGATCGCAGAACTCCTAAAAGAGGTAGACTGTTCTGGTGTAAAACTTTATTAAAAGTGCTTGATTAATTTATGACATTTGGTCACGAACCCGCAGAATTCATTCAGCAACGTCTTTATTACAAAGGCCGTGTTTTTTCCTTTGAAGTCAATAAACTCCGTCTACCCAAAGGTACTACAGGGGAATGGGAGTGTGTTCGACATCCAGGGGGGGCATTAGCAGTTCCGATTACAGAAGATGGTAAATTAGTCTTAGTTAGACAGTATCGTTTTAGTGTTCAAGGACGCTTACTGGAATTTCCCGCAGGTACGATCGAAATTGGAGAAGATCCATTTAACACCATTCAACGAGAAATAGAAGAAGAAACCGGATATCGCGCCCATCGTTGGCAAACATTAGGAAAATTTCCCCTCGCCCCAGGTTATTCTGATGAGTATATCTATGCTTTTTTAGCCCAAGATCTCGAAAAGCTCGAAATACCGCCCGAACAAGATATTGATGAAGATATGGAAGTAGTTTTGATGAGTTTTGATGAATTTGAAGCTGCGATCTCATCAGGGGAACCTATTGACGGCAAAACCATTGCTAGTTATTTTATGGCGCGTCTGTATCTAAATCAATCTTAGCTGAATTCGTTTGTAGAAAAGCCTCAAATGTAGCGCGACTGGGTAATGAGGGTTGCGCCCCCTGTTTACTGACTGCTAACGCCCCTGCTGCTGCCCCCCAGATAAGCGACTCTTGTAATGATAAACCTTCATGAAATGCGGCTGCCATTGCCCCGTTAAAGGCATCTCCCGCCGCGACTGTATCTACTGGAGTTATTTTGAAAGCAGGTACCATAAAGTGTTCGGTTCTTGTTGCACAAAAAACACCTTTTGCCCCTAATTTTAGTACTGCAGTACTGGCTCCACGGTCTAGTAAAATTTTTGCTGCTTTAAGACACGTTTCTTGATCATTAACTGGAAAACCAACGAGACGACTTGCTTCTGTTTCGTTGGGTGTAATGAAATCGACTAGATGATACAGTTCATCTGGTAAACTATCTGGGGCAGGAGCAGGATCAAGTATAACTCTAACACCTGCTTCTTTAGCGGCTTTAGCGGCAGCGATATTCACATCTATCGGCATCTCTAATTGTAATAATAATGCAGTCGCTTTTGGCAAGAGGGATTTTAGGCGATCAATATCCGTTTCATCGACACAACCATTCGCACCCGATACAACAATAATCGTATTATCTGCATTCTCATCTACTGCAATAATAGCCACTCCAGAACCAGTATTTGGAGTCACGGTTACAAAGTCGATATTGACATTCGCTTCAGTCAGACTGTTTAATAAGGTTTGACCAAAATCATCATCACCCACCCGTCCAATCAAATAAGTAGGAATACCTAATTTTGCGGCGGCTACGGCTTGATTTGCCCCTTTGCCACCAGAAACGGTAAAAAAGCTTGTGCCGAGTACGGTTTCACCTGTATGGGGTAAGCGCGTCGTTTGGGCAACTAAATCTATATTAATACTGCCAAAAACAATTAGACTCATGATTTTTCGACAAAATATATATTGTAGGGGTTTGGTCACCAAACCTATAAAGATGTATTGTAGGGGCTTGGAAACCAAATCTATGTAAATGAAAATGGTGTTAGATGACTCCATCCAAAGTCAAAATTATTCTTGATACAGATCCAGGTGGTGATGATGCGTTTGCTTTGTTGTGGTTACTGAGTCTAGTAAAACAAAGATATGCTGAATTAGTGGCAGTGACTACCGTTGATGGTAATGTTCATGCTAAATATACTTTTACTGGTGCCAGTAAACTCCTAGAACTAGCAGGTTTTGATCACATAGAAGTCGCCAAGGGAATTATCGGAGGTTCAGCACATGGGATTGAAGATGCGGGATTACTGCATGGTATCGATGGTATGGGTAATCTAACGCATACACTTCCTGAATGTACAAATTCTTACTTTACCGCCCGTTTTGCTGATGAAGTTTTGATCGAGAAATTAAACGCATCACCAGGAGAAATTACAATAATAGCGATCGCACCTCTGACTAATTTAGCGGCAGCCGAGAAGAAATCACCCGGTATCCTGAAAAAAGCAAAAGACATTATTATTATGGGTGGTGCATTTCTCACTTCTGGAAACCTAACACCAGAAGGAGAATTTAATATCGCTTACGATGTCGAAGCAGCTAACATCGTTTTCTCTTGTCGAGAGGATCTAGTTGTTTTGCCGTTGGATATCACCAGAAAACTGATTTTCACAAACTATATTGCACAAAACATTAAAAAAGTCAATCCTGAAAGTGCGATCGCTCAGTTGATTGTTTCGCTGGCTGAGTTTATGTGTCAGACTTCTCAATCTTTTCGGGAAACCAGTGGACTGGAGGGATTTTTGGTACATGATGCGGTCACTCTAGCATACTTATTTTATCCCGAAACCTTATTATTTCGTCGCGCTAAGGTAAGAATCGAAACTAAAGGAGAATGGACAACAGGAAAAACAGTTTTTGATCATCGCCATAAAACGAAAATTGGGGCGAATGCCTGGGTAGCGATGGAGGTTGATGCAGTTAATGTTCTTGCTGCCATGAGTGAAGATCTAAAAATCTTAATTCGCTAAACTAAAGTTTGATGACAGCTTGATTATCAATTAATTCAGGTACACCGTTTTGATTCACGGCACCAAATTTCTTAAAGTATTCTTGTACTGGTTTGGGAAAATCAGGGAACTCAAATAAATGATCGCCTGCTGCGATATTCGCCCAAAAATTCCGTAATTTCGGAGCGAGGTTTTCTGCCTCAGCAACGGGTAAATTAAGCGGAGATGAGGTTAAAAGACGCATCATAAAGGGAAAAGAACGATCGCCTAACCAATTTCTTGAGATTTCGGGTAAATTCTCCCATTCTGGTAACTGTTCGATCCAATGTGATGTGATATTTAAAGTTTGATGTCCTCGCTCATTTTGCTGAAACTCAATAATACGATAGGGATGAGGATAACTGACTAGAGAACCTGTCGTAATTTCATAAATGTCTTGATGTGAAGCAATATCCTGTACGTGGAGATGTCCCGTAAAAATTAATTTAACCCCATATTGCTCGAATAATTCCAACAAACTAGCCGCATTTTCTAACATATAACGTCGTCCTAGTTCATGAGTACTTTGTCCAGGTAAATGTTCAATCACATTATGATGAATCATCACGAGAATAACTTTACCTTGCAGAGTTGGCAGTAAATTTTTGAGCCAAACTAACTGTTTTTCGTCTAATATACCGATTTGCTTTCCTTGGTCATTAAATTGATTAGAATTTAAACCAATCAGTTGAACGCTTGGGAAAACTTCACAAGTATAATAAATTTGTTCTGGATTGGTGTAACCTTGTTTTTGATAGAACGAGGGAAACTCAGAAAAAGCGATCGCACTCTCAGTTGCATCAAGACTCGGTACATCATGATTACCTGGTATAACGTACGCAGGAAACGGTAAAGTAGATAATTGTTGTCCTAACCATCGATGATTTTCGGGTTCTCCATCTTGGGTTAAATCACCTGGAATGAGCAAAAAATCGAGATCTAATTCTTTGAGATGATTAAAAACTACTTCTAAAGCAGGAACACTCACTTCTACTAGGTGAAAACGATTAGGATGAGTCCAAATGGTTTCAGGAATAGCCACATGAGGATCACTAATCACCGCAAAACGAAAGTTTAGCACAAGAGTCTCACTATTTTAATTAAAACGTTTTTAGTATAAGTATCGGAGGGAGCAACCTTGACAAGAGTTCGTGTTCGTCAACACGTTAATCCACTCAGTGATCAATATCGTAACCCAGTCACCCCCCCAGATTGGAGTCAAATTTATTCTGAGATCACCCAACCCCTACATCTAGATATCGGTTGCGCTAGAGGTAAATTTTTATTAAAAATGGCGACTTTGTATCCTGATATCAATTTTTTAGGGACAGAAATTAGAGAACCTTTAGTTACTGAAGCGAATCATCATCGAGATAATTTAGGATTAAGCAATCTACATTTTATTTTTTGTAATATTAATCATTCATTTGAGCCAATTCTTCAATCATTGCCCCAAGGGGTTCTACAATGGGTAACAATCCAATTTCCAGATCCTTGGTTCAAACAACGTCACAGCAAAAGACGAGTCGTACAATGCGAATTAGTCGAAGCAATTGCACGATACCTAAAAAATGAGGGTGTAGTGTTTTTACAATCCGATGTCGAATTTGTTCAAAACGAAATGGTAAAGCATTTCCAGAATAACTCCCATTTTACCCAAGAACCGTTAGAAACAAACCCCTTTCCTGTTCCCACTGAACGAGAAATTGCCACTCATAATAAAAAACAACCTGTATATCGAACGCTCTTTAAAAAATCTTAACCTCTAGGATGATACAGAGGAAAATAAATAAATTCAGCTAAAAATAACCTTATTACTTCTGCGTGAGTTAGTCGCTTCTGATGTCTCAACCACGATTGATCTCATTGTAAGAATTGAATCACCCAACCTCAAGAAACTCTGAAACTTCACATGACCGATCGCATTAGCAAAATAGAAGCTCTAATTGCTAATATTAAAACTAAACCCCAAAGAATAAAAGTAATCAGTAGATACTGAGCTAAAAAAGGTTCAGATTTAACCTTTTGAGTCAATTTAAATGGCAAAAACGTCCAGACTTGCTCACTCTCATCGAGCTTTTGAGCAGGTATTTTCAGTTTAGTCATTTCAGAATCATCTGTGTCATGAATCAGTAAGAGGGAGATATTTTTGAGTCTTTGCATGAGACGAAAGTGAGAACCTACACCCAATTCTTGCTGAACGATTTCCAGATTGGAGGAGAGGGCTACAGAAGATAATTGAATGCACACAGCTATAATTAATATAAGCCGAACGAGCCAAAGCCATACTGGTCTGTACGAAGTGGTTTTCTGGCTCATTAAAATCCATTGCATCAGTAGGCAAACTAAAGGAACTAACAACAGATGAATCGAAGTCAAATGATACCTTGCCCCCCACGCTGAATTTCCCCCCCAATGGTAGGTATTCCAACTGTATATGAATAAATAGATAACAAAATCTAAAATTGTGACAATCATATACCACTTAATATAAGGTAATAAACTGTTGAGCGTCTAAAT
>NZ_BLJI01000028.1 GCF_017312365.1 Chroococcus sp. FPU101
AAGCGTTGTAGACAATCCACCATTTTTGCTATTTTCTGTGATTATCTGTTGTACGGATCTTTTCTTGAATTTCTTCCGCCGTCAGATGCGGTAACACTCGACTGACTCTGGACATTTCTTCTTGATCTTCCTTTTCTTCTTTCTATTTAATTTTACGCTACAATTCGCAACTTAGTATGAGTACGGAAAGCAGGCGTACTACCTTCTTTAGCATTTTCCACATCATCGGCTAAACTGTCGATCGTCTGAGCTACGTTAAGAAGTGACTGTTGAATGTTCAAAGCATTTTTTTGAAACTGGGGATCGGAAGATAATGATTTCTTATTGTAACTCTGCAATTTTTCGGCTAAGTCATCAACAGAATCAGCAAGATTTTCTAGTGAATCCTGTCTATTTTCTAAATCGTCTTCAATTTGTTTGCGAACTGCAATTTGTGGCTCACTGGTGACACGTTCTAATTGTTGTGGCAAATCACTAATGACTTGATTTGTATCTTGCAGAGCTTTTTCAAAAGAAGACTGAGCTTGATTGACAATATTTTGTGCGACTTGAGCAGAAGCATTATCTACAAAAAGCAGTCCCACAAAAAATAGAAGTGATGTCAAAAATATTGTTATCGATTGAATTTTGTTTTTTTTTATCCAATTATTTGTACTTTTCATCACAATTTTTTCTCCTATTTTAAAGCTAGAATTTTACATTAAATTTTAAAAAACTTGCTGTATACAATTCTAGTGTTCAACTTAAATTCTAGCCTAAAATAACATTTAGTTAATTGTCTAAAGTTAATTTAATTGTTATTAACTCTTGTGACATCTACATTTTAGGCTCTCTCATCATTTTTTTTTATCGTCTTAACAACTAAGACTATTTGGTTTTATTAGTGATTTGGTTTTAGAATAAAAATCTATAACCAACAAAACTTTTATGTTTAATTAAAATAGATTGATTTATTGTAATTTAGTGTGACTACACATTAATAATCTCAAAAAGATAATTTTAGACAAATTATATATCAGTTGATTTTGAATAAAAGCAATTGAGAATGTTAATTCATCCCTACATTAATCTTACGACTGGGAATAAGTAAAAAACTTACCAAATGCGCCAACTGTTTTCATTTGTCCCACTCCAGGGACTTCTGTTGTATAGAGACTAACTACACCTAAATTTTGTCTTTCGGTGGCTGTGGTAATCGCTGGTTTAATAAAATTATTTTTGACGGTATTTTTGATCATAACTGGCATACCATCTTTATCACAGTATCCTGTCTTCTCACAAACAAATTGTCCAGATTGATTCATAAATCGCTCGGTAGCGTATTCGGTGTAAGCTTCTTGTTTGGGGTTAGTCGCTGTCATGATCACCCCTAATGTCACTACTGCAATACTACCTTTAACTAAATTGCCTGTCATATTGAGTCATTTTTTGATGATGGCTTTCGTTTTCTATTCTGGCAGACTGATCCAGTTTATGAGAAGAGTGTTAATCGATACTAATTGGATCAACATCGATCGCCATACTAACCGATGCGGGACAACTTTTCTTTAAGTCTTGCAAAGAACCTAATAAACTCTCACTTAAAGCATCAAATTTTAAAAGAATATGCCAACGATAACGACGAGCTACCCTCATAATACTAGCAGGAGCAGGGCCTAAGACTTCTCCCAATGAGCCTAGCCTTTCGATACATTCATCGGCTAATTTTTCAGCAGTTTGTTGTACTTCTACCCCATCCATACCACTAAGACGAATTAAGATTAACTTTCCATAAGGGGGATAGTTTAAGCTTTCTCGTTGCGGTAATTCTATATCTAAAAAACCCTGATAATTATGATGACGGACTGCTTGAATAACGGGATGTTCTGGGGAATAGGTTTGTATAATTACTTTACCTGGGTTTTCTCCTCTTCCCGCACGTCCCGCGACTTGGGCTAAGGTTTGAAAAGCGCGTTCGGCTGCCCGATAATCAGAATGATACAATAACCCATCAGCCGCCACCACTCCCACTAAGGTGATATTAGCAATGTCTAAGCCTTTGGTTAACATTTGTGTGCCGACTAACACATCAGCTTCACCTTTTACGAATTGATTCAAGAGGTTACGGTGTGCGTCTTTCGTTCGTGTTGTATCACTATCAAAGCGTATCCATCGAATATTTGGAAATGATTCGGTTAATTCTTGAGTAACTCGTTGGGTGCCACTGCCAAAAAACTTAAAATAAGGTGAACCACATTCGGGACAATTGCGCGGGTGTAATTGGCTATAGTTGCAATAGTGACATCGTAGTAATTCTGTCGCTCCCTCATGAGTGTAATGATAGGAAAGGGAAACATCACAATCAGGACATTCTACGACATAGCCACAATTTCGACATGATACAAAAGTACTATAGCCACGACGGTTAATAAATAGAATGCCCTGTTTTTGTTGTTCGACTAGCTGATGTAAAGCTATTGATAGAGAACGACTAAATATTGAACGGTTGCCCTGTTGTAGTTCCCGTCTCATATCGACAATTTCGACTGGAGGTAAGGGACGTGCTTGGATACGTTCGGGTAAAGAAAGATAGTAAGTGTGCTTAGTATTTTCTTGAATATTAACCCAACTTTCAAGTGAAGGTGTCGCAGAACCCAAGACAAGAGGACACTGTTCTAATTCGGCTCGCCATTGGGCAACTTGTCGAGCGTGATAGGTTGGAATCAGCTGAGTTTGTTTAAAACTAGAATCATGTTCTTCATCAAGAATAATAATTCCCAGTTTTGGTAAAGGAGCAAAAATCGCCGAACGAGTCCCAATAACGATTTGTGGTTCACCTGTCAGCATTTGTCGCCATGTGTCATAGCGTTCACCGACCGATAAAGCACTATGATAAACACAGACTCGTGAGCCAAATCTAGCACGAAAGCGATCGGTTAGTTGAGGCGTTAAACCAATTTCAGGAACTAATACCAGTGCTGATAATCCTTTTTCGAGTAGAGGTGCGATCGCTTGGATATAGACTTCAGTTTTACCAGATCCTGTGACACCATGCAATAAAATTTGACGATAATTCGTGGTTGCTTGAATTTGATTTAAAGCATCATTTTGAGTCGGTGTTAGTTGTTTCGCGCTATCTTTAAGGGTTTCAGGATGAGAGAGTAGGCGGAGTTTTTCCCGTAATTCAATCACCAAATAACCTTTTTTGGCTAAGGTTTCAATGACTGAAAGACTAATTTTAGAAAGTTGTAGTAACTCATTTTGCCATAATTCCCCCCCACGATGACGCAAAACCTCAATGACTTCGCGCTGTCTGTTGGTTAAATCAGCAGGAAAATTATTAATCACTAGAATAACAGCTTTTTGAAGTTTAGGGCGGGTTGTTCTCGGCGGTTCTAAATAACTTTCCACCCAACCGCGTTTAATTAATTCCTTAATTCCTTTTTGTGCATTTCTAACCTTACTGTAAATATGTTGTGCGCTGTAGTCGCCTTCTTTTTGAGATTTCAGTAAACGTATAATTTCTTGTGCTGCTAAACTACAAAAAATCTCTGCACCTTCTGGAAGAGCAACATACTTAAGACGGATGCGACGTTGTGACTTTCCGAGTAGCTTTGGTGGTAAAGCCATCCGAATTACCGTCATCAAATCTGTATAGTAGTATTTGGCTACACGATTAAGTAAATCCCAGTAAGTTCGGGGAAAAAGACCCGATGTAATAACATCTTCTACCTCTCGAATTCGTGCTTCTGTTAAGTTTTCTGGCAAACTCTTGACAAAACGAATCGCAATGCCACCAACAACTTGTGAGCCGAAAGGAACGCTAACAATGTCTCCTGGTTGAATTGATAAATCTGAGGGGACAGCATAGGTAAAGAGTTTTTCTTCGCCATTTTCTGTATTTGTTGTTCCAGGGCAATCTACTAAAACTTCTAACCAGCGAGTTTGATGAGTTTCGGTCAAATAAGAAACTTTTAATTCTGAGGCGATTAACGTCGAATCGTAAGCGCACATAAAATTCATTAGCAGGTGATTCTCAGTTACTTAATTATAAGGCAATTTGACGATAGTTCCGCTTCACAAATAGTTAACATCAAGAAAAATAATCTACCCATTTTTTAAAACATCGGATACAGTATTAAAAAAACTGCTTTTTGACTTTCATTCATTGTAGTTAAACATACAAAAAATCTGATCAAATTGGTGACATATTAACTTAAGTCATTAAATTTTCATCAAAACACGACTCAAAGTTAAGTCAATTAATTAAGAAAACGTTTAAAAAACTCAAAATAACAAAAATCAATGTGAAAATTTGGCCATCGGGAAAACAGATGAATTTATAGATCCAGTCTCATCAACATAGCTTATGAATAACTTTAAAATACCGCCAACTCAAACCGCCGAACTCCTCATCAACAGCGATGAAAAAATCTCACCCATTGACGAAGAAATTGAACGGCATTTTTTAGAATGGACAGATGAACGAGTTCCCACTGGCTATACAAAAACCACCTCAGACGACACAGTAGGAGCCTTCTTCAAAGAAATGGCACGTTATCCCCTACTCCAACCCTCTGAAGAAGTCGAACTCGCCTACGCCGTCAAATACCTTGCCGATGCCGAATCAAAACGTCTCGAACTAAGCGAACTCTTACAGCGTCAACCGACAAAACTAGAATGGGCTCTCTTCTTAGGTTTAGAAAATGAACGAGTCTTAGAGAACCGTCTGTACAAAGGACGTACCGCCAAACGCAAAATGATTCGTTCTAATCTAAGATTAGTCGTCTCGATCGCCAAACGTTATCTCAATCGTGGCGTACCTTTTTTAGACCTGATCCAAGAAGGAGCGATCGGCTTAAACCGCGCCGCCGAAAAATTCGACCCCAACAAAGGCTATAAATTCTCCACCTATGCCTATTGGTGGATACGTCAAGCGATTACTCGTACCATCGCTAATGACTCGAGAACCATCCGTTTACCGATTCATATCGTCGAAAAACTCAATAAACTCAAAAAAGCCCAACGAGTCCTCAAACAAAAACTCCAACGTAACCCCAACGAACTTGAACTCGCTATTGAACTCGAAGTCACACCCGAACAACTTAGACAACTCTTACAATTACGTCGTCAATCTCTTTCACTCAACCATCGAGTCGGCAAAGGAGAAGACACCGAATTAGTCGATTTACTCGAAGACGAAGAACTGCAACTACCAGAAGAGCAAATGAATGAAGCAATGATGCGCTCTGAAATTGCCGCCGTCTTGAGTGATGTTCTAACTCAACGAGAAAAAGATGTCATTTCATTGCGTTATGGCTTAGTCACTGCTCAACCCTATACCCTCGAAGAAGTTGGCGCGATGTTTAACCTTTCACGAGAAAGAGTCAGACAAATTCAAAGTAAAGCGATGAGAAAACTACGCCGTCCACAGGTAGCACGCCGTCTTAAAGGATGGTTAAGTTAATCAATTGATGGGGGCAGTGGGACTTGAACCCACACGACCTGATAAGGGTCAACGGATTTTAAGTCCGTAGCGTCTACCATTCCGCCACGCCCCCAAGTTTTTTTGAGCCGACGATCTTCTATTGTATCACAAGTCTTTTTTCTAGGCAATAGGCTTGAACTAAAAAATCTTACTATAAAGCCTGCGCCCGCAACCAAGCTACAGGTAGATAGATCATTTTCTTGGGAGTTGGTACATAAGCTCGTGTTGTAAACACATCATAATTGTTGGCTTCAATGACATCTAGAATACCTTGATAAAGCATTAAAGCCGCCCAAACAGGCCAACGCGAATCAGGGCATAAAGATTGTATGCCTTTTTCTGCTGAAATAAAATACTTTCTCGCTCGTTGAATTTGAAACTGCATCAAAGACTGCCAACGCTCATCAATGACCCCTTTGAATAAATCTTCTTCGGTATAGTTAAACAATTCTAAATCCTCTAGAGGTAGATAGATTCGACCCCGTTGGGCATCTTCTCCTACATCTCTTAGGATATTTGTCAATTGATTAGCAATCCCAAGGGCGATCGCTTCTTCTTGCGGAACATAGTACCCTTGTTCCCAAGGTGCTGTTCCCACACGCTGCTCGACACCCAGAACAGGACTCGTCATTAGTCCAACTGTACCAGCCACTCGATAACAGTAGAGATTCAGTTCCTCAAACGTTTCATAGCGACTGCGATAGAGATCCATTCGTTGGCCTGCGATCATATCGCGGAACGGTTGAATATCCATCGGATACCGCTGTAGGGCATCGACTAGGGCAACATCAACATCTTCAATGGGTTCACCCGCAAAAATTGAATCGAGGTGCTGTTCCCACAGATCGAGGGTTTCAGGCGTTGTTAGTCCAGCTTGTGGCCCGTCTACGAGTTCATCTGTACGACGACACCAGACATAGATCGCCCAAATCGCTTGGCGTTTTTCTTTGGGCATCAGGAGTGTACCGAGATAAAAGGTTTTAGAAAACTTCTCGGTAATCTGGCGACAGAGTTCATAGGACTCTTCGAGAGAGGCCAGAGGGGTTGTTGATAGGGGGGGTCTAGGCAATTGCAGCATTCACCACAGGCAGATCACTTGTCTGTATACTTTGCTTAATCGTCATTTAGCATTGTCTCATTCAAGAGGCCAGTAGAGAACTGACCAAAGGTAAGACGATTAGACCATCTGAACGAGAGCAGTTGAGTCAGAATCGCTATTTAAGGGATTCATGGCATCAAGAAGGGAATCTTGAGCAATTACACTCGCCGTTAGTTTACCAGATAAGACGGCCCCTTCCATACTCCCTAAATACTGTTGCATGGTGTAATCCCCTGCAAGATAGAAATTTTTAATTGGAGTTTTTTGATCAGGGCGGCAAGCTTGACGACCGGGAGTCGCTTTGTAAACTGAGCGCGGCGTTTTTACGACATGAGATTTGAGCAATTTAGTCGGGTTATCTCCTGTAAAGTGTTGCGGAAAAAGTTTTTCTAATTCTGCCATAGTGGCTCTTATAATTTCTTCATCCGATTTGCTGATCCAATTCATAGCGGGTGCTAAAACAAGTTCTAGCATCGAGCGATCGGGATTTGCATATTCCTTACAGGTATTACTCATATCAGCATATACGCTGAGGAGTGGAGAACGCGAAAAAAGAAGATGATCAATATCGGTTAATTTGCGATCAAACCATAGATGCAAGTTAATGACTGGAACTCCCTCTAGACCATCCAATTTTTTGAAAAAGTCCATTTCTTTCCAAGGTTGAGGTAATATCACCTTTAACGGATCGACTGGCATCGCAGACACATACAGATCACAGGTAAATACTTCATCGGGTGCGCCATCTAACCCTCTGAGGAGATATCCTCGCACGCTACCGTCATCGTTTAACAAAATTTCTTTTAAAGGGGCATTTAAGCGAACCTCACCCCCACGAGAGGTAATATACTCGACAAGAGGCTCACAAAGTCTTTCGGTCGGAGAACCGTCTAGAAATGCCATTTTAGAGCCGTTTTTTTCTTGGAGGAAACGGTTTAAGGCGGTTAAAAGGATGGTTGAAGAGATTTCGTTGGGATCGATGAAGTTTAATGCTTTAGACATAGCAATAAAAACTTCTTTTTCTACTCTGGGGGGGATGTTTTGTTTCTGCATCCATTCTGACCAAGAGTATTGATCCATTGATTCGACATACTTTTGACCCTTAATCATTGCTGGAATCAGTCCGATACCAAACCTGATTTTTTCTTCCCAAGTCAACATATCATTATTGCCAAGGATCGCAATTACTCCATTAAGCGGAGCAGGAAGATCAGGAAAATCAAAGCGGGAATAGGTTCCAGGCTGATTAGGTTGATTAAAAATCATCGTGTGTTCTTTCCACTGCAAGCGATCTTCAATCTCTAATTCTTTGAATAGCTGTAACATATTGGGATAAGCACCGAAGAAGATGTGCAATCCAGTTTCGTACCAGTCTCCATCTTCATCTTTCCACGCGGCAATCTTACCCCCTAAAACGTCTCGACGCTCTAGGACAATCGGAGTATGTCCCGCATCGACAAGGTATTTTGCACAAGATAAGCCAGCTAAACCAGCACCAGCGATCGCAACTCGCATTTAGATTCTACTCAATAAATGTTTATGTCTAACTTTTAAAATATTATACTTTGCATTTCGTTACATTTTTTAAATCAATGAGGAAATTTGGCTAAAACTTTTAATATTTTCTTTAGATTTTTGCTTTAGACAGCCGATCAGCGATGCGTGTTGTTTCAGGTAAGCGGTACTTGGTGGTACTTTGAACAACATACTGAATCGCAGTTGGTAAACTAATTCGATGCCCTGGTGAAATGTATAGAGGTTTAACTTTATACTTGGTTCTAAGTACGACTCCAATAGTTTCTCCTTGGTCGATTAAAGGTTGTTGTGAGCCTTTTTCTAAGGATACTTCTTCATGAGAACCGACTAAACGAGATTTGGCGACCCCAATCGTCGGACAATCAATTAAGACACCTAAATGACTGGCAATTCCTAAACGTCGCGGATGGGCGATCCCCTGTCCATCACAGAAGATTAAATCTGGAATAATCGTTAATTTTTTTAAAGATTCTAAAATCGCTGGTATTTCCCGAAACGAGAGAAAACCAGGTATATAAGGAAAACAAGTGGGTAAAGTGGCGATCGCTGTTTCTTGTAATTCGAGATCGGGAAACTGAAACACAGCAACCGCCGCCCTTGTCAATGAGTAATTATCCTCAAAAGCAACATCAACCCCCGCCACCCATTGCACCGTTTCAAGTTGATCTCTAACAATAACTTGCGATCGTAACTTTTCTTGAATGGCTTTTGCTTCTTCTAGTGTTTTCGGAAATTGATAATGATTGGGAATTTCCATAAAAAACTGTCCATTTAATAATTTTATTCTCCTTCCGTCATCACTCGTAAACGCACTAACCGTTTACCCCCTTCATCTAATTCAACCTCGATCACTTCACTGGTGAGCGTTTCCAAACACGTTAACATTGAGCGTAAATGAGGATTACTCGCCCCAGTATCAACATATAATCGATCTGAAAGGCTACCCAATCGTTTCCAAGTCGTATAAAGTTTAGCAACCGTTTGTTCTAGTTGAGTCGCTTGTTTAACTAAATCGGCTGCTGTATTTAAACACTCTAATCGTAACGCTTCATCTAAAGCCATTTCAATATCCAGAGTTGCCCGTCTGAGGGTTTGAACTTGAGAAGCTGCATCAAGATATTTAGAAAGACTTTTCGCTTCTGATGTCATCGCTTTAATCGTATCAACATCAGGATTGTTAGAAACTTCTTTTTGAATCGTTTCGATGTGACTATCGGGGAGTTTTTCTAATTCTTTCACCAATGGGGCTAAATGACGAGCGCTTAAAGTTCCCTCTGTCGCTTTTTCCTTGAGGATCTCAGGTAGTAAATCTGAACTCATCGCTGTCCATTCATCAGAAAGTTGTTTCACTTCGCGTCGAGTAATACGATCGCCATTTTGGGCGGCTTCACTTACCAAGCGTTGTACATCAGGAGACGCTTTAGCCGTTTCGACAAAAGCACGTTTACTAAAATTATTGATCGTCGTTGGATCAAGTTGACCTTCTTCTAAAAGAGTATCCGCACTATTGGCTAATTGAATCAAAGCATAGGCTTGACTTTTAGTAATTTCTCGATTTTTGAGCCAATTTAGAAAACCTGTTCCTCTACCATCTCCTCCTTTTTTCTCTCTGTCACGTATTGCCCGCAGAATACGCCCCCGCCAAATATCAGTCTGGAGATCAAAGCGATCGCACACTTTCCAGATCGCGTCTAACTGTTCTTGAAAGTCTATCTCTTCTATCCCTTCATCTTCGGGATCGGGTAAATCAAAACTTATATCGACGGGCGTTTCTAAAGCAGAGATAATATCTTGAGTGGAAGGAGTAACCATAAACAATCATTCATCAACATTATAGGACTACTATTGTACGACTCCTTTGTCTAATTAAATTCTCTAATCTTCCTAAGTATCCTATCATTCAGTATTCCATTGAAATTTGCTCAAATATGCTATACTTTCGGCAAATCATTTAAAGATGATTCTGTTATTTAATTTAACGCTCCCTATATAAATACATTCTAGCTTCTTATGGTTAAACCGATTTTATCTATTGTTACGCCAACACGAGAAGGCTTTTCAGAGCATTGGTTAAAGAAATTATTAGAAGTTAAAGGAGATATTGAATTTATCCTAGTTCATCCACCTAGCATGACTAAATCGATCATTGATGATGCTAGAGTTCAACAGATTAATAGCCCTTTAAGAGGAGAAGTTATTCAACGTATTACTGGACTGATAAATGCTTCGGGGACTTATACATTAAGCTTAAATTGTGATGAATATTTAACACCCGATATTTTAGAAATCGTATTGCAATATTTTAAGCGATTTCCTGATAGCTGGGTGATGAGACTGAGTAGAAAAGAATTTGATTATGGGCGAAAAGCTGAATTAGAAGCTCCTTGGTCAAAAATTAACCCAATTGATGAACTAAAAATCTGTGGTAAGTCTTTAGGGAATCACAAAAGTTATGATCAAAATAAAGATTTATTTGAAATTCCGATCGCACCATTAGAAAATCAATTTGATTGGCGTTGTTTAATTAGAGAAAGAACTGACCATCATGGGCCGCATCTGGAAAATTTTGATAAAAAAGTTTGGCAAACCTCAATGGTACAAGAAAGCTTAAAAGATTTAATGCCAATGTTAAATTTAGGTGGGCCTTTCAAATATGTACCGTTTTGGACATTAGATAGATTACTGGGTTTATATGTCCAAGCAAAATTTTATGAAAAAGACAAAGTAATTGGTTATTTACTCCCACTTCCCGAACAAATTAGACTAGAAGATAATCCACCCGAATATAGAAGAAGTCCCCTTAGATTATATATTTTAGCTGAACTTCTGCTGCTGAAAAAATTTCCTCAGTACGGTTATTTTTGGAATTTAATCATCAATCATATTCGAGACTTTCCTCTCATTGCGGCTAAAGTCATTAAAGAACAAATACCCACCAAACAGCCTCAAATTGAAAAACTCAGTTAATGATCTAAATTGACTACTGAGCAATTTTTCAGTTTTTTAAATTTAGCGTCATCAAAATGGGAAAGATAAAGGTAAAGACCCGTCATCATCTTTACCTTTTTTTCATGACAACTACTCAACCTCAAGCTAAGTCTTGGTTTAGCCAACTTCAACAGCAAATTAAAAACCAGCCTCATCCTCAAACTGAAGAGTCTTTACTATTGCGAATTTTAGTACAAGCGTTGGTCATCGTCGGTATCATTGCCACAGATGTAGCCGCAGACACTCAAATGAGTTTATGGGCAATTCCTTTAAGTATCATCGGGGCCGCTTGGAGTTGGTATCGTAGACGACATCGCAATATTACTGCTAAATTCCTGATTGCTATAGGTATGTTAGCCGTTTTGGGAATGTTTTTAGTCAACTTACTAACCCTTTTTCCAGATACTCGAATTGCTTTAGCCCAACTCCTTACCCAACTCCAAGTTTTACATAGTTTTGACCTACCACGACGCAAAGACTTAGGCTATTCGATGGTCATTGGTTTAATCTTACTCGGTGTTGCTGGAACTGTCTCTCAAACCGTTGCTTTTGCCCCTTGGTTGCTATTATTTTTGTTACTCGCTTTACCTACTTTAGTTTTAGATTATCATTCACGTTTAGGACTCAATACCTTTAAAAAAACCATTCCTTTAACATCAACTCTAAAATACTCTCCTCTTTCACCCTATCGTCTAGGAATTGTTTTCTTATTAATTATGGGTATTGGTTTGGCGATATTTGCAATTATGCCTCGTTTTTCGGGATATCAAATTCAAAGTTTTCCTGTCAGTAGCCCATCAGAATTAAGCCAAAAAAGTTTTGATGAACAAAATCGAACAATTATTAATCCAGGTTATGTTAAAGAAGGTAAAGAAACCAACCCCAATGGGTCTGGTGTAGCAACTAATCAAGCCGTTGGGCTTGGACAAATTGATGAGACTTTCTATTATGGCTTTAATAGTCAAATGAATCAAAATCTTAGGGGTACTATGAAGCCTAAAATCGTGATGCGTGTTCGTTCTCAAGCCCCTGGTTTCTGGAAAGTTTTATCTTTTGATCATTATACGGGTCAAGGTTGGAAAGTTTCACGAGATGAACAATTAATTAATCTCACTCGTTCGGCTTGGTCATATCGCTTTTTTATCGGTTTACCAATGACCAAGGCTAAGACTAAAGAAGTGATTCAAAGTTATACATTAACTTCTACTTTACCTAATTTAATTCCAGCCCTTGCCTCGCCACAATATCTATTTTTTCCAACTAAAGAAATTGCTGTAGATCCAGAAGGAAGTTTAAGATCACCAGGTGCATTAATAGAAGGATTAACATATACTGTTATCTCTCAAGTTCCCTATCGAAATCAAACCCTTTTAAATACTGCACCTCAAAATTATTCGCCATTAATTAAACAATATTACTTACAAATTCCTGCTGAAATTAGCGAGGAAGTAAAACAAAAAGCTGAAGAATTATTAGCAAAATCGCCAAAACCTCTAACGACGAACTACGAAAAATCCTTATATCTCGCTCAAGCTTTAAAACAAAACTATGAAATTATTTCAGATTTACCTTTTTTTGAAAAACAAAATGATTTAGTTAAAGAATTTCTGTTTAAATATCAAGGAGGTTATCCCGATCATTTTTCGACTGTTTTAACCATGATGTTACGTTCTCTGGGTATTCCCTCCCGTCTAACGGTTGGTTTTTCACAGGGTCAATTTAATCCTTTTACGGGGTTTTATGAAGTTAAAAATACGGATGCTTATGCTTTAACTGAAGTTTATTTCCCTAACTATGATTGGTATGCTTTTGATCCGATTCCAGGGCATGATTTAATCCCTCCCTCTTTTGAAGAAGTCGTTCAATTTAGTGTATTAAAACAATTATGGAACTGGGTGGCTAGTTGGCTTCCTTCTCCTATTGTTAGCTTTTTCAATATTTTGTTTAATGAAGTATTAGAAAAAATATTTCAGTTTATTGGCTGGTTATGGAAATTTATTTCTAGCAGTCTGTTAGGTGGAATTATTGGCTTTATTTTAGCGACTTTTTGCGGTTTAATGGGTTGGTTAAGCTGGCTACAACTCAAAAAATTGAGGTTTCAACGTCGGTTAGCCAAATTACCGCCAGTCGAACAACTCTATCAAAAGATGTTAGGATTACTCCAAGAAAAAGGTTACACTAAACATCCCGCACAAACGCCACTCGAATATGTAAAAATCTCTCGTGAATATCATCCAGATATAGTTACGAATATTATTCAAGATATCTCTCAAGCTTATGTCAGTTGGCGATATGGCGAAATCTATCCAAATTTAGATGATTTACGAAAACAGTTTAAAATATTGGTAAAGCTACTAAATCCTTTAAAGGTTAAATGACTGAAAATATTCTAGTTTTAGAACAGGCTGCCAACGCTTTTTTATATCAATCTACTGATCAACCGACTCCCAACACAATTGTAGACGCTTTATTAGATGAAGAAAAAACCGCTAAAAAAAATAAAAATTCAGTTACTCTAAAACAGTTAGAGGGTTCTTGGCGATTGTTTTTTGTTACAGGTACGAAAAAAACACGCGATCGTGCTGGAATTATCTTAGGCTCAGGAAAGTATATACCAAAATGGGTCAAAATTTATCTTTTATATTCTCAAAATCATAATAATGAAATAGGAACAATTGGTAATTCAGTTTCTTTAGGTACTTTAAAGTTATTATTAAATGGCCCGATGAAAATTTTACCGAATAAAAATATCGTTGTTTTTGATTTTACTCGTTTAACGATACAAGTTTTGGGACAAAAAATCTTTTCAGGTTATGTACGCGGTGATCAAAAAAATGAAGATAATTTTACTCAAGCTTCGATTCAAAAACAAGCTTTTTTCTCATACTTCGCCATTTCTGATAAAATAATAGCAGCTAGAGGTAAAGGCGGCGGTTTAGCAATTTGGGCAAAAGAGGAACAATAATGGGATATTCAATTGATATTAACACCGAAAATTTTACAACAGAAGTTATTGAGAAATCATATAAAAAACTCGTTATTGCTGATTTTTATGCAACTTGGTGCGGCCCCTGTCAATTACTAAAACCGACGCTAGAAAAATTAGTCAAAGAGTATGATTTTATTTTAGCTAAAATTGATATCGATCAAAATCCTGATTTAGCAAATCAATTTGGTGTAGAAGGTGTACCAGATGTTAAAATTTTTAATCAAGGAGCAATTTCAGACGGTTTTGTTGGTGCTTTATCTGAAACACAATTAAGAGCGTTTTTTGAGCAATTAAACTTAAAATCGGAGTTAGATTTAGAGTTAGCAAAAGTTCAAGAATTAATGGCACAGCAAAACTATCAGCAAGTAAAACTGATCTTTGATCAACTTTTTAAACAGTATCCAAATGAGCTTAAATTAGTCATTGAAGCAGCAGATTTTTTGATAAAAGTCAAGCAAATAGAAGCTGCTAAAGGAATGTTAAAAACCATTCGAGAAGATCATAAAAAATATTATGCGAAAGCACAAGCCCTTCAAACACTCATTGGTTTTAATAATCCTTCTGAATCGACTGAAAATCCACTAGATGAAGTTTTTGCTCAAGCGTCTGAATTCTTTTTATCAAATCAACCAGAACAAGCGTTACAATTATTTTTAAGTATCGTTCAACAAAATCGTAAATATCGCAATGATGCCGCTCGAAAAGCGATGATTGCTGTTTTTAACTTACTTGGTATGGAACATCCTTTAACCAAAAAATATCAGCGCGAATTAATGATGACTTTGTATTAACTTTAATACTAATGAGCAAACATCTTTTTAGAAGTTTACTAACCTTAATTTTTTGTGCGAGTACGATTAGCCTAACACTAATAACTCAACCGAGTCAGGCGCAAAATCAAACAGAAGAACTTGGAAAACTCGTAGATTTAGCGAATCAACAGTCACAGCAAGGAAACTCATCACAAGCTCTTGAAACTTGGCAAAAAGTTTCAAAAATGGCACAAGAACAAGGAAATAAACAAAACTTAGCTTTAGCCTTGTTTTCGCTTGGTAAAATTTACGATGATGTCAGTCAGCCGAAACAAGCGATACAATACTATGAAAAAGCTTTACCTGTTTTTGCAGAAATTAATGATCCTCTAGGACAAGCTAAAACCTTTAACAATCTTGGATTAGCACATACCAAAATCGGACAATCTAAAAAAGCTCTCGATTATTATAAACAAGCTTTGCTCACCTATAGAAGAGTCGGTGAACGCATCGGAGAAGCTGGAGTTTTACTCAATACTGGGTTAGCTTATAATAATTTAGGACAATTACAGCAAGCTTTAGACAATTATAATCAGGCTTTAGCAATCGTTAAAGAACTTGGCGATCGCCCAAAAGAAGCCATCACGCTCTATAATCTTGGAGGGATCTACGCTAACTTAAAACAATCACAACAAGCTATAGAAACCTACAATCAAGCTTTAGCGATTTTTAAAGAAACTGGAGATCAAACCACTGAAGCAATGACGCTGAACAATATCGGATTCGTCTACTATACTCTAGAAAAATCGAAACAAGCTTTAGACTACTACAATCAAGCCTTATTAATTGCCAAAAAAATCCGTAATGGACTCATCGAAAGACGAATTCAGGATAATATCGAGCAAGCACAAAAAACACCTAACCATTGATTCACAACACAGAATTTGCTCATGATTAGACCTGCCACCCCCGATGACAAGAAAGCTCTCATGGCGATCGCATCAGTGATCGGTTTGTTTAGTCAACAAGAGCTTGAGGAACTCGGCGCAATGTTGGCCGAATACTTTGATGACCACCTCGGCAGTGATCATTTCTGGATCACCTATGAGGATAGTCAGCCAGTGGGGGTCGCCTATTACGCGCCAGAGCCTTTTACCTATGGGACATGGAATTTATACTTTATTGCCGTTCATCCCGACCGTCAGGGAGAAGGACTCGGTGGGAAACTGCTACACTATGTCGAACAAATGTTAACGGCACGGGGCGAACGCATATTATTAGTAGAAACGTCTGGACGGCCAAGCTTTGAGCGAACGCGAGCTTTCTACCGTAAGAACGGATACGACGAGGAAGCCCGAATCCGCGAATTTTACAAAGCAGGCGATGATAAAATTATCTTTCGCAAGGCACTGGTTGCTGTAGCGCAACAAGCCGAATTGGAGAAAAGCTAGAATACTTACGAACTAGTGAAAGATAGTTAATGTAATCTGAGGTCGAGATAAGCTCAAACCCTAATTCTTTAGTCTTTCGCCATGAAAAAATTATCTTAACCCGAACTGACGTTTACTACAACTCTCGATCTAAACGATTAACCTGTTGTACTCCTTCGCTATTGTGATAATCTAAATACAGTTGACGTGCTGTATTTAAAGCTAATTTTGCTTCTTTTTTTAGTCCTCTTCTTTGATAAGATAAAGCTAAACCATAGTAAGCATCTGGATTATTGGGAATCGTTTTTAATAACTCTTGATAAATAACAGTCGCGCCTAAATAATCTTTTTTAATTAATAAGATTCGTCCGATTCCTGCTTGAGCTTCAATTGATTTTGGATTCAAATAAATCGCTCTACGGTATGCAGTTAAAGCATCTTCATATAAATTCTGTTTTTCTAAAATAATTCCAGTTTTGACAAAAATTTTATAATGATTAGGGGCGATTCTTTCAGCTTGTTTTAATAAATCTAAGGCTTGAGTGACTTCACCTTGATAGAATTTAGTACTCGCTAACTGTAATCTTAATTCAGTGCTATCAGGAAAACTATTAATCACCTTTTCTAAAAAAACGATCGCATCATTAAATCGTTGTTGTTCAATCAAAGCTTTTCCCATGATTTCATAGGCTTCTTGATTATTTGGATCTAATGCAATCATCGAGTAATAAACTTCCTCAGCTTTAGCATAATTTTGTTGACGCAGTAAAATTACACCTAACCCGATATAGTGTTGTATATTCTCCGGTTCAAGATCAATTGCATAATAATAAGCAGTAGCAGCATCATTATATTTACCTGCATTAGCGAAACTATAACCCAACGCATAGTAAAAGTCTGGATTTTCTGGATCAATCGATAAAGCCTTTTGATAAGCTTGAGAAGCGGCAAGAAAATTACCTTGTAAAGTGTATAAATAACCAATTCCAGAGTAAATTTTGGCGTTTTCGTCATCCAGTGTCGCTGTTTGCTCATAAAGTGCGATCGCATTTTGATAATCTCCCGCTTCAATATAACCTTGTGCCAATTCCAACAAATCATTAATCTGTTGGTGTAGGTCTTGAGGAATTGATAAAGGAGGATCATCAGGAAAATTTTCAAGCGACTGAGCAAAAGCAAAGGGAACTTTAGCCATGCTTAAATCAGTCATGATGAAAAATAGTATGAGGAAAAAGCGTCCCATGAGTGGATAGTATGACGGTTTTTTCCTCCATCTTAGCTTTATTTACTAAGATTATTTTGTGCTTCTGATGCCACTTGTTCCATCTGATCTTGGGCTAACTGATTTAAAGTAGCGATCGCTTGTTCACCCCCTAAATGTCCTAGTGCTTGGGCTAAACGATAGCGAATTTGCCAATCTTCATCATCAACTAAAGGAATTAAAAGCGCGACCGCATTTTGATCGCCTAACTCACCAAATGCACTGACAGCAGCCGTTTTAACTAAACTATTATCTGAACCTAAAGCCTTTTGTAATAGCCCAAATGCTCTAGGCTCCCCCATTTCACCGAGAGCCGAAATTATACTTAACTGAATCAGCCAATCAGATGTACTATCATACACCTGTTCTAAATCATCAAAAGCACTAACGAGCTTTAACCCACCAATCGCATCAGCAGCAGCAGCCCTAACATCAGATTCAGAGTCATTAAAAAGGCGATCGCGTAACAGGTTTAAAGCCGTATCTAAATCTACATTTCCCAACGGATCTAACTGACTGACAGCCGCATAACGTATCCTGGCATTTTCATCCGTCACAAGGGGTTGAATCATGGGAAAAGCTATCTGGGGATCGATGTTACGCAGTTGATTAATTCCCGTAATACGTTCGCCATAGTTTTCGGAATTGATTAACTGCTGAATGGACTCTGGTGAATAACTCATTGTGTTCTGTCTGATGCTTAAAAAATGTCTATTTTCCTACCGTCAAAAAAACCCTAGCTGTTGAACTAGGGTTTAAGTAGTACCTACATTTTACCTTTGCGGTAGACTCCAATCAAATCTTTAAATGACCTGTTGATTAATGCGATCGCTATTTCTGTATTGATGAGGGACTTCTACATCTTGCTGGCTATTTTTTTTTACCATTAAACAGCGTCCAAAAGTTTTTCCCATCTTTAGCATTGTCTTTTTTACCCTGACCCCCTTGCATGGCAATATTGGGATTAAGTGTTTGCTCAAGTTCTTTTTTACTTTCAATGACGATGGGATCTTTGGGGTTTGCTTTCACTGCTTGATTGATGTGTACTCGTGCCATTGAGGTTTGATTTTGTCTTAAATAAGCCAGTCCTAGTAAAGCATGACAGGTACTATCATTGGGTTCTAACTTGAGAGCATCACGAATTTCTAAAATCACTTGTCCATAATTTTCGGCTTTTAGACAGTCTTGAGCGCGACGGATATAAGAAGTAATCCCCGATTCAAAATTAGGCACTTGATCAGAACTAACCGTAGCCGTTTGCTCGGTGGTAGCCATTGCTTTTTCACCGATATAAGTTTGTGTCTTCCGAGTAGTTTGCCCTTCAGCGATCATCAAATAGACCATATTAAGCTCGCTAATCTGAGCAATTTTAGCATAAACTCCATCGAGGTTTAAATATTGATCAATAGCTAAGGATTGCAGGAGTTTTCGATAAGCAGCTTCAACATTACTGTTAGTTTGTAAGAGTTTTTGTGCAGGTTCACTTGTTAAGGTTGTATTAGAAATGTTTTGAGCAACACCTTTACCAATTTGAGCAAGGACTAAGCTAAATTCGGTGCGTGATTGTTCACGAGATAAATGTTCATAAGCAGGATTGACTAATTTTGAAAATAATTGCCCTGCTTGCTCTTTTTCGGCATGACTTTTAGCCCGACACGTATCAGGATGAAGACGGTAGGCAATTTTTAGATAGCGTTGACGAATTTCCTTAAAATCTGTCTTAAGGGGAACGCCTAAAATTGCATAATGGTCGATTAAATCAAATTGAAATAGTCCCTGTTGAATCGGAAAAGCCATAGGATATTGCCCTGATTGCGATAAACCCTCTGCCACTCAATAAATTTGCTGATTTTCTAATATTTTAGTATTAATTACTGATTATTCAAACTTAATCGGCCATTTTGAGACTTCTTGCAAAGCTTGACTCAAACTCGAATGAAGATAACCGTTAGTGGCTAAAATACGTCCAGATCTTAAATCAATTGGACTGCCATCATAAGCTGTAACTTTTCCTCCTGCTTCTTGAACAATGACAATACCCGCAACAACATCCCAAGGGCGTATTCCCCTTTCCCAGTAGCCATCTAAACGCCCACAGGCAACATCTACAAGATCTAAAGATGCCGAACCACTGCGACGAACTCCTTGAGTTAGATGAGTCAGATAGCAAAATTCAGCATAGTTATTGTCGGGAGTTTCTCGACGATCGTATGCAAATCCGCTAACTAATAGACTTTGACTGAGTTGTTGAGTTTGGGAGACTCGAATCGGACGACGGTTTAAGGTAGCTCTTGATCCTGAAACTGCCCGAAATAATTCGTTTCTAAAGGGATTATAGATGACTCCGACTTGGGGAATATTATCAATCAGTAATCCGATGGAAACGGCAGCAACAGGATAAGCATGAGCATAGTTAGTCGTTCCGTCTAAAGGATCGATCGCCCACAGATAATGTTGATCGGTTGTTACTATTGTTCCCGATTCTTCGGCCAAAATTGCATGATTGGGTACATGACGACGTAAAATTTTAAGAATTTCTTGTTCGGCTAGATAATCAACTTCTGTTACTAAGTCTCCAGAACGACCTTTTTCTGTAATTTTGTTTACCTGTCCCCAATTGCTCAAGATAATTGCTCCTGCTGCGGTTGCGGCTTCTGTGGCAATATCTAAGTAGCGTTCTAATTCGTCTGATGTTTTGAGCATTTAATCTTCATCCAAAGGTAAACCAAAACGAACTTTTCCACGAGCAAAAAAGCGACCAAATTGAAGTTCATATACTTCATCTTCGTCTTGAGTTTCTACCTCTAAGTCGGAACAAGCATAACTAACACACAATAGCGCGTAGCCCTTGTCTTGTAACTCTGGTGAGAGTCCTAGTGCTTCGGGTTGATTAATTTCCCCATTTAAGACTCTGACAGCACAGGTTGTACAGGCTCCATTACGGCAGGAAAAAGGCAGATCATATCCCAGATTTTCAATACTGTGTAGGATATATTTGTCGTCAGGCACAGGAATCGTGTATTCTTCATTAGTGCGACGGTTATGGATCTTGATTTGATAAAACTGGCTCATGAGAAAAAAAGAAAGATTATTTTCAATTATCGCAAGTTTATTGTATAATGAATGATCGTGACCCTACCAGGAGAGATGGCCGAGCGGTTGAAGGCGCAGCACTGGAAATGCTGTTTAGGGGTAACTTTAACGAGGGTTCGAATCCCTCTCTCTCCGTACTCTAGAATAATACGGTTAACCGCAAAATAGTTACTTTGATGTTATTCTTTGTCGCTACTATTTTGACGATTGGGATAGGCTTGAGGACGCACGGAAATTAATTTTTTTTCCCCTTTGCGTTTAACTTCCATCTCTAAAGTTTTTCCGATTTCACTTTTTTCGACTTGTTCTTGAACATCATTAGCGGTTTTTACAGCTGCTCCACCAACGGTTATAATTAGATCACCTGCTTGTAAACCTGCTTGTTTAGCTGGAGAATTGGGAACGACTCGAATAATAATAACGCCTTCGGAGTCATCAATTTTGAAGCCAAAATCTTTGTTCTCATTAATCTGTTTTTGTAATTCTTCAGATAAAGTGACCATGTGTATTCCTAGATAAGGATGCTCAACTTTTCCTTTAGCAAATAGTTGTTCTGCGACTCTTTGAGCGGTTTCTATGGGAATAGCAAACCCTAAACCTTGTGCATCGGCACGAATGGCGGTATTAACACCAATGACTTCACCTTTAGCATTTAACAACGGCCCACCAGAATTACCAGGGTTAATTGCTGCATCGGTTTGGATAAATTTAACACGCTTTTCGGGGACACCCACTTCACTACTACTGCGACCTAATGCACTGATAATCCCCACTGTTACGGTATTATCTAATCCTAATGGGTTTCCAATTGCGATCGCCCATTCCCCTGGATTTAAAGTTTCAGCCCGTCCTAATGCAACAATGGGTAATTGTTCAGCTTGAATTTTTACTACAGCAACATCGGTCATGCGATCAATTCCGACGACTTTTCCTGTATAAATTCGCCCATTTTTTAGAGTGACTTTAACTTGATTTGCACCATCAACAACATGAGCATTGGTTAAGAGTCTTCCGTCAGAAGATAGAATAAAACCCGAACCCGTTCCCCGTTCTAAATGTTCTTTAGGGATGGGAAGTTCTTCACCAAAAAAACGACGGAAAAAGGGTTGTTCTAGTGCGTCTGGTAAATTATCTGACACTTCACGGTCAGCATCAATTCTAACCACTGCGGGGCCAACTTTCTGTACCGCTTTGGCAATAAAATTAAGATCATCTTGAGACGAATATGAGGGTAAAGCAAAGGGTTTGATCGTTGCTGGAACAATTAGAGGGTTTTCATCGGTCTGTGTAGCAGTTGGTTCTTCATTAAGATATCGATTTGAGAGCAGTCCTGCACTGGCACCAATGGCTAGTAACCCAGAGTAAATGACTAATTGTTTTAATGATAACCCCATAAGTTTCTAGCCCTAATATTGAGATGATGGTTGCTTGTTAGTCATAAAAGATCTAGAAAAGCTTTATGACAAGCTCTATGAAGGTAGCGTCTTTTCTCTACATTCTATTCTCTCACAGTTTTTTTGAACAGACAGCGATGAAACCTTATCAGAAAATACCGATTCAAGATTGTGGAGAACCACTTATTGCTATTCCTGAGAATTATTTTTTGGTTTGCTCTCCCCATGTTTATCAATCATTAGGTGCTTCTTACAAAGAAAAGTCCCCTTATTATCTTCGTCAGGGCGTTCTTAAAGCGTTATTAAAAGCACAAACCGAGCTAGAAAAACAGTATCCAAGATGGCGTATTCTGATTTTTGATGCTTATCGTCCCGTTGCTGTGCAACAGTTTATGGTTGATTACACGTTTAAAAGTGTTCTAAAACAGCAGGGATTAACGGTAGAACAGCTTACAAGCGAACAAGAAACAGCCATTTGGTCTGAGGTGTATAAAATTTGGGCAATACCAAGCTATGATTTAGCGACTCCTCCTCCCCATAGTACTGGTGCGGCTATTGATTTGACATTAGTCGATGCTGAAGGAAATATAGTCGATATGGGTGGGGAAATCGATGAATTGTCAGAACGTTCTCATCCTAATTATTATCAACAAGCAACTTCAAAACAAGAACAAAAGTACCAACAAAATCGAGAGTTATTGTACGATGTGATGAGAAAAGCAGGTTTTCACCGACATCAGGGGGAATGGTGGCATTTTTCTCTAGGTGATCAAATGTGGGTATGGTTAGAAATGTTAGAACATCCCGAAAAGTCTTTAGTTGCTCGTTATGGTCGAGTTATTAAATAGTTTTGAACGTTTTTCTTTTAGATGATTGATATTGATTCAATTACGTGAAATGAATTGACTTCAACTGAATAACACAATAGAGAATCATCAATTGAAATACCAGCCATCTCATAATTAATTGGTTGAATTTTGTCTTGACTTTGCGGTAATACTGGGGCTAATAATAAATCACCGTCAATTTTTTCATCAAAATCATCAGCTAACGCTTGATAGGTTTGTAAACGAGCGACCCAATTAGCAAAATTTTGAAATAAAATCGGTGTATCTACTTTTAAAACACTTTCTTTAATCGTCTGAGCAAGTAGGGAAACATCATCCATTAATGAAGAGAAAGAATGAGGCTCAACAGCAAGTTTGCTCAATGGGTTTAAACCCTGTTCGACTACAGCAGAAAAAGCCGTTAAAAGTATATGATTTTCTAGAATTGGATTTAGGGTTGCATCTAACATAATGTCTTCCCTCCTTTCTTGCTAATACTAAGCTTAGAAAAGAATCGAGAAGAACCAGAGAAGAACAATAGCCCTTAAAAGAAAATCAGGTGAGCATTGCAGCCCACCCAATTAAATATTTTATGATTCTTTACGCTTCTGACGCGACGAAGAAGTCCGAGAAGAAGTCCGAGTGGAATTCTGACGAAACTGACGAGCATACATTAAATTACGTTGCGCTTTTTCTTTTTTGGGGTTTCTACGTTTTGCCACAATTATTTCCTCAATAACAGCAATTAAAAAATTTCATCGGAGAGAGGCCTTTCAATAATCGACATAAGATTTCTACTGATACCGAAAACAAACGATTCTACCGATCTATATTCTCTGACGCTATGATAACACTTTTAGGTAATTGATTTTGGAGTCAGTCTTACCATCCTAACGCCTCTTTAATCTGTTCTGCCAGTTTTAGAGGGCGAAAAGGCTTAGAAATTATGGTTGCTACTTCTAAATTATTGATCGATTGTTGTTCTTTTGCTGTTACTAAAATGACTGGAATTGACTGGGTTTGAGCATTCAATTTAAGATGTTGCAAAGTTACCCGACCATCCATATCAGGCATCATCCAATCGAGTAAAATTACATCAGGTTGCTGTTCTATAGCGATTTTTAAGGCTTCTTGACCCGAACTGGCAGTTAAAACTGTCCAACCTACACTCATTTCTAACCCCATTTGAGTAATCGCCCTTACATCTTCCTCATCGTCTACGATTAAGATCGTTTTGTTATTCAAAGGGTCCTCATTTTTTAGTAAACACCTTTTGTTAGCAAACTATTTTAAGATAGAAGCTAGTCTAGTTGCTATCTGGGTGAACTTTTTTACGTCTTGACGAGGAATTATTGTGCTACTATCTAAAGGCTTTGAGGTGGAAATCTATACAAGTACGCCCGAAGGAGATATCGTTGGTTTATCTGATCGCATTGTTAGAGATCTCGATGGTTTTGTCAGAGAACCCGACAGCCGTAATGTAGAATATACCACCGCCCCATTCTGTAATTACGATCGTCTTTTGTGTGCGCTTCTTAAACCTCGACGACAACTCAGACAATATCTAAAACAGTTAGGAAACTATACCCTCATTCCTGGTAGTACCCTATCGACTGGAGGAAGTGATCGTTTTGAGCGTTCCGATCTCGATAATCCTTATCATACCTATATTGAGCAAACCTACGGAACAAAAGTTGTTACCGCTAGTATTCATATTAATGTGGGCATTAGTGATCACGAACAATTAATCCGCGCTTGTCGTCTAGTACGAGTAGAAGCCCCATTATATCTAGCTCTTAGTGCATCTTCTCCTTTTTTGGACGGAAAAGCAACAGGTTATCATTCAACCCGTTGGTCTGTTTTTCCGCAAACCCCTATTGATGTTCCTCTGTTTGAAAGTCATGCTCATTTTATCCGATGGACAGAACAACAAATTGCACTAGGAACGATGCAAAATGTTCGTCATCTGTGGTCATCAGTTCGACCCAATGGCAACAATCGGCCTTATAATCTAAATCGTCTGGAACTCAGAATCTGTGATCTGGTCACTAATCCCATTACTCTTTTAGCGATTTCAGCCCTTCTAGAAGCCCGTTTAACTCAACTTTTAGCCAATCAAAAGCTAGATCCATTAGTTTTAAGCGATTTATCTCCAAAAGAGATGATTACACTAACTCAAGAAAATGAACGCTCTGTGGCTAAAAATAGCTTAGATGCTGAGTTAAAACACTGGAAAGATGGTAGACCCATTTTAGCTAGAGATTGGATTACAGAACTTTATGAAGAAGTGTTTCAAACGGCGAAAGAAAAAGGATTTAGCTGTTTTCTGTCTCCAGTCAAAAAAATCCTTAGAGAAGGCAATTCAGCCCAACAATGGTTACAAGACTACGAACAAGGTTTAGATGTTCGTTCCATTATGCAGAAAGCTATTCAAACCATTGATCATGAAGAACTAGATCTAGAACATAAATTGTGTGAACCTTTATTAGTCGCTTAATATTGATTAGTGATTACTGCTTTACTGTTTACTGATGACTGATTACTGTAAATGCCTCGTGTTGTTTTAGTTCATCCCCAAATACCCCCAAATACAGGGAATATTGCCCGTACTTGTGCAGCTACAGGTACGGAGTTACATTTAGTTGGGCCGTTAGGCTTTGAAATTAGCGATCGTTATCTCAAACGCGCAGGTTTAGACTATTGGCCTTATGTTAACTTACACTTTCATCCGACTGTTAGCGATTATCAAAATCATCATCAAAAACATCAGGGACGTTTAATCGGTTTTAGTGTTCGGGGAACTGAATCTTATGTCAAATATCAGTTTCAAGAGGATGACTGGTTATTGTTTGGCAGTGAAACCGAGGGTTTACCCCCCGAAATGCTCGCCATGTGTGATAATTTGGTTTATATTCCGATGACTCAGCCTTCCGTCCGTAGTTTAAATCTATCGGTCAGTGTGGCTGTTGGTTTATTTGAAGTTCGTCGTCAATTGGGATATTTAAGTTAGCAAATAGTTTTGAATAAACTTCTGTACCGTATCTAAACCTTCTTTAGTCTTTAAATTAGTAAAAACAAAGGGTTTTTCCCCCCTCATTTTTTTGGCATCTCGATCCATCACCGATAAGTCTGCGCCGACCATCGGGGCTAAATCAATTTTATTAATCACCAATAAATCAGATTTCGTAATCCCTGGGCCACCCTTACGCGGAATTTTATCACCTGCTGCTACATCAATTACATAAATTGTTAAATCGACTAATTCAGGGCTAAAGGTCGCGGCTAAATTATCCCCACCACTTTCAAGGAATACTAAATCTAGATTATTAAATTTGTGTTCTAATTGGTCAATGGCAGCTAAATTAATCGACGCATCTTCACGAATAGCTGTATGAGGACATCCCCCCGTCTCAACTCCTAAAATTCGGTCTGCTGTTAATGCTTGAGAACGGACTAAAAATTGTGCGTCTTCTTGGGTATAAATATCATTGGTCACCACCGCAATTTGATAATGATCTCGCAAAGATTTACATAAAGAATCTAATAATGCTGTTTTTCCTGAACCAACGGGCCCCGCAATTCCAACTCGTAAAGTAGACATATATAAATACAATTAACGACTGATTTGATAGCGCATTCCAGGTAATTGAGTGACTAATCCTAGTAATTCTAGTTGTAGCAGAATTCCAGAAACATCCCCCGCACTTAATTGACTTTGCTGCACGATCATATCAAAAGATGTGGGATCTGATGCGATCGCCTGATACACTCTTGCTAATTCGGGTTCTAAGAAAGGAGGAGTAACGAGAACAGTTTCAGAGGCTAATTGAGGAATAGCCCCCAACATTTCTAATAATTCCTCTTCTGTAATAATAACCTCTGCGCCTTGATGAACCAACCTCAAACAGCCTCTAGCCGAAGCAACATCAGGAGAATTAGGAAGAGTATAAATATCACGTCCGAATTCATTTGCATAACGCGCTGTAATGAGTGACCCCGACTGTTCTGGGGCTTCTAAAACTAAGATCGCTCGGCTTAAACCTGCAATAATACGATTACGGGCAGGAAAATTCTTTTTATCTGGGAAAGTCTGGGCTGGATATTCGCTTAAAACTAAGCCATTTTGTTGAATTTGCTCATACAATTGACGATGATGATGAGGATAAACGACATCGACACCTGTTCCTAACACCGCTATTGTCCGTCCACCCGCATTCATACAGCTTTGATGGGCTTCTCCGTCTATTCCTGCGGCCATTCCAGAAACAACGGTAAAACCATGATTCGCTAAAGCAATACTAATTCTTTTCGCCCATCTTTTGCCGTGTTCTGTTGGGTGTCTTGTCCCCACAATAGCGACCCTCGGGGTAAGTCCCTGATTTTCTTTTAAGTCTACTTTTCCTCGATAGTATAAAACAGGAGGAGGGCTAGGAATTTCGAGTAATAAACGCGGGTAGTCGGGGTCTGCGGGTGTCCAAAAAGTAGGGTTTTTTTGTAGATGTTCTTCGAGTAGTTCTTGTGGGTTGATTTTTTGGCGTGTTTCTAAGACTGTATTAATTAATTTTGTGCCAAAGCCCTCGATTTCTCCTAAAGTTGTCTTAGAAGTAGACCAAGCCTCGCTCAGAGTTCCGCAGTGTTGGTACACTCGTTTTAATAAGACTGGCCCAATACCAGCAATTTTCGACCAGGCTAACCAGTAAGCGCGTTCTTCTGTCAATTTTGCTCCAGTTTAAGAAATGTTGCGATTCTTGCTACGGCTTTTTCTAAGACATCGGGTTCATGAACTAGGGCAAATCTAACATATCCTTCGCCAGATTTTCCAAATCCTGCACCTGGCGAAAGCGCAACACCTGTTTCTTGGATGAGTCGTGTACAAAATTCTACAGAACGATTTTCCCAAGGATGAGGCAATTTAGCCCAAATATAAAGGGTTGCTGCTGGTGTCGGCACTTCCCAGCCAATACGACGCAAGGCATCGACAAAAACATCACGCCGTTTTTGATAGGTTTTGAGCGTTTCTTGTACGGATTCTTGTGGCCCTTGTAAGGCTGCGATCGCTCCTTGTAAAATGCCTCTATACTGATTAAAATCCACTGCGGCTTTAATTTGTCGTAGGGCTTTAATGAGTTCTGCATTGCCCACGGCAAAACCAATCCGAAAGCCACCCATGTTATAGGATTTAGAAAAAGTATAAAACTCAATTGATACGTCTTTATTCGGGTCAGCCTGTAAGATCGAAGGTGCAGGCGAATTAGAATCAAAAACAATATCAAAATAGGGGAAGTCGTGAACTAAAACTAACTGATGTTCTCGACAAAACTGCACTGCTTTTTCAAAAAAGGCTAATGGTGCGATCGCTGTTGTTGGATTATGAGGATAGCTCAACACCATCATCTTAGCTTGAGCAAGTACTGGGGTCGGAATGTCTTCAAAAATCGGTAAGAAGTCATTTTCTTCTTTGATGGGCATCGGATAAATTTGTCCACCTGCTAGTGCGACACCCCCCGCGTGGGACGGATAACCAGGATCGAGCAGTAAAGCAAAGTCACCCTCGTTTAAAATGGCTAAAGGTAGATGGGCAGTTCCTTCCTGAGAGCCAATCAAAGATAAAACTTCAGTTTCAGGGTTGACAAAAACACCAAAACGTGAGGTATACCATTGCGCGGCAGCCTTTCTAAAATCTTGGGTGCCTTGATGCAAGAGATAGCCGTGAGTCGTTGGATCATGTAAAGCGTCTTGAATCACTTCAATGACATGGGGTGAAGCCGCTAAATCCGATGATCCAAGAGAAAGATCAATCGTTTCTAAACCTGAAAGTTTAGCTAATGTTTTAGCGCGATCCATATCCGCAAAAACGTTACGACTCAGGGATTGAATGCGGTTAGCGAGTTGAAAGGTAGTCATTAGGTTAAAAAAGTTTCAACTAAACTTTGAAGTTGCTGTTTACCGATCGCACCTTCATAAGATTCTAGAATTGCTTTGTCTTTAATCAGTCTCAGTGCGGGAACACCTTCTACTTTACATTTAGCCACTGATTCAGGGTTGGGATCAACTTCGAGTTTAACCACTTTGAGGCGATCGCTATAAGTATCTGCTACCCAACTCACAGACGGCGAAACTAACTTACAAGGGCCACACCAAGAGGCCCAAAAATAGACTAAAACAGGCTGTTCTGTGCTGTATACTTCTTGTTCAAATTGTTGATCGGTAATTTCTAAGACTTTACTCATGCTATCTCTCCTCATCATTTGTAAGCACAAGAGGGACAAGAATATATTCTATCCTCTTGTCCCTCAATTCCTAATCATTTACAATCCATCAAGCTGTTTCCGCAAATCTTCTAATTCAGCATCGACTACTGAGTCAGAAGCTTGAGTTTTAGCTGGAGTTGTTGATGATGGCAAAGCGGCTGTCGGTTCAGGTGTACCACCTAATTGTGCTTTAAGCATTGCTAGTTCATCGTCAACATCGCTGCCTGATTCAAGTTGAGCAAATTGTTGCTCAATGCCAAAACCCGCTAATTCACCAATTGCTTGAGATTTAGCCTCTTGTTGTAAGACTTTTTCTTCCATGCGCTCAAAAGCAGACATGGCGTTCCCTGTATCGATGCCACTAATGGTTTTTTGGAGAGATTCATTAGCCTTAGCGGCCTTAGAACGAGCCACCAACATATTTTTCTTGGTTTTGGCTTCAGAAATTTTGCTTTCTAGAGCGATCAGGTTTTTTCTCAGGTTCTCAACGGTAACGCTTTGTCCATCAAGCTGTTGTTTGAGAATGGTTGCTGTCTCCCCATAAGATTTTTTGCGTTTAAGGGCTTCTCGGGCTAGACTTTCATCTCCTTTAGAAAGAGCTAATTTAGCGCGTTGCTCCCACTTAACAGACTCAGATTGTTCTTTAGTATATTTTTGTTCAGTTTGTCTTTGTTCGGCGATCGCTCTAGCGACAGCCTGACGTAACTGTACCAGATCTTCCTGCATATCTAGTACAGCTTGTTCGAGGATCTTTTCAGGATCTTCGGCTTTACTAACCATGTCATTAAGATTGGCTCGAACAACTCGATTTAGGCGATCAAATAATCCCATGACGCTTCTTATCCTTTTGTTTGAATCGACAAGATCATTTATGACTGTAGACTTAGGAGCATTAGCCTACTTAATAAAATTTTAATAGAGATGCCCCATAGCTCTATGTCTTCTAGTTTAATCTAAGCTGAGGTGTCCGTCTCTATTGTGATTGTTTGAGGGGAAAAAAGTGACCGACTGGCCCTGTTCCTTGGCCAATATCTAAACCATATTTTAGAGCCGTTGTCACGTAATCTTTAGCATCAATGACCGCCGTTTTCAGGTCTTTCCCAAGAGTAAGATTTGCTGTAATCGCCGCCGCGAGGGTACAACCTGTACCATGAGTGTTTTTAGTTTCGATCTTTTCGGTGGTGAGGGTTTCGTAATTTTTCCCATCAAACCAAACATCTACCCCTTTTAAGGTTCCCATCAGTCCACCACCTTTAACTAAAACGTTTTTTGCTCCCTTTTGCCAAATCTTTTGGGCCGCAAGCTTCATCTCTTCTAACGTTTTGATTTCTATGCCACTGAGTAGTTGCGCCTCAAAGCGGTTTGGCGTGACTAATAAAGCATGGGGAATTATGGAATTTTGTAAATAAGCGATCGCTTGATCATCAATCAATTGAACGCCAGTCCGAGACACCATCACGGGATCGACTACTAACTGAGTGATCCCCCATTTTTCGATTTGTGCGGCGACTGTTTTCATAATTCCCTGATTTAGAAGCATTCCAGTTTTGACCGCGTATACTGCTAAATCACTCATCACAGCTTCAATTTGGGCAGCAACGATGGCGGGGTCTAGGGCGAGGACTTGCGTCACTCCTACGGTATTTTGGGCGGTGATACAGGTAATCGCACTGGCACCGTGAACACAATAAAAAGCAAAGGTGCGTAAATCGGCTTGAATCCCCGCACCTCCTCCACTATCAGAACCTGCGATCGTCAAGGCACTCTTAAACATCTTTATCGATTACCTCGCGGAAACCGTCTTTGTTCGAGGAATGGGGGTAACTTTGTCGCTTTGCCTGGCTCGGGGTCACTCACAACACTAGGACTAGGACTAGGGCTTGATGTTTGAGTGATAGTTGGGGTAACAATGCGATTGCCTGACTCTGAGGAAAAGCCCGTCGCAATCACAGTGATTCTGACTTCCCCTTGCATTCGCTCATCAATAACGGCACCAAAAATGATGTTAGCGTTGGGGTCAACTACTTCGTAAATCGTTTCGGCGGCGGCGTTCACTTCGTGTAGAGTCAAATCATTACCCCCTGTGATGTTTAAGACGACACCTTTGGCACCAGTAATCGATGATTCTAATAAAGGTGAAGAAATAGCAGCCGTAGCCCCTTCTTTTGCTCTGGATTTTCCAGAACTAACGCCAATTCCCATCAATGCCGATCCCGCATCAGCCATTACCGCTCGTACATCAGCAAAGTCTACATTCACAAGTCCAGGAATCGTAATAATATCTGAGATCCCTTGTACCCCTTGTCTGAGTACATCATCGGCGATGCGGAATGCTTCTTGTAAAGGTGTATCTTGGGGGATGACGGTTAATAGCTGATTATTGGGAATGATAATTAGAGTATCGACCCGACTTTGTAAGCTGCCGACTCCCTCATCTGCTTGATTGGTGCGCCGACGACCTTCAAAGGTAAAGGGACGCGTTACGACTCCTACGGTTAAACAGCCTATTTCTTTGGCGACTTCGGCAACAATTGGGGCTGCACCCGTTCCCGTTCCGCCACCCATGCCCGCCGTAATAAACACTAAATCTGTACTTTCTAGCGCATGAGCAATTTCATCTCGTGATTCTTCTGCTGCTTTTTGTCCAATGGCAGGATTACCACCCGCGCCTAGACCTCTTGTCAGTTTTTGTCCGATTTGAAGACGTTGGGGGGCGGCTGAATTGGATAAAGCTTGAGCGTCGGTATTAATCGCCCAAAATTCAATTCCTGTTAATCCACTGTCAATCATTCGGTTGACGGCATTACATCCCCCACCGCCTACGCCAATGACTTTGATTTTGGCTACATTAGACGGCACGATTTTGTTACTCCTAGTTTCTTCTCTAGGTGATTTGACGGCTTCATTCATATTGGGTATCGATAACCCTACATTGTTTAAAGTGAGATAGTTATCCGCGTTTACTGAGGGATCAGCAGGCTCTGAGCTAGATCGCTTATGATTGATTTCATTATTTAGTGTCATTTTAACTGGAACAAGGTTCTCTGCAATTCTATTATTATTTGGTTATTGTGAGTTAATCTATATAGATTATCATTAACATTAATTTTTTTAAATTCTTTATGTTACTTTTTTAGGATTTAAAAGTCATTATTTTAAAACCAAAAACGGTTAGTCATTTTTTACTAGAGAGTTAAGCGGTTGTTTGGTGGGCTGTTGTTTGAGTTGAACGACTGGAGAATCTGGGTTACTGACATCAATATAGACAATTTGTTGAATAGGGATTTGCTTTGATAAGTCTCGCATTTTAGCTAAAATTGATAGCTTTTTCGCTAGTTGTGTTGTGTAGTCCCCAAGGTGAACATTTCCTAATTCTGTAATCAGTACAAGATTACTGTAGTCTTGCCAATCAATGGCAAAGATTTTAACTGGAAAATTTTGCAGGAGTGGATAAAGTTTGAGCCAGTAAGGGCGATAATTAGGGCTATAACCTAGAACTTTAAGACTAGGTGGTTTAAGTCCTTTTTGGGAAAGATTATAGAATTTCTGTGGAATAAAAATCCCTTGCTCATGAGAAATCCCCACTTTTGGTTAGATTGAGCAACTGCAATCGGTTGTCTTTCTTGAACCTCAATGACGATTTCAGGGGGAAAGAGATGGCGAGTAATAATCGCATTAGCGACAGGTGGACTTTTTTCAAGTTGTTGACTTAACTGATGCGTTTCTAGTCGCCAGAGAGATTGAGGATAAGAAAGTGATAGAAGTGAATAAATCATTTGGGGTGACATCAAATATAACCCTTTAACTTCAATTTGACTGTCTTTTTTAATCATCCAAGCTTTATTAGTCATCATCCACCCCAAACCAACGGCTAGACTAATAATTAGAAAAAAACGCCATAAGGCACTTAATGTTTTAAAACGGCGTTGACTTACTAGGGTAAGTCGTTGATCTTTAAGAGAATCAGAAGACACAGAAGCGATCGTCATGGAAATAAGTACTAACCAGCATCAAAAGGTTGATGCTATCTTTGTTATAGTTGTTCCATCTAGTTCAAGTCAATTGTCTGAAGTGATGCTCTCGACACAAGACGAATGTAACTTAGAATGATTTCGATGTTATAACTGTATTAGCCTATTTATTGATTTCTTTCTAACTGCTCAAATCAAACGCTCACGCTTCGTTAAAAGCTTAGTTCTTTCACGGAGTGGATTAACGATAAACCGTGAGGGCAGCGTTGAGTATAGCAGTATTCTACCAACATCCTCTAAGCTTATGGTCATGACAAAACGTGGTTTGGTTCTGGGTGCAACGGCAGTGGTATTAACGACTGTGGCAGTCACTGGGGCTGGAATGCGACTTTCTCAAAGTCAAGCTTTTTTTCAAGAAAGCCCAAAAGAGTTAATCGATGAAGTTTGGCAGATTATTGACCGAACTTATTTGGATGGCACCTATAATAAAAATGACTGGCGATCGGTTCGCAGCGAATATCTAGATCGCTCCTATGCTAACTCTGAGGAAGCTTATAAAGCGATTCGAGAAATGTTACAAAAACTCAATGATCCATATACTCGTTTTATGGAGCCTGATGAGTTTAAAAATATGCAAATAGATACCTCTGGCGAATTAACTGGGGTGGGGATTCAAATTACTAAAGATGAAAAAACCAAGCAATTGCTCGTAGTTTCTCCCATAGAAGATACACCTGCTTTTAAAGCTGGAATTTTAGCCCAAGATGTGATTGTCAAAATTGATGGCAAATCAACAGAAGGCATGGAGTTAGAAGACGCGGTTAATATGATTCGCGGTAAAGCTGGCACAAATGTGACGATTACGATTAAACGAAAAGAGCAAAACATTGACTACACTTTAACTCGTACTAAAATCGAAATTCATCCCGTTCGTTCTCACATTGAAACGTCTCCAGTTGGCAAGGTTGGTTATATTAGGTTGAATCAATTTAGCGCACAAGCTGGTGAAGAAATGCGCTCCGCAATTACTAAGCTAGAATCCCAAGGCGTTCAAGGTTATATTTTAGATCTCCGCTCTAATCCAGGTGGTTTACTCTACTCTAGTGTGGAAATCGCTCGGATGTGGCTCGATGAAGGCGTAATTGTTTCTACAGTTGATCGTAAAGGAGTTGTAGAACGTCAACGGGCTAATAATCGCGCTTTAACTGATAAACCTTTAGTGGTTTTAGTTGATGGAGGTTCAGCAAGTGCTAGCGAAATTCTTTCGGGGGCTTTGCAGGATCATCATCGGGCTGAATTGGTTGGAACAAAAACCTTTGGTAAGGGTCTAGTACAATCAGTTCGCAGTCTCGGCGATGGTTCGGGTTTAGCGGTGACGATCGCTAAATATCTTACCCCCAATGGTCGTGATATTAATAAAGAAGGGATTCCACCAGATGTCGAAGTGACTTTGACGGAAGATGATCGCAAAGCATTACAACAAGATCGTAATAAAATTGGAACTTTTGCTGATCCCCAATTCTCCAAAGCGTTTGAAGTTCTTAAACCAGAAATCGCCAAGTATAAACAAGGTTCAGGAAATCAAGCGACTAAAGAATCAAATTAAACGAGTTATTTTTTATTGGGGTTGGCATTTGCCAGCCCGAATCAATCCAACTCGTTTGGCGATCGCTTCTGAGTGGGAAGGAAAAGGGCCCCACCAAGTTTCCTCAGTTGGGGTCTCTAGGGGAGTTAATTCAACTATTTGACAAATCTCGTTTTCTTTCTTGACAATATACCAAGTTTGTGCATTATCTATCATGACTGACGATGTACCTAACTTTGAACAACAAGTCCAGCGTCTACATCAATTAACGGTTTGGAGTCGCTGGCTATTTGTTTTAGCGTGTTGGCTAATTTTGGTTCCTATGGGATTATGGAACCTTCGAGAAGAAATCGAACTGATTAGAGATCATTTTACTTGGACGGCTGTCCGTTTTGGATTAGCCTATCATCTATTTGCTACTCTATGTTTATCTTTTAGTCTGGCGATTACTGCTGCTGTTTTAGTCTGGCAAAGCCGTAATATCTTACAAGGTTTGCCGATGTCGGAAAAGCGACAACTCATCAAACGAGTTGAAAAAATTCAAGCCATTGGGCCAAAACATCCGCTTTGGCGTTGGCTGAATCAGTAAATAGTGAAAAGTTAATAGTTATTTAAAAGAACAGATGACAGAAATCATTTTTCAACTGTTCACTATCAACGATTCACTATTCACATTACAGATCGCCGCCGCGTAAAAAAAGCAAAAAGACGACGGCCGGCCCAGCTAACATAATAAGAGCAACAAAAGTTAATTGAAAAATCGGTTCTAGATTAAGGGCTGCGAGTAACTCCATGGGGTCTCCTGACGCTATCGTGATCAAGGGTTATATATTAAAAAACCAATGTCTATCATACCGAAGAAGTTTCCCTGCTTTTTCAGTAATGACACAAAAATCTATGAACTTTTATTACAAAGTTAATTTATGATGGAAACTTGGCAATGTGCGAAACAGTGTGGGGCTTGTTGTCATCTTGATCCACAAGAGCGACCCGACTTAGAAGATTATCTTTCACACGATGAATTGGAACAGTATTTAGGGATGGTAGGAAACGATGGCTGGTGTGTCAATTTCGATCAACTGACTCGTCAATGTCAGATTTATGACTCGCGCCCTCGTTTTTGCTGTGTTAAACCCGATACTTTTGAGCAGATGTATCAAATTTCCCCTAGTGAATTTAATGAGTTTGCGATCGACTGTTGTCGGCAGCAAATTACAGGGGTTTATGGAGAGAATAGCCCAGAAATGAAGCGTTACAACCAAGTGATCAAAACTACCCGTTAAAAAAATTGGTTTGAATCTTCATTTAATGCGTGCAGGCAAAAGACTGTATTGATATAGTTCTATGCCTTTTTTTTTATTCATTGAGTAAAATCTTTTAAATGCAATGAGAGAATGTTAAGGATGCAAACTCAACATTACTCTAGAAAAAGAGTATCTAAATATACAAAAAAAACGCTTAAAAACAGCGAACTTGAAGATATGCAAATGAAAAAGTTACCTACTTGCATAGATTTCTTTTTTACATTAAGCATCTCGATCAGTATAAAGAAGTTAATTTATATTATTTGTATAAAAAATGACTTTAAAACACTTAAACTCTGTGTAAAGATTACTCAAGAGTTGGTAAACAATAACTGATTAAGACAGTCAAGTCTTCGCTAGAAAGACATTACCGTACAAAGGGTGCAATAAAAATTAGCTAGAGCCATTTTCACCAAAGAACGCCAAACTACAAACGTTCATTCTAACTTAAAAGGATTGCCATCAATGTTAACCCAAATGTGGTCTTTGCGGGGTAGATTCAAAATTCTACACCTTACTTGGTTTGCTTTTTTCCTAACTTTTGTCTGTTGGTTTAATTTCGCACCCTTTGCGACAACCATCGGTAAAGAACTTCATCTCACATCCGAACAAATTAAAACATTAGGCATTTGTAACCTAGCCCTAACGATCCCCGCACGGATTATCATTGGGATGATTTTGGATCGTTATGGCCCCAGAATTACCTACACTGCCCTTTTAATGTTTGCTGTGGTTCCCTGTTTAGCTACCGCTTTCGCCCAAGACTTTAATCAACTGGTTTTAAGCCGTCTGCTGATGGGGATCGTTGGTTCTGGCTTTGTTGTCGGAATTCGCATGGTTGCTGAATGGTTCCCCCCGAAAGATATTGGTATTGCCCAAGGGGTCTACGGCGGTTGGGGTAATTTTGGCGCGTTTGGTGCCGAATTTGTCTTACCCTTTCTCGCAGTAGGCACCGCATTTATGGCGGGTGGTACCTCGAACTGGCGTTTAGCGATCGCACTAACGGGGATCATTGCCGCGCTTTATAGCCTGATTTACTACAACAGTGTTAGCGATACACCTCCTGGGAAAGCCTACAAACGTCCCAAGAAAAATGGTGCAATGGAAGTCACCAGCCCGAAAAGCTTCTGGGCAATGCTGATCATGAACTTTGGCTTAATCTTTGCCCTCGGTTTACTCGCTTGGCGGTTAGCTCAACCTAAATTAAACTTCCTTAATCAGAGTCAAATGATTACGGCTTGGGTTTTATTAGGCTTGTTGTATGCTTTTCAAACCTATAAAGCTTGGCAAGTTAACAAAGATATGCTAAGGGGAACTAAAACATTTGCCCCCTCAGAACGCTTTCAGTTTCGTCAAGTTTCCCTACTCGAATATGCTTATGTCATTACCTTTGGTTCAGAGTTAGCCGCCGTTTCGATGTTACCTGCTTTCTTTGAATATACTTTTGCTCTCGATCATGTCACTGCATCAATGATCGCGGCTTCCTATCCCTTCTTAAATCTTGTTTCTCGTCCTAGTGGGGGTTTAATTTCTGATAAATTTGGTTCACGAAAATGGACATTAACCATTATTGCGGTGGGTGTTGGTATATCTTATCTCATTGCATCTGGAATTAATAAAGCATGGCCGATTCCTTTAGCGATCGCAGCAACTATGTTAGCGGCTTATTTTGCTCAAGCAGGTTGCGGCGCGACTTATGGTATTGTTCCTTTGATCAAAAAAGACATTACAGGACAAATATCGGGTAATGTGGGAGCCTATGGCAACTTTGGCGGAGTTGTTTTCTTGACGATCTATAGCCTAACGAATGCAGCAACACTATTTGTTGTCATGGGCATTGCGGGTTTAATTTGTGCTTCTCTGTGCGCCTTTTTCCTCAGAGAACCCAAAAACTCCTTTGCAGTTGATTATGCAACAGAACCCGAATACATCGAAAATCCTCCTGTTGCCGTTACCCAAGATTTTAGAAATTAAATTTTTCTAACGCATCAAATCCCTTGGGGTGTAAACAATACGCCCTTTTTTTTTGCTTAAATACCTTGCTAATGACTGCCAAAAAAAACCAAAACATATATAAATATGTAGTAAGAGTATTAAAAGGGGGCTTCGTTGCCTCCGTCATTCCTTAGCAATGGGTAGCTGAATGTCTACGATATCCCCAGAACAAGTTAATCAAATCGTTTATAACCTTCATAATGATCCATTTGAGATTTTGGGATCTCATCCTTTGAAAGATAATGGAAAAGTAGAAAAATGGGTCATTCGGGCTTATCTACCCAAAACAGAAGCGGCTTGGGTAATTGTTCCCTCTCAACGGAAGGAATACCCAATGCAATCGATCCATCATCCGCACTTTTTTGAATGTATAGTTAATACAAATGAACTAAATAATTATCAACTGAGAGTCAAAGAAGGAGATTCAGAAAAAGTTATTTATGATCCCTATGCTTTTAAATCCAAGAAAATAACAGATTTTGATTTACATTTATTTGGTGAAGGAAATCACCACCGCATTTATGAAAAACTAGGCGCACATCCGACAACGAGCGATGGAGTACAAGGGGTTAATTTTGCCGTATGGGCCCCTAATGCCCGAAACGTATCGGTACTCGCCGATTTTAATAATTGGGATGGTCGAAATCACCAAATGCGTAAACTTAATAACAGCGTTTGGGAATTATTTATACCAGAGGCATCTGTTGGCACGAGTTATAAATACGAAATCAAAAACTGGGAAGGTCATATTTATGAAAAATCCGATCCCTATGGTTTTCAACAAGAACCCCGCCCAAAAACCGCCTCAATTGTTGCGGATCTCAATCAATATCAATGGAACGATCATCAATGGTTAGACAAACGTCGCCATAGTGATCCCCTATTGCAACCTATTTCCGTGTATGAAGTTCATTTAGGATCATGGCTTCATGCTTCATCCCAAGAAAAAACAAAATTATTAAAAGGTGAAACCGATCCCATAACGGTTTCGGAAATGAATCCTAATGCTCGGTTCATGAGCTACTATGAGTTAGCCCATAAACTCATCCCCTACGTTAAAGACATGGGTTATACTCATATTGAACTCTTACCCATCAGTGAGCATCCTTTTGATGGATCATGGGGCTATCAAGTGACGGGATATTATGCGCCGACTTCTCGCTTTGGCACTCCCGAAGATTTTATGTATTTTGTTGATCAATGTCATCAACAGGGTATCGGTGTCATTATTGATTGGGTTCCAGGGCATTTCCCCAAAGATGGACACGGTTTAGCCTTTTTTGATGGAACACATTTATATGAATACGGAGATCCCCGTAAAGGTGAACATAAAGAATGGGGAACTCTGGTTTTTGATTACGGACGCAATGAAGTTCGTAACTTTTTAGTCGCTAATGTTTTGTTTTGGCTAGATAAATATCATATTGATGGGATTCGAGTTGATGCGGTTGCTTCAATGTTATACCTTGATTATTGCCGTGAAGAGGGCGAATGGGTTGCTAATCAATATGGCGGGCGAGAAAATTTAGAAGCGGCTGATTTCTTACGACAAGTCAATAGTGTCGCTTTTAGTTATTTTCCTGGTATTCTGTCAATTGCCGAAGAATCAACCTCTTGGCCAATGGTATCATGGCCGACCTATGTAGGTGGCTTAGGGTTTAACCTTAAGTGGAACATGGGCTGGATGCACGATATGTTAGATTATTTCGGTATGGACCCCTGGTTCCGTCAGTTCCATCAAAATAACGTCACTTTTAGTATGTGGTATAACCACAGCGAAAACTATATGTTAGCTCTGTCCCATGATGAGGTGGTTCATGGCAAGAGTAATATGATCGGGAAAATGCCTGGAGACGAGTGGCAAAAATTTGCTAATGTTCGGTGTTTGTTTACCTATATGTTTACTCATCCAGGCAAAAAAACCATGTTTATGAGTATGGAGTTTGGTCAGTGGAGTGAGTGGAATGTCTGGGCGGATCTAGAATGGCATTTATTAGAATATGCTTCCCATCAAAAATTAAAAGAATTTTTCAAAGATCTAAATACTATTTACAAGAGTCAGCCTGCTTTATACACTCAAGACTTTGAACGTACGGGCTTTGAATGGATTGATTGTAGCGATAATCGTCATAGTGTGGTTGCTTTTATTCGCTGGAGTAAAGAATGGGGAGAATTTGTAATCGTGGTTTGTAATTTTACACCACAGCCCCATAGTCACTATCGCGTGGGTGTACCTCAAGCGGGTTTCTATACCGAACTCTTTAACAGTGATGCCCGCAAATATGGAGGTAGTAATATGGGGAATTTGGGCGGTAAATGGACTGAGGAATGGTCTTATCAAGGTCGTCTTTATTCCATTGATTTGTGTCTTCCCCCTCTGTCTGTTTTAATCCTTAAACTCCATTCTGAAAAAACAGCCGCCGTGATGGGGCAGCAACTTATATCAGAATAATCCTTAAAAAGGGCTTGTTTTCCAAGCCCTTAGTTTTATATTGCTTTTTCAATCACTCGTCTGTTTGCTGATCGAGTAAGTTCCAGTTCTTGCTCTCCTCTAGGGTTAGTTCGCGCATAGGCTATAATGTTACCCCGATGAACATAACTTGTCCAATTATCATTAGAATTACGGCGAGGAGCAACTGTAGCAGGTGCATTATTGATAAATGGTCGATTGGTTTTTTTTTCTATAACAGTCATCAGAAAATTGTTATTTTTTTGATCAACTTTCACTAAGTAGCTTTTTGTTTGGAAAGCCAGAACATTTGTAAGTGATGTACTAGAAGATGAAGTCCCGCAATTAGCCTGTGAACGTCCCCAGTCATCAACCGTGACGGTTATTTTTGAACCTGGCTGTACATCACCCCCCGATAAATCAATTAAGGTGACACCCAAGGCACCCATTAGACCCCCTGTATAAACAGGTTGATCTTTATTATTGATGCTGTCATAGGTTAAATTAGTTGTTTGAGGTGGTTTTCCTTGACGTGTCCAACGAATGCGCGTAAACTGACCATCAATATATTCAGCAGAATATGACCATCCGTTATTCATTCGACCATTACAGGAAAGCTGTTGAACCGCATCAGCAGAAGGCATTGCAAATAATTCTGCACAGAGTAGACTTAATGTAGCGACCGCCCCCAACAGTTTAAGTTTTTTCATTATTCGTATCTAATCAATCATGATAATTTCCATCTGAGTTTATCATGAGAGATATTACAATTAGACGTAATTACTTGTTAAAAAATAATTACAAACATTTCTTACCTCAAATCTTCAGAAATTCTCAAATGATTATTATTTCTTAATTAATTAAACTCATTTCTAAGCTATTAATTATAGAACTGTTATCAGGCATGATGTCCGTTTTCACTGGGATCTGATGAATTATTAGAAGTTTGATTAGAAGATTCTGGAGAAGGGTTAGACTCCGTAGGTTGTTCTAAAGTTGATGTTTTTTGGACAGAATTAAATGGCCACTGTAACATCGACATCCGACTCGGAATCGGTGTTCTAGGGACTGCTTGTAAATTCTGAAGCACTTCTGTAAATTGCAGTTTTTCGAGTTTGGTTTCTCTGATTTTGTGCCAAACCGAACGCGACATCAATAAAGTATGTTCAACTCGTTCTGCTTTGAGTTGTTCTAAAAATTCTTGTCGTTCGTGCTGATAATCGGCTGAGGTTAATTCTAAGGCTTGTGGCGGGTATTTTTGAGTAATTTGCGCCATCTTACTTAATAGCTTAGGATAAAGCCAAGTATAAGCGGGATGAACGGTTAAACGCGCCTGATGCGGACGAGAACCATCTTTACACAAGGTTAATTCAAAATGTCCGATCGCTGCTTTGCGTTGCGGTTCAAAGACATAACCCCGCGTCATCTCTGCGTGTCCGTACCAGTTTTGTACTTTTCGCCCAAAGGAATTCAATAAACCGACTTTAAAATCTTGAATATGTCGATCGTAAACTTGTCGTAATAAAGGCGGCATTGATACGCAATCGAGTTGATACAGTAGATGAGCATCTGCATTACTCATCGGCAGTAAGTTCGGTAAATCGGGGATATCCTCGGCTAATTCTTGCAATAATTCTGGGGATAATGACCAATACGTCATTTCAGCAAGGGGTTGGAAACCATGCTGACGATACAAAGCTAAAGTCGCTTTTTGATGAATATTAACTTCAATCATCCAGGTTCTCGCTTCCCAGATGCTTTCAAAGCAATGACGTAACAGTTGTGATCCAACACCTTGAGGATCGCCTAAAGACTGTTGAGGATGAACTAAAACTTGTTCAACCCGCCAAGTTGTACGACTGCTGTTAAAAGGTGCGACTTGAATAAGACCTTGAACGGATAATTCGTTTGTATCACTATCAATTTGTTCAGCGACATAGGCCCAAAATTGATGGCGTAAAGGATTGGGAAAAAGACTTAAAACTTTCAGTACGCCAAACCAGCGACGCACGTACTGCAACTGATTTTTAAAAAGGACTGATAAATAATTAGGTTTTTCTTCTGCATTTTCGATGATTAGAGATTCGATAGCCTCTAAGTCCCGATGCTGAATCGGACGAATCGAAAGTTTAGTAGTTGGCGAAGAATTTGCACTCATAAGTTGCAGTTAAATTTCCTAACGCCACCTTTAAAAAGTGGCATTGATAAAACTCTAGTTAATTTTAGAGTTCTTGTCTTATATTGTAGATCTTTGATCAGCACCTATCAATTTTTTAAGGAACATCTTCATTAATTCTAAAGATCGATCAATAGAGTGTTCAGTATTTCGCTTATTTTTGACAATTGACAATCTACCGATAGAGCCTATGTGTTTTGATTTTTATCAATCCTGTTGATTAGAAAATTGCTTTGCTCCCATGAACGCGAGTACGATCGCAGTAACCAATAAAATAGGAATCACATACCAGGGAAACTCAGACCAAGGGGAATACGCCGCCGCCCGTAAACCTAAGCTAGTATAGGTTAGTGGTAGAAGATAAACAATCACTTTGAGATAAATCGGTAGCGTTTTCGCATCAAAAAACGTTCCACCCAAAAAAGACATCGGTACAATCAAAAAATTATTATAAAGTCCGACACTTTCTAAGGATTTGACCCGTAGCCCTACTAAAACTCCAATTCCCGCAAAAACAGCACAATTTAAGACTAAAATCAATAAAAAAAGCGGATTTAAAAAACTGGCAAATTTTCCAGTAAAAAGAACAGCGACTAAAATAACTGATCCTGCGGTCATTACACCCCGAAGAATCCCTGCAAACATTTTACCCAAATACAAAGCCAAGGGATGAATGGGAAGTAAAAGTAATTCTTCAAAGGTTTTGCTAAATAAGCGATCGCCACAAATTGAAAAAGTTGTCCCCCCAAAACTAATCGCCATCGAAGATAAAGCCACCATTCCAGGTAAGATAAACTCTAAATAGTTATTTCCCTGAGTCGGTTTCATCGCCTGATCAACGGCACTACCTAAACCCAGTCCGAAAGCAATAATATAAATAAGAGGCGAAACCAGTCCAGTTGCAGCAATTTGTACGACTCTTGCACGTAGATCGAGCCACTCACCCCAAAAAACAGTTAGAGTATCATCAAAAATTGTTTGCAGTTCAGAAGGTTTCACAGGCGTAGGGGATTTACAATTCTAAATATTTCCAATCTTTATTATAGAATTGAAGTCCTAGATAGTCTTTACTGAAAAAGGAGTAATCTTTAAATTAGTTTTCCTTCCAACTGCGTAACTGCCAATACACCAACAAGAAAGCTACACCTAATAAAACCGTTGCTGAGGAAGCAGCATAACCAAACTCAAAATCAGCAAATGCTTTTTCATAGATAAAATATACCAGTAAATTCGTCGAATTCAGTGGCCCGCCACCCGTGATAACATAAACTTGCTCAAAGCTTCTGAGTGTAAAAATAGCTGTTGTAATGGCAGCAAAAATCATCGTTGGTTGTAACCCTGGTAAGGTAATATGCCAGAATTTAGCCCATTCATTAGCCCCATCTAATTCTGCTGCTTCATAGCGAGAAATGGGAATTGCTTGTAAACCCGCTAGAAATACAATTAGATTGATTCCTAATTGTTTCCAAATACTCAGTAAAATTAGAACAGGCATTGCCCAAATGGTACTACTCAACCAAGGGATCGGATCAATTCCCAATAAAGATAATAAATTATTAACAGGGCCATCCGTTTGAAAAAGCCAGCGAAATCCTAAGCCAACAGCAACAATAGAAGTAATAGAAGGCAAGAAAAAAGCAGTCCGAAATAACCCCCGTAACGGAATCGATTGATTTAACAGAACCGCTAATCCTAAAGGAATGAAAATACTCGGAATGACGGTAGCAACGGTAAAATAAATCGTATTCCCAACGACTTGCCAAAAGTCTGGATCACTAAACAGTCTAATATAGTTGCGAAGTCCTACCCAATGAATACCCCTAACTGTAAAGCTACCACGAGTGAAACTTAGATAAATTAGATAGATAATTGGATAAAAAACGAAAATACTTAATAAGATTAAAGCGGGGGCTAGGAAAATCCAAGCGACAATGATATCCTGATCAAGCCAGTTGTGTTGTTTTTTCATCATCAATGATTTATGACTGCTGTTCCCGATTTTACCCCTAGTTTGATTTCTCCTCAGTTAAGTGAAGCAGAATTATTTTTAGAACAACCCCTCAAGTTAGGTGTTTTAGCATCAGGAAGTGGTAGTAATTTTGAAGCGATCGCACAAGCCATTGCAAATAAAGAGCTTAATGCAGTGATTCAAGTCCTCATTTACAATATACCTGATGCCAAAGTTAAAGAACGGGCGGATCGTTGGAATATTCCTACTGTATTTCTAAATCACCGAGACTATAAAAAACGAGAAGATTTAGACCAGGCGATCGTTAATACTCTAAAAGATTATCAGGTTGAATGGGTAATTATGGCGGGATGGATGCGAATTGTTACAGAGGTGTTAGTCAATGCGTTTCCCAATCATGTCATTAATATTCACCCCAGTATTTTACCGAGTTTTAAAGGGATTCATGCGATTGAACAAGCATTACAAGCAAAAGTCAAGGTTACTGGATGTACAGTACATTTAGTCAGTGTTGAAGTCGATAGCGGCCCGATTTTGATGCAAGCAGTTGTCCCCATCTTAAACGATGATACCCCCGAAACCCTACACGCTAGAATACAAGTACAAGAACATCGCATCTTCCCACAAGCGATCGTATTAGCGGCTAAACTATTTGAATAAAGCCTTTGCATGATGGATAAAATGATCTTCGATAAAAGTCGCAATCATAAAATAACTATGATCATAACCCTCATGCAATCTCAGATTTATAGATTGTCCTACCGACTGACACGCTTCGGCAAATATTTCGGGTAATAGTTGTTTTTGAATGTAATAGGTATCATCCAAGCCCTGATCAATTAAAATCGGATAGGATAACTGATTTTTTTTGACTAATTCCGTTGCGTCGTATTCTTGCCACAAGGCGAAATTCGTTCCTAAATAAGCAGAAAACGCATTTTGTCCCCAAGAATCCTGTATCGGGGCGCAAATCGGCGCAAAAGCAGATACAGAGAGATATTTATCAGGATTTTTCAAGGCACAAATTAACGCCCCATGTCCTCCCATCGAATGACCAAAAATACTTTGTTTTCCTGCATCAACTGAAAAATTAGCTTGAATCACTTGAGGTAATTCTTGAGTCACATAACTATACATTTGATAGTATTTTGACCAAGGTTCCACGATCGCATTTAGATAAAAACCAGCCCCACTTCCTAAATTATAAACATCATCCTCACCTGGTATTCCCGTATTGCGAGGGCTAGTATCAGGTATCACTAATAAAATACCGTATTGAGCCGCGTAACGTTGCGCCCCTGCTTTGATCGTAAAATTTTCATCAGTACAAGTTAAACCCGATAGATAATACAAAATAGGGACTTTCTCGGTTGTCGCTTGCGGAGGCACATACACCGCAAAATTCATTTCTATATTACAAGATTGAGAGAAATGACTACAATACATCACCATTCCATCAAAACACCGTGACTGAGAGCGAATTGTTAACTCATTCATCTTTAAAACGTTACCACACTACGAATAGATTTACCTTGGTGCATTAAATCAAACGCATCATTAATTTTATCCAAGGGCATCACATGAGTAATTAAATCATCAATATTAATTTTGCCATCCATATACCAATCGACAATTTTTGGTACATCTGTTCGTCCTCTTGCCCCGCCAAACGCCGTACCTTTCCAGACTCTACCCGTAACTAACTGAAAGGGACGTGTTTTAATTTCTTGTCCTGCACCAGCAACCCCGATAATGGTACTAACACCCCATCCTTTGTGACAACATTCCAACGCTTGACGCATCAAGTCTACATTACCGACACACTCAAAACTATAATCCGCGCCACCTTTGGTTAACTCTACTAGATATTTAACCAAATCTCCCTCAACTTCCTTGGGGTTTACAAAATGCGTCATACCAAATTTTTCGGCTAATTCTTTTCGATTTGGGTTAATATCGACTCCAACAATCATATCAGCCCCAACAATTCGCGCCCCTTGCAGTACATTTAAACCAATTCCACCCAGTCCAAAAACCACCACTTTAGAACCTGCTTCGACTTTTGCTGTATTAATGACCGCACCTATTCCCGTCGTCACCCCACATCCGATATAACAAACCTTATCAAAGGGCGCATCTTCTCTGATTTTCGCCACCGCAATTTCTGGTAAAACCGTATAGTTAGCAAAGGTAGACGTTCCCATATAATGATGTAACATTTGCCCATCAAGTGAAAAACGACTCGTTCCATCGGGCATAACTCCCCTACCTTGGGTGGCTCGAATTGCTTGACAAAGATTCGTTTTCATGCTGGTACAATATTCACACTGACGACATTCGGGAGTATAAAGAGGAATAACATGATCTCCTTCTTTGAGACTTGTTACACCTGCCCCTACTTCGACCACTACCCCTGCCCCTTCATGTCCTAGTATTACAGGGAATAGCCCTTCTGGATCAGCCCCAGATAGAGTGTACGCATCGGTGTGACAAATACCAGTTGCTTTAATTTCGATTAAGACTTCGCCAGCTTTTGGGTTTTCGAGTTGTACTGTTTCGATACTCAGAGGTTTACCCGCTTCTAAAGCCACAGCCGCTTTAACATCCATAGATTTTGTTTAATGTGAAGTGAGACAGAAACGCTTGCCATTACCCATCTTACCTTTAAAATGAAGATTATCGATTTGGAATGAGAGCTTAACGATACCTAGGGTTATCTGGTCAGATTATTTTAGGTATCGAGCAAAACTAAGACATTTCGATCTTGGTAAAATCGAAGAGATCCTGAGATATTCAGGAGAAAGATACTATGACACTGTTACAGATCGCATGATTGCAGTAGGAAAACACAACAATAGTTTAGTTATAATTCCCTATGAATATACTGAAGAATTTATTACGCCTGTAACCGTTCATGCTACCACACGACAACAAATTCAATTTCGTTTACAAACGGGAAGATTTATTAATGAATAAGACTAAAATGGTTTATTTTGAAAAAGAAGATGTTCTTCATCTTGCAATGACTGATGAGCATGAAACAGAAAGCCTAGAGATTAGTCCAAATATTACGGCTGAACTGAATGAATCTGGGGAATTAATTGGAATAGAAATCCTTCAAGCGAGTTCTTTTATCCGAGATACTATCTTAGAATCAGTCCAAATCAAACTCCTTAAACAAGGATAGGGTAGGCATGACCCACCCTAAACAAATTTTAAAAGAAATTAGGTCGATGATGAATCAGATTCAAAAATTCTTCACGGGTTTTTTGTTCGTCTTGGAATACTCCTAACATCGCACTCGTAACCGTCCAAGACCCTGGTTTTTGTACTCCCCGCATCACCATACACATATGAGTAGCTTCCATGACAACCGCTACACCCTGAGGATCTAAAATATCTTGAACTGCTTCTGCTATTTGACGGGTAAGGCGTTCTTGTACTTGTAACCGTCTAGAAAACATTTCAACAATACGCGCTAGTTTACTTAAACCGACAACCTTTTGATTAGGAATATAGGCAACGTGCGCCCGTCCCATAAAAGGTAGCATATGATGTTCACACAGACTGAAAAAATCAATATCTCGGATTAAAACCATTTCATTATGACCTTCATCAAATATCGCACCATTGACGAGGGTTTCTAGAGATTGATGGTAACCTTGAGTTAAAAATTGCATGGCTTCAGCAACCCGTTTTGGAGTTTTCAGAAGTCCTTCGCGTTCGGGATCTTCACCAACTGCTTTTAACATGGTGTGTACAGCATCCATCAGGTGTTCTTTACTGACTTCGGGGTTTTCCTGAATTTGCGGTACTTGGCCATTATGAGTGTTACGATCAGGGCGTGTCGTTACACGTTCGCTTATTTTACTCCCAGAATCACTATTAGTGCCATCAGGGGAAGAACTTGGGCGATTTAAACCGTTAGAAGCTATGGTCATAGTAAGAAAAATAAATTAAGGTGAATAAATTAAAATCGGTTTTACAAGGTTCCCGCACTAGATGTTAGGGTTATTGTTTCAATAACGGCTTCTTCTGGTAAAAGAACTGCTTGTAAAATAACTTGGGCAACTGTTTCAGGGGCTAACATCATTGAGCGATCAAAATCAGCCTGTACGGTGTTAGTATCCCAAATGGGTGTATTTACTGAACCGGGGCAAACACTGATCACACGGATCTGATTCACTCTTTCTTCTTGAGCTAAAACTTCTGAAAAAGAGACTAAACCCGCTTTACTGACACAATAAGCCCCCCATCCAGCAAAGGCATTTTGCGCCGCGATCGAGGCTATATTAACAATAGTTCCTCTTTTTCGTTGACGCATTTTGGGTAAAACACCCATCACACACTGAAAGATACTGCTTAAATTAAGGTTTAGTACCGCTTGCCAATCTGAAAGAGATGTGTCACTTAGCAAGTTGGTATAACCCATTCCAGCATTATTGACTAAAATATTTATGGGGCCAAAGTCATCATCTATTTGAGCGATGCGTTCTTTAACTGTTGTCAGATCAGCTAAATCTAACGCATACACCTTCGCTTCGACACCTAAATCTCTAGTTGTTTCGGCGATTGCTTCGAGTTTGTCCACAGAACGACTCACTAAAGCGATCGAGATTCCCGCTTTAGCAAAAGCTAGAGCAGTGGCTTTGCCAATTCCACTACTTGCGCCAGTAATAATTGCTCGCTGTTGATTCACGTTAAGATCCATAATAAGCTAAAAGCCTTTTAAATCATCCAACGAAATAGAAGAGGGGTTAATAAAACGATTAACCCAAAATAAACATTTTTTCAGCAAGTCTAATAAAGCTGCCAATATTTACAAAAAATAAGACCCTTTGGTTTTTTAACAAGTGGAGTCAGATTAAAAATTTGTTACAAAAGTTTACATAGCTTATTATAGCATGACAGGTTATGAGATTAAAAAATCAACGATTGAATGAATTGATGAATCATCATCAAGCTATTTAATATTCGTCATATGTAGATTTTGATAAAAAATTTTGTAGAATCGAGCATCGAGAACAGATCAAAGCCGAATAAATGGGAGAAGATAGATAAACAAGAGCGAGTTGGAAGGGATAAAAAGCTTATGCGTGCAGTTTTAATGGCTGGGGGTTCAGGGACAAGATTACGTCCTCTAACCTGTGAACTGCCAAAACCGATGGTTCCTATTTTAAATCGTCCGATCGCAGAACATATTATTAATCTCCTCAAGCGCAACAATATCACGGAAATCATCGCAACGCTACACTATTTACCCGATGCGATCCAAGATTATTTTCAAGATGGTAATGATTTTGGGGTCAAGATTAAATACTCTGTCGAAGAAGATCAACCGCTAGGAACCGCAGGCAGTATCAAAAATGTAGAAAGATTACTAGATGAGCCTTTTTTGGTGATCAGTGGCGATAGTATTACTGATTTTGATCTAACTGCTGCGATCGCATTTCACCAGAGCAAACAATCGAAAGCCACAATTATTCTAACTCGTGTACCTAACCCGATTGATTTTGGTGTAGTGATTACGGATAAAGAACAACGGATACAGCGATTTTTAGAAAAACCATCCACGAGTGAAGTTTTTTCCGATACAGTCAATACGGGAACCTATATTTTAAACCCCGAAGTCCTAGAATACATTCCCGAAAATGAAGAATTTGATTTTTCTCAAGATCTTTTTCCCCTACTTCTTGCTGAAGATGAACCGATGTATGGTTATATCGCCGAGGGCTATTGGTGTGATGTCGGACATTTAGAAGTGTATCGAGAAGCGCAATATGATGCCTTATACGGAAAAGTTAAGCTAGATTTTGCCTACGAAGAAAAAAAACGCGGCGTTTGGATGGGTGGCAATACTTATATTGATGCAACGGCTAAAATTCAAGCACCAGCGATGATCGGGCATAATTGCCGTATTGGCCCTAATGTAATTATTGAGGGAGGAACGGTCATCGGTGATAATGTTACCATTGGCGCAGGTGCCGAACTCAAACGACCGATTATCTGGAATGGCGTGATGATCGGTGAAGAGGCTCAACTAACCGCCTGTACGATCGCTCGTGGTACCCGCATCGAACGACGGGCTCAAATTTCGGAAGGTTCCGTTATTGGGCAACTGTCTACGGTTGGTGAAGAATCCCAAATTAACAACGGGGTCAGAGTTTGGCCCAGTAAACGGATTGAGTCTGGCGCAATTTTAAATATGAACCTGATTTGGGGGAGTACAGCCCAGCGTAATCTATTTGGACAACGTGGGGTATCAGGTCTCGCTAATATTGATATTACACCAGAATTTGCGGTTAAACTTGGTGCGGCTTATGGTTCTACCCTTAAACCTGGTTCGGTTGTTATGGTTTCACGAGATCAGCGTAGTGTATCGCGGATGGTGAGTCGTTCGATTATTGGGGGATTGATGTCGGTGGGGGTTCATGTCCAAAACCTTCAAGCAACGGCGATTCCCATTGCTCGTACAATGACTTCACGGCTAGGAGTCGTCGGAGGTATCCACGTCCGAATTCATCCAGATCGACCTGATTCATTATTAATCGAGTTTTTTAACGATCAAGGCATTAATATTTCTAAAGCGAAAGAAAAGAAAATAGAAGGGGCTTATTTTAAAGAGGATTTGCGACGGGTTGGAATTCAAGATATTGGCAATATGGCTTATCCTGCAAATATACTAGATGCCTATCGCAATGTTTTTGAAGCTAAGTTAAATGTCGAAGCGGTTCGTAATAGTAATTCTAAAATCGTCATTGATTATGTATATGGGGTATCGGGTGCAATTTTACCAGACCTCTTGACAAAATACGGCTGTGATGCTGTGGTGTTAAATGCTAGTTTACGTCAAACCGCCCTATCTTCCCACGAACGGGAAACTCTGCTGTATCAACTAGGGCAGGTGGTAGAAGCCCTTAAAGGCAATTTTGGGGTACAGGTTTCAGCCAATGGTGAACAGTTTATTTTAGTCGATGAGGGGGGCATTCCCATTCGAGGCGAACAGTTAACCGCGTTGATGGTGAATACGATTTTAACCGCTAACCCCAGAGGTACGATCGTTGTTCCAGTCCATGCGTCTAGTGCTGTTGAACAGATTGCGCGTCGTCATGATGGTAAGATTAAACGGACAAAAGCGAATCCAACGGCTTTGATGGAAGCTTCCCAATCAATTCCTAGTGTTGTATTGGGGGGTAGTGGGGATATGGGGTTTATTTTCCCACAATTACATTCGGGTTTTGATGCCATGTTTAGTATTGCGAAACTGTTAGAAATGCTGACGATTCAAGAGCGATCGCTGGCTCAAATTCGCGCTGTTTTACCCAAAATTTGTCATAAATCCCTGACCGTTCGCTGTCCTTGGAAAACCAAAGGGGCGTTAATGCGTCATTTTATCGAATCTCATTCGGTGGAAAATCTAGAATTAATTGATGGGGTGAAAATTATTAGCCATCATAATGATAATTGGGTGTTAATTTTACCCGATGCTGGGGAACCCTTAGTACATCTCTATGCGAACAGTGAAGATCGTGAATGGGTTGAACAATCACTTAAAATATATCGTCAACAGGTTCAGCAATTTATTGATCAAGAACAAGGAATGATTATTAGTGTTTAGTTGCCCCAGTTCACGTACACTTGTTCTATTATGGAAAGAGTAGGTTTTTCATACCGTATTGGATTAGGAGACGGGTCGCAATGAATAGTTGTGTGTTAATGGCAAAGATTATTCGTAGTCCAGAATTGCGTTACACTCAAGATAATCAAAAGGCAGTAGCACAAATGCTCGTCGAGTTTGAGGGACAAAAACCAGAAGATCCACCATCGACTCTCAAAGTTGTGGGATGGGGTGGTTTAGCGACCGAAATCTCAGAAAAGTTTCAAGAGGGCGATCGTGTTATTATTGAAGGCCGTCTTTCAATGACTGTTTTTGACCGACCCGAAGGCTATAAAGAAAAACGTGCTGAGTTAGTCATCTCTCATATTTATCATTTAGACAGTTTGGGAACCACTACGAATACTTCTTCATCTACTGAAACCTTTTCCAAACCAGAGAAAGAAAAAGTAGCTGCGATGAATAATTATAAAAACAAAAACACTGCACCCGTTAAAGAAGATGTTTTTGATGAACCAAGCTACGAAAGCTTTTCATCTCCACAACCCGTAGCAGCAGGGGTTGAACAAGATTTAGATGATATTCCGTTTTAATATCGCCAGTTTTAGTACCGTTAGAGAATAAATTCTCAGTCTCAAAGCTTAAGTCGAGGGGCTGTGCGCGGAAGAAAGCGTCCGTACCTTGTAAGCCGCGTAGGACTTGCGCTAAAAGCCCGTAAAATTGATTTCACGGTAGATTATAGAACTAACCTTATAATTAAATTAATTATTTAACTTACATCATTTGATAGTGGTATTTCAATTAATAAGCCCCTTTGCCAAATAAAACAATTCTAACGGTTTCGACCAAAATATCTAGATCTAAATTGAGCGACCAATTATCGATATAGAATAAATCTAACCGCGCTGCATCGTTAAAGTCTTGAAGATCAGAACGTCCCGAAATTTGCCAGAGTCCCGTAATTCCAGGTACGACTTGATGGCGAATATGATGCCAAGCTTGAAATTTTTCGACATCACGTAGGGGGAGAGGACGCGGCCCGACTAAACTCATGTGACCCATCAGAACATTAAACAATTGGGGTAGTTCATCGATACTGGTGCGACGCATGAAATGACCAAAGGGGATAATACGCGGATCATTTTTCATCTTAAACATAATCCCATCTTGGCTTTCATTATGAGCTTCTAATTGACTTTGCAGTTGAGAAGCATTATTAACCATTGTCCGAAACTTCCACATATAAAAGGTCTTTCCCTGTAACCCTGTGCGTTCTTGTCGGAAAAAGATCGGCCCTTTAGACGAGAGTTTAATGATTAAGGCAATCATGATAAACAAAGGAGAGAGTAAAGTAATACCGATAAAAGAGCCAATAAAATCAACAAGGCGTTTTAATCGATAGTCCCAACCGACTAATAACGGTGTTTCTACCCTCAGTGTGGGAAGACCTGCCATAATTTCAGAAACTCCCCGACGATACAGAATTTCTCGACTAGAGGGAAGTAAGCGTAATGTAATCCCAGTGCGGCGTAGATTCCAATATAAAGCCGATGCTAAGTTAGTATGGGGGAGGTCTTCGGCTAAAACTTCTACTGCTTTTGAGTCTAAAATACTGTTTAATGTCGTTGTCGAATTCGCGGTAGTTGCCAAAGCTGCACCGACTACCTGATATTGAGAACGTCGTTGTAAAATTTGGAGTAGTTTGGGAAGTTGGGCCGCAGAAGCAATGATAAAAACTGTTTTTTTGGGTTGTCGGGCTTGCATTTGTCCTAAAATCAGTGTAGTAAGCAGACGACCAACTAAAACAAAAACGACACTGCTAACCCAAGCGGTGAAAAACAGAGAACGCGGTGGATCGACTTTAGGATCGTAGAAATAGCTGATCACTAAAGAGAATAGATATATAAAGCTGACTAATTTAACGGTTTTAAGATAATTTTGACTATTTTTAGCACTTCCATACAAATTTTCACAGGCAAATAAAAGCAACGTACCCGCAACAAATACCCAGAATAAACTCGGTATACCAAACCATTTCCACCAAACGAGTTGAGGGGGTAATGGTGAATAAAACTGATTTAAGTAACGGGCGATCTTCCACGCTCCAGCTAAGGCTAAAATATCACTGAGTAATAAGATAGCAACTCGATATCCTTGTTCAAAGGGATGATGTACCCAAGGCAAGGGGCCAGATGCACGAATATCATCTGAAAAAGAATAAGATTGAGTTTGCTGGAGTTTCATCATTGCTCAAAGAAAGAACTAAATTGCTTTAGTGGTTCTCTCCTTAGCATTCCCCATCTGAGTTTAATAATTAAATCAGTATAAGAATTTTAACCGTAAAATACTTACAATTGATCAGATACTTGACTTAACGAAACAGGTATCATTTTTTGATGTAGTATTTGTAATCCGAATAATACTAAAAAACTTGGATTATTAATTAAATAACGTCGCCATAGTCTTTTCGGTTCAGTTATCAGACGGTATAACCACTCTAAACCCAAAGTCATCAACCATCGTGGGGACTGGGAAATCTCGCCACTATGAAAACTAAAAGCAGCACCAACACCGATCATAACCGCTTGTAGATCTCCTTGTTGACGCGACATCCATTCTTCTTGTTTGGGACAGCCTAGACCCACTAATACTACTTTAGCCCCAGAAGATTCGATTAAATTACGATCGCGTGCTTCTTCTTCTAGCGTTAGAGGACGAAAGGGAGGGGAATAAGTTCCCACAATAGATAACCCTGGGAACTGTTTAATTAGATTAATTTTTAGTTGTTGTAGCGTGTTTTCAGTACCACCGTATAAAAACAGAGGAATCTTTAATTTTGCTGCACGATCACACCACGCTAACATAAGATCAGGCCCATACACACGGTGTTGTCGTTTTATACCTAGTAGTCGCATTCCCCAAACTAAGGGCATTCCATCTGGTGTAATCAGTTTAGCTTGATTAATGAGCCGTTGATAGCGTTTACGCCAATATCCCGTCATGACTACATGAACATTAGCCGCTACGATATAACAGGATAGATTTTGTTCGAGCCATGTTTGAATGCGATCACAAGCATCTTCATAACTCGTTGCATCAATGCGAGTCCCTAGAATAGTTCGGTGAGAAATAAGAGTTTTTAACATCGAGTCAACACCTTCCGAAACTGGATTAAGATAGAAACTAGACTGTATCTGTAGCTAGAATACCCATTTAGCTATAAAATCACTCACCACAATTAAGTTAATGCAACCCTCTAGATATCGTATTTTGGGTCAAATTGGACAGGGACAATTTGGTAAAGTCTTTTGTGCAGTTGATCTAGAAAGTGGAGAAGTTTTTGCACTTAAAGATTTGGAGATGAAACACTTTTCCACTCACAAATTTTTAAGAGAACTATCCTATTTAGTGAGTCTAAAACATCTGAATATTGTTAGTTTTTATGGCTTAGAACATCATCAAAGTGGACGCTATTTAGTCATGGACTATTGTGAGGGTGGCACCTTACGCGAGTTAATGGAATCTGGACAACAGTTAACGCTTCAATTAATCTTAAAACTGATTCAAGATATTTTATCGGCTCTCGTTCATGCTCATCGTAATAAAATTATTCATTGTGATATTAAACCCGAAAATATTTTACTGAAAATTACTCCGACTGGATATTTGGCTAAACTATCAGATTTTGGGATTGCAAAATGGACAGAAGAATTATTACAACCGTCTCAGACTGGAGGATATACGGGTTCACCTGCTTATATGGCACCAGAACGATTTTATGGTAAATATTCGGCGGCTTCTGATCTTTATGCTGTTGGAATTTTATTATATGAATTATTAGTTGGTTCTCGTCCTTTTTCGGGCTTTCCTAAAGATTTAATGATCGCCCATTTGAGTAAGACTTTTGATTTATCAGACTCCATTCCACCCGTTTTACAAAGTATTATTGAAAAAGCTTTACGCAAACTTCCTCAAAGACGTTTTAAGAATAGTCAAGAAATGTTAGATGCTGTTCAGTCGGCAGAGCAGGAGTTATTTAATTATTCATTGAGTGAGCAAATTTTTCGCTCTGCAGTTATTTCTAGTTTAAATAAGACTTTGTCTATTATTGAGCAAGTTTATTTATCTAGTAAAATTCAAAATTTAGCTGTCTTAGAAGAGGGAATTTATTGGGTAGAAAAAAATCAGCTTAAAGTTCAAAATTATGATGATAAATTATTTTTTTTGGATGATTATAAAATTTCTTTTGACGATAAAATTATTAAATTAGAAGTAGTTGATAATTCAGTTTATATTTATACTTTTTCTGAAAAGCTTAAATTATATACACTTTATTATTTTTGTGTGAAGAAAGACCAATTAAATAAATTATTAACGTGGTCAGCAAATCAATTAATTAGTTGTATTGAGCCGATGGAAAAATGGATAGCGATCGCAGTTACATCTAACCAAATTGTCATCTATTCATTACCTAATTTTGAGTTTATTAAATATTTAACAATTCAAGGTGAAATAAAAGAAATAATATATTTTGAAGATATTGATAGTTTATTGATTAATAAAATTGAAAATGAGTCAACTGTATTAGAAATTTTTAATTTTCTAGGAGGAAGCTATAATGTTTATTCAATTCCACTAAATCTGGAATTAGTGACCTTAAGCAAAAGTACACTGTATGAAATCTTCGCTATCGAGGAAAACTCTTGTTATTTAGGTCTTTTGATTCACTTAAAACCCTTAAAAATTAGTCGTATTGTTTTACCATTTAAACCCAATTTTGTTTTCGCTCAAGATTGGGGTTATATCTTAGCAAGTACATTAGGTAAGGTGGTTTTGCTAGATGCTAAAGGACAAATTACAGGACAAATTAATTTATCAGCTAAAATTACAGCAATGACCGTTTTAAAGGATGAGCAAATTTTAGTTGCTGTAGAAATTAATCATCAAAATTTACTGTATCTCTTAAAAATTGAATCAAATTTCTGTCAAAAATCTATAATAAAATCAATGACCAAATTATCGTAAATTGTCGACTAGCGATGAAAACTAAAAATATAGTTAAAACCTTAACAATACCCTTACTCTTTCTCCATTCTATTAGTTCAACTTTTGCTCAAACTATTCCAATAGAAGATCATGTACAGTCAGTGGTATCTCATCTAGTAGGAGTTATGGATACCAGTCAGCAAGCAGCAGCAAATCCCAAAAAATCAAGTGTACAGATGACCACGTGTAAGGTTACAGTCCTAGATGAGCCAAAATCAGTTTATCTCTATCAAGAACAAGCTTTAACTCAATCACTGAATCAACCTTATCGTCAACGCATTTTAAACATTAAACCTGCAACTGAACCTGATACGATCGAATCTAAATCTTATAAAATTCAAAAACCTGAAACCTTAATTGGATTTTGTCAAAAACCAGAGAGTGAAAGACAAGTAAACAAGAGTAATCTAATAGAAGCGTTTTGTAGTGTTTTCCTCAAACCCATTGCAGACGGATATCAAGGAGAAACACCAGCACAAGGATGTCCCGCGAATGTCAGAGGAGCGGTTAAGATTACAAATACAGTTATCTTAGATTCTTCTGGAATGGAAACTTGGGATCGTGGTTTTGATGCCAATGGTCAACAAGTTTGGGGAGCGCAAGATCAATCATATCAATATCGTTGGGTGAAATAGTTGCTCAAATTCAAATTTATACTTAATTAGATAGATTTTTTGGCTTAATTTTGCCTAACCTTGGATTGATGTAAAAAAGTTATTAAAGCTGTTTAACTGATAAGAGAAACGAAATGAATAAAAATAGATAACAATGCGTAAAATCAATATTGGACTTACTCCAGAGCAACGTCAAGGCGTTATTGACCTATTAAATCATGATATCTCTGATGCTTATTTACTGCTCATCAAAACTAAAAAATTTCATTGGGATGTAGTTGGCCCACAATTTATATCACTCCATAAGTTATGGGAAGAACACTACAACGCACTCACCGAAAATATTGATAGCATGGCCGAAAGAGTCAGAACATTAGGCGGTTATCCTGTAGGTACAGCAGAAGGATTTTTGAAACTAGCTTCAATTAAAGAAGAGCCTGGTGTATTACCGACTGCGACTGAAATGGTTGCTCAATTAGTCGATGATCATGAACAAATTATCCGCAATTTACGTGAGCATATTGATGCTTGTAGTGAAGAATTTCATGATGAAGGAACAGCAGATTTTTTAACAGGTTTGATGGAACAACACGAGGAAATGGCGTGGATGCTTCGTTCATTTATTGAAGGACAAAACCTTCAGCCCGATGGTTCCGAGCCGATGAAACAGGGTACTAAACTTCCCGCAGGTGTATAGAGTAGCAAAAAATTTATTTTTAAGGTAATAGTTTTAGTCAGTAGGGGTTTGGTTGCCAAACCCTTTTTATCTGTCTAGTCTTTTGAAATTCTCAGATCTCTATTAACGCTTTAAACTCATCTTAAAAAAGGTTAGCATTCCGATCGCTGTTAATGCACCTAATAAAGTCGGTGATTCTGGAACAGCACTAGAGGATAAGGTAGCTGTCCATTGACCCTCTAAGAATTGATTAGATGATTGGATATTAAAACCTTGTTGACTCATCATCAAAGCGGGAGTCGTTAAAAATATGTGATCGCCCATCAGCCATTGATCAATGATTGATGGTTCGCCATAATTATTATAAACAACTGAGTGAGTCCGATTATTTTGAGCGTCCCAAATTTTTGAATTAGTAAAACCCCAAGTCATCCCGCTAATAGTCGCTTCAAAATCTGTAATAAAAAACCAATTTTGAAAAGTGCCAATTTGGAAATTATTATGACTACCTTGAATTTGATTGATAGGGAACTGATCATCATAAGTAAATGAACCATCACCGATTTGTTGACCAGATAAATTGAAAAAATTCAAATCCATACTTACCGTTGCTGCTTGTGTTTGGTGCGCCGTCAAAACTGTCGTGACTATAGCCGTTCCAAACGTAAAAAGTAGAAATTTGGCTTTTTTCAAGATCATATATGTTTAAATCTTTTAATTGAGTTTATCTAATATTTTAGTTAGCGGATGTATATTTTAATGTAGAACTTATGTAAAATTTGATTAATTTAATGTTTGACTTCACATTGATTTAACCGACCAAAAATTAAGGAACATATTTTTAGATGAAATTGATCATCGCTACTAGCAATCCTGGCAAATTAAAGGAAATGCAAGAATATATGCTTAAGGACATATGGGAGCTACAATTAAAGCCAGAAACTCTTGAAATCGAAGAAACAGGACAAAATTTTACTGAAAATGCCTGTCTAAAAGCGTCTCAGGTAGCAAAAATTCTGGGAGAATGGGCGATCGCGGATGATTCGGGTTTAGCGGTTGATGCTCTCGATGGCGCACCAGGGCTTTATTCGGCACGTTATGGAAAAACAGATCACGATCGCATAACACGATTATTAAGCGAATTAGGCGATAATCCAAATCGTCTGGCTCAATTTATTTGTGCAATTGCGATCGCTCGTCCTGATGGAACAATTGCACTACAAACAGAAGGCATTTGTCAAGGCAAAATTTTGTATCAACCGATGGGTACAGGTGGTTTCGGTTACGATCCAATTTTTTATGTTCCTCAACTCGCTCAAACGTTTGCCCAAATGCCACCCGAAGTTAAACGAGAAATCAGCCATCGTGGACAAGCTTTTAAACAATTATTGCCTCAATTAGAAAAAATGTTTAATTAATCTTGTTTTTGGCACCAACTGTTATAAATTGCAATAAAAGTATTAGGATATTCTTCCTCAAATTGATCCCAGTATTTTAGATTATTCATTTCTACATCATCAAGGAACATATTTTTATAGTTTGCTTTAGTTGCAGGTGATAAATTATGAAATCCTAAAAATCTTAAATTCAATTCTTGGAAAATCTGAGCCAGTTCAGGTAGAGTAAAACAATGTTCACAGACATGAAAGATTAAATCACGACAATTACTTAAGCTATAAAAATCAGAAAGTGCTGTAATATCTTTAGCCCATTGAACATTATTCTTATACTAAGTTGCGAATTAGACT
>NZ_BLJI01000029.1 GCF_017312365.1 Chroococcus sp. FPU101
TTTTCAATAATTGGTATAAGATCTTTCTTAATACTTCTTAACACAAAAATTTATACCATTTTGAGAAAACCGCCCCCTAACCCCCCCTCACAGGAGAGGGAACGAGCATCGGCTGATCAAAAAATCGTTTTATAATTAATTAAATTTGTTGAATTATTCTTAAATTTATGCCTAAACTTAGTCTTTGCATGATTGTCAAAAATGAAGAAGCTAACTTAGCAAAATGTTTAGAGAGTGTCAAAGATGTTGTCGATGAAATGATTGTCATGGATACAGGTTCAACGGATCGAACTGTAGATATTGCTCAAGAGTTTGGTGCAAAAGTTCCGTTTTTTACTTGGTGTGATAATTTTTCAACTGCTCGCAATGAAGCGTTAAAATTTGTTACTGGAGATTGGGTCTTAGTTTTAGATGCTGATGAAACACTTGAGCGGAAAATTGTTCCTCAAATTAAAGAGATTATGAATAATGAGGATGCTTTAGTGATTAATTTTATTCGTCATGAAATTGGGGCGGCTCAATCTCCCTATTCTCTGGTTTCTCGTCTTTTTCGTAGCCATCCTAAGCTTTATTTTACCCGTCCTTATCATTCTTTAATTGATGATAGCGCGACTCAATTGATGAAAGTAGAACCACACTGGAAAGTTATTGATCTACCTGCTATTGGTATGCTTCATTATGGCTATCAAGCTGAATTTATTAAATCTTTAAATAAATATGAACGAGCCAGAAAAGCAATGGAGGGTTTTTGGCAAAAACATCCTCATGATCCTTATGTTTGTAGTAAGTTAGGGGCATTATATTTACAAATAGGACAAACGGAAAAAGGTTTAAAATTACTCAAGCAAGGAATTAAAGCAAATACGGCTGATTTTAATGTAATTTATGAACTGCATTATAGTTTAGGAAATGCTTATACTAAACAGCAGAAAATCGAGCAAGCTGTTAAACATTATCAAAAAGCGATCGCACAACCGATTATCGATCCACTCAAGTTAGGAGCCTACAATAATTTAGGGGGATTATTACAAGCAATTGGTGATCTACAAAATGCCAAAAAAGCTTATGAAGTGACGATTAAAATTGATCCGAATTTTTCGACGGGTTATTACAATTTAGGAATGCTGCTAAAAGGGATGGGAAATTTACCCGAAGCGGTCAAACATTATCAAAAAGCAATTTCAATTAATCCAGAATATGCTGAAGCGTACCAGAATTTAGGGGTGGTTTTCTTTAAATTAGGTTATTTAGCGGAAAGTCAAGCCGCTTTTAAAGAAGCGATCACACTACATGAAGCGCAAAACCCCGAACAGGCCGAAAAATTACGCTCTGGACTCAACGAATTAGGAATGCTGCCAAACTAAAAGGTAACGTTTTAAGACAAAATTCTCCCTCTAACCCTTAGAACTTTGTAAAATTAGATACAGAACATATTAGGGTGATCTGTATATGTCTGTTATTTCTTTAAATGTACCAACCACACAACCTAACTGCGATACCAAGTTACAAGCATCCACATGGGTTAAATTACGTGAATTACCATCGCCTTATAGCTACGATGAGGCTTTACTTTTATGTCAAACTGAAGACTGTTCTTGGATCGCTTGGATTCCCGAATATGGCGAAATTAGGCTATCTCCTCAGCAATTAATGGGTTTTTAACGTGCTAACTGTTCATAGCCTACAGTTACGGAATTAGCCGTTGCTGTAAAATGCTTATCGAATAAAAAACCGATTTCTTGAGGTCTGACGTTACTATAACGTGCTTTATCGGGCATAATAATGACGTTAGGCCCATTTTTGCATTGTTTTAAACATCCTGTGAGTTTAACTTGCACTTGTTCGGTTAAACCTTGCTCATGAATCGTATTCTCAATCGCTTGACAAACTTCTTGTCCACCTCGTTTCCAACAAGTTGACTTTTGACAAATCATCACACAAGCTTTATTCGTTTTAGCGGGGGTGGTTTCAGTTTTTGTTACGGCTTCTGGTAAACGTTTTTGCGAGTCAAGAACGATAATACTACTAGCATTTAGCTTCAGTTTGCCCGATTTCCATTCACTTTGACCTGTGATTTCGAGATGAGTTCCAGGTGCGATCGCTGTATTTAAAGTTGTTCTAATTTCTTTTTCGGGTTTAATCCAATATTCCCAGTCTGAGATATTGACCCTAACATATTTAATCTTATAACCATCTTTAATGACAAAACCAATTAACTGAGCCTGTACTTGGAAATCTTGTACTTGTTCTCGAAATTTTGACATAATTGTTACCAAAATTAGATTTTATTGAATTTCTTTCGCAGTTGCTGCATACCAACAACGGTTCAGCCAACAGAGCAAGTCAGAGCGATCGCTACAGATCCGCCGCGACACACTCCACAGCAGTATGAGATCCGTCGGTGTTTGGAGATTTACCCGTAAAGGCTCATGACTTTGACAAGAACAAATGACCTTTAACTCTTGTAAACGTTGATAAACATCCCAACGTTCTGAGCCTTTGAGAGACAGGGCTTGACTAAATTGCCAATGTGGTTTATCGACGTTCATGGGTTAGCAAATGAAAAATTATTCTTTTTTTGAGTATAGCGAATAAGTGCTAATAATTCTCAATAATTTTTCAAGAGAAGTCAACTGATAACTGACATCAGTAGGGAGAAGCGAGATATAATTTGTTACGAAACCCAATATTAAAAAAGATTTACCATGAGCAACCCTGTGATTCAGGCTTTTTTCGTCGGACGAGCCTTAGCAGAAGTGTTAGGGGAAAAACTAGAAGACTCCTTGACTAATGCTTTGAGCGATCTAGGTAAATTTGATGCTGAACAAAGAGAAAACTTAAGAGTGTTGATCGAAGAAGTACAAGCAAGAGCCGAACGCCAAGCAGCGCAAGGAGCCTATACTGATGACGGTGTAAGAAGTAATAAAAGTTCTGTTGATTTACAAGAAACCATCGACGAACTAAGAGCCGAAATTGCGACCGTTCGTTCTGAGCTAAAAAAATATCGAGAACAGCAACCGCATTAAACCTTTGAGGGGATATGCAGACCAAATCTTAGCACTAGAATAGAAGTAGCCATTATTGTATTACGGAATATTAAAATAGTGTCTGCTCTGTCACAGAACAGCAATTTAACCTATTCATCCGATCTTAAGCGTGTGCCGCAACCAAAACCTAAGAAGACTTCCTATCGTTGGAACCGAGAAAACTACTCGACTAACCGCCGACGCTTTGATATATGGCGGTTCGTTGTTATCCTGCTTTTTCAATTTTGGCTAAATAGCAAAAATTGGAGTTATATCGGAGGCTACACCGCAGAAAAAGCAGCTACCCGTCGTAAAAAACAAGCCGTTTGGATCACCGAAAACTTGCTAGAACTGGGGCCAACCTTTATTAAAGTTGGACAGTTGTTCTCGACTCGTGCTGATTTATTTCCCAGTGAGTATGTCGAAGAACTAAGCAAACTACAAGATCAAGTTCCCGCTTTTCCCTACGAACAAGTAGCTAAAATTATTGCGGCTGACTTAGGTAAACCCATTCCTCAGCTTTTCCGCAGTTTTGACCCAATTCCCTTAGCTGCTGCTAGTTTAGGACAGGTTCACAAAGCGCAACTCAATTCAGGTGAAGAAGTCGTTGTTAAAATTCAACGTCCTGGACTCAAACAATTATTTACCATTGATTTAGCGATTCTCAAACGAATTACCCAATATTTCCAAAATCATCCAAAATGGGGCAAAGGTCGCGACTGGATCGGGATCTATGAAGAATGCTGTAAGATTTTGTGGAAAGAGGTCGATTATTTAAACGAAGGGCGAAATGCGGATACTTTTCGGCGTAATTTTCGCGGTGAAGATTGGGTGAAAGTACCTCGCGTTTATTGGCGTTATACCTCTCCTAGAGTGGTTACGCTAGAATATTTGCCTGGCATTAAAATTAGTCACTATGATGCCATAGAAGCCGCAGGACTTGATCGGAAATTACTCGCTCGTCTGGGTGCAAAAGCCTATTTACATCAACTGCTGAATGATGGCTTCTTTCATGCCGATCCCCATCCTGGGAATATTGCGGTTAGTGCCGATGGTGCGCTAATTTTCTATGATTTTGGCATGATGGGTCAATTGCAAAGTAATGTTAAAGAAAAATTGATGCAAACCTTATTTGGTATTGTTTCCAAAGATGGCGATCGCGTCGTCAATTCTTTAATTGCGCTTGGTGCGTTGGTTCCGACAGGCGATATGTCTCCCGTACGGCGCTCGGTACAATTCATGTTAGATAATTTCATGGATAAACCGTTTGAGGAGCAGTCAGTCGCCTCCATTAGTGAGGATCTCTATGATATTGCGTATGATCAGCCCTTTCGCTTTCCCGCAACCTTTACCTTTGTCATGCGAGCCTTTTCGACCTTAGAAGGGGTTGGCAAAGGTTTAGACCCTGAATTCAATTTTATGGAGGTGGCACAACCATTCGCCACACAGGTTATGAGTGATTTAACAACATCTAACGGTAATGGTTTATTTGATGAAATTAGTCGTCAAGCTGTACAAGTGAGTAGCACTGCTTTGAGTCTACCTCGACGCATTGATGATACCATTGATAAACTTGAGAGAGGGGATATTCGAGTCAGAGTTCGTTCTAGCGAGTCTGATCGAATTTTGCGTCGTTTAGGTACAATTCAAGTTAGCACTAACTATACTTTATTTATTAGTGCTTTGATTATTTCCGCGACACTCCTCTTTGTTAATGGTTATAGCACTCTAGCCTTAATATCGCTGCTTTTAGCAGGGATTCCGACATGGGCTTTATTTCGCCTATTCCGACGGCTAGATCGGCTCGATAAAATGCCATAATCCATCATTCATGTAAGCCACTTGACCGATGATCAGTCGTAATTGTGCTGGATACAGTGATCCCGGGGTCGTGCGTCCAGTTAATCAAGATAGCTATTATATTGACCCACAGGGGCGTTTTTACATCGTCGCTGATGGCATGGGAGGTCATGCAGGTGGTCAAGAAGCAAGCCAAATTACTACCCAAACCATACAAGCTTATCTCGAAGAATACTGGGATTCTGATGTACCTTCTGATGAACTGCTAGAAGACGCTTTGTATCAAGCAAATCGAGTTATTTTAGAGGATCAGTATCAACATCCAGAACGCTCGGACATGGGTACAACTGTTGTTGTTGTGCTGTTTCGACAAGATCAGTCATGGTATACCCACATTGGGGACTCTCGTTTGTATCGCCTCCGTAACAATAAACTTGAACAAGTCTCAGAAGATCATACGTGGGTCGCTCGTGCTTTGAAAATGGGCGATATTTCACTCGAACAAGCGAAAATACATCCTTGGCGACACGTTTTGTTTCAATGCTTGGGAAGACGCGATCTCCGTCAAGTTGAGATTTATCCCCTTGATGTTGAACCAGGTGATCGCCTAATGATGTGTAGTGATGGGTTAACCGAAGAAGTGGACGATGAAAAAATTGCGACCATTCTTGGGTTAGAAACGTCATCAGAACAAATCGTTATTAATTTAATCGAAGCCGCTAAAGCCGCAGGGGGATCGGATAATATTACGGTCGTATTGGTAGCCGAAGAATATCCCTCGATCGTGAGTCATGTTCAACCGCCCTTAAGATTAACAGATTCTTAGTTTTCTTAACCTAAAGATAAATTACATTTATAGCCGCTCAAGATACGATTAGGGTCTAAGTAGTTTTGATCTTATTTTTTAATACACAATTATGGTTAATTCGGTCACTGCTGACATCAATCTTAAAGAACCGCAATATTATTTTAATCGTGAGCTAAGTTGGTTAGAGTTTAACTATCGCGTTCTGGCTGAATCACTTGATCCACGCACACCGTTATTAGAACGCCTGAAATTTAGCGCGATTTTTTGTTCTAATTTAGACGAATTTTTTATGGTACGGGTCGCGGGTTTAAAACGTCAGGTGGCGGCTAATGTCACACAATTAACCCCTGATGGTCGCACGCCTGCCGAACAACTTAATGCCATTAGCGATCGTCTGCGTCCTTTGGTACAAGAACAGGCTCATCATTTTGAACATACCCTAAAAAATCTGTTAGACAGTGAAGGAATTCATTTACTTAACTACGTCGATCTCGATCAAGAACAGCGCAATCATTTCCATCAATACTTTGAGCAACAAATCTTTCCAGTACTAACACCTTTAGCCGTTGATCCAAGTCATCCTTTTCCCTATATCTCTAATCTAAGTTTAAACTTAGCCGTTGTCCTCAGAGATCCAGACACAGATCAAGAATGTTTTGCGCGGGTTAAAGTTCCCAAAATCTTACCACGTTTTTTAGCCCTACCCAAAGAACTCGGACAACAAGGAGAGAAGCCATCAATTTGGACGGGAGTACCGTTAGAACAGGTCATGGCACATAATTTAGAGGCTTTATTTCCAGGTATGATTATACAAGAGTGTCATCCGTTCCGAGTTACACGTAACGCGGATCTCCAAGTCGAAGAAGACGAAGCTGATGATCTCCTACAAGCCATTGAACAAGAAATCCGTAAGAGACGGATCGGTAAATCAGCCGTCCGCCTAGAAATCTATGCCTCTACACCCGTCCATATTAAAGAAAGATTGATGGATGATTTGGCTTTAGAAGAAATCGATGTCTATGAAATAGAAGGATTATTGGGACTAAAAGATCTATTTTATTTTATGTCGATTCCGCGTCCTGATCTTAAAGAAACGCCCTGGACAGCCGTTACACCGCCAGTTTTAGAAAACATTAAAGAATTGGTCGATGGCAACGGCGATAATATTGTCAATCAAGAGGGGGACGATATTTTTACCCTGATTCGTCATTCTGATATTTTAGTCCATCACCCCTATCAGTCCTTTACCGCTTCCGTTCAACAATTTATTACTCAAGCGGCCCATGATCCCCAAGTTTTAGCGATTAAGATGACCCTTTATCGGACATCGGGGGATTCTCCGATTCTTAATGCTTTAATTGCGGCGGCTGAAAATGGTAAACAAGTTGCGGTGTTAGTCGAACTAAAAGCCCGTTTTGATGAGGAAAATAATATTACTTGGGCGAAACACCTAGAACAATCTGGCGTTCACGTTGTTTACGGTTTAGTCGGCTTAAAAACTCATACTAAAGTGATTTTAGTGGTTCGCCAAGAAGGGAATCAAATCCGTCGCTATGTTCATATTGGGACTGGTAACTATAACCCAAAAACTGCAAAATTGTACACAGATTTAGGGTTATTTAGTTGTCGCCAAGAATTAGGGGAAGATTTGACGGATTTGTTTAATTTCCTCACAGGTTATTCTCGTCAGAAATCCTATCGTAAACTATTGATCGCTCCAGTAAATATGAGAGAGCGGATGATCGCGATGATTTTACGAGAAGCCGAACACTGTCGTAATGGGGGAAGTGGTCGCATTGTCGCTAAGATGAATGCTTTGGTCGATCCCCTGATTATTGAAGCTTTGTATCAAGCCTCAATTGCGGGTGTTCAAATTGATTTAATAATACGCGGTATTTGCTGCCTACGTCCTGGCATTCCAGACGTAAGTGCGAATATTCGTGTGATTAGCATTATTGGCCGTTTTCTAGAACATTCTCGAATTTTCTATTTTCATAATGGAGGAAATGAGGAAATTTACATCGGAAGTGCTGATTGGATGACTCGTAATCTCACCCGTCGGGTTGAGGCGATTACACCCGTTGAAGATCCAGCGATTATTAAAGAATTACAAGAAATTCTAGGGATTATGCTTTCAGATAATCGTCAAGCGTGGGATTTACAACCCGATGGTACATATATCCAACGTCTCAAGAGTGAAAATGGTCAAGAACAATCAACTCATGTCATCTTAATGGAAAAAGCGGCTAAATACAGCAGAATTGATTGAGAGATCATTTTCAGTTAAAAATCCCCTACCTTGGGCATACTCAACCCCTAACGAATTCGATTACCATTTAAAATTTAGAAATGACGTTGAGGTAATCCAGTTATGCCATTCCCCCGCACTAGCGGTATCTTACTCCATCCGACGAGTTTTCCCGGTCGTTACGGAATAGGAGATTTAGGAAAAGAAGCCTATGAGTTTGTTGATTTTTTAGTTCAAAGTAAACAGCGACTTTGGCAGATTTTACCGTTAGGGCCCACAGGATTCGGAAATTCTCCTTATATGAGTTTTTCTGCGATCGCAGGAAACCCTCTTTTAATTAGTCCAGATATTCTGTTTGAAAAAGGACTTCTAGAGGAAGAGGATTTACAAAATCTGCCCAATTTCCCCCTAGATATGGTGGATTTTGAAAAAGTCATGGCTTGGAAAATGCCACTTTTGCAAAAAGCCGCGCAAAAGTTCGCTCTTTCTATTCAGTCACTTCCCATTGCTGCCCGTCAATTTGAAGGATTTTGTCGAGGAAATGCGTCTTGGTTGGATAATTACGCCCTGTTTATGGCTTTATTGGACACGCAAGGGACAGGAAGTTGGACACAATGGTCGCAAGAGTTACGCCATCGTTATCCTGATGTCTTAAATCAAGCGCGTCATGATTTACAGCAAGAAATTTTCTTTTATCAGTTCTTGCAGTATGAATTTTTTGAACAATGGTTTGCTCTCAAACGTTATGCTAATGTCTCTGGAATACAAATTGTCGGTGATATTCCGATTTATGTCTCGCAAAATAGCGCGGATGTTTGGTCACATCCAGAGGTTTTTAAACTCGATCCCAATACTGGAGAAGCTTTAGAAATTGCAGGGGTTCCACCAGATTATTTTTCGGCTACGGGTCAATTGTGGGGCAATCCGATTTATAACTGGGATTATCTAGAATCCACTAATTTTGATTGGTGGGTACGTCGTGTACAAAGTGTTCTTTATGTCGTCGATGTGATTCGGATCGATCATTTTCGGGGGTTAGAATCTTATTGGTCGGTTCCTGCGGGTGAAGAAACTGCAATTAATGGTCGATGGGTAAAATGTCCAGGGGCTGCGTTATTTGATGCAATTCGGTCTAGATTAGGAACATTGCCGATTATTGCCGAAGATTTAGGGGATATTGACCAAGCAGTCTTAGATTTGCGCGATCGTTATGGTTTTCCTGGGATGAAAATTCTGCATTTTGGCTTTGGGAGTGATTCGGGAAATCCTTATCTACCGTTTAATGCGAGTACCAATAGTGTCATTTATACGGGAACCCACGACAATAATACGACAATTGGCTGGTATTACGAAGATTTAGCCGATTATCACAAAGACCGTTTTCATGAGTATATCGGTTGTGTTAGTCATTATGGAATTAGTTGGGATTTGATTCGCCTCGCGTTAAGTTCGGTTGCAAATCAAGCGATTATTCCTTTACAAGATCTTTTTAGTTTAGGATCTGATGCGCGGATGAATACCCCTGGAAAAGCTGAGGGTAACTGGAGTTGGCGTTATCGTGGAGAAGCACTAACCCCAGAATACAGCGCACGTTTAGCTAATTTAACGACTCTTTTTGGTCGAGCTAATTAAACCAGTATTTTCATAATTAGGGTTTGGTTCTTTCTAAACCCTTTCTAATTTAATTAATGACAACCTAGACTATCTCTGGTGGCAACACCTGTAACGGGGTTAACGCCGTCGGCATACTTACACATTAAAGTGACTTGATAGGAATCAATTACCGCGTCTGAAAAATCGGCTCCTGTAATAATTGTGTCATAAAAACGAGTCCGAGTGGCGATCGCATCGACGAAAATCGCATTTGTTAAGTTGGCAAAATCTAGGGTTACTCGATCTACTAATGCTCCAGTTAAATTCGCATCGCTTAAATTGGCATTTAAGAGAATGCCTTCAGTTAATATTGAATAGGATAGATCCGCCCCTTCAAAAGTTGAACCCCGCAGATTCGCCGCCGCAAAAACCCCTCTTTTTAAATTTTGATGGGAGAAATCTTGGTTGGCTAAATCACCATAGGTATGATTGATTGTACTTTCTTGTGCGAGTACGGGTGATGCGTCGAGTAACACCCATGCGATCGCTAAAATAATAATCATTAATACACTGAAAATACGACGAAAAAAAGATTTAAACATTTTATTGGAGAAGGCTAGAGGCATCTGTTCCTAAACGGATCGTTAGATCTGATTCTAAATCACCTGTGGAAGATGAGTCTACTTTCCCAAGACCGAGAAATTCTTTGATGTTAGTTGCGCTTTGTGTGTCGCCTTTTTGAGCGACTATTTCGGTCGTGGTTAGCCTTTGAGTGGATTCTTCGTGCAAAATATAAGTGTTATGATAGCCTTCTTTTGCTAAATAATTTACCATGCGACGGGCTAAACCAGGTTCATCGGTGAGGTTTTGAATAGCAATGCGTAACCCTTGACTCGAATTGGACGCATCTTCTACCGTGTTTGAGGTATCGAAATATTTTTGCATGATGCGATCGCTTTCGTCTTGATTAATAATCCAATAGCTTTTTCCATCAAATTCTTCTAAACCGCCAAATCTTCCTGGTAATAAGACCATTTTTAGCTGTTCTTGGTCTAAAGTTCGTCCATAATTCGCTAAAGCTAACATTTCATCTATTGACAAATTCGTATCAATATGCTCTTGCAAAATTGCGATTGCTTGGGGTAATTTTGGTAAAATTGCGGGACTAAACAGACGTTTTTGTAAAGCTTTTAAGAGAACTTGTTGGCGTTGAACGCGACCGATATCACCATATTTTGTATTACGATAGCGGGCGAATTGTTCTGCTTGATCTCCATTAAGAGTTTGTACCCCTGGTTCTAAATGAATATCTAGCTTTTGCGTGACATCTTGATAAGACATGGCAAAAGGAACATTAACCTCAACTCCACCGACGAGATCGACTAATTGTTTGAAAGCTTCTGTGGTGATGCGTACATAGCGATCGACATTTACACCATCTAGGGTATCACTGACAACCTCTGCGGCTAATGCTGGCCCACCTTCGACATTAGCATCATTAATTTTAGTGTAGCCCACACTAGGGATCTTAACGCGGCTATCTCTAGGAATGGAAAGCATTTTTACTGAGTGATCTTGAGGGTCGATGCGGATCAGTAACATCGTGTCACTACGACTGTTAAACTGAGCATTAGGATCAAGATTTTTTTCCATTACTTGATCAATACCCATGACTAAAATATTTATGGGGCGCGAAATTTGATAATTAAATAAAGAATTCCAGTTGTCGTCTGATGATTGGATGATTTCTGAGCGATCGGGAAATTGAGCTTTTTGTAAAATTGGGTTAGATTTAATCGATAAAGGACTCATAATAGCTAGTGCTGCGCCAAGTGTAGCAGAGATGGCGGCAGTTGCGGCTAAACCCATTCCCCAAGCGATACCCCGATAGAAAGAGGAAAAGCTTTTTGATTTGCGAAATAGTGGAAGCGTGAAGTTTTCCTCGTATGTATCGTTATCAGTTTTTCTGTTCAATTTTTTGGAAAATCTTTCCACACTATTTGCCATTGGTACCTCACCACCTTTTAGCCCTTATTGGGTCTATCTTGCTAAGTAAGAAGTTAAGTTTAAGAAAAAGTTCCTTTATAGAGTAGCTTATTTCTGGTTTCTTGGGGAGTTTGGCCGATGTTTTCCACATTTTTCTAACTTTAGTAGTATTTTGGTACCATTAAATTAGGTTTTGTTGTTTATAAATTTTCCCTAAAATGTTCTCTTAATGAGGGTAACCAGACCAAACCCCTAAAATTTATGGAGATTTGAGATAAATAGCTATGAGGAGGATATTACAAAATAAGTAAATTAAAAAATTATCGCCAGTATATTCAGAAAGTTATTTTAGAATATGGACAAAAGGAGCAACCTCATGGCGACATCACAACAGAATTTGTTTTCGATACAGTTGGTGATCATTATCAGCTTATTCGAGTCGGTTGGAGAGATGATCATTGGATTTATGGCTGTCTGATTCACATGGATATCATTAATGATCAGATTTGGATTCAGTATAATGGAACAGAGGTAGATTTTGCACCTATAATTGTTGCTCTAGGTGTTCCTAAACAAGATATTGTTCTAGCGTTTCATTCTCCCTACAAAAGACAGTTTACGGAATATGCCGTAAGTTAAAGACTCAAATATGTCTGTTTTTACTCAAGAACGTTTGCTTTTTTCGCCTGTTTCTCCTAATCTTGATGCGATTCCGATTATTTATGCTTTTCCGAATGAATATACGGTTGGAATTACCAGTTTAGGATATCAGATTATTTGGTCTACTTTAGCGATGCGTTCTGATGTTGAAGTCAGTCGTTTATTTACGGATATTTCTGAAAGTTTACCCAGAGATCCAGAATTATTAGGTTTTTCGTTTTCTTGGGAATTGGATTATGTTAATATTCTTTCTTTATTAGAGTCTTTAGATATTCCGTTTCATGCTGATCAACGTAAAGATAATCATCCGTTAGTATTTGGAGGTGGGCCAGTTTTAACGGCTAATCCTGAACCGTTTGCGGCTTTTTTTGATGTAATACTCTTAGGAGACGGCGAAAATTTATTAGATGATTTTATTAACGCTTACAATGAAGTTAGAGGTTCTGATCGCAAAACTCAATTACACCATCTAGCACAAGTATCAGGTGTTTATATTCCCAATTTATATACTGTTACATATTCTACTCCAGATGGTGCAATTTCTAGCATTGATCCTGTAAGTTCCGATATTCCCAGTTTTATCCAAAAACAAACGTATCGGGGGAATACTTTATCTGCTTCAACGATTGTTACTCCTCAAGCAGCTTGGGAGAATATCTATATGGTTGAAGTGGTTAGAAGTTGCCCTGAAATGTGTCGTTTTTGTTTAGCAAGTTATCTAACATTACCCTTTCGGACAGCGAGTTTAGAGTCTTTAATTCAGAATATCGAAAAAGGTCTAACCGTAACGGATAGAATTGGTTTACTCGGTGCATCTGTTACCCAACATCCTGAATTTGAATCTCTGTTAGATCATCTATCCTTACCTGAATATGATCATGTTAGACTTTCTATTGCTTCAGTTCGGACTAATACCGTTACCGAAAAATTAGCTCAAACCTTAGCAAAAAGGGATACTCGTTCTTTAACCATTGCTGTAGAAAGCGGTTCCGAAAAAGTTAGACAAATTATTAACAAAAAACTGAAGAACGAAGAAATTATTCAAGCGGCAATTAATGCTAAAGCAGGGGGTTTAAAGAGTTTAAAATTGTATGGAATGGCAGGAATTCCAGGCGAAGATGATTCAGATATTGAGCATACTGTCAAGATGTTAGTCGATATTAAAAAAGCTGCACCTGGACTTAGATTAACCTTCGGATGTAGTACTTTTGTTCCAAAATCTCATACCCCGTTTCAGTGGTTTGGAGTGAATGCAGATGCAGAAAAAAGGATGAAATACTTAGAGAAAAAATTGCGATCACAAGGCATCGAATTTCGACCAGAAAGCTATAATTGGTCAGTGATTCAAGCTTTGATTTCAAGAGGCGATCGTCGTTTAACCCCCTTACTCGAACTGACTCGATCATATGGTGATACAAAAGGTAGTTACAAACGCGCTTTTAAAGAATTACGAGGACAATTACCTGATCTAGATTATTATGTTCATCAAAACTGGAACCTAGATCAGATTTTACCCTGGCATCATTTACGAGGGCCATTACCTCAAGAAACACTGGTCAAACATTTAAAGGAAACGGGACTGTAAAAATATAATTGTAGTCAGATAAAACTTAGAGTTTCCGTCATGACTCATTCAGTTAAAACAATCAAATCTGAAAAGTTAGCTGATGCTCTATGCTCTATTAAAGCCGTTAAAAAATACCAGCTTGATAGACAAACTTATGGTGCTAACCGTGTTCGTTTATATGTTGATGATGTTGACGGCGACTGGTTGAACGACTTTGATAAAAAAGAAACAAGTGAACTAGAAGAGCATCACTTGTCTCAGGATTTATGTGAAACTTAGGTGTTATTTACAAGATTCTAAACACTTACTAGAACTTCTTGCGTCTGCTGAACACGGTTGAGCCATTTTTCTGCTTTGGAGTAGTTGTCTTTTTGGACTTGTTTGATTGCTTGTTTAAAGTTCAATTGTACGCCCCAGACATCGGCAAAGAAGCGTTTTTCTTGTTTCATTTTGTCAAAAAATTCCACCGCTTCGATGTGAGAGAGTTGTCCAACGGTTTTGGCGATCGTCATAAACACTTCAAACACATCATCGGCCATTTTCGCATCCCCACACACATAGTAGTGACACTGAGGATGGCTGAGTAATTGCCACAGTTCTTTTGATTGTTCTTGAATCAAAGTTTGTACATAGACTTTGCGATCATTTAAGCGAGAATATGCGACTTCTAAACCCGTTAATATGTTTTGTTGCTGCCACTTGACTAATTGTTCTCCATAGAGAAAATCATTGTGATTACGACAACCAAAGTATAGACTAGCTTCTCCAAGTGAGATGTCTTGCTTTTGTAATGCTTCTCTGTATTGTAGGAAAGCAATGAGAGGTGATACACCTGTTCCTGGGCCAACCATCAACATCGGAGCAAGCGGATCAGCAGGAGGACGAAAACCAGAGGTACGGAGAGAAATCCGAACGCGATCCCCAGTTTTTAGACTTGCTAGGTAATTAGAACAGAGTCCTTGACGAGTTTTACCTGCATCGGTTGTAATTTGGAGTACCCCGACGGTAATTTGTACTTGGTTAGGATATAAAACGGGACTCGAAGAAATCGAATAGAGACGGGGTTTTTGTTTGGGTAGTAGTTCTAGTAAAGCTTCTAGGATAATGGTTGCCGAGGGAAACTCATCAAATAGATCCGCAACACTCATGAAATTATCGGCGATCGTCTTCTTGAGAGTTAGACTATCAGGATGATCTTCACCCAGTCGTAAAATTTCTAGCCAAGTTTCCAAACGTTGTTTGTCTTGTGGATCTTTTGCGGTTGAGTATAGATAGTGCAGAAGATCGTTAAAGGGTTCTCGTAAAGAGAGATCGAGTTCTTCCCCTAAAACTTGACCCACAGTAGTCGGAACCGCAACGGGTGGTTTATCCTCGGTTGTCGTTCCATCGGGTGCGACATATTGAGCCGTAAAATAGGTATTAGAAGTAATTCTCATTCGTTGACACAAACGCTCTACGAGTTCTAGAAGATTACAGGGATACACGGCAACATGATCACCTGTTTCGTACTGCATATCTGTACCCGAAATATCAAAGACGATATAGCGAGTCGAACGACTACCAGGGATGACTTCTTTTAACAATTCATCATTAGCGATAATTGGCACTGAAGCGATCTCCACAGATACAGGGGGAATCGTTGCAATTTCCGCATCACTTAAATAAGATACAGTCAGTTTTGACCCTGTAGAAGTTGTTGTATCTCCTGATGTCTCATCTGACCCCAAGACACGAGAAATCAAATCTAACCACTGTTTAAACGTGTCCGCTTGTCCTTTGATTTCGTCTCCTTTATGGAGAGGTACGATACAATTGGCACCTACTTTCGCTAAAGCTTTATCGACAGCAATTCCAGCCGCGCAGAAGTGTTCGTATACAGTACTACCTATTCCCAGTACAGAATAGTTTAAGCCATCTAGAGAACCCTTTGGCTGTTGTTTTACCCATTGTAAAAAGCCTTTACCGTTACTCGGCATTTCCCCATTACCAAAGGTGGATGTAACGATCAAGATCAGTTTTTCTGAGGCAAGACTATCAGGTTGATACTCATCTAATGCCATCACCTTCGAGTTAAATTTCTGTAATTGTCGTGCTGCTTTGCGGGCAAAACCCTCGGCCGTACCTGTCTCAGACGCATACAGGAGCAAAATACGGTCTTGCTTATTGCCATCTTCATCAGCGACAACAGTGAGCTTTTCTAGATCGATGCCATCTTAGACATCCCAGCGATCGGCTGCATGGTGATAAGCTGGTTCTAAATAAAAATCACGCATTTGGTGATGCCACACAGGACAAGCACTACCCCCCGCAGCAGGAACCACCCAACCAAAGTCACCCGGACACTCGCGGCCTGCTTTCTTTTCGCGTAAGTCATGGGTGAGGAATTGACGGGATGCTGTCTGATGATCCACCATTGTTACTTTGGCTTTTTGGAACGAGTGGAGGATCGCAATATTTAATTCAAGTGCTACGCGATCGCGCCAGAGGGTTTGTTCTGAGCTAGTATCGAGTTTAAGGACTTTCGCAATATCTTCCATTTTATTGTAACGGTACTCATCAAGAAAATCTCGCATAATCTCAGTATCCATGTACCAGCCATTGAAGGGAATACAGCCGTAATTAATGCCGCCGATATGAACGGAAAAATTACTAATTGCAGGTATGGCATACCAACGCATTCCGAGATCCTTAAACTCTGGAATGGTGGGATGTTCAATGAACACTTCTAGTACTTCATCTTTTTCCCAATGATACATCTTGGGTTCTTGTCCAGGGACTTCAATGACTAGAGGCAAAATATCGTATTCGGTTCGCGGTTCGGGGGGTTGCCAACCAAATTTAATGATCGCGTCAGTCAATGCAAGGTTAGCGGGATCACCGATGACACTACCATCGGCTTGTTTATAAGCAGCATAACGATACAGTTGAGAGTTCCATGTCCGAATACCCCAGCGTTCTTTTGGTTGGCGCGGACGGAAAGCAGTCATTGTAATTTGTAAATTACCGCCATTAGTGGCAATTTTGACGTGTTCTTTGAGTTCTTGGAAGATTTCATCGGGATCAGTGATGTGACGGCGATCGCGTATTACCATATTATTCCAGGCAATTCGTCCGACACACTTAGAAGCATTACGCCAAGCGACTTGCGCCCCATACGCCAATTCTTCGTAGGTATGAGTATAAGTTCCTGTCGCTCTAATTTCTTCTTGAATTTCCTGCCAACGTCGTGAGCGATCTTCGAGTTCCCATGCTTGTTCAGAGGAAATTAGATCAAGAAACTGTTTTGCTTTTTTTAATAGTCGTTCTTCATTGAGTTTAGGCAGTTTAATTACGTTAATTACTCGGTCTAAGAGTGTTTGCCATGCTTGACGCAATTCATCTGAAAAGTTTGGGTCATACTTTTCAAATAAGGTAAACATGGTGTCACCAATGGCAGGATAAGCACAGGTTGGAACTTCAGCAAAGCTATGGACTTGCCCTAAAAATCTGAGTTCTTGTAGCATTTCCTCGCTACTACCACTTTGCAGACAACGCATCAAAAATTCTAAGGCTTGGAATAAGTGTAGAGATAAATAATCCATGTCTGCTCGTCCAAAAATTGGCAGTACAAACGGGTATTTTTGGAACAAAATTTGATAAAATTCCATCCCCATTTCCTGCTTATTTTGGCTAAATACCGACCAAGATGCCGCCATTTGTTGTAGCATTTGAGGGGGTAATGCTTCTTCATAGCGACGAACGGCGCTCGCCATTGGTAAAATAATATAAGTATTAAAAAAGCGATAAAGTGCAGAATTTGAACCAAAGCTCAAGTTTTCGAGATCGTATTCTTCTAAGTAGGGAGTTGACGGCAGCATCCACATCCAAACTTGGCGCGCTTTGATCCAATGTTGCGGACGCATTCCCAAGTCAGCAAACAGCTTACCGTATTCTTCTACTGTATCTAATCCGTCTCCTTTTTCGGGGGGAACTCCCATCAAAGGTTCACCAATGATTATTTGTGTTTCGGGTTGAAGTTGATGTACTGCACAATCAAACAATTCATAAAAGAAATCACTGATACTAGCGATCGCTTCTCCAAACTGGTATTCTAATTCGGGTTCCTCCAGCAAAAGCCTTTTGAGAAACTTTTCCATTTGTAGTTCTTTCCAAGCACGAAGCTTGTTCCACACATCTTTAACAATGACTTCTTCAGCAGAGGTTAAAGTCACCGCTTCTGGTAGTTCTACCGCAACGTTACCGTTAGTATGGCTTTTTTTCCAAGTTTTGTGACCGTTTTGGTTATTTAAAAGTGAAATGGTGCTATTATTGCTCTCATTCGTACTCTGTGTCAAACGCGCTTTTAGTTTTAACTGTGGTGCTTGAGTCCAAGTGGTGAGGGGAAATTCTAACTCGGTGCTGCGTTCTCCATTAAGATAATCTTGAGTGGTAAACCTTATTTCTCCTGCATCTTGCCAAGGTTGGCTAATATCCCCTTCTCGATAACAAAAGGTAATAGCGATCGTACAATCACCTTTATTCTTTAACTCTACCAACCAACTCGGCTGCATCCGAGCGAACAAATCTTTATTTAATAAAGTTTTTCCCTCATTAGAAAGAATTTGAACGCGACATTTGTACTTGTATTGGTTAGAAATCGGAAAATTAGTTGCAGAGATTTCGGTTAAGTGAATAATTCGTTGATTATCTTGCATATCTATATAACTAGAGGGAAAATAGAGTGAGCCACGTCAACAGCCAAAGGATAGACCAACTACTATTATGTCTTCAAAAGCAGTTAATGGCTTCAGTAATTTTTGCAACTATCAAGATGTAGAGAGTTGATCTGTGTTATTCTGTTTCGTCTTCTGGTAAATCGCCTAATCCTATGATTGCCTTTAGTATGACTTCCATCTTACCTTGCAAGCGATTAAATTGATGTTCCATGTGATCTAGACGAGCTTCAATACGATCAAATCTAGCATCCATATGCTTTTCTAAAACACTAAATGCTTCGCTAATTCGGCCGTCTGGTTCTACATCTAATTTAAGGGTTTTAATGCGCTCAACTGCATTAGCTAATTGTCTTCTAAGTTAATTAATACTTTTGTTCTGCTTGGTCATCTGGATTGGGGATAAAACCCGATACCTTCTTTAAGTACCATCATAGCTATATGCGCTCAATTTCTTCTCTTTTTGAATTAAAAATAAAATCGATAAAAAACCCTCAAGTTAACTCACTGAGGGCATTTTACTTTTATTACAATTTTTAGTTCCGTTTGCGTTTTAATGCAGAACCAGCACCTAAAGCACCAACAGCAAGAAGTCCTAGCATTGAAGCGGGTTCAGGAGTACCAGGAGGAGGAGGTACAACTTGGTCAAGGTCTCCAACGGTAAAGTCATCAAAAGCGAAGATATCACCTTGTCCCGTTGTTGTGAGGAAGGAGACGCTTGTAAATGTTTGAGAACTATTCTCGGCAACTATACCATAGAACAGAACAGAGCCGTCTGTACTGCCATTGCTACCACCTGTATTGGGTACGGTAACGGTTTGGGTTGTTCCGTTGGTAAGCTCTAACTGAAGCTGACCGCCAAAATCGCCGATATCAACTCCATAAAAGCCAAATGCAGCCACAGGTGAATCGAATGTCACTTCAAAATTATTAGAACTACCCGCATCTACTTCAAAAAAGTTAGTACCAGAAGTGGCATAGCGACCCGCTCCGTTCGTTTGACCAACAGGAACAGAGTCTATAGTTCCACCACCACCAGAAAGAGTAGCTGTAATATTACCTGTAGAGCCAGGAAAAGTTAGATTTAACGGTGTGCCAGTTCCCGCACTAAATCCCTCAAAATCTTCGGTTCCTACTCCCTGTAGGTTAGAAAGAAAGTCAGCTTCAGCATCAGAAGCATTAGGAAAAGAGGCTAGAGGAACATTAGGATCACCATTGATATCTTCGCCGAAATAGATTAGATAAGCTTGGGCGGGAACAACGCTGGAAATTACACCAACGCCAGCAGCCGTAGCGGTTAGCGAGAGAGAAAGTAGTTTTTTGGTAAACAAGGAAATGGTCATACTATTCAGATAAAAAAATTACGATGCTAAAGACATATCGAACAAAAACACACAAGTATGAGGTCAATAGTGATCTGTAATACATTACTGAGCTATTGACTATTTCTGATGTTTTTTCGATGATTTTTAGCTTTAATTATTACAAAACTATCTTGTACTCTATTTATGAAATTGTCAAGTAGCGAAAAGAAAGTTTATATAATTTTGATAAAAAATAATTTTGAAATAATGATTTATTAAAGAAGACTGCAATTAGAGAGAAATATTAAAAAGCTTAAACAAAATTTGTTGACCTCCATAAATTTACTGATAGATCTAAAGATAAACTTCCCAAAAAAAGGTGACAAACCTACGTCGTCACCCTTATTTTCTTATTCACAAAATCTACGTCAAGCAATTACGATTCGGTTTTCGGCTCAAATTTCATTGCTACACCATTCATACAATAACGTTTACCTGTGGGTGCAGGGCCATCGTTAAAGACGTGTCCTAAATGTCCCCCGCAACGATGACAATGAACTTCGGTGCGAGTCATAAATAAAGTACGATCAACTGATGTCCCAATTGCGTCCTCAATGGGTTGATAAAAGCTGGGCCAGCCTGTCCCACTGTTGTACTTTGTTTTTGAGGTAAACAGGGGCAAACCGCAGCCAGCACAGGTAAAAACCCCTTCTGCATAGATTTTATCGAGGGAGCTAGTACCTGCTCTTTCGGTGCCATGTTTCCGCAAGACGTTAAATTGTTCGGGGGTTAGTGTTTCGCGCCATTCCTGTTCAGTTTTATTGACTTCAAATTGTTCTTTTGAGGTTGTCATAGCGTTTGTCTGTCCTAGTAAATAATTGGAAAACCAGCCTGTACCAATGATGACGGTACCCATCTCTAAAAATCTGCGTCTGTTCATTTTAATGAATCCTAGTCGCCATTGTTAAAATGCCTTGTTGACCTACTAAAAGTTCTCTAAGTAGGGTGCAAATTCCAATCCAAATAATCGGCGAAATATCGACACCTCCAATGGGTGAAACGATTTTACGAACGGGAATTAAAAGGGGTTCAGTCGGTTTGGCAATGATGTTAAAGGGAAAACGGTTGAGATCGATTTGAGGATACCAAGTTAAAACGATCCGAAAGATAAAAAATAACGTCATTACACTTAAAATGATTCCCAGTCCCCAAGATGCGATCGTCACAATTTCCATAAGCTTAATCTTCCTTCACATTCTTCTTATATTCTATCAAATCCCTTCTCTTGTCTTTTTGCCATGATTTATAGCCGTCGCCATTTGTTGATTTTAACGGGGAGTCTCTGCGGGTTGGGTCTTGCTACTCTAGCGCGTCGCGTCAATTCCCAAACTGGTCTTCAAGCACCCCCTAAAGGTGATGTCCGAATTGTTGTGATTAGTGATCTTAATAGTCAGTATGGTTCAACAACTTATGAAAGTGAAGTGACAAATGCGATCGCACTAATTCCCACACTCAAACCCAATCTCGTTCTATGTGGGGGTGATATGATTGCAGGACAGAAAAAAACCTTGACAAAAAATCAAATTAATGATATGTGGACAGCGTTTGATCATCACATTGCTGCACCTTTAAGAAAAGCAAAGATTCCGTTTGGCTTTACGATTGGTAATCATGACGGTTCGGGTAGCATATCACAAGGACAATATATCTTTCAAGCCGAACGAGAGTTAGCGACTGCCTACTGGAAAAACCCGACACATCAACCTAGACTGAATTTTATTGATCGTTCTGGCTTTCCTTTTTACTATACTTTTACCCAAAATCAGATTTTTTATTTAGTTTGGGATGCTTCCTCGAATATTATTTCAGCACAACAACTTGCCTGGGTGAAAAAAAGCTTAGGGAGTAGAATCGCACAACAAGCTAAAATGCGAATAGCGATCGGACATCTTCCCCTATATGGAATCAGCATCGGACGCGATAAAGTGGGAGAATTTTTAGATAATGCTGAACAATTGCGTTCACTATTAGAACAATATCAGGTGCATACCTATATTAGTGGTCATGCTCACGCTTATTATCCTGGAAAACGCGGTCAATTAGAATTATTGCACGCGGGAGCCTTGGGAAGTGGGGCTAGAAAACTCTTAAATAGTAATTTACCACCGACCAAAACCTTAACCGTAGTTGATATTGATTTTGGGACAGAAAAAACGATTTATACCACGTATAATATGAAAACTTTGGAGATCATCAATATTCAAAGCTTACCGCGTTTTATTATGGCTCCAAATGGTAAAGTATTCCGTCGTGATCTTCAAGCTAAACAATTAGGTTAGTTGTATGGGAATAATTATTAGCACTGTGAATATGAAGGGAGGGGTCGGAAAAACGACTCTAACAGTTAATTTAGCGACTTGTTTGGCTAAATATCACAGGAAACGGGTGTTAGTTTTAGATTTAGATGCTCAAATTAGTGCTACTCTATCATTAATGTCGCCTCATGACTTTGCTAAGATTCGTCGTCGTAAACGAACTTTAAGTTATCTACTAGAGTCAATTATTAAACCAAATCCTCACCAAAAGTTGACGATTGAAGATATTATTTATCCTGATGTATGTGAGATTGAAGCTTTAGATATTTTGCCTGGAGACATTGAGCTTTATGATGAGTATCTTGTTTCAGAAATGCTACATAAACAAGCGAATTTATCAGAGAGTGCGGAATTTGAAAAGGTCTGGAATAATTTAGAACGGGATTTAATCTCTAAAATTATTGCACCCGTTATCGATGATTATGACTATATTATTATGGATTGTGCGCCAGGATATAATTTACTAACTCGTAGTGGCATTGCAGCAAGTCAATTTTATCTGATTCCTGCACGCCCAGAACCTTTATCTGTTGTGGGAATGCAACTTTTAGAAAGACGAATTATTAAACTAAAAGCGAGTCATCAACATCAAACGGGAATTAATCCGACATTATTGGGTATTGTTTTTATTCTATCAGGTGGCGGATTACTCAGTCGTTATTATAATCAAGTCATGCGAAGAGTACAACAAGATTTTAAACCGCAACAGTTATTTGAAAATTCGATTCCAATGGATGTTAATGTGGCTAAAGCAGTTGATATGTTTATGCCTGTTGCTATCGCTTTACCGAATTCTAGTGGTGCAAAAGCGTTTATTAAACTGACTGAAGAATTTTTGACTAAAGTACAAGCAATAGGATGAATGACGATGGTTATTGAATGGCTCAAGTTTACAATCGATGCGAAAAATAGAGAAAAGTTTTTACAAAAAGATGCCGAAATATGGACAGAAACTCTGAGTCAATATTCTGGTTATCTGGGTAAGGAAATTTGGATTAATCCGAATCATGAATCAGAACTGATTTTTATTATTCGCTGGAGAACACGGGAAGACTGGAAAACAATACCCCAATCTGTTTTAGAAGAAACTGAACAAAAATTTGCCGAAGCTTTGGAGGGAATATTTTATAAAATGATTGAATCTAGTGAATATCAAGTACGGAAATTTCCTAGTCATTAATCAATCTGATAAATATAAAAAAGTGGCGTTTCTTTATATAAATGATAAGGATAAGTAAATTTAGGCTCGATTTCAGAAATAGGTTTATTGTTAATTAAACGGTAAGTTCGAGGATGTGAAAGATATTTTTGATAGATTAGATAGTTAGTTGGATAACATTCACCTATAAATTGTATTTTTTTTTGTGTGATATATCGATCTATATATTCATATATTCGCAGATTACGATAATAATTTATTGCGTCACAAACTGTTGCTTGATTGGGTATTTCTCGAACAATTTGTACTAAATCGGTTGTATTTTGTACTCGTGGCATTCCCACCCGTGCAGTTATGTAGTTATAGTGAAATTTTAGATTAATTAAAATACAAAATGTAATAGAAAAAGCTAGAAAAATAATAATTAATTTCTCTGAACGGCTAGAAAAATTTAGATAAGCTAAACACCAGATTGTTAGAAAAATTGGTACTAAATAAATTAATAATCTATAAAATAAAGGATTATAGGTATTTTGCATATTGACTGATGAATAAGCATATAGAAAAACAAGACTAATCATCAGCCACAAATAATAAATTGTTTGATTACCGCGATATTTTAAAATGCCAAATAGCAAAATAACTCCCATAAATAATATAGAAATCAGCTTAGTTAGCCGAGAGGTACCAATAAAATAACCATCCTTTCCAATATCAAAATACCCCCGTATAACTGCTATTAATCTTTGAAAAAAACTCATCGAATATTTTGGTTCCTCACCAGTTTTAAACACTAAGGCTAAAATTTCTTTGCTATTTAACCAATTTCGCTCAATTTCTCCAAACCAGTAAGGAGTTAAAGCAATAAGAACTGTCAATATTGCTAAACAAGGTAAGATAAACTTTTGAGGATTTTTGCGATTTTTATATAGATAGATAAAAATGCTAATCATAAAAATGACTGGCATCACAAACAAAGGAGCAAATTGTAAATTGATTAAACTAACAAAACAAAATCCGTATGCTAACCAGAATAAACATTCTTTAATCGAGGATAACTTGTCTTCTAAGATATAGGTAAAAAGAAGAATAAAAGCGAGGAGAAAAAAGACGACTGAACCTGGATTCCCAGCTAAACTATTTCCAGTATTCATTACAATATTTTGAAACAGTAAACTGTACCATAAACCTGCAAGAGTAGCCAGAAAAAATCTTTTATTACTTTCAACTTTCTCGAGAGATTGATAGATAGTGAACATTAAGAGGGGAATTGAAAAAAATGTCGTAATTCCATTAAAAATCGCTTGTGAAGATAAATCTGAACTAATGGCAGTAAACGGAAAAACAAAATAAAAATAAAGAGGAGGTAAATAAGCTGATCGCCAAGAAGAAATAGGGCCTAATGTGGGTAAATTTCCTTTCCACATTTCCATCGTCGTAATTGCATCTCTAATTTGATCTCCACAAAATTCAGTAAAATTTAAAATAGCAAAAATTCTGCACATAGCTCCAAAGCACAAAGCTATTATTATTAATAAAATGCCAATTTTCCTTAGTGATATAACTTTCAAATGCTCATAAACTGGTTTTAGCATAGTACATTTGTATAAATAAAAAACTTAAATTTGGGCTTAATCCTATGCCATGACAATTATATTGTCAACTCATAAATGGAAAAAGATAAGACAAGATAGGAAAAAAAGCCAAATAATCCTATAATTCTTATGAACATCCTATCAACCAAACTGATGAATACATCGACATTTCTAGAATTCTTTAATTGTTGCGTTGGCAGTTGGAAAACAGAGCGAACCTATCATTATCTAGCGTACTCTGAAGTAGAACGCTCTCGAACTGAATTTACAGTTGAGCCTCTGACAACGGAGATCAAAAATAAAGTACTCAGTGATAATCAATATGACGCTGTAGATAATTTAGCAGAAATCCCCGGCTTTAATCTCGGTTTTTATACCATTTCTGAGAAAGGGGAAGAAGTCTCACAAAACCTTAATCTTTTATTTGTTCCCAAAACCGAAAATAATCTAATTCTAGAAGGAGACTATCTAAGAGATCGTGCTTATGAAGAAGCAAGACCAATTATTTCTCATTTTCAGTTTAATTCACAAACTAGAGAACTCTTGATGACAACGAATTATACTCGAACAGTATCAGTCGATTCAATTACCCTTGTTAATCCAGATTTACGAATTCGTCGCATCATTAATTATCAACAACCCTCAGCAGGAGAACCATTAAAAGATGTCGTTCTCGTTGGTTTTGGCGTTGAACAAAAAGTTTAGAGTTAAAAAAAGACTTAATACTGCACTAACCCGTCATTATAGGTTCGGGAAACTACACTATCGCATATATACTGATTCCCGTCACTATAGAGATACATCGCTGAACTGAAAGCTTAGTTGGTGTTGCCGCTAGACTCCCTGACAGTTCAGATAAACAAGATAGTATAGTTACACTGGAGCAGCACTAAAGAATATGGGAAAAGTTGTTGGAATAGATTTAGGTACGACGAACTCTTGCGTAGCAGTAATGGAGGGAGGTAAACCAACCGTTATCGCTAATGCAGAAGGGTTTAGAACTACGCCGTCTGTCGTTGCCTATGCGAAAAATGGCGATCGCCTGGTGGGACAAATTGCCAAGCGTCAGTCTGTCATGAACCCGCAAAACACCTTTTACTCAGTCAAACGTTTTATTGGTCGTAAATTTAACGAAGTCACCAACGAAGCAACTGAAGTTTCCTACAAAGTATTACAAGATAGTAATGGAAACGTCAAGTTAGATTGTCCTGCGGCTGGAAAACAGTTTGCACCCGAAGAAATTTCCGCACAAGTTCTGCGTAAATTAGTAGAAGATGCTAGTAAATACCTAGGTGAAACGGTTACACAAGCAGTTATTACCGTTCCCGCTTACTTTAATGACTCCCAACGTCAAGCTACGAAAGACGCGGGTAAAATTGCAGGTATTGAAGTCTTGCGGATCATTAACGAACCAACTGCCGCTTCTCTAGCCTACGGTTTAGATAAGAAAAGCAATGAAACCATTCTCGTTTTTGACTTGGGTGGTGGTACCTTTGACGTATCGATCCTAGAAGTCGGTGATGGTGTATTTGAAGTTCTTGCTACTTCTGGAGATACTCACCTTGGTGGGGATGACTTCGATAAAAAAATCGTAGACTACCTCGCTGGTGAATTTGAAAAAACAGAAGGCATTGATCTACGCAAAGACAAGCAAGCCTTACAACGTCTGACCGAAGCCGCAGAAAAAGCCAAAATTGAGCTTTCTAGCGTGACCCAGACTGAAATTAACCTTCCTTTTATCACCGCGACTCAAGACGGGCCAAAACACCTCGATACTACGCTAACTCGTGCTAAATTTGAGGAACTTTGCTCAGATCTAATCGATCGTTGTCGCATTCCAGTCGAAAATGCCGTTAAAGATGCCAAAGTTAGCAAAGAGCAAATTGATGAGGTCGTTTTAGTCGGTGGTTCTACCCGTATTCCTGCGGTTCAAGAAGTCGTTAGAAAAGTACTCGGTAAAGACCCCAACCAAGGCGTTAACCCGGATGAAGTCGTAGCAGTAGGTGCCGCTATTCAAGGTGGTGTTCTTGCTGGTGAAGTTAAAGACATCCTACTCCTTGATGTGACTCCCCTCTCCTTTGGGGTTGAAACTCTCGGTGGTGTTATGACGCGCATTATTACTCGCAATACCACCATTCCGACGAAAAAATCTGAGGTCTTCTCGACTGCGGTTGATGGACAAACCAATGTAGAAATTCATGTTCTACAAGGGGAACGAGAAATGTCCAAAGACAATAAGAGTCTCGGTAACTTCCGTCTAGATGGTATTCCTCCTGCACCTCGTGGTGTTCCTCAAATTGAAGTGACTTTTGATATTGACGCTAACGGTATTCTCAACGTTACGGCAAAAGACAAAGGAACTGGCAAAGAACAGTCGATCAGTATTACTGGTGCTTCTACTCTACCTAAAGACGAAGTAGAACGCATGGTTAGAGAAGCTGAAAGTAATGCGGGTACTGATAAAGAGCGTCGTGAGAAAATTGACCGTAAGAACCAAGCTGACTCACTTGTGTATCAAGCGGAAAAACAACTCAAAGACTTTGGTGACAAGGTATCCTCTGCTGACAAACTTAAAGCAGAAGGGCTACTCACTGAGCTTAAAGAAGCGATCGCACAAGATGACGACAACCGCATCAAAACCCTAACCACTGAGTTACAACAAACCCTCTATAGCATTGGTACGAGTATGTATCAGCAAGCGGGTACAACCACTGAACCTACAGGTACTGATGATGGTACTACAGGTGGTGGTAATGCTAATACTTCAAGTAGCGGTGATGATGTCATCGATGCCGAATTCTCTGAAACCAAATAAGTCATTATTTAATTAGGATTTAAAAGGAGTGGGTTAAATACCTGCTCCTTTTTGCTACTACAGGATTGCATCACCTATATTTTATGGTAAACGGTATAGTTTCCTTTTATGGATTGCATAATTGTATAAATTGGATTGTAAATTGTATGCCTACTGGCAAATATGCTCTTATCTTCCACTTGTAAATTAAGGAGCTTTTAAAATGCCTAGAGTTTTAATGAAAAACGGCGAATTTAGAGAAATCCCAGATGAAGAGATGTTATCTTTTTTATCTGAGAATCGAGATCAGATTCAAGATCGCTACTTACCTCGTAAACGCCGTCCTCTTAGAGCCGAACTTTCAGAAAATACTACCAGTACAAAATAACATCAGCAGTGTCATCAGACTGGATAAATTCCTTGTTCGCATTGTTCTAACGTTTGAGAATATTCAATAGTACGTCTTCTAAACAGCTTGTACTGTGTTTTGGGATCGTCAGTAGGATTTTCTCTATATTCTTCTTCTACACCTAGTTTGACGTAAACATATAGTTGTTTGTATTTTCCATAAATGCACTCATTAGATTTAGCCGCATCAAATTCTAGTTCATCCAAAGCTTGGACTCTTTTAATCATAAATCTTTTATTTTCGGAAATATTTTTATAAAGCTCTATATATTGTAAGGTTTTACATAAATATCTATAGAACCACTTCTTAATGAAAATCGTTTTCTTTGGTACCCCGTTGTTTGCTGTTCCCACCCTAGAAGTCTTACTTCGTTCTCCTGAATTTGAAGTTGTTGCAGTCGTCACCCAACCCGATAAAAGGAGAGGCAGGGGTAGTCAATTGATTCCCTCCCCTATTAAAAAATTAGCCACAGAGCATCAATTACCTATCTGGCAACCCAAACGAGTCAAAAAATCCGCAGAAACACTTTCTAGCCTCAAAAAAAGCCAAGCAGATGTTTTTGTGGTGGTGGCTTATGGACAAATTTTATCACCTGAAATTTTAGCGATGCCTCGCTTAGGATGTATTAATGTTCACGCTTCCCTGTTACCTAAATATCGCGGTGCTGCACCGATTCAATGGAGTATTAGAAAGGGGGAAACTGAAACGGGAGTCACAACAATGCTGATGGATGAGGGGATGGATACGGGAGCAATGTTATTAACGGCACGAACTCCCATTGGACTGTTAGATAACGCTGAACAAATTGCCACACGTCTGAGTCAACAAGGTGCTATTTTACTGATTGAAACCCTTTCACAACTAAAACTTGGGGAAATCAAAGCAACTCCCCAAAATTCAGCCCTTACAACCTACGCTCCTTTAATTCAAAAAGAAGATTTAAGAATTGACTGGACACAATCGGCGGTAGCAATTCATGATCAAGTTAGAGGTTTTTATCCAGACTGTTTTACGACTTTTCGGAACCAAACTCTAAAAATTACTGCTACTGTTCCTTTAGCTGAACCTTACTGGAGTGAACTTTCTTTAGACTTACCAGAAATACCGAGTTATACAAAAGGTGAAATGGGACAAGTTGTAGGAATTCTCAAAAATTTTGGCCCTGTCGTGCAGACAGGTGAAGGTTTACTGGTTTTACAACAAGTACAATTAGCAGGGAAACGACCCCAGTCAGGCAAAGATTTTATTAATGGAGTGCGTCTTAGTTTGAGCGTGGATCTATTTAGTTAACTATCATTTCATATGAACGACAACCATCGCAAGGGCCATCGGGATTGACTGCACAGCGTAAAATCTCAGAACGAGCATTAAAGCAACAATTCGCATCACCAACTACCCAACGCCCGTCAATTAAGCTTTGTTCGTCTAATGATTTAGCTGCTTGGACATAAAGAGAAATTTTTTGTAAACAATAGCCACCAACCTTGTATTGATAGTGGTGGTGGCGTTCTAGTACTGCGTAGTATTTGCCCTCTAGGTCTAAATAGTTGCCAGGTTGGGGCATCCAGTCTAATTGTATTTTGCCGAGGCTCTGACGGGGATGAGTCAGAATAACCTCTGTTGGTAATGAGTCTGGCTTCATAACACCTTCATGTATTCTAGGTTACTTCTAAAAGCATAGTAACGTACTAACCCTCACCTCATGGCTAGTTGTTTATATTTTCTCTAGAATCAGTCAATTTACCTAAAAACACCAAAGCAACCTAGCAATAAAAGTAAGTAACATCGGTAACCGCTAGGTAGCCTTTTTCTTAGATTTAAACTATTCTGCTTTGGCTTTACGCTTGAGAGAAAAAGCACCAGTTCCTAATACAGTCAAAAGACCTATTATTGCACTGGGTTCGGGAACTTCATATGAACCAATTTGATTAATCGCTAAGTCATAACCACGATCGCCAGTGATCACTAATTTAACATAGTTAACCATACTCAGATCAACCAGTCCACCCGCTAGAATGTCTTCAAAGCTAAAGACAGCAGCACCTTCGGCAAAGCCATCAGTATCAACGCTTTTTGATACGGTTGACATATTCAACCCGTCTGAAATCATCAGTTGAAAGTTAAAGGCAATTCCATCAGTGGTATAGTCAATTTTAATCCCTTTTTCGTTATTCGCTCCAGTGAGCCTATTAAAGTTTCCTTGACCCATCGCTGCGATATCGTTGTACTCCAGCATGGTCATCGAGGATGTCCGAACTCTATTGTCAATATTTAACTCTCCATCAAAATTTCCGCTTCCAGTAAACACTCCAATGGTTGATTTGGGCGGAGCATCAAGAGGACTTGTTTGGGTAATACTAGAGGTTATGGTACGACTTCCACCAATCACCTCGTTTTTATCTAGCCCTGTAAAGATGCTAGTCTGAGTTTGCCCCGCCGTGTTTAGAAGGATGGGATTAGCTCCACTGTTGCTCGGTGGAAAGCCTGGGGGTGAACTGCTAGGAACATCAAAGCTATCAATCAGAAAGGTTCCTGCCATAGCTTGAGAGGTACCCATTGCTAGGCTACTCGCTGCTAGACCGATTATTAGTAAGTGTTTGGTTTTCATCTCTTTTATTATGAACCTTGGGTTTGACGTTAGTATAATGGATTTGCTTGTTAACTAAATCGGGAATGTTTTATGATTTGATTTTATTGTTACTATAGCTATTAGATTTAAAATTGTCTAGTCTTAATAAAAAATTTTTTAGTAATCTTCCGAATCAATCATCAAAAGATTGTAAAGTCTACCGAATGTGACCATTAGAGTCACACTTACTTAGTATCACAAATCACATTCTAACCAGAGTTTTTAACATCCATCATGTATCGCTCAGAATATTCTGAAGAACCACAACCCAAAAGACTTCCTAAAGTTCCTATTGATCGCCGTGCTTATGCCTTTCTCATCGATTTTGTCACTGTTTGGCTAGTGAGTTCCTTTGTGGGGACAGCTTGGGCGTTGCAGTTTTTTGTGTTTATCGTAGTATGGTTTGTCTTAAGAGTGATTATTGTCGAAAAAAATAAAGGACAAAGTTTAGGGCGTTGGGCATTAGATATGAAGGTCATTGATTTACGCCTTAAGAGAATTCCTGGATTGACAGAATTAGCGATCCGTGAAGGGATTGTGGGTTTAAGCGCGGCTTTAACAATGATTGGTCTTAATTATACGTTTCCTAACCCTTTATCAATGATTCTGCTGTCTTCTTTCCTTCTGGCTGATTGTGGAATGGCTTTAGGTGATGAACAATCTAGTCAAGCTTTTCACGATCGGATCGGTAAAACGGTGATTATACCGAGTAAACGGGGGTTTTCTCTCGATTTAAGACTTAAACAACTCTGGCGCGAAGTTAAATATAAATTGCGTAAGTGAATTTATTGTCAGTAATCTATGTCTTAAGTAGGATATTTTAAAAGTTAATCAGTCACTACATGAATCAAGCTTATTCAAAAGATTATGTCTTGCAAAAATATGCTCCACCATGCCATAATGATAAATTGCGTGTCAATCTAGATTAAAAACTATTACCCGTTGAGATATGGCCAGTAAAAAAGGCGTTCGCCTAATTATTACTCTAGAATGCACCGAATGCCGCTCTAATAACAACAAGCGGACACCTGGTGTTTCTCGTTATACCACGACCAAAAACCGTCGTAATACAACAGCACGACTAGAACTTAAAAAATTCTGCCCTAACTGTAACAGACATACCGTACACAAAGAAATTAAATAAAAATCGTACCTCAAAATTAATTATGAGTTATTACCGTAAGCGTCTTTCGCCCATTCCTCCGACTCAACCCATTGACTACAAAGATGTAGATTTATTGCGGAAGTTTATCACCGAACGCGGAAAAATTTTACCACGCCGCATTACTGGATTGACTGCCAAGCAACAACGAGCTTTGACTGAATCAGTTAAACGCGCTCGTATTGTAGCATTACTTCCTTTTGTTAATAAAGAAGCCTAAAACAGTTATCAGTTATCAGTCATCAAATTTCGTTTACTGATTACTGATTACTGTTTACTGAATAGTAGCTTCGTAGCTGTTCTAAAACCGAATGAGATGGTGAATACAATCGTTTAGCTCCTTTGTCCCAAACTTGAGCAAAAGGAACAATTTCCATTACACTATTACTGTAAGCGACGACTTCTAAATCTTGGATAAAACTAGATGTCCATGAGTTTTCCTGAACTAAGAGCTTTTGTAAATTAAGCCAATTGAGCAAATTAGCTCGAGCAATTCCAGGTAACAGCCCTTCTTTAAGATCTGGAGTATACCAACAGCCTTTTTTCCAACCCCAAAGATTTCCCGTTCCAGTTTCGAGCCAAGATCCCTCATGATCTACCAGTATCGCCTCTTTTGCGCCAAAATGCTGCGCTCGATTAGTCGCTAACCACGCACCTAAATAATTAGCAGTTTTATGAGAACTTAGAGAGCGTTCAAATAAGGGATCTTGTGCCACCCAAGCGATAATTCCTTTTTGCTGTCGTCGGGATAAATCATTGGGTAATGTACGTCCAATGATCCATTCTGTACCATTGGGAAAAATAGCGATCCGAATGACGGGATAGTGAGATATAACGTTTCGACTTCAGTCTGAATTTGATTCCAAGAAGGCGACGGCCAGCCAAAAACCTGTAAACTATGACGTAAGCGATCGCAATGATCCTGCCAATGGGTTAAAGGATGTTCTAATGTTTGTCCATAGATGCGTAGGGTTGTAAATACCATGGCCCCATACAGTAAACTGGGATGATCGATACTCAAAGTAAGTTCATCTTTTTCAATTAGCTGACCATCATACCAAAACATAATTTTTTCTCAGCAAGAATTTAGGAAGCTATCATCTAAAAGTTAATTTAATTCGCCACAATAATAAATATCAGTTCTCTCATTTTATCTTTTCCAAGCCTGGGCTAACTCCGATGGTGAAACTTTGGCCAAAAATTGATCATCAATCTTTACAAGTTCGCTTAATAGCAGGAGTTGCCACAGTTTCTACAATGGGTTTGGGAAGTGTTGTTACTTGGATGAGTTGGCAAATTCAACATTTATTAGTCGAGACTCATAAACAAAATCTAGAAATCATTGCGAACCGTTTTCCCCGTGACGTAGAAATTTATAGTGATATGGTATCCCTAGAAACAGGAATTCAAAAAGCAGTTAATAATCTGACTAATTATAATACTCTATTGTGGGTCAAAAATTCGGTTGGAACGATTACTGCTAAATCTCAAACAGAGATGATGATTAGTAAAGAAAATACTTTAACGTTTTTATCTGATCTTAATTCTCAACCTAAATTACAAAAAATTCAGGGTGATTATTGGCTGTTGTGTGCTGTTCCTTTAGTAGTTAAAAAAAACTTTTACGGTCAACTATACATTGCTCATAATATTACGAGTGAGCAAACAATGTTTCTTCATTTGACCAGAAGTTTAAGTTTATCTAGTTTATTAGCAATTGGTGTGATGTTATTGGCGATCACTTGGTATGTAAGAAAGTCATTAAAACCACTTCATCGAATTAGTGAGATTACACAAAGTATTTCTGTAGACAAACTAAAAGATGCTCAAATTCAATTAGAAAATGCACCTAGTGAAATTAAACAACTAGTACAAACTTATGAACAAATGTTATCTCGTCTGTCTCAATCTTGGGAACAACAACAGCAATTAGTTAGTAACGTTTCCCATGAATTACGAACACCCTTAACGATTGTTTCAGGATATTTACAAAGTTTATTACGTCGTGGCGATAATTTAACATCTTCACAAAGAGAAGCGATAGAAGTAGCTACATCTGAGGCTAATCGTACCATACAATTATTACAAGATTTACTCGATTTAGAGAGGGCTGATAGTGGTAGAATGCACTTCTATGCGGATTTAGTCAACTTAAACAATCTATTAATAGAAGTTGTTGAAATGACGAAAAAATTTAGTGATCGGATTTGTTTACTTGAGCTTCCAGAGCAAATCATTACGATTACCGTTAATGAACATCGTCTTAAACAATCTTTACTGAATTTAATTGATAATGCGATAAAATATTCTGAGCCGAATACACCGATAACTTTACGTTTAGAACACTCAAAAGAACAAGTTACTATTCAAGTTTGTGACCAAGGTATAGGTATTCCTTTACAACAGCAAGTCCGCATTTTTGAGCGTTTTTACCGAGTAGATGAAGCTAGAACTCGGACTACGGGAGGGAGTGGTTTAGGTCTTTCTATTGTGAAAACTTTTATTGAAGGAATGGGGGGGACAGTTTCAGTTTATTCTAGACTAAATAAAGGTAGTATTTTTTCGATTATTTTTCCCCTTTAAAAAAATGTCACCGATATTAATTGTTATTTGTGGCGCAACCGCTACAGGAAAAACAGGATTAGCGATAGAATTAGCACAAAAATTAAATACAGTTATTTTAAGTGCGGATTCTCGTTTAGTTTATCGAGAATTTAATATTGGTACGGCTAAACCTTTTCAAGAAGAATTAGAATTAGTTCCACATTATTTAATTGATATTTGTCATCCTACACAGATATTAACTTTAGCAGACTATCAAGAACAAGCTCAAAGTTTAATTAATTCACCTAAGATAAATACAGTACCTTTATTATTAGTCGGTGGTACAGGTTTATATATCAAATCAATTACAAGGGGTTTAAAAATACCGAGAGTTTCGCCTAATTATGAATTGCGATCGCAGTTAGAATCATTAGGTCAAAATCAACTTTATGCGTTTTTATCTCAAGTTGATCCAATTGCTACAAAAAAAATTCATCCAAATGATCAAACTCGAACCTTAAGAGCATTAGAAGTTTATTATGTGACAGGAAAACCGATTTCTGAACAACAAGGAGAATATCCCCCAAACTATCCTATTTTACAAATTGGTTTAGAATGCGATTTAGAACAATTACAAAAAAGAATTGAAGTTAGAACGGATAAAATGGTCAAACTAGGATTAGTTGAAGAAGTGGAATATTTAGCTAAAAAATATGAATGGAATTTACCTTTACTAGATACATTAGGTTATGCAGAAGTCAAGCAATATTTACAAAATGAAATTACCTTAAATGAAGCAAAAGAACTAACCATTTTACATACTCGTCAGTTTGCTAAACGTCAGCGAACTTGGTTTCGTGCTTATCCTGAAATTGAATGGTTTGATGTCAATTCTGATAATTTATTTGAGCAAATATGGCGACGTATTCAAGATTTTTTAGCTCAAATTACTGAGACTCAATGGTAATCTTCAGTGACCAGTTATAATGATTTAATCTTACTTCATTCATTTTCGATAATCGCGTTTCCATAATTGTTTTAGATTCAAGAAAAGCTGTAGAAATAATGGGTAACATTTGGTTTAAATTAATTGTAGCTTGTCCATTGCCCTGAGTTGTAGTTGTCGTTATTTGAACTGATGTTGAATTATTACTAGAATTTTTATACTCTTGAGTGTCTATTTGTTGTTCTAGAGTAATTCCTAAATTCAATACATTATCCTGTCTTTCTTTTACTTTTAGTTCATAAATAATGGTTTGATTGGGTTTAGATAAAATATACATCATTGGAATTATTTGATTAATTTTCCATTTAGCACCAACACCAACTGCTTGTGAAGGTAAAGGAGAAGAAAATTGATTAAAATAATTTAATGATTCATTCATCATGATTTGTTTAAGTTCTGGAGAGACTTTCTCTGGAAAAATATAATCATACGTTTTTTTTACATTGCCTTGTGGAGCAATAATTAATGTTGCACCAGAAGCGATAACTTGAGCTAGATTAGAACTGATATCCCTAGCGGAAGTATTTGAATTGCTCATTGATGCAGTAATTCCAGAATAAATATAACTTAAATGAATATCACCATTAGACTCTATTTTTTTAACGGTTGTATCCACAGTTATTTCTATATTGTAATTAAAATCATTTGAGCGAGATTGTTGATCTTCTGATGTATTTGTACCCATCATTATTTTTAATTTGATGGTTTGTTTGTCACCCACTACTGGAGTAAAACGGAGTTGTTGCCTTGGTTCTGTCCCATAATCTAAAATGGTTACTTTTGATGTCTGTTTTGGACATTTTTCGGTTTGAGTAGGTGGAGAAGGTTCAGCAGCAAAAGACATAACATTTTGTCCCAGTACCAAACAAAAAATCGAACCAGCTAATAAAAATTTTCTCATTGTATAATTTTTACGAAAAGTCTTATTCTATTTTTTCAAAAAAAGCAACACATTCAACATTGGGAGTTTGCGAAAAACAATTAGCAGGTTGAGCAAAAGTTATTCGGTAATTTCCTCTATAATTTACTAAAGACAGTATCGTTTTGAAAAACATGAGCAAGCTACCTCGTCCTCACTACATGGAAAGAAACAGCACTCAAACTCTACGGGAAGGTCTTGAAGAATATTATGCACTGAACCCTCATTTAACTCCTCCAAACACTCAACCACCCGAATTTGCTAAAATTTTGCTGGCTCATGATGTTGGTCATGTTATTTATGGTTGTGATACAGGGATGTATGATGAGCTAAAAATACTACCTTTATTTTGGTGGACGAGTGAATGTACCTTTAAAAAATTTCGTGAAATGAGAAATACACCTGCCGTAGATGTGATGTATGATGACATGATCAAGGAAAAAGGGGTATTCTGGCTTTATAGAGAAGTCCTTAAAGTTATTCCTCCACTCATTCCAAAGTTAATAACATTTTGGTTTAAAACTCGTCAACGCAAAAACCGAGTCCCTTTTTTAGAATTTGAACCTCTACTTGAACGCTCTCTTTTAGATATTCGTCAAGGGTATGACTTATTGCCTTTTATTAGTGATAATTCTTAGACTAATTTCTCACTCATGACAACTTTACCGATCAAAATTCCTCAAGAACAAATCATTAAGTTTTGTCAACACTACCACATTCGGAAACTGTCGCTGTTTGGTTCTGTATTGCGAGAAGATTTTACGACTCAAAGTGATATAGATTTTTTAGTTGAGTTTGAACCCAATAAAACACCGAGTTTTTTTACATTAGCTCGTATGGAACAAGAATTGTCTGATCTGATTAATGGACGCAAAATAGATTTAAGAACGCCTCAAGAATTAAGTCATTACTTTCGAGATAGAGTTCTAACTGAGGCAAAAGTCATTTATGAGCATTGTTGATGATTTAAGTCGTTTGTATCACATGAAAGATGCTGCCGAAGAAATTTTAGATTTTATGGCAGGTAAAATAAAAGAACATTTAACTAGAGAACGAATGTTAGCGTTAGCAGTGGTTAAAGATTTAGAAATAATTGGAGAAGCGGTCAGTAAAATTTCTGTAGAATGTCGAAACAGACATCCTACAATACTTTGGAATGAAATGATTGGGATGAGAAATCGATTAGTTCATGCTTACTATGGGATTAATTTTGATATTGTTTGGGAAACAGTGCAGAATAATTTACTACCTTAATTGAACAGCTAGAGAAAGCAATACAAGACAAAATCTAAGCATAAACCAAACTCAGAAAAGCGACACATTCAACATGGGGAGTTTGTGGGAAAAAGTCAGCAGGTTGAACAAAGGTTAATTGGTATTTTCCCTCTTGACATAAATATTTTAGATCTCGTGCTAGAGTTGCTGCTTGACAACTCACATAAACAATACGAGACGGTTGTAAAGAGAGAAGTGCATCTAAAACAGTATGATCGCATCCTTTACGGGGAGGATCTAAAATAACAATATCAAACTGCTCTTGGATCTGGGGTAAAATCGTTTCGACAGTTCCCGCAAAAAAAGAAACATTATCGATTCCATTTAGTTTAGCGTTTTCTTTGGCTTGTTCGATTGCGCTTTTTTGCATTTCTATTCCCACTGCTTCTTTAGCATGTTGTGCCAAGGGTAGCGTAAATGTACCAATTCCACAGTACGCATCTAAAATCCGTTCAGAGCCATTTAAAGCTAATTTTTCTAAAATCACTCCTAAAAGTGCTTCGGCGGCTTCGGTATTAACTTGAAAGAAGGTATCAGGACGTAAATGATAGGTGAGTCCAGCAAAATTTTCTCTTAAATAGGGAAGACCTGCGATCGTATGGGTTTTATCTCCAAAAATAACATTCGTTTTCTTGGGATTGTAGTTTAAAGTGACACCGACCAAATTAGAATAACGTTGTAACCAGATGTCTGCTTGTTCTTCTATCCCCGATAATTGTGTATCAGTAGTAATAAGCGTTAATAAGATTTCTCGCGTTTTTCGTCCAATTCTTAACGCAAGATGTCGTAATTGTCCTTGATGGGTTGTTTCATTATAGATTGTCCATCCTCTGGCTTGAATATCTTGTTTAATCTCTGCTAAAAGTGGATTAAGATCAGGGTCTTGTACAGGACATTGATTCAGATTAACAATTTGATGACTCTGACGACGATAATAACCTGTTTGGATATTACCATTGGTTGATTGTCCTAATGGATAGGTTGCTTTATTGCGATAACCGAGAGAAGATGTACCTGTGAGAATGGATGAAGTTTCGATGTCGCTAAACCCTCCAATTCGTTTGAGAGTTTCGATAACTTGATAGTGTTTAATTTGACTTTGATAGTGATCATCGATCTGATGCCACTGACAGCCACCACATTTATCGGCTACGATACAACGGGGACGAATACGATAAGGGGAAGCTTTAATGATTTTTTGGATTTTTCCTTCTGCGTGGTGTCGTTTGAGATGAAGAATTCTTGCAGAAATATGATCGCCTATTACTGTATCAGGAACAAAGATCACTTGTCCATCAAATCTTCCTACCCCTTCACCCGTATGATTTAGATCGGTGATTTCTATGTCGACTAAACTACCTTGCTGCATTACCTTACTCTGTATAGGTTTTCTCTTCTACTTTACTAGGGATCTTCAGATTACGATGATGACCTATTCTAATTAACCTGAGTTTTGGATAACGAGAGAGCTTACAGACTGAAGTAGGCAAGCTACAATTACAAAGTAGGCGGTCTTTGTAGAAATAGCGCAACCCTTTAGGGGCAATACTTAAGCAAAACTCAGGTTAAGTAAGCTCAGTATTAAAGCAAGCAAATAACAACATTTGTATTACTTCATAAAAGCTTGTTTCTTCTATGTCCAATCTTCAGTAGATAAACCTGCAATTTGTCCAAAATCTTTACTGTTTCGCGTTAATAAAACTGCTTTGTTTATCATTGCAATAGACGCAATTTTTAAATCCATTTTACCAAGTCGTGGATACATTTTTCTCAGACGTAGAAACTCTTGAGCAGCCTGCTGATCAAATTCAAGAATAGGGATTAAGCAGTAATTCGTGAGTTGTTGCTTAATTTGCTTATAAGCTTCAACCTCTTGTTCAATATTTTTGGCTCCTGCTATATAACTTAGCCATCCCCGCATTTGTTCCTCGTAACTAATAATGCTTGTCACTACTTGAGTAGAATTGACATTCGTCAATCTCTGAATCAATCGTTGAGTCTTGATTCCACCGCGCTCTAAAATACTAAGATGATCAGTATCAAGGATATACATTTATACATCCAATGACTCTGTAGAATGTGGCTGAGGTAAGTCACGATACTCGCGTCCTAACTGCATCGCTTCATCATAAACTGTGTTATTTGCAAATGTTCCAGTGATTTGTTCCCACCAAGGCTTAGAAGATGAATCAATTTCTACTTTATTTTTAAGCTGTGTAGATTCAGTTTCTCGAGTTATTTCTTCCTTGTTGATATAATCTTCAATATTTAATATAATAAGACTACTATATGCTCTAAGCTGAGTGACCAGATTTGATGTTTTACGATTCTCAAAATATTCTGATACACTACGAGTAGAGACAGAAAAGGCATTTTTAGAGCCATCATAAATTCGCTTTAATTCTGAAATGGAGAAGAAAACAATAAAAACATCAATAATCTCAGAGAGCAGCAGAAAACCTGAAACAATTCTTTCAAGATCTTTTTGATATTCACCTGTTTTGTCTTCGTTGATCAGATAGAGACTAATAAATAAATAAGAATAAGCTGTTAAGTAACTGGTTATATGATCAATTATTATGATCAGATTAAGAGCATCAGGTAGATCCTTGGATTGCTTCCACAACTCAAACCAAGACTCTGTTAATCGATTGAAAATCAGATATCTTTCTTGATACGTTTTTGAGTTATCTTGAGCTTGTTCTAGCCGAAATTTGGTTTCATCAATAAGATTTTCAATTAAAATTTGATCGGCTCTAATGAGAATAGAATTAAGCTCCTGCTTTAGATTCTGTATATTCTCAAAGACAACTTGACTTAGAGTACTATCAATTCCTTTGATCTGAATATTATTCATAACAGATTAATTTATACATATTATTAAATAAATTTTAATAACTGTAATATTTTTAAATAAAATTCTCACCGTAAAGAATATAGCTACTGATCAAGACTAACTGATTTTGTATGGATTCTGCGGAATAATATAAACGCTACTTTTAACAAACCGCGTAACTGTTCCCCAACTGTATAAGTTTGTCGTTCCGCTACAATTATTCTTGAGGGATTAAGTCTTGTGCCATATAGATGCCATGTAATCGACAAAAATCACCCATGTTATAAGTATAGATGACTTGCTCTTGTTGTGTAGCCTAAATTAATTGTTTAAGAGCAGGAGAACGTAACTTATTAGCTTCGGAGGTAGTGAGAACATCAAAGTTCGCTTGTCTCAAAGCTTGTATTAACTCTTCTCTACTAGAATCTTCATCTAAATATCAACGGATGTTCACAGTTGTTGATTTTTCCGATATTCAGCTACTACACGATCATATTCAGCTTTTTCTTCAGCTAAATAAGTTTCTATTTCTTCTGTATTAGCATAATAATAGGCTAAAACTGCGTGTACTTCTGCGCTTAGTTAACCCATCGTATTCTTTTATGATTTCATAGGAGTGACAGTTTTTCTCTTGTGTGTAAGACAGCAATTTGTTGTACAGATAGCCTTCTATTTGCTATTGTAGGACGACCCCCACAAGTATCGGGGGTTTTGACGATTAATGTTCCAATATTGATCGTTGTTGTCATTCTAAGATTTTTCCTTCGCTAAAATAAAGATATTGCCTTCATTTCCGCGACCAATGCGTAAATCTTGATCGAGATAAGTAATTTCTAACCAACCCTGTTGATCTCGGTTTTGTATACTAAAATCTACAGGAAGGAATTTTTTACCACTTTCGATATCTTGAATCAGTTGACTGGGTGTACGATAACCGATGAGACGTTGTAACCCAATAATAGAACGCTCAAACTTGACATTAACACGACGATCGCTAACGGGTTCAAATTGTGCCGCAACACTGACTATTCCCTCTAAAAAAGGAACCCCAACAATTTCAGCAATATTATAAAGTTTAGCTTCATTCACTCTAATACACTGGTAGATCTGACCCAATTGGAGTAAGGGAATATTATCTAAACCCAGAATCCCGCGACTGGTAGTATAGAGTAATCGCCAGTCTCCATCGAGTAAATCTATTGCCAGAACAGGGTTAGGAGTCGGGTTATGATCTTCGAGTTGTTCAACTGCGGTGAGAACTCGAACTTTATCTGCTTCAGATGAAAGTAAACCTCGGTTTCTTCCTGCAATGATTTCTAGTAATTTGGCTTTTTCTTTCATGAGTCACCTTGATGAATAGCCTATCTAGTTCTATCATGCTCAATTTTGACCCTGAACAGGAAATTTTTTAAAGTTTCTTTTTTTTCTATCCCCCCGAAAACCGAGCGAGACTGATACACTCAAAAAGGGACAACCCAAATTAGACTAATTTTTAAAGTTATCTAACACAATGCAAAATCCGTCTTTACGTCAAGAACCGCGTTACGAACCAGCGCGTGTCATTCCAGTAAATAAAGATTCCTCGATTATAGAATGGTTAGAAAGAACTGGCCGTTTGATTCCACGAGAAAAAGAAGAACGCGAACTTATTCCAGAAGATGAACTAGAACTGTCTGAATTTATGGATAGTGATGATACTTATGATATAGATATCGATGACGATGACGATGAAGTTGTCATTGATGAAGATGCTCTATAGAAAATAGTAATCGGTTATGTGTTCACTATTCACTATATAACGATTCATTTGTGAAACCTATTTCGTGAGATCATCATCTAATAAGCTGCATAAAATTAGCGTGTGGGTAAGTTGTGGACTTCATCTCTTTTTCAGCAACCAGTCTTAAACAACCAACAGGTACAAGCTTATTAGTTCTTTTAACTGTACTGCTGTTGCTGTTGGCTATTGTTCTTTCTCCTTCTCTATTATTACCACTTGGAGTTTGTGCTATTTTAAGTGGTATGGTAGGGTTTGGGGTGATTCCTTGGCTACGGCAACTCAAAGCAGGACAAGTTATCCGCGAAGATGGGCCCCAAAGTCACCTAAAAAAAGCAGGTACCCCCACGATGGGTGGTATTTTTTTTGTTCCTGTTGCGGTTTTAGTGGCTTTAATTTGGTCGAAATTTGATCCGCAAGTAGTGGCAGTTTCTTTACTGACTCTAGCTTATTTGGCAATAGGTGGAGTAGATGATTGGCAAATTTTACGCCAACAGTCGAATAAAGGAATCTCCCCCCGCATGAAGTTGATTTTACAGATAACTGGTGCAGTTTTATTCTGTATTTGGGCGTTATTCACCCAAGATAATAGTATTACCCAAATTCAATTACCTGCTGGGATCGTTCTTTCTTTAGGTTTATTATTCTGGGTCTTAGCTGGTTTTGTTTTAGTCGCTGAAAGTAATGCAACCAACCTTACTGATGGGGTGGATGGTCTGGCAGGTGGTACAATCGCGATCGCTTTGTTAGGATTAGGAATTATGGTGGCACCCACTGCACCGAATTTAACTCTATTCTGTGCTTGTTTAAGTGGGGGTTGTCTTGGTTTTGTTCTCCATAACCGCAACCCTGCTAAAGTATTTATGGGTGATACAGGATCTCTAGCGTTAGGTGGTGCGTTAGCTGCTGTGGGAATTCTCGGTCAAAACTTATGGGGTTTATTTCTCGTCAGTGGGATCTTTTTTGTTGAATCTCTTTCCGTAATTGCCCAAGTCAGCTACTATAAAGCCACGAAAGACGAAAATGGTATAGGAAAGCGTTTATTGAAGATGGCACCGCTACACCATCATTTAGAATTAAGTGGCTGGGCGGAAACTCAGATCGTTGGTGTATTCTATTTAATCAATACGGTATTAGCCATTTTAGGTATCGTTAGTCAATAAATGAAGACAAGACCCCGAAAACAATTCGGTCAACATTGGTTAAAAAGTGAAGATGCTCTTAATCAGATTATAGAAGCGGCTGAACTTAAAGAGGGCGATCGTATTTTAGAAATTGGCCCCGGTACTGGTATTTTAACCCGTCAATTACTCCAGTCGGCGGGTGTTGTTGTCGCAGTAGAAATTGATCGAGATCTCTGTCCAAAATTAATAAAAACCTTCGGCAACCAAGAAAACTTTCTACTTCTAGAGGGTGATATCCTTACTCTCGATCTCGACTCTCTACTAAATGCTTTCCCAAAATTTGCCCATCCGAATAAAGTCGTCGCCAGTATTCCCTACAATATTACTAGCCCAATCTTAGAAAAGTTACTCGGCACCGTCGGCAACCCCGCAGCAAACCCTTACCAGACAATCGTTTTATTGATCCAGAAAGAAGTCGCCGAACGACTCGCTGCAAAACCGTCCACTAAAGCATATAATAGTCTATCTGTCAAGACCCAATATTTAGCATCTTGTGAATGGATCACTGATGTTCCAGCAAAAGCTTTTTATCCACCGCCAAAAGTCGATTCAGCCGTCATTCGTCTTCGTCCCCAACCAACTCCACCCAATGTATCGAATCCCAAAAAGCTAGAAAATCTGATTAATTTGGGTTTCGCCAATCGCCGTAAAATGTTACGAAATAATTTAAAAGGAATCATCGACGGTGATCATCTGTCCCAAATACTGGAACAATTAGAAATAAATCCTCAATGTCGGGCCGAAGAACTCAGTTTAGATCAATGGATCGCTCTCTCGTCAATTTTGATAGATCATGCAACATAGTTATACCCTACTCGCCCCAGCAAAAATCAATCTATATTTAGAGATTATTGGCGATCGTCCCGATGGCTTTCATGAATTGGTGATGATTCTCCAAAGTATTAGTTTATGCGATCGTATAAAACTTCATCCCAACGGACGCGAACAATTTCGCATTTTTTGCCAACATGAACAAGTCCCCAGTGATCAAACCAACCTTGCCTATAAAGCGGCCCAATTAATGCGACAACAATTCCCCCAACACTTTGCGAATTATGGTGGCGTTGATATTACCATTGAAAAAAATATTCCAGTGGCGGCGGGGTTAGCAGGTGGTTCGGCGAATGCTGCTGCGGTATTAGTAGGAATTGATCTAATCTGGAAATTGGGTTTAACTCACCATGAATTACAAACACTGGCGGCTCAATTAGGTTCAGATGTACCATTCTGTTTATCGGGAGGAACTGCGATCGCTACAGGACGCGGTGAGAAACTTGGTTCAATTCAACCTCTAGAAAATTTTTGGTTAGTCCTAGCCAAATATAATAACTTAGCGGTATCAACTGCATGGGCTTATCAAACCTATCGCCAACAGTTCTATGATACTTATACTCGCTCTCGTCAAGGAATTGACCAACGAACAAAACAGGTTCATTCGGGCCCCTTAGTGAGTGCGATCATCCATAAGGAGAATGCTAAAATCGGACAACTATTACACAATGATTTAGAAAAAGTTGTATTACCTGAATATCCTAATGTTGCACAATTACGGGAGACGATGCAGCGTATGGGAGGGTTAGGTACCATGATGTCGGGTTCCGGCCCTTCTGTTTTTACCTTGTGTGAATCTTTTGAACAAGCAAAACAAATTCAAAAAAGCGTCTTTGAAGCTATTCCAGATGCAAATTTAGGGATTTGGATCGCACAATTAGTTAATACAGGTATTTCTATTCAATCTTAAAGGTGATTATTATGACTGAACCAACCTCATCAACCGAACCTAAAGTTACCCCTATCGAAAAAAAAGTTAAACCTGTTGAAGAAAACGAAAAAGTTACGCCTTTACGCTGTTTTACAGGGGCTGTCATCTCAGGTGGGTTAACTTTCTTTTTATACTATCTAACTTCTGCGATTATCACGACCTTTGCGACTAAACCCGTCACTGCCGATAGTCAACTCGCGTTTAGAATAGCAACAGCCGTTCGTACCTTAGTGATGGGACTTTCTTCCTTAGCAACCTTTATCTTTATCTTTGTTACTCTGGGTTTAATTTTACTGGGTATTCAATTACTGATCCAAGGGTCAAAGGAAAATACAGTCTAATTCCTATAACGGTAATGATCGGTATTAGAATTCTTATCTAAAAAAAAGCCCAAAAAAAAGCTAGGTCACCTGAACCTAGCTTCTTTAATATCTAATCCAACTAACGAATGTACTCTTTTAAAATGCTATTCCGATTCGGATGACGCAGTTTCCGTAATGCTTTTGCTTCAATTTGACGAATCCTTTCACGAGTAACATTGAAAATTTGTCCAATTTCCTCTAAAGTTTTCATTCGTCCATCATCTAGACCATAACGCAATCGCAATACATCCCGTTCTCTAGGAGATAAAGTATCTAAAACGTTTTCGAGATCTTCGCGCAGCAGATTTTTTGAAACTTCATCTTCAGGGGTTTCGCCATCTGCTTCGATAAAATCCCCTAAGCGAGAATCTTCTTCTTTACCAATGGGCGTTTCTAGAGAAATCGGTAATTGTGCTGATTTAGCAATAAACCGTAATTTCTCGATCGTCATTTCCATTTTCGTCGCAATTTCTTCTTCGGTGGGCTTACGACGCATCTCTTGTGAGAGAATTTTAGTAGTTTTCTTGATCCGTGAAATGGTTTCGTAGAGGTGAACGGGTAAACGAATTGTACGAGATTGATCCGCTATCGCTCTTGTAATCGCCTGACGAATCCACCAAGTCGCATAAGTCGAGAACTTATAACCCTTTTCATGATCGAATTTTTCCGCCGCCCGAATCAAACCTAACGATCCTTCTTGAATTAAATCTTGAAAGGATAAGCCACGATTCATATATTTTTTAGCAATGGAAACGACTAGACGCAGGTTTGACTGAACCATCTTATCTTTAGCCTTTCGTCCCAGATACAGACGACGCTTAAACGTCGGGTATTCCATTCCCACTGCTTGCGCCCATTCCTGATCACTTGGGAAACGCCCTAACCGCTTTCTGAGTTGTTCAAAAAGTCGTTCTAACTCCAGTAAATCGGCAATTTTTCGAGCGAGTTCGATTTCTTCTTCAGCCCTGAGTAGCCGAATTCGACCGATTTCTTGTAAGTAAATCCGAATTGAATCCTCAGTATAGGGCTTTCTTCGACCTTGTTCACGACGACGGGTAGCAGTCAGCTTACGAGTTTTTTTACCGTCTGCTTCACCCACGTCTTCTAGTTCGTCGTCCATTGCATCTATTTCATCAATGCCTTCATCAATGAAATCCCAGTCCATCATCTGAGGTTCAGTCATAGTGGCGAGTACATCGTTGGCCTGCGTCATGCCGTTTTCCTCTTACTCCTTATCCTGCTTTAACTAGAAGATTAATTTGATTAAATAATGTTGATACCATGAATTAGATAAGTCAGTGGTCTTACTGATTAAACCCTAAGACCTATCTGATTGTAGCTTTGATTACAGCAAATGGGGAAAGATTTTTGGTTAAATTTCCATAGCTTGATGCAATTATTGCCAACCAATCTTTCATTTAAAGCAAATCTATCCATAATATCCTGTCTTGATTGAGTAGTATTTCCTAATGAAAAACAATTCTCAATCTTGCTCTAAAAATAGAGCTATCTGCTCATTGATTTCTAAGCTAATAGAAAACCCTGAACGATCATAATTGCTGAATTGTCTCCTAGGTTAGTACATTTGTTTACTGAGCTTGGAGATTTGGCTATCTCTAAGTTAGCAATATTTTTTTCAATTGAAGCATTTTTTTTCTTCATATATCAAGTTTTCACCATTTTTGTTTCTGCTGCATCTGTCTTATAAGATTGCTTTAACCAATGCTCGGCTTAAAGTCATGAAATCATCATAGCTTTCTCATTTTTGGTGACCCAGAACAAGCCGTTGCTGTAATAATTATCACAACAATCAAAGAGAAAACTGATTAGAAGACTGACTGAACTGCTCTTAAGTTGCCCTAAAAACAACCTTTATTTCAGCAATAAAAACCTGAGTAAACAACAACCTTAATAACCTATTGTGCTAGACAGAAATTCCTTAAGTAAAAACAACACCTAATAATGTAACAAATTTTAATAATCTTAGATCTGCCGATAAACGGTGTTATAGGAACGCTTCATTGTAACAGGAATTTGAAGAGGTTGGCGAAGAACTTGATCATAGGGTTGAGAATTCCATTGTCCAAGACTTTTAAGTAAAGCATCTCGTACCGTTTCATCTTGTTCTTTGGTTAACATCAAGCGAAAATACTCATTGAGTTGCTGTTGATAACTTAAAGGTAAATTACCTTGATTCACCAGTTCCGTTAATTGTCGTACTGCAATTAATCGTTTAAGGGAATCTTGCGCCGTTAACTCAAACAACCATGACTCAAATCTCGTTTTCTCATCTTGTTCATGAGTCGCAAACATTTGCCACAACACAAGACCTAGAGTTGAGAGAGTAACCACACCTTGTAAAATAGCACCTGTCGCTAACCAACGATTTTCGGCATCAGCCCAAATTGAAGCCACCAAATAAGTAGATAAAGCCGCAATACTACCACTTCCGACTGCTATAGTGAGTTGACCTTGAGATCCCTTAAAAAAAGGTTGCCAGCGCGTCCATTGTTTTCGCCAATTTAAACCTAAACCCGCATAAACTAACCACATCAAACTGATGCCAGAACCAGTCGAAAGAATTAATTTCCAGTTCCACGCTAACATGAAGAGAATAGCGATCGCCATTCCGAACCAAGTTAATCGTTTACGGGTTCGTTTTTGAGCAAGGAGTTTAACCACGTGCCGAAATTGACGTGCTACCGATGGATTAACCGCGGCTGGGCGGTCATCGCAGACACGGCTCTTGTAGGGCAGTGTACCGATGACTTTCAGATAAATGGCTTTCCGAGAAATTGACACGAGTATCCGTAAATCTGATTAGGCTTGTGATGATTAATATACCCTCACTATAGAGGACGCGGTCAAGTTTTTTCAATAATTACTGTAACAGCCGCATTAGCAATAATCATCTCATCATTTTTATCATCAAGCTCAGGAATTGCGATCCCATGGACAATCATACCACCCAATTCCACCGTCAGACTTTTTTGACCAAAGGGTAAAACCGCTAAAACTTCATCATGGCGCACCAATTCAGGATAAGGAACTGCGACTTGTACCTCGACGATCATTTCATTCGGATGAGATAACCCCGCGACTTCCCAAACCCCAGGTAAAGCATTGTGAGCAATGGCATTTCGTACCGCCCTTGCTGCGGCTACTGTTGGATCTTGACCATGTTGATCAATGCCCATGCCCATTTCAATAATAAAACGCTTTCTGGTCATACTCAGCCCGTTAATAAGAATAATACTTCAAGGTAGCGTGTTGTGCCTCTCGTTTCAATCGAGAAGCAATTCTAAATAATTCTTGTCCTGTATGTAAAGCGCGATCGTCATAACTCAGGGTAAAGCGTTCTAACTCATCAATCCCATCGCCAATTTGATTTAGACAATAATAAAATTGAGACGCTGCTTTCGCCAGTTTAGACGGGTTGGGTTGTGAGGAAAAAAGTTGTTTGGCTTGGCTTAGACGAGTCCGACACCTTTCGATATAAGCTTGAAACTGTTCCATCAACTCATCATCAAAGGGATCAGCCGATAGATCATCAATCTTGGATTGAAGTGGGTTGATAATTTGGCTAATGAGTCGATTTAGCGGGATATAAATTCTTTGATACCACTGATTGATAGCAAATTCTGTATCTTGTTGCGCTTCTCGATATCTTTGATATTCTCTTTGTGCTTCGGCTGTACGTTGCTGACGTTGAGTTGCGACAACATAATCATCAGTTTGATGGATTTGATGATCATAGACTTGACGATGTTTTGGATCGCCTAAAACTTCATAAGCGGCATTAATTTCGATAATTCTCTCATGACTAGCTTGAGATCCTTGGCTGTCGGGATGAAACTGTTTAGCTAACCGTCGATAAGCGTCTTTAATTTCTTGTTGAGTGGCATTTTGCTCGATTTCTAGCGTTTGATAGTGATTAGAGTCCGTCATTAGAATGTGAAGTGGGTAGCAACAGGAAGAAACGACCTAATTAATATTGTGTCCGATCTACCTTTTCTGAGTCAACCAATTTCAATAAATTCAGTGATAGTGATCACGATTTTAATGTAATTTCTATCACTTTTAAAAATTAAATTTGTCAAGATTTAAATTTAAGGTTTGCTAAACATTAAATGCTCCATGTTTATACGGATCATTGATTTTTTCTTAACTTAAAAATGTCGTATAACTGTCGTTGTGCAGAACCTCATCGAAAACCTAATCTAGAGACATTCCAAGGCTGTAGTAACTAATTATCGCTAGTTTAATTATTTAAAAAACTTCATAGTTTAGAAACTTACAGCCAATAGCCAAACCTGATGAATTGAGCTATGACTGTCCTAGCACCAGAAAACCTCAAAATCGAAACATTAAAGTTATTCCAAGACTACAAAAAGTACGGGAAAACCAAACTGCGAAATCGTATTCTAGAATTGAATTTTGGATTAGTGAGACGAGAAGCGCATCATTGGACAACTCAGTGTAACGAAAACTATGAAGATTTATTGCAGGTCGGCAGTTTAGGACTACTTCGAGCAATTGAACGCTTTAGCACAGAAAAAGGTCATGCTTTTAGTTCTTTTGCAATTCCTTATATTCGTGGCGAAATTCAACACTATTTAAGAGATAAAGGTTATTCTGTGCGTATTCCGCGACGCTGGCAAGAACTTGGTCGCCAAGCAATGAACATCCGTCGACATTATCAAATAAAATATAATCGTCAGCCTAGCGATCCTGAAATTGCTCATGTTTTAGAAATTTCCATTAAAGAATGGCAAGATATTAAACTTGCATTCCAAAATAGAGAACCCATTAGTTTAGATGTTTCCGTTGGCAATGAAGATGATGGAAATGTCTGTTTAGGAGATCTTGTTGCTGATCCCAAGTGTAAAAGTTTTCAGCTATCCCAAGACGATCGCATCCGTTTACAACAAGCTTTAAGTCAACTAGAAGACCGTACTCGTTGTATCCTAGAATTTGTCTTCCTTCAAGATTTAACCCAAAAAGAAACCGCCGAACAACTTGGAATTAGCGTCGTCACCGTTTCGAGAAGAGTTAAAAAAGGATTAGAACTCCTCAAAGAAGCAATGGCAGCCGAGATCTTTTAATCTTCTGACTTGGCACAGCGAAAACCTGCAAAAATTTCGCGTACTGTCGGATAATACCAATTGCGAAAACTATTACGGAGTACCCAAGGACGAGTTACCCAACTCCCACCTCGTAACACTCGATGTTGGTTGTCAAAATAAACTTGAGAATATTCTCGATAGGGATAGGGCGTAAAATTGGGATATCCACCGAACCAAGAATCTGTCCATTCCCAAACATTTCCCAATAAATCATAACATCCATAGGCACTTTGACCCTCTGGATAGGCATTGACTGGGGTGGTATGTCCAATTAAGGTATCAAAGTTACATTGAGTGCTTAGGGGGTGTTGATTTCCCCAAGGATACGATCGTTTCTGACTATTCCCACTTGCTGCTTTTTCCCATTCTGTTTCTGTAGGAAGACGTTTTAGAGCAAACTTAGCATAGGCTTGCGCTTCATACCAACTTACTCCATACACAGGATGATAATCTGTCTCGGGAGTATCGCTCCAATATAAAGGCTGAGAAATTAAATTATTTTCTTTCCATTGCCATCCGTCAGGTGACCAAAATTCTTTTCTTTGATAGCCTTGAGAGAGGATAAATTCTCGGTACTGAGAACAAGTCACTGGATAAATATCAATCCAATATGTTTCTAAATCTAAAAGATAACAGGAACGTTCATTATCTTGTGCCTCTATCCCTTCATTGCCGACAATGAACTCACCTGCTGCAATTTTAACCATTTCCCCTAAATTTGGGATTGGATGACTTTTCGCTTTCGGATAACTCCCCTTTGGCTCAGCTAGTTGTAAAAGATAACAAATTGTTTCATTATGTTGACTTTCATGCTGAATTAGCCATTTCCAGAGACGAATTTGATTGGCTAAAGGAGCAGTTTCTAGATAATATAAAACCTTACTCCGCACTATCTCTAAATAGTCTTGAACAAATTCAATCGAGGGAAGTTTTTGCCGTTCAGATTTCGGTAAACCATCAGCAGCAAATAAGCGACGATATTGGGGAAATAAAGAAGGATGATGAGCAAGTTTTTCTAAAATCCAGAATGCCTCAGTGTAAGCAATATGGGCAAAATGCCAACCCATCGGACTAAAATCTGGATGGATTTGTAAAAAGAAAAGCTCACTTGGTATAGTTGCTAAAAGTTTTGAAGTGCGATCGCGGCAAGCTTGCAAATCATTAAACAGTGATTCTTTCAAAAATTGAACTGATGCTAACGTCAAGATTTTCCCCTATTGTAATCATGCTATCTTCAGAACACCGATTCCAATCACCTTGGAACATCGGTTCTGAGGCAATAAAAGCCCCATTTGGATACATGGGATCATTTTTTAACCAATATAACGTAGGAGTCGGACGACGATTAGAATATCGAGAAGCAACTAACTGTTTTCCATCACTTAAAATGATATTAGCCGAGAAAGAAACTTGATGATGTTTGGCTAAATCCGCAATAAATACTATGGTTCGTTGTAATGCCTGAGCTAAAGTTAAATTTGAATCTTTTTGCAATTCATTTAGAATCAATCCGTAAATGTGTTCAGAGTCTGTAGATCCTGTAATCAATTGATAAATCTCATCACTTAAAACATTCCGAAGCGGACGATATAAAGTTTGACGAAACTTTTCAATGAAGCCATTATGGATAAATAAAATTTTATCTTTGTTAAATGGCTGACAATTACTAAAATCGACTGGATTAGGTGGAGTGGCACTACGATCGTAAGCTAAAACACATCCTGATTCAATATAGCGACTCAAATGAGGTAGATTGATATCATTCCAAATCGGCAAAAGATTTTTATAGACATAAGGAAGAGTATCAAGAGTCGGATGATACCAACCGATACCAAACCCATCCGCATTAACTACACCTGAAGTCATCTCGCGGGGTTGATAACTTTGAACAATTAAAGAATGTTCGGGTTTATCGAGTATTTTTTCAAGATGAAGCGGCGAACCAAGATAACCTAATAATCGACACATATGAAAAGATCAACAATTTTTGAGACGAAGAATACACACTACAAATCGTTCAACGGATTCTGTTAGAAATGAAGTGGATCGAGAAAGCTAGAAAATATAGCTCAGTTGGAATCCAAAAACGTCCTGTTCCTAAAATAGAATCTTCTTTAGGATAACGCGTATTCTGTTGATCGACAATTTTGTGTAACTCTTTATACTACAAATTTATAGTCAGTTAAAAAAAATACTTTTTGAATGGGGGTGCTGAATGGATAGAATTGCTTTTAGCGATCGCGCCCCCACCTATGTGTTGCCTTATCCCAAACTGACGTTAAAGATATTTTTCTAGGGTATTCGCTAAAGTTGTTTTAGGAACAGCACCCACAACCATATCAACTCGTTGACCCCCTTTAAAGATCATTAAAGTTGGAATACTGCGAATTCCGTATTGACTTGCAATATTCGGATTTTCGTCGGTGTTGAGTTTGACTACCTTAATTTGGCCTGCATATTGTTCGGAAATTTCATCGACAACGGGGGCGACCATACGGCAAGGCCCACACCAAGGGGCCCAAAAATCCACCAGAACAGGAATTTCGCTATCTAAAACCTCTTCTTTAAAACTTGAATCTGTAACTGGGGCTGCTGCTGACATATTGGAAATCCTTTACTGAGCGCATTACTATTTAAGACTTTACAAATTCTATCTAATAAACGGCCAGTTTTCAAAGGCTCCAGTATTAAGTTTATTTACTGGGGTTATTGATGATTTAGTCGATTTCCTGACTTCTAATACAGCGATCAACCCCGTCTCGTCAACCCTTTCTAAAGATTAAAAAAGGATAATCGATCTTTTCCGAACACTTGAATGATGGCGATCTTGATAGAAAGTCACGCTTATACCATTAAGAAACTTTGCGAATCTCCGAATAAAAAGCCATTTGACTAGCTCCATTAGATAATTTAACCAAGCTAGTGCGTAATCTTAAATTAGGACTCGCGAACCAAAGTCGTTCTTCACTCTTGAGATTGGCTTCTTCTATACTTAAAGTTAAAGCATCATCCGTTCCTATTGTGTATTGTCCTTGAGCCGAAGCCTGTCCCTGACTTAGATATCGTAAAATTCGCCCATTTGTCGGATCATTAGCTTGAGGTACCCACACCAAGAGCGTATAGCCTGTTTGCTTGGGTTTTCCCCAATCTACAGAATTATCCCAACTCGCTTTAGTGCCGCCTAATGCTAATTCAGGCTGAATCTGATACTGTTGACATAATTTAATAATTTCAGGATGATCAGATGCTAAAAACTCTACCGTAATTTCCGATTTACTGCTCTCTACATGGGTTTGAAAAATCGTTCGCTGAGAAAACCATTTACCGCCACAAAGTTCTATGATTTCTTTAATGTCCATGAATCGTCTAGTTTACCTAAATCTGATGATGTTTAGCCTTTCTCAATTTTAAGCCATTTCATCGCCTGCTTTTTCTTTCGATAATCGTTTAAGTTCTAATTTTTCGATTGATAATGCTGCTGCTTCTCTGACTTGAGAATGTTCATCTTTAGCCAGAAATCTTAAAGCAGATAGACTTTTCTCACTATCTAAACATCCTAATGCTTCCGCGAGTCGTTGGCGGGTTAACCAATCATCTGAAGACGCAAATTTCAATAACGCATCAACAGTATCAACGGCATTGATTTCTCCTAATGCTGCGATCGCTGCTTGTTTGAGTACTGTTTCTTCGCTCTCTAATGCTTTGAGTAAAACTTCTCTAGCGCGAATATCCTTAAGATTTCCCAAAGAAACCGCCGCACTAAATCTCACTAGCCATTCAGTATCTTCATAAAACGCTCTGACTAGGGGCTCAAACGCCCGCCCATCCTCTAAATAGCCTAATGCACCTGCTGCATCGGCTCTAATTCCATAATCGGGATCAGATTCTAGCAATTTGATTAATATAGGATAGCATTCCTCGGTTTGCTTCACTCCTAATGCAAAAACCGCCATTGAGCGTACTGGAAGAATTTCATCGTAGAGAACTTTTTTAATCAAAGGTACCGCATCTTCCGCAGGAACCGCTCTTAAAGAAGCTAAGGCTAAAAGACGATCTTTTGAGTTAGGGCTATCGAGTTGTGCCGATATATGGGCTAGGCTGGCTTGATCCATGATTTAGATATTGTAATTTTTCTTAAACCTATTTTCATTTTAGTCGTTTGTTTATCCCAAAGGTTTTTTTGCAGTTGATTAATCAAGATGTGCGATTGATCGTCTATCTTTGATCCTGTTTTCCCACCAAAATTCGGGTTAAGTACTGAATTTCTGGCAGTGATGAGCAATCTTAATCATTTGAGCAAGTTAAGTTTTTTAGAAAAAACGGGAATAATCATCTTATGACTCAGTAAAATAATCGTATTCTTACATTGCTTAAAATGATGCTATCTTCGGCTTTTTATCCTCTCCATTGGCTCAAAAAAATCGATCAGGTTGCAATACTTTCTTGTTTATTAAGTAGCTGTGTCACTTCTTCCGCCGTTGCCGCCCAAAAAATTAATCTAAAACTGGGTCTTTTTGAAAAGTCAATTACTATTGAAGAATTAAAAGAATTTGGGGAGACGGGAAAATTATCCTCTAATCTACAACCCTATGGTTATCTTCTAAATTCTGAAGTTCAAAAAAGTTTACAAAAGAAATTTCATGTGGATGCTTTTCTGGCTCAACAATTTTTAGAAGATTTATTTAACTTACCCGATGGGAAAAAACTAATTAAAGAACTTAATTCTGTTTTAGTCGATAGTACATCTGAGCAGATTAAAAAAACTCTTTTTTTAACCATTAAACAATCTAATAGTTTTAGTATTTTAAATATTTTAGAAGCTTATCCCCAAGACGAATTAACCGTTAATTTAAGTGCGATCGCTAAAATAACTACGCAAATTAATCTATCTTATTGGCAAAACCAATTATTAAGTCCCCGACTAACCCAAGATTTAAAAATCAAGCCAAATCGAATATTGTCGAATAACTTTGATCCTGCTTCTCTAGGTACAGAAGAAGTATATAAAGATACTCGAATATTTGTAGATCAAGAAAGAAATCGAAAAATTGTTGCAGATATTTATTATAGTTTTAATCCGCGTGGCCCATTGGTCATTATGTCTCATGGATTCGCGGCTGATCGTCGTTTTTTGAAATATTTGGCTCATCATTTAGTCTCTCATGGTCTAACCGTTGTTTCAGTTGAACACCCAGGCAGTAATATTAATGCTTTAATTAAAGTTTCTTATCGTGGGAAAATTAATCAGATTCTCCCCGCTTCGGAATTTATAGATCGTCCAAAAGATATTAGTTTTGTCTTAAATGAATTAGAAAAAATTAATCAAAAAACAGGATATTTACAAGGTAAATTTAATACTCAACAAGTGAGTATGATCGGACATTCTTTTGGAGGATATACTGCTTTAGCTTTAGCGGGAGGGGTCTTAAATCCTAAAGAACTGCGTAAGTTTTGTCAAAATTCTAGTTCTTTAGAACGTTCTCCTGCTGACTGGTTGCAATGCGCTGCTGCTGAATTGCCTTATAGAAATATCTATTTAAAAGATCGTAGAATTGTCCAAGCGATCGCATTTAATCCAATTATCGGACATTTATTTGCACAAGACCTTTCAACGGTCAATATTCCAACTTTAATTTTAGCCTCGACTGAAGATGGAATTACCCCAATTGTTTCGCAACAGTTACAACCTTTTCAACAGATGAAAGAAGAAAAATATTTAGTAGTTGCTGCGGGTGCAACTCATATGAGTGTGACGGATATTAGTTATCTAAATAGTGCGATGGGACAAAGTACATTAGTTCAAGAAGTGATGGATCAAAAAGCTAATCCTGTTCGAGAAATGGCAAGAGGTTTAAGTCTAGCATTTATTCAACAAATGACACCTCAAGCCGAAGTTTATCGGCCCTATTTAACAGCAAATTATGTCCAATCTCTTTCAAGTCATGAAATCAGCTTACGTTTGACTCATCAACTACCCAACAGTATTATCACTTGGTTGAAAGTTTTTTATAAAGATTATCCAAAACCAACGTCTCACTCTACTTATTCTAAGCATTCACTACTCAATCAACTTAGAGGAAATTGGATACAATTTCAAAGTTTTATTAAACCGACTAAAGCTTATACAGAACAACTAGAACCGATTTTTACAGACTTACTCAAACACTATAGTCAAAAAACCAACCAACTCAGTTAATTCAATAAGAAGAAGCAGTCGGGCGTCTTTCCGTGTTTCGACTCCAACTGCTTCTACTTTCCTCACACCACATTTTTTTATCTCAATTCATAGTATAAACACAATCTATAATTATTGCTAGGGGGTCATGGACAGTTTGTAAACTGGACTAAATACCTATTTTACTCTGTGATGGGTCAGTTTAGCTCAAATTATGCCTTAATCTCCTAACTTTAGATAGAGTGATCGCTTTAAAGATGCCCTCTATCGTTAAAAATAGGCTGTTCAAACAAAATTAGAGAGAACAATGGCAATAGAAAACATTGACACCGAATCACAAACCTTTATTTTTGCTTTTACTCAAAAGGAAGCAGCAGAGAGAGCATACGAAATTCTCAGAGAAAATGGTTTATCAGAACAACAGGTGAGTTTAGATTATTTATTAGCCGATACCGTCAATATTGAACAATCTGAAGCCCAAAAAAGCGCGGCAGGTGGTGCATTAGTAGGAACTGTTTTAGGGGGTTTAGTAGGATTATTGATTAGTCTTCCTAGCTATATGTTCGGTAATGCAGGTGATGGAATGACTCAGATGTCTCCTATCGGAATTATTTTACTAGGAAGTGGTGTCGGGGCGGCGGGTCTTGGTTTAATTGGGGGTCTTAGCGGAATCAATGCGCCAAAAACGAACCCGAATGATATTGATGAAAGCAAAACCTATCAATATCGAGTAATTATTGCGGGTGAAGCAGAATATGAGCAAGCGCAACAAATTTTACAAAAACAAGGTGTTTTAGGAAATGTCTAAAAAAATCCCTCTCTTGGCAAAAAGAGAAGGATGATTTAATCGTGGACAAATTTAGAGAATTTTACTATACACCATCCGCAATTTCAAAATTGAATATTAGACCTCTTGCAAAAGTCA
>NZ_BLJI01000030.1 GCF_017312365.1 Chroococcus sp. FPU101
AATGAATTGGTATTAAATAAATTACTGGTTGCTTATGCTGAAAATATACACGATGATTTAGGATTATCTCTAGCCTTAAGAATGTTAATAAATGATCCAAATAGACAGTTAGAAATTCTCCAATTTTTGCCGACTGCTGCGGGTGAAATTGATAGTAGTTATGAATTTAGAAGGATGTTTGAACTCTTACCCAGCGAGGTAAAAACTCGATTACATATTACTAATCTAGAATCAGCCGAACCCATGCAAGTTGTGATTGAAGCATCACAAAATGTTGATTTAACGATTGCTGGAACGAGTCGAACCTGGGGAATTGAACGACAAACATTAGGTTTATATACCGATCGATTAGCTCAAGAATGTCAATCCTCTTTACTCATTACCCGTCGCTATTCTCCAGTCAATAATCATTTGCAATCTCTCTTTACTTATGGAAAAGATACAATTAGATCCTAAATATTTAAGCTTTTATGGAATTACGATCGCATTTGTTCTAGGTTTATTTAAAATCGTTAGTAGCTATGGTGAACATTCTTTAAAAGCACCTCCGTCTGTTTCTGGGACTTATCAAATTCAGTCTAGAAATTTTCCCGCTTGTCTAAAGACGCAAGCTTTACCTTTAAAGATTGAACAGTCTGGGGTGTTTTTGTTTGCTCACTTAGCTAATCTTCCTTTAGATGGACGCATCAAAGACAATCAAATTAATTTAATGGGTAATCATTCTAGTTTTGCTAATTGTTCCTTTGCTCAAAATACAACTTTAAACATACAAGCAAGCATTAAGGATAATTTTTTAAGTGGCGAAATAATTTGGGATGAAACAACACCTACAACTCTTTTTATAGCAATAAGAGAAGCCGTTAAAGAAACATCACCAGAAAAACATTAAAAAAAAGGGTTTGATATCCAAACCCTCAATCTCACAAGGTTTTTATGCCAAAACTTTACTTAATGATGGTGGTGATGCTCATGTGAATGATGGTGATGATGTTCTTGTAAAGAAACCGAATTTGAATTAATGCTTAAAGCTTCTTGGTTTAATAAAGCTTCAATCTGTTCATCTGCCCAATGAGCTACCATGTGACAGAAGTCGGGATGATCATTAACACAGGGCATTTGGATATAATTCACATCAGAATACTTACGGCGTAGATGTTCGATAATATGCTCTACATCTAGTAATGTTTCATGATTTTCTGTCGCAAAACCAATCGGCATAAAAATAAGTGCTTTTGCCCCTAATTCTATTAAATTTCTAGCCGCTAAATCTGCATTAGGTTGTGTCCATTTAATGAGAGGAGTCTGATGATTGAGCCAACCTACTGAAATCAACGGATATCGCTCGATTAACTCTTCTCGAACCAGTTCATAAAGCTTTTGACTTTCATCAATACCCGATGTAAATCCTTTTGCTTCATGAGGGCAACCATGATTCATTAAAACAATACCAATTTGCGAGGGAAGATAAGCTTGAGCTAAATCTTGATTAATTTTTTCCTCAACCAAACGCGCCATTAAATGAATATAGTCGGGTTGGTTATAGAATGAGGGAATATAACGCATCCCTTTAACCCAATGCTCAGAATCTTCATTCATTTCGGCTAAAGCTTTATTAACTTGTTCTATCGCAATTCCACTGGTAAAAATCGAATCTACAACTAATAAAGGGTAAATTAGAATCTTTTCAAAACCTTGGGCTTTAATTTCTGTTAAAACTTGAGACGGTAGATATGGCGCACAGAAGTTAAACGCTTTAAAAACTTTTACCCTTTCGCCCCATTTCGCTTGTAGATTTTTTTCGATACCTTCCCGTTGGTGTTCAAAAATATGATTATGAGGGGAAATAAAATCATGATGCTGGTGTTGCCACTCATGCAAATCAAACATAGCGAGTAATTTTGCGAGTGGGGGGTATATCCAATGGGGAACAGGTGCAAATTTAGCGGTTAGTAGATTTAAAGCTTGTTCGTTGTAATTGGCAAAGTCTTCGTAACTTTCGACTTCTCCGTATCCCATGAGTAAAACGGCAATTTTTTCTGATGCGGGATTTTGTTCTGATTCGTGATGGTGGGTCTGTTGTGCGATCGCTACCACTACTCTAACCTCTACTGAGATAGTCTTTTTATACAGTTATTATTCTATTTTAGAATACTATCCCCCCCGATGGGATAAATAATTGTAGACAACACACTTTTCTTAATTAAAAAACCGATTAAGCAGAATAAACAAGCAATTATAGTAAAAACAGCAGTTTATTCTTCACAATGCCTGTAGCTGTCATCATGTATGCTAATACAACGGTTAGCTGTTGCGATCGCGTTAGTTGCTCACTTTTGATAGTAAATATTTATTTTAAAACCAATTAAAAACTTTAACTTGAGGTATGAGATGATAACGCCCAAAAATCTTGGTTTAGGTATAGTCCTAACAGTATTTAGTTTATCTACTCTAACCGCTAAAGGATTTGCTTATAATTTTCACTACACTTCAGCAGAAACAGAAATCGTCAACACAGATTTTGATTCCTCTAACGGCTGGCTCTTAAATGGAACAGTGATTGATAGAGGAACAATTAAAGCTAGTTCTTCTTGGGGTAGTGCTTCTTATCCAATTGCTCCAGTGAATTTAGATCAAGGCGATGTATTCCTTTACTGGAGTGGGATTTTTCCGAGCAGTGCTAGAACAGAACCAGACAAATATTATGTAGGTTTGCAGTATGCTGATAATGCTCCAGTCTGTTACAACAGTCAGACAAATAGTATAGTTGGGTCACCTCCGTGTACAGGGATTGCAGTTTCTGAAGTTGACGAAAATGCTGAACTAAAAGTCGAAATTCGTCCACGAGATAGAACAAATATTACTAATACTTATCATAGACTCTATATCGATCCAGATTTCGATCCAGTAAACAATTATTCTCCAGTCTCAACTAGAGTGAACGTTCCTAATTATCAAGAAGCTGTGGCGATGGATTTTCGCTTAAATATTCGTAAGGTCAGTTCAAGTCAGTATGAAGCTATGTTAGCTTTTTGGAATGGCATTTCTTGGCTATCAATGACCCCTAAATCAGGATACACTTTACCACTAAATATTAGCTCTTCAAATTGGATAGATGCTAACCGACAGATTAGTAATTCCGTCACTTTTGAAGCGATTAACCTTTTATTTCGGCAAGCTGCTTCTACTCGACAGTCGATGATAACTGCCGTAGCACTGACTCAAATTAGTCCTCAAACCCGTTCATTAGCACTAAACCAAGCACGTCCTCAAGCGATTCAAGTCAATGAATCTTCTAAAAATCTAGCGTTACCTTTAGTTTTAGGATTGGGAATGTTATTTATTAAAAAGCCAAAAACAGACACATAGAAATACTTTGAGCTAATGCACCTGACAACTTAAAAAACTGCCTCTGAATCAGTAATTGATGTTATCGTCTTTATAAGACTATCCCCCTTATGGGATAAAAAATAAGTAATCAGTATTTTTTTACCTCTAAAACCTTACCGATCAACATTCAGCCCAAAAGTAGAAATTTATAGCAATGACATTGTACTTTGTTTACAGCCTATGAAAGAAATGTTAGTCTGAGGTTTTTTGGTTATTATAAATCTATAAATTTAAGATTACATAGTCTCATGAATGACTAAAAATAAAACTTATCGTAAGCAACTTGGGGGACAATATCAAGCTCTTGAAGAACATTTTAACTAAATAGCTGAAGAACTCAAAAAGCCATCAGATTTACAGCATATTGAAAAAAAACAGTCGCCAATTGCCGACAACAAATAGCAAAATTAGAAAGGAGACTGGAAAAATGAAACAATCTACAACAGAAAATTTAAAAAGATTTAAGCGTTATTTAGAAGAATATTCACCTCAACTTGAAAAAGCTTTAGCCGCTATTAAAACTCTAGAAAAATCAGACTCAGAATCAGAAGAATTTAGCGATATTTTAGCAAAACTTTAGGTCTGCGCTACAGTTTTGAAGCCATATTCAGAAGGAATAGTTAATGCTATTGAAGAGTTTACAGAAGATATGTATCAAGATGATGAGTAAAAAAAGAAGTCAGTACAAAAACCGACTTCTCTAGAAAGTTTAGCTCAAATAAGAATAATAGAATTTTTAAAGCTAGTCATAATACATTGTGCCATTAGTTTCAAGAAAAAGCCTTAGATTACTTTCAATTTCCTCTAGAAAAGAAGTTAAATCATCTTTAGCTTCAAAAATAATTCTATTTGTACTAGGAAATCGAGTATCTCGATCAACTATTAGTAGCATCTTACGTTCTATAAAATAATTGATTAATGAATCATAATCTATAAATGTATCAACATAATCAAATTCTAATAAATTAAAATTATCATTTTCCACATATTTTTTTAAAAGCTCTCGATGAATTTCAAAACTAAGCTTAGATTTTTCTTCATCATATAAAGAAAGTTCATTTTCCGAGTAAGCCAGTTTTAAGCGAGAAGAATATTCTTGATAAAAATCTAATTTACTTATTTGTGGTAGATAAAAATCTTTTTTTTCTTCTGAATCTATTTCTAATTGAAAGATGTCTTTTAGATATTTGTCTTGCTTAATAAAATCAATAATTTTTTCGGATTCATTATAATATTTTTTATAGAAACAAGATTTAATTGTTTGGCTGACAATTTCATATTGATATTCAGGAATATAGCATTTCAATAAAATATTTTCAAACTCAGGTCTAATAGAAAAGTATTTTATTTGATGCAATACATGATTAGAAATTAATTTATGAGATGAAAGATATAACTGTTCTTCTCTACCTCTATGATAATAGAGTGCGCTTTTATTATAAGAATATTCACTGGTAACAGTACTATATCTTGTCCGTTCTCTGATATTCCAGTTATCAAGATTCATTAAATAGCTTATTAAAGCATCTTTAAGAGGAAAGTTATTAGATAATTTTTCAGATTTTTCAATTAAATCAGAGGGTAACATTGCCAGAATTTTTTTAAGATCTTCAGTATTTGTGCTAATGGTAAACTTTCCATCAAGATTTTTGATTTCAAGAGTAATATTATGTTTCATAAGGCTAAACTTATCGTTAAATAAGAAAAAAATATAATTTCGATCTCGATTATCAAAGTTAACTTGCTAAAAAAGATGTTGCTCTGATGGTGTAGGTTTGTATCCATCTCTAATTGCTGCTTTCATAAAAGCTGTTGGATTCTTAACTCGTTTTTGAGTATGTGCTTCATCTAAAGCGGCTACTGCACAATCCAGTCTTTCAGGATGTTCTTGCCATAATTGAAGTAATTTAGGATCGTCTAGATTTACACCATAACCCTGCAAACATTTAAAATTTGCCATAAAATGCTCTCTTTTTATCACTATACAAATATAGTAATCAAAAAACGTGTAATCGTCAAGCTAATCGCATCAACACTACTCATAATTTAGTAGTGTTTTTGAAGTTTTTTATAATACTAACAAGGTAGCGGGCATCAATAAAAGTGAATTAATACACCTAATAAAGAATAAAATTAAAAAAAATTGAAACTATAGTCACGTAAGCACCATCTAATCCCTAATGAGTACCTAAATTAGTGATTTAATTCCGCTTTATGCTCAATTAGCCTAATTCCCAGACGAATCTAACCATGTCTGCTAAAGATATTTTTCACGAAGTGGTAAAGCAAGCTTTACAGAAAGAACAGTGGGTAATTACAAATGAGCCTCTAAAATTTAAGTATGGTAATGTCAACTTTCAGATTGACTTGAGTGCCGAAAGGTTAGTTGCAGCAGAAAAAGAAGGAGAAAAAATTGCTGTAGAAATTAAGAGTTTTTTAAATCCTTCGGCTATTACTGATTTTTATGCAGCGTTAGGTCAATTTCTGAGTTATCGATTGGCACTCTTATGCAAATGAGCCAGACCATATATTATATATAGCAGTTCCAATAGATACTTATCGAACAATTTTTCAGCTTGAGTTTACACAGTCCGCAATCAGAAGATATCAAGTACTATTAATTGTATATGATCCAGCAAATGAGGTAATTGTCCAATGGATAAAATAGCTTATTTTCGAGAGTGCATTCAGACTTTACTGACTCATTATGCTAAAGATGACATTTCAAGTGATGAAGTAGAAGTACAACTTATCTTTGATACACAGCGAGCTCATTATCAATGGATGAATGTTGGTTGGCAACAGTTTGAGCGCATTTAACGCTGTATTATGCACTTTGATATTAAAAATGGTAAAATTTGGCTTCAGCAAAACTTAACAGACCAAAATCCAGCCGAAGAGTTAGTCAAGATGGGGATTTCCAGAGAAGATATTGTACTAGGGTTACAGCCTCCCTACAAACGACCCTATACTGAATACGGTGTTGCTTAAAACCTAAAAAACTGCTCTAACCTTGATTGAGATAGTCTTTTATACAGTCATAGTTCTATTTTGGAATACTATATTAAAAAAAACTAATGTACTACTGCAAAATCTGTGTACTGTCGCATCTTAGGTTCATGGAAGGCTAATACGATATCTTCTTGATCAACACCTGCACGAACAAGATCAGTCGCAATCCCGTTTTCCGTCCAATCTTCTTCGATCCAGAATTTGCCATTTTGAAGACGAACGTAAACAGTCATACCCATAATGCGCTCACCATTCTGCCAGCCAAGGTTCATCCAGATATAATGACTTTTTAGCTCATCTACAATCAAAAATGTTTCAATTTCTTGGTTATGGCGACGGTTACACAATTCTATATATTCGGTCAAGATGCGTTTAATGAGTTGGGGATACTCAGTTAATTTATCCATTGTGTGATTTCCTCTGTTTCTGTATCTACAATAATCAGTGGCAGTTGATGTTTATTGAGAATAAGTTGAATCACATCCTGCTTAAAAAAGCTTGAGAAAGCGATCGCACTAACAGCAACATAGAGTTTACGATCTGGTGCTGTTTCCTCTAAAAGATAGCGGTATATGTCATACTGACCAAGAGCTTCTTTTAAATCTTGTATTTTTGATGTGCCAAGAAAGCTTTTAACCTCAACTACCAGTTTTTGTCCATCTCTTTCAATTGCTATAGGACGTTCAGCACCGAGGTCAGCGTATAATATTGTTCTGCGATACTGAATAATGTATGGATCATCTGTAATTATCCAACCATCCTTGATCATTGCATTTTTTACCGCATTGTGGATGATGTCTAATTTGGGCATAACATTTAGTATAGCTTTCCTATAAGCCTCAATTAGCATTCTTTCATCTATGTAATTCGTCTAAAACATTATTCTTATAAAAACGAAGATGTCTCAATGGTATCCGATCGCATTATCATCCGACCAAACAACAAATTTACAATCAATTCGTCTGTTAAATCAGGATTTATTCTTATGGCGATCGCATGATAGGGTAATAGTAGGAATCGATCGCTGTCCTCATCGTGGTGCTAAACTGTCTCTTGGTTGGATTTCAGAAGATTGCTTAGTTTGTCCCTATCATGGACTGACTTATGACAAAACAAGACAATGTACTAAAATTCCCGCGCATCCAGATTTAATTCCATCTCAAAAGTTACAAATTCATCAGTTACTGATACAAGAACGCTACGGACTTATTTGGACAACGTTAGAATCATCAAGTCAAGATCTTCCCATTTTCCCACAATTTCATGATGAGCAGTATCGTAACATTCTTTGTGGCCCCTATTATTACAAAGCTTCAGCCTATCGGGCTATGGAAAACTTTTTAGATGTATCGCATTTTCCTTATATTCATGAAGGGTTATTAGGTACACGCTCTCATCCTGTGCTTAAACCTTATACTGTTAAAATTAACTCCAAAGGTATCGAAACATCTGCAATTGAAATTTTACAACCTGACCCTGATGGTTTAGGGAAAGAAAGCTATGTCACATATTATTATCAGGTTCATCGTCCCTATATTGCATCTTTTACTAAAATAACCGCAGCAGGTGAATTTTTTATGTTTCTTGCTTTGACTCCTCTTTCTGATGTTGAGTGTATCGGATGGATGGGACTAGCGATGAATTATGGTCATGATATTCCAGAAACAGAGATTAAAGCGTTTCAGGATAAATTAGTCGAACAGGACATAAAAATTGTCGAGTCTCAATCCCCTTTAGTTCCGTCTCTAAATTGGAGTGATGAATATCCACTACCTTCGGATAAATTAGTCGTCGCTTACCGACAATGGTTGAGATCTAACAGCGACAGTAAAGAATTATTTTGATTAATCTCATAAGTGACAGGTTTCTTATTTTTCTTGATTTTTCCTTCTTCTACTGCGCGGTTTAACCAGTCTTGCATCTGTACTAATCGAACATTAAAAGACTCAGATAAAGATTTTGCGTCTTTGGGTTGATCTAAATGCTTAATCATCAAGGGTAAAACGATTTGATAGATATCATTGGTTTGAACTTCTGGGACTGATGCGGATATTTCCTGTACTACAGTAATCGTAGGCTCATCTGTGGCTAAAAGTTCTGTTAATGGTTTCTGGAATGGGAGTTCGGGAAAAATTCTTGCACCACGTTTGAGTAATTGTTGATTTCCCTCAGATACAGATCCTTGCATTCTGACAAAAACAGGAACATCTTTTATTTTAGCTAATGCTTCGATCGCACCTGCCCAAGTTCCGCCTTTTTCTTCTGAACTATTGACAATTAGAGCATAATGTGATAAGGCGTAGATATATTTATTTCGGCCCATTGCATTTCCAATACTAAAACCCGCATCAGGGTCATAGGTAGAGATTAAAGTAAGCTTATTTTCTCGAATATATGGGCGATATTTGCTGTTAACCGAGGGTTTGAGGAGACTATCAGACAGAATTCCGACTGTCGTTCCTCCATATTCTAACGCGCTTAACATTGCGGTTTGATCGACTCCTCGCGCACCTCCAGAGATTACCTGTATATCTTCTTTTGCACAGGTTTCGACAATTTGCTGAGTATAGTTTAGTCCAGCTTCGTCTACATCACGTGAACCGACTACTGCTAATCCTCCCAAAGATAATAGATTTTGGTTGCCTATGCCATATAAAATCGGTGGTGCAAGATGTTTAAGTTTTTGCTTGAGACGTTTTGGATAGATGTTTTCTCCTCTTCCAATTATCCATAAACCTTGATTTGTCCACTTTTCCACCGCTAGACTCAGCATAACACCTCGTTCGAGTAGCGAAATTAAGCGATCAGAATTTAGTTTATCTATTGTAATTTTAGGAAGTCGTTGTTTGAAAGTAGCATCGAGTAAATCTGCGGGAGTCATATTCTGTTCTACTAGCCAACTCGTCAGAATGTTATACTCACCAATGGTTAACGGTGGGGTTTCACTTTTGCGGGTTTGACCAAAGCTGGCACAAAGTAATAAAATGGCTTGGGTGTCGGGATGTATCATTATAGATTGCTAGATAATGAATTTAATGCTAAAGCTAAAGGAAATACTTGACCAGTTCCTGAGTTACGCAACAATGCAGCAATAACGGTAAACGTCCAACGAGAGTCAACGAAATCATCGACTAAAAAGACTGACTCTGCTTTTATTTTACTCTTGTCAATCTCAAACACTCCATCTAAATTACGTGCTTGCTGATAGCTATTATTCATCATCTTTTGGGGTTGATTTTGTTTAACTTTTCCAACAACAGGGATAAAAGGTATATTTAATTGATTGGCTAATCTTTGCGCGAAGTTTGGGACAAGTTCGGGACGCTTTAAAGAAGGAACACAGGTTACCCAAGTTGGTGCGGGTTGAGGGTGAAGACGCTGTATCATTGCAATCATTCCCTGAACTAAATCATCATTAAACTGATTATCTCGATATTTACCTTGTTTAACTAATTGTCCCCATCCTGCATCACCCCATAAACAAAGTGCGCGTCCTTCTTCTGCTTGCAAATAGGGTTTAATATTACCTGAAAATCCATAAACTGACAAAGCTTGTGGGGGCCATTGTTTGCGAGGTTCAATTTTTAGGTCACTGCGACGGAGAAACTGAATCGCTTGTTTTTCTCGTTCTGGTGAATAGGTGGTAGTTATAAGAGGATAACCTAAACATACTGCACATTTGCCACAAGGTATAGGATTTATATCATTCAAGGTTTGTGCTAAAAATTGCATCAAACATTGCTGACTACTCAGATAGTTCCGCATCTGTTCTTGTTCAGAATAGCGAATTTGTTTGAGTTGTTCGATTTTTTGGCTATCTGGTTGATAGATAATGGGTGTCGCGTACCATTTTGTTTTTATTTTAACGACAGGTGCAGGAGATTCTAAGGATAATAGTTTTAGGACTTTCTCAATTTTTCCTTTTGCTAGATTGAGTTGTTGTTCTAACTGAGGAACCGATAAACCATCCGCTTGATTAAGACTATTTAAGACTTGTTGGGTATGTATTTCGGGTGGGAATGCTGTTTCTATAAAATAATTGCTGATTTCTTCGTCTTCTTCTCCACTCAGCAAGATTCCGTACGCTTGTTCTACTGCTCTTCCTGCTCGTCCGACTTGTTGATAATAATGTACTACTGAACCTGGTCGTTGATAGTGGATGACAAAACCTAAATCTGGTTTATCGAAACCCATTCCTAAAGCGGTGGTAGCGACAAGAACTTTAATTTCATTTTGCAATAGTTGGTCTTCTAAAGCTTCTCGTTCTTTGATTTCACTATGATAGGGTTTTGCGAGAATATTTTGTGTTTTCAACCAATTAGCCACTATTTCGGTATCTCTAACCGTTAGAGTATAGATAATGCCACTGCCTTCTAAAAGTGGTAATATTTCGGCTAACCATGCTAAACGACCCGCAGAACTCGGAATACTGATATGTTGTAGCTGTAAACTTTGTCGCGTCAGTGTCCCTCTTAATATACGCAGATTCGAGCCAAGTTGTGTTTGAATATCTCTAATAACTCGATTATTTGCGGTTGCTGTGGTGGCTAAAACGGGAATATTAGAGGGAAGGGCTTGTAAAATACGAATAATACGGCGATAATCAGGTCGAAAATCATGTCCCCAGTCGGAAATACAATGCGCTTCATCTACGACAAATAAACCGATACGAGATGAAATAGGTAATAAAATATTATCTCGAAATTCTTCATTAGCGAGTCTTTCAGGAGAAATCAGCAGAATATCTATTTGTCCGTTTAGCAATTGTTGCTTGACAGTTTCCCAGTTTTGTGAATTGCTAGAATTAATGGTTGCAGCTTTAACATTAATGCGTTCTGCTGCGGCAATTTGATTTCGCATTAAGGCTAAAAGAGGAGATATTAGAATAGTTGGGCCAGCATTTTGCTCACGGAGTAAACGAGTTGCGAGAAAATAAACTAAACTCTTTCCCCATCCTGTTCGTTGTACCACTAATAAACGTGAACGATGTTGTATGAGTTCTAGAATAGCCTCCCATTGTCCAGAGCGAAAGTCTGCTGTAGGATGATTAAGCGCACGACGAAGAAAAGATAATGCTTGTTGTTTAAGGTCGTTAGAGTACATATACTATGAAAATAGCGATCGCTTTTTCTAAAGTACCCAAAACCTTTACCCGAATTTCATTCGTCGTAGATGTTAATATGGTACACAAGAAGAATTTTTTTAGATAGTAATAATGCAAATTCCAGATCATAAAAAGCATCGATCGCAAAAAGCTATTTTATCTAAACCCAATGATTCTGATGTTCAATTGAGAGCTATTGCTTATAGTATGGATGCTCTAATAACAGGGCTTTATATTTGGTTAGGTTCAGTTAAAATTCGTTTGGGTGGTAGTATTCCAGAAGATAATTACCCAGGTACAATACATAGTCAAGCTGGTATTGCTCTAGTATTACCAAACTATCGAATTTTTAGCACTTATCAAGGCAGTTATGACCCTTGATAAACATCGACTTGATGGTATTTCTCAAATTTCAGCTAAAACATTACCTACTTCCGTATTTGAGACACTTTTAATGGAAGCAGGTTATAGTAAAATAGGCACTGCACCCGCTCAAGGCAACCGTATTAAAGCTTGGTGGAGTCATTCAACTTCTAAACGAGTAGAAGTTATTTATAGTCCTGATAGAGCAATAGCTATCTAAATGAAGCAAGAGGACTCTCGCTAAAATTTTCGACAGAATATCAACCAAATTTAGCGTTCCTATGAATTGCGAACAATATTAAATTGAGTGTGTGGCTTTTAAAAGCCACAAAACGAATCAATTCTAGGGAGACGCTTAATATAATCCCGAATCACTTCAGATACGGAAAACCCCTTAGATTCTGCATAAAGATTGATTCGCTCGTATTCTTCTTCGGTCAACCTTATTTTAATACTTTTGTCCCTTGCCATGTTGTCACCAATGGAGTACAATAACCAATGTATTGTAAGCTATAAATACTGATGTTAAACGTTTTAAAAGTTAGAATTTACCCAAACAAAGAACAAGAAGCAGCCTTGGTTAAAAACTTTGGTTGTGTACGGTTTGTTTGGAACCACTACCTTAATAAAACGAACACTCAGTATCAAGAGACAGGGAAGGGGTTAAGTTATTGCGACATGGCGAAAGACTTAACCCAACTCAAAAAGCTTTCTAACTACGATTGGTTAGCTGAAGCTACCGCAGCGACATTACAGCAATCTCTAAAAAAATTAGAATCAGCTTTTAAGAATTTCTTTTCTCATCGAGCTAAATTTCCTAAGTTCAAAAGTAAGCATCACAAACAATCAATTCGATATCCTGAAAGTTGTTCAATTAAAGGAGATAGTTTAAAGCTACCTAAAGTTGGAATCGTCAAAGCCAAACTGACAAGACCAATTGAGGGAAAAATAAAATCTGTAACTGTCTCTAAAACCAGTACAGAAAAATATTTTGCTTCAATTCTTTTTGAACAAAGTGGTTTGCCAGCCTTAAAGCAAGGAAAAATTTCAGGAATCGATTTAGGTTTAAACAGCTTAGTAACTGTCTTTGATGGTAAAACCGGTTGCAAAGTAGACCCAATTAAACCAACTAGAAAATACGCAAAAAGGCTAAAACGTAGACAACAAGCTTTATCTCGTAAAAAGAAAGGTTCTAATAATAGACGAAAAGCAATAAAATCGGTAGCCAAAGTTCACGAAAAAATATCTAATACTAGACAAGATTTTCTCCATAAACTCTCAAGAAAGTTGTGTGACGATAACCAAGTCATCGTAGCCGAAAACCTTAATATTAAGGGACTAGCTCGTACCAAGTTAGCCAAGTCAATTCATGATGCTGGTTTTGGAATGTTGCTTAATTTTATGGGCTACAAACTAGACAGAGAGGGAGGTAAATTAATTGAAGTTGATAGATACTTTCCTAGTTCTAAGCTGTGTTCTAATTGTGGTGTTAAAAATACGTCTTTAAACTTAAGTATTCGGGATTGGATTTGTTCTAATTCTAGCTGTAATGCTTATCACGATAGAGACGAAAACGCAGCCCGCAACTTAAGAGCAGAAGGGATAAGAATATTATCAAATACGGTAGGACATACCGAATTTCAAGCTTGTGGAGAGACTGTAAGACTCGTTAGTGCAAGCACTAAACAGTAGGTTTCTGTGAAACAAGAATCTCCCGTCTCAGTCGCAGACTATACGGCGAGAGTGTCAATACCGCCTATCATGTAACAAAGTAAGATAAATATTTAATCTGCAAAAAAAACTTTGTTATGGTTGCGTTAAAACGTGCAGTACGAGATCCTTCTTTACAAGCCACTGTTTTAAATACTACACCCCTATTTTATAGTCTAGGGGCTGATCTAAGTATCGATCGTTCTGCTCATGTTAGGGCGGGTTCTAGTCTAAGTTGGTTTGGTGATTTTTTAGCGATCGTACAAGATGATGCTAATTTTTTAGTCTTGATTAATCCATCAGATTTACAAGTCAATGCTATTGTTCTAAATACTGGTGAAGACGGATTACGTGAATTTGATGATCTACGCGGTAACAAAAAATTTAAACTAGATTTGGAAGCTTGTACCACTATTCCTACAACAAATGGAGATTTATTGCTTGCTTTCGGTTCGGGTTCAACGTCACGACGAGAACAAATTTTAATCGTCACAGAACAAGAGCCAAACTCTTTTATTCTTAAACAGGCAAGCGCATTTTATCAACTATTGCGAGATGGTACAGATTTTTCGGGGAGTGAGCTTAATATAGAGGGTGTGATCTTTTATAACAATCACATTCGTTTATTTAATCGCGGAAATGGTGCAATACGAGGAAATTTAGTCCCCATTAATGCAACCTGTGAATTAGACTGGAATGAATTCAACGCTTATTTACAAAATATTAATCTACAACCACCCAAAATCAAAAATATCTGTCAGTATGATTTAGGTGAATTAAATGGTTTGTCTCTGAGTTTTACCGATGCAACTGCTACAAAAAATGGTATTATTTTTTCAGCAACAGCAGAAAATTCTCCAGACGCAACAAAAGACGGTTTTGTGAGTGGGTCAGTATTAGGTATTCTAGAAGATACTCCACGTTGGATTGAATTGCGTAATCTCGATGGCTCTTTATTCACTCTCAAAGTAGAAGGGGTTTGTCTGTCTAAAAAATCCAAAAATCGGCTATATTTAGTCATTGATGCTGATAATCCGATTCTTCCTTGTAAGTTATGCGAGATTGAAATTACGGGAGAATGGAGAGTATGATCATTTAAACCCTTTACCTCTTGATGATTGTTGCCATATCATTAATTCGCCATCTTGTCCACCTGCTGCTAATAAATCACCGAGGGGGTGCCAAGCGAGACTAGAAAAACCATTTTTTGTGTCTTCTAATATTTGTCCGACTTCTTTCGCTTTTTGCCACAAACACAACAAACCATCTTCCGCAGCAGACGCAAGTAATAAGCTATTGGGTTGAAAAGCTAATCCTTGTACAATTCCTTCGTGTAAGGTTAATATTTTTGCATTCCATCCTTCCTCATCCCTGTTTGCTTTTGTCCAAACGGCTATCCCTTCAACACTCGATGCAGCAAGAAGCGGTACTTTATCATTAAAAGGTTTCGACCAAACTAACTGACGAATTTTCCCAGGAAACCCCCGCATGAGCCAGGGATGAGGATAACCCCATTCTAAAACAGTAATGGTATTATCTAAATTACCGGATGCTAAATATTTTCCATCGGTTGACCAAGCAATTTCAAGGCTGGCTGCATCCATATACATCATATATGGATCATCATCCCAGTTTCTAGCTTCCCAGATTTTCGCGCCTTCATTTCCTGCAACTGCTAGACATTCTCCATCAGGTCGCCAAGACATACTTAGAATAGAGGAGGATACAAAGGGTAGAGTCGTTATACGGGTTTGTGTTTCAGCATCCCACAACTGCACGTATCGACCCAAACTAAACGCTAGTATATGACTCGTCGGACACCAACACAAGCGATCAATCCATTGTGGAGCATTTTCTAAAGTAGTAATTAATTCTGGAATTGGGAGCATTCGAGCGATCCTTACTTTACCATCTTGTCCGCCTGCTGCCAAAAACTGACCATCAGCAGAAAAAGCTAAACAATCGACCGATAAACCTATTTCTGGTAGTAATATTGTTAACTGTCCATCTTGCCATAATACGACCTCTCCTGATGCTGTAGCCGCCGCTAGAACACCTGTTACTGACCAAGTAAGTACAGTAATATATTCTGATAAAATGCTTTTCCAATGGGGTTCAAAGGAAATTTGACGCGGGATTTTTAAACTAGACATGATCTAAAATCTTGTTTTAATTCTGCTTCATCGAGGTTACGACCAATAAAAACCAGTTCATTTTTACGAGTTTCGTTATCTTTCCAAGGTCTATCCGCTTTTCCTGTAAATAGCATATGAACGCCTTGGAACACAAATCTAAAATCTTCTCCTGCTATATTTAAAATACCTTTCATGCGGAAAATATCAACGCCTTTTGTGCGTAATAAATAACCCAACCATTCGTTTAATCTTTCCTCATCAACGGCACCCGATTCTACAATAGCAACAGAGGTAACGGTTTCGTCGTGTTGGTGGGTATCCTCTCCTAAAAATTCTGGGTCTATTTCTAAAGCGCGGTTTAAGTCAAATGCTTTTACTCCCAACAAAGCTTCCATTGTTAATTCTGCATTCTGAGTTCGGTAAATTTTCGCCATTACATTCATAGCGCGAATTTTCTCTTCGAGTTCGTCGAGTTCTTCTGGAGTGACTAAATCGGTTTTATTGAGTAAGATTACATCAGCAAAGGCGATTTGTTCTTGTGCTTCGTCTGCATCCCAATGTTGTTGGATATGTTTAGCATCAATCACTGTTACTACTGCATCTAGGATAACCTGATCTCGCATATCCTCATCGACAAAGAAGGTTTGAATAACAGGTGCGGGGTCTGCAAGTCCAGTTGTTTCGATGACTAAATGATCGAATTTGTTGCGTCGTTTCATCAAATTTCCGATAATTCGCATTAAGTCCCCTCGCACCGTACAGCAGATACAACCGTTATTCATCTCGAAGATTTCTTCGTCTGCATCGATAATAAGTTGGTTGTCTATCCCAACTTCTCCAAATTCATTGACGATGACGGCGACTTTTTTTCCGTGTTCGTAGGTGAGGATGCGGTTTAATAAGGTGGTTTTCCCTGCACCTAGATATCCTGTGAGAACGGTAACGGGTACGAGTTCGGGTGGTGTTGCTGCAACCATAATCTATACTGTGAGTATTCGATAATGATTATCATTATAGTCAAATTTTGATACATTCAATCAATTTCTTTTGATAGAATTTCATAAATATCTTTTTGATCGCCTTCTTTACGAATTCCGACCCCAACAACAATCACCACTATTTTTTCTTGATCAACTCTATAAACAATGCGATATCGTTGACCAACTGCTCTGACACTACGATAACCCATCAATTGAACAATTAAAGCTTTTCCTTGTTTTTCTGGCTCTTGTTTTAGTTGTTCAACTCGTTTAACTAAAGTTTTTTGTTCACGTTGGTCTTTAATTTTGGTCAGTAATTGAATGGCAAGAGGCGTTAACTCAATTGTATATTCCATTAAAATTACTAACTATATTCCTAATTGTTTTTTAACGACTTCCCAATTTATGGTTTCTCCTGCTTTATCTTGTTGAATTGATTCTTTAAGCTGAGTTGAAAAATCTTCATCGGTTAAAATTTCTATCGTTTCTAATAAAGAGCTATAATGTTCATAACTTAAAGCTACCATGATTGGCTGCTCTCCATCTGTGACAATAATAGGCTCATCATTGACAGATTCAGGAAGTTCTAAAAGTTGTTGTCTGGATGTTTTTAGATTAAGTGATCTTGACATAGTTTTGTTATTGAACCTCTCAAGTGAATTTTATTTATCTTAATCAGAAACTAACTCATAAACTTGTGAATTTCCTGTGTGACTGCTTCAGAATATTCTTCATGTAGTCCTAAAGTACCTGGTAAATAAACGGATTGTACGTTATCTAATTCTGCGATTGCTTCCATTTCTGCTTTAGAACGAGGTGGTGCGTTTTCGGCAATAATAATGAATACAGGTATCGATAAAGATTGTATTAATTCTAAAAATTGTTGGCGGTTTTGTATAGGATCTAAAGTACCTGTTACAAAGGCTGCGGGTGCATATCTTGAACCTGTTTGTTGCGTGATTTTTTTCTTACTTGCAATAAATTCGGGTGTAAGTTTACTATCATCTGTATAAACGTGACGACGATACATTAAACGCAAAAAGGAAGGGGTTGTATTTAGATAATATAATAATTGTCCCAGAAAAGGCGATCGTACTGTTTCTCTAATCCCCTTTCTCACAGTATCAGGTAGTCCCATTACTTTTAGAGGCCCGCACCAAGTGGGAGCAATTAATATTATTTTAGAAACAAGATTAGAGTTATTTTGAGCTAATTTTAACGCATAACCACTCGCATGACCCGCCGCAATAATAATGATTGGAGTAGTAAAAGCCTCTCTAACAAAATCTTGCAATAACTGATGATAAAGTTCTGGTTTGTAATTTAGTGGTGGATGTTCGGAATCTCCAAGACCAAGCCAGTCTAGAAGTGTTACTTGATAGTTTTTAGCTAAAATTTGAGCAATTCCCGCCATTTCCTGACGAGTAGAAACGGTACTAAATGCAGGTAGTAATAACACGGGTAATCCTTGCCCTAAAGTTTCATAAGTAACTAAATACTTTTGATTTTGCCAAGTCCAAGAATATTGTTTAACCGTTCCGTTAAGTTGAGTGAGTGTAGAAGTCATAATACTTTTTTGAGGTTATTTTTTTTTGCTGTTAAAATTCCCTGAGTGGGACTAAATAATAACGCTAAAACAAACGAAATAAAAACAACAATAACAATTGCTGGGCCAGATGGAATATCTAGATAGTAGCTGATATACATTCCACTGATACCTGAAAATATACCTAAAACTGAGCCTAAAATCATCATTTGATATAATTCTTTAACTAACAGATATGCGGTAATGGCTGGCCCAACTAAAAGAGACATTACTAATAAAGCTCCAACGGTTTGCATACTAGCGACAATGGTTAAAGTAATGGCACAAACTAAGCCGAAATACATGATATTTACTGGTAAACCACAAGCTTTAGCCCCCAATGGATCAAAAGTGTAGAATTGCAGTTCTTTATAGAACAGTTGATTTAAAACTAAAATAATTAAAGTAATTATTAAAATCTGTAAAACATCTTCTTGGCGAACGCCTAAAATATCGCCGAAAAGAATATGACTGAGATCAACCCGATTGGTTTTAAGCACGCTGATTAAAATGACCCCAACACCTAAAAAAGTTGGTAAAGTTAGAGCCATTGCCGTATCGACTTTAATACGTGATTGTGTCCGAATGGCAGCCATGACTAAGGCACTCATAATACCCGAAATAAATGCCCCAATTGATAAATTTAATCCTAAGAAAAATGCGATCGATACTCCAGGTAAAACCGCATGAGAAATTACATCACCAATCATCCCCATCTGTTGCACAATTAGATAACTTCCCACTACTGCCCCTAAAATCCCCATTAAAAAAGCGATCATCAAGGCATTTCTCATGAATTCAAATTCTAAGGGTGCGAACAATCCATCTAATAACATCATGCTCCTTATATAAAAAGATGATTTAAGTGATATCCATAGGCTTTTTTTAAATTCTCTTGAGTCATGACATCTTTTCTAGATCCCACCGCAATCAAGCTTTTATTCAGCAATAACAACTGATCATAATGCTCTAAACTTTCCCCTAAATCATGGGTAATCACTAATAAAGTTTTTTGCTCTGATTTTAAGTCTCGAAAAACATCAAAAATAATCGTTTCTGTTTGACTATCCACCCCTGCTAAGGGTTCATCAAAAAATAATAAATCTGCTTGTTGGGCTAAGGCACGTGCAATAAAAACTCGTTGCTGTTGCCCTCCAGAAAGTTCGCCGATTTGCCGTTGACGGTAATTCCACATTCCAACTCGTTCTAAGGCATTTCTAACAATATGATAAGAGTTGCGATCGGGTTTTTTGAACCATCCAGTCGCGGGAATACGACCCATCATCACCACATTTTCTACAGTAATAGGATAATCCCAATCAATTTGGCTTCTCTGAGGCACATAGGAGACTCTTTTAAGCTGACGTTTTAAAGGACGTGACGCATATCGCACAATACCGCTAACAGTCGGAATTAAGCCCAAAACTGCCTTAACAACTGTACTTTTTCCCGCCCCATTTGGGCCTAAAAGACCAGTCATCTGACCAGGTTGTAAACAAAACGAAACATCTTGGACAGCCCAACTATTCCGATAACTCACAGTTAGGTCATTGACTTCTAGCATAGCCACCTTAAATTAATGTGAATTCTCCCTTGGTGTTATTATGAAAATGATTATCATTATATAAAATTGTAGCGATTATTACTACTCACTATTATACGAAAATGAAAACCATTCCCATCGCCCTTTTTACACTTGTTTTAGGATTAGCTAGTTGTAGTACACCGAACCAAACCGCTAATAACACAGAGAATAGTCAAAAACCTTCCGTTATCGCCTCCTATAGTGTACTATGTCATCTCACGGAAACGATCGCCCAAGATACTGTAAACTTAAAATGTCTGATCCCACCAGCACAAGATCCCCACACCTATCAACCGACACCATCCGATAGTAAAGCAATTAGTGAAGCGCAACTGGTTCTCTATGGTGGCTATCAGTTTGAACCGCAAATCATCGAACTGGTTCAAGCATCGAATACACCTGCACCTAAAATTGCTGTCAGTGAACAAGCGGTACCTAAACCCATGATGGCAGAACATGAACACGCACACGCACACGAACACGAACAAGAACAAACCAAGGAAGAACACAAAGAAGGTGAATTAGAACCCGATCCCCATGTGTGGCATGATATAAAAAATGTTATCGCGATGACAGAAATTGTACGATCGCAACTCGCAACCCTTAACCCTTCTCAAGCGCAGGTATATGAGCAAAATGCCAAAGCATATACCGAAAAGCTACAAAACCTAGATAACTGGGTAAAAGCGCAAATAGCAACCATTCCCGAACAACAACGTACACTGATTACTACCCACGACGCACTAGGATATTATATCAATGCCTACGGTTTAACGGGATCAGAAGCGTTACAGGGGATGAGTACTGAAGAAACTCCCACAGCATCACGGGTAAAAGAATTAGTAGGCACGATTAAACAAACCAAAGTACCGACACTTTTCGCGGAAATTACGGCAAATAATAAAGTAATCGAAAATGTCGCAAGAGAAGCTAATGTAAAAATTGCGGATCAAGAATTATATGCAGATGGTTTAGGAGAAAAAGGCAGCCCAACAGGTAATTATATCGGTATGATTGAGAATAACACGTGTGCGATCGTCAATGGTTTAGGTGGTAAGTGTACCCCATTTCAATAAATATCGGGTAACGGATAGGATAAATAAGCCATCCGTTTTACTTCCCGTCTTCCTCTAGCAACTGAATCTAAAATTAAGCCACAAGTCATACTTAAAAAAGCGAGTAACATGGTAGATGTGGCTAGAAAAGCAGTCGGAAATCTGGGGACTAAACCAGTATTAAAATAAGTGATTAGGATGGGAACTACCAGGATGATAGAAATTAGAGCTAAAAGCAGAAATAGAATTCCAAAGAACATAAAAGGACGAATTTCTTTAAATAAGAGTAATGCAGTTCCTAAGACTCGCCAACCATCCGTAAAGGTTCTTAATTTACTTTGTGATCCTGGGGGACGTTCGCCATAGATCGTTGGTTCTTCAGCAAAGGGCATTCTTAATTCTAAAGCGTGGATCGTAAATTCGGTTTCAATTTCAAAACCATGAGAAAGAGCAGGAAAAGATTTAACATAGCGTCGAGAAAAAATCCGATAACCCGACAACATATCATTAAATTTAGCTCCAAATAGAAACTTAACAAAACCTGTGAGAAAAAGATTTCCCGCTTTGTGTCCAGGGCGATAAGCTTGAGAGGTATCAGAAACAAGACGACGAGTACCGACAACCATATCTAATCTTTCAATTAATAAACGTTCAATTAACCGTCTGACGGCTGCAACTTCGTAGGTATCATCCCCATCAATTAAGATATAAATATCAGCATCAATATCAGCAAACATTCGCCGAATCACATTTCCTTTACCTGGTAGTATTTCGTGACGGACAACAGCACCCACAGCAAGGGCTTGTTCTACAGTATTATCAGTTGAACGGTTATTATAAACATAAATTGTGGCTTCAGGTAGATATTTTTGAAAATCGGTTACAACTTTTTGAATCGTTAAACTTTCATTTCGACAGGGAACTAAAACGGCAATTTTATAATTTTTAAGTGAAATAGTTTTAATTTTAGAAGTCACTGAATTTAGCATATTATTGAATTATTTTTTATTACAATGTTTAACAATTCCTAAAGGAGTGTCTTGCCTGATTACTGAATAAACTACGGGACATTGTGGAAAAAAATCAAGATAATCATAGCGAGAGATAGCTAAATAATAATCAGGATCGGGATCTTTTCCCCAAGCGAAATAATCACGATGGATAATCGTAAAATTTTGAAAACGATCAGCGAATGCTTGTGCTGCAAAAATCGGGCCAGCCACTAAAATAGTAGAATTAGGTTGAGCATTTTTATTAAGCCATTCCATCCCCTCTTTTATACTCAATCCCCAATAATCTGTTTCCTGTTGTCGATGGGCTGCTTTTAATCCCCCATATGTACGATTAAAATAAGTATACTCGTAAGGGTGAAGTGCTGCCATGTCTAAACCAATAGAAATTAGATATAGTGTTAGTAAGGTAGCCAAAAAGAGTTTAATATATTTATTAGCAATACTTTGATAAAACCAAATTAAAGCTGTTGTTGCTAAAACGGCTATTCCTGGAATAATGAATAGAAAATGCCTAATTTCATCATACATTGTTGACTGTTTAATAATGGCAATTAAAGGTAAGGTAAAAATTTGCAAAATGACTAAAATAGAACAAGCACGTTGAGTTTGAGTTAATCTATTAAACTTTAAGATTAGCCAAATGAGTCCGACAAAAAAACTTATTTGAAATAAAACAGGTATTGTAATTGTAAGGTAGCGAGGAAGATAATACCACGGTAGCGAGCGTCCTGGTATTTGTTGTCCATTAAATAAAACAGTATTATCCCAAACACTATATTTAGAAAGGGAAAAAATAGCCTCATAAAACCATTGAATCGGGTTGAACCAAGAAGCAGGATAAACAAATATAGTAGTGATTGCCCAAGCCACAAAAATAATAATATAAAATTTACTAAATCGAATAAAAGTTAAAGATATATCTCTAAAATTTGATTGGACTAAAAGATGTGCAATGATGAAAAAGAATAAGAGAAAAAAACCAGCTACTCGAACACCTGTAGCTAAACCGATCGCTATTCCATAGAGTAAAGAATAAACTGTAATTTTATTCAGCCCAATTTTATTAACTTTGTTTTCTTTTTTAAAATAATAATTCAGTAGATGCGATCCTAAAAAAGTTCCTAATGTCAATAATGTGGCAAAAGGAATATCTTTTGGATTAAAAAAACTATGACCCCAAAACCGAGGAAATAAAGCAAGAATAAAGACTGCTAACCAAGCTAAATCAGAACGAGTTAGAATAAAAACAAGACCCGCTACGGAAAAATAAGTTAATAAAGAGAGTAAAAAAGTAACAACGTGTTTAATTCTCGTTTTTTCTTTAAGAATGTAAAAATTTCTTTCAGCAGTATTTCTAAAATTTTGCTGACTGAGTGATGTATGCGGAAATAAAGATTTTTGAATTTCGTATTGAAATTCGTAAATTAAATTAGAAGTATAATTAAAAATAAATCCATGATATTTGAAATGTTTAGATAGAGGATCACCATCTCGAAGATATTCAAGATTCCATTTCACCATATCGATATTCATTTGCTCATCCCAAGTGATTCCATAGTGAGAAATACCTGATAAACCGATGATGGTAACTAATACAGTAGACCAAAAAATCTTAATCGATGTTTTATCAAAATTGTTAATATTAAAAATCTTTTTCATTTAAAACATTTTCTAATTATTGTTAATGGTGTATTTTGCCTCATGACTGAATAAACAATTGGACATTCTGGAAAGAATAGGGAAGTCTGATAATCATAGCGTGGGAGAGCCATATAATAGTCTGGATTCGGTACTTTTCCCCAAGGAAATTCATCTCGATCAAAAGTTTTAAAATTGCGCGAAGGATCTGCAAATGCTTGTGCTGCAAAGGCAGGACCAGCAATTAAAATAGTAGAATTAGGTTCAGCATTTTGATTGAGCCATTCCATCGCTTCTTTAAAACTGAGACCCCAGTATTCAGTTTCTTGTTTTTGATACGCTGCTTTCAAACCACCATAAGTTCGATTAAAATAGACATATTCATAAGGATGTAGAGCTATCATATCAGCTACAATTGTCGCAAAATATAAACTTAATAAAGTCGCTAAAAATAGGCGTAGATATTGACTACGAATTTTTTGAAAAAACCAGATAATAGTAGTAATTGCTAAAGCGGCAATTCCAGGTAAGATGTACAGAGAATGTCTCATCCCATCATACATAGTTGAATGTTTAATAATTGCTAAAAAGGGCAGAAAAAAGATTTGTAGAATTACTAAAACTGCACAAGCACGTTGAGTTCTGCTTAACCAATTGTATTTTAAAATAATCCAGACTAGACCGACTAAAGCACTAACCTGAAATAATACTGGAACTGAAATAGATATCCAGCGTGGTAAATAGTACCAAGGTAACTCGCTTGCTAAAATTTGTTGTCCATCAAACAATACAAAATTATTCCAAACTTTAAATTGAGACATTGCCTTCACAGCTTGCCAAAACCACGCAATGGGATTATCCCAAGAAGCTGGATAAACTGCCGTTGTTGTAATTGCCCATGTCAGAAAAATAATTAGATAAAATTTACTGTAACAGAGAATGTTACGATAAATACTTTTTAAATTAGGTGTAGATAGTAAATGAGCAAGTGGTAAAAAGAATAAAAACATAAAACCGCCAATTCTCACACCTGTTGTTAAACCGACTAAGCTTCCGTAAAGGAGAGAACTAATCGTAATTTTATTTAAACCAATTTGGGGTGAGTCTTTCAATTCTTCAGTTTTAAAAAAATGGCTGAGTAAGCAGGAACCAGCAAAAGTAGATAATGTGAAAAGTGTAGCAAAAGGAATATCTTTCGGATTGAAAAAGCTATAGCCCCAAAAGCTGGGGAACAATGCTAAAGTAAGTACTCCCAACCAGGCAAAATCAATTCCTGCTAAGATAGCAACAATTCCTGCTACAGCAAAATAGGCTAAAAGTGAAAAAGTAAAAGTAACAATGTGTTTTACTCTTGTTTTTGTTCTGATACTATTAATCCATTTTTGCCAGCCTGAGATATTTTCATCTTTAGTAATAGATGTAGGAAATATTGTTTTTCTAATCTCATCTTGAGTATTATATATAAGTTGTGAAAAGTAATTGAAAATAAACCCATGATAGCGAGAATGTTCTGAAATAGGCTTCCTCTCTCTAATAAAACTAAGATTCCACTTTACCATTTCTATTTCCATTGGTTCATCCCAAGTAATTCCATAGTTCGAGACGACAGAAAGACCAATAGTAGCCACAAGAGCGATCGCCAACACAATTTTTATATAAGATTTACTAATATACTTTTGAGCGATTATTTTCATCTCAACCTCCCTCAACCTATCCTCGAAAGATAGTATCATCAGTTTTAACCAAATCATCAATTTTTCTAAAATAAAGCTCTAGCCAAGAATTTTAAAATGTTTGAAATTAAGTGCATAGAGACTATATTAAAGTACAAAGAGTTCCAGCAATTAATGAAAATTTGCTAGAGTTTATGCTGTAATATACAAATTACAAATATATTGATCAAAGACACTTTTTCATTAAACATAGTTTGCTCTGCTTTGAAATTTAGTTCCAACATTGTATGTAGAAAACTTGTAGTAGTTAAAAGAGTCATATAATATAAACGAAGGTTTTCCAAATACAGTGAAAAGTATATGCCCCGCAGTAAAGAACTAAATTTAAATTGCTATCAGACTGATAAAACTGCCCACCGTTACTATTTAGATCGGTGTGATTCATTCTTTCAAGAATTTGTTGAGCAGCCAATAAAGTTGTTAGAGCTAGGTGTACTAGATGGAGGTTCTTCATTACTTTGGCGAGACTACTTTCCTCACGGAACCATCGTGGGTATAGATCTGAAATTGCCAGATGTTACAGAACTAGCTAAAGAAGAAAGAATTCACCTGTTTGAGGGGAATCAAGTAGATACTGATTTTTTAAGCAAAGTTGCTAATCAGATAGCACCAGAGGGCTTTGATATTATTATTGATGATGCTTCTCATATTGGTGCCTTGACTAAAATCTCTTTCTGGCACTTATTTGATAATCATCTTAAACCATCAGGAGTTTATGTTATTGAGGATTGGGGAACTGGATACTGGGATGATTGGCCCGATGGAAAAACATTCCAACCTAAGCTATCTTCATCAAATGAACAAGAAAATGTTCAAGATATTAAATTAGGATTTAAAGATTCTTGGCATAATCATAACTACGGTATGGTGGGATTTCTCAAAGAATTAGTTGATGAACAGGGAGCCGAAGATTTAACACGAGGACTATTATCAGGAAGACCCACAAGGAAATCAAAATTTCATAGCATAACGATTAATCCATCATTAGTTTTTGTTAAAAAGAATGCAGCTTAATTAATTTAATAATCAGATATTTTTGTTAATTTAAAATTAGTTTAAATTAATATTTTAGGGTAAATTTGTTTCAATTTGCACTATCTTCTGAAAAAACTAACTTTATTAAGTATTTTCATTTAATCTCTAATTTTTATCTTTATGAATCTTTCAAAAACTAAAAATATCCCTCCTTTTCTTTGCTGGGGAATCTGTTATTTTGTTCTGGTTGGTTTGATTTCTGTTCGTCTTGGACAAGATGTATCTTGGGATTTACGCAACTATCATTTTTATAATCCTTATATGTTACTTACAGGACGTATGAAATATGATATTCTTCCAGCACAAATTCAAACTTTTTTTAATCCATTGATAGATGTGCCATTTTTTATATTTATTTATTATCTAAAAATTCCACCGCTTGTTTTTGGCTTTTTTTGGGGTGGTTTACATGGTCTTAATCTTTGGCTAATTCATAAAATTGTTTATCATTCACTACTTAATATCAAAAACTATACTCGACATTTTTTGAGTTGTTTTGCTGCTTTGACTGGCCTTTGGGGAGCAGCTTATTATTCAGAAATAGGTACAGTAATAGGTGATAGCACAAGTAGTTTATTTATTTTAACTTCTTTATTAATTATAGTTTATCATTTAGCCAATTTTGGTAAACTAAGTTTAAGAAATATAATAATAGCTGGCTTTCTTACTGGGTTAGGTGTAGGGCTTAAATTAACAGTTGCACTTTATGGAATTGCTTTAATTATTTCTATAAATTTTATTCGTAATAAGCTACAAGAAAAGTTTTTAAACTTGTTGGCTTTAATGAGTTCTATGTTTGCGGGTTTTCTCGTCACTGCTGGTTACTGGATGGTTTTAATGTGGCTCAATTTTTCGAGTCCACTTTTTCCATTTTTTAATAAATTTTTTAAGTCTCCTTATATAAGAACAGATTTTGATCTTAAAGATACTAGATTTTTACCGCGTGATATTTGGCAAAGTTTATTTTATCCTTTTTATTTTACGAAAAAACAGTCTTTAGTGGCTGAGTTAGAATTCCAAGATTCTCGTTTAGCAATTGCTTATATATTTGTAATTATATTTTTAATATTTTTGGTCATTAAATTTATTCAAAAAATTAATAGAACATCTTATAATATTGTTAATCCGTCTGTCATTTTTCTGATAGTTCCTTTTTATGTAGCTTCTTATCTTATTTGGCTAAAACTATTTTCCATCTATCGTTATTTACTTGTATTGGAATTACTAACACCTGTTTTAATCATTCTAATTCTTGGTTATATTTACCCATCTAGAAAAGTATTGTTAGTTTTATCAGCTATTCTTTTTACAGTTATGATTACAACCACTAAACCTTTAGATTGGTCGAGACTTCCTTGGCAATCAAATTACTTTGGTATTGAAACTAAAGCTTTAAAAAAATATGAGAATAAAGTAATTGTGATGTGGGGTGATGATGGAAATTCTTATCTTGTTCCTTATTTTCCTTCTTCAACTCGATTTGTTAGAATTCAAGGAAATACAGGTTTAGAAAAAGGAACATTATTACAAAAAAAAGCAAATCAAATTATTGAAAATACACCAGATGAGAATTTATACTTATTAGATATTAGTCCTGATCAGCTGAATCCTGAAGAAAAGCAAAGTCAAAAAGATTATAAACTATTAGTAGATTATCAAAATTGTCAACAGTTTTCAACTCATGTCGCTAAATATTCAATTTGTCCTCTTCGTAAATTAGAATAATGAATTTAGAAAAACAATCATTTTATATTGTAATTATAAATTATAATTCTAGTGTTTTAGTTACTCGTTTAATTCATTCGATTTTGATGTACGAGAATCAACCACAAAAAATTATTATTGTTAATAACTCGCCTAAAGATGAAGACATTGAAAAATTAGTGAGTGAGCAAATTATTGTTTTACAGTCTCGAAGTAACTTAGGTTTTGGTAAAGCTTGTAATTCAGGAATCAACTGGATTTATCAAACTGATAAAAATGGAATAATTTGGCTACTTAATCCAGATACTTACTTAATTGAAAATTCTTTAAAACAAGCTGAACAATTCTTTATACAATATCCAGAAGTTTCCATACTAGGAACCGAAGTCTATAAACCCGATGAAACATTATGGTTTGGTTGGGGAAGATTTACGAAAAGTGATGGTATTATTATTGCTGAAAATGAATCTTTGGATTATGGTAATCAGTCTTACTTAATAGTTGCTTGGGTTACTGGATGTAGCTTATTGATTAATTTAAAAAACTTTTCAGAAATGCCCTATTTTGATCCAGATTACTTTCTTTATTATGAAGATGTGGATTTTTGCGATCGCTATTCAGAACAATGTCATTTAGTTGCCGTTACAAATCAGATTAAAGTGATACATGAAGCCTCATCAATTACACTTAAATACGGTTATCTAAGATTAATACATAATATTTATAGTAATTTACTAATTCTCGAAAAACGAACTAATAAACTTGTTTTATGGAGAATCTTAATTAAGATGATTATTACTTCTTTTTTCGTTTTACCTTTTAATCCAAAATTTTCTCTGAGTAAACTACAAGGAATCTGGATGTATTTATCTAGGAAGCAAAAATGTTAAAAATATTAGTTGATGCAACAGCACTTAGAGCTAAACCCAGTGGGATTGGTTTATATATTTATCATTTAATCGATGAATTATATAAACTTCAAGAGCAAGAAAATTTTGAATTAAATATTTTTTATCAACCTTCCGTCAAAAATTGGATTAAAGGTAATTTCTCAGCCTATCAACTCTTACAAAAATACTCTAACCTTAACTGTTTACCCATTCCTGTCAGCATCTCTCATTTACTAGCGACTCATGCTAAAACAATTTGCTCATACTTTGATCGATATCTAGATTTACCTAATTTAATTCATGGAACAGATCATGTTGTTTATCCCCTTCCTCATGCTTTAAAAGTGATGAATATCTATGATTTAACTTTTATTAAATACCCACAATTTGTCAATTCACGAGTTAAAACTTATAGTCAACGTGTTAAAGAGTGTTTAAAGTGGACAGATCTAATTTTGACTATTTCCGAGAGTACCAAACAAGATATTATTGAAGATTTAGGAGTTAAACCTGAAAAGATCTATGTGACTTATTTAGCAAGTCGTTATACTAAACTTCCTCAAATTTCTTTATCTATCGAATATCTAAAACCCTATATTCTTTTTGTAAGTACAATTGAACCTAGAAAAAATCTTACTAATTTAATTGCAGCTTTTAATCACCTTAAACAAAAACACAAAATCGAACATAAATTAGTTCTCATTGGTCAAAAAGGATGGCGATATGAGTCTATTTTTGCTGCAATAAACAATTCACCCTATCAACAAGATATTCATCACTTAGATTATTTATCAGATGATGAAGTTGCTGCTTTCTATTCCCAAGCTGATGTTTTTGCATATCCTTCTATCTATGAAGGTTTTGGTCTTCCTGTACTCGAAGCAATGACATTAAATACACCTGTCGTTACCTCTAATACATCCTCTTTACCCGAAGTAGTTGGGGATGCTGCTATTTTAATCGATCCTCAAGATCCTCTACAAATTGCTGAAGCGATCTTACAAGTCATATCTAATACCCATCTGCGACAAAGTTTAATCGAAAAAGGTAAAAAACGAGTAAAATTATTCTCTTGGGAAAAAACAGCGCAAGAAACATTAAAAGCTTACCGAACGATTTTATAAATCATGACCAAATCTCCTTTTTTAATCAATTTATCCTATCTTTTTCCTCAACCGACTGGACTCGCTACCTATGCTAGAAATCTTTATCCTTATTTATCTTCCCTTAATCCGACTTTATTAATTTCCCAAACTGTTCCTAACTTTAATTGTTATCCTGTTCCTGCTGATATGACTCCAGCGCAAGGTACCAAGGGAAATATTAAACGTTTACTTTGGACACAGTTTCAACTCGCTAAAATCTATCAAATTCATCAAGCATCCTTACTTTTTTCACCCATTCCCGAAGCACCACTTTATCGTTCATCTCGCTATATTATTACAGTACACGATTTAATTCCCTTGCGTTTCCCTCAGCGCAAATCTTTATTGACTTTGTATTTTAAATTCTCTTTTCCTAAACTTTTAGCGCAAGCAGAACATATTTTATGTAATTCTCAAGCAACAGCAGATGATTTGCTCAATTATTTTGGTGTTCCTGCTTCTAAAATGACCCCGACATTATTAGCTTATGATAAAAACCATTTTTATCCCGATGCTAACCCTGATTATTCTACACCCTATTTCTTATATGTTGGTCGTCCCGATCCACACAAAAATTTGTCTCGTTTAATTACTGCGTTTGCTAATTTACCCAATAAACTTTATCAACTTTGGATAGCAGGTAAACCAGACCCACGTTATACACCCATTTTAAAACAACAAATCACTGAATTAAGCATTACTGAACAGGTCAAGTTTTTAGACTATGTTTCCTATGATGCGTTACCGAAAATTATCAATAATGCGTTAGCTTTGGTTTTTCCGTCACTGTGGGAAGGGTTTGGACTCCCTGTACTCGAAGCAATGGCCTGTGGTACACCTGTTATTACCTCAAATCTTTCCTCATTACCCGAAGTTGTGGGGGATGCAGGTTTATTAATTAATCCTTATCAGACTGAAGAAATTACAGACGTAATGAATCGAATTATAATAGATGAAAAATTACGATCGCAACTCAGAACCCTTGGTCTACAACGCGCTAAACAGTTCAGTTGGCAAAAAACAGGACAAGAAACCATAGAAGTTCTCCAACGCTATCTCTAGTAAACCTGAGTCTTCAATGAAGTTGGGATGACTGGAAACCCGAAAAATCTTTCAATTGAGCTTTTTCGTAGAAATCGCTTTCTCAATTCTTTCCTGAAGTCGCTCAATCACATCTAGACTTAACTCAGAATCTAGCTCTACCTTTTCCCGTTGCTCTAAAATCTCTTTGATTTCTGCTTTTGAAGTCTCTTCTAATTGTTCTAATAAAACATCAAAAGATGCTAATTGAAGAAAGTTTACGAGACAAAACATCAACATACTCATAAGCTAGAGCGTTAGAAACATATACCTGAAATAAATCTGCTAAAGCTGCATCAATAAGCAGTCCTTCGACTCCTCTCTGTTTGGTTAATCCTGTTAACAAAACATTAGTATCTATGACGACGCGCATGAAAGATTATTAATAGATGACACTACTATAGCATCAATAATGGTGTCACATTCAGTTCTTTCAAGATTTGACTCAAGAGATTAAGTTATCCTTATTAAAATTAGTCAAATCCATCCTTTGAGATGATAAATATAAATTCCAATATATTCTTTAATCGCTTTCGTCGTTTGTTCTAAATAATTTGCATTGGGGATTAAATTTAAAAGAATTGCGGGCAAACTTTGATTTAATGATTCTAAATCTGGATAACTGACTAAAAAATCAGTTGGCGCAGCAATTGCCTCAATTCCCTGATGTTTAAAAATCGCTAAAGAACGCGGCATATGTAACGCTGAAGTGACTAATAATATTTTTTTAATTCCTCTTTCATCTACTATTTTCTTAACATTTACCGCATTTTCATAAGTATTTAAAGACTCAGATTCTTGAATAATTGCACTATTAGGAACTCCCATTAACTCTAATAATTGTCCCATATCGGCTGATTCGGGTTGTTCTGTACTTAGCCATTTAATGCGACCTCCTGCGGCAATAATTAGAGGTGCTTTTTCTGTTAGATATAACTTAGCAGCATAGATCACGCGATCGCCTTGTTCATTAATATCTACCATTGGACGAGGATAAGACGCGCTTTTCGTTGATCCACCAAGTAAAACAATTGCTTCAGCTTTCGGTAAGGTTGCGGGGATGTTTTGCCACTCCAAGCTTTGTACTAAATATGTACTGACTATGCCATTACTAGCAGTTAAAATAATAAAGACGGCTAAAAAGAGAGGAATTTCAACAAAACGAGAACGCCGCCATAACAAGAATAGAGCAATAATTAATAAAAAAGTAGCTAAACCTAATGGATAAATAAAAACGGGGAGTAATTTAGATAATAGAAGAAACATTTTTTTTACACCCCAGTTATTCTTTAATCGCTATAACGTTCCTCTGACCAAGGATCGCCGCGACGATGATAACCATTTCTTTCCCAAAATCCTAATTCTTCATGGTCTAAAAATTCTAAACCATTAATCCATTTTGCACTCTTCCAAGCGTAGAGATGAGGAACTACAATACGCATCGGGCCACCATGTTCTGCGGATAAGGGTTCATCAGAAACCTTTAAACCAAAAAAATTATCATCCGCGCAAACTCATCTAGGGTTAGGTTAGTTGTGTAACCCCCGTAACTATGCTGCATCACATGAGTCACTTTAGAATCAAGTTCAATTGTACTTAAAAAATCTGTAACTTTAATTCCCGTCCAATCCATATCTAATCTAGACCAACGGGTGACACAGTGAAAGTCAAGATGGAATTCACTAATAGGGAGGGACATCATCTCATCCCAAGTATAAGTTTTAGGGGTTGCGAGTCCCCAAACCTTCAGTTTCCATTCTGCGGTACTAACTTTGGGTGTATCTCCGTAGGTCAAAACGGGAAAACCTTTCGTTAAATATTGACCAGGAGGAACACGATCGCTTTGATCAGCTTCGGGTTTTTGAAAGAATTTTCCTAACATACTATCTTGTCAGTCATTCTAAACAATAATTTGGGGATTGAAAGATGTCTTTCTTCCCCATCTTTATTAATCTATTACTCTTCGTCGTCTTCTTCGTCTTTAGGATAGATAAAACCTTTAGAACGTCCAGTCAGAACCGATTTACCTAAAGATAACGCTTTTTGTGCTTGTAAAGCCGCTTGTTTTCTCCAAGTGGCGCGACGTTTGTCACGTTTTGATTTTGAGGTTTTCTTCTTAGGAACAGCCATAGTTACTTAACTCTCTTTACTTTCTCTAGTTTTAGGGCCGATCCAAAATTTCCAGATGGCCAAAAGTTCAGTTTACCATGTTTACGTGGTTCCTAGATTAAAATAATCGATCGCTTCTAAAATACCCCAAGCATAGGACGATTTAGCAAAGTAATGATTAGCTGTACCCGATTGACTGTACCATTGTGCTAACTCGTTTTGAGCATTATTGACAATCACGCCACGAGTACCATGTTGATATAAACTCAAATCATTACCAGAATCCCCACAAACTAAGGTTTGATTTAGTGGTATTTGTAGCTTTTCACGCAAATACATCGCCGCAATCCCTTTATCCGTTGTTTGAGGCAAAATATCAATATCCCGACCACTACTAAAAATAATTTTTGCTGAAATGCCCAATTGTAAAATCTGTTCGTGTACCGTATTCAAAATAGCGGGCTTAGTGTTAGGATGAAGGCAAAAACTAACTTTCCAAGGATTTTGTTCGGGTTCAATTTGCGGTAATAATTGCGGAAATTTTTGTGTAACCTGAACGACACCATTGCGATCCCATTGCTGAGAGATTTGAGTTGCCCAATGATAATCTAATATTCCTTGATGATAAATTTCACTGCCAACACCCGTAATGAGATAGTCGGGTGTCAGCAAAGGTTCTCCAGTTAATAACCAAAAGTTTCGCATTTCTCGAGCAACTGAACAAAAAGAGCGTCCTGTTGCATATACTAGATAGAAACGATCGCGTTTTTCTTTAAGAGTCTGTTGGAGTGCGATCGTAGCAGCGTCATCTCCTATCCAAGTATTATCTAAATCAGAGATGATAAGAAATTTCACAACTCAAAAATTCATATAATAAAGATTACAAACACAAGATAACATATCGGTTCATCAAACACCAGTTATGAAGGAACAAAGCGTTATTGATGCAGCGCGCTCTCTTCTGTATGATCAAGCTTTAGTTAAATTTCAGGGTAGATACGTGGGAACCGTTGCGGCAATTCCTCGACACGCTGGACAAGACTTAAATTATAACGAAATTTTTATACGGGATAATGTCCCGACGATGATTTATCTACTTTTAGATGGTCAAGGAGAAATTGTACGTCATTTCTTAGATACTTGTTTAGAATTACAAAGTCAAAAATTTCCCACTGTTGGGATTTTTCCCACCAGTTTTGTTGACATTCATGGTGAGATAAAAGTAGATTATGGACAACGTGCAATCGGGCGAGTTTGTTCGATTGATGCTTCTTTATGGTGGCCAATTCTTGCTTATATATATGTACAGTGGACGGGGGATAAAGAATGGGTAACTAATTCAAAAGTTCAGTTAGGTATACAGAAGTTTTTAGACTTATTTCTTCATCCTGGATTTAGAGATGCACCGACGCTTTATGTTCCCGATGGTGCCTTTATGATTGATCGACCTTTAGATGTTTGGGGAAGTCCTTTAGAAATTCAAGCTTTGTTATATGGTGCGCTTAAAAGTTCGGCGGCTTTAATTGCTATTGATTTAGAACATAAAGACTATTTTAATCAAGGAAATGCTTTATTTGAACCTTTTATTCAACAACAATTTTATCAATTAAATTTAAGTATTAATTGGTTAAAAAACCTGAGAAATTATTTATTAAAACACTATTGGATTAATAGCAATATTGTACAAACCTTACGCCGTAGACCAACCGAACAATATGGCGATCGCATTGTTAATGAATATAATATACACACTGAAACAATTCCCAATTGGTTACAAGAATGGTTAGGTCAAGAAGGAGGCTATTTAATCGGCAATATCCGAACAGGAAGACCCGATTTTCGCTTTTTTAGTTTAGGAAATTGTTTAGGAGCAATTTTTGATGTAATGAGTAATGCTCAACAGTCTTCGTTTTTTCAATTAATCATTAAAAATCAAAGCCAATTACTCTCAGAAATGCCTCTTAGGATTTGTCATCCACCCATTGAAGATATTGACTGGAAAAGTCAAACTGGATATGATCGAAAAAACTTACCTTGGTCTTATCATAATGGTGGACATTGGCCCTGTTTATTTTGGTTTTTAGTCTTAGCTGTTTTACGGCAAAAAGACAAAACAGAGGAAATGGAGCAATTATTAAATATCTATTATGAATTATTATTGCAGAGATTACCTAAACAACAATGGGCAGAATATTTCGATGGGCCTACAGGTTTATGGATAGGACAACAAGCGAGATCTAATCAAACTTGGACAATTGTTGGCTTTTTATTAGCACATCATTTTCTTAAAGTCAATCCCGAAGATAGTAAGATCATGAATTTACCAAGTTTAATGTTTTTGCAGCAGTTAAATACGATTAATTTATTTTAAAAAATAATGCAACAACTCAACCAACAATCATTAGATTACTTTCTAGTCTGCGGTTTGGGAAGTTTAGGACAGTATTGTGTTGTTGCACTAAAAGAATTTAATATACCTGTTATTGCGATTGAATGTAGCAGACCAAATAATTGGGAAATTCCCAATTTAGTCGATTTATTGGATGATTTAATCATCGGAGATTGTCGTCAACAAAATATTTTAGAACAAGCCAAAATTCAACGCTGTCGGGCTGCATTGTTAGTAACATCTAGTGAAGAAGTGAATACCGCAACGGCTTTAATTGTCCGTCAACTCAATTCTAAAACTCGCTTAATTGTTCGATCAGCAAAAGAAAATTTTAACGACTTATTAGGCAAACATTTAGGTAATTTTATTGCCTACGAACCCACAGAATTACCCGCAACCACCTTCGCTTTAGCCGCATTAGGAACAGAACTGATCGGCTTTTTTACTTTAGATCAACAACGATTACAAGTTATTCAGCGACAGATTAAATCTAATGATCCTTGGTGCTATAATCGTCTTTTACATGACATCAATACGCGAACCCGTAATCTTTTAAACTATATAGCAGACGGACAAACTTTAAAAAATAACTTTCATCAATGGGAATCAGAAAATATAATTAACCCTGGTGATACTCTCGCTTATCTTGAAATTGTAGAGCAATTGACTTTTTTTGAAGAATCAACACCACAAAAACCAATAAGCAAAAAAATGTCTTCAATGATTCCAGCTTGGAAAAAATACAAAAATTTTCTCCAAGATTTTTGGAAACTCAATTTACAACAACAAATTAGACGAGTTGCTTTATTTTCGGGAATCATTGTTATTTTGCTACTCATTATCGGAACTTTTCTAATACATCAAGTTACGCCAAAGCTAGATTTATTATCGTCATTTTTTATTACTGCAATTTTTCTTTTAGGTGGGTACGGCGATATTTTTGGCGGTTTTGAAGCGATTACAGATGTACCCCATTGGTTACAAGGATTTGGTTTATTATTATCTTTTGCAGGTACAGGATTTGTTGGGGTTTTATATGCTTTACTAACAGAAGCACTTTTATCAACTAAATTTGAATTTACTAGACAACGTCCACCCATTCCTAAGCAAGATCATATCGTTGTTATTGGACTCGGTAGAGTGGGACAAGCTATTACAAATATCCTACAAGAATTCAAACAATCTTTAATTGGTGTTTCTTTTAATTTAGATCTAGAACAGCGAATGTTACCCGATATTCCCTTAATTGCTACTCAACAAAAAGATGCTTTAACTAAGATTAATGTAGAAACAGCTAAAAGTGTTGTAATTGTAACGCCCGATGATATTGTTAATTTAGAAGTCGCTCTGATGATCTATCAAAAAAATCCAAATTGTAATTTAGTAATACGAACATCAGGTAGTAATTTAACTTATTTAACTCAACTGTTACCTAAAGTCCAAGTTTTAGAAACCTATAAAGTAGCTGCGGAGGCGTTCGCAGGTGCTGCATTTGGTGAAAATATTATCTCTCTTTTTCGGTTAAATCATCAAACCATTTTAGTTACTGAATATAACATTGAAACAGGTGATACATTAAACGGGTTATTACTCTCAGAAGTTGCTTATGGTTATGATGTCATTCCAATTTTGCACCAAAAACAAAATAATTCATCACATTTGATGCCATCAGAAGATATTAAACTATCAGTCGGCGATCGCATGGTTATTTTAGCCACTCCAGAAGGTTTACAACGAGTCGAAAAAGGATTTAACCATATTAAACCGAAAACTTGTCAAGTCCGTATTAATACAATTTTTGGACAAGATGCGATTTTTGAGGGAGCAAATGCAATTTCTCGTATTTCTGGATATCCACTAAATAAAACAAGAGAAATGATGATTCATCTTCCTGCTACTCTACCTCCTCCTTTGTATAAATTACAAGCTCAAAGATTAGTCAGAGCCTTAATGAAAACAGGAGTTAACGCAGAAATCATCCAAAATTAGATATCTTACCGCCAAATTTCTCTTAACAATTCTTGAAACCTAAAACGCGATACTTGTTCGTCTTCGGAGGATAAATCACCTTTAGATAAATGAGATAACAGAGGAATTAATTCTGTATCTAAAGCGGGACGAAAAAAACTAAACGGAAAAATCAGATCCGAAACACAACGAACATCAAAAACCTCTTGAACATCATCATCTGAGTGAACAACTAACAATAAAGGACGAACCCAACAAGATTCTCGCTGGGTAATCACTTGAATCACCTCACTATAAAGCCAATAATTTTGATGTTCTAAACAAACAATTTGAGAAGAATAAAATTGCTCCATAATGCTAAGAATTTGTCTTAACTAGCAGTAGAAGAAACTTCACGATTGAGCATTTCTCGAAAACGCACTTCATCCCGATGAGGATCAGCATTTTTAACTTGTAAACTCATGCGATCGCCCAAGGAGACAGGTCGTTCAAAACGATGGGGTAATTCTAAGCCTAATTCTTCAAGCAGAATTAACCCTAAATTTTCCTCCTCTCTTAACCAACGTAATAACAACGCTTGCCAAACTTCATTTTCATGGCGACGTAGGAACTCTAGACTCCAATAGCGGTTAGTTTGACGTTCGACAGAAGAGGCTTCTTGTGCAGACGAGGTAACACTGTAAAGAATTTCTTGCATCTGTTCTTTCGTAAATGGCAGTTGATCCCCTCGTAAATGCGCCTTAATCTGAAAATGCGCTAATAAATCAGTATAACGACGAATGGGCGAAGTCACTTGCGTATAGGTATCTAACCCTAAACTGGTGTGACGACTCGGTGTAACCCCCATTTCGCTACGAGGCATACAACGACGCAACGCACAGGAACGCACAGGCCCCGCAGGCAGTTGCAATAATTCTTCATCTGAGGGAAGTTCAGGTTGAGGTTGTCCTCGAAATGGTACTGGAATATTATGTGTTTGGCAATACCGCCCGCCGACTTCTCCCGCTAGGATCATCATTTCTGCGACTAATTGGCGCGAGGGAGAAACTTCTAAAATTTCTACCGTAATCTCATCATTATTTTTAACTTTTATTAACGGTTCTGGCATCTGAATATTGATCGCGCCTTGAGACTTGCGCCATTGATGCCGTAGTTTCGCCGACTTATCTAAAACTTTTATTTCTCGTTCGGCTTTAATATCCATCAACAACATCTCATCAACATCGTGATAGGTGAGACGGTAAGTCGGTTTAACCTGTGTCACTTGAATTTGATAGGACTGAACGCCCCCCGTTTCGTCTAAAATCACACCGAAACTAACCGCAGGACAAAGTTGACCTTGAACTAAACTCATTGGCCCTGTGGCTAATTCTGAAGGGAACATGGGGATCATTCCCGTTGGTAGATATAAACTGGTACTACGCTTTCTTGCTTCGAGATCCAGTGAATCATTAGGCGAAACCAAACGAGAAGGATCGGCAATATGAATCCACAGCCTAACTTGTCCATTTTCTAAATATTCTACACTTAATCCATCGTCAATCTCTTCGGTACTTTCATCATCAATCGTGTAAATTTTGAGATGAGTTAGATCCAGACGGTTATGTGGATCAGGTGGAGGAGACTGCAAACATTTGTGAGCCACTTCGAGTACCTTTTTCGGAAAGTGAACGGGATAAGAACTACGTCTAAGAAAGAGATTTTCGTGAGGACTCCACCATCCTATTTCAACCAGCAACTCAAAAGTTGCTTCGGGAGATTGCGATCGTCCAATTGTTGCCAGAATATCTTGTACTGTATTAGATTTTTGCTCTGGCTGCAAAACAAATCTTTCAAGAGCTTCAAAGCGAGTGCGATCGCTTTCCATCCATTCTACTTTTTCTTGTGCTAAGGCTTGTTTGACTCTTTTCAAAAAGCCCTCTTTTTCGTGTAAACGCTGTTGTTCTACTTCTAATTGATGTTTAATTTCTTCTACTTGTGTCGTCGAACGCGGTTCATAACCTTCACCTTTGCGTTTGAAATAGATCTTATCTTCGGCTAATAGACTATGTGCCGCATAACAAACGACTGGCGTTTTTTGTGAAAACAGTAATTGTGCTAAATCATCGGGTGTTACTGCTTGTCCGTCTTCTACTAATAATTCCCAAGCAACCTCTAGACTATCGGGGTCAATATAAGGCTGTGCTTGCTGGACAAAACCACAAATTTCAGAAGATTTATAAAGACCGCCTCTAACTTGATATTCGACGCGCTGAGGACGTATTTTATGAGCTTGTCCCCCAGAGTCAATCACGATCCAGTCTTTTTTACCATCTGGGCGATCAACGACTGCTAAACGGCGTTCTCCCTGTAGTCTGATTTCTACCAGCGTTCCCTTATCCACACACGTTCTGCTTATCTCTTTATAAAATGGATGCTTCTATACCAATTTATCATTGCTAAGGAACTACTGGCGACGAGAATCAGGTTATTTCATGAGTCAATACTAATATTAGAATTATACAAATCTCTGAAGATTGTCTTTAAATCAATACTTTTAAGGCTTTTCTAAAAGCTCAAAAGCATTTAAAAATGCTCGTGTTTGTCTGGGCAATGGATTTGCTTTTGGATAGCGCTCCCCTAAAGCATAAATTTTATCTTGAACTAGATAAACTCGCATTGTAATAACTTCTTCGGCGTTTTCAAAAGTCAGTTCTTGACCTGGAAAATTATCGATCGCAATAGAACGTTTTTGTTTTAACTCAAATTCCTTGCTGGGTGCAATTCTTTGCTGCATGGCTTCAAGCAATAGTTGAGGGTTGCTTATTTGTTCTTGAGTCAGAGAACGAGCGTAAGCCGCTACAAAACGCCGATCTTCGGCATTAGAGGCTAAAGTGCGAAAACTTAATGAACCCAAGGAAGTCTCTAAAATCACAGTTTCGTCAGATAAAACGCCTGGAGGCATCCAAAAAGAACTATTACCCTCCCTAAAAATTATAAATTGCCAAGCGTTCGACTCAGAGCGAAGCGGAATGACATCACTGGGTGGACGTTGAAATAAAATCCGATCTTGTGAGCGTAAACGTCCAGTTTCAAAAAAACTACGCATCTCGCTACCAGCATTCGGAGTAAGTTGAGTGAGAAGATTAAACGGACTATCCTCGATCTTCTCCTTAGTTAGACGAAAAGATTGGGCCTGAGTAGGCAGACATCCTAAACTTGCAAAGGTAAGATTGAATAAAAACGCTATCTGAAAAGATTGTAAAAGAAAATTTTTCACCATGTTATTGCGGCTTGAGATAACTATGATCAAGAATAACCCTTTAGCGTCATCAATCATTACGCTTTAGCTCAGGGATGAGTTTTGATGAAGAATTGTCTGTAATTAATGATGCGGCTTAAGTTATTGATCGCTGTCGTGCATAGGTGTTTTCTATTATACCATTTTTCGGGTATGAGAGAATTATGAAAATTTGTACGCTAATTACTACCTAAAGGCCGTATCTTTGAGGGCTGAAAAATCGATATCCTATAAAGTAAAGGCGAAGAAATTAAGAATGTTCTATGTTTAACGAACTACTATTCAAACTGAGATCTGTAATCAAACCGTTAATTAAACCGTTGGTTGCTGCTGGTTTACTTATATCCTTGGTATTAGGACATCCTAGCCAATCTTTAGCTGCTGGGACGGGTGGTAGGATTGGTGGTGGAGGCTTTCGTGCGCCACGTATGGCCCCTTCGACTCGGATAGCACCTCCTAGTCGGACTTATCAACCTGTACCTGGTGGCGGATATGGTTACGGATATGGCTACGGTGGTGGTGGGTTTGGTTTTCCTTTCCTTATTCCCATCGGTTTTGGCGGGTTTGGTAGTTTATTCAGTATTTTGATCTTTTTTGCGATCGCAGGTTTCATCATTAGAACGATCCAAAATGTAGGTGCTGCTAATAATGATGGCTACATGACAACCAGTAGTCCTTATAATGTTTCTGTTGCTAAAGTACAAGTGGGTTTACTTTCTAGCGCACGTTACTTACAAAAAGAACTGAACCAAATTGCTGAAACAGCCGACACAGGTACCGCTTCAGGACGTGCCGAACTCTTACAAGAATCGACTTTAGCTTTATTACGCCATCCTGAATACTGGGTGTATGGTTCAACTGAATCTCAACAAGCGGCTTTAAATAGTGCTGAAGCTAAGTTTAATCAATGGTCTTTAGCCGAACGCAGTAAATATCGTGCTGAAACTTTATCCAATGTCAATAATCAGCTTAAAGGGGCTTCACACCCTGCTTTAAACGCGAGTGGTGGGGAATTAGTACCTGTTGATGATGATAATGGTGAATACATTGTTGCTACCATTGTCGTCGGTGTTGATGGACGGCTTGAACTGCCCAAAGTCAATGATTCTCAAGATTTACAACAGGTGGTTAGACAACTTGGAAGCATTGGTAGCGATCGTCTACTAGCAGTTGAAATTCTTTGGAGTCCCCAAGCAGATGGAGACGCACTAACCAAAGATGACATCATTGCTCAATATCCGAATTTGACCTTAGTATAATCGACTTTCTTTGTACAAAGAGTATAAATAGTTTTAGGGGTTGTAGTTCAGCCCCTATTTTTTTTGTTTATTTTATGTTCAGGTTAAATTTTGTATAAATTTCTTGACAATAATAGAAACAAAATTGAATAGATAGCACTAGATATAGAGTTAAGTTCAAATGAACTATACAGAAGCTGTTTGAGTAACAAGAGCGTTTTAGTTCATTAAAAAGTGACGCATTTACTATTAATGTAATTAAATCAAAAATGCTATGGCTCTAGCTTTTAAACTTTTATAGATTTTTTATTGATGAAGTTGCACTGATAGTTTTAGACAAAAATATATTAAATTAGTTAGCTTAAATAATTAACTATATAACTCTAGATTTAGGTTTTAAACTACTATTAATATAGATAAAATTAATTCTTCAACAACCTAAAAGTTACTTTATGATGGAGAAAAGCAACTTTTTTATTAGATAAATATGTTATTAAAAATACTAGAAAAATTAGGGCGTAAGCGCATTATCTACGATCGGGATGGCTCAAAACCGTATATGGAACGCTATTATTTACTATTTAAAGATAAACTAGCAGAAAGCGAATCGGCTAAAGCTTTACCCTTTAATTTAATGCTTCATAAAATCTGTTTGAGCGATCCAGATGACTTGCATGATCATCCTTGGTGGTATGCCACATTTATTTTAAAAGGTGGTTACTGGGAAATCACACCCAAAGGAAAATACTGGCGAGGTGCGGGACATTTTAGAATACGTCCTCCTCATTCTCTACATCGTTTAGAAATTCCTGAAGATTCCCAAGGGTCTTGGAGTATATTTTTGCGTGGGCCAAAACAAAAAAACTGGGGATTTGTTAAACACGGAACATGGATCGAACATCGAAACTATTTAGAAGATCGACAAAAAGATCTATCATTGACGAGCGCACAAAAATAAACTCTGATCGTAGAATAACCTATTTCAAACGTTGACGTATCCAGAGGTCGAATAGGGGAAGTGCTAACCGATAACCTAGTTCTGACCCATAGATTAATCCTTTATGCTGTAAACCACTCAACGCACCTTGTAAACTGCCCCCGCGACACAGGGAATGTTTATCGATGTAAACGCGACTTTGGGGTTTATCGGTTGGATCAAGGGCTAGACTTTCTAGGAGTTGCACTTGCGTAGGAGGAAGTAACACCAATAAAGTCTCAAAAGTGGTGGCGAGATCTTCTAACAATTCTTGAATTGCCCAATCAATTTCTTGATCCCCAATTAGCCGATTTTTGTACTGTTTCCTTTGTAAACGTCGCATTAACGCCGTTGCATCGCCGATATGACCCCTCACTGCGTCTAAAAAGATTTGTAAGGCATTGGAACGCGCATCAAAGCTTAAGCCCTCTCCTTCTAAAACCTCGCCCGCCCATGCACCAATGACATCATTTGTCAAGGGAGCAAGTGTGATAATTTCTAAATTTTTGCTAATTTCTTCGCTAGGTTGACTGGTTTCGGCGATCGTCGCAATCAAAACATAACTTACTGCGGTGTGACGTTTAATTTCTTCCCTGAGATACCTTTCCCATTCTCCTTGGCGATCCCACGCTCGAATATGGGGAAATCCATGTAAGATTAACACCACAGGACGAGGTACCGAAACGGCGAGATGTTGCAAGAAATCTAGTAAAGCCGTGAAAGAAGACCAAATATCCCCGTTAACTTGATTTTTATTGAATATTTCGCTCACCCCAAGTTCGTGACAGACTCGCGAGATTCCCTCACGAAGTAATTGAACGAAGCGTATTGCATCGATCGCCCGAATGCAATCAATCTCGATGCCGATCACGCCCACAGCATTTACGGCGCGTCGGGCTAGGGTACGTCGTCCACTACCTGGTACTCCCACTAGCAAAATATCCCGATCCCGTGCCAATGCTCCTATCATTTGCTGGAACTGCAATTGTCGCCCAAAAAGGTCTAGGGGAGAAGTTAACTCGCTAAAAGTCATGTTTTTAAGATTACAGTTAATCGTTGGCGATATTACCATCTTTTAGACCTCTTTACTTTTTATTACTATAGAAAAGTGTTGATAATTTAAATTACTATTTTTAATGCTCAACATCTTTCAAAAACTATTTTATAGTGCTAAAAATAAAATAACTCGTTTTTTAGAAGATAAAATTATGATGACACTATCGAAATCTACTTCCCCTAATCGAGATTCCTTTTTTTGGCACGAGCTAGAGATTGAGCGAGTAAGCGAATGGTTAAACGCAGATGTTGAAAGCGGGTTAACGGACGCGCAAGTACAAGAAAGAATTTTAAAATACGGCAGAAACGAGCTAGAAACCGCAAAAGCGAAACCAATCTGGTTAAAATTTCTTTTACAGTTCAATCAGCCTCTACTCTATATCTTGATTGGTGCAGGTGCTACAAAAGCGATTTTAGGGGAATGGGTCAACGCTAGTGTCATCTGGGGCGTTACCACGACGAACGCTTTAATCAGTTTTGTTCAAGAATCTAAAGCTGAGGGGGCGATTTCTGCCTTAGCCAACGCAGTAACAACAGAAGCAACAGTGATCCGCAATGGAGAGAAAAACCGTATTTCTTCAAGCGAGTTAGTGCCTGGGGATATTGTTGTTCTGACTTCTGGGGATAAAGTACCTGCGGATGTAAGATTATTCAAAACCCGCGATCTACAGATCAATGAATCTGCCTTAACTGGGGAATCAGTCGCAGTCATAAAAAACACTAAAATTTGTGTTTCAGATGCTTCAGTCGGCGATCGCACAAATATGGCACACGCGGGCGGATTTGTCACCTTCGGGCAAGGAATAGGAATCGTCGTTGCTACGGGAAATAAAACAGAAATGGGAAAAATATCTCGACTGATCGAGGAAAATCACGGCATTTCTACCCCATTAACTCGAAAATTTGATAAATTCACTCAAAAATGGTTATTAATTGTCCTCGGTTTAGCCACACTTACTTTCGCCGTGGGATTACGTGAGCGTGGAATTAACGATGCCTTAGAAGCAGCTGTAGCCTTAATTGTGGGGGCGATTCCCGAAGGTTTACCCGCAGTCGTAACGATCACCCTCGCCATTGGGGTAAAACGGATGGCTAGAAGAAACGCCATCATACGGAAATTGCCCGCAGTCGAAACATTAGGAAGCGCGACGGTGATTTGCTCAGATAAAACGGGTACCCTGACCCAAAATCAAATGACAGTCCAAGAAATCCACGCAGGAAACAAGGATTATCGAGTCACAGGGAACGGGTACGCTCCAACTGGTCAGATCTTGTCACATAATAACGAAATCTCCCTGCAAGAATGTTTGCTCGCGGGTTTACTCTGCAATGATTCGCTCTTAGAAAACGAGGGAGCGCGTTGGATAGTCATTGGTGATCCCACCGAGGGAGCATTAATTACTTCAGCCATGAAAGCAGGGTTCGTACCATCACGGCTCAATCGAGAAATGCCCCGTCTAGACTCGATCCCCTTTGAGTCCGATTATCAGTACATGGCAACTCTACACGAAACGGCTGAGGGAAAAGTTATCTATATCAAGGGTTCTGTAGAGGCAATTTTACCCCGTTGTGATTCTTATCTAACGGCTACGGGGGGTTATGGACAGATCAACGAATCAAGTCTTCTTGAGCGAGTCAAAGCAATGGCTGATCAAGGATTACGGGTGTTAGCTTTCGCCAAATTACCCGTCAACGATCATCAAACTTTAATCGCTCACGAGGATATCGCAAAAGGGCTAATTTTCCTCGGATTGCAGGGTATGATCGACCCACCACGAGAAAGTGCCATTAAAGCCGTTCACGCTTGCCGAAACGCAGGAATTCAGGTCAAGATGATCACAGGCGATCATATCGATACTGCCAGTGCGATCGCCCGACGCATGGGAATTGAAAAAAATGGCCAAGTGATCGCTTATACGGGTGCTAGTTTAGCGGCGATGGATGCAGTAGAGTTAGCTCATGCAGTAAATGAAGGTTCAGTGTTCGCTCGTGTTGCCCCAGAACAAAAATTAAGGATTGTTGAGGCATTACAATCACGTGGGGAAGTAGTCGCAATGACAGGGGATGGTGTAAATGATGCTCCCGCGTTAAAACAAGCTGATATTGGGATTGCGATGGGGATTACTGGAACAGAAGTCGCCAAAGAAGCGGCAGATATGTTATTAACTGATGACAATTTTGCCTCGATTGAATCGGCAGTTGAAGAAGGGCGATCGGTTTATCAGAATCTTCTCAAGGCGATTAGTTTCATCCTTCCTGTCAACGGCGGGGAATCAATGACTATTTTGATTAGTACATTATTAGTAAGGGATTTACCGATTCTCTCCCTACAGATCCTCTGGATTAATATGTTAAATACCATCACAATGACGACTCCCTTAGCCTTTGAGCCGAAATCAGTGAACGGGATGGATAAACCACCACGCGATCCCAAAGAGGGGCTATTGTCAGGGAATCGGATGAAACGGATTTTAATGATTTCTTTATTTAATTGGTTATTGATTTTCGGAGTTTTTGAATATATTCGTGCCACGACTGGAGATCTAGCGATCGCACGGACGATGACGATTAACGCGCTGATTTCGGGACGAATTTTCTATATGCTCAGTATTAGTCAATTGATTCCGAATTTATTAGGACGTTTACGCGGGGAAATACCAATGGGATCGAGAGTACCAGCGATCGCTTTCGGAATTATTGGGGCGATTCTCCTACAAATTATCTTTGCTCAAGTTCGAGTCATTAATCAATTATTTTACACGGCTCCGTTAACGGGTTCTCAATGGTTATTCTGTTTGTTAGTGGGTACACCGATGATTGTCTGGGCTGCGATCGCTAATCGTGTCGATCCCTTAGACCGTTAGAAGCAGAAAAAGACAAAAAATAATCGCCCATAGGATGAAACCTAGGGCGATCACCTGAAAACCAAATTTTAACTAATCACTGTCGCCTGTTTTTGGGAGAAAAAGGCTTTTAAAACCTGTTCTGAAATTTGGGAACTGGTTAAACCTAAATCAGCATAAGATTGATTAGGTTCAGCGTGATCCACCAACAGATCAGGAATACCAAAGCGTTTGACTGGAACCAAGATATTGTGATCAAGTAGTGTTTCAGCCACAGCCGAACCAAAACCACCCATCACGCAACCTTCTTCGAGGGTCACAACCTTACCGATACGCTCGGCAAGGGGTAGAATCAGATCTGTATCTAATGGTTTGACAAAGCGAGAATTAACTACAGTAGCTTCTACACCGTGTTCTTTTAGAATTTCAGCCACTTGTAAGGCGGTATGAACCATTGTTCCATAACCGAGTAATAGCACATCATCCCCATTACGAAGAAGTTCTGCTTTACCGATGGGCAGGGGTTCCCAACCTTCTTCCATCAACGGTACACCAAATCCATTACCACGAGGATAACGCATAGCGATCGGGCCATCAGTATAATCGATTCCCGTCACTAGCATTCGTTGTAATTCCGCTTCGTCTTTGGGTGCCATCACAACCATATTCGGGATACACCGCAGATAAGCGATATCATACATCCCTTGGTGAGTTGGCCCGTCTGAACCGACAATTCCTGCTCGATCAAGACAAAAGAAAACAGGTAGATTTTGGATGCAGACATCGTGAATCACTTGGTCATAGGCGCGTTGTAGGAAAGTCGAATAAATCGCTACTACGGGCCGAATACCTTCACAAGCCATACCCGCCGCTAGAGTGACTGCGTGTTGTTCCGCAATGCCGACATCGATATACTGTTTGGGTAATTTGGCTTGTAACTTATCTAAACCTGTTCCCGTAGCCATTGCCGCCGTAATCCCAATAATTTTCGGGTTATTTTCCGCCAGTTTCGTCAGAGTATGACCAAAAACTTTAGCATAACCGGGTGGTTTGGGTTTACTAGAGGGAATGGGTTTACCAGTCGCCAGATTGAAAGGGGTTTGAGCATGATAACCGACTTGATCTTTTTCGGCGAGTTCATAGCCTTTGCCTTTCACGGTTGAGACATGAACAAAAACTGGGCCAGTTACTTTATGAGCGTGTTTAAAAGTATCAATTAATTCTTGTAAATTATGACCATCAATTGGCCCAAAGTATTTGAACCCTAACTCTTCAATAACAGCACCCACTTTCGGAACGGCTAAACGTTTCATTCCTTCTTTTAAGCGTTCCATTTCTGGGGTAAAAGAATCACCAAAGAATGGTAGATGTTTAAACTGTTCTTCTAAGTTACCCGAAATAAATTGAATCGGTTCGCTCAGACGGAGTTTATTGAGATAACGAGAAATAGCCCCAACATTGGGAGAAATGGACATCTCATTATCATTTAACACGACCATGACATTGGTGTTGGGCAGGTGTCCCGCATGGTTAATCGCTTCTAGAGCCATGCCACCCGTTAAGGCACCATCTCCAATAATCGCGACGACTTTGTAATCTTCTCCATTGGTATCTCTAGCTAAAGCCATTCCTAAAGCCGCAGAAATGCTCGTAGAGGCGTGTCCCGCGCCAAAATGGTCAAATTTGCTCTCACATCGCTTGAGATAGCCTGCAATCCCGTCTTTTTGCCGTAGAGTCGAGAAATTATTATAGCGGCCAGTCAACATTTTATGCGGGTAAGCTTGATGCCCGACATCCCAGATGACCTTATCACGATCTAAATCTAACGTTTGGTAGAGAGCAATTGTTAATTCAACTACTCCTAAACCTGGGCCGAGATGTCCTCCCGTAGCTGCGATGGTTTGTAAATGTTTTTCCCGAATTTGACGTGCAACATCTTCGAGTTGACGCATTGACAAACCATGCAATTGGTTGGGATGAGTAAGTTCACTTAGGTGCATATGTATTATGTAACAAGATTAAATCCCTAGATCATAATTTATCGGATTTGTTGCCTTTAATTAGGATTGTGGAATGTCTTGTTACATTTTATCCTATGCTGACCAGCGATCGCGCCATTTAACGATTCCTTCACTAGCGAGTAACCAACGACGACCGACATTATTTTCTCTGACTGGACTATCGCCATCACGCCAAATGGCATATTTATAAACGATGGGTTTGCCAGCACTTTCCTCGAAGGGAATTTCACCAAACCAGGTATTAGAATTTATATACTCTAGGGGATAGGCACGAGAAATATCCCAGTTACCGAGTTCAGGACAATTGCCAGTTACAACGATCGTATCTCCAAGTTGAGTATTTACGCCATTGAGTTGTACGCGAACCACTGTTTTTGCTTGAACTCGTACGCCAACGGAACTAATCACGATAATTTGTAAGACATCGAGATGAAGATCATAAAGATTACCATCTTTGACTTCATATTTATTGCTCGACATGACATCAGTATGCTCACCATCGGGTAAATCTGTTTCAACTACATCTAAGGTCATCGCTTCACCTCGGTTCATCGCTACAAACAAGACAGAATCCCGATAACGGCGTGTATAACAATAAACATCTGGCGTTACATATTTTTGCCATTGGCTACCCATCGATACTGCGGGATTTAAACGGCGTAAACCCGATAATAAACGGATATCCCGATAAATAGGAGTATCCATATCCCATTTATCCATCATCGGACGGTTGTAGGGATCATTATTACCGTAGGGGTTGCTATCTGCATTGGTATCGTTGTGGAGATATTGTTCTGTACCGTAGAAAAAGCAAGGAATGCCCCGCGAAGTCATCAACAAACCGACAGCTAACCGCAAAACATTGGGGTCAGAATTGAGGGATTGAAAACGGTGCATATCATGGTTATCAATAAAGGTGATTAACTCAGTTGCACTATCATAAAGATGATCTAAATCCAAAATATCTTGTACTAAATGAAAGCCATTTTCATCCCAGGTGCCTAATGCTTGACGAATCGCCATGCAGAAACCAAAGTTTAAAAGTGACATTCCCGAATGGTTCGCATAATCTAGAGCAGTATTATCATGGGGACTGCTATAAATCCATTCACCAAAGACAAAAACATCTGGTCTATGAGTTTGAATATCAGCAATAAATTCTTGCCAGAACCAAATCGGCATATGCTTAACGGTATCAATTCTAAGAGCATCCACACCTCGATCTAACCATTGTTTGATCGCCGATTTGATATATTCTCGATAGTCTGAATTGTTTTCATTAAAAGTTGCTAAACCGCATAATTCGCAATTTTGGACTTGCCATTCATCTTCCCAGTTTTGAACTTCGCCATAATGGTGATACCAGTTATTTTTGTCGTCATTAAAATCAGCAATTTTCACACCATCATCATAAAGCTCACCTTTGACACCATTTGCATCAGGATTACTATGATTGCAAACAATATCTAAAACTAGCTTCATTTTGCGTTTATGAAGTTCTTCAATCAAGCGATCAAAAGTGGTATTTCTAGTCTCTTGTGTTTCGTTAAGTGAATTATTTTCACCTTTTCCTAAATAACGAGCGTTGAGGCGTTTAAAATCTTTAATCCAATAACCATGAATGGCTGCTTTATCACCGTATCCTAATGTTTCGATCTGCTCAAATAAAGGTGTTAGCCAAAGCGCAGTTACTCCTAATTTTTTGAGATAATCTAATTTATCAATAATGCCTTGTAAATCACCACCCCAGTAACGATCCCAATTCTCTTGTGTTAGATCATATAATTCGGGATTTGGCCCAACATTATTATCAGGATCACCATCATGGAAACGATCAATAACAATGAAATAAATTGTTTCTTGACGGAAGTCAATTTCTCTGGTAAATAAAAATTCTAACTCTGATTCATCAACTGTTGTAAACTCACGTTCTGTTCGATCAGTTGGGATATCCGATGCTAAAGGAATGTCTGATAAAACGGTATCTTCTGAGCTTTGTACGTCTGATGCTAAAGGTGTTAAATTAGTTTGAGGGGTTAATGATTTCTCTGGCATTGTTATAAAAAATTTCTACTTATGGTGTTAGTAGAAATTGTATCAAACTCACTTTCTATAGACTTATATCTTTAGAAATCCTAGAGTACACTAAAGAAATATGTCTAAAGATAGTTGTCTTATTTCCTTTCTGTCTAAAAAATTATCAAAATTAAACTATTCTCTGGTTTGAATCTTTTGCACTAATTGATAAAAGGGTTCCCAGTTATTTTCATTTGTTATTGGTTCCCAAACAGATTCAATGACAGGACGAAGTAAAGCGGTTTTGGGGTTGTAGTGTTGCAGACGATATCGAATTTGCTCCATCTCCTCTATTGGTAATTGTAGTAGAATCTGATGATATAGTTGTTTCCAGGTTGTCCAATCAGCTAATGGTAATTCGAGATTTTCTAGGATTAAACTACTTTCATCGCGCCAACCATGATTAAAGTTTTCACTGAGACTCGCAAAAAAGTCATGATAGCCAAGTTGGGTTTCTTGCAGTAATTCAAGAGTTTTGTCGACAAATTCTCTCGTTTCTGGGAAATGAGCTTGATGAAAGCCTAATTTATTCATCATCAGTTGTATATAATAGCGCTCGTAATGTTCCTCAAATTTAGCTAAACCTGCATCTAGGTCTAAATAACTAATTACCATTGAAAGAGGAACTTGTAACATCTCTAGGTTTAAGCGACAAATATAAGGTTGATTTCCATAGCTATAACGTCCCCCATAATCAAAATAAGCGGCGATAAAATTCGGGTTATAGGTGGGAATAAATCCATAGGGGCCATAATCAAAACTTTCGCCCGTAATCGACATATTATCAGTATTTAAAACCCCATGACAAAAACCCGCAGCCATCCATTGCGCGGTTAAGAGGGCTATTCTTTCGACTAAAGCCGCATAAAACTCAGCGTAACGATTTTCTGAATTCTGAATTTCAGGATAGTAATATTCAATAACATGATCGAGTAATTTTTTAATTAAATCAGGTCGTTTGAGGTAACGAAGGCGTTCAAATGTACCAAAACGGATATGAGATTGGCTAAAGCGAACCATTACAGAAGAACGAGTGGGAGAGGGTTCATCACCTCGCCATAACGCTTCACCTGTTTCAATAAGACTTAGACAGCGTGAGGTATTGACTCCTAAATAGTGTAATGCTTCTGCGCCTAAAACTTCTCTAACGCCACCTTTGAGGGTAAGTCTTCCATCTGCGGTTCTAGAATAGGGTGTACGTCCTGAACCCTTTGTGCCAAAATCATATAATCTTCCATCAGTTCCTCTGACTTGTCCGTACAGAAACCCTCTACCGTCTCCTAAATAGGGATTGTATTCACCAAACTGATAACCGTGATAGCGTAGGGCAAGACATTTATTTTGAGGAAAATGTCCAAATGCTTCAATAAAATGTTCATCCTCTACCGACTGGTGAGATAATCCCAAAAGAGGAAGAATACGATCGTTTCTAAAGCGTAGAATATATTCGGGAAACTCAGCCGCACTGACTTGATCGTAATAATCATCTCCTAAATCTTCTATCGCGCGAACATATTCGAGATTGAAAAACGGATTCAGGAAACGGTCAGCCATGATAATCTCAGTAATATTGAGCTAACTTTTATTTTATTGATAATTGAACGATTATGGTAGATTCAATCATGTATCAAGAGGACTATTTTGTAGTCTTAGAAACCGAACAAGCTGAACAATTTTTTACCCCTGAAGAATTATTAGACAAGTTAAAGGAGGTTATTCAATCTCAGAAGTTAGATTTACCAACCGATTTAAAAAAGTTCTCTACCCTTGAACAACAAGCAAAATATCTTAGAGATAATTATTGTGAGTTAAAGGGAGATAACGGACAATATTTACAATGGTATGTCGTTCGTTTGGAAAAATAAAATTTTTATGTTGTTTTGACTTTAATTAAAGCAAGAGTGACTTGATTTTCTACGGGTTGGGTTAATTCGGCGCGAATATCAGGGCCAAAAAATCTTTCAATTTTATCGTGTTTTTTCTGCCAATCTTCGAGGGGAACGCAGGGAGAATCGAAGTTGAGAATTAGGGTATAATTTCCATCAACGGCGGTTTCTTGAATCGTTTGGAGTTCAGGTAATTCTTCATCTGATGGACTAATTCCAAGCTTTTCTAATGCTTCATCAAGATGGGCATATTGTCCATAACGATAGCGAGTCACATCATCACGGATTTTATTTTGGGTGACGGTTGCTTGTTGTTCCCGTAAAGCCAGAATTTCGCTTGAAGTCGGTTGAGTGAAGGGAATGGGTTTAATTTCCGATGCTTTGAGGGCTAAACCTCCGAGAAGTAAAGGTAGTCCATAGAAAAATCCAGCTAAATTGAGGGTAGCATTTCCCTGAGCATATGCGACAAAACCAACTAGGGTCAAAATTAAACCCAAAACTAAACCAAGAATCGATAAACGGATTTTTCTTAAAATGAACATTGCTTTTGATGATGTTTCCTTGCTGTCAGACTAGAATTATACTACCTTATTTGCTCTCTTTCTAGTTCTAAGATAGGATGAGAAAAGATTAAGGCAGCTTCAGAGGAGTATTGATCATGGATAAGCAAAGTATTCAAGAAAAAATGACTACAATTTTGAGCAAACGCGATTTTTTAGTTCAGCTTCTTGAAAAACCAGATTTAGGCACACTCCGTATTGATGTTAATCAAGCTTTAGAGGAATTAGAGGAGTTAGTAGAGGAATATAGAATGACATTTCCAGGAGACAAAGTATCATAATTTTTGAGTTACTTTAAATCGGCTGGTGTCATAATTTCGTAGCGTTCAAACGGTTGATGAATCCAAGGACTATCAGATAAATATTCCACATAATAATCGGGTTTAATGACTGATGTTCCTTTATACCAAATCACGGCCGTTCGGACTTCTTGAACTTGCTCTGGAAATTGATTCTTTAACCAATTAATTGTTTCTTGTAAAGTAATTCCAGAGTCAGCTAAATCATCGGCTAATAAGATACGATTTCCCATCTTTTCAGTTGTCATAGAAAGATATTTAGAAAAGGTTAGTTCACCACGAGTTTTATTGTCGTCGCCCGTGTAAGAAGATGTAGATAAAATTGCTAAGGGTTTACGAAACAAACGACAAAGAATATCACCAACTCTTAAACCCCCTTTGGCAATACAAACAATTTGATCGAATTCCCAATCGGATTGATGTAATAAAACGGCTAACTTTTCAATACTTTGATGATATTCATCCCATGACACATATAAATCCGACATATTGATAATAATTAATAAGATTTTGTTAGTAAGCTAATTTTTAGTATAATCTAAATTTAATCCTTTTAAACTATAACTTTTTAAAAGATTTTATAAGCTTATGACTTCATTAAAAAATGCTCAGATTGAAAAACTACAATTGACCACTAAATTAGCTTATGGAACGGGTGATCTTGGCCCAGCGATTACGGCGAATATTTTAGTATTTTATTTGCTATTTTTCCTGACTGATGTTGCAGGTTTACCCGCAGGATTAGCGGGCTTAGTTTTAATGATTGGTAAAATAGCTGATGCAATAAATGATCCGTTTATTGGCGTATTAAGTGATCGTACACAATCAAAATGGGGTCGTCGTCTTCCTTGGATGTTATTAGGGGCTATTCCCTTTGGTTTAATTTATTATTTACAGTGGATAATTCCTCATTTTAGTGATGATAGAAACCTAAATAACTGGGGTTTATTTTTTTATTACGTCCTCATTGGAATTGTCTTTAATTTTGCTTATACAATGATTAATCTACCCTATCAAGCTTTAACACCCGAATTAACTTTAGATTATCAAGAAAGAACCAGTTTAAATAGTTTTCGTTTTGCTTTTTCGATTGGCGGAAGTATTTTATCATTAATTTTATATATTTTTGTTTCTAATACTTATCTCAATCAGCCTCTAAAACAATTTTTAATATTAGGTGTATTCTGTTCGATTCTTTCTATTATTGCTACGATAGGTTGTAGTCTAAATCTACAAGAAAGAGGCGCAAAACCTTTACTTGGAATTAGAACTAAAAAACGAGTTGGCTATATTTCTTTAATCTTCGCAGTTTTGCTTTATGCTTATGGAGTTTTTAAAATTCCTTTAACTGGAAAGTTTGATGCTTACTCAATGTTTTATCTTCTATTAGGTGCATTGATGGGATTATTTGCATATACCTTTCTGCAAGGAAAAATCGAAACGCATTTATGTGATGCTCAAGCAATAGAAGAAAGACAGCAAGCTATTGATACGCCTGCTATTCCTTTTCGAGAACAATTAAAAATCGTTTTTGCTAATAAACCTTTTTTATATGTAATTGGGATTTATCTTTTTTCTTGGTTAGCAGTTCAATTAACAGCGTCAATTCTGGTTTATTTTGTCGTTAGTTGGATGAGATTACCAGAAAATCAATCGGGAACTGTCGCTTTAGCAGTTCAAGGTACAGCACTAATTATGTTATTCTTTTGGCAATGGGTAAGCCAAAAATTAGATAAAAAAATTGTCTATTTTTTAGGTTCAATCATTTGGCTAATTGCTCAAATTGGACTTTTTACATTACAGCCAGGACAAGTCACATTAATGTATATTTTAGCGATTACTGCTGGAATTGGGGTCGCTGTTGCTTATCTCATTCCTTGGTCAATGATTCCAGATGTTATAGAATTAGATGAATTACAAACAGGGCAACGTCGAGAAGGAATTTTTTATGCCTTCATGGTCTTATTACAAAAGTTTGGTTTAGCCTTGGGTTTATTTATTGTTGGAATAGCCTTAGAAGCAGCAGGATTTATTGCCAGAATTCCCGATAAACCCATTCCTGTACAACCTGAAAGTGCTTTATTTGCTATAAGAATGGCAGTAGCCCCATTACCAGCAGTATTTCTAATCTGTGGTATGATTTTAGCTTATTTTTATCCAATTACTCGTGAAGTTCATGCAGACATTTTAAATCAATTGCAAGAAAGAAGACAGCAAAAAGAGTAATTGTCAAAAGTGACAGATCATTGTAAGATTATTTCGGTTAAATTAAATAATATCAATCGAATTGTATGCCAGATATTGTAGATGTTGCCGTCGGTTCAGATAGTTTTAAAACTCTCGTTGCTGCTGTTGTCGCTGCTAATTTAGTCGATACCTTAAAAAGTCCTGGCCCTTTTACCGTTTTTGCCCCCACTGACGACGCATTCGCAAAACTTCCCCCAGGAACAATTCATACTTTATTACAGAATATTCCTCAGTTAACCCGTATCTTAACTTTTCATGTTGCTTCGGGGAAATACATGAAAGCAGATTTAGAAAAAATGGGAGTTGTCACATCAATAGAAGGTTCACCTATTCCAATTGATTGTTCAGATGGTTTTGAAGTTAAAAATGCGACTGTTTTACAAGGTGATATTGAAGTTGATAACGGAGTAATTCATGTCATTGATACAGTTATTTTGATGGGATAGGCATTGTGCGATTCGTTTAGTCGAAAT
>NZ_BLJI01000031.1 GCF_017312365.1 Chroococcus sp. FPU101
ACTTTTGCAAGAAGTCTATTGGCTTTCCCATTAAACCTGAACCTAAAAATCCCACTTTAGTCATTGTCAAAAAATCTTAATAATTTATTTGTTGATACACTCTTTCGGCTGTCCAGTGTCGTTCCGATGATTGATAAAGTTTAACCCCTTTTATGCCTGCTGCTTGAAGTAATTCTTTGACTTCTTCAAGTGTAAAAGCAGCAAAAAGTGAATCTCTAAAAAGTTGTTTTTGGTGCAAAGAATAATCCTCGCCGATTTCTTCTATTATATGATTAATAATTTCTGCTGATGCAGGTCTGAGTAAATCTCGTAGTAACATTCCTCCATTGGGTTTCAAGACTCGGTTAAGTTCTCTTAAAAAAGGTAGAGGGTTTGGGAGATGATGAAGCAAACTATTAGATAACACTAGATCAAATTGAGCATCAGTGTAAGGCATCTGTTTAGCATCAACGACTTCTAGATCAATTTGTTGCTCTAAATTCGCTTCTTTGATGTTTTTTTTCCCGATGTCCAACATTGATCGTGCTAAATCAATTCCAGTGATCTGCCACTTTTGACGCTGTTGAGCGATTAGAATGGGTATTCTTGCTGTTCCAGTACCAACATCTAAAACTTGAGCGACTTCAGGCGCAAGTGAGGTCGCCCTTTGAGCAAAATTAGTGTTAACTTCTGTAAAGTTCATGGCATCATACTCGATAGCTTCTTCGAGACTATCCATAACTTCAGGTTCTAAGATACGCTGCATTGATTATCCACTGATTAATCGCGTGCTTTAACTCAAATCTAAATTTTAACTTTGATTATGTCTACTGCCATGAATTTATCTAATTCAGAAAATAATAACCCGATCATGTTCTTTGATGGAAAATCAGTCAGCAATCCTGGTGTAGCGGCGGCGGCAGCGGTATTATTAATGAATAATGGCAGGCGATATACGGTTAGTCAATTTTTGTCTAATGCAACGGTTCTAGAAGCAGAATACACGGGTTTAATTATTGGACTCCAAAAAGCCAAACAACTTGGTTTAAAAACATTAGATGTTAAAGGCGATAGTGAATTAATTTTTCATCAGATTAAACAACAAAAACTAATCACAGAAGATAGGCTGTTATCTTTGCATCAACAAGTCCATAAACTCCTCAGAAACTTTACGAATACCAGTTTAGAATGTATTTCAGAAGAAGGAAATCGCCCTGCTATTAATGCTGTTAATCGTTGTATCAGTGAAGCATTAGGCCGCAAATCACAAACGTCATTACCTCCAGTTAATCCCAAAGTTACTCAGTTTCTTCAGTTAGCCGAAACAGCAACCCCTCAAGATTATCAAAAACTGGTGTTAACCAATGATGATTTTGCCTTGATGTCTCTCACGGATCTAAGATTGTTAGTCCCTGAAGCGATTCGAGATAGCATTGCTCTTCAGTGGGATGGCAATAATCAAACTCTAGCAGATATTTATCGATGGTATTTACGAGGATTACCCCCAATGATGGCTTTACAAAAAGCGCAACTTGATAACCCCTTTCTTGATTTATTAGATGAAAAATTACCTTGGGAAGATGAATTAATAACCCCATCGGGTTTTATGGTTCAAGTAGAGACATCCGACGCTTTTGTAGATCTTTTTTTATCTGATGAACCCACAATTATAACCACTTCACCGCTTACAGATCAAGAGACTTTACTAGAAATTCCTCACGATGGACAATCATTTTTAAAATCAACGTATGATCCAGATAAAGATACTCTGGCTTCTCAGGAGAAAATTTCAATCGTTTTAGAACTGATGAACGCTTTGTCTAGTGATGAGAGAATGGATTTAGCTAAACAGTTAATTCAATTACCTGAATGGATTAATTTGTTTTTTAGTGCGATCGCAATTCAGTTAGCCAATGCCAAAGATTAGCCGTTTTCCCAAAAACTTCGCATAATAGAATTATTGTTATTCTGTAAGCCTAGTTTTTAAGTTACTATGTCGGATGTTCAATTTACCCCCCGTCAGCTATATAGCTCAGAAGAAGTTCAACAAATTCTTCAAAGAGCGATCACGCGTCAAGTGACACAGGGAGAAATTACTAGAGAGCAACTTTTAGAAATTGCTGCTGAGATGGACATTCAGACATCAGATCTAGAAATTGCCGAGCAAGAATGGTACCAACAGCATTTAATCGATCAAAAACGACAAAAATTTAATTTATATCAACAAGCAAAGTTTAAGAATAAAGCGGCTAGATATTTAATTATTAATGGCTTTTTGGTGACTTTTAATTTAATCACTGCGGGAACTTTGTCTTGGGCAATGTATCCCTTATTTTTCATGGGTTTACCGCTTTCGTTGTCTGCCTGGAAAACCTTTCAAGTCCAAGGAGAAGCTTATGATCAAGCCTTTCAACGTTGGCAGTTACAAGATGATCTTAAACAATCTTTCTTTTATATTTGGTCTAGAATTAAACGCGCTTGGTTAACTTAAGTTGCGTTTCTGATAAGTTCGGTTAGGTTTCAAGGTATATTAGATCTAAAAATTGGGGTTGTAGCTCAGTTGGATAGAGCGAGCGCCTCCTGAACAATCGGGCATCATGGGGGAAACTTCATGAATGAATGTGGTCAAATTCAAGGAAACCTAAGTCTAATTAAATGATAAGGTAATCTTGAGCCAAGCTCTATCGCTCCGTTAGAGAAGGTGCAGAGACTGGTTGTAGAGAAAAGGAGCTTAAAAAAACTACAACATTACGGCCACCACCTACGGGTCACGCTACCTATGGTGAAGGAATAGTCCAGAGAGTGGGGAAACTCACACTAATCTGAAGCGCTAGGTCGCCAGTTCGATTCTGGCCAGTCCCGTTAATTAATTTCAAATAAGACAATGATCGAATTAACCCCAGCCGCCGCACAAGAAATTAAACGTTTACAAAAAAGCCGTCAACAGTTAGAAACTTATTTTCGTCTTAGCATTAAAACGGGTGGCTGTTCGGGACTCTACTACGATTTAGAATTGTCTCAAGAACCGAAAAATAATGATCATTCCTACTCAAGTCAAGGCATCAATATATTAGTTGACGAAATGAGTCGCTATTATTTACAAAACTTAATAATAGATTATGCCGAAGATCTAATGGGTGGCGGATTTCGCTTTCATAATGATAAAGCGTTGTCTTCTTGTGGCTGTGGCTTATCATTTGAAACTTAATTTCTTGACAGAGTGTCACGAAAATTGCTAAAATACCCTTTTGTCAACGATTCTAGAGCGACTTAACAAGGAAGTTACATCGACCTTAAAATAACTCATGCCAACCATTCAACAACTGATTCGCACCGAGCGATCCAAAATACAGAGAAAAACGAAATCACCTGCGCTGAAACAGTGTCCTCAGCGTAGAGGTGTTTGTACAAGAGTTTACACCACAACTCCGAAAAAACCCAACTCAGCCCTACGCAAAGTGGCTAGGGTTCGTTTAACATCAGGATTTGAAGTAACTGCTTACATTCCAGGAATTGGTCATAACTTACAAGAACACTCTGTCGTATTAATTCGGGGTGGACGGGTCAAAGATTTACCCGGTGTGAGATATCACATTGTACGTGGAACCTTAGACGCACAAGGCGTGAAAAACCGTCAGCAAGGTCGTTCAAAATACGGTGCAAAACGGCCGAAACCTGCTGCAAAATAAAGCATAATTTTAGAGAAACCTTAACTTATCGGGTGACCGGGAGAAAAAAACAAAACCATGTCTCGTCGTAAAAATATTAAAAGACGTGCTGTTCCGCCTGACGCTATGTATAATAGTGTGCTAATTAACATGACCATTCGTCGGGTGATGAGTAGCGGTAAAAAATCAGTAGCATCGAATATTGTATATGATGCCCTCAAAACCGTTGGAGAGCGCACAGGTGCTGATCCATTAGAAGTTTTTGAAAAAGCGATTAAAAACGTAACACCGTTAGTAGAAGTTAAAGCACGTCGGGTGGGTGGTGCAACCTATCAAGTTCCGATGGAAGTTCGTTCATCTCGGGGAGTTGCCCTAGCGTTACGCTGGTTAATTCACTACGCAAGAGCTAGAGGCGGTAAAACTATGGCTGGTAAACTAGCTAATGAGATTTTAGATGCAGCCAATGAGACGGGAGCTACCATCAAAAAACGCGAAGAAACACATCGGATGGCGGAAGCAAACAAAGCGTTTGCCCACTATCGGTACTAAAGAACAGTAAGATGTGGAAATCCGTACCGAAAAAGAAGTCTGGCGGTAGAATTACCTCCACTGCCGCTTTTAAATTTTCGCAAAGAAAAGTATAGAATTGTAAATAGTGTAAATAAATCTCTAGACATAAAATTCACGCTTAGCAAAACTAAACAAAGGAGGTTGCTGTGGCTCGTACCATCCCACTGGAAAGAGTACGGAATATCGGTATCGCAGCGCATATAGATGCGGGCAAAACAACAACGACTGAACGAATCCTATTCTATACAGGTGTTGCTCATAAAATCGGTGAAGTCCATGACGGGACAGCAGTAACCGACTGGATGGAGCAAGAGAGGGAAAGAGGGATTACGATCACGGCGGCTGCGATTAGTACAAGTTGGCGAGATCATCGGATTAATATTATTGATACTCCAGGTCACGTAGACTTTACCATCGAAGTAGAACGCTCAATGCGGGTTCTAGATGGTGTAGTGGCTGTATTTTGTTCAGTCGGCGGTGTTCAACCCCAGTCAGAAACGGTATGGAGACAGGCTGATCGCTACAAAGTTCCTCGGATCGCATTTGTAAACAAAATGGATCGTACTGGAGCGAACTTTTACAAAGTCTTTGCACAAGTTAAAGATCGTCTAAGAGCGAATGCAGTTCCGATTCAAATTCCGATTGGCAGTGAAACAGAATTTTCTGGCTTAGTAGACTTAGTAACCATGAAAGCGAAAGTCTACAAAGATGATCTCGGTAAAGAAGTTATAGATACCGAAATTCCAGAAGAATTACAAGAACTAGCGCAAGAATATCGCACCCTTTTAGTCGAAGCCGTTGCGGAAACTTCTGAAGAACTTCTTGAAAAATATTTAGAAGGCGAAGAACTCACCGAAGCAGAAATCAGACAGGGTTTGAGAAAAGGAACCATCGACGGCTCAATTATGCCGATGCTTTGTGGTTCTGCTTTCAAAAACAAAGGGGTACAACCGCTACTCGATGCAGTCGTTGATTACTTACCCTCACCTACTGAAGTTGTTGCAATTAAGGGAGTCCTTCCCGATGGAACCGAAGCAGTTAGAAAAGCTGATGATAACGAGCCTTTCTCGGCGTTAGCCTTCAAAATCATGGCTGATCCATTTGGCCGTTTAACCTTCTTACGCGTTTATTCTGGTGTCCTCCAAAAAGGTAGCTATGCCTACAACTCAACCAAAAACACCAAAGAACGGATCTCACGTTTAATCATTCTGAAATCCAACGAACGGATTGAAGTTGATGAACTTAGAGCAGGTGACTTAGGTGCAGCGATTGGCTTAAAAAACACCATCACTGGAGATACTCTATGTGATGAAAATCAGTCGATCATTCTAGAGTCTCTGTTTATTCCAGAGCCTGTGATTTCAGTTGCAGTTGAACCTAAAACCAAACAGGACATGGAAAAATTGAGCAAAGCCTTACAAGCTTTGTCCGATGAAGACCCAACATTCCGCGTTAACACCGATCCAGAAACCAATCAAACGATTATTGCGGGTATGGGTGAATTACACCTAGAAATTCTCGTAGATCGGATGTTACGGGAATACAAAGTCGAAGCGAATGTCGGTAAACCTCAAGTTGCTTATCGTGAAACCGTTCGTAAACCAGTTCAAAAGGTTGAGGGAAAATACATCCGTCAAAGTGGTGGTAAAGGTCAATACGGTCACGTCGTTGTTGATCTAGAACCAGGAGAGCCTGGCACAGGTTTCCAATTTGTTTCTAAAATTGTTGGTGGTTCTGTTCCTAAAGAATATATTCCAGCCATCGAACAAGGAATCAAAGAGACTTGCGAAACAGGAATCGTTGCAGGATATCCTGTAATTGACCTAAAAGTGACTTTGACAGACGGGTCTTATCATGAGGTAGACTCTAACGAAATGGCATTTAAGATCGCAGGATCAATGGCTGTGAAAAGTGCTGTAAGCAAAGCATCACCCGTGATCTTAGAACCGACGATGAAAGTAGAAGTAGAAGTACCTGAAGACTTCCTTGGGGATGTCATGGGTGACCTCAACTCGCGTCGCGGTGCGATTGAAGGTATGAACTCCGAAGCTGGCCTCGCTAAAGTATCTTCTAAGGTACCTTTAGCCGAGATGTTTGGCTACGCGACCGATATTCGGTCAAAAACGCAAGGACGAGGGATCTTTACGATGGAGTTCAGTAACTACGACGAAGTCCCTCGTAACGTCGCTGAAGCGATTATCGCTAAAAGCAAAGGGAACGCATAAACCTCAGTAAATCGTTACCAGTTAACAGTTAGCCTAATTTCTGGCTGTTAACTGAATAACGAATCTGACAAATCTTAGTGAGATAAAAAGGAAATAAACATACAATGGCACGCGCAAAATTTGAACGGAACAAACCCCACGTTAACATCGGTACCATCGGTCACGTCGATCACGGTAAAACAACCCTAACGGCTGCGATCACCATGACATTAGCAGCTTTAGGTCAAGCAAAGGCTAGAAAATACGATGACATTGATGCGGCTCCAGAAGAAAAAGCACGGGGTATCACCATCAATACCGCACACGTAGAATACGAAACCGAAGATCGTCACTACGCTCACGTTGACTGTCCTGGACACGCTGACTATGTGAAAAACATGATCACGGGTGCTGCACAGATGGACGGCGGTATTTTGGTTGTCTCCGCAGCAGATGGCCCGATGCCTCAAACTCGTGAACATATTCTCTTAGCGAAACAGGTAGGGGTACCTCGTCTTGTCATTTTCTTAAACAAAAAAGATTTGGTAGACGATGAGGAATTAATTGAGTTAGTCGAACTAGAAGTCCGTGAACTCTTGAGCGACTATGGTTTTCCTGGAGATGACACCCCAATCGTTGCGGGATCTGCTGTCAAAGCTTTAGAAGCAATGGTAGCTAACCCCAAAACTAAAAAAGGTGAAAATGAATGGGTTGATAAAATCTATGACCTGATGGCCGCAGTAGATGACTACATTCCTACCCCCGAACGTGAAATTGATAAACCCTTCTTGATGGCAGTAGAAGACGTATTCTCCATCACTGGACGGGGTACAGTAGCAACTGGACGGATCGAACGTGGTAAAGTCAAAGTCGGCGAAAACGTCGAACTCGTCGGCATTAAGGCCACCCGCAGTACCACCGTTACAGGTGTAGAAATGTTCCAGAAATCTCTAGAAGAAGGGTTAGCTGGGGACAACGTGGGTTTACTACTACGGGGTGTACAAAAAGAAGATATCGAACGCGGTATGGTAATCGCTAAACCTGGTTCGATCACTCCTCACACTCAGTTTGAAGGTGAAGTCTATGTATTAACCAAAGAAGAAGGTGGTCGTCATACCCCATTCTTCAAAAACTATCGCCCTCAATTCTATGTACGGACAACCGACGTAACAGGAACCATCAAAGACTATACCTCCGACGATGGAGATGCAGTAGAAATGGTTATGCCAGGCGATCGCATTAAAATGACCGTAGAATTGATCAACCCGATCGCTATTGAAGAACAAATGCGTTTTGCGATTCGTGAAGGCGGTCGTACCATTGGTTCAGGGGTTGTTACTAAAATTATCAAGTAGGATGACCTAAAAAATAATGGAGCAGATCATTGGCATTTTGTCAAGCTAAATCTGCTCCATTCTTATCGTTAATTAATCATTAGTACCTTGAAAACTAAAGACTAAAACTATGGCTACACTTCAACAACAAAAAATCCGAATTCGCTTAAAAGCATTTGACCGCCGTTTACTCGACACCTCTTGTGAGAAAATTGTCGATACCGCTAATCGGACTAATGCCACTGCAATTGGCCCCATTCCTTTACCCACTAAGCGTAAGATTTATTGTGTATTGCGATCGCCACACGTTGATAAAGACTCTCGTGAACACTTTGAAACCCGTACCCATCGACGCATTATCGATATCTATCAACCATCCTCTAAAACAATTGATGCTTTGATGAAATTGGATTTACCTGCTGGGGTAGACATTGAAGTGAAGTTGTAAATTTCTAGTCCCAGAAACCAAGAAAAACCCCTTCTATTAGATATTAGGTAGGGGTTTTTCTTGCGGAGTCGGTTTAATAAAAAAAGAATTTGTACCATCTATCTATTCATGATGTTCTTGATTGAGATCTAAAGAGGCCATTAACCTATATTGAAATCTTTCAAAAGCAAATTGCACTCAATCTACTACATTATTCTAAGTTAATCGGTGTTCAATCGAACCCCCATAATATTCTAATAATCTCGTTAGCTCAGATAAAGCTATTTTTTGAGGTTTAACCATTTTTTTCAAGGCTTTTTTAATGACATGAGTCAAATCTTCCCAAGTAATCTGTTCTTCATCTAATAAACGATGTTCAATCAACAACGCTTGTAAACCTTCTAACGCTGTTAAAGCACTTTGATAATTAGGACGCTGTGTTTGAGCGTTTACCTGCCCGAATTGCATCATTAAAAGCGAAATCAAGAAAATAGATAACCCCGTTACATGATTTCTCATTTCAAAAAGTCTCTCTCTATTGCTACCCGAATACCAATCCAACATGAGATAATATTAAACCTATCTACATGAAATAGCGAACAATGCGACTCTCTCAAATGCTCTTCGTCACTCTGCGAGATGATCCCGCAGAAGCAGAAATTCCCAGTCATAAACTCTTAGTCCGTGCAGGTTATATCCGTCGTATCGGAAGCGGGATTTATGCTTATCTCCCTTTGATGTGGCGTGTTTTACAAAAAGTCTCTCAAATTGTCCGCGAAGAAATGAACGCATCTGGAGCGCAAGAAACCCTTCTCCCTCAACTTCAACCGTCGGAGTTATGGAAAGAGTCTGGACGATGGGATACTTATACTAAAGCAGAAGGAATCATGTTTGCGCTAACGGATCGTCAAGACAGAGAATTGGGATTAGGGCCAACTCATGAAGAAGTCGTTACAACCATTATTCGTGATTTAATTCGTTCCTATCGTCAACTTCCCATTAATTTATATCAAATTCAAACAAAATTTAGAGATGAAATCCGTCCCCGTTTTGGTTTAATGCGAGGTCGTGAATTTATTATGAAAGATGCTTATTCTTTTAATCTTGATGAAAATTGTTTAAAAAAATCCTATCAAGCGATGGATCAAGCTTATCGTAATATTTTTCGTCGCTGTGGGTTAGCTTTTCGTGCTGTAGAAGCAGATTCGGGTGCAATTGGTGGATCAGCTTCACAAGAATTTATGGTTTTAGCAGAAGCAGGTGAAGATGAAGTTCTTTACACCAATGATGAAAAGTACGCCGCTAACGTAGAAAAAGCAGTTTCATTACCCTCTGAAGTAGAACAATCACCCTTCACGACCTATGAAAAGCGAGAAACACCCAATACAGATACCATTGATCAGCTTTGTCAATTTTTGAAGTGTTCGCCGACGGTGGTGGTGAAAAATGTTCTTTATGAAGTGGTCTACGATAATGGAATCACAGTACTGGTTTTAGTCCAGATTCGCGGTGATCAAGATGTTAATGAGGTGAAGCTACAAAATGAGTTAACCCGTTTAGCCTCTCGTTATCAAGCCAAAACCATTTTAGCTTTACAAGTTCCCGATGAGTCGGCACAGAAAAAATGGACGACTAAACCTTTACCTTTAGGATATATTTCACCCGATTTAGCTGATGATTATATTAAAACCAGTCCAGACTATGCGCCAAAATTCTTAAGATTAGTTGATCAAACGGTGCTTGAGCTAAAAGATTTTGTCACGGGAGCGAATGAAAAGGGTTATCATGTCGTCGGTGCTAATTGGGGTAAAGATTTTCAGTTAAGTGAGCTAAAAGTGGATCTGCGAAAAGCAAAGATTGGCGATCGCGCAATTCATGATTCTAGTCAAACTCTTAACAGTGCTAGAGGAATTGAAGTCGGTCACATTTTCCAACTCGGCACGAAGTATTCTAAAGCGATGGGTGCTACATACACCAATGAACAAGGGGAAGAAATGCCAATTGTCATGGGATGTTACGGAATTGGCGTATCTCGTTTAGCACAGTCGGCAGTTGAGCAATCTTATGATCAAAATGGCATTATCTGGCCAGTGGCGATCGCACCCTATCAAGTAATCATCGTCATTCCCAATCTTAAAGATGCTGAACAAGTCAAAGTAGCCGAACAAATGTACCAAGAATTGAATCAAGCAGGAATCGAAACCCTGCTCGATGACCGTGACGAAAGACCAGGGGTTAAATTTAAAGATAGCGATTTGATTGGGATACCCTATCGAATTGTTACAGGGCGATCGCTTAAAGAGGGAAAAGTCGAAGTTGTTGAAAGAGCAACACAAAAAGCTCAAGAAATATCAGTGACAGAAGTCGTTGAAACTTTGAACAATTGGATTGCTCAAGCGATTGAATCAAGAAAATGAGAAGCGAGAAGAAATTAAGTTAAAAAGATAATTAATTTGATTTTAGGCGACGGGACAATGTGCTATAAGCTCCAATAGCCAATAGACCTAGTATGACACTCGGTTCGGGAACTGAAACGGGGTCAACGTTTCCAGGATCGTAAGCTTTAAGTTGAACGGCTACACTGCTTCTCGCTCCTCCTCCTACGGGTTGAGGATCTTGAGAAGTCCATCTCATAACAACTTTACCAACCATTGAAGTAATCGACGTATCACTAGAAAAGAATTGAGCGTGAGATACGTCTTCTGTGTCAAATACAGCAGAAGTTAAGGTATTGCTAAAATCACAACTAGAGCCACAACCATTAATATCAGTGACTTGAATAGAGATGCTGGTTCCAGACGCAACTAAACCATCTTGTCGATCACGAACCTTAGCAACGAAGGCAAAATTTTTAAAAAGACCACCTTCTCCACGATCATAAGTAACCGTTTGAGCATTAGTTCCATCAAAAAGGGTTAGTGTTGCAATGCCATCTATGTCTTGATAACTCAAATCCCAGACCACTTCTTGATTGTTGCCCCAATCAATATCAAATGTTCCAGCTAAAGGATAATTAGCACCCTCAGGGCCTAATGCTGCCTCATAATCACCTGGCCCTTGTACTCCTGCTCTCCATTCAGATTCAAAGAGTTTTAATTCTGCACCGAAACCTTCTGGATGCGGATCAGATGCTACACCCGAGTGAACTAAGCTTAGTGTTAAAGCGTTAGCACTTTGAGCGGCTAAACCTGCTACCGTCATTCCAAGCAGTGTCGGAATGATTTGCCATTTTCTCACGTTTGTTTACTCCTATTCTTTGAGCATTAAAGTGTTATTAACATCCGCAATCATAACTTACATTTTGACAAAAGCACAGTCAGATGAGGTCAGCTTTAGCAAGTTCTTGGTTTAAAAGAGTTGTCATTAATCTAAGACAAGCACTTTTAGCTAAACTCTTGATTTTTTTTGATATTTAATTAAAATAGGATCAGACTTTATCTTCTAGTGATTTAAAGATTGTTAGCCTTTGAGGAATCCGAAGAAAGCAAGCTATTAATTTTAAATATTTTAAGTCAGCTTCCAGTAAACAAGAGTGATCTTATTGAGTATTAGCTCCAATTAAATCGCTTTTGTAGAACAGTCTTGAAGCTTAATCACTCTAAAATTAATAATAATGAACCTAAGAAAAAAACAGGAGTCAACATTTGTCTTTGGATATTTTTTCTCTTTCTCCAAGCAGTGGCCAATCTCCAAGCCATTTAATGATTTTTCTTCACGGTTGGGGTGCAGATGCTAATGATTTAGCCCCATTAGCGTCTATACTCGATTTACCAAACTATCAATTTCTGTTTCCTAACGCTCCATTCCCTCATCCTCAAGTCCCCAGTGGTCGAGCGTGGTATGCTCTAGAAAACAGCAGCTATCAAGGATTAAATGAAAGCAAAGAAATGCTTGTCAGTTGGTTATTGTCGCTAGAAGCACAAACAGGGGTTTCTTTAGATAAGACTGTGTTGTTTGGTTTTTCTCAAGGTGGAGCGATGACTTTAGATGTTGGATTAAGTTTACCCTTAGCTGGTTTATGTTCGCTCTCTGGCTATTTACACGTTACTCCCGAAGTTACAGCTACGCCCATTCCACCCGTATTTATAGCACATGGTAGACAAGATCAAGTCGTTCCGATCGCCGCCGCCCAACAAGCGAGGGATGTCTTAACTGCTTTGGGCGTAACAGTAGACTACCACGAGTTTAATATGGGTCATGAAATTCCTTTACCAGTGTTAGCTGAATTACGGCAGTTTCTTTTAAAGTTATCTAGCCCTATTTCAAACAAGAATGTATTTGATTAAAAGGAATCAGTCACCTCAACAAGCGCACTCCGTATACCTGGTTCAGTCATCGAATGTCCTGCATCGGGAACAATAATCAATTGAGATTCGGGCCAAGCTTGATGGAGTTCCCACGCGCTAACCATTGGGCAAACTACATCATAACGACCTTGGACAATTACCCCTGGCAGATGGCGAATTTTATCAATATTTTCAATTAATTGGTTATCTGTTTTCAAAAAACCTTTATTCACAAAATAATGACATTCAATTCTAGCAAAGGCTTCTGCAAAACGAGATTCCCCAAAACGTTTAATCGATTGTTCAGATGGCAATAATTTACTGGTGCTTCCTTCCCAAATTGACCAAGCTTTCGCCGCTTCTAAACGAATTAATGGGTCTGTACTGGTTAATCTTCGATAATAAGCCGACAAAAAATCATGTCTTTCTTCGGGGGGAATGGGTTTAACATATTCTGCCCAAGCATCGGGAAAAATATAACTACAACCCTCTTGATAAAACCAAAGTAACTCTTTACGTCGTAATAAAAATATTCCTCTTAAGATTAAACCTAAACAAGAATTGGGATAGGTCTGACTATAAGCTAGAGCCAATGTACTGCCCCAACTGCCGCCGAAAACCACCCATTTTTCTATCCCTAAATGGTTACGAATTTTTTCAAGATCATTGACAAGATCCCAAGTTGTGTTTTCTAGTAATTCAGCATAAGGTGTACTTTTGCCACAACCACGCTGATCAAAAATCACAATTCTCCACTTTTGCGCGTCAAAATATTGACGATAAATTGCATCAATGCCACCACCAGGGCCACCATGCAGAAAGATCACGGGTAGTCCCAGTGGGTTTCCTGCTTCTTCATAATAAATAGTATGTAAATCGGAAACTTGCAAATATCCTTGATCATATGGGTCAATCGGTGGATAGAGTTCTGGCATTGAATAATCAATCCTACTAGACTAAAGTTAGAAAAATTATTTTAGAACATCTTGAGGATTAAATATGGATAAAGATACCAAATTTGCGGCATTAGTCTTAGGGGTTCCTTTCTTGGGTTTGCTCTATTGCGCTCTAATTTTAGGGATTATGTTATATTCGGCTTGGGCTAGAGAACATCCTGTGATTATTGCTACGGTTTTTGTCATTGCGCCTTCTTTGATTTCGGGATCAATATGGCTATTTTCTTCAGCTAAAGCTAGAAATAAAGAGAAATTAGGTTTATGAAGTGAAAACTAGCGATGCCTAAAGGCACAGCGTAGCTGCACGCATTCCCCAAAAAACTAAGTTTACATCGAGATGAATTTGTTGAGACAAATCAGGAAAGAGCATCTGTAAATAATTCAATAATATTAAACCATCGCCACCAGTGATGACAATGGCAGCATCGGGAAATTGTTTGAGCCAATCGTTAATAAAAAATTGAATGCCAGCTAAAGTAGTATAAATGCTGCCACTCTGAATCGCCGCAGGAGTTGTATTAGCCCACAGAGGCGGTAATTGTTGCGGTAATACCACCTCCGGTAAAGCAGCAGTTTGGTTAGATAAAGATTGAAATTGTAGACGCAAACCAGGTAAAATCGCCCCACCTAACAAGTTTTGCTCCGCATCAATTCCCGTGAAAGTTAAAGCAGTTCCCCCATCAATCACTAAACAAGGATAACCATATCTTTCCCCTGCGCCCAATGCTGATAAAGCCCGATCGATGCCCAAAGTCGGATAAAGTTGTTTAAGTGGAATTTGTTCTAATGTAATAACAGTTGTATCAGGATAGTTTTGACAAAAAGTCGTTTGAGCAGGAACCACCGACGCTAGATAGAGTGGTATGTCTGAGCGTTGTTCTATTTCTAACAACAGGTTTGTTAGATGGGGAGTATGCCAAATCTTTTTGAGATGATTTTGCTCAAACCATCCCCAATGTAAACGAGAATTTCCAATGATCAGGGCTAACCATTCCCAGGATTGATTCATAATTCAATAAATGTTAAGAACAGCGATTTTTTTAGAATTTTTTAATATTTATTTCATAAAACCGTAAATAGCTCCTGATAGAACAATAGGGCATTAACAACTATTGGAGCCGTTATGCTTTTCGCTCAAGTTGAACAATCAACGCGACAAGATCATCTAACTCAGGTACACTCACAATCTAGGAGGCTAAATTTTATCTCTTTAAAAATAGCGATCGTTGTGACTGATGAATTACTTGAGTCCTTGATCAATGAAGCTTGTCGTTATGAAAAAGGTTCTACCGAAAGACGAAAAGCCTTAAATCGATTATTAAGGGTCATTCCTCAACTAAACGGTCTTTATCGTTCGTCTCACCAAGATTATCCAGAGGCTTACAATCGTACCTTAGAATGGCTCTGTAAAAATATCGATCGATATCAAAGGCAGTCGTCTTCTACCGAGCAAAGTTTTGTGGCTTGGATTAATGGTTATCTAAAATGGCGAGTGCGAGATTTATATGCTCCTGAAGATAAATATAACGCCCTGAGGGTGCATCTAAACAGCCCCGATGCGGATTCTAGTAGCATCGATCCTTTAGAAAACTTTCCAGATCCAAAATTTTCCCTGACTTTACTCGATCTTAAGATTGCTCAGTTACAAGAAGCGGAACAACGGCATCAAGGGAACACCATCCGATCTTATATTGAACAAGATCCAGACGGTCAACTCACTCAATGTCATCCGCGTCAATATCCTCAGTGTCATTGTCAGATACTCGCCATGAGACTACTACTGACAGAACCACCAGAGTCTATTGCAGAAATTGCTCGTAGCTTTGGGATTAATAATCAAACTCTTTATTCTCATTGGAAGCAAAAGTGTTTACCACTGCTTCAAGAAATTGCTCGTCGTTTTGGATCACAGCCATGAAAACATCTTTTCCCGATTCAATTCCAGTCGCTTTAGATCAACAAGCTCATCGTTATGCTGCTCAGTTTGCGGCTCAACAAACGAATTCTTTCAAAGGAAAGCAAGTTTATCTCAATACTTTGGCGGTTTGTGCCGTTCAATCTTATCTGCAATGGCTTTCAATCTATACCAGATTAGATTTCGGAGATTGCTGGAATTCGGGTTTAAGAGCAATGTTTAATGTGGCTGATTTAGTTTTACCCAATATTGGTAAATTGGAGTGTCGTCCCATTCTTCCAGGGCAAGAGCAAATTACGGTACCTTTAGAAACACTTGAAGATCGACTTGGCTATGTTGCTGTTCACTTTGATGAGCAATTAAAACAAGTGTACTTAAGAGGTTTTTTGAGTGCTAAAGCAGTTAATTATTCCTCTACTTCTGTTCCTCTAACTCAACTTCAGTCACTTGATACCCTGCTCGATGTCATAGAATTGCGACAACGTTCTTATCATCTACAGCAATGGTTTAAGGGGCTTTTTGATGAGCAATGGCAGCCTGTAACGACTTTATTAGGGGCAAGGGAAATCGCTTTACGATCAATTTCTCCGTTAAGTCAAACCGATACAGCACAGGATCAAAAACGGATTATCAGTCGCGGCAAAATATTGACCTTGCAGCAAGGAGAACAACCCCAATCCGTTATTTTAGTCGTTAGAATGACCGAATCAGAAAACGATGAAATTGATTTACGTTTACAAATTTATCCTGAACCTAATCAAGACTATTTACCATCTGGATTACGAGTTAGTATTTATGATGAAACCGATAAACTTTGTATGGAAGCTCAAACAGGTTACACTGATGATGGGGTACAACTTGAATTTAGTTGTTTGCCTCAAGAAAGTTTTAGGCTTGATTTAAAATTAGGAAATATCTCGTTATCTGAACAGTTTATTGTCTAAATAAAAATTTTTATGACAACTGTTAAATTAAAATTTAGACTTGCACCCAACAATCAGTTAAGGGTCAGTCTTACTGCATCTCATTGTCCTACGAAAGAGACAGAAGGCTATCTTTCAGGACTTCCGAGTGCTTTAGAAGCGTCTTTTACCCAATGGCAAATCAACTATCGTCAACTCGATGAAATTCGTCAATATATTGCTCCACAACCAGGGTTACGTTTATCACCTAAAACCCTTACCATTTCTTCACCGATTGTTTTAGTTACTGAGGTGAAAACCCATCTCAATGAATGGCTTAATTGTGGTGATCGAGAATGGCAACCGATTCGAGATAGTTTAATCTCAATTGCTCATCAATTATCTCAAACAGGTGACGAGGAACCGCAAATTATTATTGACGCAAATGACATTAGCTTATTGCGTTTGCCTTGGCAAGAATGGGATTTATTAGAACAATATTATCCTGCGGCTGAAATTGCTTTATGTATTCCAAAAAGTAACTTAAGTGAATCTAGTCGAATTCAACCACAGCCCGCTAGTTCTTGTCCGCGAATTTTATTAGTTGTTGGACGTAGTGACCAGATTAATACACAATCTGATCTCGCAATTATTGAACAATTAAAAGAGTACAACGCAGAGGTAATTAGTTTAATTCAGCCAAGCCGTAAGGAATTGTGTGAAGCATTATGGGATGAGAAGGGGTATCATATTTTTGTTTTTACGGGACACAGTGGTAGTACGTCCGATGGTCAAATTGGCTGGATTGAAATTAATAATCACGAAAGTATTAGTATTGAAGAATTTAAAAATGCTTTAAAAGAAGCAATTAGTAAGGGACTACAACTAGCGATTTTTAATTCTTGTGATGGTTTGGGATTAGCCTATCAATTAATTAAGTTAAATTTACCCCAAAGTATTGTCATGCGAGAACCTGTACCCGATGAAGTGGCTATTGAATTTCTTAAACATTTTTTTAAGGAGTTAACGAAACATAAATCATTATTTGTCTCGGTTTTAAAAGCTAGAAAAAGATTAGAACATTTTAACTCTAAATATCCTGGAGCTAATTGGCTACCAACGCTGTGTTTAAAATCATCAATTGTTCCTTTTCTTTGGGCATCACCTTTAGAAAAAATGATTGATTCATTACCTAAAAATGATGTTAAACCAACTCAATTCACACCAAAAACGTTTTTTTCTAAATCTTTAGGAATGACTTCTATAGCAAGTGTTTTAGTTGGTTTTTTGGTCGGAATCGGTAGCTTATCGCTCGGCTCACAATTATTATTAAGCTCTCAATCTTCAACGGTTCCTCAAATGACGGGTTTTAGTTCAATTAGTCCCGTCTCAGGCAATTGGCGATATGGAGGAAGTACGACTTGGGCTCCAATTCGGGGTTTAGTAGATCGCAAAATTAAAGAAAAATTTTTAGATTATCAGTTGATTTATACTCAACATCCGATGTTACCTGAAGGCTCAGGTACAGGAATTCAAATGCTGCTCAAAGGTCAATTGTCTTTTGCTCAGTCTTCTCGACCGATTTCAGAGTCAGAATTTGAGTCCGCCGCACGACAAAAAATTACGCTTAGACAAGTACCTGTTGCAATTGATGGAATTGCGATCGCCGTTAATCCAGCTTTGAAAATTAGGGGTTTAACCTTAGAAGAACTTCGAGAAATCTACACAGGAAAAATCACTAATTGGCAACAACTCGGTAGCGAAAATTTAGCTATTATTCCCTATTCTCGTCCTCTTAATAGCGGTACAACAGAGTTTTTTAAAGAAAATATTATTAATCAACAAGCTTTTACTAATAAAGTAGTTGAAGTTAAAACAACAACAGAAGCTTTAAGAGCCGTTAGTCAGAATAAAGGAGCAATTTATTATGCTTCGGCTGCTGAGGTTGTCGGACAATGTAGTATTAAACCGATTCCAATTAGTTATCGTCTAGGAAGTGCTTTTATTACTCCTTATCGGGATTCTTATATTCCTCCAGAACAGTGTTCCACTGAAACTAAAAATACTTTAAACTATAATGCTTTTCAAAATAGTGAGTATCCTTTAACACGAAAATTATTTGTTGTACTTCGGCAAGACGGCGGAATTGAAGAACAAGCAGGAGAAGCTTACAGCCATTTATTGTTGACTGATGAAGGACAAAGATTAATACAAGAAGCAGGTTTTGTCCCCCTACGCTCTGTCTATTTTCATAATTAATTAAAAAGGTGGGTCTAACCCACCTCTAAAACTGTTATTTCAGAACGATTTCAAAAGAATTGTTCAGAGGGTAAGCTTCTTTAGTTTGGCTATTGTAAGACCAAGCTTTAATTTTAGCCGTGTTACCTGTTAAATTAAGAGAAGCAGGATCAAGTTTAGCAACCCATCCCGATTTTTCGAGTGCTGGTTTTTTAAAAGTTTTAGCGACATCAGGACGATTAAGACTCACTGGTATGGTCGTTATTACTGTGTTGGTGTCACCATAAGTAATGATTACTGACTCTGCAGGTTGACTTAAATCAGGTGCGATCGCCCATCCTGATAATTGAATGGGTTTACCTGCTTCAATGGTTTGAGTGGTTTTTGATGAGTTATTCAGTGCATCCATATAGCCATTGAGTTGATTTTTTACAGGTTCTTTAAAAATAATTCCTTCCGTCGTTGATGAAGTTTGTGTGGTGTCTGTCGGTGAAGGTGTAGTGGTTTGAGGTGTTTCTGTTGGTGAAGCAGTCGTCTCTGGACTGCTAGTGGGCGTAGTAGTGGTTTGTGTTGTTGTGCTACCACAAGCGGTTAGCATAATTAAAAAGGCAGATGAAATAATAAATTTGATGTTCCTAATCATATTTCTAATGAACGTTCGTACTAACTTTTGGATACAGTGAATTCCCTAATATCCTATCAAACTTTGAGAAATTTTAAGATTCATTTGTTCCTTAAGTTTGAGTTTGATAAACTAGCAAATAGGTCTTGTAATTTTTTCTGAACTGCATCTGGACTATACTGTCGAATGGTTTCTAGACAGTTTTGAGCGATCGTGTGCCACAGTTCAGCATTTTCATAGACTGAGATCACTTTTTGAGCAAAAATTTCGGATTGATCAGCAATTAATACATCATAACCTTCTTTTAACCCCATTCCTTCTACGCCAATGGTCGTCGTTACGGTAGGCATTCCATAGGACATACTTTGACCAATTTTCCCTTTCATGCCTGCACCAAATCTTAAAGGAGCAACAAAAACACGACTTTCTAAAAAATAAGGTTCGACATCTTCGACATAACCTTTTACTAAAACACGTTCTGATGCTAAAGCTTTTACTTCGTCTTTTAGATTACTTCCCAATAAAGTTAGTTTAATCTCTGGATGAGTTTGCCAAATGATCGGCATAATTTTCTGACACAGCCAAATTACAGCATCAATATTAGGCGGATGATTATAACTGCCAATAAATAATAAGCCAAAACGTTGCTCGAATGATTTTAAACCGTATTGATGGGGATAATGTACATTAGGAATGACCCAAACATTATCAACAGCTAACTGATTGAGTATGGCTTTTTCGGCTTCTGTAACGACGAGTGTGGCATTTGAAGCTTGAGCAAATTTAACTTCTTGTTTTTGATAGGTTTCCCAAGACCAGTTAGTATTTTGATAATCTTTAGATAAATATTCTTGTTGTCTTTTGATACGGAGGAAATGTAGATCAATCGTATCATAAATTACTGGAACTTTAGAATAATAGCGAATTAAATCTAAATACTTTTCACATAATTCGGGACGACAGAGCCAGATTAAATCAATTAAAGGTAAGCGCTTAATCAGTAACTCTTTTAAATCAGTTTGTTTAGGAGTCACATAAAGAACTTCTATCCCCATTTGTTGTAGGGTTGATGTATAAGGTTCTTCTGGATTTCCATTATCTGGGAAAAAGATGATTCGATATTTTAAGTTTAAGAAAATTTTTAAAATCTCAAATAATCGGACACAGCCTGATTCTTTATCGTACAGTGGGACATAAGAATCAATAATTAAAATTGTCTTTTCGCCTTGAAGTCTTCTAGCGGCTTGAGGGACTAATTTAGCATCAGATATATAATGTTGTTTAAGTTCTACTTCCCACTTTTTTAAAAATTTACTACGGTTAACTTCTTGATACTGCTTCACACCACTATTAAGATCTGTACCAGAAGTAATCCCCTCATAATGAATTAGTTGTGATTGCGGTTGGTAAAGAACTTTATATCCTAATTGTCGAATGGCAAAACACAAATCTGTGTCTTCATAGTAAGCGGGTAAAAACTGCTCAGAAAAACCATTAAGTTGTTTAAATATTTCAGATCTAACTAATAAACTTGCACCAGAACAATAATCTACTGTTCTAAGATAATTATATTCAGGTTGATCAGCATTATCTAAACGTCCATAATTCCAACCCGTAGCATCTTGCCAAATAATACCGCCAGCTTCTTGTAATTTCCCATTTGGATAAAGCAGTTTTGAACCAACAGCACCCACTGATACATTTTTTTCAAGAACACTGATTAAGCTTTCTAAACAATTTGGTAAAACTTGAGTATCATTATTTAAAAAAAACAAGTATTTTCCCTTAGCTTGAGCCGCACCAGCGTTACAAGAGCGAATAAAACCTAAATTTTCTGAATTCTTAATGAGACGAATTCCTGTAATTTCTTTTAAGCTTTCTTGAGTTTCATCTGTTGAACAATCATCAATTAGTAAAACTTCAATATCTAAGTTAGGCGAGATATTTTTAGCAATTGAATTTAGACAATTAAATGTATATAAATATTTATTATAGACTGGAATAATAATCGAAATTACAGGATTTAAAGACGTTTGAAGTTGCAGTGGCTTGGGGTTAGATAATTGCGCTATTTTTTGCACATCTTCTTCAAGCGGTATAACAACCTTTCCAGTCATAATTTTGAGGATTTTTCGATAGGTTCGTTTAGTAGCAACCTTTAAACCTTCTTCTGTTAGGCTAAACCAAAAAGTTTTAGTTAATTTTTGTGTTTTAAAAAAGATTAAAGATAAATCATTTTTTTCAGCTTGTTCATCGGAAAAAAATACCTTTTTTACTCGTAGCCATGCTTCTCTTATTTTCCAAAATTTACTACTTTCCATTGCTTGAATCAAAGCTTGGGATTGCACTAATTTTGTTGCTAATTTATCAAATTCTTGTTGAGTAGTTGACCATCTAGTTTCTAATTCTTGTTCATATTCTTCTAACTGCTGTATTCTACCTTTTGCTCTGTTTAACTGCCATCGTAAATCATCCTCAACTAAGGTAACTCGGCGAGAGTAAATCTGATTTTTTAAATTTTTTGATAAAAAGTTAGAAAAATCGCCAGTTAACAATTTTTGAGTAAACTTCTGATGATCGATCGCAGATTTACCAGTCTGAACATTTTTTAGTGTTTGTTGTTTAGGGTGAATTCTAAAAGTCGATAATGTTTCATCTACAAAGCCAATTTTGTAGTGAATCATGATTCTAATCCACATTTCTAAATCAACGAGTTGAGCTAACTCTAAATCAAAATAACCAACTTTATCAAAGACTTCTTTTCTGATTAAAACAGTACTAGGCTCACCTATTTTGTTAATTGGTGCTTCTAAAAACTGCGAATCTTCTATTAAATCTTGTCCCCATTGAATTGGTTTTAAAACTGACCAAAAACGATGAAGATTTTGAGCTTCTTCATAATTTGAGTCTAATTTTTGATGACTGTTATTTGAAGTTACTAAAACATTTCGAGGTGAAAAGACTAAACCGATAGCATTATCTTGTTCAGCTAGATTAACTAATTTTTCAACACAATAAGGGTTAAGTAAATCATCTTGAAAAAGAAACTTAATATATTTTCCTTTAGCTTGCTCAATACAATAATTCCAATTTTGTACCATTCCAGGATGAGGATTAAAAACAATCTTAAATTGGTGAGGTGACTTTTTTTCAAAGGATTGAGCTATTTTTACGGTTGCATCAGTTGAGTGATCATCTGATAAGATAATTTCTAGGTTAGGATAAGTTTGAGCGAACGCAGTTAAAAGCGTTTCTTCAAGAAATTCTTCACCTTGAAAAGTAGGAATTAAAATACTGACTAAAGGGGAATTTTCGGCTGAATTAGACATAACTTTCTAATAAAGATTTAACCTAAAGAAACTTTTTTAATTGTTTCCAAATGCTTTTTCAAAAGACGTTGAGCATCGAATTTACGCTGCATAGTCAGATAGCCATTTCTAGCCATTTTAGCGGAATGTTCTGGATTTTCAAGACAATCATTGATTGCTTGAGCTAAAGCTTGATAATTGCCCGCTTTGATCAAATATCCTTCCACACCATTGTTAATCATTTCTGGAATACCAAATACATCAGTACTAATAATCTTCAGTTCAAATGCCATTGCTTCTAAAATGACTCTTGGAAATGATTCTTCAAGACTAGCACAAACAAAAATATCACTAAGATGGAAGAAATCATATATTTCTGATGTTTCTTCAAAAATGATGACATTTTTTAAATTCATTTTTTCTATTCTTCTGTTCAAGAGTTCTAAGTATTTTCCTTTTCGCCCACCAACAATTAAAGCTGTAATGTTAGAAAAATCTTCGGAATTAATACTGTTTAATTCTTTAATTGCATCAATAAAAATATGTTGTCCTTTGCGTTCGCAGGTTGTCCCAATGATTGAAATCACGATATCATCATTGGCAATATTATACTTACTTCGTAACTCTGATTTTTGATAAGTTTTACGAAATTTCTCTATCTTTTGTAAATCAATGCCACCATGAATGACTCGAAAATTTCCTTTGATATCTAAACTATGATAGAGTCTGCGTGTCGCTTCGGCCACAAATACAATCTGAGCAGCCATTGTGAAACAGCTTAAGATCAAAGATTGAATTGATTTTTCAAAACACTGACAGAACAAATGAATAGATGTACTTTCATGAATGTACCAAATACTAGGTACTTTAAATAAGTTAGCTAACTCAACGCCCCAAAAAACACCTAATGTATTACTAACCACTAAATCATAATCTTTTAGCTGAAGCTCATTTCCTAATTGTTCTAGTTCTTGCTTGAGAGTATAAATCGTTTTTCCTGGACAATAAATATCAATGGGATGAATGATAACTTTAACTCCTAAATTTTCTAATCTTTGTCGCAATACGCCATCTTTTGGTGACAAAACATGAATCTGATAGCCTTCTTGAGACACGCAATATTGTGCAATCTCATTAAGCATTAAAGGTGCACCTTCTAAATTAAGATTATGACTAATCAAAAGAATTTTGAGATTTTTGGCTCTTTCTGCATAACAAAATTGATCTGGATTAATTTCCATTTGCATCGAGTCAATCTCTAAATTCGGGCTAAAATATGGATCACGATAATCGGGATACAGTTTTAGAAAACTTAGATGTTCCTCAAAATTGTAGTCTTGTCCGCGAGAAGCACTTGTTTGATGAATCAAAGTAGCTTGAGGAGTAAAAACGACTCGTTGTCCAGATTGAATCGCTTTTAAACAATAATCAACATCGTTGTATTGTACCCCAAACCGTTCTTCATCAAATCCCTGTAATTCTTGATAAAGCTCAGTGGTTGTGAGTAAGCACGCTCCAGTCACTGCGGATACATTGCGCGTCGCATGAGGTAAAGCTAAATACCCGACTGCTTCTTGCGGTAACAGATGGAAAAGATGATCGGCTAAACCATCATGAGAGCCGATAACGACTCCTCCGTGTTGTATCGTTTGATCTGGATAAAGTAGTTTTGCACCAACCACTCCAACCCCGGCAACACTCATCCAACCGACCATATCTTCTAGCCAGCCAGAATGAATTGCTTCGACATCATTATTCAAGTGCAGAATGTAAGGTGTATCGACATATTTAATCGCTAAGTTCATCAAGCGAGCATAGTTAAACGCATCGTTTTGTCGATTAGAAGAAACGATTTGACAAGACCAAAATTGCTGTTGTTGTAGCTGCTGAAAATAGTCTTTTGTTGCTGCTTCCGTAGAGCCATCATCGATAATTAAAAGCTTGACCGACAATGGATTAATGGTTTTTTCTAAACTGGTAATACATTGTTTTAAGAGATCGGCTCGATCTTTTGTCGGAATAATGATCGTTACTAAACGCTCTGTCAGCAGTGAAGCATCCCAACATAATTGATAGAGACACATATCGTATTGTTTGGCGATCGCAGGTAAAAACGGTTTTGCTTTTAGTCCTCTGCGCTCAAGTGCTTCACTAATGCAGCGATAGGCACTGTCAAATACATATTGCTTTTGCTGACCTCCTGAAGCGGTGCTGTTTTGATGAGAACGCCAATGATAGCAAACTTTAGGAATATGAGCGATTCGTTCGGCAGTTGTGTGTTCACTAATGCGTAAAAACAAGTCTAGATCCTGCGCCCCCTCGTATCCTTCCCGTAGACCTCCCACTTGCTCAATTAAAGTGCGGCGAAAAACTGCCAGATGATGAGTATAGTTATGAGTGATAGCCATTTCTGGACTCCACTGACCTTTCATCTGTGGGTCATAATGATTGCCTTTTTCATCAATTTTGTCTTCATCGGTATAGATCCAATCAAGCTCAGGATTTTGAGCAATGCACTCGGCTACTTGCTGTAGAGCATCCAGAGAGAGAGTATCATCATGATCGAGTAAGGCAATATAATCACCCGTCGCTAAGGCTAAGGCTGAGTTAGTGGCTTTGACAATATGTCCATTTTCTTCTCTAAAACATACTTTAATCCGAGAATCGATGGCTATATATTCTTCAAGAATCTTTTTAACATGGCTATCTTTAGAGGCATCATCAGCAATACACAATTCCCAATTAGGGTAGGTTTGCGCTAAAACTGAGTGCAACATTTCTTCTAGAAATTGCAGGGGAGTGTTATAGACGGGAACAATCAGGCTAATTTTGAATCCAGCGTTGAGTTGAAGCTGTGTCGCCTCGTTTTTCATTACTAACAAGAGTTTTGGCGTTAAAAAGTTATTGCTTCGCCATCTTTGATACAAATCTTGCTTTTGCCAAGCATGAACTGTATGAGGATTACCTAAAAAACACAGGTCTTCGTCGTTTTTCGCGTTGGGGGGGGGCTGCTCGTCATTAGTCTCAATGGTAACTTGTCTAACAAAACAACAAATTTGTTGTTGATTTTTTTCGAGAATAGCCCAAATCCGAATTTCACGCACTCTTGCCAAATCGTCGCCTAAAGCAATCTGCCACTGGAATCCAGACATTCCCGCCTCAGCTATTTCTGGATATTGACTTGCTACATCTGGACGTAATAAGCCATAGGTGATTTGTTCTTTGCTGAAATCTTCTTTTTCGATCAAAAGTGTTTGAATCCTGTCATTTTTGCTAAAAACCCAACCTGACACCAATAACAAACCCGTTTGGCTTTTTTCCTTATGTGTAGGTAAATCTAAGTGTCCTACTAAGTCGTCTGTCGGAATAATTTCTTTAAAATTAAAGAGTTGCTCTAATCGATTTTTTTTATCATTCACTGAAACTGCTTCAGATGGCAGTAAGAAGCATTGTTCTGGTAAGTCATCTATTGATTTATCGCTCAATTGTTCTTCTAATTGACCGAATTTACTTTTAAGCTTTAACCACAACTTTCGTAGTTTCCAGAACTTACTGCTTTCCATTGCTGAAATGAGAATTTTAGCTTGTTCTAATTGACTACAAATTTGCTGATATGAAGTCTGCATATCTTGCAGTTGAGTGTGAGATTGGTATAATTCTGACTGTTGAAGTTGAGCTTTTCCAGAAATCTGCTGAAACTGTTGTTGTGTTCGCTCAAACTGCGTTTGTGATTTTTGTAGATCAGCTTGCATTTGCTGAATTTGTACTTGAGATTTTTTGAGTTTTATTTGGGTCTGATCGAGTTGTCTTTGCGATCGATCTAATTCATCTTCTGTAAATTTAAGTTGTTTTTGCGCTTTGTTTAATTCATCCTCTGTCAGTTTAAGATGAATTTGCGATCGGTCTAATTCATCCTTAGTTAATTTATATTGTGCAGAAATTTGTTGTAATTCGATTTGAGTCATGTACAATTGTGCCTGAGACTCTTTAACTTCTAGTTGTGCTTGTTCTAGTTTAAGGTGAAATTCATTTAATTCAGATTGAGTTTCTTGTAATTTAATATAAGAATTGTTTAACTCTTGCTGATTACGCTGTAGATCAATATGAGATTGATTTAAATCAAATTGAGTTTCTTGTAATTTAATATAAGAATTGTTTAACTCTTGCTGATTATGCTGTAGGTCAATATGAGATTGATTTAACTCAGATTGAGTTTCTTGTAGTTGTACATAGCAATTATTTAACTCAGATTGTGTTTGTTGAAGTTGAATATGAGATTGATTTAAATCAATTTGTGTTTGTTGGAGTTGAATATGAGATTGATTTAAATCAATTTGTGTCTGTTGGAGTTGTGTCCGCGCCTGTTCTAACTCAGTCTGAGTCTGTTGAAGTTGTGTTTTTAACTGTCTAACATTCTTTTCTGACTTACGAATATTTAACCAATCTTGAAGAACCCAGGCTTTTTGAGTAAAATAACTATCAATCTCGGATGAAAGGAGATCATTCAACTGTTCATCTTGATAGAATAAATCAGCAGTTTTATTTAAAGTAGAGTAAAGCTTAATTGCTTCTGGAAAATAACGTTTTAATAATGATAATCGATTAAATTCTACTGAGCGATTTAAATATTGTTGTTCAAAAAGATAAGCACAATAACCTAATGAAATATTAAATTTTTGCTTAATTAATTGAATTAGTTTATTAGGATCATCAGTAATTGTACTCAAGTGAAGTAAAATACATTTCTCTGGAGAATTTTGATAAAAATCTAAAACGATTTGATTATAACTTTGCCAGAGTTCAAGAGCTAAATTTGGATTATGAGTAAAAACTTCATCACCAGAATTTCCACGTCGGAATAAGGAGTCAACAACTTCCCAAGGAGAGCGAAAGATGAAAATATATTTAGCATCAGGCAGCAATTTTGACCAAAAAGATAGAAAAAGAGTAGTACGCGGATCTTTCCATCCCCAAGCCGAGTCAGCTTGATTATTTTGAATCAGTTGTTTAACTTCTTCTAAATAATTTTCTGGAACAGCAATATCTTTATTTAAAGTCCATCCTTCTTTAGCAAAACCTTGGGAGACTAAAACCCGTTCGTGAAAATCAACAAAATTAATGTTCTCAAAATAACCCTTAGCATTGCCTGGAGAAGCACTCATTAAATCCTTACCGATATTGAGTCCCGCACTTTGTAATAAAGAAGCTGTTAAAGAGGTTCCCGAACGGTGCATCCCTGTAATAATTAAAGTGGGAGGGTTTGAAGATGAATTGAACATACAAGCTTCTCCAATAGATTGATTCGACTCATTTAAGCTGTCAATTTGAATGACTTTTGTGCCTATAAATGTTCTCTTATTTTAACTAAACTTTTTTAATCAATATTATGTCTTGGTGATTATCCCAAGCTGCATCCCGATATTCCAAGACTTGGAAATTCATTTGCTGACTCATTTTTTCAAACCAACTTTTATCAATTAAAGACAACCCATAACCAGAGTTATCAGCATAATCACAATAGCCATATCCTTGACGATAATAATCATTTATCAGATCATATAAATGATTTTGCTTTAGTCCGTAGGTTTCACCATTGATCATCCGCCTAATTACAGTATCACCGTGAGATGAAATAACAAGAATTCCTTGAGTTGCCAGATTATTAATAAATAACTTCAATAAGTCATAAGCCATTTTTTGATTAAAATGAGTAATCAAAGAACCACACCAAATTAAATCAAATTGTTTAGGAAATTTCACTTGGTCTAGATCACTCGATGAATAAACCTTGACTGCATTAAAGTTTTCAGCACAAAAATCAACACCATCTATATTAGTATCACAAGCATAGATGGTTTGAGTTGGAAATAACCATCGCAATCCCCGTAAAACTCTTCCATGACCCGAGGGCATATCCAAAATATATTTAATATCTTGAGCTAATAAATCTTTAGCCCTTTCAATATTTTCTAAGGCAGATTTGGTTACTCTAAAATAGTGAAAGTAGTTCTGTTCGCTAGGAATATTTTCGGCATGGTCACGAGCTAGCATTTGATCAGCATCTGAAATTTGAGTGACAAGTCCTTCTAGTGCAAGAGAAGCTATAAATTTTTGAAGCTGTTGATCATCCATAAAATTTTCCAACCAAATTACAACAAATAATATCATAACTTAAAAAAGGAAAACTACTCCATTTATTCACTTTTTTAAGTCAACAAAAATCAATATCTAATTTTTAAAAGATGTCACTATCTTTCCTAGGCGATGATCTTACATTGCTCTAAATATAAAGAGACATTCGGTTCAATTAGAAAATCGACCGTTTGAGTCGCTGTAAGTTCCTCTTCTGGCTGAACTCGAAACATTAAAATATCTACACATCGATGTAAATAGCATTCTTCGGAATCAATCTGACCTAAAACTCCATTATTGAGGAAGTAAACACCTGGAAGTAGCAGACAAGAAAACTTAAATTCTATTTTAGCCGTTGTATTTGCTGAAATAAATTCGATCATTTTATTGATAGGATGCGAGGCTGCACCTCCTAAGAAAAAACCACTAACCGTTTTGATTAACATACCAAATCTGACTTGATAAGCATCTTCGGAGAAATCAACAGTGTAGTGATAGATATATTCCTCACCACGAACTAAATTATTGACTTTTTCTCCTTCTAAAGTTGTTAAATAAGGATCTCGAATTTCAGCCCCTCTAGAAATGTAAGTAACCGTACTTTCAGGCTTTAAATAAGGATCATAAAAAGGCTGCAATTTTTTAACAAGTGTATTGTTTTTATGATGATTTAATAACTGCAAAGATGGACTATCAGAATCATCACCTAAAACTAAATTAGTTTGAGAGTTATTATGATTATTTTGACGATTTAATTCTTTTATTTCTTTTCTATATGCTTCAACTTGATCGTTAGGACAATAAAGCAGTTTATGGTATTTTGAAATAATTAGTTTAGGAGAACCAGAAAGAATAATTTCTCCATGATCAATTAAAATAGAACGATTGCATAATTCAATCACTGAAGATGCTGTATGAGAAACAAATAAAATCGTTTTTCCCTGATCTCTAAAAGCTCGAATTCTAGAAAAACATTTTCTTTGAAAGGCTTCGTCACCCACCGCTAAAGCTTCATCTACAATTAGAATATCTGGATTAACATTAATTGCCACAGCAAAAGCAAGTCGAATAAACATCCCACTCGAATAAGTTTTGACTGGCTGATCAATAAAATGACCAATATCAGCAAAAGCAACAATTTCATCAAATCTTTTCTCGATTTCTTCTTGCTCTAAGCCTAATAGCCTACCATTAAAAAATACATTTTGACGACCCGTAAATTCTAGGTTAAAGCCACTACCTAATTCTAAAAGAGCCGAAATTCTCCCGTTAACTTTAACTTGACCTGATGTGGGCGTTAAAGTTCCCACAATAATCTGTAATAATGTACTTTTTCCTGAGCCGTTGCGTCCGACAATGCCTAACGTTTCTCCTTGAGTGATACTTAAATCAATATTTTTCAATGCCCAAAATTCTTTAGCTCTCGAATGCGCGGGGATAATAAGTTCTTTTAGTCGATCAATTGGATAAACGTACTGTTTATAACACTTCGATATCCCTTCTAGGCATATAACGTCCTCGTGACTCATAGGGGGTTAGACGCTCCTCACTATACTTTACTCTACGCTAACTTAAAAAATAGATACTTCTCTTACTCAGCTAAGTTACAAGCAATGATGACAAAAGTCAAGTCACAGAATGAGCCATCTGACTGACTTCATCTAATAAAGACTCTAATTTTCTAGTTATCAATTGTACTTTTAGATTAGGAAACTATTTTCAGTGATTGCTAAGGCTAAAAAATCGCTTGCTATTAACAACACGTCGTGATATGTTTAATTGTCAATTAGCTCCTATTCATTAACTCATTAAAAATGAATGTTCCTACTAATAGCGTCCCCTTGGTCTTAAGCTCAAGCCAAATGACATCAGTGCAGGATTTGGTTAAAAGATTAGTAAAAGATTATCTAAAAAATCCAGACCAGTTTAATTTATCGATCCACCCTGATGATGAAATGTATCTTTATAGTTTAGAGCTAAATCAAGGAAATCAAGAAAAAGCACTTTTTGATTATTTCCGAATTGGCTCAACTATTATGGATGTCATTAAACAAGTTATTCAGTGGAAATTTAATGGCTTTGAAAATATCAATAGTTTTTTAGATTTTGCTTGCGGCTACGGAAGATATACACGTTTTCTACTTCAAGAAATGCCCGTCTCTAAAATCTGGGTTTCTGATATTTATGTCGAAGGTGTTAAGTTCCAAGAAGAACAATTTGGCGTTCAAGGTATTATCTCAGTTAGTCGTCCTGAAGATTATGTTTGTTCCCAACAGTTCGATTGTATTTTGGTGATTTCTCTGTTTACCCATCTTCCTGAAACCACCTTTATACGATGGCTTAGGAAACTATACAGTCTTTTGACTCCTCGTGGAATTTTGATGTTTACTACTCACGATATGAGTTTGGTACCTGCTAACGTTTCTCCATCAGAAAAGGGAATCTGTTTTTTAGGAATGAGTGAAAGCCGTTCTCTTGATACTGATGAATACGGTTCTACTTGGGTTACTCAAGATTTTGTTGAACAAGCTGTTAGTGAAGCCAGTGATGGGCAAGGTAAATGTTATTGTTTGCGCAAAGGTATTAATAACCATCAAGATTTATATCTTGTCACTCGTGATGATAGCTTAGAATCTATGGAATTAAATCTTTATAAAAGACCATTTAGTAACATTGATCGTTGCCATTTACATAATGAGAATACACTTTATTTAGCAGGATGGGCGGCGACTTATAATGACCATGCCTCAATTCAAGATATTCAATTTTTGATCAATGGTCAACTTAAACAAAGATGTTTACCTTTCGCTTATCGTCCTGATGTAGCTAAATTTTACAATAATCCAGATTATTCTTATTCGGGTTGGAATTGTTGCATTCATCTAGATGACAATGTTAATTTAGCAACTGATATTTTAGAAGTCATTCTTATTGATAGTGTAGGGATGAAAAATACATCATATATCGGAACAATCGAAAAAGCTTTCAAAAATCCTCCATCAGCTTAAATGATTAAGGTGGGTCAACCCCACCTAACTACACCTAAATTTATAGAACATCAGCAAAAGCTGGACGTAATTTTCGATAGATGGTAAGTCCAAGGATAAAAATAATAATAGAAATTAGCCAAAGCACTCCCCATTCTCGCCAATGTTGGATTGAACCAACTAAAATTAATTCTCGATAAATTTCAGATAAGGGGGTCATGGGATTAAACCAATTAATAAACCAGCGAAAGCTCTCTGGAATAGCAGTAATTGGATAAATAATCGGTGTTAAATAAAACCAAAAATTTAAAATCACGGCTAAAGTTTGTGGAATATCTCTTAAAAAAACGGTCAAACCAGCAAATAAATAACCTAGTCCTGCCGTTAATAATAATTGAGGTATCCAAATTAAAGGCAAAAGAGCTAAAGTTAAAGGTAATTGATGAAAAATAAAAGCAACAGCAATAATTAAAGCCGCTAAACCAAATGAGGTTTCAATAAAGATTGATAAAATTGGAACAAGGGGTAATAAAGCGAGAGGAAAAACTACTTTTTTAACCAAATTGGTTTGATTAATAATTGAAGTCGTAGCTTGGTTGAGTCCCCCAGAAAATGCTAACCAAGGTAAGAATCCCGCAAATAACCACAAACCGAAGGATAAATGACTATTGGCAGCAATTCCAGTCACATTTGATTTAACCCTAAGAACAACTGAAAAAACATAAATATAAAGGAATAATTGGGATAATTGATTCAGTAATGGCCACAAATTTCCAATAATTGAGCCTTTGTAACGAGCATCTAAATCTCGTCTGACTAATACTCTGAGTAGATCATATTTAGTCCACCAATGCTCATTAATGGGTAATCGTCGCCGAACTCGACTAGCTTGATGTTTAATTGTTCCTAACAAAACTCACTCCTCTGATCTGGTCTTAGTCTATTTTTTGTAGTTTATCGAATTGCCACAATTTTAGGATCTTGATTTAACTGTTCACTAGCTCTGAGAACTTCTTTTCTAGCCCACCCGTCAGCATTTAAAATGTCCTCTAGTGTTGGTGTTGTCGTATTTTGTGAGATAAAACGATCGCACACTTTCTCAATTAACTTTGGAATATCTAAAAAGCTAATTGTTCCTCTAAAAACAGAGCAACTGCTTGTTCATTTGCAGCATTTAAGACCGCAGGCATCGCACCCCCTTCTCTTCCTGCTGCATAGGCTAACTGCATACAAGGATATTTTTGATGATCGGGTTCTTTAAACGTCAAATTACCTGCTTTAACTAAATCTAACCTCTCCCAATCGGTATAAATTCGTTCAGGCCAAGACAAAGCATACAACAAGGGTAAACGCATATCAGGCCAGCCTAATTGAGCTAGTACGGATGTATCTTGTAGCTCAATTAAGGAGTGAATAATACTTTGGGGATGAATAACAATATCGATCGCATCATAATCCATGCCAAACAGATAATGAGCCTCAATGACCTCTAAACCCTTATTCATCAGGGTTGCCGAATCGATGGTAATTTTGCGTCCCATTGACCAATTGGGGTGTTTAAGGGCATCTGAAACAGTAACAGAGGCTAATTTTTCGATGGGTAGATCCCGAAATGACCCCCCCGAAGCCGTTAAAATAATGCGTTTTAAACCACCTTTGGGAACTCCTTGTAAGCATTGAAAAATCGCTGAATGTTCCGAGTCTGCAGGCAATAATTTCACCTGATGCTTTTCGACTAAAGGTAGTACAACAGGCCCACCTGCAATTAAGGTTTCTTTATTGGCCAAAGCAATATCTTTACCTGCTTCAATGGCTGCGATGGTAGGCAGTAACCCCGCACAGCCAACAATTCCCGTGACCACACTTTGAGCATCACCATATCTAGCCACTTCGATCATACCCTCATCTCCTGTTAGAAGAATTGGAGTATAATCAAGGTCTGCAATGAGTGATTTTAGAGTAGGTAGATGAGACTCATTGCAAATTGCTACAATTTGGGGGCGAAAAGTCCGAATCTGTTTTGCCAGTAAATCTACATTATTTCCTGTAGCTAACCCAATTACCTGAAATTGCTCAGGGTATTGGGAGACAATATCAAGGGTTTGGGTGCCTATTGACCCAGTAGAACCTAAAATAGAAATTTTTTTCACTGCAAATTTAAGATAATTTTGAACTACAGAATACACCATTTAGGTAGCTTTTAGGGGAGTTCTTAAGAAGGACTATCCCATAATTCACTTAGCGTTACGACTCGATAGTTTTGTTCAGTGATGGTTTTTAGAATACTTTTAAGAGCGATCGCTGTATTTTCAGAACGAGTCGCGGTACCACCGTGTAATACTAGAATTGAGCCTGGAAAAATAAACTGTGACATATACCATGCAGTAAACTGAGGATGTTCTGACCAAGAATTGGTATCAAGGGGAATCATTGAACCCAATGCAAAACGAGGCTCATAGTCTGGGGTTTGTTTTAAGATTTCTAGCATTTTTTGATTATAAAAAGCTCGCCCTGGACGATACCAACGTAGCGGTTTACCACATAAGCGAGAAATACAGTCATGTGCTTGTTCGAGATGTTGCTGAAACTGTTCGGGATATTGTGCTGCAACAAGAAGATCTTCTAAACCATGATTACCAATTTCATGACCTTGGGCTAAGATTGTTTGTAAAAGCTGAGTTTCATGACAAAGATGATTACTGATCACAAAAAAAGTAGCTTTGGCTTTTTGAGTCGGATTGCTAATCGATTGATTATGAGTAGCGATCGCATTTAAAATTAGATGAGTCGATTGATCATTAGGTTCATTCGGTGTTGGGATATCATCGATCGTTAAAGCAACTATCCGTTGAGTTGTTTGTTTATAAAAAACCGCATCGGGAAAAAAACTAGCGACTTGAGTTAATAAAGCTTGTTGCAGAATAGTCAAGGTTGATTAATGATGAACAAAGACAGTTTACCCAACAACCCTAGCAAATCTTAGTAAAAAATTTTGATCCAAAATTCAGATTTAGTAATAGAATGCAGCCAAAGTGAGAGTTTTTAGTAAAATCTCACATATCACACGAAATACAAAAGAGATATGGGCAACCCAAAACGAGTACCAATAGGCATTGTCGGAGCTTCTGGATATGGTGGAGTCCAGTTAATTCGTCTACTGATGGAACATCCAGAAGTCGAAATCGTATATTTAGGTGGTGATAGTAGCGCGGGAAAACCCTACACTGATCTTTATCCCCATTTAATTCATAAAGTTAGCTTAAATGTTGAACCAATTGATGTAGATGTCATCGCCTCGCGGTGTGAAGTCGTTTTTTTAGGTTTACCCAATGGCATCGCCTGTGATCTAGCACCGATTTTAGTTGAAAAAGGGTGTAAAGTTTTAGATTTATCAGCAGATTATCGTTTTAAAGATTTAGAAACCTATACAACTTGGTATAAAAAAGAGCGAACCGACCAAACAATCGCCAAAAAAGCAGTTTATGGTCTTCCCGAACTTTATCGTGAAGAAATTAAAGCCTCATCTTTAATTGGTTGCCCCGGTTGCTATCCGACTGCGAGTATACTAGCTTTATCTCCTTTACTCAAACAAGGCTTAATTGTTCCAGAAACAGCGATTATTGATGCTAAGTCAGGGACATCGGGGGGAGGTCGTCAGGCGAAAGTTAATATGTTACTAGCTGAAGCGGATAACTCATTAGGAGCCTATGGAGTCGCCAAACACCGTCATACACCTGAAATTGAGCAAGTTTGTAGTGATTTAGCGGGACACGAAGTTAGAGTCCAATTTACCCCTCATTTGATTCCAATGGTCAGGGGAATTTTAGCGACAGTCTACGCGACGCTACGCGACCCAGGACTCGTCAGAGAGGATTTAATCACCATTTACGGGGCGTTTTATCGTTCTTCTAGTTTCGTCAAAATTCTGCCAAACGGGGTTTATCCGCAAACTAAATGGGCTGCTGGAACGAATTTATGTTACATCGGTATCGAAGTTGATCCGAGAACCGATCGCATTATTGTTATGTCTGCAATTGATAACTTAGTTAAGGGACAGGCAGGACAAGCGGTACAATGTTTAAATCTAATGATGGGTTGGGATGAAGCATTAGGATTACCTCAAATCAGTTTCTATCCATAACTAAGACAGTAAACAGTAAAGGATAATTCATTCACTGATGACTTATAACTGATGACTATAAAGGGTTTGGCCATCAAACCCTTCTTTGTTTCCTTGATCTCGTTAAGATTAGAAAGAGAAAGACGCAGCATATTGAAAGACTTATGGCCACTAATACGAGTTATTTAGATCAATTAAACCCCTCTCAACGTCGGGCTGTCGAACATTTTTGTGGGCCATTATTAGTCGTTGCTGGTGCGGGTTCAGGGAAAACAAGAGCATTAACCTATCGAATTGCTCATTTAATTCGCTATTATCAAGTTGATCCAGAAAATATTTTAGCCGTTACTTTTACAAATAAAGCGGCTCGTGAAATGAAAGAACGGATTGAAAAAACTTTCGCTCAAGAGTCGGCTTTAGAAAAATACGGACAACGCTTAGAATTATTAACCGAATATCAACAAAAACAGTTAACATCACAAATTTATAAAAACATCACTAAAAAGCTTTGGATCGGAACGTTTCATAGTCTGTGTTCTCGAATTTTACGTTATGACATCAATAAATACCGAGATGAAAAGGGACGAACATGGCAGCGAAATTTCTCGATCATGGATGAATCGGATGTCCAAAGTTTGATTAAAAATATTGTAACCAAACAGTTAAAACTAGATGATAAAAAATTTGATGCTCGTTCGGTACGCTATCAAATCAGTAATGCAAAAAATTTAGGTTTTTCACCTGATCAATATGCTTTAGAAAATCCTGATTATCGAGGTAAAGTAATTACAGAAGTTTATCAAGAATATCAAAATCAATTAGCGGCTAATAATGCTTTAGATTTTGATGATTTGATTTTAGTCCCTGTTCGCTTGTTTGAGCAAAATGAATCAATTTTAGGCTACTGGTATCATCAATTTAGACATATCTTAGTCGATGAATATCAAGATACAAATCGGATTCAGTATGATTTAATTCGTCTGCTTTCTACTAATGGCGAAACCAATAAAAAAGAATGGAAGTGGAAAGATCGTTCTATTTTTGTAGTGGGAGATGCGGATCAATCCATTTATAGTTTTAGAATGGCTGACTTTACAATTTTATTGAATTTTCAATCTGATTTTGGCGATGGACTATCCGATGATGATACCCGTACCATGATTAAACTAGAAGAAAATTATCGCTCTAGAGAAAATATTCTACAAATTGCTAATAAATTAATTGAAAATAATACTCAAAGAATTGAGAAAATTCTGAAAGCAACTAGAGGCTTAGGTGATACGATATTTTGTTATCGAGCCGATAATGAAGAAATTGAAGCCGAATTTGTTATTAATAAAATAAAACAACTAAAGAGAGAAAATCCTGAATTAAATTGGGGTAGTTTTGCCATCTTGTATCGAATTAATGCTCACTCCCGACCGTTTGAAGATGCGTTAGTACAAAGGAATATACCTTATACGATCGTTGGTGGTTTTAAATTTTATGATCGTCTAGAAGTCAAAGATGCTATAGCTTATTTAAAGGTGATTGCTAATCCATCTGATACTGTAAGTTTATTAAGAATTATTAATACACCGCGTCGTGGCATTGGAAAAACCACCATAGAAAGCTTAGTCACTGCTTCCCAAGAATTAGGGATACCTTTGTGGGAAATCTTAAGTGATGAAACTTCAGTCAACACAATTGCTGGACGGGCGGCTAAATCAATTAATCAATTGGTTCAATTATTACAAACTTTTCAAGCCCAAGTGGAAAGCCTTCCCGTAGCAGAGATTTTACTACAAGTCATGGAACAATCTGGCTACATTGCTGATTTAAAAGAAAAAGGAACCGAAGAAGCGAATAACCGTTTAGAAAACGTTTTTGAGTTGTACAATGCTGTGGTCAAGTTTAGTGAAGATAGTGAAAATAACAGCTTACAAGATTATTTAGCGACTGCTTCTCTCTCATCAGACTTAGATGACTTAAGTGAAGGACAAGAAAAAGTTTCTTTAATGACACTCCATTCTGCTAAAGGGTTAGAATTCCCTGTTGTTTTTTTAGTGGGTTTAGAACAAGGAACTCTACCTCATATGAGAAGTTTAGACGATCCTCTATCCATCGAAGAAGAACGCCGCTTATGTTATGTAGGTGTGACACGCGCTCAAGAACAACTTTTTTTAACTCATACCAAAGAAAGGTTTGTTTGGGGAAATCGTGAAAGCAAAATTCCCTCACAATTTTTACAAGAATTCCCTCAAGATTTAGTCACCAGTAACGTTAAGACTAAACCCCCTCAAAGTCGTCCAGTAACTACCACTCCGAGAAGTTATCAAACAAATAATGTATCTTGGGAAGTAGGCGATCGCATTTACCATACTATTTTCGGCGAAGGAGAAGTGACCCACATTTTAGCAGGTGGTAAGCGGGCAAGCATCGCCGTTAAGTTTTCAGGTGGTGGTCAAAAAATCCTCGATCCAACCATCGCCCCAATGGAGAAACTTTAGTCATTTTAAAGAAAGTGTATCTTAGTAATATCCTAAAAAAGACACTTAATCCACTTAGGATTACTTCGTAAGTTAGATCTATTCTCTGAAAGGATAAAGAATATCATAGAATATAAGCTTGCAGCAACAATAACTGAACATGAGTTGTCATATCAGTTAATTCTTAATAGTTGTTGAGAAAGATTGAGTAAGCTATCAAAACTGTCTGATAATATGAGCAAAGATAGGTACAGTCTGACATTTTAGACGACTGTCTGCTCTATACAAAAGAGTCAAACCTAACATTAAGGATCGGTCAAATAAATATGGAATCATTTAAACCCACGGAAACCAAACCCTCAATAAGACCCGATGCGCCTGGATCACTGACTAAACCCAGTACTACAGACCAGATCATCCAAGAGTACATTGCCCCAGTTTGGGAGTCAGTGCGAAACTATCTAGCTAAAGTTCCCGACTACATCGGTGAATGGTTTGCTCATCCTAGTAACAAAAAATTTCTCACTACTCTCGGTTTGATTGTCGGTAGTATTATTACCGTTAAGGTCATTCTGGCGGTTCTTGATGCGATCAATGATCTTCCGCTCATCTCACCTCTGATGCAATTAATTGGGTTAATTTACTCAGCTTGGTTTATTTATCGCTATCTCTGGAAAGCCTCTAACCGTCAGGAGTTACTAACTGAGATTGAAGCGTTAAGAGCGCAAATTTTTGGCGAAGAACCTCGCAATATTTAAGACCAAGCTTTTTCATTGCTAAAAGCCAAGTCATCTATCCTCATCTGCTGTTAGAGTGGGTGAGGACTCTTATTTAATAGGATGTTGCGTCGATGTCTCTTTTTCCCTTACATCTTCAAGTCGCCACCCTTGAACATCTACCCCAAATTGTTGAACTTGATCAAGTTTGCTTAGGTGGTCTTTGGACGCTAGACGGCTATAAAAGAGAGCTAGAAAGCCCTAATAGTAGTCTTCTAACCTTGTCTATTCCTCTTAACCCCAATTTAGACAAAATTATTGGTTGTGGCTGCTTTTGGGCGATTTTAGAGGAAGCACATATTACACTAATTGCCATTCATCCCGACTATCAAGGACGGGGTTTAGGTCAATTCTTACTCTATGCTTTACTCAAAGATGCAGTCGTTCGTCAGTTAGAACGAGCAACCCTAGAAGTTCGCGTCTCGAATAATGTTGCTATCTCCCTCTATCAAAAATTTGGTTTTCAAGTGGCAGGACGACGTAAAGGTTATTATCAGCAAACGGGGGAAGATGCTTTAATTTTATGGCGAGGTGATTTACATCAGCCTGAATTTAAAACACAATTACAACAGTGGGAGACCGAAATTAGCGATCGTCTGTTACGTGAACAGTTTCAAGTTTACCTTAATTCATTTGGCTCAATGCCTAATTCTCGTAATCTTTCTTCTAGTAATTCGGCTCGTCGTTGAGCCTCTTGAGCTTGTTGTTGAGCCTCTTGAGCCTGTTGTTGAGCTTCTTTTACTTGTTCTTCGAGAGTTAAATAACGCTTTCCGTGTTCGTCCATCCAATATACCCAATCATACTCTATTCCCAGATAGGTTGCTTTTTCTCGCATAATTCCGATACCAATTTCAGGAAACCAAACTGCCTCACCTTCTAGTAATTCATATTTTCCGTTGTTTAATTTATAGACTTCTAATTTTTGTTTTCTTTTTCGCAAAGGGTTATGAATGACATAGTAAAGTATCCCCATCTGTTCATAAAAGTCTTTTTTAGTGGTGTATTCCCCTCGTCTCGTTTGAGAAACCACTTCTAGGACTAAAATCGGTAGTTTTTGTTCTTCCCACAAAACGTAGGATAAGCGCAAGTCTGATTCAATCCACCGAGGCACACCGATACTCAAAAAACCATCGGGAATGATTGCAGGTTTATCTGGATCATAATAGATTCCCATATCGACCCCAAAAAACCAATCCCTTCTATCAGCCCAAATTGAGGCAAGCATGGCTCTGAGTAAATTAGGAAGATCATTCTGTAATTCGTTATCCACAGGGGTATCGTTAGTATGAGGTAAGTCTTTTGCTGTGGGTAATTTGCGGTTGCGATCGTATTGAAGAAGCATTATGAGCTACCCATTTTTCAGTCGTTGGATAATTCAATTTTAACCAATGAACTTAAATCAGATTTAATTTTATTAATGCTTTTATCTTAAGTTACTCTTACCTTGACTTTTGGCTTTAATTGTAGGCTTTAAAAATGTTTAGGCTGTTAGGGAATTTAATAAAAATGTAGAGAGGCAATACACTACATCTCTACATTTTTAATAAATAACCTTACTTCTTCGCCATTCTTCTAACATCAATGACACTGGAATTAAAATTATAATTATCGCCTTCTAACTCAAATAAAGTTCCGATTTTAACTTTTTGACCTCCGACAACCGCACCTGTCTCACTAATTTCAGCTTTGGCAGCCAGTGTCAAAATCATATCTTGGGAATAAGCAGACTCAGGACGTGGGTCGGGTTGTACTTTTACGCTACCATCAGGCTGAGGAACAAGAATATTACGAGGGAGTTCTCTAACTCTAACCACTTCTAATTCACCTGCTGGTTGATTCCGAATTACAATATTAGTTTTTTTATCAGTTTTAAATTGTTGAATTAAGCCATCAGGATTTAGTACACTTAATCCTTTAACAATAACATCGACTTCTATCGGTTCTGAGGGAACTTGAGCAATTGAACCTTTTCCAGATGTGCCAGGGAAAATAAAAATTCCTGTAATTACTCCTAGAATGACTAAAGCGGCTGCTAAGTCCAAAATATTCAACCTACCGAACAATCTACCTCTAGAATCTAAAAAGCTCATAGTAAATCTTTCTAAAAATTAAATTACACAAACGCATCAAGAACGCGTCTTTACTGTATCACGATCGCACTTTAACTTAAACGACGGATTGCTTCTAATAGACCCCGCGCTTTATTTAAAGTTTCCTCATATTCTTTTTCGGGGTCAGAGTCGGCGACTAAACCTGCACCCGCTTGTACAGAGACCAGATGATGATTATTGCCCATAGGACGAACAATCATTGTCCGAATGGTAATTGCACTATTTAACTGTCCTTCAAAGTCATAATAGCCGTATACACCCGAATAAGGCCCCCTTCTTGCGGGTTCGAGTTCTTTAATAATTTCCATTGCTCGAATTTTGGGCGCACCACTAACAGTCCCCGCAGGAAAACACGCCTTCAGTAAGTCCCAAGCGGTTTGATTTGGGTCTAATTCTCCGATTACATTACTCACAATGTGCATGACGTGAGAATAGCGTTCAATGACCATTAATTCATCAACCTTCACGCTTCCTTTAATACAAACCCGTCCTAAGTCATTGCGTCCCAAGTCTACTAGCATGACGTGTTCGGCGATTTCTTTGGGGTCTTGTAATAAATCTTCGGCTAAAGCGTTATCTTCTGCGGGTGTTTTTCCTCGGCGACGGGTTCCCGCAATAGGTCTTAAAGTCGCTTTCATGGCATTCGTTTCGCGTTCTGCTTTCACCATCACTTCAGGACTTGACCCGATAATCTGCCAATCGCCAAAGTTATAATAAGCCATGTAGGGAGAAGGATTAATCAGGCGCAACGACCGATAGAGTTCAAACGGGTTCCCTGCATAAGACGCGCTTAAACGTTGTGACAGAACAACTTGAAAAATATCACCCGCTTTAATGTAGTCTTTGGCTTTGAGTACATTGTCACAGAATTGTTGATGAGGGGTGTTGCTTTCGTAATGTAATGGGTTAGAAGGCGATGAATTGAATTCTAAGGCTTTGGCTGTATTGGGAAGTGGCAAGGATAATTTTAAAACCAGTTTAGTAATCCGATCGCAAGTTTCTTGATACACTTGTTCTAAATTAGTCTGATCTCCTCTCAAATCAGCATAAGCGATCGCCCAGATTTTGCGCTGTACTTGGTCAAAAATAATTAAATTATCAACCTGCATCCACACCCCATCAGGTAAATCATTTTCATCCGCTTGGTAAACAGGGACGCGGGGTTCTATCCACTGAATCAACTCATAACCCCAAAAACCGAATAAACCGCCGATACCTGGAGGAAGTTGCGGGAGTTGTACTGGATGAATGGGTTCTAAACAGCGCGTTAAAATCTCAAATGGATTTCCTTGAAAAACTTCTACTGTTCCATCGCGATGTGTGCGCGTCGTCTGATTTCCTTTCGCTTGTAATACCCAAACGGGGTCACATCCTAAAAAGCTGTAGCGTCCAATATTTTCTCCCCCTTCTACTGACTCTAGTAAAAAGCTATAAGGTTGTCCTGCACAAACTTTGTACCAAGCAGAGACAGGGGTTTCTAAGTCAGCGATCCATTCTTGATAAACGGGAATAAAGTTACCTTGTAAGCTCAGTTCTTGAAACTGCTCGAAGGATGGAAACATCATAAATTCACTGAAGAATAACAGTTATCAGCAATCAGCCATCAATAAACATTATCAGCTTTTGATGTCTAATGTTGACTGTTCACCGATAACTGAAATCACCTCGATTTTTTTAGTTATACATCTGGAGGGTACTTACCAGAAAACTTGAGGGTTGCTGGTTCAGGGTTTTTACCAATAGGTCTATCTTTTTTACCAACGTAAGGACGACCTTCATTAACTTTTTCAGGGAAAACGCCGTCAGCAGGATGAATGTATTCAACTTCACCATTAGGGAAAATACGGTAAATTTTGTAATTTTCCATTTTGGGTTTAAATCTCGTCCGTAATTGGCTTCCCATCGCAATACAGTATTCTTTGCGGGCTAAATAAAGAATGTTGTCGCCTTCATTCATAATAGCCGCGCCACCTGTAGGCATTTCAAAGACTTGCTCTTTGGGGCTTGTCCAAGTGATAGCATACTTTTCTTCAACATCGGCTTTAGTGAGTAAGCCGCCTGTGCTACCACCAAATTTCGGCAGTTGTCCGGTAAGCTCTTCTGGCATAGGATTCTTATTATTGAAATAAGTGTTTTAGGGCATCCTATCACTCAGGTAGCCATTCTCTATTAAGTTTGTCAAGAACTGTTACAAAAACGGGGACTTAGAGGCTAAAAGGCTTCATAGTTTGTAAATATACAACATCCTCATCATTGAGAAAAAGCTTTAGTTTTTATTACAGGTAGCGACCATTAATCCCCAAGATAGACCGAAACGCATTGTAGACGAGCGAGAAATCACAAAATTAGCATTTTTCAGAAAGTCATGGAATTCTTTCTGTGTATAACATTGTTGATGTGCTGGGTCAAAAATCTTGAGAAAAATATCTAATATTTGACAAAATAAAAAATCTTTACACCAATCTAAAATAATTACTTTTCCATTAGGTTTAAGAACACGTCTCATCTCTTCTAATACAGCCGATGGATGGTCAAAGTAATGAAATGAACTCGCACAAATAATTACATCAAAGCTAGAATCAGCAAAAGGTAAGTTGTCTGCACTCTTCACCTGAAACGAAACTTGTGAATAGTTCTTACATTTATCTTTAGCAATTTCTAGCATCTTCTCTGAAAAATCGATACCGACGATATGTTGTGTTGGAGACTCATTTAAAATTAATTTCTCAAATTCGCCAGTACCACAAGCAATATCTAGTACAGTTTCTTCTGGTGATATGTTTGACCAATCTTTGAGAAAGGTTAGCGTATTGTGTAGATAGTCTTTCCAACGTGAATCATAAAATTTAGCTAATTGATTGTATTGATTTTGTACTGGATTATTCATGATTTATTAGAATATAAAGAGCATTAATATCGCCAGTGATTAGGGAAAATAAAAGTTAATTTAGTTATCCTACACCACCGTGAAATTCATTTCACGGCTCATAGCATAAGTCCATTTTAATGAACTAAAATTTTTATGATTAGTCGGTTTTAATCGACTTGTGCTTTGAGACAAAGAATTTATTCTCTGGCAATCTTTAATCTAAAATTTATTTAACTACTTTACCAACTAAAAACAAACTAATCACTAAACCTAATAATAAACCCGTAGCATGACTGAGCATACTAATATGGGGCACAAAATAATCAAAAGTAAACTGTAGTCCAATCGTCACTATAATTAATTGAATTCGTTTAGCCGTAAATTTCGATTTAGTATAAAACCATTCTTTAATAAAAATAATGAATAAAGCTCCTAATAAGCCCATAATAGCCGCAGAAGCACCCATCAAAATATAACCATTTTGTTGAGTTTTCAACGATAAAATAGTATAAAGAATCATCGAACCAATCCCGCTAAACAGATAAATCAAAAGAAAACGGTAAAAACCGAGCGCAGATTCTACTAAACGACCTAAAATATATAAACCCGACATATTCGTTAATAGATGTAGCAAGCCAAAATGGAGAAAATTAGCAGTTATCACGCGCCACCATTGTCCTGCTAATACTGCTTCGGGAACTAATGCACCTAATTGATAGAGTCTTTCTAAATTCTCACTTCCTCCTGTTTTAATTTGCATTCCAAAAAAGGCTAAGTTAACGCCAATAAGTAGATAAGTTGCATAAGCTTTTCGAGTCTTACTAAAATTAAAAATTCTTGGATAAAATTCTTGATCGACTTCTAGTTTAATTTGATTGATTATTTGATATGATTCTTTATTTAAAATTTTCTCTGATTCAATATAAGGATGATCCAATCGCCAGTCGATCGCTTTCTTTAAAATAAAATCTTTTTGAGTCAAAAGTTCTGCTAAATTACTATAACTATAAGCTTTTTTCCCTGCGATCATTTGTGCTGTCCCTAGCCAAAATTGTTGTACAGATAATGGCAACTTTCTTAAAGGAACTTGTAATAATTGTCTAACTTGTAAAACTTGTCCACAAAATGCCAGCGCATACATTCGAGCTTGATAGACTTGTAGTGGGCTGCCATTTCGCTTTAAAAAGCCTTCAGTTTTCTGATAAATCTTCAGGAGTTTATTTAATTTTCCCGTTTCGCCTAATGCTCGTAAATAATATAATAATAAATCTGGCTCAGAAAATAAAATATTGTAAGGTAGATAACGCTCAATCCAATTTAAACCATTTTCCCAATCACCTTGAATATAAAAAGATAAAATTTGTGAATGATGATTATCGTCAGGAAAACTTTTCAGCAAATTCAAAGATTTCTCTAACTTTCCTTCTTTAGCTAGTGCTAAACTATAAATTAATTTAGGCTGCTGTAACCAACTATCAAAAGGATGTAGTAAACTTAATCCAGTCATCAAAATTTTAGCAGTTCTGTATTGTTGTTGAACCATTAATTTCTGATAAACAGAAAAGCCAATTTTAGGAATAATTAAAAAGAATATAACTAAAACTAATCCGATTACTCCTGCTGCTAAAGTATTAACTAATCTTAGCCCTAAAGTTAGTAATAAAATAAAACCGCTAACTAAAAGCCAACCCTTATTTTTAGGCAAAAAACGGATAAATTCTAAGAAATAAAGAAGACAAAAAAAGCAGACTGTGAGAAACAAAAAATCAGAGAGTTTCATTAGTGAGGAATGATTAAAATAAAGCTTAATTAAAAAACTTCGTCTTCTATTCCTTTCCACCATTCACCCAAATTCATGAGGTCTTGATGAAGTTCGGCTAATGCTGCCATATATTCTGCATCCGAAAGGGTAGAACGACGTTCTTGTAATTTTCTCATGCGTAATTGAACCAACATCCAAGGTTTAGAGATACTATTGGTTTCTTCGATATATTTAGCTAACTCATAACTATCCATGTTAAGTCTAGTTAATTTAAAATCTAAATTCTTTTATATTTTGAACGATTTTTGAAGTTTGTGCCGTGATTTTAATCCTTAAATTTGGTTTTTACTTTTAGCTTAAAGTTTGCTGGAGGTGCTAGAGTTAAACCGCGACGTACAGGTTGAAGCGGACGAGACGTGGTTAAAGTGAGTTCAAAACGAGAGACGATCGCAGCTAAAATTAATTTCATCTCTAACATTGCCAAACTCATCCCAATACAGCGACGGCTTCCTCCACCAAAGGGAAAGTATTCATAGGGTGAGTATTGACGTTGTAGGAAACGTTCAGGTTTAAAGGTCTTCGGTTCTGGATATAAATCTTCTCGTTGATGAACCAAATAAACACAAGGACTCAAAACAGTTCTTTCATTAAAATGATATCCCATCAAATCAAACGGTTTTTTCAGAATACGAGGAAAACCAATCATTGCAACAGGATAAATTCGCAGGGTTTCCGAACACACTGCACCTAAATAGGGAAGTTTGGCAATATCTGAAAGCGAGGCATTTTCACCTAAACTCGATAATTCAAAACGTAATTTATCTTTAACCGTAGGCAACGAATAAACCCAGTATAACGCCCAAGTTAGAGCCGATGCAGTTGTTTCATGACCTGCAACCAACATCGTCATCAACTCATCGTGTATTTCTTCATCTGTCATCGGTTTGCCATCTTCATCTTTTGTCGCTAGAAGTAGCGTCAGGATATCTTCTTTATCTAAATTATTTTCTTGACGACGTTCTTGAATCTCTCGTCTTAATAGTTCATCTACCTGTTGTTTATAGCGCAAAAACCGACCCCAAGGGCTAAAATTACCCCAGTCTTGGCGTAATTGAGGAAAAAACAACAATGCTGAAGTTAAAGGAGTGCTTAAAGTTTCCAGTAATATAGTCAGTAATTTCTTAAGTTGATCATAGCGTTGACCTTGCTCTAAGCCGAAAACGACTTGTAAAATCACTTGTAATGTCATTTCTTGTATATCGGTTCGGACGCGAATAATTTGTCCTTCCTGCCATTTAGCAGTGACTTGGTGAGCAATATTATCAATGATTTGATGATAAGCGCGGAGACGTTCTGCATAAAACGGTGGAATGAGTAATTTACGGTGTCGTTGATGGGCTTCACCATCTAGTAATGTGATTGAATTAGCACCTAGCAAAAATTTTAGAACTCCGTTTCCAGTACCAGAATCAAAACAATCTTTATCGGCTGTGAAAATCTCTTGTATTCCTTTCGGATGATTGACATAAATAAAGGGATACTCTTCACTGCCCACAGCAAAAATGTCACCAAACTGCTGACCGTACTGGTCTAAATATTGGACAGGACGAAAAACTAGATTAAACATCCGCAAAAAACGGGGCGATGTGGGGCGAGGCGGTAAAGTCATATTCAGTTAACAGTTATCAGTTAACAGTCATCAGTGAATCGGGTAAGCATTGCCTACCGTACTTCTCTAATATACAAAAATCTATAAATAAAGACAGGCGGTAGGCCTGTCTAAAAGAACGATATATGAAATTGATTTTAGAAATTCATTTCAGCTGCTTGAACTCTTTCTACTTGCTTTTTCTTAATGACAAGGAAAATTTGAGATAGCATAATTCCCGCAAGGAAGACCATTAACCAAGTGATACGCTGTGGGCTTTGTAAGACAACTTCAGTATCTTTTTGACCAAAACCACCGACGTTCGGGTTACTGGTGAGAGGGTCGCCCGCTTCAACGGTTTGACCTTCGGAAATAATTAATTCTGGCCCAACGGGAATCTTATCAACCACTTGACCATCTTTGGTATTGAGAGTAACTTCATAGCTACCGTCTTCTTGCTTGGTAATTTCAGAGACAGTACCCGCAGCAGAAGCTTTATAAACAGTATTATTGCTCGGTTCTCCAGTCGGATAAACTTGGCCACGTCCTCGGTTTGCCCCTAAATGAACTGAATATTTACCAAAGTGAATATTTTTATTTTGGGCGGGGTCTGGAGATAAAACGGGGAAAACAATTTCTTGATATTGCTCACCAGGTAAGGGGCCAACAATCACAACGTTTTCCATATCTTCTCGATAGGGTTGGAAATAAAGACCGCCTAATTTTTCTTGTAATTCTTCAGGAATACGGTCTGGAGGGGCGATTTTAAAGCCTTCGGGTAGCATTAAAACAGCACCGACATTTAATCCACCTTTAGAACCATCTCCTAAAACCTGTTGACTACTAAGGTCATAGGGGATTTTAACAACCGCTTCAAATACGGTATCAGGTAAAACGGCTTGAGGAATTTCGACCTCTGCAGGTTTTTGTGCGAGGTGACAGTTAGCACAGACAATACGTCCAGTTGCTTCTCTTGGGGTTAGTGGGGCTGTTTGTTGCGCCCAAAATGGATAAGCAGAGGCCGATTGAGGAAAGGTAAAATCGCTGATAACTAAAAAAGCAATTGTGGCAATGACCAGCAGTAATCTTTTGCGAATTGCGCCCAGAATAGGTGTTCTCATCTCTAATGTTTAATGAATTGACTTCACAACGTTATGTAACAATTATTAAGCCCACCAGGGGTCTTCGTTGGTGCGAAAATCGGTTTCTGTCCAATTAGTAAAGACAACTTTATCATCTTCTGTCACGTCAGCATGAACTAACGCTAGAGACAAAGGTGCGGGGCCGCGTACCACTTTTCCTTGTGCGTTGTATTGAGATCCATGACAAGGACACATGAATTTATCTTCGCTGGCATTCCAAGGAACAACACAACCTAAGTGAGTACAAACGGCGTTGATCCCATAATTAGCAATGGTTTTATCGTTTTCAACAACCAAATAAGTCGGGTCGCCTTTTAAACCTTGGGCTAATGTGCGATCGCCAGCATTGTGATTCGCTAAAAATTCACTGACTTTAATATCGTTGCCGAGTGCGTCTTTAGCGGTTAGTCCACCACCTGTACCACCCGAAGACGGAGGAATGAAGTATTTAACAACAGGATATAATGCTCCAGCTGCAACACCTGAAATGGTGCCGAAGGTGAGCAAATTCATAAATTGACGACGACCTAAATCAGGTACATCCGATGAACCAGAAGCTTGTGCCATAATTGATCGATATAATTGTTAACTTTTGTAAACCTTGAGAAATCAATTTCAGAATTATTACCGCGGAAGGCGGTCATCGCAGGCAATGCCTTCGCAAGGCAGTGTACCGATGACATTTCTGAGAGATTTAGTCATGTTGTTGTTAAAAAGGTTTACAACTACTGTTTTAAATTATTACAGAAAAAGGACAGCTTCTAGAGACGGCATCAAAAAGCTTCTCGAACAAGAAGACACTTGATTCGCTAAACTATTGTAGTGAGAAAAAAAGAGATAACAATAGAATGCAGGGACTACTTAGTCGGTTATGGCAATGGCTAAAACGCTTATTTGGTCTAGACAAAACATCTAGCAAAAGAAAACTAGCCCAAGAGTTACCCCCCTTAAGCTCCACAGATTACGAGTTTTTGTACATGGAATTACTCGAAGGTATTGCTCATGGTTGGCACGAAGGACGAGTTTTAAAATTCTTTCATACCCTCGATCATCGCAGTCGCCCCAGAGATTGGGTAACATGGCTGGAAGGCTATGGTAAAAAAGTACTATCTTCCTCAGCACCGAATCAAATCTTAGCCGCCCGTATGATGCGTTTAGGCGAGTTAGCCCAATCTTTCCCCGAAATTGAACAAATTGGCGTAATTTCTTCTAAAATCGGGCGTGAACTCTATGCTAAAACCGCAGAAAACCTCGTATGGGAATACGATGGGCCAGATGGAGCCGAGCAAACGGTAATTGCTGACTTTCCCATCCCTGAAAAAATCGATACATCAGGTGAAGTCGTACCAGAAACCCTAACCCTAGACGAATTATTAGCCCGCTTACAAGATGATCCCGAATTAGCGCGGATGATGGGTGAGCAGTTGGGGATTGAAACGACTGATCCTGATACGATTATTAGAACTTTGGTTAATCAATTTGAATCATCCCAACTTCAACCCAATAATCATGATCCGCTTCCTCAAACCGCAGATGAGTGGTTTGAGCGCGGTATGAAACTTGCAGAAGTATCTGACTGGGAAGGTGCGATCGGCTGTTGGGATCAATCGTTGGCTTTAGAACCCGATTCCGCCCAAACATGGCATAATCGTGGTAGTGCATTAGGAATGTTAGGACGTTTAGAAGAAGCTTTAGTCAGTTTTGATTATGCGATCGCTTTAGCTCCAGAAGATCCTCAAATCTGGAATATACGAGGAAGTGTCTTTTATAATTTAGAACGTTGGTCAGAAGCCTTAAAATGTTGGGACAAAACCTTAGAGTTAGACCCAAATTATTACCCTGGTTGGTATAACCGAGGTTGTGTCTTAGAGATATTAGAACGTAAAGAAGATGCAAAAGCCTCCTATCAAAAAGCCTTAGACATTCAACCCGATTTTGAGGTCGCTAGAGCGCGTTTGAATGATTTATTAGAGGGCAAAAGTTAATTTTTAAAGAGGAAGATAAAAAATTTGCCCTTCTAGCTCATACTCTAAACAGCATTCTACCACTAACAAAATATCTTCCAGAACACGTCCAATAGATTCATTTAAGCCTATTTCAATTACTCCAGGCATAGACTTATCATCTGCTAATCGCTCATAAGCATAACGTGTAATTGTTGCTACATCATGAGTCCGCAAAATTCTATTTTCTTGGGCTGCCCATTCTAATATTATTGGATCATCTTCACCTGATAAGCCTATATCTTGAACCCGAACAATATCAAGATTAGGTTGACGACGTAGCAACCCTCTAACAATAGTATTATCAAAATTTTCATCGGCTAACAATTTAAGCATATCTATTTCAATGCTTGACGTGCCTTAAGTCTATCCCGTAATTCTTGAGCCGAAAATTTAGCTTCATTGACCTTCCGAATTTCTTGTGCTTGTTGTTGCCTTTGCTCAAGATAAAATTCAACTTCTTGTTGATGATTAAGATAGTAAGCAATCGTCGCGTATATATCAGCTAATTTAAGAGATGGATAACGGTAAGCGATTTCTTCTGCTGTTAAACCTTGTTTGAATACAGTTACCAAAGTATCTAAAGTTACACGGGTTTGAGCAATGATAAACACACCATCAGCATTAACTTTCAAAGGTGGAAATTCAGGAACAACTGCTAAAGTCATATCGATAATCCATACTACTTGTATAATATTTTAGCGATTTTGGGCAAACTAATAGAGTATTAAGTAATCAGGATAAATAATAATGGGTGAACCAATCAAGTTTTATCATACAGATCGACCGTATGGCTTTTTTTCTAACTTTTCTCGCCATGCAATTTATCTAAAAGGCAAAATTTGGCCAACATCAGAGCATTATTTTCAAGCTCAGAAATTTGTAGGAACCGCAAAAGAAGAAGAAGTCCGTTTAGCAGAAACCCCAGGAGATGCGGCTAAAATTGGACGCGATCGTAATAATCCTTTGCGTTCTGATTGGAATGCTGTAAAAGAAGATATTATGAGCGACGCTCTTTATGCTAAATTTACGCAACATCCTGATTTAAGAGCCAAACTTTTAGAAACAGGAAATGCTACATTAATTGAACACACCAAAAATGATAACTACTGGGGTGATGGTGGTGATGGCAGTGGAAAAAATCGACTTGGGATTTTGTTGATGGAAATACGTGATCGTATTCGCAACGAGCTTTGATATACATTAGACCTCTTGCAAAAGTC
>NZ_BLJI01000032.1 GCF_017312365.1 Chroococcus sp. FPU101
TCATATGTATTAGATCACTGCTAAGACAATCACTAGAAATTTTAATGAATACGGAAACAATTAAAGTTCGTCTTGGAGAATTATATCATCAAGATTTTTATCTTTGGCTAGAAACAACAGCTAAACAAATTAAAGAGGGTGATTTAGAGCAGATTGATTTTAAAAATCTTTTAGAAGAAATTGAAAGTATGGGGGAGAAGTGAGAAAAATAGTTTAGAGAGCAATCTAAAAATTTTACTTCTCCATTTACTCAAATATAAATATCAACCTCAAAGACGGACGAATAGCTGGTTAGCTTTTATTGAAGAACATTGACAACGAATCGAAAATACTTTTCGAGATAGTCCTAGTCTAAAACGATATTATCACGAGATTTATGATACTGTTTACCTAAAAGCACGTCGTGAACGCTGCATTTGAAACAGGTTTGCCTTTAAACGTTTTCCCAGAATGCTCTCCTTTTACGCTAGAAGAAACAATCAATCCTGATTTTTTCTCAAACTAAACATATAATCTATGACCAAATTTTGCTCAGATTTAAAGTAAAGTTAGGTAACACATCTTCACCTGATAGAGTCATCGGACAATCTAAAACTTCTACTTCTTTTCCAGTACGATAAATCTCGACTTTTTTAGTTAAAGGATCGATTAACCATCCCAAACGAGTACCATTAGCTATATATTCAAGCATCTTTTTTTGTAGGTCTTTTATTGAATCAGTTTTAGAACGTAATTCAATGACAAAATCTGGACAAATCGGAGAAAATTTCTGTTTTTCTTCAGTGGTTAAAGTATTCCATTTCTCTAGAGGTATCCAAGACGCATCAGGTGAACGATTTGCACCGTTGGGAAGTTTAAAACAAGTAGAAGAATCGAAAGATATACCTGTTCCGTCTTCATTTGTCCATATCCATAACTGTGCTGTTAATCCTGCATTTTTAGAACCCGTTTCACCTCCAGTGGGTGGCATAATAATTAAATCTCCTTTCGCATTGCGTTCAAATCGATAATCTTTATTATTGGCACAGAGTTGGAAAAATTGTTCATCGCTTAATTCAATCGAATCTAAGTCTAATGTAAAGTAAGTCATAAGTATTTATTCTCTGATTTCAAGAATAACGATCGCTCCCTTTTCCTCCCAATAATACCCCGCCAAATGGTTTAAAATGGTAGATCTGGGGCATCATCAACAAGCGCAACATTAGCAGAATTATTTTAAAGGAAAGGGAGAAACGATCGCTGTGGTTATACAAATAGATTCTAACCAAACTTATGAAGCAAAAACTCAAGAAATCGCCAAACAACTTTTAGCCGAAACTCGTCAAAAACGATCCTTGTGGGCGCAACTACAAGACCAAATGCGCTGGGATGATAAACTATTAGCCTGGACGATGAGTAATCCTAACTTACGGGTGCAGATGTTTCGCTTCATCGACTGTTTACCCGCATTACGGAGTAAGGGAGAAATTGCCAATCATCTGCAACAATATTTAGGAGATGAATCTGTAGAACTTCCCTCAGCTTTAAAAGGTGTTCTCAACTTTACTGATCCTAATACACCTCCCGCGCAACTGGCTGCAACAACGATTAGTAAAGCAGTTGAAACTCTAGCCCTCAAATATATCGCAGGTGAAGATATTGGGCAAATCACTAAAACCGTTGAACGTCTCCGCAAAGAAAAAATGGCCTTCACCATTGACTTACTTGGGGAAGCAGTCATTACCGAAACTGAAGCAAAAGACTATCTACAAGCTTACCTAGATCTCATGCAACATCTAAGTCAACAAGCGAAAAGATGGTCAAAAGTTCCCGAAATCGACGAAGCAGATGGAGAATCATTACCACAAATTCAAGTTTCTGTCAAGTTAACTGCCTTTTATTCTCAGTTCGATTCATTCGATCCAGAAGGAAGTAAAGCCAAAGTTTGCGATCGCATCCGTATCTTATTACGTCGGGCTGAAGAATTAGGGGCGGCGGTACACTTTGATATGGAACAATACAAATACAAAGATCTCACCATCAGCATCTTACAAGAATTATTACTCGAAGAAGAATTTCGCACACGTACTAATCTTGGTGTCACCCTGCAAGCTTATCTCAAAGACTCAGAACAAGACCTAAAAAACTGGATCGAATGGGCAAAAAAACGAGGCTATCCGATCACTATTCGTCTAGTCAAAGGAGCATACTGGGATCAAGAAACGATTAAATCGCTACAAAATCATTGGCCACAACCCGTTTATAACGATAAAGCCGAAACTGATCTAAATTTTGAACGGATGACGCGGTTACTCTTAGAAAATCATCAATATTTATATGCAGCGATCGGCAGTCATAACGTTAGATCTCAGTCTCTAGCTTGTGCGATCGCAGAAACCCTGAATATTCCTCGTCGTCGTTTCGAGATGCAGGTTTTGTATGGAATGGGTGATCAACTCGCCAAAGCATTAGTCAAACGGGGACATCGAGTAAGAGTTTATTCACCGTATGGGGATCTCTTACCTGGAATGGCGTATCTAATACGTCGTTTGTTGGAAAATACCGCGAATAGTTCTTTCTTACGACAAAATCTCGAAGAAAGACCCGTAGATGAACTGATTGCACCGCCAAAAGTCGGCAATGCTTCCCAACTGATATCTAATGGCTTTCCCAATGCGCCAGATACCGATTATGCTAATTCAGATCTCAGAAATCAAGCCGAAAAAGCATTAGTACAAGTTCGCGGTGAACTCGGTAAAACCTATCTACCTCTGATTAATGGAGAGTACATAAATACTAGCCAAACTGTAGATTCAGTGAACCCATCTAACCCCAGTGAACTGATCGGAAAACTTGGCTTACTTTCGATTGAACAAGCAGAAATAGCCTTGAAAGCAGCTAAAGAAGCCTTTCAAGGGTGGAAAAAGACCCCAGTCAGAGTAAGGGCGGGTATCTTACGCAAAGCAGCCGAAATCATGGAAAGACGGCGACATGAATTAAACGCTTGGATCTGTTTAGAAGTCGGTAAAGTGATCCAACAAGCAGACGCAGAAGTATCAGAAGCGATCGATTTTTGTCGCTATTATGCCGATGAAATGGAAAGATTAGATCAAGGACATATATTAGATGTCGCAGGTGAAACCAACCGTTACATCTATCAACCGCGTGGTATTGCCTTAGTCATTTCGCCGTGGAATTTTCCGTTTGCGATCGCAGTTGGAATGACAGTCGCCGCCCTAGTCACAGGAAATTGTACTCTCCTAAAACCTGCCGAAACCTCCTCCGTTATTGCTGCTAAGATCACTGAAATTTTAGTCGATGCAGGTATCCCTAAAGGTGTCTTTCAGTTCGTTCCAGGGAAAGGCTCAGAAGTCGGGGCCTATATGGTGAAACATCCAGACGTACATTTGATTGCTTTTACAGGCTCTCGTGAAGTAGGATGTCGCATCTATGCAGATGCAGCCATTCTACAACCTGGACAAAAACACCTCAAACGAGTCATTGCAGAGATGGGCGGAAAAAATGCCATCATCATCGATGAAAGTGCCGACTTAGATCAAGCGGTTGCGGGTGTTGTGTATTCTGCATTCGGTTATAGTGGTCAAAAATGTTCAGCTTGTTCAAGAGTGATTGTACTCGATCCTGTTTATGACGCCTTTGTTGAAAGATTTGTCGAAGCTACAAAATCATTAAATATTGGCCCAACAGATCTACCTAGTATCCAAGTTGGCCCCGTCATTGATGCCACCGCCCAAGCCCGTATTAAGGAGTATATCGCTCTTGGGAAAACAGAATCAGAAATCGCTCTCGAACAGGAAGCCCCAGAAAACGGCTATTTTGTCGGGCCAACCATCTTTAAAAATGTATCACCCAATGCAACGATCGCTCAAGAAGAAATCTTTGGCCCTGTAGTTGCAGTCATCAGAGTGAAAAACTTTGATGAAGCATTACAGGTGGCAAACGGAACCGACTATGCTTTAACTGGGGGTTTGTATTCCCGTACTCCAGAACACATCGAACGCGCAAACGCAGAATTTGAAGTCGGTAACTTATATATTAATCGAGGAATTACAGGGGCGATCGTCTCTCGTCAGCCCTTTGGCGGTTTCAAGCTATCGGGTGTCGGTTCTAAAGCAGGAGGCCCAGATTATTTATTACAATTCCTAGAACCGCGTCATATTAGCGAAAACATCCAGCGACAAGGGTTTGCACCCATTGAAGGAGTAGATTAGATCAGTATGAAGGGTGGGTTTAAATCCCACCTTTTAAAAGATTTTTGATTAATATGAAAACCGACACCATTTTTATTAGAAAGCAGTGACGGTATTTGAATTATTCCAAAGTAGCCTGTTTTTGTGCTGCTAGACGTTCTTCTCTTCGTTTACAATACTGACCGTAAACACTATTGTTAAAATCTTCTTCTAAACGAGCATTGATATAGTCTAGATCAGCAATATGTTTGTCCATCCGCTTGATTAATTCTCGCATCGTCGCAACATGGCGATCAATTGTTGCTTTATCAGGAATTTGAGGTTGATTGCTCATGATAGACCAAAATCTCTTTTTATTTCTTCAATTGTTGCTCTAACAGCTTCATGTTATTTTACTCGTGATCATTAGTGAGGCAACTCAGAATGCGTTGATCCGTAATGATTATTCCCTCACAAATGGCTTTTTGGTTATTATAACTTTAATGAGTATCGATATCGGTTTATCACTTTGGAAACAACGATCGCCAGTTATTGAAAAGATTATTGATGGTGTACCGATGATGATCGTCAAAGAAGGTCAACCACTTAAAGATAGAATGAATAAGGCTCGTGTTGATGAAGATGATGTATTGACCGTAGAAACGGGAATTACAAGGTTTAGAGCGAATGGCTCAAATTAAGTATGCAGTCTGAGAGCGTACAATTATCCTTAAGCAAAGTTTGGTGTTCTGTAATTCATATAAATCAATAATACCTATTTGATAAAGAAATACTTAGAAAGGGTCAAATAATTTGAATAAACTCCAAAAACTAATAAATCTGGCTATTTTGATGAATTTTTAATTTCTGGCTCCCTCAAGAAATAGATTAATTTATTTAAAAAAATGATAATTTTTGCTTTAATGTTTAAAAACATCAGTTAATCTGGTTTATTAAAGCAAACTATAAAATTAATGAATCCATCTTCAGCAGACGCATCTCTTTATCAACTAACTCAAAAATTTAATCCGCCTCCGCCACCTTTGACTGTTAGTAATACTACTTTTAAAGGTGTGATTAAGGCTTTAATTAATTTTCTCATAGAACAGCAACTACCTGCTACTGTTTGGTTTAAATCACCTTGGTTAGATGAATTAGAACGATATTATAAACAAGGAAAGGCTACTCAAATTTACTACTGCACGACTCATTTAAAAAAACTAGAAGAGTTTGTGACTACTTTTGATTTTTCTCTTGATTCTCATTCTCGCACCTCTATTACTCCTTTAGTCCTAGAACCTAGTTCACAGCTTAAACAAGAATCTTATCTGATTATTCTTTCTTCTCAATTTTGTTGCTTGCTGTTAGCTCATCCACAAACTGAACAGATGTATAATCATGCTAATCATTCTCATCAAAAAACGGACTGGAAATTAATTTACTGTTTCGATCATGCTTTAATTGAAAGTGTTATAGAGACGATCAAACAGTCGATTACTGTTACTGATACAACTCCAGAAGAGCTTTTAACCAGTAATAGTTTACCTTTTTCTTTACCTAATAACATAACTTCAAAGCTGGTCAATAGTTTGTTATTACAACAAATTCAACAAATTGAAAGGATGCAAAATGATGAGGATTTAATTAATCAATCGAATCAAACAATTAAACAATTACTAGAATCAATTCAATTTAAAAGCGAGGTTTTAAAAAATCTATCTCAAGAAATTAGTCTGCCTTTGACTAATATGAAAACCGCTTTACTTCTCCTCAATTCAAGACAGGCTAAAAAAGAACATCGACAAAAATATTTAGATTTGTTGCAAAAAGAATGCGATCGACAATCTTTAGTCGTCACAGGTTTATTAGAATTAGTCGCTTTTGATCAATCAACAGGTGAATTAGGAACAACATTAAAGTTAGAGGATTTAGTGCCTGGAATTGTCAGTACCTATCAATCTTTAGCTGCAGAAAAAGGAATATCGATGGGGTATACGGTGCCTACAAATTTACCTGTTGTTGCTTGTCCTGAAAGTTGGCTAAGACAAATTTTACAGCATTTATTAAATAATAGTTTAAAATATACTCCAGCAGGGGGAAGAATAATAGTTAAAGTATTTTTGAAACCAAATCGAGTAGAATTAATGGTTTCCGATACTGGAATTGGGTTTGATTCTAGTGAGATTCCAAAAATTTTTAATAGTTTTTATCGCGGTAAAGTTAATGACCCGAATGCTGGTGCTGGACTAGGTTTGACACTTGTTAAATTCCTTCTTAAACGTTGTGGAGGAGATATTTTAGTCTCCAGCAAGTTAGAACAAGGAACAACTTTTACAGTAATTTTACCAATTGTTACTTCAGAACTAGAAGATTAATTTTAATGATTTTTAATTAAACATTGATATTGCTCATTACTAATTCGTCCCGCACTATAAAGCGTTTCTGTTATTTCTGAAATTGCTACTACAGAATAAGCATTATAACCTTTGTCTTTAAGTTTATCTTTAACACCTTCTTCGTGATCAATAAAAACCACAATATCTTTAACATTTAAACCAGAAGATACTATTTTTTCTGCTCCTTCTATCGCGCTTTTCCCTGAAATTAGAACATCATCAACCACAACAATTGTTTCACCAGCTTCAAAATGTCCTTCAATTAAACGACGAGTACCATGCGCTTTGACTTCTTTTCTCGGATAGATCATGGGACGATTTAATAACAATGATAACCCCGTAGCCGTTGGTAGTGAACCATAGGGAATACCAGCAATTCGATCAAACTCTAGGGTTTTCAGAATATTTACATAAGCTTCTAAAACTTGTTGAAAAATCTGAGGATTAGAAATAATTTTTCTTAAATCAATATAATACGAAAAAGTTGCGCCTGAAGCCTGCACATATTCACCAAAAAGTAAACAGCCAAGATCATAAAGTTGTAGGATTAAATCTTGATGGGGATGCTTATTTAATAAACAAACATTAGATGTCCAAATCTCACAACTTGAACTTGTTTCTCCAAGAGAGTTTTTCACTTCTGTGACTTCATCACGCAATGATAAAATATTTTTTCTTAAATCATTAGAGCTTAATTGATCTTGAGGAACTGGAATTAATAACCCTTCTCTATTACTATTTAATCCTGCGGAGAGTATTTCCTTAAGATTGCCGCTTTTTGCCCAAATACTGCGTAATAGAATATAACGTTCGGGTGCGATCGCTCGAATTCTTCTTAAAACTTCACCATTGGTTGTACCAACTTCTAAAAATAGCTGTTCTGGAGTTCCCCACGTTTGAACCTCCTTTACGACTTGTAGGTAAAAAGGATTGTCTGAAGTGGGATAATCTTGTAAATTAACTGCACCAGGATTCGAGGTACGACACAAAATAATAGTCCCTTTATCGGGGTAGACTAAAAAAGACGCGGCATGATCTTGACCCACATAAGGATTAAGCGTGACTGCATCGACTCCCCATTCTTCAAAAACAGTACGGGCGAAAATCGTGCTAGTGTTGAGATCACCGTGTTTCGCATCGAGAATAATCGGGATATTCTGGGGAACTGCTTGAATAACCTGAAAAAGTAACTCTAACCCCTTAATTCCAAGAGCTTCATAAAATCCAAGAGTCGGTTTATAAGCACAAACTAAATCAGACGTTTCATTAATAATATAAGATAACCATTGCCAAAGTTGTTGACTCAATTCATGATGATCGCCTTCTATCTGATATTCTAGAGGCATCATCTCAGGATTCGGATCAAGCGCAACAATGAGTGAACTTTTGTTTTGCTCAATAGCTGTAGTGAGTTTGGTAAAAAAATTCATTTCAAATTTATCTTTGCTTTGAATTTTACCATACCTCAAAACTATCAGCCTTCATACATCCGTTTCAGACGCAGATATAGATCATCAGTTAACTGCTCTGCATTGTCTTTCATCTCTCCACTACTATAATCAGCTACATTCAGAGGAGTATCAATTTTAATTTGAATATCACTCCCCCATTTAGGATAGGGTTCTGTGTAATGGATACTCATTGGTAATATTTTTATGCCAGACTTGGGATACAATTTCTCAACTTCTAGAGCAATTCGCGCTACACCAAGTTTAAGCGGATGAACCCTATCATCACGAAAAATTCCCCCTTCAGGAAAAATAGCCACCATTTCCCCTTGTGAGAGGAGTTCCACACTATGAATTAAACTACCAACACCAGGACGAGTGGTATTTACTGGAAAACCACCCAAACGTCGAATGAACCATCCCTGTATCCCTCTCATTTCATTAGCAGATACCATGAAGCGCAAATCTCTACCACTAACCCATCGACCAACTGCATAAGGAACCATCAGAGCATCCCAACGCGATCGATGTGTCGGAGCAACAATCACTGGGCCAGTCAAAGGAACATTTTCTCGTCCAATGACATCTATCTTACCAAAATAGCCAGGGATAATCATCCGACATCCCAACGGATAAACCAGACGAATTAACCAAGGTGCAACACGAGAATCTATAGAAGTGCCTTTTTTATCGATGAGGTTAGAAGTCGGGGACGTTACTTGAGTCATTGGTTAGGAAGTAAGAACTGATTGACCTTACTTCTACTCTAGCTGTGATGATTACAGTTCGTCATACTTGCTCATGACAGTTTACTAGGTGGCTAGAATTTCTTGAGCTACAGATTAATCTAGGATTCGCTTTTGAAAAAAGAAGGAAGTTGCGTTCTGTCAAACAAAGATTTAAGTTGTTGCGTAATACGATCGCGTTGATTAATTAAATAAATACTGACTAAAGTTAAACTAACACCCATCCACTGTAAAGGACTTAATACTTCTGACAAAAATAAATTCCCAAACGTCAAGGCAAACACGGGGGTTAAAAACGTCAAAGAACTTAAACTGGTTAAATTTCCTTTCGCTGCTAGATAGAAAAAGACTCCATAAGAAAGCGCACTACCGAACGTGGTTGAATAAGCTAATCCTAACCAACTATTAAGCTCAAGTTGTTGCCATTGTTGCGTTTCCCATAAAAGCGAACCAATCAATAACGGTAGTCCTCCTATAATCATATGCCAACCCGTCGCCACAACTGGATCAACATGACGAGAAACATATCGAATGAGAATTGTTCCGACTGCCATCGATAGGGAAGCGAGTAACATTAACCATTCACCACTGTTTAATAAATTTTCCCAACTGAAAACAATATTTAACGTATGGTCTTGCCATAAATCGAAAAACCATTGATCAGGTAAACCGATTAAACTAATTCCTAAGATGCCAATTCCCAAACCCAACCAACCCCATAAACCAATGATTTCTTTAAATAGCCAGCTTGACATCAAAGCAACCGCTAAAGGCTGAGAATCAATAATTACTGAACCTAAACCTGCACCTGTTCGCATTAAACCCGCAGCTAAAAACCCTTGAAACATCGCGCCATCGACTAAAGCGAATAAACTAATCCAAAGCCAAGCACGTATACTTTTAGGTTGAGAACGACCTAAAAACATGGCTACAATTAGTACTAAAATACCAGCAGGTAACAGACGAACACTCGCCATAAATAAAGGAGTCGTTTGTAGAGTAACACCTTTCATCGCGACCATCGCCGTACCCCACAGGAAAAAAGGCGAAATCAGTAGCAAGGATGACCAAATAGATTCAGGTTTTTTGAGATTGGATTCCATACAGGTTGAGGATAACTTATTTCTCAAATTGTATACTTTTGTAAAGCATTGTAGAGAAACTGGGGGTCAAAGCGCATCCTAACAAAAGTGTTAGGCTAGAAGTGTATTGCTTAGAACACTCTCATTAATTTATGGTTTGGCCGTTTAAACCCAGAACAACGAAACAAATTGCTCGCATTGAAATTAATGGAGCGATCGCCCAAGACACCCGTAAACGCGTTTTACAAGCATTAGAAACCGTTGAAGAAAAAAAATTCCCTGCTTTACTATTACGAATTGATTCACCAGGGGGAACCGTTGGCGACTCCCAAGAAATCTATACCGCACTCAAAAAATTACAAGATAAGGTCAAAATTGTCGCTAGTTTTGGCAATATTTCGGCTTCTGGCGGCGTTTATATTGGAATGGGTGCCAATCATATTATGGCTAACCCTGGTACCATTACGGGCAGTATAGGCGTGATCTTACGGGGTAATAATCTAGAACGATTACTCGATAAAATTGGTGTATCTTTTAAAGTCATTAAATCTGGCCCTTATAAAGACATTCTCTCCTTTGATCGAGAATTAACCGAGCAAGAACAGCATATCCTACAGGAGATGATTGATACAACCTATGAGCAATTCGTCGGAACCGTAGCCGAAGCCCGTAAACTAGATGTAGAACAAGTCAAAAGCTTTGCTGATGGTCGTATTTTTACTGGACAACAAGCGTTAACCTTAGGAGTCGTGGATCGTTTGGGAACCGAAGAAGATGCGAGAAAATGGGCAGCCGAATTAGTTGGCTTAAATCCCGAAAAAACCAAATGTTATACCATTGAAGAACCGAAACCCTGGTTAAATCGTTTAATACCAGGACGTAATCAAATATCGAACAAACGGATCACGACGGGCCTCAATTGGATAGAATTTGAACTAGCAACTAATGGTCAACCACTTTGGTTATATCGACCTTAATGGGAAGATCTGCGTATAGATTTTAGTCAAACTCAAGGCTAAAATCTTAAAGCTAGTATCATTATGTTATGGTCGGAGGATTAAGATCGTGAATTGGAAAGTGCGGGCAATTCGGGGGGCAACTACAGCAACAAGTAATAGTAAAGAAGCTATTCGAGAAGCAGTTACAGAATTACTTGATGAAATCGAAGCGCACAACCAGTTCGATCCAGAAGACATCGTTAGTGTCATTTTTACTACGACCAAGGATCTTGATGCAATTTTTCCAGCAGCGATCGCAAGAGAACGTTCTAATTGGGATCATGTTCCTCTACTAGATGTCCAACAAATGCACGTGGAGGGCAGTTTAGAACGGTGTATCCGTATTCTAATTCAAATTAATACACCCAAACGACAAATCGAAATGTATCACTCTTATCTAAGAAAAGCGAAAAATCTTAGACCAGATTGGAGTTTAGCGCAAATCAGTACGCCTTCTTCTATACAATCTCACCGTTTTTAATTTATGGATCTCCTCAAATCTGATAACCTCTATCCAGATTGGGTATTATTAAAACTGAATCTTGTTCCCATCAGTTCTGGACACTATGATCTGAATGTTACGCTTAAATTTCAAGATAATTGGCAACCTCTTCTAGATGGTCGAATTAAATGGGGTCTTAAAGGTGGAGAATTAAAAGTTACCTCGAAAAATTGTGAGATTCTGCAAAATCCTAATCCTTATGGTTCAGTTGTAACAGAAGCAGACACCAATAACTTTACTTGGATTTTAATGCCTTCTATTACTTCATCGGTTAATGATGGTTCACTTTCATTTCAAATTGGAACTGCGGCCGCAACTTCAGAATCTTTTGAAATCACCGTTGCTTTTATTCCGACTTTAGCAGATATTTCGGTTAGTGATGCTGAGGGACTTTGGAAGCATGATATTAGTCCGAATAAACATGGTGTATTAGAACGTGCGATCGCTCAATACATTCACCAAAACTATTGTTTTCCTCATCTCAGTTTTATCCAGCTAGGATCTCAAACCGTTCCGACAACTCATCCGAGTATACCAGTCGATCCCGAACCGTTAGCCTCTTTAATCGAACAAATCTATCATCATGAGAGCGATAATTTAATAGAATTGGCACAATTAGCCAATTTAAACCCATTAGAAGATTTTTCAGGGGCTAACCTCATCGCAGCGCAACTAAGCGGACTTTCTCTGGGAAATGCTAATTTATATCAGACTAATCTTAGAGGTGCTAATTTAACCGATATCGATCTCAGTGAAGCGGATCTAAGTTATTCTAACCTCAAAGGTGCAGATTTAAGCGGGGCTTATTTAGGGAATGCTAATTTAAGTTATGCTGAATTACAACGAGCTAGTCTAGCTTTAGCGAATCTAATTGGTGCCGATTTACAGAATGCCAATTTAGAAGAAGCAAACTTGAGTAATGCCAATTTTAGTGGTGCCAATTTACAGAATGCTAAATTTGGCAACAACCCAGGATTAACGGAAGATCTACAAGCAATCATCAAAGATCGAGGCGGGCAAATAGAATAAACTAGAATATTAACCCAAAAAAATGTTAACCTAGATAAGCGATATATTTGGGCATGTAGCTCAGTGGATAGAGTGCCAGGTTCCGGTCCTGTAGGTCGGGGGTTCGAATCCCTCCATGCTCGTTGTACTCCACAGTAACCAAATAATTTGTTACTGTATATCAAATGCCATAACCAGTAATAGCTATGGCTTTTCTAATTTACATTATTTAGGATCTTTTTTTCTTAAGTTTAAACAAGATTCCTCCCATTCCTAAAATCAATAAACCTAAACCTGTCGTCGGTTCGGGGGTTGTTGCTGCATAAATTGTTGTTGTCCCACTCAGTTCATTAGTCACGACAACTAAAGAGCGATTTGTGGGACTATCAAGAGAGGGAATAAATAAAACTCCTTCTGGACTAATATCGCCCTCAGTCCGAGTATAAGTGACAAAGGTCGGATTAAGAGGATCAGTAATATCGTAGGTTAAAAAGCCTCCTGTTCTCTCTAAACCAATAAAAGCATAGAAATGATCGCCTATTAGTCCAACGGTTAATCCTTCGGGTTCGGGGCCTTTATTATCACTGCGCGTATCAAAACTACTGGATGTTCCATCGGAGTTAAATAGGGAGGGAACTAAAGATGCTGTAATTTGTTCAAAAGCATCACCACTATCAAATACTAAATTTCCATTAGCATCCCAAATCGAAAAAGAACGCCCACCATAAGCGTATAATTGATCAAAATCGCCATCTCCGTCAAGATCGCCATCAACACTAGATACATTCAAACGTCCTAGATTTTCATCCTCTTGAAGTTGTGCTGCATTTGGAAAGACAGTCGGATCTAAAGTTATATCTTTAATCCGCACATTTTCACCGCGATCGTCTCCCTCATTGGCTGTGATAATATAAGTTTGACCGTGAATTTCAACAGTGGCAATAGCATCAGGCATATACATCCCAAAAACTGGCCAATTTTGAATATTAATCCCACCATCTCGATCACTCGCGTCTAAACCATTCCCTAATGTATTGTAATTTTTTAGACCCAAGGGCAAAATATCCGTAATGGTTGCGCTATCAATATCTAAAACAGCTAACGCATTATTTTCTTGTAGAGAAATGTAAGCGGTTCGATTATCTTGGGAAATGGAAATGTATTCGGGTTCAACATCTTCTGCTACGGTTGCATTGCCGTTTTGACCGAATAATCGTACTCCTGCTGCTTCTAATGCGGCTTTTTGGCTATTAAATCCAGCAAAACCTGCTGTATTGACTGTAGCACTACCGACACCTCCCGAAAGGTCGATAATACTAATTGAGCCTTCTGGATCGGTTGTTGGATTAATACTTAAAGGAAAGGGTTCTGCTTCATTTGCAACTAATACTCTTGAACCATCTGAGGTAAAGGTTAACATATCAGGTAATGCACCCACAGTCACCGAATTAAGAAAATTACCTGTAGTATTAAAAAAGGCAACTGTACCCACATCGGTTATGGGATCTGATCCAATTGCCGCCGCAACTAAACCATTTTTCACCGCAACACTGTTTACACCCGCACCATAGGGATTAAGATCAATGCTGGAAACTAATGACGGAGTTCTAGGGTTACTTATATTTAAAATATCAATGGAATTCGTAGACGCATTAGTAACAAAAAGACTTTGACTGATGGGATCATATGCAGAAATTTCGGCGGCACTTTCTCCCGAAGGTGATACATATGTTCCTAAACGGCTCAGGTTTAAAGCGAAAGATTGATCGGCAAAGGTTCCTAAGAATAGAGGTGTAATAACTGCTGTAGTTCCCCACACAGGAAGAAGACGAGAAATCAAACGAGACATGATCAGTTCTAAAAATAAATTTCTCGTTTAGCATCGCTGGTTAATTTTAAGAGAAGCTAAAGAATCGGTTAATTTTAGAGTAAAGTAGCTAAATTTGATATTAATCTTAATTTTAATCACTTAAATTCGTAATTTTAAACCTTAATCATCAATTACCTAGAATTCTTGCCACAAAAATTAGAATATTATGAAAAGCACTAGAATAAATTACACCTTGGGTATATTCTGTCTAACTCTGATACTCTTCTCCTTCAGGTTGTAGAAAAACTTTCACTGACTGAGATTTGAGATTAACTACCCAATTTTCAAGAATACCTGCACGTGCATAAACTTTCTTTTTCTGATCTAAATCTGCTGTTAAAGTACTATCAGAGATCTCGACTAACCAGTAAATATCTTCAGCAAAAGGATGACGAGTTCGATAATGATCGGCTCTAAGACGTACAATAGTTATATCGGGTTCGGGTTCAGAATCTAATAGAGTGATTGGATGCGCTTCATAGATTTTAGCTTTCCCCAGTAAGAGCGAACGTAAATAATCAGCAGCATTATCTGTCACATATCGGTGTAACGGGCCTTCTGGGGTTATTTCTAAGATTTCTCCTGCAATTAATTCTAAGCGACGATCAACTAAAATTCCTGTTTCAATCATGCGGTGATAATCTTCAACTGACCATTTAGCTAAGGTTCGCATCTTGAGAATTGAGATAAAGTTAAACTGTCTTTATTATAGATTTAGGATTTTTGAAAGTCCTTGATGCAAAATTAAACGATTTCCATCTGGATCATAAGCGTAAATTTCTTTGCCATGAGAAGCAAGGGTAAGATCACCTGTTGGTGGATAACCCATTATCGTTAAATGAGCGATCGCATCTTCTATATTTTCCACTTCTAAACACAAACTCATCCCACTTCCAAAGGAGTTAGCAAACTCTTGTTGATGACTTGCTTTCGGTTTAAAGATTCCTAAATTTAAACCCTTGAGTTGAAATTCTGCATAAACTGAAGAAATATAAGGATTAGGCTTTTGGTTCAGTAGTTTTTGATAGAATTGTACTAACTGATCAAAATCCAGAGCAGCCAAAGTCACAAAAGCTTTTGTATAGTGAAATTCCATGATTCATCGTTTGGTTGATAGCAAAAATTTACTGACTGATTTAATAAACCGTTATAAACATAGAGTAGACTTTCTCACCATCCGTATAGAAGAAGGACAAGGGACTAATATTTTACTCAGAGGAGATAAAGTAGAAACCCTGTCCGAAGGCATTTCAATCGGGGGACAAGTCAGAGCGTGTTATAAAGGAGGTTGGGGATTTGCAACCTTTAATCAATTATCGACTCTAGCGGAACGAATTGAAGATGCGATCGCTGCTGCTAGATTAGTCGGAGAAGAAGAAACCATCCTTGCACCTGTTGAACCTGTACAAATATCCTGTAAACTACCTTTGACGGGAACTGATCCGCGCTTGGTTTCTCTGATTCAAAAGAAAGAATTATGCGATCGCTACAATGAGATGCTACGTCACTACAATCATCAAATTACGACGACATCGGTTCGTTATGGCGATAGTACCCAACATATTATTCTAGCTACTTCAGAAGGGACACTGATCGAACAAACTTGGGCCGATCTTGAAATGCGTTTTTCAGCAACTGCAAGAAACGGTGATCTTGTACAAAGTGGTCGAGAAACAACTGGATCTCGCAAAGCTTACGAAGATTTAATGAATTTAGATGAACAGGTGGAGAAGACCGCTAAACGTGCCGTAGAATCCCTGATTTTGCCCCCTGTCAAGGGTAATACTTATACAGTCGTCATCGACCCTATTCTTACAGGTTTATTCGTTCATGAGGCATTTGGTCACCTCTCAGAAGCCGATATGCTGTATGAAAATCCTGATTTACTCGAAGTGATGAGCATGGGTAAGCGATTTGGTACAGATGAATTACAAATTTTTGATGGTGCGGCCCCCGAAGGACATCGCGGCAGTTATTTGTATGATGATGAAGGAACACCAGCAAGCACAACCCAACTAATAAAAGATGGGGTTTTAGTGGGACGTTTACATTCTCGTGAAACCGCAGGAAAATTAGGAGAAAATCCGACTGGTAATGCACGTTGTCTAAATTATCATTATGTACCCATTGTACGGATGACGAATACTTGGATCGAACGGGGTAAAACTCCTGTTGCTGATTTGTTTTCGGGTATTAAAGAGGGAGTTTACGCGAAAAACTGGCAAGGTGGCATGACTAACGGGGAAATGTTTACCTTTAGTGCGGGGGAAGCATGGATGATTCGAGATAGTAAGATTGCTGAACCTGTCAAAGATGTAACTCTTTCTGGGAATGTATTTAAGACTCTAGCCAATATTGAAGCGATCGGAGATGATTTTTATTGGGATGAGTCGGGAGGATGCGGTAAAGGTGGACAAAGCGGTTTACCTGTCGGTTGTGGGGGGCCGAGTCTACGCATTCGTGATGTGGTCGTTGGTGGTGAAGCTGTGGATGAATAAAATTAATAACTAAAAATTTTTGATCTTCCCTACTTCTTCTCGATTGGCTCTTAAATTAAAGACTAATAGAAATTGGAACACCAAAAACAAAACAACTGGTTACATTCCTATTAATTGTTCGAGCTACTCAAGTTTATCTTAATATTCAGGTGACAAAAAACTTAATTTCCTAACCATTTTTCCTAGAAAGGGAGACTTTATTAGATAAATCTCTTGTTTTTTGAGGAAGAATTATCCTACAACAAAATGATTTATTTTCTCAAAGGATCTCATGTAGGATAAGTCTTTTTTGAGGAGATAGGTGGTTTTTTGAGGAATAAACTGTAGTTTTGTTTTCGGTAACTATTTCTATCTATCCATTTTTTCAAAAGAAGGAGTCAAGATTATGGCAGTTATTAAAGGTACTGATCCCTTTTTATGGTGGAGTGGTAACGATAATCTTACTGGAACCACACAAGACGATCAAATGTATGGCTATGGTGGAAATGATACGCTTTCGGGTGATTGGGGCAATGATGTACTCTATGGTGGTACAGGTAATGACTCTCTATATGGAGGTTGGGGAAATGACACCCTGTATGGTGAAGCAGGAAATGATTCCCTATCAGGTAGTTGGGGAAATGATACCCTCAATGGCGGTGATGGAAATGATACTCTTTTTGGAGGAGAAAACAACGATTATTTAGATGGTTGGAATGGCGATGATTATCTCAATGGTGATGCGGGTAGTGATACCCTACTAGGTTGGACTGGAAATGATTATCTCTATGGTGGTGATGGATCTGATTCTCTTTATGGTGAAGCGGATAATGATACTTTAGGGGGTGGAACAGGTTGGGATTATCTCGATGGGGGTGATGGCAATGATTATATGTATGGTGGGTTAGACGGTGACACCTATATTGTGAATAACGCTTCTTTAGATAATGTGATTGAGTATGCCAATGAAGGAACAGATACCGTTAGGACAACTGTTAATGCTTATATCTTGGGTGCGAATGTTGAAAATTTGGTTTTGGTTGGTCTAACCAGTCGTGGAAATGGTAATGAGTTAAATAATATCATCACAGGTAATGAAGCCAACAATTATCTATATGGGGCTGATGGTAATGATAGCCTCAATGGAGGGAATGGTAATGATTCTCTAGATGGCTGGACAGGTAATGATCAAGTTTTTGCTGATGCTGGTAATGATTGGATCTGGGGTTACTCTGGAAATGATTACCTGTACGGCGGTGATGGGGATGATACGATTTATGGCGAAGGGGAAAATGATGATTTAGGGGGTGGTAATGGCAATGATTTCTTGAGTGGTGGTGAGGGGAATGATTTCCTTACTGGTAGCTTTGGTAATGATGTCCTCTATGGCGATAATGGACAAGATTGGTTCAGTTTCTGGACTCCCTCAGAAGGCATTGATACGATTCAAGACTTTAACGTGTCGCAGGATATGATTGAATGTAGCTATCTATTCGGAAATGATTTAGATCAATGGACAACCCTGAGTAGCGATCGCTTTGTGATTGGTTCTGGTGCAATGGATAGTAACGATCGTTTTATCTACAATAGTGGCACAGGTGCCTTATACTTTGATTCTGATGGTATAGGTAGTGCCGCACAAGTTCAACTCGCCCAATTATCAACGGGTTTAGCTTTAACGGCCAACAATATTTATATTCAAGGATATATTGGTTAGCACATATATAGAGGGAAGAAGGACAACCTTCAACCCTCATCTACTAAAGAATGCTAAAACCCAAAAGAATAACCCACCTTAAAGCGTAACTCACTACGTTCACCCGCACCTGTCGCAATATTCCCCTCTAAACCAACGTCAATCACACTTCTTAATCCGACTTGCTGACGAAGACCTACACCCGTTATTAAAATAGCTCCTCCTTCTGTGTCCTGACTCGCTCTAACCCCCATCTGAGCTAAAAAGGTTCTGTCAAAACGTTTAGGATAGCCAAACGGTCTAGAATAGCCTAAAATTAAACTGGGAATGATTGATCGTTCTTCACCATCAACATCGGTTTTTACATTCAAGTCCAAATTTAGATGTAGACGGTTATATTGTCCGACTGTTTTACTGGCAATTCCTCTAACACGTAGATCGACTCCCCGCGCAGCTCGTCCTGTCGGTAAACCTACATCACCCCGAATGGCAAATGCTGGTATGTTATCATACTCTCGATTGAAGTTATGGAACACCCCAACGGATAAATTACCCACATCAAAATCCGTATTATCCGTATCTGCTTTACCACCAATGCTAGGATTGATCCCGATGACTAGATGACTATTAAGGGCAAATCCATACAAATATTCAATATCAAAAGATCCCCCAACACTACGATGACTGGGTATATTTAATCCTGCACCAAATTCAATTGACTGTTCACGATAAGCTAGACTTTCTGCATCATCAAAAGACAGTGGACGACCTGCATCAAGATTATTATGATCGACAGCAAGAGAGGGATGGATAGCTAAAATAGTGGTAGATATCACTCCCCAAAATAATATTTTATGTGATTTCATTAGTTTTTCGGCTTAGATGTTGCAGGTTCTACAGGTTTTTGTATGGAGTGTGGGGTGGGTTGTGTCATATTTGGCATCCAATGACCATCATGATTCATCGTTGGTTGTGGGGTGGGTGACGTTTGATGGACTGAATGATTACCATGTCCTTGATGTTCAGTTCCTTCAGGCATTAAACCCATACCAGGCATACCAGGCATAAAACGATGATCATGTAATTCATTATCATAGCTTTGTCCCGCTTCCATTCCCTCATGATTTTTCGCCATTACTAACCAAATTGCCCGTTTAATCTGTTCTTCTTTTTGCTTTTCACTCATCGAGTCTGACGCAAGGACATCGTTAATCATGTCATGTAACATATGCAGGTTATCGAAAGTATTGGCAATTTGTGGGAAACGTTGGGAAAAGCGTGGACTAACTTCAGCAAACATCGGCATAAATGTGCGGTCAGTTCTGTATAATTCTACTTCGTGGTATTGCTTACCGACAGTTGCATAGGCTGTTTTTTGTTCTTCTAAAGTTTTGCCGTACAGCATATCGTACATACTACCTTGCAACCAGTGATAGCCCCAAAATAGACCGTTTACTTTTTTGTATTCTTGACGAAATGCTTTTGAGTAGGGTTGTTCATCCAGATAACCCATGTTCATCGGTAGACCTGTAATCGCATAGGGAACATTTTTGACATAAAATTCATACAAGCGATCAATTTCTGCTTCTTTTTCCGCTTCCGTCATTTTGGTACTGACTAAAACATCGACGGTTTGGGCATGAAGAATATGCGCCCAGTCGAACACTTGTTCTAAAACACCATACTTGCGTCCGAAAGTTGGTGAGATATTCGCTTCATCGGGCATAAAACGAGGTGGATTTTTCAGTACCCAGTTGATGCGATCAAAAGTTTTGGTTTCTAATTCTTTTTCTTTTCCTGTTACTAAATCCTCATAGGCTAACGCATGACCAACCGCAACAGCATTCAAATCTAAGGCAAGGGGTTTAAGGTTATAGACAGCATCATTATAAATACCACGTTTGCGATAGATATGATTTTTACTTTTATTATTCATCCAACTGGGTAATGTTGGTACGGATGGTAAGCTTTTCGGTTCGGATGTCGGGCTATTTATCTGAGGAACCGAATGATTTTGATGTTGGGCAACTGCTGAATCAAGTAAAAATCCTGTGTTTAATACAAGAATACTAATCAAAAGAGAGGTTTTCTTAAATCGTTGATGTCGCATGGTAAGATTAGCGAGTTAAATCCTGTTATCATGTTCAGTCTAAAAAAGAAAAATGAAATCAGGATGAAATTAGGTTTTTAATCAGGTTTCAATCTGTCATCTATCAAATTGCAGTATCAACTAATTCAGCAACGATAAAATTACTCTCTCAATTTAAGCAAAAAAGTTATTTGGTTAAACCATGCTTGAGGGCAAAACGAACTAATTCAGTTCTGCTGTTTGTTCCAGTTTTACTAAAAAGACGGCTAACATATTTTTCAACATTCCTGACACTGGTATCTAAACGACTAGCAATCTCTTTATTCATCAAACCTTCAGCCACTAAGTCTAAAACACTTTGTTCTCTGGGAGTTAGATCAATTTTGATTGGTGAAGGGGTTGTTGTAAAGCTTTGTTGCTGTCCAAGTTGTTGTTTAATTTCTTTGATTTCTTGGGCAATTTCTTCGAGTTTAGCACTTTCGCTGTTTGCTTGGGTATTAACACGACGACGTTCTAATAAATTTTTGACAATGGCTTCAAGTTCGTCTGGATCAAAGGGTTTAGATAAATACGCATCACAACCCGCATTATAGCCCTCAATCCGATCGCTTGTCATCCCTCTAGCCGTTAAAAAAACCACTGGTATCGCTTGAAAACGCGCATCATTGCGGAGTTTCTCTAAAAATTGGTATCCATCGACTTGAGGCATCATGATGTCCGAAATGACTAACTCTGGCGTATCTTTTTGCAGATATTCCCACGCCTCATTAGCATTACTGGCGACCTCAACATCAAATTCTTCGCTATCTTCTAAATAGGCTTGAACAGATTCTCGGACTCCAGGTTCATCATCAACCAGTAATAATTTAGCTGTTTTAGGCATGGTTTAAGCTTGCGGCTAGGCTTGTCATTGATCCCATTATACGAGTTTAGTCCCACAAGTAGGGAGATCGATAGTAAAGAGGCGGTATATCAGGTTTTTACAAGATCACGGGATAAGTAAAATAATTTCTACGGTAATATTTTGATCCTGTTGTTTAATGACTTTGATGCGATGAACTTGACCCGAATATGGCGATCGCACAACTTCCGTATGATGTTGATCTCTAAGAGTTTTCAGTTGATTTTGAAGTAAAGCCAATTCGTCTTGTTGTCGCAAAATACGGGTTTGATAGTCGGCTAAACGTAATTGATATTCGTTTTGTTGCTGATCATAACGGTTTTTGGCTTCATCAAGCCTTGCGATCGCGGCTTCTAGTTCTAATCTAGCATGGTGTTGTTGATCTTGCAGTTGCTTGTATTGTTCGATTTCTTCAGATTCAAAAATAGCACTTAATTCAAGCTGTTTAAACTGTAACTGAGAACCTGCATTCAATTTTTGATTAATTTGTTCTAGTTTGAGTTTAGCTTGACGTAGGGCTATTTCTTCAGATGCCAAATTGGGGAGAACTGGAGAGGGAACTAGAGGAAGCGGTAAACTTAGTTGAGTGATTTTTGCTTCGAGTTGCTGTTGTTTGGTGGCGAGTTCTTGTCTTTCTACTGGATGATCCGCAATAATCGTATCAGGTTGAATCCGATCGCCGATTTTGATTTTGAGATCATTTAATGAAGTAATTGTAACTATAATTTTGTGCTGCGGGGACGTTGTTGGAGTCGGAATAGGAGAAAGTACAGGAGACGGGTTAGGGGGAGATGGTGAGGGTTCATTAAACACAAAACTTGCACCCCAAACAATACTCACTAAAGCTGCCCAACCCACTAAATTATAGATACTCATGGTTGTGGGATAATTATTTTGACCGTTAAAAAACCTGTTCCGTACTGATCCTTAAGATCCTGTAATGCAAGTTTTAGCGGATGGTAACTGAGTTTGACGGTTGAACCCGAAACCGTTAGCGTCGTATATTGATCGATGTTTACAATAGGTTTAATTTCCTCACTGAGATCGACTTTTAACTCACCACTTAACCAAACTCGCTCAATTGGGTAATGTTGGGCTAGACTTTGTAAACGGGGTAAAATCGCCTCATCGTGAAACATAACGGTTTCTGCTTGGGTGATGGCAGGTTTTCCAACTTCCGTTATTAAATGAGTGGGTATGATCTGTTGATCGGTTTTATAGATGCCTTGTCCGTCTGTTAAGATAAATTCACTATCTGCTGTACCAATGATCAGATAACGACCTTGAATCGGTGCGCGATCGCCATGTGTTATCCCATGAATATCAGCCCATATCTCGTTAGTATAAGCGTATTGGTTATAAACTTGGAATAATCCTTCTTTGAGTCCCAGATGCAAGCTTACTAATTGCGGGATTCCACCTTCACTAGCAGACCACATCCCCAATAATAATAAAGCAGTTGCCGCTACAACAATTGAGTATTCAGCAGGACTACCTGTAATGAGACGACGATAGGGGTTACGAACCGAATAAACCCAATAAGGAGCAGGCCAGAACAATTGTACACCTTTTTTTGTAAAACAATCGGAGAAAGAGGCTAAAAAATGACCCAAAGCGATCGCAATACCAAGCTCAAGGTTACCTAAATGATAAGCAATGGGAAATAAAAATAGAATAATTAGACCAGTGGCTAAGACAGAATGAGTGATGGTACGATGAGGATATCGCGCTTCAAACCAACGAGCGATTGGCCAAAAGATTTGACCGATTAAACTACGACTGGTATCAAGATCAGGTAATTGTGAACCAACGATCGCAGAAAATAATACAATTGGATCGGCGGTATCTAGGATAAAAGAGGTTCCTGCGGCTGCAATCATGCCATGGGTTAAAGCCATCATAAATTTTATTACTCTCCTAAACCCTTACCTGGGCCTTTAGTGCGGCTAATTTGCTGTAGAATCATAATTGCCATCACGCCACAGCCACTTGTGATGTACAATCCTCGATTATGAGTGCCTAAACCAATCATTCTCAGCATTCCCACACACAGCAAAGCCCCAATAATGGCAGGCATAATCACGATATATTGGGTATGATTGGGTTTAGCTTTATGGGCAACTCCTAAAGCTTGTCTGGCTATGACTTGTTTAGCTAAAAGTGGATTTTTGCCCGCCTGGGGTTGTAGTTGTGCCAGTTGCGAGTCTGATAGTTCTAAACCCTTATTTTCAGCTTCTTGGGCCATGACTTGACGAATATACTGATCACTGGGAAACTCTAATTCAAGATCGACCATTTGTAAGAAAATATCTTTCTTTAAATTTTTGAGGGCGAAAAGTACAATAACTGCACCTTTAGCAATCATTTCTTCGATCCAAAAGCGAATACTTGGTGTGAGACGTTCCGCGTGAGGAAAAATTAACAGTGCTTGTCGAGTAAGATTCAGATTAATTTCAGTTTGTAATTGCTCAATGGTCAAAAATTTATCTCTTTCATCGGTTAAAGGTATATTCAGTTGATTAGCGATATTCTGGAAAAAGGTTTTTCGTCCTCCTTTATAACTGGCTATAATGGTTTGGCGTTGTTTAAGAAAAGACTGATGGATTTGTTGTGCGAGTTCTTCCATCCCCATCCCCGCTTCTCCTATTACTAAAATTGAAATTTTTTGTTCAATTCCTTGACAAACTTTGGTAAAAAGATCTGAGGCGAAATGAGTGTTAGAATTAATCATCTATTTTCCCTTAAAAAATGAGTCGTAGATTAATTTGCGTCATATCTAAGGATCTAATTAAGATTCTTTTCGAGGACATACCACAAATTTTGGATATTTTTTAATTCTTAATATTTTTTAACTAAAGCAATAAATCAAGAATTAAATTAATGAGAATGAAACAAAAAAAGGATTTTTAGGATTTGCAGCTAGGATGATTTAGTATTAAAAAGTTTAATTTTAAATATTATGAAAAATTGACATTATGATGTCATCAGGAAAAATACTGAATTCTTAACGTGTAATTATCACGTAGATTTTAGGATTTCTTAGAGACAGGCCAAGTGAAGCGAAAAGTCGTGCCTTTACCTAATTCGGACTCGACACGAATCGAACCTGATTCGGTTTCAATAATTTTTTTGACGATCGATAAACCAATTCCCGTACTTTCTTGAACATCACGAGACTTGAGGGTTTGAAAAATCTCGAAGATTCTTTCGTGATCTTTGGCGGCAATGCCAGGCCCATCATCGTAGATGCTAAATTCGTAGTAATCACCCTTGTCTACTCCAGTAATATCAACGCGTCCATCGTTGCGATCGTGGTGTTTAATGGCATTACTGATCAAATTAGAAAAGACTTGGGATAGAAGTAATTGTTTAGTAATAATAGGGAGTAAGGCAAGCTGAGTCGTAATTGTAAACGTGGATGGCGGCATCAATGAATCGATGATATCATTGACTAACTGAGCGACATCAGTCATTTTTTCTGCAACCTCAACTCGACCCGCCCGCGAATAAACTAGCAGTCCATCGATCAAAGATTCCATACGATGTACTCGTTGCCGCAAAAGTTGTAATTGATGTTCCGTATTTTCTGGGATTTGACCATTTAGATCTTCTTCGATCCATGTAGAAAGATTGGTAATAGCACGTAAAGGAGCTTTAAGATCATGAGAAACAACATAGGCAAAACGATCTAACTCTTGGTTGCGTTGGGCTAACTCAGCAGTGGATTTACTCAGATGAGTGTTCAATTGCTCGACTTCTTGTGTTTTAGAAAGCATCTTAATTTCAGCTTGTTTGCGTTCTGTGATATCAAGAGCAGTGCCAAAGAAATTTACGAGATAACGAGATCTTCTCTCATTCTCAAATAGTATTTGACCATTCGCAAACACCCAATGCTCGGTTCCATCGGGCCAAATAATGCGATACTCAACCTCATACAATCCCGACGAACTTGGATCAAGTGCTGCGTTGATGGCACTCTCAACATGAGGACGATCGTCTAGGTGAATTTGTTCCATGACCGTTGTTAGAGAAAGTACTTTTGTATTAACTGGCACACCCCAGATCTCACACATTCTGGAATCGAATTCAACCATATTTGTCTCTAAATTGTATCGCCAAGTCCCTATACGACTGACTTGAATGGCAAGTTGGGCGCGTTGTTCACTTTCTCGTAAGGCTTCCTCAATGTGCTTTTGTTCTGTAATATCAATCGAAATACCGATCGCTCGTATCGGTTGTTGCTCAGAGTCATAAAAAATTTGGCTACGGGAAGCAAACCATCTTAAACCGAGGATTGGGTGACGAATGCGAAATTCAAAGATAAGACTCGTTTGTTTACGTTCTAGGGCTTTTTGGATCGCTTGAATACAGGAATCACGATCCTCTTCTAAAACTGTTTCTAACCAGTTTTTATAGGTTGCGGGTGTTGTTGGATCGATTCCATAAAGTTTATAATACTCTGGCGACCAAAATACAATATTTTTCTTTAAATCCCAATCCCAAGTACCCGTCTGCGAGGCTAATTGAGCAATTCTTAAACGCTGTTCATTAATTTGTAAAATCTCCTGTGTTTGTTGGCGAAGACGACTCAATTTAAAGATTGCTTCCACCCGTGCTAGGAGTTCACGAGCCGAAAAGGGTTTAATTAAGTAATCATCGGCACCCGCGTTTAAACCTTCAATTCTAGATTCTTCACCAGAGCGCGCTGAGAGCAAAATAATCGGTAAATCTTTGGTTTGTGAATCCGATCGCAGTTGCCGTAACAATTCAAAGCCATCGAGTTTCGGCATCATAACATCGGTGATCACTAAATCTGGTTTTGAGTAACGAATCGATGATAAAGCCGCTTTTCCATCGGCGACCGTTTCAATTTCATAATATTGACCTAAAAGCCTTTTTGTGTATTCTCTTAAATCAGCGTTATCATCTGCCAATAAGATTCGCCCTGTTTGAATTGAGCTTCTCATCGCTAAGGACAGTTCAGTATCTATCGATGTCGCACTCTGGAGGGTTTCAGGTAACCAGCGCAACAATTCTTCATTCACAGGAGCCGCTTTTAACGTGGTTGCGGTTTGGATGCGTTCAGAGGGTAAATGAGCGTATCCAGTCGGAATAAAGACAGTAAAACACGTTCCTTGATCAACAATGCTACTCACCTCAATTGTACCGCCATGCAAATGAACTAACTCTTGTACTAATGCCAGTCCAATTCCTGTACCCTCGAAACTCCGTCCTCTTGCCCCTTTGATGCGATGGAACCGTTCAAAGAGCCGAGGCAATTCTTCAGCACGAATACCTGTCCCTGTGTCTCGTACTTGTAGCGTAATCTGACGAGCATCTGAGCGCAAAACAACGGCGATTTCACCTTCAAAGGTAAATTTAAAAGCATTTGAGAGCAAATTTAAAACAATTTTTTCCCACATCTCACGATCCACGTATGCAGGCGATGGCAATGGGGGACAGTCTACTATTAAGCGTAACCCTGCCCTTTCGATCGCGGCTCGAAAAATACCCGCGAGATCGGCGGTAAATAAAGCAAGATTAGTCGGTTGGTAAACCGCTTCAATGCGACCTGCTTCAATACGAGAAAAGTCTAACAGGGTATTAACGAGTTTGAGTAAACGTTGGGAATTGCGGTAGGCTATTTTGAGTTGTTCTTGGTCGTTAGGTAACAGGTTTTCTGAATGCTCTAAAACATCACTCAAGGGGCCGAGCATTAGAGTGAGGGGTGTTCGGAATTCATGACTAACATTACTAAAAAAAACCGTTTTGGCACGGTCTAATTCGGCTAGGGCTTCAGCGCGTCGGCGTTCGGCTTCATAGGCATCGGCATTAGCGACCGCTGTTCCAATATGACTAGCCACTAAATCAAAAAAACCTCGATATTCATCATCAAACGCTCGTCGTGGATTAATCCCCAAAACCAGTATACTGGCTAATTGTTGTTGTCCCGCTTGAGCGATCGGCATCACCAACGCCGAATGTGTTGCATCGGGCCAAGCTCCTCTCAGTAATTCCCCTAACTCTTGAGTAAGATTACTGACCATAGTGGCGGTTTTTGTACGTGTTACCTCGGTCAAATGCCAAATATCTTGTGGCTGTATATATGCGATCGTTTCTGGTGTGATGTTGGTTGTTGTGCTGACTAAATGAGCTTGTTGGTCGTCTTCAACACGATAAAGTAGCGCAAAGGGAATATCATAATTATTCAGTGCCAGAGTAGCAGTAGCTTTATGACAAGCTTCTTCTACGGTTTTGGCTTCTACGGTTTTGGCGACGAGATCCCGTAGCGTTTGTAACCGCCGTTCTCCAATCACCCGTTCTGTGGTTTCCGTACAAGCACAAAAAACCCCACCTACGCCGCCAGTTTCGTCGCGCACTGGACTATAAGAAAAGGTAAAGTAGGTTTCCTCTAAGTAGCCATAGCGGTTCATGAGTAGCAGCAAATCTTCTGACCACGTAGGTTCACCTGTTTTCATGACAATTTCGGTCAACGGCCCCAAAGTATCCCAAATTTCCGCCCACATTTCTTTAGCAGACTTCCCCAAAAAATAAGGGTGCTTACTATTTCCCAAAATTGGCCGATAGGCATCGTTATAGAGTGCGACTAATTCTGTTCCCCACCAAATAAACATCGGATAACGGGAATTTAGTAAAACACTAACAATTGTGCGTAAACTTTGAGGCCATTTTTCCACTGAATCGAGTAGGGTTTTTGACCAGTCGAAGGAACGCATTAAAGCCCCCATTTCGCCTCCGCCCGAAAAAATCTTCTCAGCCTTTGATTCCGCTTTTGGCATTACAGGTGCTTCTCTCCGCCTTTAAACAACTCTATGGCAACCCATTACTGCAATGATAACCGTTGCTAAATGCTAATTGTTGGGTATCTTTAAATTTGTACTGGCTAAGAATGTCTTGGTGTCGAACTGGCATAGACTAAGCCGATAATAGGACTAGAGAGAGCTAAACAACTCTTCTGAGTCTAGTTCATCTGCCGTGTACGCAATTTTAATTGGTATGACATAAATCATGACTCTTTAAGATTAATTGATAACGCTCCCAAAAATTATGATTTTTTTTGATACTATTGCGTATTCTTATTTTTCATTGTATAAATGAGGAGACAATTTTGAAGGCATTCAGTCAAATTTGTCATAATCTCAAATCAAACACTTATTTCTGTCTAAAAAATCATGTTTCCCACAAATTTTAGCAAATCTCTCTCAGTCAGATCATCTGTAAAAACAGCGTTAGTCTCATCTTTAATGACTTTAGGCATCTTAGCCCCTGCTCAATCTTTACTAGCTGCTTCTCTAGAAATTGGTTTGGTGATCGATGGCTCAGGCAGTGTTAGCTCTAGCGATTTTGCTCTCCAGAGAGATGCTTATGTCAACATTTTTAGTAACGATTTTGTTGGGAATTTTCTAACAGGGGATGTTGATACGGTCTATATTTCTTTTTGGCAATTTGCCTCTAGTGTACAAGAAGAAGTAACTTGGACAACTATTCAGACTAATGCTGATGCTATTGCTTTTGCTAATGCTATTGCATCGGTGACTCAATTAGGTGGTGGTACTAATACAGCAGGAGCAATTAATACTGTAGCAAACTCAATTCTAACTAACGCATTTGATGGTGACTCCGAAGTGATCGATCTTTCTAGTGATGGTATTCCTAATGATCAAGCAGCAGCAGTCACAGCAGCCTCTAATGCTTTTTCAAATGACATAGTTACTAACACACTGTTTGTTGGTACTGGTACCACAGGACAATCAAATTTAGCGGCTATTGCTGCTGCAGGTGGCGGTACTCCCTTCGTTGCCAATAGCTTTGCGGAGTATGAAGAAGCATTGACAGAAAAACTTGATCTTGAATTTAATCCTGGTCCTACTACCCCAGAACCAGCTTCGATTCTTGGTCTTCTTACTCTTGGCAGTTTAGGATTGACTTTAAAATCGAAGAAAAAAGTATAATATTGTAGCTTTTGACTAAAAAACTACGAAATTTGCTTTAATTCATAATCTCAAGTATTGCTCGATCAATAACTTGAGATTCATTTCTATCTAAGGGAAATATAATTTTTATTAAGCTTTAAACATATTTTAAAAGTTTATGCTAAAGCGGGTTGTACGATACGACACATCAACAGTCAAGAAAAAAAGCTTATTTATTCTATTCTTTGATTTCTTCGGGTGTAAGCTGGTTATTTTGTCGGGCAGCACGTTGACTTAAAGCCGTTAGAAGTGAGGAAGTGATTGAGGAATGACTGTCTTTTCCAATAATACGATCGCTACCTATTCCGCCATTTTCGGGTAGAAGTCGGTTAACCCAACTTAAAATATCTGAGGTTAGACCAGGGAAAACACCATGAAATCGAATACCAATAATAGCAGGAAGCGATGTGATAATTTCCGAATCACCGCGCCGACAACCTGCTAAGATTTTTCGGGCGACTGCCTCGGCACTCATCGAAAGAATAGGGAGTGAATCACTAATTGTAAACCATGTATACTCAGCACGATGATGTCCTTTAAAATAAGCGTTTTCTGTACTACCTGTGCGGATCAAACCTGGGCAAACAGTGGTAACTTTAATTCCATCTTTGGCTAACTCGGAACGCATTCCCTCAGAAAGACCGACTAGAGCAAATTTACTAGCACTATAGGGTAAAAGATGAGGAACGCTAATTTTACCGCCAATTGAAGAAATATTAACGATACGACCCGCTTTCTGGTGGCGCATGGTCGGTAAAACGGCAAAAGTCGTATACAACGGGGCCCAAAAATGAAGCTTCATTGCAGCATCATAATCTTCTAAGGTCATGGTTTCAATTGGCCCGACTTGAATGATTCCTGCATTATTAATTAGTACATCTATATTACCAAAATGCTCGGTGATTTTTTGGATCATCTGCTCAACTTGAGTTTGATCCGTGACATCACAAGTTAGGGTGAAACAATCTTTTAATTGTAATTTAGCTCTTTCTAGTTCGGCTTGATCACGGGCGCAAATAGCAACACGCGCTCCTTGATGAACTAGCTGACGTGCCATAACTAAACCGAGTCCTCTAGAGCCTCCTGTAATTAAAACCGTTTTGTCTTTGAAAGTGTAACGGCTTTCTTGCCACCAACGGATTAGAATTTGGAGCAGGATAAACGCGATTGCGCCTACAACTAGAATAAAATAAAGATTGTCTGGTAATTCACCCATCTGTCTTACTTGCTCAAGTTTTTAGATTAATAAAGTTCCTCATCACTGCGGCGTTCTTCATAATCTTCTGATGATTTAGGTTCGAGTTCCCAACGTCGATCATCTCGCAAGGTTAGAATTTCATCAGTATGAAGCCATTCCCCATCGGCCATATTTAAGCCAACTGCCTCTCCTAATTCATCAACAATATCTTGATCGGGTGTTGCTACCGTGCCTCCTACCGCTTCATCTCCGACGGCATTCGCTTGCTCATAATTTGCATCAATATCTCCACCAGTGAGTATCGCATCCGCTTCATTAAACTCGCTATCACGTTGGTGCATGGTTCGCCCACCTTCGATATATCCTGGGAGTTCATGAACACCAGTCCCATAAGATTCGGTATATTCTTGCGGGATATCATCATCGTTGATTTCTTCTGGTTCGTCATCTTCTGCGACGGGAGTTCCTTGATTTTTGAGGGCGGCGTTTAAATCTTCTTGATCAGTTATACTCATAAATTCTGATTCCTTGATGTCCTATATCTATGTTGAAAGGACAATCTATTAATGTCCTCGAACTTTAGAAGGAGATCGCAGTTGAGCCATTTGTTGAAGATCTTTCTAGATAACTTTGACAGGTTGTCTTATTAATGTACGGATGAACAAGAAAAAAATCTAGATTTTTTTCTAAAACTGTTAAGAAAGATTTGCAATAGGGTTTAAAATACATAGATTGAGGGACTAATTTAAACTAATGGAACGATGACTAAGCCAATAACTAGACGCATTTTTCTTGAAACTGGAGCAGCACTCGCCGTAGGACTGTTGAGCAGACTTGAAGGCGCGTTTAAGAATCAATCAATTAATTTTGATTCTTCTCGTCATGGCTCCTTAACCCGACGTGTTGAACATCAGGTTAATCTCATCGAGGGGGAAGTTACTGGGTTAGTCAAGTAAATTGATTAGAATAAGAATCATTTTCATTTTTTGGTGTGAGGAGTAATCATGTTTAAACAAAAATGGCCACTAATAACCGCAACAGCAAGCCTATTAGGGGTTTTTGTTGGAGTTAATTCAGTAGAAGCTCAAACAAAAAACGAAGAATCATTAGACTGGATGCAAACAAAGCCAATGTCTCAAGTCACCAGTGTTAACCAACTGCGGGACGTTGAGCCGACAGCGTGGGCTTTTGAAGCACTACGGAGTCTAGTCGAGCGATACGGTTGTATTGTCGGATATCCCGATCGCACCTTTCGCGGAAATCGTGCTTTAACGCGATGGGAATTTGCGGCAGGGTTAAATGCGTGTCTGAATACAATGGAACGATTGATCCAAGAGGGTGTATCGGTTTTAAGAGAAGATGTCGATAAGCTCAAACGTCTAGCCCAAGAATTTGAAACAGAATTAGCTGTTTTAGGAACCAGAGTCGATAACTTAGAAAACCGAGTCGCTTTCTTAGAAGATCATCAATTTTCGACCACTACTAAACTGACTGGAGAAGTGATCTTTGGTTTATATGGTGTAGCAGCTGGTGAAAGAGATGGTGGTGAAGATATTGATCGTGTTCCCGCTTTAGGACATCGGACACGTTTAGAATTCAATACCAGCTTTACTGGACAAGACTTACTGTATATGCGTTTAGCATCGGGCAATGTTGCTGATCTTTCTGAAACTACTGGAACATTCCAAAGTACACTCAGCTATACTCAACCTGATGATAATAACGTTGCGCTTGAAGTCCTATTTTATAACTTCCAACTAACTGAAAACATTTCGGTCTGGTTAGAAGCGTTTGGCGGTGCAACGGATGACTTTACCAATACTCTAAACGCTTTAGATGGCGATGGTGCATCGGGGGCTATTTCCGCTTTTGGGACTCGTAACCCCATTTATTTTGCGCCTGGACAAACTGGGATCGGTTTACAGGGTAAATTTGGCTTCTTAGAAGTTAGTGCGGGTTATCTAGCAGGAGAAGGAAACGATCCCACTCCTGGGAATGGTTTGTTTAATGGTTCCTATAGTGCCATTGGTCAAATTGGTATCGTTCCTAATGAAAGATTTGGGCTTGCGTTTACCTATATTCATGTTTTAACCAACTAGATACAGGTACAGGTAGCGAACGTTCTAACTTCCAGTTCTTTACTGAAGATCAATTCGGTGAGGCAGTTTCGACTTCGAGTAACAGCTATGGTATCCAAGCCAGCTTTAGACCCTTTGACTGGGTGATCTTAGGCGGTTGGGGCGGTTATACCAATGCCAGAACCCTTAATACGATCGATGGGCAACTCGAAAGAGGCGACTTAGATATTTGGAATTGGGCGGCTACTATAGCATTTCCCGATCTTTTTAAAGAAGGAAGTCAAGGCGGTATTATTGTGGGGATGCAGCCTTGGGTATCTAATACATCAATTTCGGGTGTTGATGATGATGGTGATACTTCATTTCATATCGAGGCATTTTATGAATATGCGATCACCGATAATATTAAAATCACCCCTGGCATTTTGGTGATTACTTCACCAGATTACGATGATAATAATGCGACTTTAATCATCGGAACCATCCGGACAACGTTCACTTTCTAGAATCATCCCTTGTAGAGACACGATATATCGCGTCTCTACATCCAAAATCATGAGCGCGTCTGTACACCTAAACTAAATCTTATATTTTTAAAGAGGACAAAAGGAGATGAATACTATTACTACTTACCTTACAGAAATGGCTGTCAGTGCTAGAGGCTATATTGTGGGTTATGATCGCGCTTACAGTGGCTATATTGGCAAACTGTTGTCTAAAGGGTTAGCCCCTGGAACAAGATTTATTTTAATTCGCCAAGCGTGTTCCGAGTTTCCTTTGCAATTAGAAGTCGAAGGAAATTTAGTCAGTTTGAGTAAACCCGAAGTCGATGCCCTTTGTGTTGAAGAAGTTGATTAGCGTCTTTTTGTCAATGATTGAATGGGAAAAGTTGCAAAAATTAGACAAATCACACCAACATTAATAAAAACATCCGCAAAATTAAATACAGGAAAATCAATGAAACGAAAATCTAGAAAATCAACCACATAGCCGAAAAAAAATCGATCCCAACCGTTACCTAAAGCCCCTGCTAGGATAAATCCATATCCTAACTGTTCAAAAAATCTCATTCTTCCTAAAAATCCATAGATGATTAGCCCTAAACTAACCGCAAAGGATAACCAACGTAACCAGAATACACCCCCCGAAAAAAAACTAAAAGCTGCACCTGTATTCGTGACATAGGTTAAATGAAAAATACCTTGAATGAGGGGAATTGTATCACCAATTTGGGGTAATTGCTGGACAATCCAAAATTTAGTCAGTTGATCGAAAATAAAACCTAAAATGCCAATAATCCAAAATAAACGATTTTTTCTCATAGCCCCTTTTTAATAAAACATCAATCGGCGTAAAATCAAAGCCATCAGGGCTACTGCACAAATAATGATTAGCTGTCCGGGAAAAGGAATGACCGAATAGTTAAAAATAGCAGTTGGTAAACTCGATAGGGGAATGCTTTGACGTACCACTGGATGAAAAAGTGATAAACCCCCTAAGTAAACTAAACCACATAAATGAATCACCACCAACCCGCACAATGAGCTAAAAGCTAATGATTCTAAATTAGTGCGTTTGCGAAAAGCTAACCAACCACATAGCCAGCTACCTGGAATAAAACCGAGTAAATAGCCGAAGCTAGGTTCAGTTAAATAGTTCCATCCTCCACCTTGAGCGAAAACAGGTACCCAAGCCAAGCCTAACAAAACATAGGCAATTTGGGAGAGTAAACCCGCATTCGGGCCACCCATACAACCTGTAAGCAAAACCGCCCCAATTTGATAGGTTACACCCAAAGAATAACTCCGAACACCCTGTACTGGCCATGTCCAAGGGAGGCTCGTCATAAAGACTTCTAAGAAGGTACTAAAAATTGTAAGAATTAAGCCAATAAACGCCCACAAAAATTCATTGGGTATTGAAAGATGAATCAGTGGAGGGCGTGGGTTAAACCGTTTTTTAGTCTTGTTCGTGCGGTTGATATTCACCGGGGATAGGGGCCTCTCCTCCCTGTAAACCTAAAGATTTTAGCATAGCATGATCCGCTTCGGGTGGTTGACCAAGTGTGGTTAAATAATTACCAATGAGCATGGCATTAATTCCCGCTTGTAGCCCTAATTCTTGTAATTCTCCCATAATTGCTTCCCGTCCCCCCGCATAACGTAGAATTTGAGAAGGGAGAATAAAACGGAAAATGGCGATCGCTTTGACAGCTTCTAGGGGATCTAGTTTAGGAAGATGGTCTAATGGTGTGCCAAGTCTAGGGTTTAGAAGATTAATTGGTACTGATTCTACTTCTAATTCTCGCAAAGATAAAGCGAGATCAATGCGATCGTTCCAGCTTTCTCCCATACCAATAATACCCCCTGTACAAGCTTGGATTCCTGCGGCTTTAAGGTTTTTCACGGTATCAACGCGATCTTGCCAAGTATGGGTTGTTACAATGCTTGGATAGTAACTCTGGGAAGCCTCTAGATTGTGGTTATATCGCGTTACACCCGCTTCTTTGAGCATTTTTGCTTGATCAAGCGTAATTTCTCCAAGGGCGCAACAGGGCTTAATATTGACCTCTGAAATGATCTTATGTACGGTGTCTAAAATTTCTTCAAATTCTTTTGATTTCGGGCTATTGTATTTGAGTCCGCGACCTTGGGAGACTAAACAAAAGCGTTTAGCCCCAGCTTCGGCTGCTGCTTTAGCGTGTTCGAGGATTTCTGCTTGGGGTTTTAGTCCATAGATGGGTGACTCAGTTCCCGAATGATGTGCAGACTGGGAACAAAAACTACAATTTTCTGAACAGTTTCCCGACTTAATATTGACGATACTACAGAGATCGACGGTTTGACCACAACAAGATTGACGAATGCGATCGGCTGCTTCACATAGGAGTAAAATACGATCGTGACCTTCAATTTGAGTCAGAAGTAATGCTTCTTCTTTCGTCAGTTGTTTACCTGAAATGACCAAAGATGCAAGCTGCTGTAACCACGTTTTGATGTCTGTATCGGTTGGAAGTGATAAAACTGATGTTTGAACCACGTTTAAAAGATGCCCTACTCGGAAATACCAGCATTTTATCATTAGACTAGACCTCTCGATCTTTGTCTCGTCCTAAAATCGACATCATCGGAACTATGCTTATAAGTTTTCTATAGATTCAATAGAAAATTGTTATAATCTTTAGCGATATTTAATGTTTTTAAAAATAATTTGCACTAAACAATCAAAGCTCACACCAGAACACCAATAAACCATCATAATAAAATTGTGGCTTGTTGTTCGGATAGGGTTAATTATGTCAAAAAGAGCATTGCTAATTATTAACCGTCATGCACGTAAAGGAAAACAATACTTTGCACAAGTTGTAGATATTCTGCATGATTTGGAATTTGAATGTATTACAATTCCCCTTAAATCAACAGAGCAACTCACACAAGATATTCATCGTTACGGAAAACAAGTTGACCTTGTGATTATTGGCGGGGGTGATGGTACACTCAATGGTATTGTCGATACTTTGGTCGATTTACAACTTCCTTTAGGCATTTTACCCCTTGGGACAGCCAATGATCTAGCACGAACTTTATCTATTCCACTTGATATTTCTGATGCTTGTCGAGTTATCGCCGATGGTTATCTTAAACCCATTGATTTAGGATGGGTGAATGGCAAACATTTTTTTAACGTTGCTAGTTTAGGGTTAGGAGTAAAAATTACTCAAAAACTGACTAAAGGTGCAAAACGTCGTTGGGGTGTTCTCGCTTATCTTGCTACAGCGATGAAAGTTTTATCACAAACTCGTCCCTTTCATGCTGATATTATCGTCAATGGAGAAGCAACAAAGGTTAAAACGATTCAAATTGCTGTAGGAAATGGGCGATATTATGGGGGAGGAATGACTATTGCTGCTGATGCGACAATTGACGATCGTAGATTAGATTTATACAGTCTAGAATTGGAACACTGGTGGCAAATTTTCCCTCTTTTAAAAACATTTCCCAAAGGAGAACACGGGTTATTACCTTGGGTACAAACTTGGTCTGGAGAAGAAATAGAAATACGCACACGCAAAGAACATACGATTAATACTGATGGTGAATTAACAACGGTGACTCCTGCTGTTTTTCGCGTCATTCCTAAAGCATTAAATGTTTTTGTGCCACAGGAAGGCTAATCAAAATTATAAACTCTTCCTTTCCATCCTCCACCCTTTCCTTGCCAATATCTTATTGCCGAATCAATGGTCATGAGAGTATAAAGAAAGGCAATTACAGGTAAACTAAATGCCCACAGAGGAGAACATTTGTATAATTTTAAGGTTGGCCAATAAGATAACGCCATCAGTAACCAAATAATTAACCCGATGACCAAAATGATTTGATTATTTAGAATAATTCCTAGAATAATACTGAGGGGAGATATTAAATAAGTCATTACCATTCCTAAAACCGTTCCAACGAGCAATAAACTAGAATAATTAAGCTGTGTAAAAGCGGTTCTAGCGATCAGATCCCAAATTGATTTTAATGTTGGATAATCTCTTAAACTAAAAGTCGCGTCTGTTAAGCCTAACCAAATTCCTTTAGTGTCAAGATTAGGGTAATTTTGGATATATTTTTTGACTTCAGTTGCTAGTGTACAATCATCAATAAGAGCAGTTTTTAGAATTTCAATCCCACCAATTTTTTCTAAGATATCTCGTCGAATGAGAATACATCCACCTGCAGCAGCAGCCATCTTATTTTTAGGATTATTTGCCCAAGAAAACGGATAGAGTTTCTCGAAAAAGTAAACAAAAGCAGGAATCAAAAAACGTTCCCAAAAACTTTCATATTTTAGTAAAACCATTAGAGAAACTAAGGCTAATTTTTCTTGTTCTGCTTTCGTGACCAGTTGTGATAAATTTAATAAATCATGTTGAATATCGGCATCAGTAAACAGAATATATTTAGCCGTTATTTCTTGAGATTGTATGTAGTTTAAACCTTGTTGCATTGCCCACAGTTTTCCAGACCATCCAGAGGGTAACGGTTCACCTTTAATTACATTGATTCGTTCAAATTGATTTAATTTATTACTGATTTCTAAAGCAATTTTGCCAGTTCCATCTGTACTTTGATCATCAACTAAAATTATTTTAAAATCACCTGTATATTGTTGTTTAAGTAAAGAAGGTAAGCTAATAGGAATTGTATCAGCTTCATTTCTGGCAGGAATGACAGCACAAACCGATGGATAATCATTCTCTAATTTAAAATTAGGTTTTAATTTCTGATTCGATAACCAATAACCCCCACGAAAAAAAATTAAATAAATCCAAATGAATAAAGATATTAGGGAAAGAATGAATAAAAATTGCATTGATATCTAACTCAGCTTATTTTGGCTATAGTATACTTGAATAAAGATAATTTTAGACGAGAGTTTATGAAAATTTTAGCCAAGTGGACAATCGAAGAATATCACCAGATGATTGAGGCAGGAATATTAGACGATCGTAAGGTAGAATTATTAGCAGGTGAGATTATCGAAATGAGTCCAGAAAAACCCATCCACTATAATACAACTCGTCGCGGTGTATCTTATTTGGAACAATTGTTCAAAAATTTAGCAGAAATTCGTTTTAATGGGCCAATAACCTTAGCTGACTCCGAACCCGAACCCGATATCGCAATTGTACGACTTCCCGTTAGTCAATATAATTTTCATCATCCCTATGCTGAAGATATATTTTGGGTAATTGAAGTCGCAAATAGTAGCCTGAAAAAAGATTTAGAATTAAAACAAACAATTTATGCCAATGCTGGAATACAAGAATATTGGATAATGGATTTATCACAAACAAAACTCATTGTTTTTCGAGAACCCAGTAACGGCTATTATCAGAGTCGAGAAGAGTATACAGAAGGTGAAATTAGTTCTTTAGCGTTTCCTGATATTAATATTTCAGTGACCCAATTACTCGGTTTAAATTGATTCAGGATAAAAATCTATATCTAAAATTTGTTCAATGGTATCAGAACAAGTTTCAGGCAAACATTTTAAATTACTTTTCTTTTTTGCTTGTCGTACTGCTTCAGTATAAACTTCATCTTTGACGCTAAGAAGATAATTGTAAAGAGTTCTAGAACGGAGTAATCTTTTTAATTCTGCTCGAAAATTCTCAATCTCCATAGCCCAATGATTTTTACATTCAGGAAGACTCCAATATTGATAGAAAAGAAGATGTTTCAGTAATTGTCGTAAATAACTTTCAACTTTTCGACGCTGTTCACTTTCCAAAGCTTCGATCTCCTCGATTAAATGTATAGTGTCTAACTGTGAAAAATCTCCTGACTTTAATTGATTAGCTGTTTTTTCTAACCAAAGTGTATAATCATCTTCGTAAAGTTGTTCAATAGCTTTAAGATTAATAACACTCATAACTTAACCCTAGTTTATCCTTCTTTTATGATATAGGAACTAATAACAAGATCTCTTATCAAAGAATCTATTACAATAAACAAAATAAAGTGAGAGTGAACGGAAAAGATGCAGATACAAGACAAGGTAACGCAAACAGAAATAATAACACGTAGTCTAGAAGAAGCAATTGCAATCAGTCAAAACCATCTTCTAAGAATTCAATATCCTGATGGTTATTGGTGGGCTGAACTCGAATCTAATGTTACAATTACGTCTGAAGTCATTTTACTACACAAAATATGGGGAACCGATCAAGAGCGACCTTTACACAAAGCTGAAACCTATCTCCGTTCCATGCAAAAAGATCACGGAGGATGGGAACTATTCTACGGTGATGGAGGTGAACTTAGTACCTCAGTAGAAGCCTATATGGCATTAAGATTACTAGGAGTCAGTGCAAATGATCCAGTATTACTGAAAGCCAAAGAATTTATTTTAAAACGCGGTGGTATTAGCAAAACTCGTATTTTTACTAAATTTCATCTTGCTTTAATTGGTTGCTATGACTGGAAAGGTATTCCATCTATTCCACCTTGGCTCATGTTATTTCCGAATAACTTTCCTTTTACAATTTATGATATGTCCAGTTGGGCGCGAGGTAGTACGGTTCCTCTATTGATTGTATTTGATAAAAAACCAATTTATCTTACTGATCCTGCCATTAATCTTGATGAACTTTATGCAGAAGGAAAAGAAAACGTTAAATATGCACTGCCAAAAAACAATAATTGGGGCGATATTTTCCTAACCCTAGATAAAATCTTCAAATGGACAGAAAAAAATCATCTTGTACCGTTTCACCAAAAAAGCCTCAAAGTTGCCGAAAAATGGATCATAGAAAGACAAGAAGATAGCGGCGACTGGGGCGGAATCATCCCTGCAATGCTAAATTCATTATTAGCCTTACGATCGCTCAACTATGACTTATATGACCCCATCGTACAACGCGGTATCAAAGCGGTTGACAACTTTTCCATTGAAACAGAACAAACCTATCGAGTACAACCCTGTGTATCCCCTGTATGGGACACTGCATGGTGTTTGCGAGGCTTAGTGGAGTCTGGTTTAAACCCCGATCATCCTGCTTTGGTTCGGGGCGCACAATGGCTACTCGATCAACAAATTTTAGACTATGGTGACTGGCAGATCAAGAATAAAGAAGGACAACCTGGCGGCTGGGCGTTTGAATTTGAAAACCGTTTCTATCCAGATCTTGATGACTCTGCGGTTGTCGTTATGGCATTACATGGCGTAATGATGCCCAATGAAAAAATTAAACATGGCGCAATAAAAAGATGTTTGCAATGGATGGCTACCATGCAGTGTAAAACGGGTGGATGGGCAGCATTTGATAAAGATAATGATCAAGCGTGGTTAAATGAAGTCCCCTACGGTGATCTCAAAGCCATGATCGATCCGAGTACCGCCGATGTCACCGCTAGAGTCTTAGAAATGTTAGGGGCTTGTGGTTTAAGCATGGATGCAAACCGAGTCAAAAAAGCTTTAGCCTTTCTTGACAAAGAACAAGAAACCGATGGTAGTTGGTTTGGGCGTTGGGGGGTTAATTATTTATATGGTACCAGTGGGGTGATCTCTGCATTAGCCGTTATTGCGCCACAAACTCACAAAAACCAAATAGAAAAAGGCGTTAACTGGTTACTAGAAAAACAAAACCCTGATGGGGGATGGGGTGAAACCTGTCAAACCTATCGAGAACCCACCCTACGAGGTAAAGGAGTTAGTACCGCATCCCAAACCGCTTGGGCATTAATTGGCTTATTAGATGCAGGGATGGCAACGCAAACATGGGCGAAAACTGCTATTGAGAAAGGAATTCAGTATCTAATGTCTACGCAAAATAGCGATGGAACATGGGATGAGGAAGAATTTACTGGGACTGGATTCCCAAGTCATTTCTACATTCGCTACCATATGTATTATCAATATTTTCCGCTAATTGCTTTGGGACGATATCAAAAGTTAAAAGAGCAATTTTAAAGCCTTTTCACTGATATTTAAAGTAGGTGGGCTAGACTCACCTATTTTTTGTTAATAAATTAAAGCAATAACTTGTAGGGTAAGGGTCGCCATATCACTACATGATTCTGATTTCAGAAAAAGATTAGCGGAATATCATAACACTTTTGATAAGTATAGAATATAACTTTTGACAGGTCTTTTCAAGAGAAAAATTAATTAATTTTAATAGATAAAGAATACGAATTATAGGTAATCACATGGTTCAATCTCAAGCAATTTCCGAATCAAAGGATAATCCCAGAGATCCCAGAAATAAAGAAGTAGTTTACCCCGCTTTTAATGATCCACAACGCGGCAATTTAGAAACCCCCATTAATGCTTCTGGTCTTGCTAAAGCGTATATCAATAACTTACCCGCATATCGACGTGGACTTTCTCCACTACGTCGCGGTTTAGAAGTTGGGATGGCACACGGTTACTGGTTAATTGGCCCCTTTGCTACCTTTAGCCCCTTACGCGGTACAGAAGTAGCCTACACAACAGCACTTTTATCCGTGATCAGTATACTTATTATTTCAACCCTTGCTATTTCCCTTTACGCGAGTGTTCAGAAGCCTGTTTCACAACCTATTGTAACCGCCCCTAATATTCCAGATGCTTTTAAAACTCAAGAAGGTTGGAATGAGTATGCAAGCGGTTTCTTGATCGGTGGCATCGGTGGTGCATTATTTGCTTATCTACTCTTAACCCTTGTTATCAGCAAATTTTTCTACGATTATGTCATTCGATAAGTCATAATTCTGCCAGGGAATAAAATTCCTGTCTAAATATGCGTTTATTCGGTTAAAACCGACTCTAGTCCATTAAAATGGACTTTTGCTATTAGACAGTGAATAAATTCACTGGCGTTATAAAAAGCGCAAACTATAATTCAAAAATAAACAGCAATTTATTTAATGATATCTCTAGAACGCCAATTTTATTTAGGTTGTGCTGTTTGGTCATATAAAGGTTGGCTAGGTTCATTCTATCCCCTTAAAACACCTGCTAAAGATTTTCTCTCACTTTACAGTCAACGACTAACGACAGTAGAAGGAAATACAACTTTTTATGCAGTTCCCGATGAAAAAACCGTAAAACGATGGAAAGAAGAAACCGCAAATGAGTTTAAATTTGTGCCAAAATTTCCCAAAACAATTACCCATGAAGGGTTATTACAACCTAAGATAGTTGACGCAATTGCATTTCTCGAACGGATGAGAAAATTAGGTGATCGTTTGGGTTCTGTATTTATCCAACTTCCACCCAGTTATAGTCCGAATTATTTGGAAGATCTATCCTTATTTCTGTCAGTCCTCGCGACACAAAACATTAAATTAGCTTTAGAAGTTCGTCATCCTAGTTGGTTTAAAGAACCGTATTCAGAAAAACTAAAAAACTTACTCGAAAATCATCATATTGCTAGAGTGTTATTAGATACACGTCCTATTTATAACGCCCCAAGTGACCCACAGATTAACTCAGAACGGCGTAAACCACAAGTACCTCTACAGCCTCATGTTACTGCTAATTTTACTTTAGTTCGTTTTATCAGTCATCCTGAGCGACAATGGAATCAAGCTTATTTAGATGAGTGGGTTAAACAATTAGATCAATGGTTAAAACAGGGAATAACTGTTTACTTTTTTGTCCATTGTCCAATAGAAGATCATTCACCGCATACAGCACGTTATTTTCAAGAATTATTAGAAAAATCGGGTGTTGATGTTCCTCCTTTACCTTGGAATGAACTTGAGAAGTTAGAACAGTTAAATTTATTTTGAAAACATGGTGATTTCCCACTCATTTTAGGGAACTCTTGTAAAAAAAGCTTACTATTAGCAAATTTTATGAGTGAAATCATCCGTTATCAAACACATTGTTCTCGTGTGCTGAGTCTTTTAATCTGTCTTTGGGTTCCGCTTTCCCTAACAACCTATAGCACTCGTACCTTAGCTAATAATACAACAAGTCAAATTCAGGTGATGTCTTTCACCACATTAGAGTATGAAGCACAAGCAGAAAATATACTAAATTTACTTGAACAAGAAAAATATACTCAAATTGAACAAATTCTCAACCATTCAATCAAAGAAAAAAAATTAACTCGCGGTGGCTTTTATTATGCTGTATCCGTTTTAGATAAGGCGATGGTTTCATTAGATCCGAGTTGGGTTACAATTTTAGATGATTGGATCAAAAAGTCACCTAATAGCACAATTGCTTATAGTGTAAGAGCCTATTTTCATTATTATCAAGCTTGGGATATTCGAGGAAACCGATACGCTTACAAAACTCCTGCCGAAAATATGCAGGAATATCTAAAACGTCTTGCTCTAGCTACTGCAGATACCCAAAAAGCGATCGCTCTTAATTCTAACAACCCGATCGCTATTTTTGCTAAATTAAGAATTAAAAGAAATATGAGAAGAGCATCAGCAAGAGATTTTGAACCTATATTCAAAAAAGCAATTACACTTGTTCCTAACTTCATGCAAGCTTATCAAGAAAAATCTTTGTATCTAAGTCCTCAATGGGGTGGTAATGAGCAAGAAGTTTTAGCCTTTGTTCGTCAAGCAGCCAAGTCGGCACCGCATGGTACAGCTATTCCTTTCCTAGTGCCTCAGGCTCATCAAGATTTATGTGCTTATTATTCCAATAAACAATATTATTACAATCAACCTCAAGTCTGGAATGAAATCGAGAAAAATTATTTACGGTTAATTAAAGATTTTCCTCGCGCTGGATGGTATCCATTATGGTTTGCAGAAGTTGCTAAAATAGCAGGTAAAGATCAACTCGCTCGTCAGTATTTTAAAATGGCTATAACTCGTGAACCCAATAATCCTGAGATTAAACGCAGAGCCAGTAGGTATCGATAAATCTATCATTAAATTGTCAATATTTCGCTCCAAAACATTTTTATCAAATCTAAAAATATTCCTAAAGCAGTAAATTAAATCTTTTAAAGAAAAGATAGCTATCTCTTAAACTGAACTATCAATAATTATCAAGGAATCTAATTTTTACTTCCGTGTCTGAATACGGCAGATAGTCTAATCTTCCGTAAGTTAAACCTTGATTAAATTTCCCTAAACAAAATATTAGCAACCAACAATGAATAACCACGTCATTTTCATCCATCCAGATGGTACCAGTCCTGCGCATTATGGGGCAGCACGTTTTCTATTACATGGGCCTGATGGACGACTCAACTGGGATAGACTCGATCAAGCAGGTGTTTACCTAGGTCACATGGAAGACCAACTCGGAGGGACTTCTAATGCAGGGGCTGTCACTCATGCGACTGGGGCTAAGGTGTATGCAGAATCTTTTGGACTCAATGAAGATGGTTCGCCTGTAGAGTCACGGTCTGGAAATATCGGTCAAACCATTATGCAGGAAGCGGTTGCAGCCAATAAAGTAACCGCATTGCTCCAGTCAGGTTTTGCTGCAGAACCAGGTACAGCCGCATTTGTCGCACAAGTGGGCGAATTAGAAGTCGATGGTCAGCGCATTCCTCCACGGCAACAAGTCGCAGCCATCACCAGACAAGTGATCGAGTCTGGAGTAGATTTTATCATGGGTGGTGGTGAACTGCATATGCTACCCGTTGGAGTCGATGGCTTTCACGAAACAGCCGCCCAACTCGATGCTCGTAGTACTAACCCTATAACTCGCCCCTCAGGAAATTTGATTGAACTAGCCAGAAGTCTTGGCTACACTGTAGTTTACAACAGAGAGCAATTATTTGACCTGCTTGATACCACTCAGTATCCCACCCCACCAACAAAAGTTTTAGGGGTCTTTGCTGTCCTTCATACTTTTAATGATAGACCAGAAGAAGCTTTAGGCTTAGGCACACCCGAAGCCACGCCGCTTTATTCACCCACTGCGCCAACCATAGCAGAAATGCTCGAAGTGACTCAAGAGTTAGCCGAACAACATCCTAACTTTGACAATGGTTCATTTACGGTACTAGAAGAAGAAGGAACCGATAATTTTGGTAATAACAATAACGCGGCTGGAACCCTAGAAGGTTTAAGACGGGCTGATCAAGCTATTGGTGTTGCTCTCGACTTTCATCAACGTCATTCTAATACTTTGATCCTAACTGCTGCCGATAGCGATGCGGGTGGTTTACAAGTTCGAGATCCTTTGCCTGCTGATCAACCCGTTGGCACGATTAATAATAATCCAACCACCGAAGAACGTCTAGTACCTCTAGATGGCCAAACTGGGGCTAATTCCCTTCCCTTTGTCTCTGCACCCGATGCTAATGGGGATACGTTACCTTTTGCGATCGCATGGGCGGGTACACCTGATTTTGCAGGTAGTATTGTTACAAAAGCGCATGGACTCAATTCCGAGAACCTCCCTTCAACTGCGGATAATACGGGAATGTACGAATTGATGTACGAAACCCTATTCGAGACAGAATTACCCTCTCGGAACGAACCGCCACAAGTTGCCCCCACTCCCACCGAAGACACAGGTAACGTGATCTTTATTCACCCCGATGGTACCAGTCCCTCGCACTACATGGCTCTTCGTAACGTCGATTTAGGGCCTGATGGTCGTTTGAATTGGGATATGATGTCCAATGCAGGGGTTTATCTGGGACACATGGAAGACCAGTTAACAGGAACTTCCAATGCAGGGGCGGTGACTCATGCGACGGGAGCTAAGGTTTTTGCGGAATCTTTTGGATTTAATGAAGATAACACACCAATTCGCTCCGCTTCTGGTAGAGTTGGCATGACAATTTTAGATGAGGCGATCGAGAAAGGAAAAGCCACTGCCTTAGTACAGTCGGGTCACATCGGAGAACCTGGAACCGCCGCCTTTGCTGCTCAAACCTCCAACCGTACACCCGATCCCAATATTCGAGCGAGAGATAAAACGGCCGAAATAGCAGAACAGGTGATCCGTTCTGGAACGAATGTCATTATGGCAGGTGGGGAAGTCTATCTCTTACCCCAAGGTACTACAGGTTTTCACGTCACCCCCGAAATTGATGCCCAGTACAGTGATGCAGAGGATCGTCCAAGTACCAACTTAATTGAATTGGCTCAGTCTCTCGGTTATACCGTAGTCTATACCGAAGAGCAACTCAATCAAGTGATGAGTAGTGGGACTTTACCCGAAAAACTCTTAGGGATCTTTGCTGCAAATCATACTTTTGACGATCGCACAGAAGAAGCATTAGGACTGAATACCCCTAACCCTAGCCCCCTATATGTGCCGACAGCACCGACTATTGCTGAAATGCTCGATGCTGCCCTTGTGATCCTCGAACAAGATCCCGACGGCTTTTTTGCGGTTGTTGAAGAAGAAGGAACCGATAACTTTGGTAATAATAACAACGCAGTCGGAACCATCGAAGCCATGCGACGCGCTGATGCGGCTATTGGTGTAGCAATGGACTATGTTAATACTCAAGATCCAAATACATTAGTTATTACGGCAGCCGATAGCGAGGCGGGCGGAATGCAGGTTTTTCAATACGCCCCCTATACTCGTCCAGAAGGCAACTTTACCAGCGATCCTGCTTTAATGGATAGTGAGCCTCAAGTTCCTTTTATTAATGTTAATCCCAGTCCAGAACCCACGCCTAACTATCTAGATGGGGTCAACGGCAGTACTGCTAGTCCCGATGCACCTTGGCAACCTTTTGCATCTGTTGATAGTCTGAATGGCCCGATGGGAAATTTTGCGATCGCATGGACGGGTACACCTGATTTTCCTGGTAGTATTGTGGCTAAAACCTATGGCTTAAATGCGGAGCTTTTGCCTTCTACTGTAGACAATACAGAAATTTACCGCATCATGTATCAAACTCTTTTTGGTGAAGCTGAACCGCCAAAAACTGTTTATGGAACACCCGAAGCTGATCAGTTTGATACAGCTATTCCCGATACTAGAGGTTTTGTTGGGGATCTGCAAATTCTGTTTACAGGAAGTGGCAATGATACCGTTGATGTCACTTTTGCGTCGGGTGGAAACCGTCTTGATCTCGGTAGTGGTGATGATACTTTGTTTGCTGGTGCTAATAACCGCATCCTCGCAGGTTCAGGAGATGATACTTTATTTGTCGGTTCTAGTGGTGGCAACAATGTTATTACTGGTGGGGTCGGATCTGATCAGTTCTGGGTGGTTACCGATAGCGAAGATCTACCCGATATGGCAAATATCATTACTGATTTTACCAGTGGCGTTGATGTGATTGGGTTTGCGAATACTAGCCTGAATTTTGCAGGTTTATCCTTGATCCAAGACGGACAAGATATGATCGTTCGTGCCTTAAATCAAGATATTGCAAAACTGATCAATGTTCAAGTTAGCAGTCTAACTGAGACAAATTTTGTTTTTGCTTAATTTGAATGAAATGATAGGGGGGTGGTTTTCCCCCTTATCTCACTAATGGTATTTTCAGGTTAACTTTAGATTTAATCAAGCAGAAGATAGAAGATTGGAAGAGTATTACTAGGATTAGTGTGACTAAATAGAGACATATACTGGTATTCATCCCGAAATACGGTATGATTGAGTTTTTACGGCAGTTAAGTTGACAATACCCGAATTTATTCTAAACTGACTCTTTTTAAATTAAAAACTTTTACTTTTTAAAAGATAAATAAATTTAATTAAAAATCCACTCAATTAAATGATTTGACAATAGATAGTGTCATGGAAAATACCTGTTATTATTTAAGCAACTTCTAAAATTGCTATATTCATTATTGGGATTGTTGAAGAACAATGACTCGGCAAATCTAGCTTTACTGCTTGATGTGCCTATCTTTGTTTTAAGTGCTGATCATTATCTGAAGTCAAGTTACATTTTTTAAATAGTCTGTTAGCCATTCTTAATTGATTAAAAGAAGCAATTAATGCCATAAAATCTTTACTAGATTATGTTTAAAAAAAATTAATTAATATTATATTTTGACTTTATTTGTATTTCACTTAATAAAAAATATTAAATTAATTTCTGCTAAATAGTGTTAGTAAGCCAAGCTAGGAAAAAAACTATCTAATAAATTAAGCCATACAGTAAGTAAAGATGGTAGAAAGATTGAGCTTGTGATTGACCGAGTTAGAGAATATTAATTGTAAGCGCGTCAAAAGCTATATTTTCTAATTAAAATAATCTAGATTCCTGCAATACACTAAATTGTAATATTAATTACATTTTATTACAAAAATTAACAACAAAAACAGTTGTGTTGAACTAAATTCTATGGGATACTCTCTAAAAATACAAAAAACCGATAGGTAAACTGTATTTTGCTCAAAAACTGAATCAACTTACATTTGAGGAGACTAAAACGATGGTACTGGATGCTTTTTCCAGAGTTGTTGCTCAAGCAGATGCACGAGGCGAGTACCTGAACAATAATCAGATCGATGGACTCATTGCCTTAGTCAAAGATGGCAATAAACGCGTTGATGTAGTGAACCGTATTACAAGTAATTCTTCTGCGATCGTCACTAATGCGGCTCGTTCTCTTTTTGGCGAACAGCCCCAACTGATTGCACCAGGGGGAAACGCTTATACCAGTCGTCGCGCCGCCGCTTGCCTTAGAGATCTCGAAATCATTCTGCGCTATGTCACCTACGCAATTTTTACAGGCGATGCCAGCGTATTAGATGATCGCGCTCTTAATGGTTTACGAGAAACCTACGTCGCTTTGGGGACTCCAGGAGCTTCTGTCGCGGTTGGAGTAGACAAGCTAAAAGAGGCTTCTCTTGCGATCGCTGGCGATCCAAACAATATCACGCGAGGGGATTGCAGTTCATTGCTCGCCGAAGTCGCAAGTTACTTTGATCGAGCCGCCGCCGCCGTTCGCTAAATTCAACAAACTTTTGTCAAATTAAAGGAGAAACTCAACTCATGTCAAAAACACCTTTAACTGAAGCGGTTATACCAATTCATAGTACAATACTTTCTTCAAGGGTCAGGGGCCAGTTTCCCGCTTCTTCAATAGGATCGGCTGCTGTTACATCCACTTTTTGCCCTAAGCTTAAGAGATTAACTAAAGTCCGTCTAGCAATCCGTTGGTTAGAAATATTAGTCGTTAAATCTTGATTTGCACGGGCTACATCTACTTCCGCTTGTAGCACCGAAAAACGAGTACCAA
>NZ_BLJI01000033.1 GCF_017312365.1 Chroococcus sp. FPU101
CTTTTGCAAGAGTTCTATTGTTGAATCGCGCTTACTCACCGACCCGGAAAAAGAAATTCTGCTTCTGCGTCAAAAAATTACTGGCACAGGGTTAGTCGGAGCAACGTGTAATCCTTCAAATTCCTAAAACCTTCCTAATTCACCTGCTGATAGCCTCGCTTTTCTCGTCGTTGCTGTAGCTTATGGTAAGTCTGTAAACCCGATTGATAATCTTGGCAGTTCTCATCTTTAGATTTACCAAACCCTCTCGTCATCGCACTGCCCCAAGTTTTTGTAATCATCCATTCACCATAGATGTTTTGGCAAAGGGTTAAAGTGTAGAATCGCGTATTCCTTTGCCATTTTGAGTGGAGCCATTTGTCATATTCGTAGGAAATCTCCATAAAACAGATCATAGATCTTATATAACAGTCTCTTTGAAGGTTCTTGACCTTATTTTACGTTTTAGCCCAAAACCAAATTCTTATTTTTCACTGATTCCTAATCCACAAAATCCCGCATAGGCGATCGCTATTGCTTCACTTCCCACTTGGGAGGTCAAACGCTTAAGATCAAATAATAGCTGAACCGTTTCGGCAACTTCTCTTTGATCAGCTTTTGGCGAACCAAGATGACTTTTCCAAGTGGCACGATAGAGCAATACGGGAAAAACCTGGCATTGACGATAGACAACTAAATTAATCACACCCAATGCTTGCAAACTAGAAGATCCTGAAGCAAAATTCGCATTAATAAACGGTTTTTCGAGAGCTACGTGATGGGGCTGAAATTGTCTAACTAATTCCGTCAAATCTGACTCGATTTCTACCAATCGTTGGGGCAAAGGAGACTTCGCTTCAGTTTCGATTAACCCATAATCGACCACAATGGGATGCTCATTTCCCCTCCCTTTTAAAATCGACCATCCTAACTGCCTTAAACTCGGTCGAATTCCAAGCCAAATCTTCTCCCCTTGGGAGGAATAGGATTGTTGTGGGGGCGGCTTATTTTTAGCAGAAATGGATAGATCGCCTCTCCCTTGATCTAATAATCTCGCATAGGCTTCGACTTCTTCAAGCAAGACCTCTGGCACTCGTAGAGCTTTCGTGGGCTGATGTTGCCATTTGGAAGTTAGTTTTGAGAGATGGTCAGTTTTCGGATTAAAATTTGGCATTGAATGCTTTGTACATTGCATATAGCTCAATTTTAAACCTACACTCAAAACGGCAAAGTTAACAATTCCACCGCTTGCCGTTTGACTTCTTCTCCTCGACGATCGTATTTTGCTGTAGTCATTACTGAAGTATGACCCGCCAATTGCGACACCGTGACCAGATCGACCCCTGCTGCCAATAAACTACTAATAAAGGTACGTCGGCAATCATGAGGCGTAAAAGGTTGAATTTGGGCATCTTGTCCCCGTTTTTGGAGCAAAAACAGAACTGCTTGTTCACTCATGCGTCGTCCTAGCAAATGATTTCCTTTACTAATGCTCATCAACAACGCCCCAGGACTGTTGCCCCGCACCAATAGCCAAGAAGCTAAAATCGGCTGACTCGAACTAGGCAGATAGACGGTTCGCGCCTTACTCCCTTTGCCTTGTCGGATCATGAGCGTACCTGGGGGCTGATAATCTTCTAGATTTAAACGAACCACTTCAGCACGACGCATTCCCGTTCCTAATAGAATCGCTACTAAAGCCGCATCCCGCTTGCCAATTAAACTCAGATCCGCCAAACAAACCGACATCAACGCCTGCATTTCTAATGAACTTAACAACCGCCCTTTTAGCTGTGAGGACGTTTTCATCGGCTTGAGGGTTACGGCATCGGTATAGTCTTCTAAACTCATTAAATGCAATTTCCGAGCTTCAGAAAGCACTTGTTTAAGGGCTGATAACATTTGATTCACCGTTGAAGCCGCAAAGGTTCGAGGCAACTCCGTCCGCAATAAAGCCGTATGCTGATACCTCAATTTAGCCCAATCCAAATTCAGATAATCACAACGATTTCCTGTCAATAGACGAGCGATCGCATTCAAGTGGCGTCGCATCGTGTCGCGCGATCGCTCACTCAACTGTGATAGATAGACACAGGCGGGATGAACAGATAACGGCAGAGGCTCTAGCAATTGCAACGGCTCAGGCTCTATCAATTGCAAGACAAAACTGGCTATGTTACGATTCATTTTAAAGGGGTTGTGAACTAAAAAAGCAATTCATTCTACTTTACCCCTTTATTTTCTGAATTTTTCTCTTTTCTTAAGATTACTGTTTCAAAAATACCTTATCAACAGTAATTTATTTGGCGTTGCTGAATTAACTAATGAATGGTTTTTTTTAAATATAAGTTAAAACAAGTTGTCCAACTTTACCTTCAAAAAATGGCTGTCCATTTTCACGTTCAAAAATTTTAACTGAGGAAAAGATCCTGAAATTAGGCGAGAATTGCTACTATTCAACAGATTTAAGTCGGTAATTTAGTACAATTAAACTATTTTTAAAGAAGGTTTGACAAAGCACGACTGTCCACTTCCTCCTTCCAATCCTGCACGATTGTCCAGTTTCTTCTTCCAAATTCTCTGTCTAGCTTCAGACAGGACTACGGGAGAATAAGGTTCTGAGCTATCGAGTTGTCTAGGATCTTCTTCCAAGTGTGTCCAGAATCTTTTTCAAGTCATAATGGCAGAATAGGAAGTATGAAATGTCTATCTTGTCATTCTAAAAAACTCCTTTCAAAACGGTCGCCGTTATGGAAACAGTGCTTACATTGAAAGCACTGTGGTCGCCAATTCGTAAACGAGCGATCGCTTTTAGGCTATCACCCCGAAGTTAATAAACTCTGTCTCAAAATGTACCTCAATGGTATGGGATGAGCGAGGAATTGAACGGGTGACGGGAATCCACCACACTACAGTCATGCATTGGGTCAAGGAGGCGGGAATCCAAATCACAGAAGATCGAGATGAGCCTCCGAATTTCGCACAACTCGATGAACTTAAACCTTCGTCGGGAAAAAAAGTCATAAAATCTGGATCTGGACAGCTTTAAACGCTTTCAAGTCGGGAATCCTAGATTTCATCGTCGGCGATAGAAGCGGTCAAACTTTTCAACTTTTGTGGTCAAGGATCGAAAAATGGAGAAGTTTGGCTTACCTGAGCGACGGTTACGCCGTCTATCCTAATTTCATCCCTCCTGAGCAGCATAAGGTAATCAAAAAAAATCGTCTGACTCGTGTAGAAGGAGAAAATACTCGTTTGAGGCATTATTTAGCGAGATTGCATCGCTCAACTCTATGTTACTCCAAATCATTAGAAATGTTAGAGCATTCCGTTCGTCTATTAATTTATTACTTAAGATTTAGAGAAGTCCCCACTCTGTCTTAATCATTAGTTAATTCAGCAACGCCTTTTCTTCTGTGTTCATTGTGACTTTCCTCGTTCATTGTTCATTTCTAGTTTAGGATGAATGTCAGATTAAGTCTTGTCTATTACATTTTATGCGATTCAAGATTTTATGCACTTGTGCCGCGAATTGAGGTGGTTTACAAGCTTTGGAAATAACTGCGGTACCCCCAATATTTAACAAGTGCTGCCGCTCATCACTATGGGTTCTAGAGGTCATAAAAATGACAGGAATGGTTTGAGTTAGCGGATGAGATTGAAGATGCTGCAAAATAACTTCTCCGCCCATTCCTGGCAGCATTACATCCAATAAAATTGCATCCAACGGTTCTTGTTGAGCAATCGCCAACCCAGTTTCTCCAGAGTCAGCCAATAAGATTTCTAAACCTGCGATCATGCTGAGAGTAGCCTGAAAAATTGCTCGCAAGTCTTCATCATCATCAATCAGCAAAAGCCGCCAAATAATCGCTGTTAATTCTTCCATAAGTGCGCTGACAATTAATGTGATGCGCCAGCAAGGAACCCTTCAATAGTAGCTGTAAAAAGTAAAAAGCTGGTGCAATGGGCAGAATTAATGAATCTGAATTCTGCAAATTTAGTTTAATTGACCACTGGATTGTCTATTACCTCTTATATTGCAAATCATAAATTCTTCTGGATTGCACCAGCTTTTTACTTTTGCCGATTACTGTAGCTTTGTGTTTTATCTCAGACCTTCTCGCAATGTGTTGTCAATCTTAGAGGATTTAGTAGTGAATAGCACATTAATCATTCTTGGCTCACTGTTTAGTTTTGCACTAATTGGTTGTGGGCAACAACCCTCAACTAAAGAGGCAACTGTCGGACTTTGTCAGGATTTAGCGATGTTGCAACAAGAATTAGTAAGTCTTGCTAGCCTCACTCCTGAATCGAAAGTGAGTGAATTGAAAGCAATTCGAGATCGCATTCAACTGTCACTGGACAAAGTGAAGCGGGCTGAAAGTGTCTTGCAGGATGTTCGATTAGATGAGTTAAAGAAAGCAGAAGAGAACTTTAAGAAGACTATTGATGGCATCTCTGCAAAAGAGACATTAGCAGATGCTTCTGTCCAAGTCAGACAAGCTGGGGCAGAAGTTGAAGCCGCCAGAGCGCAAGCCACCTCAGCCGTTCAATGCCCCTAACCTGATCACCTCTCGTCTCTACTAACTAATGACTTTAAGGAGTATCATGCGTTTTCATTCTTTGTCTATGCTAATGGGAATTGCTGCTCTAGGGGCAGGACTATTCCCTGTGTCGCTAACTGCTGCCCCTGTTTCCAATCCGACAATCGTTGCTCAAAATGTTCCAGTTGGAACGGTTGGGCAAGTATCGCCAAATCAAACCATTCGTGTGGTCGTTCAAAATAATACCCCAGTAGCTTTGTTTGCTGGAATTTCAGGTGGAACGCGAGTCGAACTTCCTCGTGGAGCGAGTACGGCTTTTACGTTTGACTCCACTCCTATCAACGTCTTTGTTTATCCCGATGGTCAAGCAATCAGCTTGAAATACGACACATCTATACAGGGAAACACCGTAACCGTTCGGGTTACGCAGGTGGGTGGAGAAACTCCTGGTGATGGGTCAGTTAATATCAACCGTTCTGGGGCAGTTTACGTTTTTTAAAGGCGTGGTTCAACCCTTGGGTAACATTCTGCGAGGAATTTTCCTTTTTAATAAGATCATTTGTTGTGAGCAGTTAGATTAAGTCAGAGAAATAGGAGATAATGAAAAATTAATCAAAATCTCTGGTTATCTATGAGGGGTCATGTTTCAACAAGTGTGGATCTCTTCTAAATTACTGCCTTGTCCGTCTTTAATTAATAAGACTTCCACGCTTTTAAAACATGACCGAATGCTCGTTTAAAGACAATTATCTAGTTAAAAATAAATTATGAAATCGTATTGGATTCCCCTTCCTTTAACCCTCAGCTTGGTCAGTTGTCATCCCTCAAAACCGCTTTCTACTAATGCTACAAATTGCGTAGCCGTAGTACAAAATTACTTGGGTATTGCCGATCCGATTGCTGTGACTAACTCCGTCGATCAACCATCTTTACAAATGGTAGATATCAAATACCAATCCCAAAATGATGAAAATATTCCCATTAGTGGTAATGCTACTTGTCTTTTCGCTGCTCCTGATGTCGCAAAAGACCGCCTGCTTGAAGCGACTATTAATAACCAGACCTTGACGAAGGAAGATATTGCTGCACTAAATCAACAAGTTAAGTTTTCTCAATAAAGTCTTTGTAGTATCTCTTATTCTTTTTTTGTTGGAGATTATTAAATGAAGCATACGATTACGATCGCTGCTGTTGCTTTGATGGCTGGGGTTGCTACCCTGTATGCCATCATCATGATTTTTGAGATTGATTTGGTCAAGTGGGTCAATTGTAGTGCGCCTTTTTCTTCATCTGAAGATAAAAAATCGGAAATTTGCCGTAAAGAAGGTTAAGCGGTTGAGTATTTTAATGCTGAGGCACAGTCAGGACAATCCATTTGCGCTCCAATTAAAGCTAGGTCGATTAATGCAAATGTATCTCCAGATGAGGACAATTTTCAAATTCTTGTAACCACTCCTGAGTGTTTCGTTCTTAATGGTTTGCTCAAGACCATTTCGCTATCAATTAAATAAAATAAACTTGATTTTTTATTGACTTGTTAAAAGAGGTAGAATATGTTCACTGCCGAACCACCTTCTGAAACAACAATCCGCAAGTCGACCGGTTGGATTATCGCCCTAAGTATCGTGTTGATCGTCGCAGGGATTCTAGCGATCGCTTTACCCGCGATTGCCTCGGCGTTTTTTACCAGTGTTATCGGCTGGATTGCCCTACTTAGCGGTATCGCAATGATCGTCGGGTCTTTCGTGTCCCACCCGATTCGAGGCTTCTGGCTAACTCTGATCGTCGGGATTCTCTATTTGATCGCTGGGATTTATATTCTCTCGAATCTAGAAGCGGCTTTACTCTCTCTAACCCTTGGTTTCGGGATTCTCTTCATCGTCGAGGGAATTTACACCATTATCATGGCTTTCGTTCACAAAGCTGGTCATCGGATGTCGTGGATGATGGTCATTAACGGGGTGATCACGCTGATTTTAGGGATTATGGTTCTCAACGGTTTTCCTTATAGCGCACTATGGTTAATCGGTTTATACGCGGGGATTAGCTTACTGTTTAGCGGTTCTTCGCTGTTAGCGGCGGCCCTGTCCGTTCGGCGATCAACCATCGCGAGTTAGCTACCGCGAATCTTCTGGCGTTACTGAATCGGCGGTGATTTAAGGCTTTAAGGTTTAATAATTCGTCGTTAATCTACCTGATCGTGTCACAAAGATGTTGATCAAGTAGGACGTTGTCTAACAAACGGACAAAAAACGCCTCTGTGCGTATAATTAGAATTATCTGGTGACTAAAAGTGTGCGTATAAGGGAAGTTGTACGTCGAGAAAGCGATAACTTAACGTATAATAAGGAGAAAATTCCCCATTTATCTCCTCAAAATCTCAACGTATAATCAAGATGTTTACTTTAACCACTGAGTCGTGTCACAAAGGTGTTGAAATAGGCTAAATTTCTCTGCCAAATTCATATTTATTAATATGTTCTACAGTTGTAGATAACAAGAGTCAACTAGAAAAGCCGATTTTTTCGTTCGTTATCTAAACTTAACAAAAGCTGGCAAACTTTTAAAGTCGTTGCTCAAAAACCTAAAAGTTACATCTTCTATTCTATCTACAACTGTAGAGCACTCGCCTGAGTTAAACATCGTACCAGGCATTGGAAAGACTGGATTCAAATAGCCAGGAGTGATTGGTGTAATCACGTGTATCAGCATCATCTGAGCATTCATGGATTTTACCAAATCCACTCCTACTTTAAACGTGAGTACTCCGATCTCAGATTGATCAACAGCCACTAAAATTCTTTGAAACATGAGTGAATGTCCCGCTAATGAGTCGAGGTGGAATAAGGTAGAAATCTTAAATTTTTATAATTATTTCTGTAGACTAATAAAAATCTTCATAAACTGTAGACAGTAAAGGTGAAAACTTGGTGCAGTTTCAAAGAAACTCTGCACTTACAAGCTTTATTAATTTGTAAGTAGACTACTCACACTAACACAATGAGAGTTTTATTGGTAGAGGACGATCTTGATACTTGTGACCTGTTGAAATCCTCGCTGACAGGGCAGGGATTTTTGGTGGATGTGGCAAACGATGGAGAAACCGCTAAGGAATTGCTCCAGCAGTTTACTTACGACCTGGCATTGTTAGATATAATGTTGCCCAAGTTGGATGGCATCAGCATATGTCGTTGCTTGCGTCAGGCAGGAAACTCAATTCTGGTGGTGCTGTTAACGACGCGTTCTAGTATACCTGATAAACTGTTGGGTTTAGAAAGTGGTGCAGATGATTATGTCACTAAGCCGTTTCACATCCAGGAATTGGTTGCCCGCATCCAAGCTCTGGCAAGACGAAGCGCAACCACTTACTGTTCAATGTTGACGTGCGATCGCCTTCGCCTTGATCCAACCTCACGTCAGGTCACCTATGATCAGCAATTACTCAAAGTTGGGCGCAAAGAATACTTAATTCTAGAACTGCTGCTGCGCCATCCTCGTCGAGTGTTCAGTCGGAGCGATTTTATTGATCGCCTTTGGAGTTTAGATGAGGAAATTCCCACGGAGGCAACGATCAAGTCTCACATCCGTCGAATTCGTCGCAAACTCGAAGAAGTCGGTGCTTGGGACTTGATTGAGACGCTCTATGGTCAGGGTTATCGCCTTAATCCTGCTCGGGTTGATGCCTCGATAGCTCATCCCTTATCGGAAGCCAAGCTGGAACAGATCGACCAGGTGACAGCCCACGTTTGGCAACGGGCCTATTCAAAGAGCCTAAATAAGATTTGCGAGTTGGAGCAGGCGATTGCGCTGTTACAAGCAGACAAGCTGGAAAAGTCAATGCGCGAACAAGCTATCTTTATCAGCCATAAATTAGCAGGATCATTGTACATTTTTGGTTTTGAAGTGGCGGCTCAATTGTTGCAAACCGTTGAAGACACGTTTCGGCAAGAGAGGATGCTACCGGCGATCGCTCCTCAACTTCAGCATTGGCTGCAAATGGTACGACTAGAACTGGCTGGACAGCAAAGCTCGCTCGCCCAAATTCAAATAAATCCACTCCCTGCAATCTTTCCCACCGAGAAAATCGGTATCCAGGCATCAGTATCACCAACAGGCGGCACAGGCGGCTGAACGTAGTCAATTTTGTTTCAGTCGTGGCATGAGAAGCAAGGTCATTAGCGAAGCTGTGGAGCGATCGTTTGGACGATAATTTGAGTGACTCCAACTACGATAAATTGCACCCCAATCGAGGCAACTAGTAAGCCTAAAATGCGAGTGGCAATGTTTAATCCAATCGCCCCGATCGCACCTTGCAGCCACCGACCTGATAACAAAATTGCACACACGATCGCAGAGATAAACACACACACTGCGGCTAATTCAATCAGTTAAAATCCACTGTTCTTAGACTCCACCTCATTTGCGTAAAGGATTACGTTGGCGATCACGCTGGGTCTCACCAGTAGAGGCATCGCCAGGGGAATCACAATCTTACGATAAACGGATTCAGCTTCTTGCCAAACAGTTTGATTGTCCTGCTCGATCACATTTTGGGAACTGCCTTTAATTTCACCAGTTACCAGATTAATTCCAATCAGAAGTAGGGGTTTGAGTAGCATCTGGACAATTTCTTACGCTCTTGTGATTTTTATGAACTGTACCAATTAAACCGTCTGAGCATCAGCCGCCTCAAACCCTTGAAACTGCGTTCCCGATCGCTGTACCAAACAGACCTTAGTTTTATTGGTACATTTTCCTCACCTCAAAATATTCTGAATATTTAAGTCGTGAAACAATTACTATGACTGGGTTTTAGCCTTAGCGTAACTTTCTGTACGATTGCTACTCAATCCCCAAGTAGCAAAATTCCTCCGGCAATTCGGAAGGCATCTAAAGTAATGCCAAAGAATTTGAGCAGGGCAGACCCAGTAAACAAAAACAGCAACAACAAACCCAGTACCGTGAGCGATAAGAGAAGCGATAATCGTTTCTGCACCGCTTTGCTTTCTTTTGCTGAGAAGCTGACAAATACAGGCAGTACCTCCAATGGATTGAGGAGTGCAAATAAACTGGCTGCAAATGTACTGAGAAGTCCCGTATTCATAGACTTTCCTTTATATAACATTCTAAACTAACTAGATATTAGTTCTGAGGTATAAAAGATTGCATTACTCCTTAGATCATTAACAGCACGACAATTAAAAATGCACTTAACGCCAACGAGATAAGAATAGCAATGTCCAGCCGACGACTGAGCAAGCCCAGAACAACAGCGATCGCAATGGCTAATAAGACGACCCCAACGTAAACGAGTCGCTCTTCAGCGCGATTTATGAGTGGAGCGGCTGCTTGTTGGAATTGGGTTTGAGCCATCAACCATGAGAGTTGGAGTAGTGTCATTATATTATATAGAATCCCTATCAACTTAGATTTAGAGATAGACAAAGATGGAGTTTAGTCTGCTGGGTTAAGCCACTTCCACGTCCAGAACTCTAGTTCTTTTGAGGAGAATCTTCAGGTTTCTAGCAAAACGTGGCTTAACTACGACTTGTATTTTAATTTGGGTTTGTGCAAAACTCGTAACTTTATTGTCGCCAGATTGCACCTTCGTTGCACTTTTTTAATTCAAAATAGAGGAAACCTTATCTAAGTAATTAGCTACTCTTTGCTTTTCTGAATTTCTCATTGAGAACACTATCACCTTAGTCAATGAATTCCATTACGAACCCTACAGTTATAGTCGGTGCCGGTTTTACGGGGCTTTTTACCGCACTCCATTTGAGGCATCAACAATTTGTACAGTCGATCATTCTAATCGATGCACAGTCGCGATTTGTCTTTAAACCAATGCTGTATGAGTTTCTAACAGGCGAATTACCAGAAGATACGGTTTGCCCAACCTATCAAGAGCTTTTGACTGGAAGTGATATTACATTTGAGCAAGATCGGGTGGTGGGAATTGACCTGAAACAAAAACGGATCGATCTGGCATCTGGCAAGAATTACACCTTTTCTCACCTGGTTTTGGCAGTAGGAAGTAATCAGGGGTACCTGGGAACAACCGGGGCTGAGGAACACGCCTATCCATTTCGCTCGCGCGAAGATGTTCTGGGGTTGAAACAGCAGATCCAGATTTGTTTGTTGAAAGCTAGTCAGACAACAGATGAACAGAAGCGTCGCTCATTGCTTACGTTTGCGATCGTTGGAGCGGGACCCACTGGGGTGGAGATGGCAGCAACCTTAGCCGATTTGTTGCCCAACTGGTATGCCAAACAGGGGGGAGATATCCATGAAATTCGGATTGTGTTGCTCAATCATGGCAAAGAGATTTTGCAAGGCGATGTGAATGCCTCCTTGAAAGAGATTGCATTACATTCATTCCACACGCGAACCATTCCGGTTGAACTACGCATGGGGGTGAGTGTAAAAGCGGTGTCTGCCGATCAACTAGAGTTTCAGCCGGTTGACAGTTCGACGTTAGAAACACTATCTACTCATACTACTATCTGGACAGCGGGAACGACAGTCAACCCTCTACTCAAAAGTCTCGCGGCTCAAATTCCCGCCGATCATTTAGATAAACATGGATTACCGTTGGTGACACCGACCCTGCAATTACTGGATTTTCCATCGGTATTTGCGGCTGGTGATTGTGCCGATGTTCAGGAACACCGCCAGCCTGCTTTAGCACAGGTTGCCTATCAACAGGGAGCCGCAATTGCCCACAACATCATTGCACTTCATAAAGGAAAACCATTACAGCCTGCCCATGTCTCGTTGCGCGGCACATTGATGAAATTGGGATTGGGCAATGGTGTTGCTAACCTGTTTGACAAAATGCAAATTGGCGGTAAGCCAGGGGATCTGATCCGCAGCGCAACCTATCTGGAGATGTTACCGACTCCGTTGCATAACTTTAAAGCAACAAAAGAATGGATTCAGGAGGAAACATTCCATCGTTATCACCGACTCAAAGTGGCAGAAGCGATTCCAAAACTCGTGCTAAGTCCTACAGAACGACGCGATCGCCCTTTAGTAAAGGCTTTAGCAATTGTGGCTCCGATCGCCTTCTTGATCGCGACAATTATTGGACTTCAAACGCCACCCAATGAGCAAATCCGTCCAACTCAACCCAATTCAACTCAACCGTCGTCTCCGTAACTAATCTCTAGGAAGTTTTATGATTCTGCATCAGATTCTGCTTCAGTTAAATGAAAACGACCAAGACCTGCCGTTTAAGCTAAACGATCAAAATCTACCCTATCCAGACACCCTTCATCCGATCATTGTTCACTTTGTGATTGGGATGGTGTTCCTTGCCTTTGTTTGCGATATTGCAGGCTACCTCAACCGTAACCATCGTTTGTTTGAGGTGAGTTGGTGGAATATGGTTGTGGCATCGGTTGCCGTGTTCTTTGCGGTCATTTTTGGGCAGTTTGAGGCGGCGTTGGCAGAGCCTTTTCCAGCCGCTGAACCCGTATTAGATTACCACACAATTAACGGTTGGTCGATCGCAGCAGTTTTGGTTGGACTGACCACATGGCGCGGCATTATTCGGAGACGTGATCCATTAAAGGTGCCAGTGGTCTATCTGGGAGCCGCCACGATTTTAATCTGTATGGTCACTCTCCAGATTTACCTGGGAAGTTTGGTGGACTGGGTGTACGGCATTCATAACAGGATTGTGGTGCAGGCAACACGAGAGGGGCTGTTGAAATGAACCCAGAACTGATTGAACAGCTAGTCAAACAATTGGGGCTGGATTTGGGTGCTAATGGGCTACCCTACCGATTCCCGCTCCACCCAAACCTAGTGCATTTCACGCTGGGAATTTTCATTATTTCACTGATCTTCGATTTTGCAGGGGCGTTATTTCCCCTTGATCAACCCGTTCTGAAGATATTCCAAATTCCAGTTCGTCGCGCCAATTTCTTTGATGTTGCCTGGTATAACGCAATTGCGGGTTGTATCATCACATTTTTTACCGTTACCGCTGGAATTTTCGAGATTCTGCTAGCACAACCGCCGGTTGATATGAAAAGTGACTGGGGACTAGAAGCAGGTACTACCATGCTGTTACATGGTGTGGGCGGGATTCTCTTGTTCACGATGATGGTGGGAATGACCATTTGGCGGGGCTGGCAACGGTTTCGCTTGCGTAAAAATCATCCCCGTCAGGTTCAATGGGGCTACCTGGCTGCGGCATTGTTTCTCATGGGGTATATGTTTGTACATGGCACCCTAGGAGCGCAATTAGGAGCGGAATTTGGGGTTCATAATACAGCCGCAAAATTGATCCGCATGGGCGAAAATCCAAACCATATTTTGGGGGCGCGTTAGGGCGATCTGAAATTATGCAAACGTTCAATTTGATCCTATTAGCCATTTTTGCCGTAGCCATCATTTTTGGGAGTCACTGGCTGGGGCAACAAGCCTATAACTGGCTTCCCACACCTGCTACCGCCGAAGCAGATTATGTGGGGCATTTATTTAGTTTTTTAGTTACCCTCGGCTCATTTGTTTTTCTGGGTGTCTTTGGAATGTTAATTTACTCCATTCTGTTTTACCGAGTGGGGAATCGGGACACCAGCGATGCACCTCCAATTCGCGGCAATCTCAAAATAGAAGCAACCTGGACGCTCATTCCGTTCATTCTAGTCGTTTGGATTGCTAGTTATAGTTTCTCCATTTATCAACGCATGAGTTTACTAGGTTCTCTACCGTCGGTTCATCTACATCCATTAGAAGCTCCCGCCCATGCTCAATCCAGCCCAACCGATGGACAACCTGAAGAGAAGATTGAAGTCGTAGCGAAACAATGGTCATGGACTTTTCGCTATCTTGATCGCAACGTTATTAGCCACGAACTTCATCTTCCTATCGATCGCCGCGCCCATCTTTTGTTGCAGTCTGAAGACGTGCTACACGGGTTTTATGTACCAAACTTTCGGATTAAACAAGATATTGTGCCAAACCGCACAATCGATTTTCGATTCAATCCCAACCGAGTCGGTAAATATACACTCTATGATTCCCAATTCAGTGGCACTTATTTCGCCGTGAACACCGCCAATGTGTATGTCGATACCCCTGAAGCCTATCAGCAGTGGTTAGCGGGAGCAGCGGCTCGACCCATCCTACCCCCTGCTCCCGCTAACGTTGAGCATAATCAACCGCCAGCCATTCCGCTCAGAAGTAATTGGCCCACCATCCAACCTCGTAACTTTCCTTGAAATTCTCTCTATTTTGCACTCGCATCAGGATAATTCATTTGTATGACAAACATTTCTACCTCTCACGCTGGTGAGCCAATTCAACCCCTACAGCCCAACTGGAAGCGTTACTTTAGTTTTAGTACTGATCATAAAGTGATTGGTGTGCAATACTTGGTGACTGCATTTTTCTTTTTTCTCATTGGTGGATTGCTTGCCATGATTGTGAGAGCAGAATTGCTGACTCCCCAACTCAATCTGGTTGATCGCTCCCTCTACAACGGGCTGTTCACCATGCACGGAACGATCATGATCTTTCTCTGGATCTTTCCAGCAAATGCGGGACTTGCAAATTACCTGGTGCCGTTGATGATTGGGGCACAGGATGTGGCGTTCCCCCGGTTGAATGCGATCGCCTTCTGGCTGATCCCAGTGGTAGGGATCTTGCTGCTGTTCAGCTTTTTCCTACCCAGTGGGACTGCCCAGGCGGGTTGGTGGTCTTATCCTCCCGTGAGTGTCCAAAATCCGTCTGGTCAATTTGTGAATGGAGAATTTGTTTGGTTATTAGCGGTTGCTATTTCTGGGGTATCATCCATCATGGGTGGAGTCAACTTCGTGACAACCATCCTCCAAATGCGTGCACCGGGCATGACCTTCTTTCGGATGCCTGTTTACGTTTGGACTATCCTCAGTGCCCAGATGCTCCAACTGGTTTGTCTGCCTGCCTTGACTGGCGGCGCGGTCATGCTGCTGTTTGACCTAGCCTTTGGCACCACCTTTTTTGCCCCTTTCAAAGACGGCGATCCAGTGATTTACCAGCATTTGTTCTGGTTCTATTCTCACCCTGCTGTGTACGTGATGGCGTTGCCTGCCTTTGGCGTTTTTTCGGAAGTATTGCCCGTTTTTTCTCGCAAGCCGCTGTTTGGGTATCCATTTGTTGCCGTTTCTTCCCTTTTGATTGGCGTCATTAGCATCTTTGTGTGGGTGCATCATATGTTTGCGGGGGCAACTCCTGGCTGGATGCGAATGTTTTTCATGGCATCCACCATGCTGGTGTCAGTGCCAACGGGCGTGAAAGTATTTGCCTGGGTTGCGACCGTCTGGCGAGGCAAGTTGCATCTCAAAGCTGCCATGCTATTTTCCCTTGGAGCGATTGCGATGTTTTTGTTTGCTGGGATTACGGGCATCATGCTGGCTTCTGTACCGTTCGATATTCATGTAAATAATACGTACTTCATCGTGGGGCATTTCCATTATGTGGTATTTGGAACGGTAACAATGGCAATTTTTTCCGGCATCTATTACTGGTTTCCCAAAATCACGGGACGGATGCTATCGGACAGTTGGGGGCAACTTCACTTCTGGTTGGCATTCATTGGGGCGAACTTAAATTTCTTCCCGATGCATCCCCTGGGATTACAGGGGATGGTGCGGCGCATCTCGTCCTACGACCCGCAATATACAGGTTGGAACGTGGTTGCAAGCCTAGGAGCCTTTTTGTTAGGGATGTCTACTCTTCCGTTTATTGTCAATGTAATTAGCTCCTGGATTCAGGGTTCTAGAGCGGGTGACAATCCCTGGAAGGCAACGGGGTTAGAGTGGATGACGACCTCACCACCGCCAGAGGAGAATTTTATTGAAATTCCCAAAATTCCTACCAAACCCTATGCCTATGGTGAAGCGCATCGGGTAACAAGTGATTCGTCTTCAATCTAAGTCTGCTAAACTGCTCAGGAGTGGAAAAATGGAAAGCCCGATCAATTCAAGATTGACACCAGAACCTAATCACCCACATCGTCGGGATAACTTGTCATTTGGATTTCCCATCTTTTTGATCTCAGAGAGCATCGTTTTTCTCAGCTTTTTTATCACCTACGGATTGCTGCGCTCACAAAATCCTAACTGGTTTCCACCAGGGATAACGGGGTTTGATATTCCCAGAGCGGCAATTAATACTGTGATTCTTGTTGCCAGTAGTGGGGTGATTATCCTGGCTGAACGCGCTCTCAGGGGTCGTAAGTTAGTTATGTTTCGTCGCCTCTGGTTGCTTACAGCACTGATGGGCGTAATTTTCTTGATTGGACAGGCTCTTGAATGGAGCAAAATGCCCTTTGGACTGGATGAGGGATTGGCAGGCTCAACCTTTTATTTGCTAACTGGGTTTCATGGCTTGCATGTTCTCACTGGAGTGATTCTGTTAATGATTATGTATTTTCGATCGCTGGTTCCTGGTAACTACGATCGCGGTCATAAAGGAGTCAGTGCTGTCTCTTTGTTTTGGCATTTTGTTGATGTGATTTGGATTATTTTATTCATCATTCTTTATCTTTGGAGAGGGTAATCTCAAGGTTTTTTATAAGGAGAAAAATTTATGAGTCTGGAAGGAAAAGTTGCACTGGTCACAGGGAGCAGTCAGGGAATTGGGCAAGCGATCGCAATCAAACTCGCCAGTCAAGGAGCCAGTATTGTCATCGACTATCGCTCCCATCCCGAAGGTGCAGAAGATACCCTGCAACAAGTAAAAGCGGCTGGGGGGAACTGTCACTTGGCAAAGGATCACGCTCCCGATGGCTATGTGGTGCAGGCAGATATTGGAAGTGTGGAGCAGGTACAAAATCTGGTAAATGAGGGGATTAAGCATTTTGGACAATTGGATATTCTCGTCAACAATGCGGGCATGGAGCGTCGCGCCCCTTTCTGGGAAGTCACAGAAAAGGATTATGACAACGTGCTGCATGTGAACCTGAAAGGCTCATTTTTTGCGGCTCAAGCACTGGTGCAACATCTGTTGGATACGAAACGGACTGGCAGAATCATTAACATCAGTTCCGTTCACGAAGAACTGCCTTTCCCCAATTTCGCGCCCTATTGCTTGAGTAAGGGGGGCGTAAAAATGATGACGCGAGATTTATCGGTCGAACTAGGCCCCTATGGCATCACGATTAATAATGTGGCTCCAGGTGCGATCGAAACTCCAATCAACACGAAGCTGCTCAACAATCCACAGGAGTTAAACGCACTGCTCAAAAACATTCCCTTAAATCGCTTAGGCAAACCCAATGATGTTGCCTCTTTGGTTGCATTTCTGGCTTCTGATGATGCGAGCTACATTACGGGCAGCACCTTCTTTGTCGATGGTGGCTTGCTGTGGGATTATCACGAGCAGTAGACAAACGATCGGCAACTGTCACTTGCGCTTGAGAAGATTTACCCAGGAGGAATTATGGCAAAAAGTATTCGAGAAGTGACGTTCGAGCTTTTGCGTGAACTTGGATTAACGACGATCTTCGGGAACCCAGGGTCAACGGAGGAAACATTCCTACAAGACTTCCCTGCTGACTTTCGATATGTCCAGACGCTCCACGAGTCTTCGGCGGTTGGTGCAGCCGATGGCTACGCTCAAGCAACCAGACATCCTGCCCTTGTGAACGTTCATACCTCAGCGGGTCTGAGCAACTCAATGAGTAATATCCTGACCGCTTTCATGAACCGCACACCGTTAATCGTCACTGCTGGAAACCAGACTCGTGAAATGCTCCTGATGGAACCCTGGCTCACCAACATTGAACCTGAAACGTTACCCAAACCCTGGGTTAAGTGGAGTTATCAACCAATCCGCGCCGAAGACGTGCCAGCGGCTTTTATGCGCGCTTACGCTGCCGCTCTGCAACCTCCTGCTGGTCCGGTTTTCCTGTCAATTCCCCTCGATGACTGGGATAAGCCTGCTTTGGGTCAGCCCGTGGTGCGATCAGTTGCTACCCGCATCGGTGCTGATCCGAGACGCATTGCCCAGTTCGCAGATGCCCTATCATCCGCCACTAATCCAACCTTAATCTATGGTTCAGCGATCGCACGGGGTGACGGTTGGGAGCAGGCTATCAAGCTTGCCGAAAAGTTGAATATTCCAGTGTGGGCAGCACCCGCATCAGAACGTCCTCCGTTTCCAGAAAACCATCCGCTTTATGCGGGGGGACTTCCATTTGCCCTTGGTCTGCTCTCTAAGAAGCTTGCAAGCTACGATCTGGCGATCGTCATTGGTGCGCCCGTATTCCGCTACTATCCATATGTAGCGGGGTCGTACTTGCCTGACGGACTCAGGCTACTGCACATCACTGACGATCCCGAAGAAGCTGCTCGTGCCCCTGTCGGTGAGAGCCTGCTTTGTGATGCTGTTCTTGCCCTTGAAACGCTCATTGAGCAAGTGAAGGCTCGTCCATCACGGGCTACCTCTGTCGAGAAGCAACCGCATCGCATGGCTCCCCATCCCGCCGCCTCGGTATCCGCAGTCGATGGTCAACTGACTGCACTGGAACTGTTCCAAACGTTGCGAGAGTCAACCCCAGAAACAACCGTTCTAATCGAAGAATCGCCCTCAAACCTCGGCGAGATCCATACTGCATGGCCGATCAACCACCCCGACTCGTTCTATACCTTCGCCAGTGGGAGTCTAGGCTGGAACCTACCTGCCAGCGTTGGGATCGCCCTGGCTGAGCGCGACAGTGGGCGGAACCGACCCGTGCTTGCAATTATTGGTGACGGCTCATTCCAGTATTCCGTGCAAGGACTCTGGACAGCAGCCCAGCAGCGTCTCCCCATCCTCTTCGTCGTACCCAGGAACGGTGAATACGCCATCCTCAAGTCCTTTGGTCAGTTTCAAAAAAATCCGGGCGTACCCGGACTCGACTTGCCTGACCTTGACATCGTTTCGTTGGCGAAGGGCTACGGTTGCACGGGGGTTCGTGCCCAAACCCTCGATGAAGTCAGGCAGGTCTGTGCCGAGGCATTTTCTCGATCCGGTCCGACGGTGCTCGAAGTTCCCATTACTCCGACGGTGCCCTCGCTGATTTAAACCAGAAAGGCTTACCCGTCGATTCCCTCATGTAAACTCGGTATAACAAGCAAATGCAAGAAACAACCATTGCGGGGTTTTCCCGCCAACACGAAAACATCTCTCAGGTCATTCAAAGTTATTGGCAACTGACCAAGCCCCGCATCATTTTGTTGTTGCTGATTACGACTGCTGGCGGTATGTGGGTGGCGGCGGCAGGGCAGGTTAATCCAGTTTTGTTGCTGATTACCTTAATCGGTGGAGCTTGTGCAGCGGGGGCGGCAAATACTATCAACTGTCTTTACGATCGCGATATAGACTACATCATGGAGCGTACCCGTCATCGTCCCTTACCGTCTGGTCGGGTGCAGCCGCGGGATGCTTTACTGTTTGCGATCGCCTTGACGTTGATCTCCTTCTCACTGCTGGCAGTCTTTGCAAATCTGTTGAGTGCCTGCCTCGCCATGTCGGGGATTGTGGTTTATGTCCTGGTCTACACCCATTGGCTGAAGCGACACAGCACTCAAAATATTGTGATTGGCGGGGCGGCGGGGGCAATTCCTCCGCTGGTCGGTTGGGCAGCGGTGACGGGTGATTTGAGTTGGGCAGCATGGGTGCTGTTTGCCATCATTTTTTTATGGACTCCGCCCCACTTCTGGGCATTGGCGGTTCTGATTCGGGAAGACTACGCCAAAGTCGGTGTACCGATGCTGCCTGTCGTGGAGGGTGCAGAACCCACTGCTCGACAAATTTTCTATTACACCCTGGCGCTGATTCCTGTCACGCTGTTATTGGTCTATCCTCTGGGTGTGATGGGTGTCGTCTATGGCGCAATCGCTCTTCTACTCGGTGCCATCTTCGTAAAAAAAGCATGGACGTTAAAAAAACAACCCGCCGATTTGCACGCGCGATCGGTCTTCAAATACTCCATCCTCTATCTGATGTTGCTTTGTGCCGGGATGGGGTTAGATAGCCTGCCTCTGACTCATCGGTTGATTCGCGTCGTGTCAAACTTTTATCCATTGCACTAGTTTTTGACTTTCTATGCCTATACTACTGAAAATGATTGCTGAAGTTGCTCCTGACTCCGGTTGCACGAGTTGCATTTTCAGTATTTGCGTTTTGGCAACAGCGCAATCAACCATACATCATCGTCACGTTAATTGTGCTGATGATTCTTGCTCACGGTCTTTTAATGGCAAGCTAGAAGATTTCAACTTTTCAATGACTGATTCGTTTTTTAAGGAGATAAATCCATGTCAGACAAACACGAAGTTTTGAGCATTTTTCCATCCCATGTTGAGGCAGAAGCTGCCGTTGTAGAACTGCAAAAAGCAGGCTTCAATATGCAAAAGCTTTCCATCATTGGAAAGGATTATGAAACCAAAGGGAATTTAGAGGATTATTCAGAGGTATCACACTTATTTTTGGGCTTCTAAAACACATACCCATCAAGCGACAATTACTCAGACTCAAAACGACAATTACAAATTCCTCATTTTTAGAATAGATAATAGCATTATAGACGATAATAGATTATAAAAGTATGTTAATAGCTTACGTCCCTATTTTTCATGAATAATCACCGATTAGCAAGACGATACTACTATGTTTGTAATTGTCGTTCGGGTCGGTATAATTGACATTTGATACACATACCAGCAAAATCGTCGGAAACAGCGTCAACAGAAACTTTTGTTGCCGTTAATGAAACAACTAGTTTTTTACCTTCTATGCAGATGATCGCCGCTCTGAAGTGCCACTGGCCAGAATATTTAATTGAAGCTTGGGGGCTAGGAATGTTCATGGTTGCGGCTGGAGTCGTTGGTACGATCCTGTTCTATCCCCAGTCTTCAGCGCATCATGTCTTTCCTAGTCCTTTCATGCAACGGGTGTTAATGGGACTGGGGATGGGGCTAACTGCAATGGGGATTATGTATTCTCCCTGGGGAAAGCGATCAGGCGCGCATATTAATCCAGCAGTTACATTGACATTTTATCGACTCAATAAAATTAAAGCTTGGGATGCAATTTTTTATATTGTTTTTCAATTCATTGGAGGATTATTAGGAGTTCTGTTAGTTGCACTGTTGCTTCAATTGCCTTTTACCCAAGCACCTGTTAGTTATGTCGTAACCGTGCCAGGTAAACCAGGAGTTGTAGTAGCGTTTGTCGCAGAATATATCATTGCAGTGATTATGATGTGGGTGGTTCTTTATAGTAGTAACCGAGCCAAATTAGCACCATTAACTCCATTATTTGCTGGGTGCTTGATTGTCAGCTATGTCATTTTTGAATCACCTCTATCTGGTTTTGGCATGAACCCCGCTCGCACGGTTGCTTCTGCGTTGCCATCTGGAATTTGGACTGCCATTTGGCTTTATTTTGTGGCACCGATCAGTGGAATGTTGACCGCCGCTGAACTCTATGTATACACAATGGGCAAACACAAAGTATTTTGTGCCAAGCTCTATCACGATCCTCGCTATCGTTGTATTCATTGTGGACATCACCCCCACAATACCCGATAACAGGTTCTAATCCCGATCTGGAAAATTTTTCAGATGAATCGGACAAGCAGATCTTAGAAACTCGATGTTGATTGACTGGAGAACCTTTGGAGATGAGCATGACTCAAGAACACTACGACATTATCATCATTGGTACTGGAGCAGGCGGCGGAACCTTACTCCAGCGTCTTGCTCCTAGCGGTAAGAAGATTCTGATATTGGAGCGAGGTAGCTACCTGCCCAGAGAGAAAGAAAATTGGCGTGCAGCCGAAGTCTATGGCAATGAGCGCTATCATACCCACGAGCAGTGGTATGACAAAGAGGGGCATACCTTTCGTCCCCAAATGAGCTACTGGGTTGGTGGCAATACAAAGGTCTATGGTGCAGCCCTGTTACGGATGCGAGAACGGGATTTTGAAGCAGTTCTGCATCAGGACGGTGTCTCTCCAGAATGGCCCTTGAAATATCAAGATTTTGAACCCTACTATACTCAAGCTGAAAAGCTCTATGACGTTCATGGTGAGTTCGGCACCGATCCCACAGAGCCGCCGCGTCAGTCCGCTTATCCCTATTCTCCAGTCAGTCACGAACCCCGAATGCAAGAAATTGTCGATGGGCTGAAGCAGCAGGGGTTGAATCCATTTCATTTACCTGTAGGGCTGAAGTTGAACGAAGTTGAGCGCACACTCTGGGATTGCATTCGCTGTGATAGCTGTGATGGCTTTCCGTGTTTGGTTCGTGGTAAAGCAGACGCTGAAGTCAATGGCGTGAAGCCTTCCCTCGTTTATGCCAATGTCACATTGAAAACATTGGCGAAGGTACTGCGGTTACACACCAGCGAATCCGGACGAGAAGTGACAGCAGTGGAAACCCAAATTGGTGATGAAACGTTGATGTTTAGTGGCGATGTGGTCGTGGTAGCTTGTGGAACCGTTAATTCTGCTGTGTTGCTGCTCCGTTCTGCCAATGATCGCCATCCCAACGGATTAGCGAATCGCTCCGATCAGGTGGGACGGAATTTCATGAAACACCTGACGACGGCCATGGTGGCATTAAGCCAGAAAAAGAATCCATCAATGTATCAAAAGACGATCGCCGTCAGCGATTTCTATTGGGGCGAGGAGGGCTTTCCCTATCCCATGGGCTTTATTCAAAACACGGGAAATGTTTTAACCGACATGATTCCAGCAGAGGCTCCTTCACGATTGGCTGACCTACTCAAGTTTGCCCCTAAAGTGGATCTAGATTTAAGACCGCAGTATCAGCTTGCAGCAGAGCATTCAGTCGGCTGGTGGTTTCAAACTGAGGATTTGCCCAATCCCACTAATCGAGTGCAGGTCGTGAGGGAGCAAATTTATCTGGATTACACTCCTAATAACCTGGAGGCGCAGAATCGCCTGGTTCATCGCTGGACAGAGATTCTCAAAGCGATCGAGCAAGCCGATTATCTGATTCCGTTCAGCATCTATCCCCGTAACCATATGCCAATCCAGGTGATGGCTCACCAATGTGGTACCTGCCTCTTTGGAGAAGATCCCAGTAGCTCCGTTCTAGATCTAAATTGCCGTACCCACGATGTAGACAATCTCTATGTGGTGGACGGTAGTTTCTTCCCCTCTAGTTCAGCCGTCAATCCTACGCTGACGATTATGGCTAATGCCCTGCGAATTGGTGATCATTTACTTGATCGCTTGAAATAAGATACAGAGCAGCTATTCGTCCGATGGGCTGGAATGACTCGATTGAACGAGTCGCCGTTCCAGCAGTACAGTGTAAACGGGTCTGCCGCCTAAACGATGGGCTGTCATGGTTGCCATCAAGCAACTTACTAGAATTGGCAGAATTAATCGGTAATTAGCCGTAATTTCGATTGTCAGCAAAATTGCCGTTAAAGGTGCTCTCACGGTGGCTGCGACCAGTGCCCCCATCCCTGCAATCGTTAATACCTCTGGATGGGGTAAAACTTCAGGGAACCAGATATTCGTCTGACGGGCAATCCCCAGACAAAACAGAGTAGCCAGGGAGAGAAGCGGCGCGAAAATGCCCCCAGGGGCACCGGAGCCGTAACACAGAATCGTCATGCCAAACCGAACCAAACATAGAAGTAACAGGACATAGCTGGATTCCAAATTATCGAAAGACCAGATAATTATCTCCTCGCCGCCCCCCGTCGTTGGATTGTAGAGCCAGCTCATTAAGCCCACAAAAGCCCCCACATACAAACCCGTCAGCTTGTAGTGAATCCCCCGAAAATTGGCAAAAAAGTTCAAACATTTAACCAGAAAAAGATTGAAGTAGTAACCAATCACACCGCAGGCGATGCCCACCAGGGCAAAAATCCACAACGAGGCAAGGGGAGGAATCTGGAACTCAGTTAACTTCAAGGTTGGACTATTGCCTAACAGCAATTGCAGCCCAATGGTTGCACTAATGCAGGACAGGGTGACTGCCCTGTAAGCCGTCATCGAGCTTTGAAAGGTCGGTCGCATTTCTTCAAACACAAACACAATTCCTGCCAGGGGCGCATTAAATGCGGTAGCCAGCCCCGCTCCTGCATTGGCAGCCACCAACACCCTGGTCTGCTCCTGAGAAGCCCGAAACCAATCAGCCACCATTCTGCCAATACTACCCCCCATCTGAATCGTCGGGCCTTCTCGCCCCAGCACCATGCCGCTACTTAAAAGAAGAATACCACTGAGAAACTTGATCGGTAACACCCGTTGCCAGATTAGAGGAAAGTACCTCTCTAACATGCCTTCAATTTGGGGAATGCCGCTGCCAGAGGTATCGGGGGCATAACGACGCATTAGCAAGAACCCCAGGTACACCATCACTCCTGACACAAGGATAGATACTAGCACGCCCATCCAGGGTACGCCTTTAAGTGAGTCAATCCACTGCACCCGACTATTGAGGGTGGTCAAGACCAGCAAACGAAAAGCTCCTCCAATCAAGCCGGTGAGCAACCCTGCGATCGCCGCCCAGAGAAGAACCGGGTTAAGTTTTTGAACTGCTTCTAGAAACCGTTTGGATTGAGAAAATTTCTCTAAGGATGAAAGAGGGGTAGAGTGACTCGTTGGCTGGCTGGAGCGTTTTTCCATAAATTCAGATTTTAATAGATAAATTCATAATTGCTCACGCACCAGACCCAGAGGAGTTCTAGGAATGGATCTAGAACAGAAGCCGCTCTTCAAGTTGAGAATAGAAGGTGGGATCATTTAATTGCTGAATTAGAGCAGCAACCAGGGCAGTCCATCCCGTTTGTTGACTGGCTCCCAAACCAAATCCCGTATCTCCATGAAAATATTCATGAAAGAGCAGCAAATCTTGCCAGTGGGGATCGTGTTGGAAAAGATGAATCTCTCCATACATGGGGCGCTGACCATTAGGCTGTTTGCGAAACAGGTTAACTAACCGTTGAGATAACTCCTGAGCCACTTCCTTCAGAGTCATATACTTACCTGATCCGGTTGGACACTCCACCTGAAAGGAATCACCAAAATAGCGATAGTAGCGTTGTAGCGACTCAATCAGCAGGTAGTTCATGGGGAACCAGATGGGGCCACGCCAATTGGAATTGCCGCCAAAGTCTCCTGTATTCGATTCGGCAGGTTCATAGTTGATGGAATAGCTATGGCCGTGGTAGTTCAGGACGTAGGGATGCTCCAGGTGATAGCGAGAAATGGAACGAACCCCATAGGGTGATAGAAATTCATTTTCGTTCAGTAGGTGAGTCAGAATCTGCTTGAGTTGCTCTGGCGTGGCGATTGCAAACAGTAATCGTTCTTTCTCCCCCTGCCCTGCCACGGTGGCACAGTTGGCAATTTCAGGAAGGTGCTTATCTAGCCAATCCAGTTCGTCTTTCACAGGTTGCAGATTCAAAATTTCAGGCTCCAGTACTGCTACGGCAAACAGTGGGGCTAACCCGACCAAGGAGTACACCTGGAGCTGAACTTTTTTTCCATCCGGTAAGGCTAAAGCACTGAAGTAAAAGCCCTTTTCCTGATCCCAGAGGGAAATTCGTTCATCCGTACCGATCTGGTTCATTACCTTTGCAGTGGCAAGAGCATGGCGGATAAACTTGCGGGTCATTCGTTGATAAACCTGATCCTGACGACCCAACTCAATTGCAATCAGCATCAAATTCAAGGAAAACATACCCATCCAGGCGGTGCCATCCGATTGCTCTAAATAACCTCCGGTAGGGAGGGGCGCACTGCGGTTAAAGATGGCAATATTATCCAGTCCCAGAAATCCCCCCTGAAACAGCCCATCATCTTCCTTATCTTCCCGGTTCATCCACCAGTAATAGTTACCCAGAAGGCTTTGAAAGATTTGTTCTAAAAAGGCTTGATCGCCCGTTCCTGTAGTTTCCTTCTCATACTGGTATACCTTCCAGGCAGCCCAGGCTTGCACAGGAGGGTTGACATCACTAAAAGACCATTCGTAGGCTGGAATTTGCCCTCTGAGACTGACATATCGCTCTCCACAGAGCAGTAGCAATTGTTGCTTGGCGAAATGCACATCGACCAAGGCGAGTACCACGCAATGAAAAGCCCAATCCCAGGCAGCAAACCAGGGATACTCCCAGGCATCGGGCATGGAAATCACATCTTTGGCATAGAGCATTTGCCAAGGGGAATTTCGCCCAGTGAGTCTTTGAGCAGGGGATTTAGGTTCCCCAGGATCGCCTTGCAACCAGGTGTAGACATCGTAGTAATAAAACTGTTTACTCCAGAGCAAAGCCGCGAGCGCTTGTCGCTGAACTAGGCGATCATCTGGGCTGGCGTGGGGCAACAGGGCAGCATAAAATTCATCCGCTTCCTGCCGCCGTTGCTGAAAGGTTTCACGAAAATCATTCTCAAAGGCGTTATGGATGAACTGATTGGTAAAGCGTAGTTGTAGTGTAATGGTCTGCTGGGCGGGAATGGTGAGATGGTAATGAGGAGCGGCTTTTGTGCCCACTTGTTGAGAGTTAACCGCATCCTTTTCTTTGTTGATTAGGTAGGTATGAAAGCCATCCTTAACGTAGGGAGTGGAATTCGCACTATTGAAGATGCGTTTAAAGTTAGTTTCGTTCTCTGTAAATAGTAAAGCTGGAATTTGTCCTTCTATCGCATCGCAGTAGAGCCAGCGATCGCCGCAAGTTGGATGACTTAGCTTAATCACTCCCTTTGCATCTTCAGTTAAATGCCCTGCGGAATGCTGCCCTGTCCAACTCCAGGTGTTGCGAAACCAGATGGTTGGCAGTACATCTATTGGAGCCGCGTCGCCTCCTTGATTGGTAATGTGTATCCGAATACAAATATCTTCCGGTGAAATTTTGGCGTACTCGGCTTCAATGTCAAAATAGCGATCGCCCTCAAAGATTCCCGTATCAACTAATTCATATTCTGGTTGTTGGCGGGTGCGCTGACCATTCACTTCAACCAACGCATTGTAGGGATAGGCTTGCTGGGGATATTTATAACGCCAGCGCATATAGGAATGGCTGGGGGTGTTATCCACATAAAAGTAGTACTCTTTGACATCCTCGCCATGATTGCCTTCACTATTGGTTAAACCAAACAATCGCTCTTTTAGAATGGGATCTTGCCCATTCCAGAAGGTCAGGGCAAAGCAAACTAGTCCATCGCTATCACAAAAGCCACCCAATCCATCTTCACCCCAACGGTAAGCTCTGGAACGGGCATGATCATGGGGAAAGGAATCCCAGGCATTACCATAGGGGGAATAATCTTCGCGGACAGTACCCCATTGTCGCTCACTTAAATAAGAACCCCAATGATACCAGTTAACTTTACCCTGAGCATTCTCTTGGATTCGTCGTTGTTCTGCATTCATAACCTATATTATATAAGGCAGAAAAGTGGCAAACTAGATTACACAGGCGTTGCTGAACCAGTTAATAGGACTCTTGGCTCTACAGTTGTAGATAGAATATGTAACTTTTAGGTTTTTGAGCAACGACTTTAAAAGTTTGCCAGCTTTTGTTAAGTTTAGATAACGAACGAAAAAATCGGCTTTTCAGTTGGCTCTTGCTATCTACAACTGTAGAACCTCCATTCCTGTCTCTTGGTACAGCAATTTCGACTTGGCCGAATTCTCCTTTGAGAGTCCTGCTGCTGCGTCCATTACGTCGATTATTTTAGGAAGTTCAGTTATAATATAAGAGAAAACCACTTTCGCATTGGGTACAAGCACTACTCGACCATCATGGGTAAGAAGCTGCGTTGCTCTCAGATCAATCTGTTCAACATTGCCTTCCGTTTTCCCTACAATGATTTGAACGCCTCTTTAATGCCCTTCAAATGATGACATCACTGAGTGATTTTCTGATTAAAGAAAAGATTCACGAAAGTTCTAATTCTCTTGTTTATCGAGGAGTTAGACAATCAGATAGCCGTTTAGTGGTGTTCAAAGTTCTCAAGCCAGATTATCCAACTCCAACCGCCCTTGCTCGTTACACCCATGAATATGAAATTACACGATCGCTCAATCTAGAAGGAGCGATCCAGGTATACAGTCTGCAAAATCATGAACGAACCCTCGTCATGGTTTTGGAAGATTTTGGGGGAGAGTCGTTAGACCGCTGGATGCAGCGATCGCCTGCCCAGTATTGTCCCATGCCTTTACAGGAGTGGCTTCACCTGGGTATTCAGCTTACAGAAATTCTGGGGCAGATTCACGCTGCGAATGTGATTCACAAAGACATCAACCCTAGCAACATTGTGATTAATCCTGAAACGGGTATGGTCAAAATGATTGACTTTGGCATTTCCACCCAATTCAGTTACGCCGCACCTGCATTTCAAAACTCAGGTGGTTTAGAAGGGACGGTTGCCTATATCTCCCCTGAACAAACGGGGCGGATGAACCGTCTGCTGGACTACCGCACAGACTTCTACTCTCTTGGTGTAACGCTCTATCAACTGCTGACGGGGCAACGTCCATTTGATAGCACCCCTGTTTTAGAGCTAATTCATTGCCATATTGCCAGACAGCCAACCCCACCCCAAGAGATTAATTCCGACATTCCTTTGGTCGTGGCGGAAATTGTGATGAAGTTGATGGCAAAAAATGCCGAAGATCGATATCAAAGTGCGTGGGGAATTAAAGCGGATTTAGAGAACTGTTTACACCAGTTGCAGGTCGATCGCATCGACCTCTTTGAATTAGGGTTGTGTGATGTCACCGATAAGTTTCAAATTCCCCAAAAACTGTATGGACGTGAAGCTGAGATTGCAGCGCTATTGGCAGCGTTTGAGAAAGTAGCAGGGAGTGGAGAAGTAGGAGAAAACATCACCCCATCACCCCGTTGCAAGTTAATGTTAGTCTCCGGCTACTCTGGCATTGGCAAATCTGCATTAGTTCAGGAAATTTATAAGCCAATTACTCAGAAACAAGGCTATTTTATCTCTGGCAAATTTGACCAACTTCAACGGAATATTCCTTACTCGGCGATCATGAGTGCCCTGCAGTCCTTTGTCTGTCAACTGTTAGCAGAGCCTGAATTCCAACTGCAACAATGGCGAGATCAATTTTTAGCGGCTCTGGGTATGAATGGGCAACTGCTGATTGATCTGATCCCAGAGCTTGAATTGATTATCGGCAAGCAACCCCCCGTAGAAGCGGTTGGCTTGACAGAATCAGAAAATCGATTCAATTCAGTCTTGCAAAATTTCATCCGAGCATTGTGCTCCAGCGATCGCCCCTTAGTGATCTTTCTGGATGACCTACAGTGGGCAGACTTAGCAACACTCAAATTAATTGAGCGGATCATGACCGATAGTGAGTTGCGATCGCTGCTGCTGATTGGGGCTTATCGCAATAACGAGGTGAATTCCACTCATCCGTTAATGATCACGTTGGAACAGTTGAAACGCGGAGATGCTGCCATTAATCAAATCACGCTTACACCGTTGAGCCTGGAAGCGATCGCTCAACTGATTGCTGAAACATTACGCACTCACTCGACAAACACTCAACCACTCGCTGAATTAGTTTTAAGAAAAACAGAAGGGAATCCATTTTTTATCAATGAATTTCTAAAAACGCTCTATGCTGAACAATTAATCCACTTCAATCTGGACAATCGCTCCTGGCAATGGAATATTGATCAGATCGAGGCGAAAGACATTACTGAGAATGTTGTAGAGTTGCTAATTGACAAACTCAGAAAACTGCCGCGATCGACTCAGCAGATTCTCAATCTGGCGGCTTGCGTTGGGACAGAGTTCAGTTTAGCGATTCTCACAACAATCTGTGAGGCATCCCTCAGCGATATTCTTTCAGACTTAGTAATCGCCGTTCAGTTTAACTTGATTTTGCCAGTCTCTCAATCAGATAAGGATGTGCTGGAGCAAAAGTATAGATTTCTGCACGATCGAGTCCAACAAGCCGCCTATGCTCTAACGGATGACCAGCAGAAACAAGCCATTCACTTGCAGATTGGTCGTAACTTACTCCAAAAAACTTCGTCGGATGAGCAACAGGAACAGTTGTTTGCGATCGTTGATCATCTCAATGTCAGCAACCCATCAGCGATCGATCATCCATCACTACAGATTGACGATCTAGAACGCATCCAGTTTGCTCAACTCAATTTATTAGCGGGTCAAAAGGCAAAAGCTGCAACCGCCTACAGTGCTGCTTTGAGCTATTTAGCCGCAGGGATAACCTGGCTCACCGCTGATCCCTGGCAGCATCACTATGATTTGACACTGACACTGCATCAAGAAATCACCGAGGTCGCTTATCTATGCGGTGACATTGAACAGATGGAGAACTGGGCAACTGTTGTTTTGCAAAATGCTCGCGAAGTTCTACACACGGTAGAAACTTATCAGGTCAAAGTTCAGGCGGCTATGTCCCAATCTAACTTTGGAGAAGCGATTCAGATTGGGCTGTTAGCATTGAATCAACTGGGTCTGTCTATCCCGGAAGCTCCCGACCTGCCTGAAATTCAAGCAGCAATTGAGGAGACGATCGCTCGTTTAGCTAAACAAGATGTTGAAGCATTGCTTGAACTACCAGAAATGACTGATCCCAATTTATTGGCAGTCATGGATATCTTAACCAGAATGAAGGCTCTGACATCTTTTGCAGCCCCCAATTTATTTGCACTCCTGTCCGTGACAGGCGTAAATTTGTCACTCCAGTATGGCAATGCTATCCGGTCTGCTATTAGTTACATTTGTTTTGGTGGGGTCATCCTCAGCTTGCCCATTCCCTCTGTTGAAACAGGATACCGACTTGGCAAATTAGCAATGGATTTAGCCGAACGTTCTCATTCCAAGCTGATTAAAGCGAGGATACAGGGGCCGTTTGGAACAGGCTGGGTGTTTCTAAAGGAGCCTTTGAGGGCATCCATCCCTGTTTTACAAGAGGCTCGTCGGACTGCGATCGAAATCGGTGACCTTGAATGTGCGGGTATCTATTCATTTATGGAATGTGACCATTCCTATTTTATGGGTGAGACCCTACCGCAACTAGAACAAAAAGTCGCAGATTATAGCCAAATTATCTGGCAAGTCAGGCAAAAAACCCCATTTGACTCGATCTCAATCCTTTGGCAAACGGTTCTCAATCTGTCAGGTCAAAATGAGATTCCTGTTCAGTTAATTGGCGAGGCTTATGACGAGGAGCGATCGCTGCCTGATGCCATTGCCGCCAGCGATCGAAGTGTGGTTTATCTTTACTATTTGAACAAACTCATTTTGAGCTATTTGTTTGGTGAATTTGAACAAGCGATTCATCATGCCGCACTGGCAGAACAGTATATCGATGGTGTGGTTGGCAGGCTCGTTATTGCTCAATTCTGTTTCTATGACTCGCTGGCATCCTTGAGCCAATGGACTGAAGTGGCTCCTGCTGAACCGGAAAGATGGCTTGATCGAGTCCACCGAAACCAGGAAAGGATGCACCAGTTGGTAATTCATGCTCCAATGAATTTTTTGCACAAATATGACTTAGTGGAGGCAGAAAAACACCGAGTTTTGGGGCAGTTTTTTGAAGCGGAAGAGCTGTATGAACGAGCGATTCAAGGTGCCCACGATAATCAATATATCCAGGAGGAAGCGTTAGCTTATGAGTTAGCAGCAAGGCACTATTTACATCGAGGGCGAATCAAGATTGCTCAAACCTATTTGAGGGAAGCTCATTATTGCTATACCTATTGGGGGGCGATCGCCAAAGTTAATGCCCTAGAAACTCAGTATCCCCAATTTTTCTCCCAATCCCCTTCAAACTCCACGAAATCAACTACAACTGGTTCTACCACTAGCACCACGAGTACCGGATCAGCGTTAGATTTGGCGACCGTGATGAAAGCCTCTCAGGCAATTTCAGGAGAGATTGAGTTAGAACAACTGCTCAAGTCTTTAATGAAAATACTGATTGAGAATGCTGGCGCACAAACGGGATTTTTGATTTCTGAAAATGCTGGATCGTGGAAGATTGAAGCGTCAGGTGAAGTCGATTCTAGTCTAGATGCTACTCCAACCCGCATATCAACAACCCAAATTTCACTCGATCGCCGTGTCCCAATCTCAATCATTCACTATGTAGAGCGAACCAAAGAAAGTGTCGTGTTGCATGATGCGACTCAGGATCAAAACTTCTCTAATGATCCCTATATCCAATCTCGCCAAACTCGCTCTATTCTCTGTACTCCGTTGTTCAATCAAGGGCAACTCAATGGCATTGTTTACTTAGAAAACTCTCTTACAGCAGGAGCCTTTACCACCGATCGCCTGGAAGTGATACAACTGTTAGCGGGGCAGGCGGCGATCGCCCTGACGAATGCCAGACTTTATGCTGAAGTCAGAGCGCGAGAAAATCAATTATCTCAATTTGTGAATGCGGTACCCATTGGCATTAGTGTGGTCAATGAGAACGGTGAAGTCTGCTATGCCAATCAAATGGCTTACGAGTTGTCGGGCATTGATTTACTACATGAAAGTGTTACACCCGATCTGTTGCAGCAAATACAGCTTTATCAAGTTGGAACGGATCAGCCTTATCCCATTGAGCAACTCCCAATTCTACGATCGCTGGCAGGAGAAACGGTTAACGTCAGCGATATGGAATTTCGTCATCGAGATCGGATGATTTCGGTAGAAGTGACCAGTACTCCCATTTTTGATGATGCGGGTCATATCGTTTATGCGATCGCCGCATTCCAGGATATTACTCAACGGAAACAAACAGAACGGCTGCTCGCAGATTACAATCGGACTTTAGAACAACAGGTGGCTGAACGAACCCTTCGCCTCAAACAACTCTCCAATCAACTATTCGACCAAAATACCCGCTTAACCAACGAGATTGAAGAACGAGAGCGAATTGAGCTGGCTCTTCGGCAAAAAGAAGCGTTGAATCTGGCAATTATTACCACAATCCCAGACCTGTTGATTCGGATGGATCGTCACGGTAATTACCTGGGAATCTTTGCCAATGCCAATATTCTTGTATACAAACCTGAGCAGGAGCGGGTGGGAGCCAACGTGATTGATATACTGCCTCACGATGTTGCTGAAGAATGCCTGCACTACATCCAAAAAGCGTTTCAAACTAGAGAACTGCAGTCTTTGAAAGTCAATTGATGATCGACGGCGTGATTCATTATTTTGAAAGCCGGATTGCATCGATTGGAGACGATGAAGTTTTAATCATTGATCGTGATTTTACAGAACAGCGAAATGCTGAATTGCGCGAACGCAAACAAGCCGAAGAAGCCTTTATTCTTAAGGAGCGTAACCGCATAGCACGAGAAATTCACGATACATTGGCGCAAGCGTTTACAGGAATTATTGTCCACCTGGAAGCGGCAGCCCTTAAAGCGATCAATGATCCTCCAGTGGCTCAACGCTGCATTCAAACCAGTAGTGACCTGGCTCGGTTTGGGCTTGCCGAAGCACGACGATCGGTGCAGGCTCTACGCCCTCAACTATTAACCGATAACGATTTATATCATGCGCTCAACCGTCTGGCGGAGCAGTTATTTCCTTCGACTCAAATCATGAGTGAGTTGGCAGGTGAGGTCTATTTCCTTCCCGCTGAAGTGGAAAATAACCTGATGCGAATTGGGCAGGAAGCCTTAACCAATGCCGCCAAATACGCCAGAGCGACCGAAATTCAAATTGATCTGGTGTATGAACTCACTCAGTGCACTTTGAGAATTAAGGATAATGGACAGGGCTTTGATGTTGCCCCTTCCTTCGTCAATAATGGTTTTGGCTTGCTGGGAATGACAGAACGGGCAGAACAGATTGGAGCGCAGTTAACGATTCAAAGTACCCCTGGATCTGGAACAGAAATTGTCGTATCGGTGAATCGTGAGTGGAACTATGAGTAACAAGATTAGAGTCCTGATTGCAGATGATCATGCGATCGTTAGCCAGGGGTTAACTCTCCTTCTAGAGTGCAAACCCGACATTACGGTTGTGGGACAAGCTTGCAATGGCAAAGAGGCGATCGCTCTATTTCGACAACATCAGCCCGATGTCACCCTGATGGATTTGCGAATGCCAGAGATGGGCGGGGTGGAAGCGATCACTGTCCTCTGTTCTGAGTTTCCCGATCCACGCATTATTGTATTGACAACTTACAATGGCGACGAAGACATTTATCGGGGATTGAGAGCCGGAGCTAAAGGGTATTTGCTTAAAGATAGCAAGCCGGATGAGTTGATGTCAGCAATTTATGCCGTTCATAGCGGCAAGCAGTACATTCCTTCAGAGGTTGCTGTCAAGTTGATTGAGCGAATGAGCAACCCAGAATTGAGCGATCGTGAGTTGGAAGTGCTGCGTCACATGGCAATCGGGATGAGTAATCAGGAAATCGGCGTAGATTTAAACATTACTGAGAGTACCGTCAAATTTCACGTCAACCGAATTTTGAGTAAGTTAGGGGTGAGCGATCGGACTCAAGCTGTGATTGTGGCACTGAAACGGGGTTTGGCAAACCTGTGATGCAGGGTAACTAAACTTAAGTACAGTTCCTCACTCGCTTCAGGACTGTGAGGACTCGTCTTTTTTCTCTCAAAACGCTCAACTCAGAGTTGGCGACAAAGCCGTGTAAACCTCATATAGTAAGTCACATAGCACCAGGAGATTAGATGGTATCTCTATCATAGAGGCTGCAATGAGTAACGTACACGAGCGTATTTTATTTTCTATATCCAATCGCGATTATATTTTGGGATCCAGAGACTGTTCCGTGATGTTGGTTATCTATGGCGACTACCAATGTCCCAACTCTGGTGCTGCTTACAAAATGATTCAAATGCTTCAGCAGCAGTTTATTCATCAGGTCTGTGTTGTATTTCGTCACTTTCCTCAACCTCAAAAACATCCCCAAGCTCAAATAGCGGCTCAAGTGGCTGAGGCAGCAGCAGCTCAAGGACTGTTCTGGCAAATGCACGATGTGTTATTTAAATATCAACATGCCCTAGACGATAGTTCACTTGTGGAGTATGCCAATGAATTGAAGCTTGATATCCCCAAATTTCTTCAAGATATATCCAGGCGTATCAATGCTGACCGAATTCAGCAGGATATTGATAGTGGCATCGCTAACGGAGTTTGTGACACTCCAACGATATTCATCAACAGTATCTGGTATCAAGGCGATCACACTCTTGAACAATTAGAGGCGACGATTTTAAGGAGTATGTAACTTATGATACCATTCTTCCAACCTGTCGTCTCAAAATACCGTTGGCTCCCTTCAACGTTTGTATCCTTGTTCTACCAGGTCATGAATGCTCGCTCTGATCGCCGTTCTCCGACTACTCTAGTGATATCTATTCCCAGTCTACTGCTCCTAATCGGAATGATTGAGGTTGCGATCGGGTTGATTGTCTATAAGGTGAGCAATGGTAATGCTAACAGTCTTTGGTTGTGGTTACTAGAGACGATCAGTTCAACTGTAATGACTTTATTATTAATTCTGCCACTATTGAAGCGTAACCAGCGAGTATTAGAAGCTCTGAGTCGTTCACGAATCACTGCAGTGCAGGCACTAGAACGGGAACAAGAACTCAATCGCTTAAAGTCAAAGCTTATTTCATTAGTAACTCACGATTTTCAGACACCGCTCATTAGTATTCAAGGGTATATTTCTTTGCTGTGCCAGGGTTATCCCAATTTAGCAATCGAAACACAACGTCACTACTTCAATAGAATGGAGTTATCCATCGATCATCTAATCCATCTTCTGGAGCAAGTTTTACTGATTGGCAAATCTGATTTCGGGAAGTTACAGTGTTATTCAACTAAATTCAACCTGAAAGATCTCTGCGATGAATTAATTGAATCCCTTCAACTACGGAGTGATCGCCACCTGATTAAACTTTCCTACGTTGGTGATTACGAGATTGAGGCAGATTCAGGTTTGATTCGACAAATTCTAATCAACCTACTGACGAACGCTATCAAATACTCTCCCAACGCTACCCCTATCCGTTTAGCAGTGCAACATAAAAAAGATCAGCTTATTCTACAAGTCGAGGATCAGGGCATTGGCATTCCGTTAGATGAACAACCCTACCTGTTTGAACTGTTTCATCGTTGTAGTAATGCTCAATCCATTCACGGCAGTGGTTTGGGTTTAGCCGTCGTCAAAGCCAGTGTTGATGCTCATAATGGTCAGATTAGAATTAACAGTCAAATCGGGGAAGGTACAATCATCATAGTGATGATTCCCCTGACGGGGTGACAACATAGTTAAAAGCCCTGTTATATCCATCGAAGTATAGATTAGGACGATAATCGAACGGCTGTATCGACTCGTTCTCGAAAATCCAGCGTTGCTGAATGGACAGTGGTTTTGTTACAAAGGAAGAATAGCAAGATTCAGTTATACAAGATGCAATGCCCACAATGTAAATCTTCTAATATTCGTAAAGATGGTCATCAAGATGGTAAACAACGATGGAAATGTAAAGATTGCTGTCGAATTTTTCGGGACTCTTATGAGTCAAGAGGTTATCATCCTCAAGTTAAAAAATTTTGCTTAAAAATGTATTTGAATGGTCTGGGATTTCGGGCGATTGAAAGAATCACGGGAATTCATTATACGGCGTAAATATAGGGTTCGTGCAACTAGGGGCAATCTACATCTGAAATTATTACCCAGCAAGGGATACAGCGATTTAATTGAGTTTTAAGCAGATTAGGCAAAATCGTTAAAATAAATAAGTAACCTTTATCGTTTGATTATCGGGTTCGTTCTGAAAAATCTTTGCTTAAAACAGAAGTTGAGATCCTAAAAAGTAGGCTATAATGTGGGATTTACATAGATCGTTACAATTGTTTGACTCAAAAACGCCTAGCTTTTTAGAACTTATAAACGGATAACTCTTCGAGGTTTTCCAATATCTGCGCGATAGTCAGCATCTCGAATTCTTTCTTTCTTTAACCCATAAATTTTTTGAACTTCTTCAAGAGTGGGAGTTTGTGCTTTTAAAGACTCCCACTTGTCCCAAGGTGTTTGATTAATCGAGCCATGCTTTCGAGAGTCGATTGTAGTAATCTTGCCATTGTTGCAGTTGCTCAAATAAGTCAGGAGATTTGAGGTCAACTAAATCGTAGAACTCTTCTAAATCGGTTCTTTGCGTTCGCTCAACTTTCCCACCCTCGATGGGGAGAACGAGGTAAGGGGGGACGATATTTAATCTTTAAGTCTATTAAACGATACTGGACTTGATGCGCGATAAATTCCTCTCCTCGGTCAGTCTGAATCCTCTGAATGGGAAAGGGAAATTCCTCCACCACTTGGACAAGGAAATCGAGAGTGCTGACGGCTTGCTTGTTGGGATAAAGTTTGATGACTTTCAAACGGGTGCAGTCGTCAATAGCTGTGTACTGATACATCGAATGGAGCAATTTTACTTCCCATCTATCTGAACTCGCTCTCAAAAGAATATCTTTGTGAAGCGCGTCGTTTACCCTTTCTGGCGCGTCTGGTTTTTTTAAGAGGTTTGACTGGAGCCTGAGTTAAGACTTTATGGATGGTTGCCGTAGACAGAGACAAACCATGCAATCTCTCGAGTTCCTAAAAGCAGCCGTCTCGCTCCTAATTGTCGCGTTTGCCTTAATTCTAAAATCCACTGTTTTTGTTGTGCCAACACCTTGAAAGGCTGACACGTTGAAAGGGCGACGGCTTTGAGCTACTAATCCTTTAATGTTTAATTCTTCGTAGCGACGTACCCATTTCCTTAAAGTCGGACGAGAAATGCCACAGCGACGGCACACCTTACCAGCGTTTTGGGTTTGTTGATACATCAGCAAGCCAACCTAGACGCATCTTCACTTTTTGTTCTATTTCCATGATTATTCTCCTGGGATATAGATTTGTTAGCTCACAAAAGTTCTTTAACGAAACCATCTAAAAGAGAACTGTATCATTAAAACTATGTTTATGATTCACACATAAAAGTACCGTAGCCACGTCTTTGATTCCCAAAACATTGCCTAAAAGGAGACAAACTAGGCAATGTTTTAATTAAAATTTCTGATTAATCAAGGCTAAAAAAAGGTTATCTAATAGTACAGATAAATTGATTGCCCCTGGTTGCACGAACCCTATATTTACGCCAAATCAGCGCATGATTGCTCAAACATATCCATCATAGTGCTGGCGTTCTAGTTGCGAGGTCAGACAAATGACATTTATACAAACATGGCGATTTCTCACGCTTATGTTAACTTCCCTCAGTCTTAGTTTATCGATGGCACATTTGTTAGAATTCCTGCCTTTTAATGCGATTTGACCAGCAGCTTTGGGTTAGAGTTACAGTTTTTGAAAATGTTTATCATTTTTTTGGTTCAGTTGGTGCCGTTTTTGAACTTGGTTCAATTCTCACAGCCTTGGCGCATACCTATAGGTATGCGCCAAGGCCGTTCGACTTTTAAGATGACGTTAGCTGGAACGGTTTTTTTAATGCTGGCGCTTTTCAGTTGGCTGATTTTTGAAAGCACCAATGAATGCTGAAGAAAGCCACATGGTTAACCCAACCCGTTCCGCCTAATTGGACGCGCTATCGTAATCAATGGGAATATGCACACGCTTTTAACGCTTTACGCTCAAATCATTGGGTTTAGCTTACTTTTACTTTCCGTACTGAAAAGATACATCCTTAAAGAGAACGCTTTCTTCCCATCACTAACGTCTGAAAAACCAGCCCACTCAATTTAAAGGTGAGCGATCATTTTAATATCTTGGGGGTGAATGACTAATCATCCAAGGTCTTGCTGTTTTGGCGTTCTGTACTCTTGGGGTTTCTGGTTCTTCTCTGTTGTGTTTAATTAACTTTGGCTCAGGGTTTTTAGAAGATTGTTTAAGTCGCACTGAATTTAAGTTGACCATTGGAGGGGAAAAAAGACGCTTGGCTACTAGATTACAGTTAGGACAGGACATCGGTTGTTCAAGTTCTGCTAGTGTCCGCCACGCTTCAAACTCACCGCAACTGGTACAGCAATATTCATACAAAGGCATAATTTTAAACGGGTAAAATATTTTTCTCAAAAATTCCAGTCGGTAAAGCCAAAGTACAGCAAGCATTGGGAATATCGACAATGCCACTGATTCGACCTTCAACGGGAGCGCAACTCAGGAGTAAGTACGCTTGTTCGCCTGTAAAGCCGAATTTTTTCAAGTATTCAATCGCATTTAAACATGCACGACGATAGGAAACATGAGCATCCAAATAATATTGTTCTCCTGTAAACTCATCGACTGAGATTCCTTCAAAAACGAGATACTCTGAGTAACGCGGTTCAACAGGGCCAGGTTTGAAAATGGGGTTAATCAATCCGTATTTTTCAACGCCTCCTTTAATTAGATCCACATGAAGATCGAGATATCCTGCCATTTCAATTGCTCCACAAAAAGAGATTTCACCATCCCCTTGTGAGAAATGGATATCACCCATCGAAAGTTTTGCTCCCTCAACATAGACAGGAAAATAGATTCGTGACCCTTTAGAGAGGTTTTTAATATCACAATTGCCACCGTGTTCGCGTGGAGGAACGGTTCTGGCGGCTTCGGCGGCTACTCGTTCAAAGTCTGAGCCTTTGAGTGACCCTAAAATGGCGTTTTCAGGATTCGGTAAAGCAGCAAGCGGAGGGATTGGCGGTTTCCAGGGTGGCCCACCTTTTTCGACGAGAGCTTTTTCTCGTTTATTCCACAAGGCTAAGAGTTCATGAGACGGAGCGCAACCGATTAAACCAGGATGAGAAAGGCCAGCAAACTGAACGCCTGGAATATGACGAGAACTGGTATAAATTCCCTGAATATCCCAAATTGCTTTTGCTGCATTGGGAAAATGGTCAGTTAAAAAACCGCCGCCATTCCCTCGGTCAAAAATTCCTGTAAATCCCCATTCATCGCCCGGTAAGGTTCCGATATCTAGGAGATCGACGACTAAAATATCGCCAGGTTGTGCGCCATTGACATGAATTGGGCCACTCAGAACATGAACAACGGTTAGCTTAACGTCTCGAATATCACTGGGATCATCATTATTTTTGATCTGTCCATCTGTCCAGTCTTTACATTCGATGCGAAAGACCTCGCCAGGATTGACGGAAACAACTGCTGGGATATCGGGATGCCAACGATTATGACCGACTATTTCTTGCTCGCACATGGATTTAGTCAGGTCGATTTTAAAGAGGGTTTGTGGCATTTTTCAGAACTCCTATTGATCGCTGCGGTTGAGAAGAGCTTTGCGAAACTTGAACGTTTTTGGGAATTTAACTGTTACCTTACTGCTTCGGTCTTCTATTTAATTGTCATTTTTAATACCGAATTACGATGAATTAATTTAAAGAATTTTTGAGAAAAATTAATGATTAAAATGATAATCATTTTAATCTTTTTGATGATAATGATGAACTGGGTAGAGTCAAATGGCAATGATTGATGTGTCAACCGATGAAAAAGCGATCACGATCAAGATTAACTACTTTGATAGAAAAGTGTTTAACAACAATACGAAAAAATTACGGTCATTGTTGCTTGAAAAATTGTCGTTTCTTCAGTTAATCTTAAAAGGTAATTACGGTCATTTTATCAGGTTGAGCCGAACTAGCGTTTCTTCCTATTTTAGCCTGCCTAATTACGCTCACACATGATTGATATGTTGACGTAATTAAGAGTGCCATCACCCAACAACATTGAACTTATTTTAGAGAACCTAATCAATTCATTTACAACGTGACCCTATGTTGTAAATCGCAATTAGTTACCGCTTTTGCTCTACCAGAAGAAAGATGTTGAGTCGATGTTTAATCTCTTAGGTTAAGGGAATCAAGACTTTAATCAATAAATCTTGAATGGAGATACAAACATGAAGTATCGACAGCTTGGTAATAGCGATCTTCAGATTTCAGAAATTGCTTTAGGTTCGTGGTTAACCTACGGAGGTGCTGTAGAACGCCAACAAGCCGAAGCCTGCGTTCACAAAGCCTTTGATGTTGGGATTAATATTATCGATACTGCTAATGTCTATGGACGGGGTGCAGCAGAATCATTGCTAGGGGAAGTCCTGCAGGGAGTTGATCGTGCCTCATATATCCTGGCGACCAAAGTTTATTTTCCCATGTCCGACACTGATCTCGGATTATCGGCTACTCAAATTCATAAGCAGATCGATGCTTCCCTGCAACGACTTCGCACCGATTATGTCGATCTCTATCAGTGTCACCGCTATGATGTGAATACTCCCCTCGAAGAAACCATGACCGCCCTAACAGAAGTGGTGCGTCAAGGAAAAGCCCGTTACATTGGCTTTAGTGAGTGGAGTCCCGCCCAAATTCAGGCCGCGATCAATCTTCCGAATGTGGAGAAATTCATCTCCAGTCAGCCTCAATATTCGATGCTATGGCGTAAACCAGAAGCAGAAGTGTTTCCCCTGTGTGCAGAAAATGGAATTGGTCAAATCGTCTGGTCACCTCTGGCTCAAGGGGTTCTCACTGGCAAATACAAACTAGGTGAAGCACCCCCTCAAGATTCCCGTGCGGCAAATGAGAAAATGAATGGCTTTATGAGAGATCTACTCGATGAGCGCGTTCTAAAAGCGGTACAAAACCTGAAACCGATCGCTCAACGTCTAAACATTTCAATGGCACAACTGGCTTTAGCCTGGGTTTTGCAAGATCAACGGGTGTCTGCTGCTATTATTGGCGCAAGCCGTCCTGAACAAGTGGTCGATAATGCAGCCGCCTCCGATGTCGAGTTAAGCGATGAAATTTTGCGAGAAATTGAACAAGTCCTTACCCCAGCAATGCCTTATGCCACTGCTTAGTCGTTGATAAAATTACACAGAAAGAACTCTTATTAGAATGTCCCCTATGCGAACTCTTAAACTTCCCTCTGGTCAGAATATTTCCGTTCTCGGCATGGGAACTTGGCGGATGGGGGAAAATGCTCGTCATCATCAGAGTGAAATTGAGGCTTTGCGTCATGGATTAGCTCTGGGACTTTCTCTAATTGATACGGCTGAAATGTATGGAGAAGGCGGAGCCGAAGAAGTCATTGCTTCGGTAATCGCTAACTGTCGTTCTGAGGTCTTTTTAGTTAGCAAAGTCTATCCGCACAATGCCTCAAGACAAAAAGCGATCGCCGCTTGCGAACGGAGTCTTAAACGGTTGAATACAGACTATTTAGATCTCTACTTGTTACACTGGCGGGGTTCGGTGCCACTGGCAGAAACTCTAGAAGCCTTTGAGACACTCCAACAAGCAGGTAAAATTAAAAGCTATGGCGTGAGCAATTTCGCCCTCAGTGACATGGTAGAACTGACTCATTTAAAGGGTGGAAATGCAATTGCAACAAACCAGGTTCTCTACAATTTGAAACGACGAGGAATTGAGTGGGACTTGCTTCCCTGGTGTAAAGAGCGTGGGATTCCGCTTATGGCTTATTCTCCAATTGAGCAGGGACGATTACTGAACAACCGAGTTCTCAAGGCGATCCCTCAGGGATCTGGCTTCGCCAGTGCGCCCACGAACGAGGAATAACGACGGCTCAAGTAGCACTTGCCTGGCTCCTACACCAAGAAAATGTGATTGTTATTCCTAAATCAAGCCGTATTGATCACATAGAGCAGAATCGTGCCGCTTTAGATCTACACTTGAGTGCTGAAGAATTGAAAGCCTTAGATACTGCCTTTCCACCACCTATTCAACCGACTCCCTTAGAGATGCTTTAACAACTTCTTCATCTTTTGAGATGGGTTAGTTTCTATCAATCTCTGTTTGAGCAAGTTTTTAAAATAGTCCACTTGTTTTTGATTTTGTTTAAATGGAGAGAATAAGCTGGTCAATCCCACAGATATTCCACTTAGGGTCTGCCTGCCGTGCGCTCTATATAAATTGATCTCAAATTTAATGATTTTGAGCATGATCAAACTCATAGACATAAAACAAGCGACTAAATCTTTGTAGTAAATAACCCGTCGTTCCACATAAAGCAGCCAAACCGAACAATACCCAGAACGAAACAGGGGGCCAAATTCCTAAAAAAGATTCTCCCGCCCTCATTAGAGCAGCTTGAACCGAAACCGCTCGCGCATCGACCATCAGCGCAACGAGCAACAAAAGTATTGCACCTGCATAAGATAGTGCTTTCAAGCGTTCAATTCGCGATACTGCCTTCTGACAAACGGTACAGTGTTGAGTATGAGTTGTCCAGACATCAAAAAGCTGGCGTTTATCTGATTGTGGAGGAGGATACATCAAATTAGACCCACCAAACCAGGGAACACCGCCACCTGCTCGTTTTTGCAACCATTGACGTAGAGTAATGACCATTTTATCTTGAGAATTGGGGGTATAAACTGCATCTAGCCATTTTTCGCTTTGTTGCTTCAGCAGGGTTTTCTCTTGATAATGTAAGAATACTAAGTCTTGATGCAAGAACAAAGAAGCCAAGACATGACCGAGCCAAGTAGGCATCGGTAGGGCGAAAAATGCTAAACCTTTGGGGGTTTTTCCCTCATGATTTTTCACTAAGATCTGACAACCAATATGACGACACCATCCTGGACGAGTTGGTGTTGCATAAAGAACTAAAATGAGTTGTCCACCATCAGTAAAAGTCGAACTAATTTTCATCAAGCAGGGTGGCTGAAAGTCATGGACAGCACCAATAACTGTCGGATTCGTTGTCGTCACCCCAAAAGAAAATCCTTCTTGAGTTGAGATTTCTCGAATTCGGGGCATATCATAATACTGAGCATCTCTGTAGCGATTTCCCACCAGTCCATGATGTGAAACGGGAACATGGGCGGGATCTGCCACATTTTCCATAAAAAAGTCCCACCCATAGGGCAAATCTCGAATATTCCAAAATAATTTTACGACCTGATCTGAGTTGGTTTCTAATTCGGGTATAGTTCTAGGCTGACGAGATTGGCTTTCAATTAAAGCGTCTGAACCTGATTCGCCCCAAACCCATAATAATCCTTGCTGTTCTTGTGTTGGATAAACTTTAGCGCAAGCCTTGACATTGGCACAAATTTCTGATTCTGTTGCTGCGTCTTTGGCTTGGGGGATACGGACACATTTACCAGTCCCTTCAAAACGCCAGGCATGGTAAGCACATAACAAGGTACCATCCGCTTCAACTCGACCTTCCGAAAGGGGGGCTAGTCGATGAGGGCAAGCATCTTCAAAACATCGCCATTGACCTGTACCATCTTTCCACAATACTAAATCTTGGCCTAAAAGTTGCACTTGATGAGGACGAGTTGGATCAAGAAAATCAACGACAGCGATCGGATACCATTGTTTTGTCCACTGAAAATTGTCATTGGTGTTAACTGACGAAGCTTGCTCAGTAGAACTATTAATCGAAGGAGATGACTCTCTCAAAGAAGGCAAGTTGGTTTCAGTCGTCACAGGTGGTTTCTTCTTCCGTATCGGATTAATAACTTTTAATATAACTCAAGTCCCTCAGACAATAGGAAGCTAGAAATAAATAGCACCTCGAACAGAAAACCGCAAAATCTATTTTTTGATTTTTTCAATTCATTTTCGTCTCTGGTTGCCAATTCCTCTCATTGGCCTTGCATTCATGAGAAATGGCTATTAAAAAGAAAGAGTCAACACGAGCAAAAGTGTCAGAAATGGTTAACTAAAAACCCAATAAAAATTACTATCAAACCCTCTTTTTCATTTAGACTGATTAAGCGGCTCTCAAAATTTCTCATAATCAATTGACTCGCGTCAAAAAGGGCTTTCTTCGATGAGAGAGACACAAATTCTCCAAAAATCATCAAGATCTGAAAAAGTTTTTCACCTGATCAAAGAATTGGCAAAATCTTTGGGCTGATTCAAAGCTGCCAAAGCCGATTACAATAATGATGACTGCTCAATTGGTGTATGAGGTAAACGGCTCCACTCATTCCAAGAGCCATCATAATTTCTGACATTAGGGTAACCAAGTAAATATTTCAAAACAAACCATGTCGATGCCGAACGTCCACCAATAGCACAGTAAGGAAAAATATTTTTATCTCCTGTGATGCCTTTGCTGCTGTAGAGAGTCTGTAGCTCTTGTGCTGATTTATAGGTACCATCTTTATTGAGCGTTAGAGTATGCTCAAGATGTATAGCACCTGGAATATGCCCGCCTCGTTCTGCTCCTTCTGGTGGTTTAAGCATAAAGACTTCGCCATAATACTCTTCAGGAGTACGAACATCTAGTAAGACACAATCATTGCGTCCTAGAGATGCTTGAACTTCTGCCTGTAGTACCCGAAAACGAGAATCAGGGGATTGAGCTTGATATTGAGTAGGTGCAAAATTTGATAATTCTGATGTAAGTGGACAACCATCAGCAACCCATTTTTGGTAACCACCATTGAGGACATACACTTTGTCATGTCCAAAGGTTTTCAAAAGCCAAAAGAGCCAAGCTCCTGTGTCAGGATAACTGCCATAGGCAATTACTGCTGTGTTATGAGAAATCCCTGAATGTGATAGCAGTTTTTCAATAGCAGTTGGTTCTAGATTCATGCTCAGGTCAGGCTTGAGTAGATCGCTAAAAATATTCCAGAAAATTGCCCCAGGAAGATGAGCATCTTTGTAAGGTTCTGGACTGGTATTAACCGCGGCTGGGCGGTCGCAGCAGGCTCCGCCCTGCAAGGGCGGAGTACCTGCGACTTCAACTACTCGTACCATTGGGTTGTTGAGATGAGCGAGTAACCATTGTGTATCGACTAAAACTTCAGGGTGAGCATATTGAAACATGGTTTTTTCCTATCATTAGCATTAGTGTTAAGCTTAGAAAAACCAATTGGCTTTTGATAGTCCTCGTTCGAGTACACTTTTTGAGATTGCAACAATAGACCTCTTGCATGAATCAAAAAGTCAGGGAAAGTTCGTGATTGAGTAAACCAGCAATCAGGTTAAACCGTAAGCCAAATCGCTTACGGCGATTGCGATAACGCTCCGAAAGAATCCTAAAAATCTTAAGTCGTCGGTTGATGTGTTCTGCGAGTACTCTCAGACTGGCTAAGTAAAGAATTGTGTTGTCGTTTAGCTTGAGATAATGTTTGAGTTTGGCGGGGCTTTTTAGTTGGCGTACAACTGTTTTGATGAAGCTTGACCAGACCTTGATAACCTTTATCGGCAAGAACTAACTGCGAGGGCAATAAAGGTAGACGACTATTTTTGAACAAGCGAAAATCATGAACTCGACCCAAGCCGATGGCGGTACAGACAATCCGCCCCGTATCCTGTTCGAGTACTACTTGCGCCTTTAAGGTGTGACGCTTCTTAAAAGCCACGCTCTGTAGTGACGCTGTTTTTTTTCGGTCGTTCAACGGGTACTTCGGTAACATCTACTACTAAAACCTTCCACTCATAAGCTGACTGATGCAACTGTTTTTTTCCAGACAAACGAAACTCCCCCGAACGAATCAGTAGATTTTCTACTTTTCTCACCGTTCGACAGACGGTAGCTTCACTGACTCCCCATGTTTGTCCGATGTGAAACTGTGTGCGATATTCTCTCCAGTATTCTAAGGTGAGCAGTAATTGATCTTGAACACTTAACTTGTTCTGTCCTCCTCGCTTTCCTTGACGATAAGCGTACTGGTTTGAGAATGTTCACCATTTTCTCAAATGTTTCTGGATGTACGCCGCACCGACGCTTAAATTCACTTCGTTTTAGTTCTTTGAGTTTTTCGTAGGTCATTGCTTTAGCTCCCTTGACCTACCTATAGTATCTTTTCCTTCTATTCATGCAAGAGGTCTAATGACCAGTACTTTGCTGCTTTTATTTGAAGCCATCAACCAAGTCAAAGATGAACAAGATTTGTGATCGCGTGTCATCCCAAGAATTGGTGAGTATTTTGTAGCAAAGCGAGCGGGGATTTTTTTCTTTGAGCAACTGTCTTTAGCAGAGCGTAGTCTTCAAAAAACCTGGCAAATTGGGTTATCTATTGAACATAATCCAGTTGTCCGTTATCTTGTAGAACGCCACGCACCTGTTCATGAAGCCTTAGTGACATCACCTAAGATTTGGACAATGATTTGTCCTCGATTAGATCATTGGCACGTCATGGCAGGGCCGATTGTTAGTGGTGGACAATTAATCGGTGTAGTGGGTTGCACACGTGAACAGTCAATGTCTGCATTCGATACACAAAACTTAACTGATTTAAGTGCGATCTGCTTACACTTATCAGTCTGGGTTTCAACAGTACGGTTAAAAATTCAATCGTTTAAAACAGACTGCTTAACGCCGCGTGAATGTCAAATTGCTGAATTAGTTGCATTGGGACAAACCAACGCAGAAATAGGGAAGGCACTTTGGATCACAGAAAATTCGGTCAAGCAAGCTTTAAAACGAATGTTCCGTAAGCTTGATGTTTCATCTCGTACAGAAATGGTTGCACAACTTTCCGCGACAAAATCTCATCGGCTTAGTTGAAAATTACTAAGTAGGTGGTCAGAATTA
>NZ_BLJI01000034.1 GCF_017312365.1 Chroococcus sp. FPU101
ATCCATGACTTATTTTCCTCATTTATGAATCGGTGAATTTTGCTCGTGCCATAATGATCAGTAGACAAATTTAGAGGTATGTAAGATGAATCGAGAAATTATTTCATCTGATCCAAAAATTATGAACGGAATGCTAGTTTTTCACAGAACACGTGTACCTGTAGCAATTTTGATACAGCATCTAAGCGCCGAAGATTCTTTAGAGACTTTTTTAGATGATTTTCCAAGTGTTACCAAAGAACAAGCGATTATTTTTTTAGAACAATTATATTTATGTTAGTAAACAGAAATAACTAATTTATTCGTCTATAAACCTAGAGTATGTCTTAATGCAACATCAATATCTGTTGTAGGTAATGAACCAATAACTTGATAAATTGCGGTTAGTGTAATAGTAGCTAGATTATCAGACATGATGACGGAATCTGTTAACAAACCAGATTGTTGTCCTTCTGGAGAATTTAATAAAATAGTAACGCGACTTGGATGATTTGCTCGCTTCAGTTGGCTGGTAATCATCGCAACAATTACTTGAGATAGACCTGTTTGTAGGTTATCTGCTTGAACGACCAAAGCGGGGCGTGTTTTAGCTGTAATAAAATTAGAATTTGGAAAAAGCACTAAAACAACATCATTTCTGTTACAAATTGTGTTTTGCTGCGTCATAGTTATCATATATGCTCATTTCATCACTATTCCAGTCATCTGCAAAAGTTGTCAAGCTGGTTTTTAATACTTCTGCTTCTGCTGGATTAATTTGATGAGAGGCTAGATCAATTTCATTAGATCTAATAAAAGTTACAATAACTTTAGTACCCTCAAGCACATCATTAGGCTGTTCTGCCAATTCTATTCGACCGTTTTTATAAATACCTTCAATACTAGTTAGCATTTTTTTCTCATAAATAAGGAGCGAATTTAATTTAAATTATAACTCAGCTACTAAGATGTAATGCTCATTTATTTTTTCTAATTTTAAAGCCCAACTCGTACCTTCCTCCCAAAAAAATAATTAGCTTGTTTTCCGTTAAGTCTTTCTTTCTTAGGAATGTATGGCTCAGTCAAAAGATTTAATATTTGTTTTTTGAGTTCTTTATAATTTTGATGTTTATTATTGGTTAACAAGTAATTACATTATTTGTTAAATATGTGTTCAGTTTACTATAATAATAAAAAACTCGTGGCTCATTATCTTGCTCGTTAATTGTTTGAACCCAGCAAGTAGTATTCGATTCTATATCATTCAAGAGTTGGTTTAGTTGCTCTTCTGTAGAGTAAAGTTCTAAACTCAGATTTTTTAATTTGTATGGAGAAAAATAAAAATTAGATTCAAATGTTATTGATAGCTCATTCATCAAAAACACTGCTTTATATGAGTCGGCAAAAACAAAATTTGTTAGCTCTAATAATATTTTTATATTAGCACTGTCTTTACTTTTAGGTATTAAGTTTGTAGTTTCTGCTATAGTAAGATTTATCTTAACATTATCTATTGTTATTTCTCGTGGTGGAGGTGGTTCATCAAAAGTATAAGTGATACGTGTACCAGCCAGACGAACCCAAGCAAACGAATAAATTTCTAAATCAGAACTTTGCTTTACACATAAATATCTTTTATATTTTCCTTGATATATTTTCTCAAGATCAACTTCTTCATTTTCAAAATTCCATTTAGATAAAGTTGTTATTTTATCAATTATTAAAGAATATCTATTGCTCTCAAATTTAACTGTTCCATAAACAACTTCACTGGCTTTACGTTGTGGAGCTTCTGGAACATCGTTATCATTATCTATAGGCTCAAGCTCTATAAGCTCAGGTGGATTCTCTATATCTATTACTCTTTGTTTTGATAATTGCTCTTCAAATTCTTTAATTCTCTCAAAAGTAATTAATTTTCTATTTATTAACCATTCACCAGCTAAATCCTTAATCCAAGAAATATCATCTTTATCAGTAGAAACCATATTCGCTTCTAAATTATACTGTCCTTGAGTGGTTAAATTCTGACTACCGATACTGACAAAGCGATCTGGAATAATAATTAGTTTAGCGTGTAATTTAGAAAGCTCATAGATTTGAAATCCCAAATCTAAAAGTGTTTTAAGTGTTTTTATACTAGAACTACCTTGATTAAATAAATCAAAATCAAATCTTGTATAAATTTCACTATTTTCTTTATCTTTTATAAGCGTTAATACTTCTAAAGCAAGATTAGTTAAATAAGGTGAAAATACAATAACTCTACCAGAAGCTTGTTTTAGTTCTCGCTTCCATCGCTCTACAATATTGGCATCACCGCTAAAATAGTATTCTACAGTCATATTTTACTAATAAGTATGTCCGTTGCTCTTGCTATATCGTTTAAAATGCCCAATTACCCGTTATTAATTCACATATTGCCTATAATTCTTAGCTTTTCTTAACAAAACAGAGTTATACTAGATATTGTGGCTAGTTATTTTTTATAATAGTCAATTAAAGTTAAAAAAATCTCGTATTTTTTGATGTCGATAACGATTCCTATCCTTAAACAGATCAGCAAAATTCAACTTTCACCAGGTAGTTTAGTCACTATTCCTGATGTGACTTGGCTAGAATTTGAATCAATCTTAGAAGAATTGGGAGATAACAGAACTTCACGCATTGCTTACAGTAATCGTAATTTAGAAATTATGGTTCCTTTACCAGAACATGAAATACCAAGAGATTTACTATCTGATATTGTCAAAATATTACTAAAATTTGTTAAAAAACGTTATCAACCTTTTGGGTCAACAACTTTTAAAAAGGAAGGAATAGCGGGTGTAGAACCTGATGCGTGTTTTTATATTCAAAATTATCAAAGAATGATTGGCCGTAAAAGGTTACAATCTGATGACCCACCACCAGATTTAGCAATTGAGACTGATGTTACTTCAAACACAATTGAGGCTTATCAAGCGATACAAGTTCCTGAATTATGGATTTATGATAGTGGTAAGTTAACGATTTTTGTATTAACAGAGAATGGTTATATAAATTCTGAGATTAGTTCTATTTTTCCAAATATACCTCTTTTAGAGATTATTCCTCAAACCATTGAAAAAAGCTGGCAGGTTGGAAGTTTACAAGCATTAGAAGAGTTTGAAAGACTTCTCACAACATTTTAATTTGACTAAAATTTTATACATCTTAAGTACAAATATATTAGATAAGCAATCTACAAATTTAATTAACTGGTTATGCTTGTCGGCAAACAAAATCATCGTCTTGACTAAGACTAAATTATTCGTTTAACGCTCGGAAAATGTTAGACTACAGCAATTGTTACAACGTTAACAATAACAATTTGGGAGACTATAAGAGTAACAAGTACGGTTATTATTATGCGTGATTACGAAAAGGAATGGCTAGATAAACAGGTTGAACTACTCAGACTAAAGATGTTACTCGATGAGAAAAAGAAAAAAGAACAATCTCAAAACCCAGTAACCTCACCTCCGCAAAGTGTACAAAATAAACCTGAAACCCTTAATGATGTTCTACAAAAGCTAAATAACCTCATTGGAATGGAGAATATCAAAGAAGAGGTTAATACTTTAGTTAATTTTCTCAAAATTCAAAAACTTAGACAAGACAAAGGTTTAACCGCTATTCCTCTAACCCTGCATTCGGTGTTCTGTGGTTCCCCTGGGACGGGTAAAACGACGGTTGCTAGATTAATGGGACAAATTTATAAACAGATTGGTATTTTGTCTAAAGGGCATCTCGTAGAAACCGATCGCTCTGGCATGGTTGCGGGTTATATTGGACATACGGCGCAACAGGTCGATAAACTGGTTCAATCTGCTTTAGATGGGGTTTTATTCATTGATGAAGCATATACATTAGAACCCGAAGACGCTTCAGGTAATGATTTTGGACAAGAAGCAATAGATACTTTACTCAAACGGATGGAAGATTACCGCGATCGCTTAGTGGTGATTGTAGCAGGTTATACGGGAGAAATGGAACGGTTTGTTGATTCTAATCCTGGATTAAAATCTAGATTTTCTCGTCATTTTTATTTTGAAGACTACGAACCACAAGAATTAATCGCTATGTTTGAGCAGCAATGTCAGAAATATGGCTTTCAATTAGATCCTGCGGCCCGCACCATCTTACTTGACAAATTCACCGAGTTATACTCTATTCGAGATGACAGCTTTGGCAATGGCAGATTAGTTAGAAATATTTTTGAGAGAACCGTTTCACAACAAGCCAATCGCTTAGTCAAAATCACTAATCTTAGTGTGGAAATGATGAGGATGCTACTTGCAGAAGATATAGATTTTGAATAGAAACAAAACTAACCATTAGAATTATTGTCCCTAACATTAGCTCCTCGATACTTTAGATTAGAAGGTGTATTAGCGGGTTGCGAGGGAGTTTCTACCATCAAAACACCACGATATTTTCTGACTTTCCGTTTATCGGTTACTTCCTTTGGAGACACAGCAATAGATGAAGGGACAACTTCTGCGGGTTTTTGTCCTTTCATCATGTTCACTTTCGTTTGTACCGTAGCCTGAAACTGTTGTACTTCTAAAGTATTTTCTGTATCTTGCTGTTTCCAAAAATAAGCAATGGTTGATAAACCAAGAATCAAGAGTAAGAACTGAACTTGCCAAGGAGCGAGTATTAGACTAGCGAGTAAGCTAACACCTGCGACAACAGCCGTGACATAAGCTAATTCATCTTGTGATTTACGGCAAATATAGAACGAAATTAAGCCAGTGAGTAAGGGAGCTAAGAATAAAAGACGCATGGGTATAGTTCTCCAACCTATAGATCCTTATCTGTATATACTATGACTTTTTTCCTAAGTTTGCTTGTTTGAATACAATTTAAGCCTGTTCGGTTAGTTATCTTTCAAGTTCGGTTAACCGACCTTATTGAATTCAAAGATAAATAGGGTTATTTCTACATAGTTTTTCGCTATAACCGTATTCACTGACTTTTTTATTTTAATTAATATGTAAATAAGCAATAAATACAGCACGTAGATTAAGTTAGGAGAAAAACAAAATGGCTTTAGTACGTTACTCCCCTTTCCGTGAGATGGAAACCCTACAACGCCAAATGAATCGTCTATTTAACGACTTAGTTCCTTCTACTGAATTCAACGGTGAACAATTTGTCCACGCACCTGCTGTAGAAATTTCTGAAAACGATGAAGCAATTCACGTTAAATTAGAAGTTCCTGGCATGGAAGCAAAAGACTTAGATATCCAAGTCACCAAAGAAGCTGTTTATGTCAGTGGAGAACGTCGTCAAGAAAACACCACAGAAGATAATGGTGTCAAACGCACTGAATTCCGTTATGGTAAATTCCAACGTGTGATTCCTCTCTCAACCAAAATTGAAAACACTGATGTTAAAGCAGACTACAAAGATGGCATTCTGACTTTAACTCTACCCAAAGCTGAAGAAGAAAAAAATAAAATCGTTAAAGTCAATATCGGCTAATTGATTTTATTCTGTAGTAGTTAGATAAGTTTAACCCCAAGGGATGAAAGAGTCTCTTGGGGTTTTCCAATTTAACCTCATTCCTAAACCCACTAACTGCATTTTTATAGTTCCCTCTCTTTTTATGAGAGGGTTAGGGTGAGGTTATTTTAAATCAAACAAAAATCCGTGAATATATTCTTCTGTCCATTCCGAACCATACAAACGAGTAAACATCCCTCTGGCGGGATCTTTTTCGGCGCGGTATCCAATATAACGTAGATGGGCTTCTCTAATCTCAGCTAGTTTTTCTTCATCGGTTACGGGTTCGGCTTGTTCGACAAACTTGAGATAAGCTTGTAGATATTCTTTAAACACATTAAAGACTTTTGTTTCGACGAGTTCGGTTTCTTGGGGACGAGTCCATAAAAAAGCGGGTGAAAAGAACTGTTTAGCCTCATCAGGAAAATCACCACCCCAGGGTAAAACCTCTTGATAGGATTGAAAAATCGGTAAAACGGGATCAGAATATTTTTTTTGATATTCCGCATTATGGAACAACGGCTGCATATCTAGGGCGATTAAATGCCCTCCTGGGAGCGTGACTAAATCACCTCCAAAAAAGGGTAAATCGTAATTTAACCGAGGAAAAATGACAAAATTCAGCACTTGTAGCGTATTTCCACCTTGGACGTGTGCCGCTCGAATTTGTCGCAGTTTTGGCGATTGAAAACCATAGCTAGTGGTGGTGACGGTTTCTTGTCTTTTTCCTTTTCCTGTAAGATTTTCTTTGTATTCAAACCCTGAAGGGATGGGATAGGGAGATAAATCTAATCGTTCTTGTAACAATGCGATCGCATAATCTAAAAAAGGTTGATATAACGTCATTATTCGTATTGGAGTGAGCCTTCATCCATGAGCATAAAAAACTCAAATAGCGATCGTCTCATTTTTCGACAACATCTTAATATTTTGTAAACTCATGGTTTTGGTAGTAAAATTAGCTTTCTTCTGTGAGATAAAACCTATCATTTATGAAGACATCGAGTATTAATTTAAGCTTATGTACGAAAAACTAACACCCCCGACAACAGGATCAAAGATTACATTCTCTGAAGGTAAACCGATTGTTCCTCATGATCCTATTATTCCCTTTATTCGGGGCGATGGAACAGGGGTCGATATTTGGCCTGCTACTGAAAAAGTAATTGATGCTGCGGTCGAAAAAGCATATGGGGGAGAACGCAAAATCAACTGGTTTAAAATTTATGCGGGTGATGAAGCTTGTGAAGTTTACGGAACCTATCAATACTTACCCGAAGATACCCTGACTGCAATTAAAGAATATGGAGTTGCTATCAAAGGTCCTTTAACTACTCCTATCGGTGGGGGTATTCGTTCGCTTAACGTTGCTTTACGACAGATTTTTGATTTATATGCTTGTGTTCGTCCCTGTCGTTATTACGCTGGAACACCATCCCCTCACAAAACCCCAGAAAAACTAGATGTGATTGTTTATCGGGAGAATACCGAAGACATTTACTTGGGAATTGAATGGAAACAAGGAACAGAAATCGCTGATAAATTAATTCATTATTTGAATACTGATTTAATTCCCGCAACACCCGAACACAAAAATAAACAAATTCCGCTAGATTCAGGAATAGGCATCAAACCCATTAGTAAAAAAGGATCACAGCGTCTTGTCCGTCGCGCAATGGAACAGGCGTTAAGATTACCTAAAAATAAACAAATGGTCACCCTTGTTCATAAAGGAAATATTATGAAATATACTGAGGGTGCTTTCCGTGATTGGGGTTATGAGTTAGCCACGAGTGAATTTAGAGATGTCTGCGTCACTGAACAAGAATCTTGGATTTTGGATAATAAAGATCGTAATCCAGATTTAAGTATCGAAGACAACGCCCGCATGATAGAACCAGGATACGATGCACTAACCGCAGAAAAAAAAGAAAAAATCTGTTTAGAAGTACAAAAGGTTCTCGATGCCATTGGAGAAACGCACGGGAAGGGTCAATGGAAAGATAAAATTATGGTCAATGACCGAATTGCTGATAGTATCTTTCAACAAATCCAAACTCGTCCCGATGAGTATTCAATTCTTGCGACGATGAACCTAAACGGGGATTATCTCTCGGATGCTGCTGCGGCTATTGTTGGTGGTTTAGGCATGGGGCCTGGTGCTAATATTGGCGATAGTTGTGCAATTTTTGAAGCCACACACGGTACAGCCCCGAAACACGCGGGTTTAGACCGTATTAATCCAGGTTCAGTTATTTTATCGGGTGTGATGATGTTAGAGTACATGGGATGGCAAGAAGCAGCAGATTTGATTAAAAAAGGGATTAGTACCGCGATCGCCAATCGTGAAGTAACATATGATTTAGCGCGTTTAATGGAACCTCCTGTCGAAAAACCATTCAAATGTTCTGAGTTTGCTCAAGCGATTATTAATCATTTCGATTAATTAATTCGTCTCATTGACATAATTGTAGGGGTTTGGTCTTCAAACCCTTTTTCTATAGAATTTAGATAAGATCTGAATCAGCATTTATTTAGATGTATTCTTATGGTAGCTTTCCATACCCTCTACGAAACTGACTTTAACCTATGGCTAGAGGAAACCGCTAATTTACTAAGGGAAGGTAAGTTTAGTTTAATCAATTAGACATCGAAAATCTGCTAGAAGAAATTGAAGGTATGAGCCGTAGTGAAAAAGAGGGGTTAGAAAGTAATCTGATTCGAGTTTTGCAACATCTTTTAAAATGGCACTATCAACCTGAGAGACGTTCTGCTAGTTGGAGTTATATGATTTATGAACATTCTCGGCGAATTAATAAAGCCTTTAAAAATAGTCCAAGTTTAAAACGTTTAGCAAAAGTTGGTTAAAACCGACTTAAGGTAAAGATTCTAATCCGTTTTAACGGATTTTAGCTTTGAGACAGTGAATTTATTCACTGACACCTAAATCCTCAACACTTAGCTGCATTAATCGGTAGTCGAATCTGAAAACGAGTATCCCCCGCTTTTGACTCAAAACGAATACTTCCTTTATGTTGTCCCTCCACAATACGCCGTACAATATCTAAACCTAAACCTGTGCCTTTTCCTGCTTCTTTGGTCGTAAAAAACTGTTCAAAAATTCGAGATTGAACCTCAAGCGGAATACCTGACCCATCGTCGGCAATTTCGACTCTTATACGATCGCTTTCTTGTCTCGTTCTAATCCAAATCTTACCTTTTCCATTCATCGCATCAACGGCATTATCAATCAAATTCGTCCACACTTGATTTAATTCCCGTCCATACGCGCAAATATGCGGTAAATCTCCATAATCTCGAATCACCTCAACACCATACTTTAACTTGTATTTCATAATGGTTAAAGTGTTTTCGATTCCATCATGGACATCGATTTCTTGTAAGGGGCCACGATCCATATAGGTATAATCTTTCATGGCGTTGATCAGATCGGAGATTCGCGTCGAACTATGCTTGATCTGATGCAGGGTACACATCCCATTTAAAGTCGATTCTAGCCATACTAAAACGCTTTCTAAGCAGGTTGAATCAATATTTTTCTTTAAAACTTTCAAATCATGGATCTCAAGCCCAGAAGCGACTAAAGTTGGGGCTAATTTCCATGCTTGATTAACGCCTTGTTCTTCTAACCAATCGCTCACTTCGTCTTCGGCTTCACTCCGACTAAGCGGATCATCCTGAATCGGCTTTAAAGCTGCTTTTAGCGATTTATGATAAAAATCACACAAAAAATTTACTTTTTCTGAATCAAAAGGCTGCTCGTGCATTCTTAGGGCAAATGATGGCAACATTGACAGCACTTCTAAGAGTGATTCCACACTACGACGAATGGCAGCAGCAGGATTATTTAATTCATGGGCTAACCCTGCGGACATTGTACCTAAAGAGATCAGTTTTGCGTGTTGTTGGATGACTGATTCGTGCATATGCGATCGCTCTGCAGCCGTTTTCAAAACTTGTCGCATCACCGTCGGACAAGTTTGCAAGACAAACCAAAACGCATCGGGTTCTAATTTATACAGTCTGACATCAGTCAAAGCGCGTCCTGTTGTTGGATAGGATTCATTGAGTAATAAAATTAGTTCTGCAAACACATCACCTGCTACTAAGGTGGCAGCATAAGCATTTTGTTGTCCGATATGGTGCGTCCATTCGGTTATCCCTTCTAAGATAATATAAAATCCATCTGGCGGATCACCTTGTTTTGCAATCACATCTCCTGCTTTTAGTTGCAGACTCGTTCCATGACTGGCAATACACTTTAATTGCTGTTCATCGAGATGGGACAATAAAGGAATTTGTTTTAACTCATCTGTAATATTGCTCATAAATTGCTCAAATAACGATGTACAAATTGAACACAGATACTTCCTTCACCAACACTAGACGCAACTCGTTTAATCGATCCACAGCGCACATCACCAACCGCAAAGATGCCAGGGATATTGGTTTCGAGTAAAAAGGGATCGCGATCTTGTGTCCAACCTTTCGGACGATCGCTAAAATGGGGTAAATCTGAGCCTGTCAGAATAAAACCTTTATCATCCCTCTCAATCATGCCATCTAACCATTCTGTACGCGGAACTGCACCGATAAAAATAAACAGGGAGTTCGCGGGTACTGTTTCGAGTTGACCTATTTCTTGTTTAATGACTAAAGCTTCAAGGCTATGATCTCCTTTAACTTCCATCACACTACAGAGACACTTCACTTCAATATTAGCTCTAGCGCCAATCTGATCGATCAAATATTGCGACATACTTGCAGTCAAGGACTCACCCCGAACCAGCATGGTTACTTTACGTGCATATCGAGAAAAATACATTGCCGCTTGTCCTGCTGAATTGGCACCACCGACTACATACACATCCTCATTAGCACATTCTAAAGCTTCTGTTTGAGCCGCGCCATAGTACACCCCAGCCCCTGTTAAACGATCAATCCCAGGAATATTTAAACGTCGCCAAGATACTCCCAACGCTAGAATTAGTGCGTGACAACTAATTTCTGTCCCACTCTTGAGAGTAATAATACGATAATTATTTTCTAGCCGAATACTGACGACTTCTTGAGGTGTGAGAACTTCCACCCCAAACCGTTTCGCTTGAGTGACAGCCCGACGCGCTAAATCTCCTCCACTTAAACCCACTGGAAACCCTAAATAGTTCTCAATACGCGAACTGGTTCCTGCTTGTCCTCCTGGGGCCTCTCGTTCGATCATCACTGTTCGTAAGCCCTCAGATGCCCCATAAACGGCTGCTGCAAGCCCTCCTGGCCCTCCTCCAATAATGGCTAGATCGTAAAAGGGTTTGCTTGCTTGGGTTTGTAGTCCAGTTTTTTCCGCGATTTGGATATTATCGGGTTTAACGAGATGTGTGCCATCGGGAAATAGGACTAGGGGTAAACAGGGGGTTTGCACTTTGGCATAAGTCATTAACTGTTTGGCTTCGGTTTCTCGTTCAATATCCAGCCAACGATAGGGAATTTGGTTTCTGGCTAGAAAATCTTTGACACGGTGTGATTCGGGTGACCAGCGATCGCCAATGACTCTGATTCCTTGAAATTCGATTTTGGAATGAGCGTTCCAATCATCAAGTAAGTCATCTAAAATCGGATACAGTCTTTCTTCGGGCGGGTCCCAAGGTTTGAGTAAATAATAGTCCAGCCTAGCAACATTGATCGCCCGTATTGCTGCTTCGGTATCTGCGTAGGCGGTTAGTAAAACCCGTTTTGCTTCGGGAAAAATGACACTCGCTTTTTCTAAAAATTCTACTCCCGTCATGTGTGGCATTCGTTGATCGACCAGAAATAGAGAAACGGAATCATTGCGTAATTTTAGCTGTTCTACGGCTTCTAGGGCCGATTGTCCAGAGTCCGCCCGTACAATGCGATAGCGATCTCCATATTGTCTTCGTAGATCACGGGTAATAGCTTGTAAAACCTCTGGATCATCGTCTACGGTGAGGATTGTCGGTTTATTCATGAATTAGGCGACAAATGAGCTTTTGCTGTTAATTGTATCGAAGAAAAAGCGATTTAGCCGATTAGCCGATTACTTTTGAGCTTGAAAAATTTGTGCTGCTGTTAAATCCAATTCTGGGAAAGTTGGTGAGATAATTGTTTGATTTCCTTTAAACAAATTTACCTGATACTCTCCATCGATTAAGTGACAAACAGAAATAGTCGGTGTTTTTGGTGTAGCAATGAAACGGGCTGAACCTTTTGCTAGATATTCAATAATCCAATATTCAGGAAAGCCTAATGCTTCATAATCATCAAATTTTTTGATATAGTCATCACGCCAGTTATTACTCACAATTTCAATGACTAAACAGGCTGATTCTCCAAGGGTAATTGATGATGCTTTTTTCCAGTAAGGATCATTAACAATAGTATCTCTATTTAAGACGATGACATCAGGAATATAGCCTGTTGCCTCTCGATGTGGTTTCACACCACAAGATCTAGGAATAAAATAAGGCAGTTGTAACCTTGTGTATTCTACAAACAGAGTCCCCGAAAGAAAGCCGCCTATATCCTCATGATCAGCAATTGGTAGCACTTCTATCATTCTCCCATCAATTAATTCATAGCGTCCGCCATCTTCAGGATATTGTTCTAAATATTCTTCAAAGCTTAAGTATTTAGGTACAGCTTGTGTCATTTCTTTAACCTCAAGCAATAGTTTGCTGTTATTTTAACATTAAATATTACTTCAAATAAATTAATAAATTCAAACCTGGAATTGTTCTAGAAAGCGTCCAAAGTAAAAGACTAATATACAGAATACCTAACGTCCATTGATACCAGACTAAACTCGTGACTAATCCTGGTAAATGTTCATCTCTTAAACGAATATCATTAAAGCCTGTTTTTAATAAATTATTTAAACTAAAATCATAGTAATTTAACCAATTCCAGCGACGTTCCCACAAAATAGGGATATATCTTTCTCGAAACATTGGGTAATCGGGAATAATGGGCAAACGACCGATTAAAATTCTTAGTTGTCTAAGCGTTCCATCTTGTACCAAATAAGAGACATCCATTAAATCGTGAAAGCGTCCCTGTTGATATAAAAGAATGGTTAAAGTTAGAGGAATCGGAAATAAAATAAACAATAAACAACCTAAACTAAGCCAAGGATGATTTGAAGATTGGAAAATACCTGATAGACCAATCAAAGTTAAGGTTAAATAACTATTAATCATCCAAATAATATCATAGCGACTAGGAAGAATCGGGGTCGGATATTTTCTACGCCAACGATCAATTAACCAAAATAGCAAACCAAAATAACTAATAACAATAATTCCTGTACTAAAGACTAAGTTAGAATTGGTTCCATAATTGCTTAATAGTAATAATATATTTAAAAGTACCCAATAGATAAAAGCTTTAAACCAAGCAAAATTAAGCATTTTTATTAGAGTACCCACAAAAACTTTTTGATGTAATTTTCTAACTCTTAAAAGTTCTCGTTTATATTCAATCTGATTCGCATCAGAAATTAGCTCTAAAGTTCTAAAGTTTCTGACTAAATTTTTCAAAACAGCCTGATTCCCTTCTAAACTGGGTAAAGAGATTACTTGGCCAATAATTCCAGCATCTCCTAAAATTCTGGCTTTGTCTGAATCAAACGCTAAACCCGCAACATTTAAACTAGCTTGTTCAGTAAATTCGGCGTTACTAAAATCAACTTGATCTAATAATTTCACATCTTGAAAATCAATTACATTATCAAAATAACTGGCTCTGAAAACAACTGATTTTTCAAAAGTAGAGTTTTTAAGATTAATTCCTTGAGAAAAATAACTTTCAGTAAACATTGTGCGATCGCGCCAAACCGTTTGATTAAAAATTGCCTCTCCTAACCATTGACTATTTGTAAAATCTGCCATTTGAGTAAAATCCGCCTGTGTAAAACTGCCACCATTATCAAAACAACTATCGACCCATTTAGAAACACCTTTAAATTGAACTTGTTTAAATTTGGCAGTAGCTAAAAATCGACTTTGATTAAAATTAGCTTCTTTGGCAAAAAGAGAACGACTAAAATCAGCAATGCGACCAAAACGCGCATCTATCCAAATACTATCCGAATAAAAATAAGTAGTAGATGCCTCAATTGGTTTAAGAAAAAAAGCTTTAGAAAAATCAACTTTACCTAAAAATTTAGTATTTAGTAATTTTAACCCTCCTCGAAAGACAATAACCGATGATAATTGCTCACTATCAACTAGAGAAAATTTTTTATCTTGTTGTAATAATTCTTGTTCTGCTGGTGTTAATAAAGTTGATAAAGCTGCTTTTGATAAAAGTGTGATCAGACCTAAACGTTGTCCTAAAAAATCACCTTTAATTTGTGACCCACTTAAATCTAATCCGAGTGGCTTTTTAGATCGAGTAATTTGATTTTGTAAAAGTTGATAAAACTGTTCTCTAAAGTCTGAATTATTGTCAGTTAAATCGATGATTAAATTGCGTAAATCAATCGTAGCCACACCATCGCTTAAAATCGGTGTGCTGATTCGTTCTTGTAATAAAGTAATCGTTAAAGGGATTCGATCTGCTGCAATTGCTGAAGCGTTAAAGATAAACAAAATTATTAAGAACCAAAGCCAAAATTGTTTTTTAATCCTAGAAGAAATAGCCGCGATTAATGACAACATTAATCTAATCCTAAACACCATTGAAGTATAGGTAGAATATCATATTTTTTGCAGCATACCTATAAGCTGAAACCTTACGTCAACATTTAGAGTCTCTGACATTTAAGGGAATGACGGCTTATCATAGGTTGAGGAGTACTAGAACAATAATTGTCTTAGTGATTGGTTTTCGTGGATGACAAATTTATTAAATAATCGCTATCAGATTCAACAAACACTAGCAAGAGGGGGGTTTGGCGAAACCTTTCTAGCGATGGATACCTATATGCCATCGAGTCGCAAATGTGTCATTAAACAACTTAAACCCGTTGTTCAATATCCCGTTATTCCACAATGGTTACAAGAACGCTTTCAACGAGAAGCTGCGATTTTAGAAGAATTAGGGGAAAAAAACGAACAAATTCCCCGTCTTTATGCTTATTTCTCTGAATCAGCTAATTTTTATCTGGTTCAAGAATGGATAGAAGGACTAACCCTCACCCAAAAACGACAGCATGAAGGCAATTTGTCAGAAGAACAAGTTAAAAAAATTTTGTTGAATCTTTTACCTGTTCTAGCTTTTATTCACGATCGCAAAATTATTCACCGTGATCTTAAACCTGATAATATTATCCTACGCAACCGTGATAATTTACCTGTCCTGATTGATTTTGGGGCCATGAAAGAAGCAGTGGCAACCGTGATTGATGCTTCGGGACACTCAACCTTATCCGTTGTCTCTGGAACACCTGGTTATATGGCCTCAGAACAGGCCGCAGGTCGTCCCGTCTATTCTAGTGATTTATATGGTTTAGGTCTAACGGCGATTTATTTACTGACGGGTAAAACACCCCAAGAATTAGAAACTGACCCAACGACGGGGGAAATTCTCTGGAGAAAACAAGCAAATCATCTTCACTCTAATCTAGCATCTGTCATTGATCGAGCAGTTCGCTTTCATCCCCGCGATCGCTTTAAGAGTGCTACAGAGATGTTACAAGCTTTATCGATTGGTGAATCTATCGTTGAACCTACCATTGCCCTATCACCAGGAACTCCGCAAACCGTTGTCGTTAAACCGACTCGTCCTGTTACTGTTCCTGTCATTAAACCTTCACAATTAGAAGAACGTCCCCAAAAATCACCTCTTGGATGTTTCTTACCCACATTACTATTCTTGGGAATTGTATTTAGTGCTTTTTTCCTTGGTTTTAGAGCATTTTTACCCAAATTTCCCGAGCGTCCTGAACCAACTCCAACCCCCGAAGCAACACCCACACCCGAAGCGACACCTAGCCCAATTTTTACACCCAAACCGCGTCCTGAACCAACTCCGATACCCACACCTGAACCTACACTCGAACCAACTCCTGAAAGTATTCCAATTCCTGTACCTCCACCTGAAGAACCAACCCCAGAACCCGAACCAATACCCGAACCCGAAGTTACCCCAACACCTGAACCCGAACCAATACCCGAACCAACTCCGACACCCGAACCCGAAGTTACCCCAACACCCGAACCCGAACCACCTCAAACTCAAAGCCAATATTATTCGCCCAAAGTTCCCATTTTCCCAGTAGGAACGGTGAAAAGTTCTGTAATTAATCAATTAGGAACCCCCACGTTTATCAAGAAAGGGCTTTGGGGAGATAGCCAAGCGGTTCGGTATCAAGATTTAATTCCCGACCAAGTTGATTTAGGTTATTTAATTGATAATCAAACAGGACAAATTCGACAAACTGAAGTTTCTTTTACGCCATCCGTTAGCTTAAAAACGATGCAACAAACCCTCAATCAATTACTTTCAGGAAATACAACACCCTTGGTCAGACAAGGTTTAGAACAAGTTTATCAAGGACAGAAACAAAGATATTCATTTAACGTCGGCTCACTAAAAGGTACAATTGAACGCCAGAAAAGCAATCATATTTATATAGGAATATGGGATGCAAATTTTCATTAAAATTGTAACTAAGAGAACCATTAATTTAAAGAACTAGCATTAGAATATAAGCAGAAACATCGGGGATCAAGAGGAGAGTGAGAGTATGTTAGTCATTCTTGCCGATGAACAAGTGCTATCAACTCAGCAAGTCTGTCAAGGGTGTTTATTAGCCACCCATCAGGGACAACCGCGTTGGTCTCAAGGGAACTTAAAATGTGGCCGAAAGCTATCCATTGCAGAAAACAGTCAACCGACTTTATTCGAGTGTCGGATGGGCTTTCGGGTCGCTAATATTGATTAAGTCAACAATTGCGTTATCTTGGAATAGACCTAGATCACGAATTCAACAGGAGATACAAAAATGACCTGGCGCGGTTCCGCAGACGTAAAAGACCGTATTTTCGGGGCTTTGGTTTATATTATGCCTTTAGCCTCTGCTTTTAAATTTGGGACATTTCTCATCGCACAATTCCCAATTTTAAGTTATCTAGCGATTCCTGTACTGCCAATGGCCTTGGTTAACAGTATTCCATTTGGCAATTTAATTCTCTTTTTTGTGTTGTTCCTTGCAGTTGTTAGAAATCCAAAAATCAGTCATTTTATTCGCTTTAATACGATGCAGGCGATTCTAATTGATATTCTCGTCTTTTTAGTTGGCTTAGTTTTGTCGGTATTGTTAAGAGGAACGGGTGGCGGTTTACTCACTGAAACACTATTTAACGTCATTTTTCTAGGAACCTTAGCGGCTTGTATTTATTCGGTTATTCAATCTATTTCGGGAAAATACGCCGAAATCCCCACTATTTCAGAAGCCGCTTATATGCAGGTGCGCTACTAAGTATTTAGTCTCACCGTAGACTACAATGAAGGTACGGGGTGAGGCAACTTTTAGCAAAATTGACGGGTCTATAGCCATAAAACTTGAGAAAATTCATCTAATCAGTAGAATTTTCTGATGGACGGCTGTTTTTTGATGTGAGTTTGTCTTTATGTCTGGTAGTCCAATCAAAAACGTCTTACGCAAACTCGGATTGGAAAGGCGTAAATTATCATTAATGAGTCAAAAAACACCCAGGCGAGTGAATCGGTGGTTTAAATGGCTATCGCCTGGATTGTTTATCAAACGCTGGTTATTAATTAGTTTGACAGGTGCGATTTTACTTTCACTCGGTCTAGCTATTTGGGTTAAGCTAACCCCCATTAACCGCTTAATTGGTTTGTTATCCCAGTTACTAGAACTAATTACTCGTTTGATTCCCAGTTATGTATCGGGGCCACTCGCCGTCATGATCGGTTTATTTTTGTTATTGTGGGGCCAAAGTCGTACTGTTGGTTCGATTACAGAAGCTTTGCAACCCGACAGTGATCAAGAATTAGTTGATGTCTTACTCACCCATCGCCGTCTCAACCGTGGCCCGAAAATCGTCGCTATTGGTGGGGGGACTGGACTATCGACCCTATTACGTGGTTTGAAGCAATATAGTGCTAATATTACTGCGATCGTCACTGTTGCCGATGATGGTGGATCATCAGGACGGTTACGGCGAGAAATCGGGGTTTTACCCCCAGGGGATATTCGTAACTGTCTAGCAGCCTTAGCTGATGAAGAGAAATTATTAACCGAATTATTTCAATATCGTTTTAAAGCAGGTGATGGATTAAGTGGTCATAGTTTTGGTAATCTATTTCTTACAGTAATGACGGAAGTGACGGGGGATTTAGAAAGAGCGATCGCAGCTAGTTCTAAAGTTCTAGCCGTCAGAGGAAAAGTCTTACCCGCAACCCTCACCGATGTCTGTTTATGGGCCCAATTAAGCGACGGTCGCATCATCAAAGGCGAGTCTAAAATTACGGAAGCAAACGGCAAAATTAGTCTTATTGGTTGTGAGCCACCCAATCCAACCGCTTTACCTGCTGCGATCAAAGCTATAGAGGACGCTGATTGTATTATCATTGGGCCAGGAAGTTTGTATACTAGCGTGATTCCAAATTTACTTGTTCCAGGCATTCGAGAAGCCATTGCAAAAGTTAAGGTACCACGTATCTATATTTGCAATATCATGACCGAAGTGGGTGAAACGGATAATTATACCGTTAGCGATCATCTACGGGCTATTGATCAAGTGTGTGGACAAAGAGTGTTTGATGCAGTATTAGTCCAAAAAATCTCGCCCTCTGAATTAGCTTTGAAACGTTATGCAGCAGAGAATTGTCATCCTGTTTATTTAGATCGTGAAGAGGTATCACGTTTGGGGTGTTTTTTGGTACTAGCAAATGTAATGAGTGAAAATGAAATTACAGGTTATGTTCGCCATGACCCACAGCGTTTAGCAAGAGTCTTAGTTCGATGGTTTAGTGAAAGTTAGTATGCGTAGTATTTTTTTATCAAATGCCGATTCTACCCAAAAATTAGGGCAACAATTAGGTGAATTGCTGCCCGCAGGAAGTGTGATTTTATTAACAGGTGATTTGGGAAGTGGAAAAACCACTCTCGTTCAAGGAATTGGCTTAGGTTTAGGGATCACTGAAGCGATCGTTAGTCCTACTTTTACTCTCATTGCTGAATATTTAAAAGGACGTATTCCGCTTTATCATCTAGATTTATATCGTTTAGAATCTCAAGAAGTCAATCAATTATATTTAGAATCCTATTGGGAAGGAATTGATGTCCCTTTAGGAATTACAGCTATTGAATGGGCGCAGCGTTTACCCTATCTACCGCAGAACTATCTTGGTATTCATTTAACTTATTTGCCCGAAAAAGGTCGCCAAGCCGTGTTAGAAAATAAAGGTGATAGGGAGTTGGATTTATCACTATTTGAGCCACTGATTAATTAAAGGTTGTAGTTTAATTTCGACCCAATAAGATAAACCTAGAATAAAAGCTAGTTTAATCAAGTATTCTAAAAAAAGATTAGGAATTACTGAATGTAAGTTTAACTGTTCTAATACAGGATAATGAAAAATATAAATACCATAAGAAATTGGAGCAATTTTAGTAAAAATTCCTAATAAATTATCAAAGTATTTAAGTTTATTACGATACCAAATCAAGCCAAGAATTATTGCAATTAAAGCGGCTGCGAAATGTCTTAAAATAACAAAAGGATAATAACCAAACTGAATTTTTTCACTTTGTAAAACAGGAACTGTAATCAAAGCCGTCATAAAAATTAAAGAAAAAATAATAGGTGACATATTTTTCCAAGTATATTTTTTTTGACTAACCCATATTGTTGCTGCTTCTAAACCTGACCACCAAATAATAAAATAGGATAACCAAAGAGCAATTTGATTTGGAATAATCATATAATTAATCATAGCTAGAGCAGATAAAGCTAAAATAAAATAAATTCGATAAGGAGTTTTAGGTAATAATTTATAACAGGGGAAAAACAACATATAAAACCACCATTCATAAGGCAAACTCCAAAGCGGATAATTGCTCAAAAAAGGATGAAACCAAACTCCTGGTTTAACGGCTCCAAAATCATGTAACATTAATAAATTGCCGAATAGGTTACCCCATGTAAATTCTTTAAATAATTTATTTTGAACAGCAAAAATAAGAATTGACAGTATTAATGAACATATAAAAGGAAAATAAATTCGTCTAAAACGTTTAATAAAATAGTCTCTAAAAGTAATATTTTGCTTTTTGTAAACCGAATAGGCAATCACAAAGCCACTGAGTAAGAAGAAAAGAATAACAGCTTCTTGCCCAAAGGAAAAAAAGACATCTTTAATGATTTGAGGAAAACCTTTTAGAGGTGCAATAATGTGATAGATAACGACATAACAAGCCGCTAATCCTCGAATCGCATCTAGCTTTTGTAAGTGCATGGTTTATCAAACTTGATAAATAAACATGACCCAATGTAACATTACTTAATGCTGAAAGCTAGTCTTTAAAAGAAATTATTCAATTCTTTTCATTGCTTGCTAGTCATCCATTTGCCAAGGTTCAATCAAATTATTTTCATCAAGAATTCTTTTAGGACGTAACACTAAAATGATTTGTCCGAGTAAAGGTAGCGTTGGTTCTTCCTCAAACCATTTGAAAATGACTTGATTATCCTGTTCAACTACAAAATAACTATTGACATCCCATTGTTCTACAGTCCGTTCGATAATCACTAGAACTTGTTCTGTGTTTCCTGATAAATTAATCGGTAATTGTTCACTCTTGCATAATACTGCAACAGGATCTTTTGCTTTTAAAACCGCTTGCCATCCAGGTAAAGGAACCATCATCCCCGAACCCGAATAGCTAATGGTGCGAAAGGGTTCTTCTGCTACGATCGCATCAACTGATTCTAGCGCTTGTTTAGTAATGGGATATTGCCCAACGACGGGAACCACTCTAGCTAATTCCTCCTCTTCTTCGAGACGATGTAATGGTATTAAGGGCGCACTCCGACTCGAAGTTACAGTAAAATCGCTTAATAATCGTTCGATGGCTTGTCTAGCTGTAGCAGACTGAGCAAATTTTAACCCTTTAGCAATCAAACGGGAGCGATCTTGTAAATCTTTAATTTGTCTAGCACGTTTCCAGCACTGATAAGCCACCGCATCCCCCGCTACTTTCGTAAAATCGGCAGGAACTTGTGAAAGACGGTAAAATTCTTGTATTGCTTTGGCTACATCTTTGGCTTCATCCGCTTCTAATCTTTTCTCTTTAGCTAATTCTACCGCCGCCGCCCGTTGATTTTGATTGAGAATGCGGAACTCATACAATACATCACTTCTTGGGCCGCGACAATAGGCTAAAACGTCTTCTGGGACATTCGCTTGTAACACACTATCGTAAACCTGCGCTGCCACGATAATCATATTTTGCTGACTTGCTTGAAACCCCGTTTGTTCAAAAATATCTTGAGACGGATAGCCAGCCTTTTGTAACTTTTGACACTTTTTGCCCCAGTCTATCCAACTGCCCTCTTTGTGTAACAGAGAACGTAGGATTTCAGATAATTCTGCATTACTTAACTCTAAAGAAGTGTCTTGCGGATTTTCGCTCATAGGGTTTGAAAGTGATTACAATGATGACTAGGACTAATCGATGTGATTAAAAATCTTCAGGATCGATTATTATTGACAGGCTAAACTAGATAGTAACAGAATAGCTGACAACAAAACTAGACGACGAGTCAGGCAGGCTAACCATCAATGTCACAACTAGATAAACGCAAACCCATTTCCCCCTCAAAACCCGCACCTCGGAGGCAAGTTAAATCAAAGCGTCTCGCACAAGATAGCGCGTTGGGTTTGGTTTCTACCACCAGTTTTCCAGCCATTGTTGGAACAGCCGATATGATGCTAAAATCCGCCGAAGTGACTTTAGTTGGATACGAAAAAATTGGCGGAGGTCACTGTACTGCTATTGTACGCGGAAATATTGCGGATGTGCGTTTAGCAGTCGAAGAAGGAGCTAGAACCGCCGAACAATTTGGCCAATTAGTCTCTAAACTGGTGATTGCTCGTCCGATGCCGAATTTAGAAGCCATTTTCCCCATTGGCAGTCGTTTGGTAGAAATTGCTCAAAACCAAAAAGGCTACAGCCGTTTGAGTAATATGTCAATAGGCTTACTCGAAACTAGAGGATTTCCTGCGATGGTAGGGGCGGCTGATGCGATGATGAAATCAGCCGATGTACAGCTTGCCTCCTATGAAACGATTGGCGATGGCTTGTGTACCGCTATTATACGAGGTTCAGTTGCGAATGTGGCAGTTGCGATCGAAGCTGGAATGGCTGAAGCTGAACGTATCGGAGAATTACACGCCGTAATGATTATCCCGAGACTCCTAGAAGACTTAGAACATACCTTACCTGTGGCGAGTTGTTGGTTAGATAAACCTGAACCTTTACCGATGTTGATGCCGAATACAGTTCGTGAAAAACAACGCGAATTAGTCGCCTTACCCGAACTCGAAAAAACCGCTATCCCCATGAGAAAGAAAGCCGAAGAAGATTTACCCTTGTAGTGTACTCAGATGCCATCCTTGCCAACTATCTCAATCTTATACGAACAAGATTATTATCTTTGGCTAAAGACAACGATACAAAAAATTCGCCTACAGCAATTTTCGGCTGTCGATTGGGAAAACTTGCTTTTAGAGTTAGAAAGCATGGGCAGAAGTGAAAAAAGAACTTTAGAAGGTCTTCTGATTCGATTATTTGAGCATTTATTAAAACTCGCTCACTGGACAACTGAAAAAGATTATAATGAGAGCCATTGGAAAGCAAAAATCTGTAACTTTCGTAAACAAATCAAAAAAGAACTAAAAGCCAGTCCCAGTCTTAAAGCCTATCTATTAGAAATTTTTCAAGAATCTTATCAAGACGCTAAAGAAATCATTTCCGAGCGTTCCAATCTTCCTCTAGAAACTTTTCCTATTGAACCCATTGCAACGGTTGAGCAAATATTAGATGAAAATTGGTACCCAACAACAAAAAGTTAAAAAATTTATTTATGGAATAGATGATTATCTAATAAGACCACTATTACTTGCAATAATTAATATCAAGAAAACTTAACATTTAGTGCTTCAACCCATGTCATTCATTAACTTAACGTAGCGATCTCCTGACAATTGTAGTACCTAAAAACTAATTGTCAAGTCCAGTTGTAGTAACTCAAAATAATTTAAAGTCAGACAAGCGAGATAGATAGTTATCTTTGTCACTTTATTATTTAACTTGATGATGGTATCAAATCGCACAATACTCCATAGGTGTAGTATGCTTAGCCTCTTTCTGTCATCGCTAGTCTTAAAAAAAACTAACATTTATGTTCTTCTCCTGGTAGATCGCGTTACAACCAAGAGTAAATGATTTCATTTGACTGACAATTTTATGACTAAGCGAACCTTTGGTGTGATCGGTTTAGCCGTGATGGGGGAAAACTTAGCCCTCAACGTAGAGAGTCGGGGCTTTCCGATCGCTGTCTACAATCGTAGCCCAGGCAAAACAGATGAATTTATGGCAACTCGCGCCCAAGGAAAGGACGTAAAAGCTGCCTATAGCCTAGAAGAATTTGTTCAGATTTTAGAACGACCCCGCAAAATTTTGGTGATGGTTAAAGCAGGGAAACCCGTTGATGATGTGATTGCCCAACTTAAACCCCTGTTAGAGCCAGATGATATGATTATCGATGGTGGAAACTCTTTGTATGAAGATACAGAAAGACGAACCAAAGAACTCGAAGCGACTGGACTCGGTTTTGTCGGAATGGGTGTCAGTGGAGGTGAAGAGGGTGCTTTAAATGGCCCTAGTTTGATGCCAGGTGGCACCAAAGCCGCTTATGCTGAATTGGAACCCATTTTGATCAAAATTGCCGCTCAAGTCGATGATGGGCCTTGTGTGACTTTTATCGGGCCAGGTGGTGCGGGTCACTATGTCAAAATGGTACACAATGGCATTGAGTACGGCGATATGCAGCTAATTGCAGAAGCTTATGATCTTCTCAAAAATGGTCTAGGTCTGACAAACCCCGAATTACATGAAGTTTTTGCCGAATGGAATACAACAGATGAGTTAAATTCTTTCTTGATTGAAATTACTGCCGATATCTTTAAATATATTGACCCCGAAACAAATCAACATCTAGTTGATTTAATCATGGATACCGCAGGACAAAAGGGTACAGGACGTTGGACGGTCATGAGTGCTTTAGAATTAGGTGTAGCCATTCCCACGATTTATGCGGCGGTGAATGCTCGTATTATGTCTTCAATCAAAGATGAACGGGTGGCAGCCTCTAAAGAACTGATGGGGCCATCTGCTAAATTTGAGGGAGATGTTGCTAGTTACGTGAATAAGGTACGGGATGCACTCTACTGTTCTAAGATGTGTTCTTATGCTCAAGGAATGGCTCTAATTGCTAAGGCATCGGCAGAATATAACTATAATATCAGTCTGCCTGAATCGGCCCGCATTTGGAAGGGTGGTTGTATTATTCGTGCAGGTTTCCTTGATAAGATTAAAAAAGCTTTCCAAGAAAATCCCAGTTTACCCAATCTACTGCTTGCACCTGAGTTTAAACAAACCATTCTTGATCGTCAAGAAGCTTGGCGGGAAGTATTAGTACTAGCGAATCAGTTAGGGCTTGCTGTTCCTGCGTTTAGTTCTTCTTTAGACTATTTTGATGCTTATCGACGCGATCGCCTACCCCAAAATCTCACCCAAGCACAACGCGACTATTTCGGCGCACATACTTACGAACGCATTGATAAGCCAAAAGGCGAATTTTTCCATACTGAATGGTCTCATTCTTCGTAGTATTTCATAGTTTTTTGTTTTACTATCAATAGCCGTCTTAGAATTTTTTCTAAGGCGGTTTTCAAATAAATAACGATATGATCTACCTTTGATTTAATTTTTATTAGCTTGTTCAAAGTTATTATGCTCAAATTAATCGTCATGAAGAGCGTTTTTATCTTAATTGTTGGTGCGCAGAAACGGAAGGTAATCAAAATCAAGCCTAATTACAACATAATTGGTGTTTAAGATTAGATTCCATACTGTTTTTTACAACTTAATCGAGTTTACGACGGTGGTGGTAGAATCCATAATTAACGATGTATGACCCACCCATCAGAAATATGAGTAAGCTACTTAACTTTAAAGATAAGCTTAAATCCATTGTTGAAAAAAGTCCAAAGTTACCTAGTCCCCAAAGAATTAAGAGAGTTAAATAGGTTTTCTTTTTAGACAAACGAATTTTGTAAGTCATGACGTTTCTAAACTCTTTTTTTTATTATATTGATTTTTAGAGTAATCTTTTAAAATATCAATTTTTATCGCTTAATGTTAGTTTTTACGCTCAATTGGGTATACTAAATAATATTTCGATACTGATTTAAAGATAAACCAGTTCTATGTTTAATTTCAATAACTGAATAAAAGCTACCATTTTTCTCTCTTTCTTCTATAATTTTTTGTGCCACTTGTTCTTCAAGTCCACAGTTAATCAATTCAGTTTTTGAATAACTATTAACTCGTCTCCATGATAAATCTTCTTCTAATTCAGGATGATATCTAAATGTCACTAATGGCTCTAATTGTTTTAGATAGCTTTTGGGTATTCCAGCAATATCAGCTAATTCTTCTAAATCTGTAAATAAATATCCTTCATTTCGTAAAAGTTCTATGTTATTAGCATAAATGATCGGTAAACCGAGTTGATAAACCATTTCATCTTTAGAACATTTATTAATATCTATTTTCTGCTCTTTTTGTCCAATGGCATTCGGCAATTCAAAATTACTTAATAAATATCTATTATTTTTAGTTAAATATTTTTTTTGTATATAAAAAGCAGTTGCTATTTGAGCTAACCAAATTAACACAAATGGTAATAGTTGATTGGATGTGTATATTAAATTAATTAAAATAAATAGAATACCTAAAATTAGCCAACTTTTTGTTTTAGTTTTGTATCCAGTATAAGCGAGCGCACCTCCACCAATGATAGGTACCCAAGCTAACCAAAGCCATTTTGTGTTATTTTTCTGACGAGTTGATAGTTTCATTTTCTTTATAATGAATCTAAATATTTACGACGTTTTTCTTCATATTCTTCGGCGGTAATCACACCTGAATCATACAATTTTTTTAAGTCTATTAAAATAGCCATTTTATCTTTAGACGATTCTTGAACGCTATTTTGTGAGCCGATATAATTCATCGTTTGCCCCAGAAAATAATTAGAATTATATTTAGCATTAAAGCTTTGTTCAGACATTATCAATAAACCGATAAATTCAAAGAAAGCAATGAGTCCTGGAATCATCGTCCAGAAAAATACTAAGTATAAAACTCCAGCTAACGTTTCACCTAAATAAAATTTATGTATCCCAAAACCACCCAAAAAGAAAGCTAATAAAGTAGCTACACTTTTATTTTTCATTTTTTCTACTCCTACTACAAACTAAAATCCTTTTTCTTTCTCAATAATTTAGTAACTAGGAAATAAAGAATAACAATCCCGAATTGCGTTTCGAGCAAAATCAAATACCCTTTAATCAAATAGTTTAGTTCCAGATTTGAGTTAAATGCAAAAACGATTCCACCCAAAACTAAAAAAGGAATTGTCCGAAGCCATTTCATTGACTCTTTATGTATTTTACGACTGAGAGCATGATTCATCTTAGCAACTCAACATTAGTAATGTGCTTGAAGATTAGTTTAAATTTACATCACATCAAAAGCTTAACTAGAAGCACTGGTGTAAAATCTTAGGGCAAACTTCCAAAACCAGATTGAGATGAATAATAAAGCAATCGCTAGAACTCCCGAACCTGCAACCCCAATCAATTGCCCTTTATTTAACATCACTTGTGCAGGAATTGTTGTTAAAAAAGCAACGGGAATAATAAAGGTAAAAAAGAAGCGGTAAATAGCAGGATAAGCGACCATTGGGTAACGTCCTGCTTCAAGCAAACCTCGAAGAACTTCTGTAACATTATAGATTTTAACAAACCAAATGCTTGTTGCTCCTAACATAAACCACAGACTGTATAAAATAATTACTCCAAATAAAATCGGTATTAATCCCAATAAATATGATTGAAAACTTAAATTTAATTGAAATCCTGCATATAAAATAATAATAGCTCCAAAAATCAAATCAGGAAAGCCCCAAGGGGATAAGGTTCGAGTTGATAACCAAAATTGGCTACTAATGGGTTTTAGCAAAACAAAATCTAATGTTCCTTGTTCCACTTGTTCGACGATACGATTAAGATTGGGTACCAAAAATGTCGCCGAAACCCCCTGTAGTAAAGTAAATATACCTAAAACTACCAGAGCTTCAGCCCATGACCAACCTTGAAATTGATAACCTGTTCGATAAAATAGAAACAAGCCGAATAAACTACCGACTAAGTTGGCTAAACTGCTTAAGCCTGCGATAATAAAGTTTAAACGGTATTCTAACTCTGCCGCGATCGCTGTACTCCAAAACAATCCGATAAGCTGTAAATATTTTTTCATATTGCTAAAAACTTATCTCCAAATCGTTACAATTAAGCAACTCACTTTTTATTCTATCAAACTCATCTAGTTTAAATTATCGTTTTATTGATGAACACAAGTCATTTCATAAAACAGCTTCAACTTAAATTTGATGCTACCTATCTTGAGAAAGAGCCTAAATATAGTGATCCTGAAAAACCAATCACTGAACAACTATCGGCTGCGGTATTTACGGAAAATGGACAATATTTATGGTTAGCTGCTGATGAAGAAGTGGCGATAGAACGTTTAGAAAAGTTAGATGATCATACTTACGGAAATCATCAAAGATTTGCTATACAAAACTTATTAGATGATTTTGATCCAGAACAAAAAGAAATCGATATCGAAGGATTAGACTATGATGGTCAATATTTATGGTTGATTGGTTCTCATAGTAGCAAACGCAAAAAAGCTAAAGAAAATCCGATTAAAGGAAAGCAATTAACCGTATCGTTTGATGGAAATCGTTATTTACTTGCTCGTATTCCCCTAGTTGGCGAAAAATTAGTTAAAACAACAGAGACAATACATTCAGCCGTTTTAAAACGAGGGACTAATACAAACGAATTAATTCAAGTTTTATCACAAGATCCTTATCTGGGAGAAATTATTTCTAGTAATCTACCTGGAAAAGACAATGGTTTTGATATTGAAGGATTTGTGCTTCAATATCATAAAATCTTAATTGGATTACGCGGCCCTGTTTTAAGAGGAATTGCGATTTTAATCGAAATAGAACTCGAGGAATTCGCATCAGGAGTTTTAACGCTTAAACCCATTGGTAGTGAGGGAAAACGCTATAAACTACATTTTGTAGATTTAAATGGCTTAGGAATTAGAGAACTTTGTTTTAAGGAAAATAATTTATTAATCCTTGCTGGGCCAACCATGAGTTTAGATGCTTCGATGCGGCTATTCGAGTTAAATAATCCCTTTAAGCTTCAAGAAAATAGTTTGACTGAACAAGATGACAAAATATTAAAATTATTATTTGAAATTCCTCATGGCTTCCAAAACGATCGCGCTGAAGGAATTACCATTTATCCTAATACTAATTCAACTCAATCAATCTTAGTTGTTTATGATACGCCGAATAAACAGCGTCTTTCGGATAATGAGTTTACGGTTTTAGCCGACGTGTTTGAGTTACCGTAGAAAGCTTTTTTAGAGGAGAAACGATAAAATAAAAAATAAGTCTCGATCCTAGTAATTATGAATCTCTCCTCTGTTTGGTTAATAGCGTTCGCACTCAACACCATTTTACTAGCGATCGCTTACATCATTCCCAAAAAACTTTTAACTCCTGCGGGATACCTTCATGCTTGGGTGCTGGGTGTGTTGATCTGGGGTACACTGGGTTGGCGAGGCTATACCCTAATTATGTTTTATTTCCTCGTTGGATCAGCCGTTACTAAAATTGGGATCAAGCAAAAAGAAGCAGAAGGAATAGCGGAAAAGCGTTCTGGAATGAGAGGGCCAGAGAATGTCTGGGGATCAGCACTAGCAGGATCTCTTTGCGCTATACTCACTTTACTGGTGGGTTCGCCTTATCAGGAATTATTGATTTTAGGATATGTAGCGAGTTTAAGTACAAAACTATCGGACACCAGTGCGAGTGAAGTCGGCAAAGCTTACGGAAAAAAAACTTTTTTAATTACTACTTTACAACCTGTGCCACGCGGAACCGAAGGCGCAATTAGTTTAGAAGGGACATTAGCGGGGGTTTTTGCTTCTGCTGCGATCGCGTCTTTAGGTTTGGGAATTGGCATTATCTCAGGAATCGGCGTAATTTGGTGTATATTAGCCGCTTTTGTGGCAACAAACTTAGAAAGTCTCATCGGTGCAACCTTACAGACGAAGTGGGAATGGTTAACGAATGAATACGTGAATGTGATCAACACACTCATCGGTGCAATCGTCGCTATCTTACTCGGTTTTTTAGCCCAAAATTTAGCACTCTAAATAAATTTTTTTAATTGAATGAACAACAGACGACTTAAAAAGCTACTTAGTTATCTTTATCCCCATTGGCGAATCATTCTAATCGGGGTTGTTGCCTTATTTATCGTTAATAGCTTAAGTGTTTACATTCCTTTACTGATTCGAGATGGTGTGGATCAACTTAAAGCTACGTTTAGCTTCTCACAAGTTTGGTACTACGTGATCTTAATTATTATCCTAGCAACGATTATGTTAGCGATTCGATTGTTATCACGGGTCTTGCTATTTGGGGTGGGTCGTCAGGTAGAATACGAACTTAAACAAAAGATTTTTCAGCATTTGTTGAAACTTGAACCCGCTTACTTTGCGATTAATACATCGGGTGATTTAATTAACCGCGCTACCAGTGATGTTGATAATATTCGTCGTTTATTAGGATTTGCCGTTTTAAGTATTGTCAATACCTTTTTTGCTTATACCTTAACACTTCCTGCCATGTTGGCGATCAATGTGTCTTTAAGTTTATGGGCGATCACGATTTATCCATTGATGTTGATTACTGTACAACTTTTTAGCGATCGTTTAAGAGTTCAACAATTAGACGTACAAGAAAAACTATCTGATATTAGTGAACTCATTCAAGAAGACATGAGTGGAATGTCGCTAATTAAAATTTATGCACAAGAAGAAAATGAAAAACGGGCTTTTAAGAACAAAAATACTAAACTTTTAGCAGCTAATCTAAATTTAGCCCTGACGAGAAATTTATTATTTCCCATCGTGGAGGGTTTATCCTATGTTAGTTTACTGATTTTATTGGTATTAGGGAGCCGCGCCATTATTAATGGAGAAATTACCACTGGTGATTTTATTGCTTTAATCATTTTAGTCGAAGGTTTAGGCTTTCCCACCGCCTTGCTTGGATTTACCATTACAGCCTATCAACGGGGTGAAGTCAGCATTGATCGTATCGAAGCTATTTTACAGGTGGAACCCCAGATTAAAAATGCTCCCTATAGCGAGTTATTGCCTCTAGAAGACATTAAAGGAGAAATTAGAGCAAATTCTTTAACTTATACTTACCCTGGGGCGAAAAAGCCTGCTTTAAAAGAAGTAAGTTTTAAAATCTTAGCGGGTGAAACGGTGGCGATCGTTGGCCCAATTGGCTGCGGAAAATCGACCCTAGCAAATGCCATTCCTCGGCTATTAGACATTAATTCAGGACAATTATTTATCGACGATTATGATGTAACTCAAATTAATTTAGCAGATTTACGCAAAGCGATCGCATATGTTCCTCAAGAAAGTTTTCTCTTTAGTACCACAATTCAGAATAATATTCGTTATGGTGAGCCAATTGCTGAACATACAACAGTTGAAGCGGCGGCGAAACAAGCTCAAATTCATCCAGAGATTTTAAATTTTCCACTACAATATGAAACCCTAGTTGGAGAAAGAGGAATCACCCTTTCTGGAGGGCAACGTCAACGAACTGCCTTAGCGAGAGCCTTATTAATCAATGCACCAATTCTAATTTTAGATGATGCCCTTTCGAGTGTCGATAATGAAACAGCCACCAACATTTTAAATAATCTAGCGACCGAACAGAAAAAAACCGTTATTTTTATTTCTCATCAACTATCTGCCGTTGCCAATGCCGATCGGATTTTTGTTATGGATCAAGGGAAAATAGTCCAAATGGGAACTCACGAAGACTTATTATTACAGCCTGGAATTTATCAAACACTCTGGAATCAGCAACAATTAGAAGCCACTTTAAATTAATCTTAGATTTCCTGAATTTGCCACATAAAAAACGGAATAGAGCCAGAAAATTAAAGATTGTCTTGGTAACTGCTACCTTATGATAACGCCATGACAACACAAAAAATAGAAGCACCGTCACAAGTAAAGGGCAAGTCAATAAGCAATTAAACCACAGAGGGGATTGACATAAAAATTAACAGGGCTTTTATGACGAGAAAGAGAGATTTTTTACTAGATATAAGTTGGGGGTGCTGATTAATTGAATATTTTCAGCTTAAAACGCCCCCGCCTTTTTTGTTCTCTTATCCCAAACTGAGGTTAGCTAAAGTCGAGGGTTGGGGAGTATGCGAACAGAAAAAAGTTAAGAATCAAAGCGATAGTTAAATAGTTGAATATCACGCTCATAAAGCTTGGCAACTATCTCAATCATTTCGTCATCATAATATTGACGAAAATCTTCACGACTTGATGGGTTATGGTGAGGTAAATGACTCTTAATACCAAGTTCTTGAATAATTTTATAAAAATCTGGCTCTAAGGTCTCAAATCGTCCAATAAAATCAACTTTCAGAACATCATGTTTATCACACACGAATTTATATTGCGGTCGAAAATGTTGCTCATTGAGTACATCAGTTGAAATCAGTCCGACTTTTACGAACTCAGAAAAATTATCATAAGCTAAAATTTTTTCTCGTATCCAAGGACTGATAGACTTACGAACCCCCCCTTTTCTCAAGTAGTGATAGGATGAGACTAAACGATCCCAGGGATTGCGAACAAAGCAAAACTTAAAAAAAGAGCGAAAATTCCGCTCTCCAAAAATGTAACGAGCATTCGACACATTTATATGACCTGCTCCTCGATTTCCAAATAAAGCATCACATACTGACAGTCCTGCTGTTTTAGGAATATGAAAAAAAATACAACGCAATTTGAATAATTCATCAAGATTATACTCTGTAGAAGGGTTAACTTCAATCTCCCGAAGAACCCAAATATTAACATTATGCCGTCCTAGATAATGACGTACACTTTTAATTTCTATATACGGCAATATTTTGGTCAAAAATTTGGTCTTAATCACTTCAAAATCTTGAGATTTGTTTGCTTTTGCTGGCAATGACAACTCTTGATTTTTAGTTTTTTTAATTAATTGTTGCGTCGATAATGGGTAAGGAAGAACAGAGGTCATAAAATCAGAACCATGTTTTTCAAATTGAGATGAAGCTATCTCGCCTTTTTTAATGAGTTGAAAATTATTGTATTCTCTGTTTTTACGTTCAGTTTTAAAATCAGTATTTGTCCAATGAGCAAATTCATCTTCATTGATGTCTTTAAGTTCATAAATACAAAGTAATGGAAATTGTTGCCAATCAAGATTAATTCTTGATTGTAGTTTTTCCCATTTTTCTGCTTTATGAAAATGTATGCTCGCAGAATTTGGGAAAATGCGAGGCTCTTGATTAATCTCCCCTTTGCTGAGATAGTAATTATTATTGATGTCCCGATAAAGGGTCTGTATAGGTAAGATCATCATTTTGGGATGACCATAAGGAAGAGTTAGGATCAGTTGTTTAAAGTTTTGATAACAATCTCGATGTAGAATCATGTCAGCATCCCATTTGCAAACATAACTACAAGTACATTTTGATAAGCACCAATTATAATAGTACACAAGACTATGAAGAGAGTCAGAAGGTGTCGAGAAGTGTTCTTCACCGCAGCGAGCAATTCTATGAGGATAATTAAAAACTTTTATCTTATCATGGGTATCTTTCTCCTCTTTAAATTTTTTAAAATTTCTAAAGTTTTGTCAGTGCTACCATTATCAACAAAAACAATTTCTGTAAAAACATCAAATATTGAATTTAAACAGTCGTAGATCTTTTTTTCTTCATTCTTAGCCCGTAACATCGCACTTACACCCATGCGTAGTGATTGATTGGGAAGAACAAAATTGTATTCTGCTTGTTCTTCACAATTTTTGAAAGAAAGAGTTATCTTTGACCAAATTATATTTTTGCTTAAGTCTTTAATTTTAGAGATCATCTTTTTGCTTATCATTTAGATCAGGGTTTTAAAATTTTAACCTATGTTAATCTTTTGCAGCAAAACTTACTTTTTTAAAAACTTGATTAAAATTAAGCCCTTGCACCTTATCAGTTGGTTTCTTGAATTGGTTATGCTTAAGTTAGTTCTTAAGATTCGTCGCTTACGTTTTTTAGCTTGCTCTAAGGGTCTTAACGTTCTTGTTACTCGCTCAAGTTTTAACGGATTTTTGCGCTCAAGTCGTAAAATAAATTTTATATTGAATTAAATAAATCCCCACCTAAAACTTAGGCAGGGATAAAATATAAAAACCGAATTAAGCGACTAATTCCGTAGCCCGTTTTGCTAAAGCAGTAGCCGTTAAACCATTAAAAGCCATAATTTCACCCGCACTTGCTGTTGTTTCGCCGCGTTTCCAAGCAAAAACATCGCGTTTAGCCGTACTGCGTAACATAATAGGTTCTAACATACCGCTTGTCCCGCCTGTCACCCCAATTAAAGCATCACCACTAAATAAGCGTTCAAACCCTGCATCATCCAAGAAATGATTATCGGCATCTGTACAAGACTCGGACATCACATCACTCGGACGATAGAGACGACGCGGGTTAATCACAGAAACAATTCTAACCCCCATGCCTTGCGCTTCTAACTGAGTTGCTGCCTCGAATACAGGAAGTAACGTCATATCCCCAATTACTGCAAAGACGACCTTTTTCGTTCCTTCACTATCATGGAGAATGACACCCCCATCCTTTAAAGCTTGACGAGTTTGTTCAAAAGTAACTCGTACAGGTAACGGTGACTTACTTGCGGTAATGACAATTCCTTTATTCTTTGTATTTAATGCCCATTCGTAACACGCTTGAATACTATTAGCATCACAGGGGAATAACGGAAAAACATTACCATTTCGCATCATTGCCGCAAAATAGTTTTCTACTTCAGGACGTTGGTGAGTCCATCCGTTACGCCCTTGTTCTAACGCACCTGCTGTAAACAGTGTAACCGTTGAAGGGGTGGGGCGACGTAATTCGGCCATCGCTTGGGTAACAGTTTGGAAAATAGGTAAACCATTGATAGCGAAAGACTCATAGGAACACCATAGCGTCCTCGCACCAAATAACGCTAAACCCACGGCTAAACCTGCACAAGCATCCTCGCTAAGAGGTTCATAAACCTGACCTTGTGGCGTTTGGAAATAGATATCATCAACAGTCGGGTGAACAATTTTTAGACCCACATTAATATTATTGATACCTGATGCCGCATTTCCATCCGCATTCGTCACGACAAAATTAGGGTCTTGCTTTCCGACGTGTACCACCAGTTCACCCATCGCAGTCGTTGCTACTTTTTTATCTCCTCCAACTGCATATTCAGTCATTGGGAGAGTTCCTAAGTCGGGTAACGATAATTCAGTTTCAGTCACTACTATCTTAGATGCTGGCCCACCTGCAGCCCGTTCGTAGTTGGTTCGTACTATCGCCCACGCATCTGGAGATAAAGCCCGTTCTTTAAGTCCATTAACAATATAATCTTTTTCTAGAGAGTCACCAGGGTATAAATTATGGGACTGTGCGCCGCGTTTGTGGACTCCAGCCCCTTTGAGTTGTTTAATAATTAAAACCGTTAATGTGCCACCTAATGCCGACTTAGCCGCTTTGTCGGTTGCTTCTAGAACAGCTTGGGTAAATGCTAATCTTTGAGAGAAAGAAAACTTAGTGCTATCGACATACTCACCCGCTTGGTTCGCATCATCAAAGTCTTTCGCATTAACTAGAATGACTTCGGCAAAACCGTTTCCTTTCCAATAGTTAATCATTTCCTCATTAGACTTAATCGACACCATACTATGATGTTCCTGTGAATAACCATTCCACACCAAAATCGGGAGGAAATTGGTTACAGTCGGGTAAGCCGTATGAAAGTGAGCAAAACTACTCATGATATAAGGTTCACCTAAGCCACCATCACCAATTGTCACAGGAAATAGTACATCTGAATGTAATTTCGCCCCTGCCATCGCAAAATGTTGTCCTTGTCCTAAAGGCCCTGCGGGGTTGAGAAGACCAGGTATTTGTCCCGAAAGATGTCCGAGAAGTCCGTGCATTTCCCGAAACCGTTCGCCGAGTTGCTGTACGGTGTTGATGCCCATTGCTTCGAGAGAGCGATCGAGAAATACGTTACTATAAAAACCTGGGGCATGATGTCCAACTTCTGTAATCAGATTTTTGTAACCCAACATCACCAAAGAAGCGATACCCTCAGCCACACTCGCAAAACCGCCAGGATGTCCTGACTCTTTTGTTGCTGTAGTTTGTAGAGTAAGATAACGTAGCGCATCGGCCGCGAGTAGGGTTTGATAAACGGCTACGGGGTCACTAGGCGATGTAATTGCGGTATTTCCTTCTTGTATTGCGGCTTCTCTTCCATATTTCTCAAATTCTGGGAGATTTTCTCCAAAATGCTGAATTCCTTGACAAAAAGCAGGAATGGCGGCTGTCACTGTCATTCAGATACCCCTTAAATATAAATATAATCTGCAAGTATTAAATTAATCTTACAGTTTCGGGTGTATACCGAGAGATTCGGTTAGTCAGGGGTTAAGGATAGAATATTCTGTAGAGACTCAATATAGATGAATAATTTTATATAGGGTTTAGTAACCAAACCCCTACAGTAAAAAAATTATGATTGAGAGGAAGGATAAACAACAGGTTTACCCATCGCTTTTTCAATTAAGCCCAATAAAGCAAATTTACGTTTGTCAAAGAAAGTCTCAAAGTCATCAGTCCGAAAAACACTGGGTTCAATCAAATGAGTTCTCAAACGTTCATCCATTTCTTCTTCTGAAACTATATATGAAGCTTGAAGTATGTTGATATGTTTACTGGGTGCATGACCACCAACTTTTGTATTTGTTGGTTTAGTAAGATGAGTTTTATTAACAATACAATCATATTGTTTTGGTAAAAGCCCTTTACCTTTAGCCCATTTTTGAGGAAAAATATGATGAATCTCCATTGATGCACCATCAATTATAGACTGCTCAACAGTCGAATTCTTAACATAATCAAGACAGCCATATTGTGATATTAAAGCTAATAAACCTTTATAAGCAGCACTATTACGGGTGCATAACTCCTCAATTTGACTAGCTACAAAATTAGCTTCTTGAATCGTATCAGGTTCATTTCCTCCATTAATCCAATTAATAACTTGAGGTACATCTTTCGCTAAACGAGTTTCTGTTCCACTACCGTACATTTTACCAAAAACACCACACCAATACCAGCGAAGTAATTTAGCTTTTATGTCATCATTATCGGCAAGATCTCCCAATATTGCATAAATGGCGGCTAAAGCAATAGGTTGAGTTTGATAGGGTAAATCTCTAGAATAAAAAATCTTTTCGTTTTTAAGTAGTTTAGCTGCTTTTTCAAAACATTCCATTACTTTATCGGCATAATCTTCATAATCACTGCGATTAAGTTTTAAAATATCTTTACGTTTACAGCTAATAGAAGATGGCTTTTGCTCTATTTTTACTAAATGATAAGTTTTAACTAAGGTAACTGCTTGTAAAAAATCAGTATTTTTAGTATTTTCTAAAACTGAATGCTTTTTCAGTTCTTTCTCTCTTTTTTTCCAATCTTCTCTAAGTTGAAATTCTCCAGATGCAAAAGTAGCTGTGAGTAGTTCAAATACAGTAAGAGGAACCCCACCAGTGTTAACGTTTTCAAAAACTTGGCATATTGCTTCTTTTGGAGTGTATTTTGTTAAAGTAATAATAGGTATTTGATAAGCTTTAATAATTTCAATAATTTTTGAATTAAACTCATCAAATTCTTTAAAAGTTTTTTCATCATCCTTCCAAAATTTATAATATTTTCTTTCCCACTCATAATGTTTAAATATTTTATTTAATGGAAACATTTTATTTTTATATTCTAATTCTGAAGTTGATAAATCTAAAATAATATTTTTACCAAAATTGCTTGTTTTCTTTTTATTTTCAGGTACACTTATAAGAACATCTTCATCTTCTCGCTCAATATTTGGATCAATCGCTTTTTCAATATCAATATAGTACCAACGCTTAACATCTTTATCTTGCTCATCTTTTGTCTCAACTACTTGTTCTGATAGCAAAGTTAAAAACAAGGATGTTAAACGCTGCTGACCATCTAGAATTAATTGTGTAGCTTTTGGCTGTTCATTACTAAACTTTATACCTTTTAGAGGGCGTGAATAAAATTCTACATCAGGATTTCCAGTTTCTAACATCATCAAAGATCCAATGGGATGAGATGATGATACACTTGTTAGTAACTTACAAATTCTTTCATCATTCCAAACCCAACTTCTTTGAAAATCTGGGAGTTGTATATTACCTGTTTGAATATCGTTGAGAAGCTGCTGAAGACGAACTGGGCTAGTAATGAAAGTAGTCATAGATAAAACTTAATCCTTAGACATTAAAACTATTTGTCTTTAGACTTCCCAAAAATTTCCAGAAAATCACTATTTTTGTAAAATGTAACTAAATCTTAATAGTTTGATAATTAATTAGTAACAAATTTTACGATTTTTATTAATGAAAATAACGCTAGCGTGTAGGGATTTGATCTGCAAATCCGAAAAATCAATTCCTCGTATCATAGCAAAATTTAGATGAAAGCGTCTTATTGTAAAGGTTTTAGTCCATTTTAAGAAAAGCGCTCGCCTTACTTTGTCATTAAGACAATTTCGCGTGTACTTTGGGAGATTAGGTTACTCAAGGGTTAAGGATAGAATAGTTTATAGTTCTAACGCCAATAATTGGCTGAATAAATTGAACAAGAGATCAGAGAAAATGAGGAATTATGACTAAAAATGAAATTTTAGCTAAATTACGACAACAGCAAACAATAATTACTAGCTTTGGAGTTAAATCGCTGGCAATTTTTGGCTCGGTAGCAAGAGATGAGGCTAAACCAGAAAGTGATTTAGATATACTGGTTGAATTTGAAGGAAAAGTAACGTTTGATCGATATATGGATTTAGAATTTTATTTAGAAGATTATTTAGGAGTAAAGGTAGATTTAGTCAGTCAAAAAATGCTAAAACCTCAAATTCGCAGTTCAGTTTTAAAGGAAGCAATAAATGTCACGTAGTCTCCGATTATATTTAAAAGATATTTTAACGAGTGAGACGAAAATTAAGCGTTATACCCAAGGAATGAGAGTAGAAGATTTTGTGAGTGATGAAAAAACTCATTATGCAGTAGTAAGAAATCTACAAATTATTGGTGAAGCAGTCAAAAATGTACCAATGGAAATCAGAAATCAATATCCTGAAGCTGAGTGGCGAAAAATTGCAGGATTGCGAGATATTTTAGCTCATACCTATTTTAGCTTAGAAGATGAAATTCTCTAGGATACAATAGAAAATAAAATTGCTCCATTGCTCGAACAAGTTAAGGATATTTTATTAAAATTAGAAAAAAATAATTTTTGTTGATTAATCATTAACATAATCGAAAAAAACGTCAATATCGCTCTGGTATAAAAAATCAGAGCGTAAGACCTAGCAGAATGAAAGGTTTTTAATTAAATTTTTGTCTAGTTTTGAGAACCAACTGACTCTTTTTGATAAGCTGGAGGATCATCAATAGTACCGACACGATTGAGTGGCCAAAAACGCACCACCGCACGACCGATTAGATTATCTTTGGGTACATAGCCCCAAAAATGCGAATCATAACTATTATTACGATTATCTCCTAATACTAAGTACTGGTCTTCGGGTACGGTAACAGGCCCAAAATCATAATTTGGTTTTTCTGCAATATAGTCCTCTGATAACGCTTTTCCATTAATATAAACAGTTCCGCCACTAACTTCTATTTTGTCCCCAGGTAAACCAATGACTCGTTTAATAAAAGCATCTTTAAAATTTTCTTCTCTTAATTTAGCAGTTGGAGAGAAAACGACAACATCCCCGCGATCAGGATCTCTAAATTTATAACTTACTTTTTCAATAATCAGGCGATCGTTAATTTGTAGAGTTGGTTCCATCGATGAGGACGGAATGTAGCGGGCCTCTGCAACAAATGTCCGAATACCAAATGCTAGAACAGCAGCAGTAGCAACGGTTTTAATCCCCTCTATCCAAGGATTTTCATCAGAGGTTTTTGATTGATGTTTTGATTTAGGATTCACGCTTCGAGTCATATCGTTTTACAGCGATCAATAGGAACTAATTTAACAGATAATTTTGCGATTTAGTGCAAGGTCATCCAGTTAGATGTCATGATTAAGATCATCGGAAATTCTGCACTATCATGTCGAATCCTAACACTTTACTCATTCGTCAAGCACAAATTCTTTTAAGTGATGGACACTTTTTTTTAGGCGATGTTCTAATTCAGGGTGGACAGATTACCCAAATTGCTTCTAACATTCTGTGTAGTGAACACAGTAGCATCATAGACGCTTCGGGTTTAACGTTGTTGCCTGGTGTCATCGACCCGCAAGTCCATTTTCGCGAACCAGGACTAGAATACAAAGAAGATCTACATACTGCATCTTGTGCTTGTGCTAAAGGTGGCGTAACTTCTTTTTTAGAGATGCCGAATACTCGCCCCTTGACGACTACCCAAGCAGCCTTAGATGATAAACTACAACGCGCTTCAGAAAAATGTTTAGTCAATTATGGCTTTTTTATTGGGGCAACAGCTGAAAATTTACCCGATTTAGTAACGGCTCACCCGACTTGTGGTATTAAAATCTTTATGGGTTCCATGCACGGGCCCTTACAAGTCTCTACAGAAGCCGAATTAGAGCCTATCTTTGCCAATGGTACCCGTTTAATTGCAGTTCATGCCGAAGACCAAGCCCGTATTATCGAACGGCGCAAACAGTACGAAGGTATTACTGATCCCGCGATTCACTCGATGATCCAAGATGAAACCGCCGCCCTCAACGCCACAAAATTAGCCCTCAAACTCTCGAAAAAATATCAACGACGCTTACATATTTTGCATCTGTCTACAGGTATTGAAGCCGAATTTTTAAGAGAAGATAAACCGAGTTGGGTAACTGCGGAAGTGACTCCCCAACATTTGGTTTTAAACACCGACGCTTACGAGAAAATTGGTACATTAGCACAAATGAATCCACCTTTACGATCGCCCGATAACCCTAAAATATTATGGCAGGCGTTACGAGATGGAATTATCGACTTTATTGCGACAGACCACGCACCCCATACTTTAGCGGAAAAAGCCCAAACCTATCCCAGTAGTCCGTCTGGAATGCCTGGAGTCGAAACATCTTTACCCATTATGCTAACCCAAGCCATGCAGGGAAACTGTACCGTTTCTCAAGTGTCGAACTGGATGTCTACTGCGGTTGCTAAAGCCTATCAAATTCCCAATAAAGGACTCATTCAAGCTGGTTATGATGCAGACTTAGTATTAGTCGATTTAAACACCTATCGTCCTGTACTGCGCGAAGAATTACAAACTAAATGCGGTTGGAGTCCTTTTGAAGGATGGAACCTGACAGGATGGCCTGTTTATACCATCGTCGGGGGTCAAGTCGTCTACGAAAAAGGAAAACTGAATACAGACATTAGAGGAAAAGCTTTAAGATTTAGAGAATAGATGTACTATATGTATGCCTTTTCAAACCCTCAAAAATGCCTAAAATTAAGGGTTTGAAGACTAAACCCCTACGGGCTAATCATCGTTTCGTATTTATCCAAAGCCAGACTTAAACCTGCTTTTGCCCAATTTAGTGGCGTAATAGGAGAAGGTAAAAAGAATCTTTGTCCTTCTATCACTACTGTATTAATACTTTCTGGGGCTTGCCAAGCTTTAACCCCTCTACCATCGGCTGTCATTAACCCTTGTCCTGTGATTTGTCCTAAAGCGCGTTTTAAATGTACGGTAGCAGCATGAATATCCTGTTGGCGTAATTGAGGATTTTTGGTAGTTTCGGCTAAATGCAAACGGGCTAAAACGAGTAAACTATCAAAAAACCATTGCGCCTCAGTATCTGGAATAAGTTGACTCAGCCGTCCTAAAAAAGCGTTTTTAGAGGATGTATCCCCTGTTAAAGTTGGCGTATCTTTAGCGACTTCTTTTGGTTTTATCCAATAATTTCCTCCTTGATAACTATCTCGTGTATAGCGTAAAAACCCTGTCGGTCGTCTTAAGGATTCTATAATTAAAAGCGTTTTTCGCATTTCTTCTTCGGTTAAACCTTCTAAGGGTGAAGGTTGTATGAGTACGACTAAAGCAGCATCGGCAAGACGGAAACGTATGTCATCAGGTTTATAATTCGGTGATTCTCCACCTAGACGAAGTTGTATTTTAACTGTATTTAAACCTTGATAAATTGAATTATTGAGTGAGGGTTCTGACCAAACATTACTAATATCAGTAGATTGTTTTAATAAAAAGTTTTTTAAGCGTTTTTGATAAGCAGAATTATTTTGTGCATACATTAACTTACGCCAGACTTGTAAAGACCGAGTGGCTAATGCAATGCTGGAAGTATTCTTACGAGGAATTTCTTCCCAAGCTCCCGCATCTTCATAGTCATAAAATTTAATTCGTTGTAGAAATAAAGGATATAATGCAAGAACTCTTAGTCTTTTTTCTGTAAGTTCATTTAGATCGATTAATTGTTGATCAATCGCTTCACCAATTGCGGTGAATAATAATCCATGTGCATCAATTTGACGATGGTTCCAAATTTGAGGTTTACCATCTATCATGACATCTTCTAAGGAGGGAGAATTGCCATCAAAACGAATATGAGGCATTGCCATTGAATCAGTGGATAAGGCTGGATTTGCAATAATTTGTCTAAATCTAGCGATTTGGGCATCGGTGGCGTAATAGTCCCATAATGCTAGTAATAACTTTCTTGCATCAGAACGACCATTTGGATCTTGTAATAAGCCATAATAAACCCAGACATTATCCCTCACCCAAATGGCATTATAATTCGTTTCATCTTTTTCATTTTCTAACGCTCTTGTTGCAGCTTCTACAAAACCCTGTGCGTTTAAATTTACTTTTAAATATGGCTCTAATCTCGTTTGAATTTGATTAACTAAAGCGGGTGTAAATTTTTTCTCAACCCAACCCGCAATACTATCATTAAAACAGGTAATAAATTCACCTTCTGGTGATAAAACGATTTGTGCTGTTTTTTTGGTTTCGATAAAAGTCTTGACTTTTTGATAAGCACTCGTTTCAGCAGGTACAGCAACTAGGCGAGAAGATAGTAACATTAAAGGGAATAATATTATAAGTAAAATAAATCTTTTGATTTGACCTGATATTTTCACAGTATGTTTGTAAAATTTGTAAAATTTTAATAGGTTAAGTATCGGGGAATGTAGACTATAAAATATCTCAAAAAGTTCCAAGCTTAAAACTACACTTTAGTTTGATTTACTGAGTTTTCTATTTTTTTAGACAACGATATGCTAGAATATCAATCTGAATATGGAGAGGTGGCAGAGCGGTTGAATGCGCTTGACTCGAAATCAGGTTACGGGGTGACTCGTACGTGGGTTCAAATCCCACCCTCTCCGTTTAGATGAGATTAATTTAAGCGCAACAGACTTTTAAAACTGCAAGATTTGGATCACTACATTTAGTGATGCTTGCCCCCATTTTTGAGACTTGTAATAAATAGTCGATCGCATTCGATGTGATGATTTCTCCAGGCATCAGTACAGGAATACCAGGCGGATAGGGACAGACTAATTCAGCACTGACTAACCCCACACTTTTTTCAATCGTTACAAAATCAGTCGGAGAAAAAAACGCTTGACGCGGAGATATCGCCAAGGGAGATGCGGGGGGAAATGGGATAGAGGGAAGTGTTGATGAAACTGGTAAAAGTGATTGAAACGCCGTTACTAATTTTTCGATATCTGCTAAAATATTACTGATCGAGATAATAAAACTTAGATGACGCATCATTGGTAACTCTGCAGTTACCCCCAATTGACGTAAATCTTCATCTACATCATAGCCATTTCTTCCCAATTGATCGACGAAAACCGTTAAACGAGTCCTATCTAAATAGTGAAAACCAGTCATTTGACGAGAGAAGTCTAACACAGAAAGATGAGGAATTTGACTAAGTTGTTGTCTTGCCGTATCGGCTAACTCTAACGTTTGGTTTAATAAGTCATAGCCAAAGAGTGCCATTTGTTGCCGCGCTGCATCCAACGACGCTAATAATAGATAACTAGGGCTTGAACTTTGAACCAGTTGCAGGGCTTGATTAATTCGCTCTAACTCAATACGATCGCTATTGAGGTGTAACATAGAAGCTTGCGTCATTGCCCCTAAAACCTTATGGGTTGATTGAATGCTGAGATCCGCCCCTAAAGATAAAGCAGATGGCGGTAAACTGGGATGAAAGGTAAAATGTGCGCCGTGTGCCTCATCTACAATTAGAGGAATATTGTAATCATGCGTAATTTTGGCGATTTTCTCTAAATCACAGCAAATACCGTGATAGGTTGGATAAACCACCATCACCGCTTTAGCATCAGGATGTTGTTGTAAAGCTTTTTCTACAGATTCGGGTGTTACACTATAAAGTAAATCTCGTTCTATATTGTATTCTGGCTCTACAAAAATCGGAATTGCACCCGAAAGAATTAAACCCGAAATCACCGATAAATGACTATTGCGCGGGAGAATAATTTTATCTCCTTCACGACAAGTTGCCAGAATAGACGCAATAACCCCACAGGTTGAACCATTAACTAAAAACCATGTCTTTTTTGCCCCAAATGCTTCGGCTGCTAATTCTTGTGCTTTTTGAATGACTCCAGACGGGATAAATAAATTATCGAGTTCTGGTAATTCGGGTAAATCTGCCTTAAAAACGTCATTCCCTAATAAATTCGCTAATAATGGTGAAATACCTTGTCCTTTTTTATGTCCAGGTGCATAAAAAGCCGCCTCACTAAGATTAGCAAGTTCTTTGAGTTGATTTAAAAGAGGGGTTTCAGATTGAGAGAGCCGAAAAAGATCAAAAGAATTCATTCTAAATGAGCGATCTCGAAGAAATCTGCTAGGCTTCGCCGCACTTCGTGTACACGGTGCGCCCTTGGTAAGATTCTCGCACGATCTATAGTTTAAAGGAATTTCAAGCCAATTTGGTTCAAAATCAGAATTTGAATCACTTAAACTTGATGCTTAGATCACAGATGAGTGTCAAAAAATCAGTCATCCTAGGATCATTAAAAAATCATTAATTAAATGACATATTAAACATTTACAATTTACAGGAGGCAGATTGAAAACTCAACAAGAAAGATTAAGCAAACAAGAACTTTATTCCGAAGACTTAATCAATCGAATAGTTAATCGAATTCGTCAGTCTCTAGAACTTGAAGAAATTTTACAGACAACAGCGCGAGAAGTTCAATCCCTATTAAACGTAGCACGAGTTAAAATTTATCGCTTTTCTCCTGATAGAAGTGGTGAAGTCATTGCAGAGTCTTTAGTCGGTAAAGCCTTACCTTCATTATTAGGCTTGCACTTTCCTGCGGGAGATATTCCACCCATAGCACGAACCATGTTTCTGAAAGCTCGTCAGCGTGTGATTGTTGACGTAGCAGCAGCCCGCAAAACTATAAATCATCTTGACTGTCCTTTAACAGGTGCAAACCTCGCTAAAGTTGATATTCGTCACTTGCCCGTTGATCCCTGTCATATCATACCAAGTTGCGAATTG
>NZ_BLJI01000035.1 GCF_017312365.1 Chroococcus sp. FPU101
ATTTAAAAGCTCAAAAGTTTAGACGGGAGTTACTTGAGTGAATTTGATTTTTTCAGATGATGCTTGGGATGATTATTTGTATTGGCCGGAAACAGATCGAAAAACTCTTAAGAAAATTAATGCACTGATTAAAGAAATTAAACGTACTCCTTTTGAAGGTACAGGAAAGCCAGAAGCTCTTAGATATGAATTTTCAGAGTTTTGGTCAAGGCGTATTAATGATGAACATAGAATTGTGTATAAAGTCGAGGAAAATGCAATTTTTTTGATACAAATGAGATACCACTATCTGAAATAACTTATAAACTTGTCATGTATTACATAGATGATAACTGATAATTAATCATTAAATTTTCCGAACAAGTGATATAAATAGTTACAGTTATTGCTCAATCAAAAAATTATGCACTCTTAATGAAAATCACTCTCAAACTAAGAGTTAAAGGAGAATGTCACTCTTTTACGCGACAATGGTTTAAGGGATTAGTCGGATAGATGTAATTATGAGTGTAGAACTAATTTGTGTGGGAACGGAATTACTGTTAGGAGATATTTTAAATAGTAATGCTCAGTATTTAGCTCAAGAATTTGCAAGACTCGGCATCTCGCACTACTATCAAAGTGTAGTCGGTGATAATATTGGTCGCATTCATCAAGTGATTGATTTAGCGTGTCAAAGATCTTCTATTTTAATTTTTACAGGGGGTTTAGGCCCGACTCCCGATGATTTAACGACAGAAGCGATCGCATCTTATTTTAATACACCCCTGATTGAAGATACCGAGGTTCTTCAAGATATTCAACATAAATTTAACTCGATTGGGCGAGTCATGACCCCCAGTAATTGCAAACAAGCTCTCATTCCTCAAGGTGCAAGTGTACTATCTAATCCCTCTGGAACGGCACCAGGGATGATTTGGCAACCGCGACCGAATTTAATTATTTTGACTTTTCCTGGTGTTCCTTCAGAAATGAAACGGATGTGGCAAGAAACAGCCGTCCCTTACTTAAAAAAACAAGGATGGGGAAAGGAAATTATCTATAGTCGTTTGATGAAATTTCGCGGTATTGGAGAATCGGCACTCGCTGAAAAAGTGGGGGATTTACTCAATTTATCTAATCCTACTGTCGCTCCTTACGCTTCGATGGGAGAAGTTAAACTAAGAGTATCCGCAAAAGCAAAATCTGAAACGGAAGCTATTACCTTAATTGAACCTGTTGCCCAAAAAATTCGAGAAGTTGCAGGATTAGATTATTTTGGTTCAGATACAGATACACTCGCTTCGGTGGTTGGACAACTTTTGCGAGAAATGAAACAGACTCTTAGTGTCGCTGAATCTTGTACAGGTGGCGGTTTAGGAGCAATGCTGACTACGATTGCTGGTAGTTCAGATTACTTTTATGGTGGTGTGATTTCCTATGATAATCGGATTAAAATCGCACTTTTGGACGTAAATAAAGATGATTTAGCAGAATATGGTGCCGTGAGTGAGATTGTTGCCCAACAAATGGCTAAAGGAGTCAAAAATAAGCTAGGAACTGATTGGGGAATCAGTCTTACAGGAATTGCGGGGCCAGGTGGAGGAAGTGATGTAAAACCCGTCGGACTGGTTTACATTGGTTTTGCGACTCCAGATGGTGGAGTAGAAGCGCACGAATATCGTTTAGGACAACAAAGAGAACGGGAAACCATTCGTTATCTGAGTTCTTGCATTGCTCTTGATGGTTTACGTCGTCTACTGATAAAAAAATTAGAAAAAAATTGTAATTAATCCTACCCTTCGCTAAGAAACATATGTTAATCTTTATGTAGAAGACACTTACTATTACCCAGCTTGTCCCCTTGAGAGTTGTAACACTGATTATCAAACTATTTTTGATAAAACGTATTCACTTTAAACAAGCTAATCAAGATCACTCTTTCTACAGTAGAGGAGCAGTCTGACCGATGGACTACATAGACCAATTGTTGGAAAAGATTAGAGAATGGGCGCGCAGAATCGTTGAAACCCTTTTCGGCCCTGAAGCAGAACCCGAACCCGAATTAATTCCAATTCCTGTGAGAGAACCTCGACAACGCTAACCCCGATCACATAAGATAATAAAGATAAAATATTTTGGAAAAGTATAGTATTTTGGTCTTGCACGGGCCTAACCTTAATTTGTTAGGAAAGCGAGAACCGAATTTATACGGGAGTCTTACGCTGGATGAAATTAACCTTCTCTTAACTGAGGAGGCTAGTTCTTTAGGAGTGACCCTAGCAACGCTACAATCAAATCATGAAGGGGTGTTAGTCGATGCCATTCATGAAGCTTGGGGAATTCATCAAGGAATTGTGATTAATGCAGGTGCGTATACTCATACGAGTGTAGCAATTCGAGATGCTTTATTAGGAGTAAAAATCCCTGCTGTAGAAGTTCATTTAAGTAATATTTATCAACGCGAAAGTTTTCGCCATCATTCATATATTGCACCTGTAGTGATAGGTCAAATTAGTGGTTTTGGTGCAGATAGTTATAAATTGGGTTTAAAAGCGATCATCAATTATTTACATTCTGTAACTTAGAGTGGGTTTGTCGTGATGATGTTTTAGGTGTTAAGTGAAGTTGAACCTACATTAATTAACCGCAGAAAGCGTAGACCTATATGTATGATTAAATTTAGTTGTTTACCTAACCCAAAAAATTGTGAATATTTTGAGGCAAAATGTCGCCCTACTCAGCCTAGGGATTCAATTTTTATGGCTTTTTGTTATTTTTTATACAGACAAAACTATAGCTCAGAATGTATTAAAAAGTGAGCAAATTTCTCAAATTCCTCCGAGGGTGATTCCCCCAAGACCGACAGCGCCACCGTTACCTATACCGCAACCCTTACCCGAAGTACCTTTAGAAACACCTTCCCCCAGTCCTCCCATCACTCCCGAACTGCCTCAAATACCAGGTAATATTACGGTTAGTCAGTTTATTTTTGAGGGAAATACGGCTTTTAGTAACGAAGAACTGACCGCAGTCACTGCACCTTTTATAAATCGTCCGATTACTTTCGCAGAACTCCTACAAGCTGAAGCGGCTATAACAAAATCTTATACGAATGCAGGGTATATTAATTCTGGTGCCATTATTCCAGCTAACCAAACTTTAAATCAAAATGCTGCGATCGTCAAAATTCAAATTATTGAAGGTGGTCTAGAAGATATACAAGTAACTGTCGATGGACGACTCAAAAGCGAATATATTAGGAGTCGTTTAGCATTAGCCACAACAAAACCACTTAATCAAAATCGTTTATTAGAAGCTTTACAATTATTACAACTTAATCCTCTTGTTGAAAATATCTCAGCCGAGTTGTCTACAGGTTCGCGTCCAGAACTGAGTTTATTAACCGTTCGCGTTAAAGAAGCAGATACTTTTAATATGGAATTAGTAGCAGATAATGGCAGAAATCCTAGTGTAGGAAGTTTTCAAAGAGGACTGCGTATTATAGAAGATAATGTACTCGGTTATGGTGATGGTTTTTTCTTAGAGTACATCAATACTAACGGCAGCAATAACCTTGATCTACGTTATAGCATCCCGATTAACCCACGCAACGGTACAGTGATTTTAGCAGGTGGCATTAATTATTCAAGAGTCATTGAAGATCCCTTTGATGAACTTGATATTACGGGGAATTCCGCTTATTTTGAGCTAACAATACGACAACCTGTAATTCAAACGCCTAAACATGAATTTGCTTTAGGGGTAACTGCTTCACATCAAGAAAGTAACAACGAAATTTTAGGGATTAATTATCCGCTTTCACCAGGTGCCGACGAAAACGGACAAACTCGTATTTCTGCCCTACGTTTTTTTCAAGAATGGTTACAACGCAGCCCTCAAGATGTATTAGCGGTTCGTTCTCAATTTAATGTCGGTCTTGGTATCGGTTCTACTGTTAATGCACATTCTCCCGATAGTCTGTTTTTTAATTGGCGCGGACAAGGACAATATGTAAGGCTTTTAGCACCAGATACATTATTTGTAATACGTTCTGATCTACAATTGGCGGATCGAGCCTTAGTACCTTTAGAACAATTTGCTGTAGGTGGTTTGTATAGTGTGCGCGGCTATCGTCAGGACTTGCTATTAACTGATAATGGCTTTTTTACAACTGCGGAGGTACGTCTCCCGATTTTACGGGTTGCAAGTATTAAAGGAGTATTACAGGTTGTGCCATTTGTCGATTTTGGCGTTGGTTGGAATAATGGAAATAACCCAATTCCTACTCCAAGTCCAAATACTTTAATCGGTGTTGGTTTAGGTTTACAATGGCAAATGAGCGATCGCCTAACAGCCCGTTTTGATTGGGGAATACCTTTAACGAAGGTAAATCAAAGTAATGATTCTTTGCAAGAACAAGGGTTATATTTTTCGTTGAATCTCAGTTTGTTTTAGGATTAATATTATCGTTCAAGAGTAGAGACGCGATATATCACGTCTCTACAAGATCTAATTTTAGCCTGCTACAGCTTCTTGAGCAACGGGATAGACGCTAACTTTATACCGTTTTCTGTCTTTGTGTTCAAAGGTTACTACACCATCAGTTAAAGCATATAAAGTGTAATCTTTGCCACAACCGACATTAATACCAGGATGAACGCTACTACCACGTTGACGGATAATAATATTACCAGCTTTAACAACTTGTCCACCATAACGCTTGACACCTAAACGTTTGGCTGTAGAGTCACGTCCGTTACGTGTACTACCTGTACCTTTCTTATGAGCCATTTTTTTCTCCTTTGATTATTTTAAATTGATGTTTGTTATTCTTCTTCTGTAGACGCATCAGTTAAGACAACACGTCTTAGATCTGTTTCTACCATAGCTAAAACTTCACCATTAACGCTAATCGAGTTAATCATAAAACGGGTTAACTCCTGACGATGACCCCGTTTTTTGCGGGTTTTCTTTTTGGGTTTCATTTTGTAGATGAGGATTTTTTTGCCTCTGCGGTGGTCTAAAACCGTTCCTTCAACCACTGCACCTTCTACAAAAGGTTGTCCTACCGTTATTTCATCATCATGACTGATTAAAAGAACTTTATCAATCGCTAAAGTTTCGCTTGCTTCAACGTGTAAACGTTCTATATCGTAAAAGCGTCCTGGTTCTACTTTTAGCTGTTTGCCACCAGTTTCAATAATTGCGTAACTCATAAAAACACTTCTCTTTCTGATTTGCCGTACAGGTATCTAAATCAAGTTTGATCTAGAATTTGCCCATGCCTGAACCTGATCCGAGCAGGACTTAGACACACAATCTACAATTATCTAACATTTGTAACAACTTTGTCAAGTTTTCTTCAACGGAGAGGGAGAGATTCGAACTCTCGGAAGGTTTCCCTTCACTCGATTTCAAGTCGAGCGCATTAGACCACTCTGCCACCTCTCCAAAGATCAGTATTATAACAAAAATTGAACTAAACTGCTTGAGGAATATTTTCTTGTGTCGAGTAAATTAATTTTTGATCATATATTTGATATTCTAAATTCACCCAAACTAGACTTACTTGTGTAACTTTTCCTTGTTCAAGGGTCACAATCGAGTAATTTCGCAGTTTTTGCCCATTTTTTTCTATGATACGCGGAACTCTAGCCGCATTCAAGTAAATTGTTTCTAAATCGCTCTGAATTTGTGTTCTGAGTTGAGTTTGGGTATGCCTCAGACGATGGTGCATATGTCCAAACGTAACGAGGGGAATGTTTTTACCCATTTGTCTAGTAAGTGCGATCGCTTCAGCAAAATCTGGATCACCGTGATCTCCCCCAATGGGTTGCCAGTCTTTCCCACAAATATCCTCTGCTTGTTCACCGAGTCCAGAAGGGCCATTATGCCCTAAAAATATCAGTGTATCAAATGCTGTTTGTTCTACCTGTTCTATAATCTTAGCGGTAGACTCAGTAAAATTCTTGATACCGTAACGAGTCTGGAGAAACGTTTTATTTTTCCAGTCAGAACCACCCCAACTAAAAGGACGACTTCCGACAATGGATAAACCAAACTCAGGAAAATCTAGTTTTCCATATCCCACATGAGCCTCTGCTAATAAATTTAATTGTTCTTGTACCCAGTCTTCCTTATCATGATCGTAGGGCGATTGTTTGCGTCCCCATGATGAAGCGGTATACCAAGCGTCATGATTCCCCATGATAGCCGCTTTAGGCAGGTCTAAAGACGCGATTTTACGCACAATATTAACAGATTCGTTACCAAAATCACCCACAAATAAAACTAAATCGACTTCTAAGTGTTTGAGGGTGAGATTATCTTGTTCTTCCCATTGATCGTGGATGTCTCCAACAACTGCAATTTTAATCTGATTTTTTAACTGACTGGTCATTCCTTTGATGAGGTGCAATTTAATATTCTTTTGTATCCTATCATTCCTCAAAGGCTGTGTCAGGTTTAATGGCTACTTGACTTGACTAAAAAAAATAGCCGCTAAAATAATTAAACCCAATAAAGTTAAAGGTACCCAAAAGGCAGATAATTCAATCATTAAAGTATTCATTTAAAAATATGTCTTCTCATGATATTGTAACTTGGCTAAAAGAACGTACTCATCTAACTGTTTTGAGTGATGAGGTTTTAAATGCGATCGCAACTCAACTCGAACAACAAACAATACCTATTTATCAAGATTTAGCGGTAGAAGATACTATCCCTGATGGTATATATATTCTTCGTTCGGGATGTCTAGAAAGTAATAGTAAACAGTTTCGGTCTTTGGGTTTAATTCAAGGCTCTATCATCAATATTAAATCAGTCTTACTCAACCAACCTTCATTAGAAACTGTAACGACTTTAAGTGAATCTGATGTCTGGTTTCTTAGTTCACTAAAATTACAAGAATTAGTTAAACAATACTCAGAAATTTCTCAAGCTTTTTCACAGCAACTCGCTAAAGAACTCGAAGAAATCTCACAGAAATTAAATTTTGAACAAGAACGACAGAATTTATTAAGATCCTATGTTGTTCCTCGTGCCAAACGGGGGATTGTGGGCAAAAGTCGTTATGCTGAAAGATTAAGATCTGATATTAAACAAGCCTTTCAAAGTCATCAAAATGTTTTAATTTTTGGTGAACCAGGTCTAGAAAAAGACAACATAGCTGCTTTAATTCATTATGGTTCTGCGTGTCGTCATCAACCCATTATTAAAGTAAATTGTTCAACGCTTAAAGTCAATGGTGTAGAATTATTTGGTCAAGAGGAAGGAAAAATAGGATTATTAGAAGCATTAGAAGAGGGTACATTAATTTTAAATAATATCCAAGAACTTCCAAAAGAATTATTTCCCTTTCTTATTGAATTACTTAAAACCAATACATTTAAACCAGTTAGTCGCTTTAATCAATCAGCTTCAGACAAAATAAGTCAAGCTAGAATCATTATGATTTCTGAAAAAACTTTACCAGAAATAGATCCACTGGTTGGACATTTGATTAAAGTACCACCTTTACGAGTCAGGAAAGCCGATATAGAAGACCAAGTTAAATATTATATTAATATACTTTGTCAAAGAAAAGGAGTTAAACGCCCCATTGTTACACCAGAAGCAATCCGAAAATTACAAGCTTATGATTTTCCTAATAATTTAAGAGAATTAGAAAGTTTAGTCGAACGTTCACTGATTCAATTAGGCGGAAATAAGGTTATTACTGAAGAAATTATTTGGCCCTCACAAAATAAGAAAAAACAATTTCGTCTCAATTTATTAAATACTTATCCTAGATTACGTCAATTCTTGAGGAGTTCTTGGTGGACAGATTATATTAATTATCGCTTTACAACTTTTGCTTTTGCGATTGTTGTTATTCTTCTATTTATCGGGCCACAAACTAGAGATAAAAATTTTGCATTAAACTTATTTTGGGCTTGGTGGTGGCCATTAATTTTAATTGGTTTTCCTTTTGTCGGTCGTGTTTGGTGTTCGGTTTGTCCTTTTATGATTTATGGAGAAATAACACAAAAACTTTCTTTAAGGTTATTTCCTAGACAATTAAAAAAATGGCCTCGACAAAGTGCTGAAAAATGGGGCGGCTGGTTTTTATATGGTTTATTTGTTTTAATTTTACTTTGGGAGGAACTTTGGAATTTAGAAAATACAGCTTATTTATCTTCTTGCTTATTGTTATTGATTACTGCGGGTGCGGTGATTTTTTCCAGTATTTTTGAAAGACGATTTTGGTGTCGCTATTTATGTCCTATTGGTGGCATGAATGGGATGTTTGCTAAACTGTCAATGACCGAATTAAGGGCGCAACAGGGAACTTGTTCTGCTGAATGTACGACTTATCAATGTTATAAAGGTGGGCCCCAAAAAGGTGAAGGAATGGAAACAGATGGTTGTCCTTTGTATTCTCATCCTGCACAATTAGAAGATAACCGCGATTGTGTTTTATGTATGACTTGTTTGAAAGCGTGTCCTCATCGTTCAGTAGAATTTAATTTACGGTTTCCAGGGATTGAATTATGGACTACTCATGCCGCTAGAAATTATGAAGTAGCATTACTTTTTTTATTACTAGGGGCTGTATTTTTACATCATTTATCTGAAATTATCTTTCGACTAAAGATAAATTTGAATTTAGAGATATTTTGGATTCATGCAGTGATTTCAACGATTGTCTTATTATTTCCTGTAGTTCTCCCTTTTATGGCTCAAAAAGTCATTAGAATTTTTGCTCAAACCAAAAAAGCTTGTAAATCACTTTCATTTATTCAATTAGCTTACGGTTATTTGCCTTTAGTTTTAATGGGAAATCTTGCACATTATTTAAAATTATGGCTAGGTGAAGCAGGGAAAATTTTACCTGTTACTTTGGCAACTTTTGGTTTATCGGGTGAAGGTTTACCGATTTTTGTCGCTCATCCTGCTGTTATTTCTTTTTTACAAGGTTCAGTCCTCATCATAGGTGTAATTACGTCTATTATCTTGACGCAAAAGATAGCTAAACAATCTTTTAAATTACTAATTCCTCAGCATTTATCTGTTATTTTAATTACTTTGATGCTTTGGCAAGTTGTCGTCGGATTTTAAACGGTATTTATACCTTTGCGGTTAAAAATCATTGATAATTATTAATTAATTTAATATTAATTTAGGTTAAAGATAATCTTTTGCAATAAAATATTTTATATAGTGCTAAAGATAGATTGAAGTGACCTCATCTCAAGCCCCTCCATTAAAGAATTTCATGTTAATTCGCCATTTTAGTACAATATGACGAGTTTCATCTATCTAAAGGCTTATTTACTTAATCAAATTATTCTCAATAATTTTAAAAAAGAATAGTTAAAGCAAAACTGTTTAAACTTACTCATAAATTGATGGAGATTTTTATGACAATTTCAGATCAAGTACAACCCGAAAGTGTACGCTTAGATAACCTGCGCAATGACATCCTCTATTACCTGCTCAATAAAGTTAAACACAGTGAGCAAGGTCAAGATGTGAGTTTTTCTGCTGAAGATTTCGGAGAAAAAACAGTTAATAAAACTGAAGTACTCGAACATCTAGACCATTTGATCAAAGAAGAAGCAAATCAAGGTGAAATAGATAAAGAGGCAGGTAGCCAATCATCTGAGGAGATGTCTTTTTTAATAACCTGTAAAAACGCTCTTATTACTTCTAAAGGAGAAAATTTGGCAAAAGTTAAGTATTTTAAAGTGTAAATTATAATTAATATTTATGCTCTAAAATTTCAAATCTTCTATATCAAGTTGCCTTTAGTCATTATGTTTTAGGTGCAGCTTGATATAGATTAGTTTGAGACATGGCTAAACATTTAGGATGGATAGATTGCCAAAATTTAAGAATCTGAGATCCCACTTGTGGAGCTTGGAAAAAGTGAAAGAAATGTCGTCCTTCTCGACAGGTTAACAAACAATCACCCTCTTTTAACCACGTGTTCCAACTTTGTAAAGCGTCAACATCTACAATCGGATCATCATTACTACCATAAATCATTAAAGGAACTGGGATATTACCCGGTTGAATACTTATCTGTTTAAATAGAGAGTGGGGCGAGAGTGAACATTCTAAATCTTGTTCTAGAAGAGTAACTAAATCTTGAAGAGTTTGTTGATCCTGATAACCAAATAAATTATACACCATCGTTTTAAAAAGCTTTTCACGGTTCATGAAGAGACGATGTGTATAATAATGCGCTTGCCAATCTATCGCCGCATCACTCCCCACTGCTAACAGGGTTAAAGATTTGACAGTATTAGGATAGAGACGGGTGTAAAGAAAACCGAGTAATCCAGATGTACTATGCCCAATTAAGTGAACTGGCTGCTCTAGTAAATGGATATATTGATGAAGTTGAATAATCGCTTCATCAAAGGAACAAGCTTTATCCTGATTTTGTTGGTAGTTCCACTGAGTAACAGTAGCTTGACGCGATAGATAAGAAAGCAAGGGATGAGCAAAACACTGTAAACTCGGACTTGTATTTAACCAAACGCCATCAGGTGAAGTCATTATTTTTTGTTCCTTGAGAGGGATTAACATATTTAGCTTTCCATTTTCAACATAAAAAAGGCTGATCTTTTCAATTTTGTTACAATCTGATACAAAAAAAATTATTGAGAATATTTAAGAATTATTTTCAATTAGTATAATCGATACTGCTCCTGAGTTAAGTGATAACTTGATCAAGTTGTAAGTGTTTCAGACACTTATTTCAAATAATCTTAACTCATAATTGAGAATCTATCTTAAGAAGGTTAGCTGAAAAAGCTATAAATGCGATGCTGAAGTTGTTCTGAATTTTTTGAGGAAAATCAAGTATGGTTGTGACACTGGATAATACCAAGCGTCAAGCGATCGCTATGGAATTAGCGGATCTTAAAGCACTACAAGAGTTATTGATTGCTAATGAGCAAAAACTACTACCGATCGCGGGCAGTGACACAGAGATCCAAAATCGCTTGAATGATTTTTTAAGAGATGATCAAGAAAATTTAAACGTGATTAACGGCGTTTTAGGTAAATTAGACGGCGGTAGCGTACAACCTAGAGATACAATGGATCAATATATTGAGCAAGTGAAGCGATTGATGGATGGCGATGAGCTAACTCCCTATCAAAAATTCTCTGCTCATGAACGGATTAAGCATCAAACAGTTATGACGGGCTTAATTGTTCACAAAGCTTCACAAACAATTGAAGATAATGAGTTGAAAGATGCGATCGCTCCTTTAAATCAAGTTAACTTCAAAAATCGCGCTCATCAAGAACAACTCAAAGGCATTTTGGAAGTTTTAGGAACCCGCGAACTGACTGGAAAAGATCCAGATCAAAGCGTCTGGGCAAGAACACAAGATGCAGTAGCGGCATTACGAGGCGTTTTTGATGGATTAACCCAATAATTGATTCATTACCTGAAAAAACGGTATAGATTAATCGTCTTTACCGTTTTTGTTTTTTCTATCAAAAGAGATAACTAAAAAGCTGTCAAAAAATTTATATTGCTTAATGTATTAGAATATAAAACATATTTTTAATCTGCGTCACCATTTAGAGGGACTATGCAAGATCCCAAACTATCAAAGCCGTCTCAGTCGTGGGAATCATCTGAGCAAGCACCCTCATATCCAGCAGCCAATAAACGTCAGAAATGGCTACCGATAGCAGGCATTATCTTATTAACGATTGGCGGTGTTTGGGGATGGAATAGCTGGAAAACGATTCAAAATGCGGGTAATGATCAAACTTTAGCGGGGCAACCTCCTGCTATGCCCGTTAAACTGATGACCGTTCAAGCAGGAACCGTAGAAGACAAATCTGAAGTTCTTGGAACCCTAGAAGCGAATCGCGCTGTAACTATTAAATCAGAAGTAGCAGGACGCATTAGTAATATTTTAGTCAAAGAAGGCGATCGCGTACAAGCAGGTCAAGTTCTTTATCGACTCGATAGCGAAGATTTAGAGGCGCAACTTTTAGCAGACAGAGCCAAACTCGAAAATGCTAGAGCCAGACTCACACAACTCGAAGCAGGGAACCGAGTAGAAGATATTGCAGAAGCTCAAGCTCAACTTAGAGAAGCTCAAGCACGTCTGATTAATGCCAAGTCTGGCGCACCTTCTGAAGAAATTGCTCAAGCACAAGCACAATTAGCCTCAGCACAAGCGAGTGCCGATTTAGCTAATCAAAGAGTTAGGCGTTACTCTACTTTAAGGCAAGAAGGCGCAATCTCTGAGGATCAGTATCAAGAATACCTCACCACACAACGTAATGCTAACGCCGCAGTCCAACAAGCCCAACGCCGAATTACTGAACTACGTAAAGGTAGGCAGTCGGATATTAATGAATTAGCTGCTAGTGTGGAACGAGAAGCCCAAAACCTGAGACGAATTGAAAGCGGTTCTCGTGTTGAAGAAATTGCTCAAGGACGAGCCGATGTTGCTGAAGCCACCGCACAAGTTCGACTCGCACAAGTCAATGTTAATAAAACACGGGTTGTTGCGCCAATTTCTGGAAAAATCGGCGATATTCCGACAAAAATCGGCGATTATGTTGATGATACAACTGAACTAACCACGGTCACAGCTAATGATGATTTAGAACTCAATCTATCTATTCCTTTAGAACAAGCGCCTAGACTACGAGTTGGTTTACCTGTAGAAATTTTAGATGCTCAGGGTAAAGTTGCGGCTACAGGAAGGATTAATTTTATTTCACCAGATGTTAATTCCAGTTCGCAATTAATTTTAGCCAAAGCCGATATCTCAAATCTTAATGGCTCATTATTAAACCGTCAGTTTATTGAAGCTAACGTAATTTGGGATCGCAAAACAGGAATTTTAGTACCAACGGCAGCAATATCACGTTTAGGGGGACAAACCTTTGTTTATGTGGCTCAAAAAGTACCAGCAACCGAGGGAAAACCCGAACAAACGATCGCAAAACAACGCCCTGTCAAACTTGGTAGTTTACAAGGTAATAATTATCAAGTCTTAGAAGGCTTAAAAGCTGGAGAAACGATTATCACAGCAGGTTTACTTAATGTCGCTGATGGCGTACCCATTCAACCCATGCCACAATAGGGCCTAAATTATGTTTGTTGACTTTTTTATCAAACGCCCCGTTTTTTCCTCAGTCTGCGCCATCATCATTTTACTGGTGGGATCAATTAGTATTTTCTTGCTCCCGATTGAACGATTTCCCGATATTAGCCCCACACAAATTCAAGTCACGGCGAATTATGATGGTGCGAGTGCCGAAGTTGTGGAAAATGCCGTTACCAGTATTGTTGAACGACAAATCAACGGTGTAGAGGGTCTTAAGTATATTAGTTCTAGTAGCAGTAATAGTGGTACCAGTAGTATTACTGTTACCTTTGATTCCAGCCGTAATAAAGATTTAGCAGCAGTTGATGTTCAAAATCAAGTGGCAATTGTCGAACCCCAATTACCTGATACAGTACAGCGTAGTGGGGTACAAGTTAGTAAAGAATCGAATAACATTTTATTGGGGATTGGTTTATTCAGTAACAACAATGAATATGACAATATCTTTTTAAGTAATTACGCGGATCGGTATTTAGTAGACGCGCTAAAAAGGGTCGAAGGTGTCGGTAATGTCCGTATTTTTGGGGAGAGACGTTACGCGATGCGCTTGTGGTTAGATCCCAACCGTTTAGCCAGTCGTAATTTAACGACACAGGATGTTATTGACGCGCTTTCAGAACAGAATATACAGGTAGGGGCAGGAAAATTAGGAGCAGAACCCGCACCCGTTGGTCAAGAATATCAGTTTGACTTACGTGCAGTGAGCCAATTAACCGATCCTGGTGAATTTGAGAATTTATTGCTAAAAACCGATGAAAATGGGGCATTAGTTCGGTTTAGAGATGTAGGACGGGCGGAATTAGGAGCGCAGGATTACGGCTCATTCTTGCGATATCAGGCTAAAGATGCCGTGGGATTGGGAATTTATCAGCTTCCAGGATCAAATGCCTTAGATGTGGCTCATAAAGTCAAAGATGAGATGAAAAAGCTTAAAAATGGCTTTCCCCCTAATATTCGATATGAGGTGGCTTTTGATACGACGGAATTTGTCGAAGAATCAATGGCTGAAGTATTAAATACGCTTTTGATGGCGGTGGGTTTAGTCGTTTTAGTCATTTTAGTTTTTTTGCAGGACTGGCGTACTACTTTAATTCCTTCTTTAACCATACCTTTAGCCTTAATTGGTACCTTTGCTTTTGTTAAAGCCCTTAATTTTTCGATTAATAGCTTAACCTTGTTTGGTTTAACCCTTGCTTCGGGGATGGTAGTCGATGATGCGATTATTGTTGTAGAGCAGATTAGCCGCTACATTCAAGAACAAGGCATGAACCCGAAAGAAGCAGCAAGTCGGGCAATGAGTGAGTTGTCGAGTGCAGTTATTGCAACTTCTTTAGTATTGATGGCGGTGTTTGTACCTGTCGCTTTTTTCCCAGGCACAACAGGGGCGTTATATCGACAGTTTGCCTTAACTATTGCTTTTTCGATTCTGATTTCTACATTTCTCGCCTTAACTCTCACTCCCTCTCTGTGTGGCTTGCTCTTACGCCAAGGGCAACAACTACCCCGATGGATGGCAGTCCCGTTAGGCAAGTTCAATGATGGGTTAGAATTTACGAGAAGGAAATATCAAGGATCGCTCTTTTCTTTATCTCGTTTTAAATCAATAATTATCGGCTTATTCATTCTCTTACTGGGTTTTACAGCTTGGTTATATCTAAAAGTACCTACCGCTTTTTTACCCGAAGAAGACCAAGGCTATTTTATCACCATCATTCAAGCCCCTGAAGGCGTTTCTCTGCAATATACAAGCCGAGTGATGGAAAAAGTTGAAAAAGAATTGCTGAGTGTCCCCGAAATTAAAGGGGTTTTCGCGGTGGGTGGTTTTGCCTTTGGTGGAAATACCCCAAACCAAGGCGTTATTTTTTCCACACTTCAACCTTTTAAAGAACGCCGACAACCGCAACAAACCGCACAAGCAATTATCGGACAACTGTTTGGGAAATTTATGGGTATTCCCGAAGCCCGAATTTTTCCCATTAACCCACCTGCAATACAAGGTTTAGGTAATTTTGGCGGATTTGTCTTTCAATTACAAGATCGTCGAGCCAATGGGGATCTGAATTCTTTGGTACAATCGATGGGGCAACTGTTGGGTAAAGCGAATCAAACCCCTGGTTTACAACAGGTTTTCAGTACATTTACGGCTAATAGTCCACAGTATCTAATTGATGTCAACCGCAATAAAGCTAAAGCATTACAAGTTTCTGTGGATGAGATTTTTAATACCCTACAAACGGCGTTAGGGGCATCTTATGTTAATGACTTTACCCTACAACAAAGAACTTATCGAGTGTATGTACAAGCGGATCAAAAATATCGTTCTAAACCCGAAGATATCACTAAATTGTATGTGCGATCGGCCACAGATCAGATGATTCCGTTATCCAATTTAGTAACCATTACTTCCACAACTGGCGCACAGAACATTACTCACTTTAACTTATTCCGTGCCATAGAAATCAATGGAAGTGCAGCCCAAGGTTCTAGTTCTGGGCAAGCGATTCAGTCAATGGAACAATTAGCACAGGAAGTGTTACCGCCTGGTTTTGGTTATGAATGGTCTGGAACGACGCGAGAAGAGTTAGAATCAGCAGGATTAGCCCCGATTATTTTCAGTTTAGGCTTAGTTTTCGTCTTTTTGGTTTTAGCGGCACAGTACGAAAACTATATCGATCCATTGATTATCATGCTGGCGGTTCCTCTAGCAATTATGGGAGCATTAATAGCCCAATCTTTAAGGGGATTTCCGAATGATGTCTATTGCCAAATTGGATTAGTTATGCTAATTGGGATGGCTAGTAAAAACTCGATTTTAATCGTAGAATTTGCTAATCAGTTACGAGACGAAGGATTACCCATTGCTAAAGCCGCATTAGAAGCTTCCCAAGAACGTTTACGACCGATTTTAATGACTGCTTTATCGACTTTAATCGGGATTTTTCCCTTAGTCATTGCTACTGGTGCTGGTGCGGGAAGCCGTCAAACTTTGGGAACTGCCGTTTTTGGAGGTATGCTCATTGCTACGTTTTTGAGTTTATTTATTGTCCCAATTTTGTATATTGTAGTGAAAACATTAACCGAACGAATTCTTAAAGGTAAATTAGGATGAAATTAATTATGCAAATAATGGAAGGTAGAGACGTGAGATCTCTCGTCTCTACTAAACATAACTTAATCGATTTGACTAATCTCAACTGATAGTAATATCAGTGTTAGAGCGTTTTAACTTTTCCTCATAGTACTTAGAAGCAACATTTCCCACCAATGCTAATAAAGTGGCATCACTTGCTACACCAACGAAAGTACCAACAATAGGAATAATTTCTAAAATACTAAAACCAGCTTTAACGAAACCAGAAGTATTTGTAGACAATAACCAAATTCCTAACACTTCACCGCGTCTAGTCGGTTCATGAAGATCTAAACCATAAATAGCCGCAATACGATAGATCATTTCTGCTTGTAAGACAGTCACCGCAGCAATATCTAAGGGTAATAAAGCCAACGCTAAAGGAGGAATAAAATTAGTCACTAGCCCAACTCCACCCGCTTTCCATGTTGTTGTTTGAATGACTCGTTGTGCTAATTGATATGGACTTTCAAAAGGATGTTCTTGTTTAAGTTTGTTGACATCTCGCTCAACTTCTTCAATATTAACTTGACCTAAAATCGCCATCAACCACCTAATAACAGGTACTTTAGTCGCATATTTAACCCAAGGATGTTCAACAACAGGGCTAACAATTTGGCCGACTTTTTCTGTTCCCTTTTCCACAAAATCGTGAACTTTGGGTACAAATGAATTACTCGTAGCTTGAAAATTTTGAGAAATCATCTCAACGGTTTTAATTATATCCTCGATCGTTTGTTGATTATTTGGGTTTTGCTCTGGCATAGTTAAGTCACTTTGTCAAATTGAATTCTTAATATTTCCTATTGTAATGAAAAATTAGATTATAGTCTTAAGTCTTAGGGTTGATAGACAAGTTTAAAAAGTAATGAGTAAACTTGCTGAAAATAAAAATATTTGTCATTCTGTTTAAAAGGCCCTAAGCTATCCAGCAGTTACAATGCAGAACATATATTTTTATGCCCCCAACGAAATAGATAGAAAAGTGATTCAAGAAGATCATACACAATGGACAGGTTATCACAGTAATTTTATGGCTTGGATTGCTCAAAGCTACTTTTATCTCAAACAAGCGGGTTTACCCTGCCAAATTACTGAGCAAATACCAGATGAAGGGATTTTAATTGCCGATCGTAATACTTTAGCAGAAGATTATCCCTTTTTGGATCGAGTCATGCTAATTTGTGCAAAAAGTGATCAAGAATATCATCCATCGGCACATATTCATATTGTTTATAACTTTTTCAATTGGTACAGAGATCGAAACACAATTAGAAATCCATATTTACTCAATCATTGGCCAATTCCAGGATTAATATCAAGAAATAAAGAGCGTTTAAGTACAGTAGAAAACATCGCTTATATTGGTACCAAAAGTCAGCTTGTTCCTGAATTAAATTCAAAAACTTGGACAGATGCTTTAACCTCATTGGGCTGTAATTGGTCACCTGTTTGGGATCGCACTCAATGGAATAATTACAGTCAACTTGATGTCATCGTCGCTATTCGACGTTTTGAACCCCAAGCTTATCTCAATAAAGGCCCTCTTAAATTAATTAATGCTTGGTTAGCTGGTGTGCCAATCATTGTTAATTCAGAATCAGGAATTCTAGCACATCAAAGAAACGATTTAGATTTTATTATAGTTAATTCTCTAGAAGAAGCAATTCAAGCTGTTGAGCAACTTAAAAATCATCCTGAGCTTTATCATGAAATGATTGCTAATGGATTTGAAAGAGTCAAAGAATATACTCTACAACCTACACTAAAACAATGGTTAGATTTTTTTAAAAACATTGTTTACCCAACTTATGAAGAATGGAAAAAATTAAGCAAAACTCAGAAAAGAATTCTTTTTATCAGACGTTATTTTGACTTTCGCTATCACAGGGCTAAAGCAAGATTAACAAAACAAGATTATGAAATAGGAACCTTAAAAGAATTTTTAGAGATTCAAAAACAGTATCAATTAGCTAAATCCTGATTAAAATGAACGATCGTACAACAACTCCCCACGCTGGCTATCATTGGAATTATAAAGATCCCCGTTTTTTTGAGGGATGGTATTTTCGCGTTACTTTACCTCAAGAAAAACAATCTTTTGCTTTTATTTACTCAATTGAAGATCCTCTGGGTGGACAAGCAATTAGTGGGGGTGTAGTTCAAATATTAGGCCCCGATGAACAGTATCTTTGTCGTACCTTTCCAGATGTTACACAATTTTGGGCTTCTCCATCTAGATTAGAGTTAGGTCACTGGCGCAAAACTACCTTAAAACTGCGACCACAACTCCTACAACCCCCCATCTTTGCCAGAGATATCCAAGAAGGCTATCAGGCGACTACAACGCTACATCAAGGCTATATACGAGATCCTGCGACGGGTCAAGATTGTCGCTGGTATTATGAAGTTAAACCAATTTATGGTTGGGGAAAGCCAAATGAGACGCAAAAAGCCACTGCGGGATGGTTATCTTATTTACCCATAGCCGATCCAGGATGGCAAGTTTTAACCGCATATGGTTTAGCTTCTGGTTGGATTGAATGGAATAATCAACGTTATGATTTTGTAGATGTTCCTTTTTATGCAGAAAAAAATTGGGGTCATTCCTTTCCTGAAAAATGGTTTTGGATCAACTGTAATAGTTTCCCCACTGAATCTGATTTAACTTTAACGGCGGTTGGTACTAAAAGAAAAGTATTATGGTGGTCTGAATTAGTGGGTTTAATTGGCATTCATCATCAAGGCCAATTTTATGCTTTTGGGTCTTTAGATTCTCAATTAACTTGGCGTATACAACCTTGGGGACAATGGGAAATACAAGCTCAAAATCAATATTATTCTGTTAAACTTTTAGGCACCACTCAAGACTCAGGAACTTGGTTAAGAGTCCCCACTGAGAAAGGTTTACAATTTGGTTGCAGAGATACACTTAAAGGTCATCTGATTTTAGAATTAAAGAATAATACAGGAAAAATAATTATTGATGAAAAAAGTGATTTATCGGGTTTAGAAATTGGTGGTCACCCTTGGGATGAAGTATGGAAGAAAGAGTTTATCTAATACAATTTTTAGTCTACACCAATCATTACATCGGGTGCTTTGACAATTTTGTATGCTACTTTTCTCTCTACTAAACCTAATTTTTCTACTGAAGAATTAATAATAATCTATATAATTTCTACTTCTTGAGAAATTTCTAAAATAATTTCAGCATTAACAGCGCCTAAAGCCATTTTTTTGATGGTTCCTTTAAACGAATTACGCGCACTTATTTGCATTTTTGATTTGAGCGTGATAAGTTAAAATATTATTCAATTATATCTCATTGCTGTCAAGCATTTTAAAACAATACATTTCTTAAAAACATGAATAGTTCAATGTTTAAAAATAGATTAATTCGTGTTCTGATTTTGTTTCTAATTCCTTTTTGTTTAATTATCAGCAGTTATCTTTTAAAACCTTTTATCATTTATAGTGCGCCAGATGAATTAATTGTTTCTGCGGCTGCTAGTCTAAAAGATTCACTTGAAGAAATCAAACCAATTTATATTAAAAAACAAGCTAATCTTAATTTAACTTATAACTTTGGCTCTTCGGGATCACTACAACAACAGATCGTACAAGGTGCGCCCGTTGATGTTTTTATGTCTGCTGCTAAAAAACAGATGGACGCATTACAAGACAAAAGATTATTATCAGATGGCACTCGAAAAAATTTACTTAAAAATCAAATGGTTTTAATTGTACCGAAAAATAATACAACCATTAAAAGTTTTCAAGATTTAGCGACTGATAAAAGTAAAAAGATAGCGATGGGTGAGCCTAAAAGTGTTCCTGCTGGACAATATGCCCAAGAAGTTCTTACCTCTTTAGGATTATTAAATAAAGTAACTGATAAAGTGGTTTATGCTAAAGATGTTCGTCAAGTGCTTAGCTATGTAGCAACAGGAAATGTAGACGCAGGATTTGTCTATTTAACTGATGCCAAAACTTCAAATAAGATCAAAATTGTAGCAACTGCTTTGCCAAATACCCACTCACCGATTATCTATCCTGTTGCAGTTATTAAAGATAGTAAAAATTTGAATGAAGCTAAAAACTATGTAGAATTTTTATCGAGTGAGCGAGCTAAAACTATTTTCAAAAAATACGGCTTTACTCCAATATGAATTTAGATTTAACGCCTGTTTGGATTTCTCTAAAAACTGCTTCTATTGCTACTCTAATTACGTTTTTTTTAGGAATAATTGCTGCTCGTTGGATGATGGGGTATCGGAGAATAGGTAAGGGGTTAATTGATGGTATTTTAACCTCACCTTTAGTTTTACCTCCCACAGTTGTCGGATTTTTGTTACTACTATTATTAGGAAAAAATGGGTTACTTGGAAAGATCTTAGACCAACTGAATATAGATATTATCTTTACTTGGTATGCTACAGTGATCGCGGCTACGGTTGTCGCTTTTCCTTTGATGTATAAAACAGCATTAGGAGCATTTAAACAAATTGATCCTAATTTAATATCTTGTGCTAGAACTTTAGGAGCGTCAGAATGGCGAGTATTCTGGCATATTACTTTACCTTTAGCTAAACCTGGACTGATTTCGGGTGTTTTACTTTCTTTTGCGCGGGCATTGGGTGAATTTGGGGCGACTTTAATGCTTGCGGGTAGTATTCCAGGCAAAACTCAAACTATTCCTATTGCGATTTTTTTTGCTGCTGAAGGTGGGGCAATGGATCAAGCTTTGGTGTTGGTGTTGCTGATTTTAGGAATATCTTTGAGTGTTATGATTGCGGTTGAGTATTATTCTGATGACAGATGGACAACAAAAAAACGTAAACGCCGTAGGGGTTTAGTTTCCAAACTCTCTAATTTATCCCCTAACTCTTCTTTTATTCCCATCTCTCAATCTAATATTGAACCAGAATTAATCGTAGAGCTACACAAACATTTATCAGATTTTGACCTTAATATTAGCTTTAATGCAAATAAACAGCCATTAGGTATCTTAGGTGCTTCTGGTTCGGGTAAAAGCATGACCTTACGTTGTATTGCAGGACTAGAAAAACCCGATCGCGGACGGATTATTCTCAATGGTAGAACCTTATTTGACTCGGAACGCAAAATCAATTTACCGAGTTCTAAACGTTGTATCGGTTTCGTGTTCCAAAATTACGCTCTTTTTCCTCATCTTACGGTGGCTCAAAATATCGCCTTTGGTTTACCGAGGGGACTGTCTAAGCTTAAAATTAAACAAGAAGTCGAATCATGTCTAGAAGCAATTCAGTTAGCAGGAATTTGCGATCGTTATCCTCACGAACTTTCTGGGGGACAACAGCAGCGAGTCGCCTTAGCCCGCGCTTTAGCCAGTCGTCCTGATATTCTACTCTTAGATGAACCTTTTTCCGCTTTAGATACCTATTTACGCGATCAACTTGAAAAACTTCTACGAGTTAGCCTCACTCACTATTCTGGCGTTACTCTTTTTGTCACCCACAATTTAGAGGAAGCTTACCGAGTTTGTTCGGATTTATTAGTCATCGATCAAGGGAAAATTATTTCTAAAGGCACAAAACAAGTAATTTTCGAGCATCCAGCAACAGCAAGGGCAGCACAAGTTACGGGGTGTAAAAACTTCTCACGTGCAGTTATTATATCTTCTCGACATCTTAAAGCGACTGACTGGGAATGCACATTAGAAACAATAGAACCCCTACCAAAATACTTAGGGTTCGTAGGAATTCGTGCCCATCAATTTATTTTTCCAGACATCGACGAAACTACAACATCGCACAATATTTTTCCGTGTTGGTTAGCTGCAACCAGTGAAACACAACACCGTGTTACACTCTATCTCAAGCTTCATTCTGCCCCAAATAGTGTGCAAGATTACCAGATCCAAGCCGAAGTTTTTAAAGAAAAATGGTATAAGTTAAAGGTTATTCCTTTTCCTTGGCAAGTTCAGTTACATCCCTTGCGTCTAATGTTGTTTCTAAATTCTGATGATCAGTTGCATTAATTAAGATAATACTGGGAAAAGCCATAAAAACTAACATGATCAAATTAGCAACCCAATAGAGAAAGATCAGCCAGAATAGTGTTAACCAAGGTTGAGGATAGATCAATAAGTGCATTCCTGCCCACACCTGCATGATCCGAAAAAGCGTGTAGACGGAGCCGATAAAAACCACAATACTCGGACATAACCAACGGCTAAAAGTGGCTTCAGTTATTAATTGGATGACAACAGCCAACAAGTAGAGGAGTAGGAATTGGCGAGACAGTGCATCGTTCCAGAAGACAAATAATAGAATAATCGGAAAAATGACACCAACTACAAGGGCGACTTGTACCCATACTTTAATAAACGTCAACTGCCAACGATTAAAAGCGATCGCCGTTCTAAAAGGTATTAATTGTTTTTGAATGAGCCAGCCTATCCCTACACAAACTACGGTAACAAAGATGATGAAAAAAAGAGTAAGAACTAGCTGAGTAAATATACTCATTATTTTTGAGATTCATTTTTAATCGGTTTGCCGCGACGTTCTGCCCATTCTTCGGCTTGTGCTGTAGCGATCGCAATAGAACGCCCCTCATCATAACCCTCATTTAGTAAAGCATTAGCAATATCGATCGCTTTAGAACGTACTTCGGGCGTTAGATTTTTTAGTGAGATAGGGTAATCAGTGTAAGACCAAGGCATAACAGTAATTCCTATTGCTTCATCTTTAGTCTAAAAGGAGAACCATTGAGATGATAACCATCCTAAGACAGAAAACAATTTTCAGTGAAGCTGTTATTTTGAACAAAAAATCGGGAACTTTATTAATAGAGTTTCTGCCTTAGAAGTCGGGCAAAGGGGGTTAATGATTTTGGATAATGCAAATACTCAAAAGATTCTCGGCTTTTTTATTGAAGAATCCAAAGAACATCTCGAAACCATTGAACAGGGTATATTGAATTTATCTGCAACAGCCAATGATGCAGAACAAGTTAACGAATTATTTCGGGCAGCACATTCGATAAAAGGGGGTGCAGCAATGCTCGGATATAGTTGCATTCAAAAAACCGCCCATCGTCTTGAAGATGCTTTTAAAGTCTTACGAGAACATCGTATTACAATCGACGAAAAGCTAGAATCGTTACTACTTAAGAGTTATGACGCACTACAAGAATTCATTGAGAAACTACAAGGGCCATTTGGATTACAAGACGATGATGCAGAAGCTATTATCAGTCAAGTAGAACCTACTTTTGGCGAGTTACAGAGTCATTTAGCCAGTCTTCTAACCCCAGGTAGCGTCATTGAAAATTCACCCAAAGAAAAAGCATCAATTGACTGGGGAACTAAAGTTAGAGATCTATTAAAACAAATGCTACAACTGTTTAAACAAGAAGCCAATACCGCTAGTCGTCAGCAACTACAAAGTCTCTGTTATCAACTTTCTCAGTTAGCCCCTCATGAGACGGGATGGCAAAAACTGATTAAAATGGCACAGACAGCGATCGCTAATCCTAAACATAACTATCATACCTTAGCTCCAGTCGTGATTAAAGAATTAAAGTTAGCCAGTGATTTAATCGAACTCGGACAAAATCAAAGAATAACCCCTAGTTCAGAACTACAATACCTCGCTGCGGCTAAATTACCACAAGTCTTAGTCACTCTAGAACCTAAATCAGTTGCTAACACACTCTTACAAATGTTTAATCAACAACAAGTATCTCAAGTCATACAAATTCTACAATCTGCTAAACAATCTTACCCTTAAAATTGATGTATAGATTGATTTAATTACCTTACCTCCAACCCCTTTCCACCGCCCCCTAGCCCCCTCCTGTGAGGAGGGGGAACGCTAGAGGAATTAGTTTGTTTATCGAGGGGGAACTAAAAGGAAACTTTTTATATTGGCGAGGGGTGTACAATGCTATAAACAAAAGGTTTTTGAGGCTAAACCCATGAACGGTTTATTTGTTGGTTTAACGACTCTAGACCTAATTTATCTTACGTCCGAACTTCCCAAAACTAATCAAAAAATTGTCGCTCTTGACCAAACCATAGCAGCAGGTGGGCCTGCAACCAACGCGGCTGTTACATTTAGTTATTTGAAAAACCAAGCCACTGTAGCTGGTATTCTGGGTAAACATCCTCTGAATCAGCTTATTTTGAGTGATTTAGATACTTATTCTGTAAATTTTGCTGATTTAGAACCCCATCGGATAGAAAGCCCTGCGGTGTCTTCTATCTTTGTTTTAGAGGAGACTGGGGAACGTAGCGTCATTTCGGTAAATGCGAGACAAACACAAGCGACACCCAAACAATTACCCCATGATATTTTACAGGGGATTGATTTAGTTTTAATCGATGGTCATCAGATGGCAGTGAGTTATGCGATCGCCTCTCAAGCTAAAATAGCGGGTATTCCTGTGGTGGTTGATGGTGGAAGTTGGAAAAATGGTTTTGAAACAATTTTACCTTTAGCAGATTATGTGATTTGTTCAGCTAATTTTTTTCCTCCTCAATGTCGAACTCAAACCGATGTCTTTCAGTATTTATCAAGTCTAAGTATTCCATTTATCGCCATTACTCAAGGAAATCAGCCCATTTTGTATCAAATCGAGGAAAAATTAGAACAAATTAATATTAATCCGATTCAAGCGGTTGATACACTGGGTGCAGGTGATATTTTTCATGGAGCATTTTGTTACTATATTCTTAAACAGAATTTTGTAGAAGCTTTACTTAGCGCATCAAAAATTGCTACCAAATCTTGTCTATCTTTTGGTACAAGACAATGGATGCAGCTTAAAGAAACAGAAGATTGAAAAAAAAGATATGATTTAATTTCAATATCTTAATCTAGCAATATTTAATTCAAAACAACAAAACACTTTATTATTCGAGTATCGCGCTCAATTACTCATTTGATTCGTCTTTGAATAAATCTCCTCTTAAATCTTCTGGGGCTGTTTCAAGCATTTCGGGAGTAACTGCTGGATTCTCAATTATTTCTCTAGGGTTTTGAGGGTAAGAGTAGGTTTGAGTGTTTGCATCATTGCTTTGCTCTGCTTCGCTTGAAAACTCGCGTGTCTCTTTTTCTTGCTCACTCATAGTATCAGCCACTATATTAAAAAACTCTATTTTGAGTTTAATTGAACTAATTAAATTCAATCTCTAACAAATGTATGAATGTTCTTAAGAAAGCTATCATTCTAAAGTTATGTTTATTCTCATTTTGCTTTCATTTGTGTATTAAATAAAAAATAGAGACGCTTTGTTCATCACGTCTCTACAAAAATAATGATCAACGTTTGTCAATAAATTTGTATTGATTCGCAAATCTAGGATCACAGGGTAGAGGTAACTACCCCGCTTTTTAGTTAGGCTACTCGGCGATTTTCATTGAAACCAAACTCGATATAATGCTTTGTAGCGGCTGTTAAATCACCACCGTAAGCATTATTAACATCAGGATTAGCATTTAGATAGGCTTCTGGACTAAAAGTAATTTGTCTGTTTTCAACACGTCCACTAAACAGATAATGATTAGATCCTGCTTCTAGATTGTAACGGAAAGTTTGGATTAAATCAGGATGTGAGGCGATATAGCGATCGCTTGGGAACAAATTAGGGTTACGTCCTTCAGGTGAAAAGCCACTAGTAATATAATGTTGAGTAGCGGCTGAAAGATTAGTCCCAAAAGCACCTAATAAATCATCGTAGGAATTTAAGTAACGAGCAGGATCAAAGGCTGTTTTGGAACGATTTTCATAATATCCATTTGTAATATAATGCTGTGTTGCTGCTGCACCATTTAAACCAAAAGCACCAATTAAATCAGGATTAGAAGCAATATAACGAAGTTCATCGAAGCTATCAGGACTACGACCCTCAAAGATACCAATATTATCATAGTGTTGTTTAAAAGCTTCTGGATTATAGCTATAAGCAGCAATTAAATCACCATTAGATGCTCCGTATTGAGGAGCTAATTCTATTGGAAGAAGTTGACGTTGTGCCAGATAAAGTTCGCCTTCTTGCCTCCATAATACATTACCATCAGTCATTTTTTCTAAGGCATAATCATTAATTTGATCATCTGTTAATCGAATTGTAGTAATGCCATTGTAAAGATAAAGTTCATCATCATTTCCGTCATAGCTTTTCCAAACGACATAATTTTTATCAATTCCTAAAAAAGTATCCCTATTATTATCATTTCTAGTTAGCTGAATTGTTTCTGCTCCATTGTAAAGATACAGTTCATTATCATTTCCATCATTGCTTTCCCAGACAACATAGTTATCTGAAATACCTTTAAAATCATCACTATAATCACCATTCGTAGTTAAGCGAATCACATTAGCACCATTATAAAAATAGAGTTCATAGTCGCGCCCTGGTGCTTCGTAATCGCTCCATACTAAGTAATTATTATAAACTTTTGTAAAATTATTATCGTTATAGTCATTATTGGTTAACTGAAGTGAGCTAGTTCCATTAAAAACAAATAACTCAAGATCATTACCATCATAACTTTTATAAGCAACATGACCGTTATCTAAAAGAGCGATAAATTCATCATCATTGCGATCATTGCTCGTGATTGGAAAAGTTGTAGTACCATTAAAAATATAAATTTCTTCATCGTTCCCATCTGAACCTTCCCAAACAATAATATTACTTAAAACTGCACGATAGATTTCATTATTATTGTTATTAGTTAGTGGAAAACTACCTAAACCATTATAAAGATAAAGTTCATGATCAGTGCCATCAAAACTAGAATATATCAAGTAGTTATTAGAAATGTCTAAAAACTCATCATTAGAACTATTGTTATTAGTTAATTGAATAGTTTGATTAATAGCACCATTATAGACAAAAAGTTCATTATCATTTTCATTATCATCAGGCGCATCACTTTGCCAAACTACATAGTTTTCATCAATTGTTTCAAAACTAAAAGAATAATCAGCATCATATGTTAATCGAAAAGCTCCACCACCACTCGAAAGATATAATTCATAGTCACTTCCATCATAATCACTATAAGCTACTGTGCCACCAAAAACGCCTAAAAAACGCTCATTGTTATCATCATCCGCAGTAATGGGAATAATGTTAGCACCATTAAAAAGGTAAAGATCATAATCAGTTCCATCGTAGGCACTGTATACAATGTTATTAAATGAACTTCCTTTAAATTCATCTGAGTAAGCTGTATTATTAGTTAACTGAATAGTAGCACCGTTAAAAACAAAAAGTTCATAATCAGTTCCATCATAATAACTCCAAGCTATCTGATTGCCATTTTCTAAAAAAGTATAAAAAGTATCATCCCGATTATTATCACTTATTTGAATCGTGCTATTGCCATTGTAAAAATATATTTCTTGATCGTTTCCATCAGAACGTCTAAAAAATACTGTAACTCCCAGCGTTGCTAGAACGGTGTCAGGCACGCTATTATCCGTTAATCTAACAATGTTATAGCCTAATACCATTTTTCAATCCTCTATTATTATTAACTAAATTTTATTATAGTATATCGATTTAAGACTGTATCGATAACATTTTATTTTTAATTATTTTATAATATTCTTTTAATAGCTAAAACTGTCTAAACTCAATTTGAAGTTTAATTGAGCCTTTTTTGCATTTTGTAAAATAATTTATTAAAAATAGCTTAAGAATTAAACCATTTTTATAAATTCAATATTTGTACCTTCTAAACAACAATCAGCAAAAATTGCCCCTGTCAGTACAGCTTCTTCAATTTGAACACATAATAAATTGGCTTGAGTGAAATTTGTTCCTCTTAATACAGCACCATTTAAAATCGCTTCTTCTAAATCAGCTTGTGATAAATCGGCACCTGAAAGATTAGAACTACTAAAATCAGTTCGGTTTAAAATACTGCCAACTAAATTAACACCTCGCAAGTCTGCACCCCGAAAATCAACTGCGGTTAAATCTAAATGACTTAAGATTGCTCCTGCTAAAAATGCCCCTGCAAAACTCGCATTCAAAGCACTAACCTCTAATAAAATTGCTCCTCTTAAATCAGCATTTCTTAAATCAGCCTCGACTAAATTCGTACCTGTTAAATCAGCCCCTTTTAGATTAGCTCTTAAAATAGTATTCTGTAAGTTTGCACCTGAAAGATTAGCCCCCATTAAGTTGGCTTGCGATAGATCTAATCCTGCTAAATTTGCACCCGATAGGTTTTTAATTTCTCCTTGGATGATGGCAGTTAAATCAATTTGGGTAATGGTTTTCATGTTCATTGTTTGTTGAGAAAAATAATAAGTTGTTAAATAAAGGTTGATGTATGGGCTTGGTTGCCAAGCCCAATGAATTAAAATTTAGCATTTTATGTCTTATTTGTAATCGCTTCTTCTAGCCAAACAGTAGGTAATTGACTAGGACGATCGGGTAATTTCATTAACCCTAATTCAGTTAGACGAATCACAGTACTTAATGATTCTACCAAAGCGGGATCAAAGCGAATACCACTGTATTCTTGACATTTTTCTAATGCTTCTGTCAGACTCATGGCAGCACGATCGCCTCTGGGTTGTGTTTGTTCTTGAAAATAAGCGACTAAACCTAAAATACGGGCTTCTAGGCTAATTTCCTCGCCTTTTAAACCGTTGGGTTTTCCGCTACCATCCCAGTATTCTAGGTGTTGTAAAACAATCTTTTGGATGGGTTCTAATTCAGGCATTGTAGCTAGAAGTTGTGAGCCAAAAATTGAGCGATCGCGCCAAAATGCGGCACTTGCTTCGTCTAGTTGACTTGCCCGATGGGTAAAGACTTCGATGGGGGCTTCGGCTAAACCAATACGGTACAATAAGCCTGCTAAACGGAGACGTCTAAGTTTGAGCGTGGGTAAGTCGAGAATTTGCCCTAAAACTTCAGCTAATGCGGAAACCTGTAGGGATGCGATGGGGTTATCATGATCTCGTTCATCGATTTTTTGTGCCATCCTTAAAAAAGCCTGTAATTTATTTGCGGCTAAATTACGATTTAGTTTTAAAGCTTGCCCTTCTAACTCTACTAATTCTCTTTTTTGACGGTTTACGGTGATTAGCTGCTGTTGACTGGTTTGAAGATAAGTCACAATACGGGAAACTACCCCAGTTAGATCGATGGGTGTTGTATTGATGTTTTCGCTGATCTGTTTTTGCTTTTCTAAAAGACGATCAGCCAAACTAGGGTTATAAGGGCGCATCCGTTCGGTTAAAATATGAGCGGCGGTTTGAACTAAAGTCCGATCAAATGTCCAAAGTCCGTAAAATTTTCGTTCTGTATCGACTTGGGGATAGCCATCAGCGCGGTATTCATCGGGGGATAGTTCATGACACAATACCATTGCTGCATAATTCGGCGCGAAAATAATTAAATTCCATTCCTCAACTAAGCTATCATTTAAGTCAAGATGAACGAGGGAGACATTATCGAGTTGCCCTGTTTTATGGGTAGCAAAACCGCTATCGGCTACAGCAGCGATCGCCACTTCTGAAGCACACTGAGCAATGTCATAATAGCGATCAGCTTCTTGTAGATACCATTTTCCTTGTTGAAAAGTAACGAGTAGTAATGGTTTTTCTTCGCTGATCACGGAACAAGTTTGTAATACATGATCCTCTAACGCATGACACAGAGCAACTAGGGTATTTTTAAAATATACTCCGTAACTTGGGGGCAGTTGACCATTATCGAGAACGTTTTTGAGTTGGTTGAGAGTAGCTTCGGGTTGCATTCTGGCTATACAAATGTGCAGTACTCTCTATTTTGATGGTTTTTCTGAGATTAATCAAACTTATCTTATTGTCTCAGCTTGATTGTTTTATCTTCAAATTCGCTTAATAATACGGGTATTATATGAAAAATGACGATTATTATTTGTCCTGGAATACATGATCCCGCATTGACTCAAGAGTTGATCGCCAGCTTACAAAGACATTCCATTGAGCTAGAAAATTATCTCATTTTTCCGACAGAACGTTATCCTGCGTTTTCAGGGTTTCATCTGTGGCAGTTTCTCCAAGAACAAAATTTTCTACTAAAAAACTTGACATTTTTAGCTTTTAGTGCAGGCGTAGTAGCCGCGATCGCAGCAGCACAATTTCATCAACTTGGAGGGGGCAAGGTAGAAAAAATAATTGCTCTTGATGGTTGGGGTGTACCGTTATTCGGCAATTTCTCGATCTATCGTGGTAGCCATGACTATTTTACTCATTGGAGTTCTGCTTTAATGGGAGATGGGGAAATTAGTTTTTATGCTGATCCACCTGTAGAACATTTGACCCTATGGTGTCGTCCCCATCAAGTTCACGGGTGGATGATCAATAAGAATAGTTACTCATCTACAACATTGACTACCTTTCTCGCTACTCTATTATCCTGATTGCAACTTGACAAATTTAATTTATATATATTGATGTTTATCTATAATAAAAATATGTCTACTACAATGACTGTCTTAAATCCTTGTATTTTTTTCGTACAAACGGAAGAAGGATTTGCACAAAAGGCTAGTTTAGATCTGACTGAAGCGGGCTATCATCCGATGATTATTCCCGACTTTTCTCAAGCTTTAGCCGAGGTTGAAAAATTTCAACCATCGATGCTGGTAATTGATCGTACTTTAGCAGGTGACGCAGGTTTAACTCTGTGTCAGCAACTACGAAAAGCAGAAACGCAGATTTTTATTATTATGCTGATTTCAAAAGAGACAGTAGAGGAACGAGTAGCCTGTTTAGAGTCTGGTGCTGATGATTATTTAGTTAAACCATATCATCAAGAAGCCTTTTTACGGTTAGTTCGTTTCTATTTACAGCCAACGATGACAGTAAAAGAACAATTACGCTTTAGAGAGTTAGTATTAGATTTAACCACACGTCGTCTGTTTCTCAATGATAAAGCAATTGATTTAACGATGAAGGAATTTGAACTTTTGAAATACTTGATGTCACACCCTAGGGAAGTTTTAACCAGAGAACAGATTTTAGAAAATGTATGGGGATATGATTTTCAAGGCGAGTCTAATGTGATCGAAGTCTATATTCGTTATTTACGTCTAAAAATGGAATCAGAAGGGCATAAACGCTTGATTCATACAGTACGCGGTGTTGGCTATGTTTTAAGAGAAAGTTAACATGATGAATTTACCTAACCTAATTACTTTTTCGCGTCTTTTAGGAATTCCTTTTATTTTATATTTACTGCAAGATCTTACCCCCCAAAAACGTTGGGTCTGCGTTACTATTTTTATCATTGCAGCTAGTACAGATTGGTTAGATGGTTATTTAGCCCGTAAACTAAACCAAATTACCGATTTAGGCAAGTTTCTTGATCCATTAGTCGATAAATTACTCGTTTTGGCCCCATTACTCGCATTAATCGACTTACAACAAGTTCCCGCATGGGGAGTCTTTTTAATTTTAACTAGAGAATTAGCGATCGCAGGTTGGCGCGTTAACCCAAACCAAAAAACCATACAAGGGGCTAATCTTTGGGGAAAACTAAAAACGATTAGTCAAATCATTGCGATTTCCTTACTTATTGCCCCTATTGGTCAATCTTGGAACACTATAGCTCTCATTGCTTTTTGGTTCTCTGTAATTCTAACAATTGTTTCAGGATTGATTTATGTTTGGCCAGAAGCGGATAAAATTTCCTCATCTACAGAAAAATCGACCTCTGTATCCTGACGACCCGATGGGAGATAATCATTATTGAAAGAATCTTTTAAACCCGAAATCAGATCATATTCAGGTTTCCAGTTGAGTTCATCCACTGCTTTATGTACATCTGCAAAGAAATGTTGCGCCCGTAATGGAAACGCTTTCTTTTTGCCAAAATCAAAATCTTTCGGGTTGTAATGGACGATTTTTAGATCATCAGGTGATTTCCCTGCGGCAACGGCACAAGCTTTCGCTAAACCATCGAAGGTAACATAACGAGTATCGGAAATATTATAAATCTGTCCAACAGCCTTAGAATTTCCTAAAATAGCAGCCATTGCTCTAGCTAAATCTTGTACATGACCGAATTGGGTAAAATGTTGACCATGACTTGGAATAGGGATCGGACGATCTTTAACTAAACGGTCAAAAAACCATGCTTCTAAATCATTATAATTCTGTGGGCCATAAATATAAGTCGGACGCACCGAAGTCCAAGGAATACCCGATGCTTCTAAATAGCTTTCGGTTTCAAACTTTCCTTTATGACGACTTTTAGGATCAACAGGATCACCTTCAATATGCGGCATCTGATCCGATTTTAGATAAACCCCTGCTGAACTAACATAAATAAAATGTTGGACTTTATCTTTAAAGATTTCGACTAATGGCTGTGTGTCGCTGAGTTCTCGTCCATTGTTATCGTTACTGCATCAAAAGACTCATTTGTCAACTTTTCTTTTAATTGAGTTGGATCGCTGCGATCGCCATGTATTTGTTGTATCTCTTCTATAGGTGATGGTTTCTTTCCTCGGTTGAATAATACGACATCATGACCCTGTTCAACTAAAATTTTAGTGAGATAAACGCCGATAAAGCGAGTTCCCCCCATGATTAAAATACGCATAGCTTTTCCTTAAGATCTAATAATCTTCAGTAAACAGGTTTTTGGTTAAAGCCGTCAATCGAATAAATCGCTCTTACTGTTCGCGGTATCGTTGTATAAAGAGGCCCTCATCTTAGGCATTGAACCGATAACATTGATCTTGTTAACACACCAAACCTTATGACTACAGCACCCTTAAGCTGGACAGAATTACAAGCTCTGACAGACTTTCAAATCGATACCATCAACGGCAATACGAACGCTCAAGCTCAACTGCGCCTTTTCAATCGCCCAGAATCTGAAGTGCGGGTGACACTGTACCGTGATAACCATGCTTGGTGTCCCTACTGCCAGAAAGTCTGGCTCTGGCTAGAAGAAAAACAGATACCCTACCGTATCGAAAAAGTCACCATGTTTTGCTATGGGGAGAAAGAAAGCTGGTACAAGCGCAAAGTGCCATCGGGGATGTTGCCAGCACTGGAGTTAAATGGACGCATCATTACAGAGAGCGATGACATTTTAATCGCCTTAGAACGGGTCTTTAAACCCTTGAGTAGGTCGATGGAAGACCCTAATGTGATTCCTTTGCGGCGACTGGAACGGTTGTTATTTCGAGCTTGGTGTTCTTGGCTCTGTTACCCTCCGCGTTCAAACCGAGAAGAACAGTATAACCGAGAACAATTCACAGCAGTTGTCGCCAAGGTTGAAGAGGCTTTAGCTAGTACCTCTGGGCCATACTTTCTTTCGGAGTTTGGAATCGTCGATGTGATCTTTACACCTTATGTTGAGCGCATGAATGCCAGCCTTTTCTACTATAAAGGATACTCATTACGAGAAGAAAATCCTTACTTATCGGCATGGTTTGACGCGATGGAAAGCCGACTTACCTATCGAGGCACTCAAAGCGACTTCCACACCCATGCTCATGATTTGCCGCCTCAGATGGGAGGCTGTTGGGAAAACGGCGAACCCCAGATGCTTCTCAACAAGGCACGGGTAGATAATGGCTCTTGGTTTGGATTGCCCGATGTGACTTATCCAGAACCCGAAACCTCAAGATCTGAAGCACTTTCTCGCGTGATCAAGCACCGCGCTAACATAATTAAAGTTAATCCTGCTGATGATCGCTTGTTTGATGAAGCCTTGCGCTGTTCTTTAACTCATTTGATGACAGGAGCCGTCTGTATCCCTCCGTTGGGATCTGATTCTGCCTTACGCTATTTGCGCGATCGCATTAATGTGCCACGAGATATGTCCATTTATGCGGCTAAACGACTTAGAGAATCTTTGGAATTTACGGCTGCTTTGGTTGGCGATCGCCAAGGAATACCTATACCTGTACCGCATCGGCGAGATCAAGATCCTGCTAACTTTGCCGTCAATAAACTTTAAAAAAATGCTCGTGATCAAGATGTAGTAGGAATTTTTAAGTTAGATAAGGCTTTTTGGTCGGAGTACAACTGTTATTGATTTGAAAACTACTTTAGATTAGGACAAATTTCTGGAGATTGAGTTGGTTTATCTGACCAAATTGACCATTGTTTCGGATTTATGACTAAATGTTTTGAGTCTTTCCTTAAGCTTTTCATTCATTAATATTATTTTACTCACCACACACTTGTTGTAACGTACTGACGAAAGTTGGATAAGAAATCCCTGCGGCTTCGGCACGATGGATAATAGTAGAGTGCTTGGCGTTTAAAGCAGCGATCGCTAAACTCATAGCTATACGATGATCTGTAAAACTATCCACTTCTGTACCCGTTAAACCTGTTCCCCCTGTAATCTCTAACCCATCGGATAATTCTGTGATATTTGCACCCATTTTATTTAACGCGGATGCCATTACTGCAAGTCGATCACTTTCTTTGACTCTTAACTCTGCTGCATCTTTTATAATAGTCGTTCCTTGTGCAAAAGTCGCCGCTACTGCAATAATCGGAATCTCATCGATTAAACGCGGAATAATATCCCCTTCAATGGTACAAGCTTTAAGATGACTATGTTTCACCCGTAAATCTGTGACAGGTTCCCCAGTAACAATACGTTCATTTTCTAGGGTAATATCTGCGCCCATTGCTTGCATCACTTCTAATATTCCAGTACGAGTCGGGTTAATGCCAACATTTTCGATGAGTAAATTAGAGTCAGGTACAATAGCCGCAGCCACCATCCAAAACGTAGCAGAACTAATATCCCCAGGAACGATTACAGTTTGCCCTTTTAGGGTAGGATGTCCCATAATTGAAACACTATTCGTATCTGGATCGACATCAATTTTAGCCCCAAATGCCTGTAACATTCGCTCACTATGATCTCTCGACAATGCAGGTTCTGTAACTTTTGTCAAGCCTTCTGTCATTAATCCTGCTAAGAGAATACAAGATTTAACCTGTGCTGAAGCAATAGGAGAATAGTAATGTATCGGTTTTAAAGCTTGTCCCTGTATAGCTAGTGGTGCAAGTGTATTATTTTTTCTGCCCCAAATTTGCGCTCCCATTTCCTGTAAAGGTTTGACAACGCGAGACATGGGACGCGAACATAAAGAATGATCCCCTGTGACAGTGAAAAAACGATCCCGATGAGAAGCGAGTAACCCTAACATTAATCTGAGGGTTGTACCTGAATTGCCTGCATTTAATACTTCAGTTGGTTCCGTGAGGTTTCCTAAACCATTACCTTTTACTGTAACGCGATCGCTATTGAGTTCCGATATTTCCACACCCATCGCTTGAAAACAACTTGCAGTGCTACGAGGATCTTCACCGAGTAATAACCCGTGAATAATTGTTTCACCCTCAGAAATTGCCCCTAACATCAAAGAACGATGAGAAATAGATTTATCTCCTGGGATAGTAATTTTTCCCTGTAGCGATAAACCTGACGCAGGGGGTGTAATGACTAAATCTTGATGTTGTTCGAGGGTTTGCAGGTTAATGATGGGAGAAGACATAGAGCGTTATAGGTATTCAAACATTCGTCATTATCCCATTTTCGCGTTGTTCTAGAAATGACCATTATTTTGAAATCTGATAAAAAGCTGAAATAAAAATGAATAGCAATTCATCAAACCATTATCTAACCTTTAGGAACCACTCAGTGGCTTTTCAGGCGTGTCAGTCATCTTAGTAAGTATAGAAAATTACATCAGAAGAGGATAAGATTATGCAACGTCTAATACTTACTAGCTTATCTGTTTTATTAATTTCTACCTTACAAACACCTTCTGTTAAAGCCGAAATGACAGCATACAAACAGAAAATGAGTACTACGATTACAGAAGTATTACCGTTTAATTTGGTTTATTTGGGTTATCAGGGTTATTTTACCAATCAAGGTATACCGAGTAATGGTGCTTTTGTTGCGGGTATTCACTCAGGGCGAGTTGATGCAATGAAGTTAGTACAAGTTGCAATTGAACGGGGTAGACTGTCACCTGAAACCATTAATGATCAAGGTTATCTTAATGCGGTCGAAACTCAATTGCAGAATTTCAATGAGAATTAAAAGAAATTTTGATCAATTAGTAGGGGCTTGGAAACCAAGTCCCTAAACCATAAAATTAATAGGATTTGGATACCCACCCCTACAATTTATTTACCCATGCCTAACTGTTGGGCTTTTTGATAGACTTTGCCTTCAGTTAATAAAGATGGTGCAATGACTACCTCTATTTGCTGCATTTCCTTAATATTTTTTGCGCCCAAAGTTCCCATACTGGTTTTGAGTGCGCCGAGTAGGTTATGAGTCCCATCATCTAATTTAGCAGGCCCTGTGAGGATTTCTTTAATGGTTCCCGTTGTACCGACACTAATGCGGGTTCCTCTGGGTAAAACAGGACTAGGGGTAGCCATTCCCCAATGATAACCTCTTCCAGGAGCTTCGGATGCACGAGCGATCGGAGATCCAATCATTACCGCATCGGCACCACAGGCGATACATTTACAGATATCTCCTCCTGTAATAATGCCACCATCGGCAATGACAGGAACATATTTACCCGTTTCTCGATAATAATCTTCTCTAGCGGCGGTACAGTCAGCTACGGCAGTCGCTTGAGGTACACCAACCCCTAGCACACCACGAGATGTACAAGCGGCACCAGGGCCAATTCCGACTAAAACTGCTGCAGCACCCGCTTTCATCAGGTTTAAAGCCACTTCATAGGTAACACAATTTCCCAAAACAACGGGAATCGGCATTTCTTGGCACAATTGTACTAAATCTAGTGGGGTGATCGACTCAGGAGATAAATGCGCGGTAGAAACCACTGTTCCTTGTACAAATAAAATATCTGCTCCTGCTTCGGCGACTATCTTGCCAAATTTAGCCGCACCGACTGGAGTTAAACTAACCGCAGCAATACCACCTTTTTCTTTAACTTCTTGAATACGTTTTTGAATGAGTTCGGGTTTGATGGGTACGGCGTAAAGTTCTTGCATTAACCCAACAAATTCAGTTTTACTGACCCCTGCAATGCGATCAAGAATCGGATTAGGATCATCATAACGGGTCTGAATGCCTTCTAGGTTAATGACTCCCATTGCTCCTAATTCTGACAGAAGTACCGCCATTTTCGTATCGACAACACCATCCATCGCACTCGCAATAATGGGTATTTCTCTGTCAATACCACCAATTGTCCAACGAGTATCGGCTAAACTCGGATCAAGAGTCCGCGCTCCTGGGACTAATGCAATTTCATCTATTCCATATGCTCGACGAGCCGTTTTATTACGCCCTATTGTTATATCCACAGTTACCCGTTCCCAAAAAAAACTGTTTGTCTAGCCTATCAAATTAGGATTGCTTATTTAAAATAGTCTAGCCCATTTTTTGCCCTCGTAGAGACGTGACATATCGCGTCTGTACAAAACATATCGCATCAAAATCTAAGATAAGATAGGATTTGGTAAAAAATGTAAAGATTGGCGATCGCATGGGAATTTGGACAACTAGCCATTGGGTGATGCTAGGGCTGTTATTTTTATTTGCTTTAGTACATAGTGGTTTGGCTGCTTTGCGAATGTGGGCAGAAACGAAAATCGGGGTGAGATTGTATCGAGTTTTTTTTGCTTTATGTAGTCTTTCTCTAGCAGTTGTTTTAATTGTTTATTTTTTCAATCACCGCTATGATGGTTTAATCTTATGGAATGCACAAAACGTTTATGGTGTCAAGTCTTTTGTATGGATTCTTTCAGCCATTTCTTTTTTGTTCCTCTATCCCGCTACTTTTAATTTACTAGAAGTAGCCGCAGTCGCTAAACCTCAAGTCCATTTGTATGAAAGTGGGATCATTCGTATTACTCGTCATCCACAAATGGTCGGTCAAGTGATCTGGTGTATCGCTCATACCCTTTGGCTTGGAACAAGTTTTACTTTACTCACTTCTATTGGACTGATTGCTCATCATCTGTTTGCGGTGTGGCATGGCGATCATCGTTTAGAAAAACGTTATGGTGATGCTTTTCTCAAGGTCAAAGAACGCACTTCAGTTATACCTTTTTTGGCTATTCTCGATGGTCGCCAAAAACTTAAGCTAGAAGAATTTTTACGCCCTGCTTATCTAGGAGTTGCAGGCTTTGTTTTATTATTCTGGTGGGGTCATCCTTGGTTAATGCAGGTCACCTCTAGAGTCCCTTGGTAAAGAAATAAAAGTATGATGCCTTAGCGAAGTTTCTAGCTCGTTTTTATTTATTCTAACTTTTGTTTAATTAAAATTTCAACATCCTGAATCTCAGTATTTGAGTTTGGAATATCAAAAGTTTCTGGAGATGCTTCAGCGCTAAAACGGTCAACAAAAGCATGAAAGGCAGTCTTATCGTCAGGATGCGCTATGACATAAGCTCTTAACTCACCTTTTGTCATTGGACTAAAGTCAGGCTTCATTATAAGAACCTCCAAAGACCATGGCGATAAATTTCTATCTCTATGTTATCTCCAGCAATAAGAAATAAGTTGCCTGTACGTTCATCAAGACGGACAACAAAAATAGGGGTAAAGGTATTGATCAGAGATTGACACAGTATTACGCATCTGATACTTTGTTCGGCAGTTGGCAAGATTTTTAGACCTCACGACCCTTTAATATTGCATTAGGTTATCAGATAATATGAAGCTTTATCTTTCTCCCTCTATTTAATCCAAATGGTTTTGATATTGACAAATTCGTGAATTCCTTGTATTGCTAATTCACGTCCGTAACCCGATCGCTTGATCCCTCCAAATGGTAAACGTGGATCAGACTTGACTAAACCATTAATAAATACTGAACCTGCTTCAATTTCATTGATCAGTCTTTCTTGTTCTTTAGAATTATTTGTCCAAACACTCGAACCCAAGCCAAAAGGACTATCATTCGCTAGGGTGATCGCTTCATCAATATTTTTCACGCGAAATAGTAGCGCGACTGGCCCGAAAAATTCATCTTTTTCCCCTGGTGAACCTTTTGGAATATCCGTCAAAATAGTTGGTAAATAAAAATTACCCTGACTCTCTAATTTTTTACCACCGACTAATACTTTACCGCCCATTGCTACGGTTTTTTGAACTTGTTCGTCGATATCACTTAAAATAGAGGATGTCGCTAGTGGCCCAACATCAATAGTTTCATCCATTGGATGACCTACTTTTAAATATTGGAACTTTTGTACTAATAATTTTTCAAACTGATCAGCAATAGCATCAACTACAATAAACCGTTTTGCTGCAATACAAGATTGTCCATTATTAAGCATTCTAGAAGTAACTGCGGTGGTTGCTGCGGTTTCGACATCGGCACTTTCTAGAACAATAAACGGATCACTTCCCCCTAATTCCAAGACGACTTTTTTGATTTGTTTTCCAGCATTAGAAGCTAGACTTATTCCTGCAGGTTCACTCCCTGTTAGTGTAGCTGCTTTAACGCGATCATCATTAATAATATTTTCGACTTGAGACGCACCAATAAGCAAGGTTTGGAAGACTCCATCGGGAAAACCTGCCTCAGTTAAAATGGCTTCTATGGCTAAAGCGCATTGTGGTACATTAGAAGCGTGTTTGAGTAGTCCGACATTTCCTGCGGTGAGAGTAGGTGCAACAAAACGAAAAACTTGCCATAAAGGAAAATTCCAAGGCATGACCGCTAGAATAATTCCAAGGGGTTCATAACGAACAAAACTCAAACTCGCGTCGGTGGTAACTAGAACATCTTTAAGGAAGTCTGCACCATTTTCGGCATAATAACGACAAACGAGGGCGCATTTTTGGACTTCTGCGATCGCGCTTTTAATCGTTTTCCCCATTTCTAGGGTCATGGTTTCCCCTAGTTTAACCTGATCTCGTTCTAGAATATCGGCGGCAGTATTAAGCCATTCACTGCGTTGACTAAAAGAGGTTTGACGATAACTTAAAAAAGCCGTCTGAGCAATAGTTAATTTAGCTTCAATTTCTTCTGTACTTAAAGGTTCAAACGTTTTAACCGTTTCTCCAGTTGCGGGGTTAATTGTGGCGATACCCATAATCTATATTTACTCCCATGATGATTCTAGTCTAATGCGGTTCCCTAACCCGATTACTATGGTTGATACAATGCTTAATGTTTCTTCAAATATCTAGACGGGAATTTTTTCTAAAGCTTGAATAATAACCTTGACTCCCGCGTCTTCAAGGTAAGCATTTTCGCTAATATGACGTTTCCAAGCTTTTGTTCCATTTTGTCTGACAAATACTTGTAATAAATGCCGACTTATGCTATTTAGTTTTAATCCTTTACCCAACCAAAACTCCAGATAAGGCAACATATTTTCGATCACTTCATGTCGGGTGGGAGGTTGCGTATTTTCCCCATAGATATCTTGATCGACAGTAGCAAACAGATAAGGATTATCATATGCTTCCCGTCCAATCATCACTGCATCGACTTTTTGTAAGTGTTGTTGAACTTGTTCTAGGGTAGTAATACCGCCATTAATTTCGATAAGTAAATCAGGAAATTCTGTTTTTAAACGATAGACATCATCGTAACGCAATGGGGGAATTGTTCGATTTTCTTTAGGACTTAAACCTTTTAACCAAGCTTTCCGCGCATGAACCGTGAACCGACAACAACCTGCATCTGAGACAATCTTAACAAAATTTAACATATCCTCATAGCGATCGCGTTCATCAATTCCGATGCGATGTTTAACGGTTACAGGAATCATTACTGCTTTTTGCATTGCTTCAATACATCTAGCAACGGTTTCGGGTTGTGCCATCAAACACGCACCAAAATGTCCATCTTGTACTCGTGAACTCGGACAACCGACATTTAGATTAATTTCATCATAGCCTAAACCCTCAGCAATTCTGGCACATTCGCCAAGTTCTAAGGGATTATCGCCACCGAGTTGTAGAGATAAGGGTTTTTCTTCGGGGGAAAAACCGAGTAATTTTGTGCGATCGCCGTGAATAATCGCCGCCGTTGTAATCATTTCGGTGTAGAGTAAAGTTCGACGGGTGATCTGACGCATCAAATAACGAAAATGACGATCAGTGCGTTCCATCATTGGCGCAACGCTTAAAGGATTCATCGGTGGATTATCATAGTTCATACACGTTGTAGAAAATGATTATGCTGACTGGGCCTGAATTTTTAACCACTTTTTTGTACTATTTTGTCTGTACTGCACTGATTGTACTTTTAGTCATTTCTCAGGGTATGGGAATGAGTTTAGATCGCTCTTCCTATGTTATCGGAATGATCGCGGGTTTAGTGGCGGGTTTGTTGGGTGCCTACTTTAATCGTAGTGTGACGTTTTCGACCTCTTTTAAAGGCAACGCAAAAACCTTTCAAAGAAAATTCCAGAAAACTCTTTCAGAATTAGGGTTTGAGCAAAACGGACAAATGGAAGACTTTACGATCTATCGTAAATCTCTTTTTGCGGGTCGTGTTTTCGTCAAGACAGAAAAAGATACGGTGACAATTATGAGTCGTTCGAGTATTGTTAAACGCTTACAGCAAGAGTTAAATCTAAAATCTAACAATTTTTAAAGCCGTTTTAAATCGATGGTCAATAATTGGGAACTCTATCTATAAAAGAAGTTTTGGACGTTAAAGTTACTCAATATGCTTACACTCGAACAATTAGAAGCAGCGAATAAATCTGAAGTGCTTGTCTATATGCCTTACTATCCCAAAGACAAACATGGTCTTCTCCCTTATGCAATTACATTATATAATCAAGGATTTTTAGAAGGGGCGCGTCACATCGAAGGAAGTGAACTGATCCCGTTTGCTGCTTCTTGGTATGTGTCTAAGCTTCCTGCTGAGTTAACACGATGTCGTATTCAATTTGATGGACAAGCGGATCTAAGCTATGAGATGACAATACTTAATGCTGAATTCATTGACTATCTAATTGATGTGATCAAAACTTCTAAACAATTTGGGGTCGCCGATTTTCCGCAAGGTTTTTACCGAAAATTGTTACGCTTTGATGATTAATAGAGTCAAAATTGTAAAAATAAGTTTACCAATGACAGATGTAAAAGGTCGGCTTTTTATATAATTCTTGTAAGCTAGAGGAGAAAGTAACAAAAGGAGTTAGATGTGGCAAAATCTACTAAGTCTTTGCTGATTGGGTCGGTTGCACCCTATAGTGGTAAGTCTGGAACGATAGTAGGTCTTGCCCACCAGCTAAAGCAACAAGGTTTGAGTGTTTCCTATGGCAAACCTGTAGGGACAAGTTTTGAATCGACGCTTGCCGAAGATGATGTACAATTTATGCAGCAACTACTCGGTTTATCTGATAGTCAGGTGCGATCGCCTTTAATCTATCTCGACCCTGAAACGGTGCAAAAAAGTCTTTATGAAAACGTTAACCGAGACTACACCCAAGAGTTAAAAGATTATCTAAGTTCACTAGAAGGTGATATTTGTATCCTTGAAGGTGCGGGTAGTTTATCAGAAGGCAGCTTATTTAATTTATCACTTCCCGAAATTGCTCAAATTTTAGATATTCCAGTTCTTTTAGTCACTCGTTATACTTCTCTTTTAATGGTTGACGGACTTCTCAAAGCAAAAAAAGAACTTGGCGATCGTTTGTTGGGCACTATTATTAATGATGTGCCTTCAGATGCGCTAGAAGATTGTCAAACTTTAATCAAACCATTTTTAGAAAAGCATCAGATTTCTGTTTTAGGACTTTTACCGAAAAGCAGTCTACTCCGTAGTGTTAGTGTTCGAGAACTTGCAAAACAACTCAAGGCTGAAATTTTATGTCGTCCCGATCGATTAGATTTAATGGTAGAATCCTTGACAATTGGCGCAATGAATGTTAATGCAGCGATTGAGTATTTTTGTAAAGGTCAGAATATGGCAGTGATTACGGGAGGGGATCGAACTGATGTTCAGCTTGCCGCACTAGAAACCTCTACCAGTTGTTTAATTTTAACAGGTCATCTTACCCCTAATCCTCTTATCCTGAGTCGGGCTGATTATTTAGAAGTTCCCATCTTATCAGTAGATTTAGATACCTTAACCACAGTCGAGATCGTGGATCAAGCTTTTGGGAAAACCCGTATTCAAGAACCGATTAAGGTTCAATGTATCCAACAACTGATGAATACTTATTTCGATGTAAGCCGTTTGTTGAGTTTACTTTAAATAATGTTACGAAAGTTGTTAAACTATCATTCTTAAATAGGTGTCTAGGCAGGGGAGAGCTTAGAAGATTAATTCTTTAAAATCAGTTTTCTCCCCTGAAGAGCCTTAATTTTTCAGATGAATGACAATTTTGATTAGATGTTCTTAAGCATTTTCGCCCGATGCAATGGCGAAAAATCCAGGAACATTACCCCGCGCCGAGGCACCCGTTTTTTCGGAGACAATCACAGCACTAATTTGATCACTAAACAGGGCAACTTTTTTATCAGGCTGTTTGTCACAAGTCAACTCTAAAAGCTGTGGTGATGGCGATCGCATGGCGGACAGAATCGATTGAAACAGAGCTTCTGCGCTATCTGCGTCTTTGCGCTGTACTGAAATGGGAATAGGTGAGTATTTGAGGGTTACGTCGATAGTATACATATAATGATTTTGCTCGTTAGCTTCGCTTCATCTATTATGTCGCAAATGCCTTAGAGATTTTTTGTCTTTTTTAAGAAACAGACTGGAAATCTGAGAGAGTTTATCTTAAGATAGTAGAAGTTAAGAAAAGTAAAGATTTCTCACAAATCGTCTAGACCTCTCAGCTTAAACGTGAAAAGATTTAGACGATGCGAGTCATACATCCTATTCCCTTTAATGACACGGAGATTTGTTTTTGTTTGTTTGCAACAACCGTTAACGCATCAAAGGCAACAGGAAGTTCAATAAACTTAACGCCAGCAGCAGCACACTTTTGACGTTCAGAATCTTTAATCGGACGAGATGCGTTAGAAATATCGGTTTCACCTGC
>NZ_BLJI01000036.1 GCF_017312365.1 Chroococcus sp. FPU101
ATGGAACAACTCTAGCTACTTTAAATGGTCATACCTCTGTTGTTTCCAGTGTTGCCTTTAGTCAAGATGGAAAAACATTGGCTTCTAGCAGTGACGATCAGATAACTGAATTTCAAAACGAGTTTTTATTAAGAATTAAATTAATTTTGATAAGCGGTATGACTGATTGATTAGTTGTATAAAAATTCTAATTTAATTCTCAATATGAACGTTTGCAACTGTTCAGTTAACAATACTTTCTAATCGCTTTAATGTTATGTAGTTTTTAACTTTAAGATTTTTTGAGAATTCTACATAACCTTCCATCCTGGAAAAATATAAATCAACAGAAAGAGATAATTTACTAACTTATTTGAATAGTTATGCAGCCAGAAAATAATTTATCTAATAACGCCAAAACTTATTCATTGAAAACCTAAAATGTTTTAGTGAAACCAAGAGAATTTGTGAGTGATAGTAAAGATACTAACCTTACTTTAGAAGAGCAAAAGGCAATCAACTGGAGAATATTATCTTCCCTGAAAGTGAAAGTGTTTGAAATCTATTCAGATGGAACAGAAACTAAAGTAACTGGTTCGACTTTAGCTTCTGGAGTAATAATCCCTTTATCAGTTAATGCTTCAAATAAGAAAATAATAGCTAGAAAATTTCGATTTGAGGGTATAACTCCTAAATGTTATGAAGCTTACAGCAATAGACATGATTTACTAAAAACAGGTTTAGTAGAACAGGTACTTGCGTATCGAATAGTACATTCTCATTCTGTTGAAATAGAAGAAATTTATAGCCGAGGTCTATTAGGAGGGATGGATTTTAGAATGTTGGGCGGACTAGCACCAAGTTTATCTATTGGAGGAACATTAGAAAAAATTAAAGGTAGAAAGTTTTGTTTTTTTGGAGAGATAATCATTCTTAAAATCCCTGTTACTCCTCCTGTTTCTGCATCCCCAACTCCAATTTTTTTTAAGGTTTTGCTAAAGTTTACATCAGTTTTACTTTATGGATTCGTAGGTTTAATTGTGGTTGTTACACTTTTCACATGGTTGAATAACAGTTTGACAAGCGAGGAGAAATTATCTTATACTATTTTTGACTTATTACTATGTTTGATCTTAAGTGGTAGTGCCAGATTTTCATGGAAAGAATGATATTTTGTATCTTATACATCTTTGAGATGTACATGAGCAGTTTCCTTAAGTAAATTACGTCTTTTGATTACTCAAAAACCTAAACTAAAATTGTTGAACAAGTCTAAATTCTTAAGATTTTAGCTATAGTTTGTAATTAAAGCAGTAGTATTATAGCTAGATTTTTTCGGTTGAATTAATGACTTGGGCTAAACTAAGAAAGTGCAATTTATCGTTTGTGATCATCTATGACTCATTCATCAAATACTGTTTTTGCATTTCTCACTGTCTTTTCCCAAGAAGGAGGAATACAATCTTATGTTAAAGATGTCTTAAAAGCTTATTTATCTTTACCCAATTCCCCACAAACTGAGATTTTCTTACTCAGAGATGATGCTAACTGTACAAACCCTTTGGTGAGGGATTCTGTAAGATTCCATTATCTTAAAACCTCATCAGCTTGGCAGGGTAGATTAAAGATGGCAGGGTCTTTATTAAAAATATTGCTACTAAATCGACCCTCACAGGTTTATTGTGGACATATTAAACTTGCTTCTCTCATACGATTTTTGTGTCAGCCTCTTGGTATTCCCTATACTGTACTAACTTATGGGAAGGAAGTCTGGAAACCTTTACCGACTCTAGAACGCAAATCCCTACAACAAGCCTCAGCAATTTGGACAATTAGCCGTTATAGTCGAGATCAATTGTGTCAAGCGAATGATATTGACCCTAAACGAGTTGAAATCCTACCTTGTGTCGTTAATGGTGAACATTTTACACCCCAAGCTAAACCCACAGCATTAATACAAAAATATGGCTTAGGAGATGCTAAGGTTTTGATGACGGTTGCTCGTTTATGGTCAGGTGATATTTATAAAGGGGTTGATGTGACCATCCGAGCTTTACCGAAGATTACACAAGTTTATCCGAATGTCAAGTATTTAGTCATTGGACGTGGTGATGATCAACCTCGTTTAGCAAAATTAGCCGAAGATTTAGGGGTTAAAGAACAGGTGATCTTTGCTGGTTTTGTCCCCGATGAGGCTCTCGTGGATCATTATCGCGTGGCTGATGCTTATATTATGCCGTCTCAAGAAGGCTTCGGCATTGTTTATCTAGAGGCCATGGCGTGTGGTATTCCAGTGTTATCGGGGGATGATGATGGTTCGGCTGATCCTTTACAAGATGGTCGTAGGGGGTGGCGTGTTCCCCATCGAGACCCTGAAGCAGTCGCTCAAGCTTGTCTTGAAATTTTAGCAGGTGATGATCCCCGTTGTAATGGTCAATGGTTACGAGAGCAAACATTAATCAGTTTTGGTCAAAAAGCTCTTACAGAAAAATTAAAAGCGTTGTTGGCTTAAACTAATACTTTTTCGGTTTGTTTTTGAGATTCTTGTAATTGTTGTTCTATGTTATTACGGACAATTTCACGATATTCGAGAAAATGCTCATTGTGAGCGCAAACGGTTAAATAATGTTCAAATACTTTTGGATTTTGTTTAAGAATACTAAAAAGATGATGCCAAAATTTCCATCGTGTGCTGCGTTTAAAACCTTGTCGCCAAATGACAATTCCTAATGCTTTTAGATCGATCCATGTCGGTAATTTAAAGGCAGTTTTCGCTTTCGGTTCGCCTAACATGAGAAAACAACGATAAGTCCGATCAAGATAGTTTTCAGGATCATATAATACCCAAAAAGCATCAATGTATTCTCTGGCGATATCTTCGATGGGACGAGTGGGAACAAAATTCAGCAGAGTCGTTTGATTGATGTTTCCGTTATTACTATCGCGTAAACGTCCTTCTTTTTCTAAACGATGCCAAAGCGCGGTATTCGGTAGAACTTGTAACATCCCAAACATAGTAGTTGGAATGGCTGCTTGTTCGGCAAAACGGACAATGCGATCGCCTGCTCCTTTTTTTTCGCCATCAAATCCAATGATAAACCCTGCCATTGGGCGTAATCCAGCGTGAATAATGGCTTCTACCGACTCTTGTAGTGAATTACGGGTATTTTGGAATTTTTTAGTGAGTTGTAAGCTTTCTTCGTCTGGCGTTTCAATACCGATAAAGACTGCATCAAAATAGCATTCAACCATCAATTCCATCAATTCGGGGTCAGTCGCTAAATCAATCGATGCTTCAGTATTAAAGCGGAAAGGATAATGATGTGCTTTTTGCCAGAGTTTTAATTCTTGAAGTAATAACTTAACGTTGCGTTTATTGCCAATGAAATTATCATCGACCATAAAGACACCGCGTCGCCATCCCAATTCGTATAAGTAATCTAACTCTTTCAGAAGTTGTGTCGGATTTTTAGTTCGTGGTTTACGACCATAAAGAACAATAATATCGCAGAATTCGCACTGAAACGGACAACCCCGCGAAAACTGCACCGACATCGAATCATAAGCATCTAACTCTAGTAGATCGTAGCGTGGGACTGGTGTTTCAGTGACACTCGGTTTTTCAGTCGTCCGAAAAATACCGCTTGTTTCACCTCGATTAATCGCTTCAACGAACATCGGTAATGTAATTTCCCCTTCATCTAAAATTAGAAAGTCGGCTGCTGCATTTTCGATTTCAGACGGAACAGAAGTCGCATAAGGCCCGCCAACTGCAACTAATTTACCGCGTCGCTTGGCTTCTTTTATTTGGTCTAATAAATCATTTTTTTGAACAATCATTCCAGAAAGAATTACTAAATCTGCCCACGCCCATTCCTCCTCAGTCACAGAACGAATATTACGATCTACGAGTTTATATTCCCAATTTTGAGGTAGAATTCCCGCGACAGTAATTAAACCCAAGGGGGGCAACAAGACTTTACGGTTGACGAGTTTTAGTATTTTGTCATATGACCAAAACGTTGGTGGAAACACTGGATAAATAAGTAAAGCTCGCATGATACACCTTCAAGCTTGGCATGGATTGTTTTATAATAAACTGTTATTACTAAATTCAACGGATTATTTAAGTAATAATCCTTTCGATGCTAACCATTGGGAATTATATAGACGAGACTGATAACGCGCCCCACCATCACACAAAACAGTTACGATCGTATGACCTGGCCCCATTGATTTAGCAAGGGCGAAGGCAGCACCAACATTAATACCAACAGAACCTCCCATAAATAAACCGTCTTTTTCTAAGAGTTGATAAACAACGCGGATAGCTTCAGGATCATCTATTTGTATCGCATCATCAATTGGAACATCCTGCATATTAGCGGTAATTCGACTGTTGCCAATGCCTTCTGTAATAGAACTTCCTTCGGGATTAATTTCACCCGTTTTAACATAACTAAATAAACCACTTCCCATCGGGTCAGCAACAATACATTTAATATTAGGATTTTTTTCCTTGAGATAGAGAGAAACACCCGCATAAGTTCCACCTGTTCCCGTTGCTGCTACCCAAACATCGATTTTGCCATTGGTTTGTGTCCAAATTTCAGGCCCCGTTGTTTCATAATGTGCGAGTCGGTTAGCTAAATTATCGAATTGATTAGCCCAGATGGCGTTATCCATTTCTTCGGCAATTCGACCAGAAAGCCTAACATAATTATTGGGATCTCGATAGGGAACCGCAGGAACGACACGAACTTCAGCCCCAAGCGTTCTGAGGAGATCGATTTTTTCTTGTGATTGGGTATCTGGGATAATAATCAGACACTTATAACCTTTGGCATTACAGATATGAGCGAGTCCGATGCCTGTATTGCCTGCTGTTCCTTCAACAACTGTACCACCTGGTTTGAGTAAGCCTTTTGTTTCTGCATCATTGATAATATACAATGCGGCTCGGTCTTTTACTGAACCACCTGGATTGAGAAATTCTGCTTTTCCTAAGATTTCGCATCTGGTTTCTTCACTGAAGCTGTTAAGACGAATGAGAGGTGTATTACCAACTGTACTAAGAAAACCGTCTTTAATGTCCATGATTGATCGTTTATTTTTTAAGATACCAAGAAAAGCTTCTGTTATTAAACAGAAAAAAACCTCTAAGGTTTTGGGTTAGAGGTTCAGAGGAAAACTTTACAGACGCTATGGTGAAGTTAGAAAATTTATTTAAGCCGCTTGAGGATTCATTAATGTGCCGAGTTGTTCAATTCCTTTTTGTAGATGACGGGTGACAGTCATGGGACTAATACCAATTTCAATGGCTGCTTCTTTACGAGGTAAATCTTTGAGGAAAACGCATTCAATAGCAGCTTTAGTTTTATCTTCCAACTGACTCATGGCTTTTTGTAGCTGCATTCGTTCTTCTTCCCAATAGCGTTGAGTTTGACAACGAGGGTCTGGCAGGGTTTCACCAAAGGTTAGACAGCCGTCATTGACTTGAACAACTGTGGCATCTAGGCTAACTAATAAACGGTTTTGGAGGGCAAGTTGGCATTCGTTCCACTCTTGTAGCGGTACCCCTAATGCTTTAGCTACTTCTTTATCTCTGGGAGGATAACCTAGAGAAAGTGCTAATTGTTTTTTAAGTTTTTTTCCTTTGGCGTAGAGTTCTTGCCAGCGTCTGGGAATTCTCATAATGCTACCGCGATCGCGTAGATAGTGTAACATTTCTCCTCTAATATAGGGAATAGCAAAGGAACTAAACGCACATCCTTGATGAGGGTTAAATCGTTCGATCGCTCTGATTAAACCTAAGTAACCAATTTGCTCTAGATCTTCATAAGGTTCGGCACATTGGCGACTAATTCGGTGAGCGACTTGGCGAACTAAACCTGAATTAATCTCAACTAACTTATTACGAAGTTCCAGAGAAGGATTACGAGCGTAGTTGATTAAGAGTTCCATACTATGAAGGCCTAGAGCTTGAGTGGTCATAATTTTTACTTCCCTTCTTCGGTTATTTAAAAAGTCAACTAAGATTGAAAGTTTTTTTCTTTTCTCTATTTTCGGTATCGGGAAATTTTGATACTACGCTCGATTTACGGAATTCTCTTGGCTCAGTAATGCGTATCTCCGTAAATCTACTCAAGTTTTTTACCTAATCATGCTTTGAAGTTAATATTTGCTTTACTTAACAAAAAAAAAATACGCTCCAGCCATAACCTATTACGGTATTCTGCACTAGCTGACTTACTGAAATTTTCGCTATAAAGATTATTGAGGGATTCCATAACAAAAAAAATTGTATGAGTAATACCAGTAATTTTCGTCAAGCAATGCGTGAATTGAGAGGACAACCTCTCGTCGGCCCGAATGTCATTTCTAATGCGCTTCCCTTTTTGGGTGGTGGCTTAATTTTGACTGCTGTAGGGACTTACGGCGGTTTAGGGGTGATGAGATCGGCTCCAGCTTTATTTATGCCGAGTTTCTTCGCTGCTATCGTCGTTTCTTTAATTTTGTACTTTGTTGCTCGTAATGTCGCGGAAAGCGGCAATAAAGGAACCGCTCTACCTTTATTAGCACTTTACAGTTTAGTATCTGGCTATACCCTTAGTGGTATAGTTTCTGTGGCTCTAAGAAATTCTGGAGTCGGACTAACGGGTGTTGGGATCGCGGCTCTTGGTTGTGGTATTGCTTTTGTTTTAGGTCGTAGTGTTGGTTCTAATCTTTCCGATAAAGACGGCATGGCTTTAACTCAAACCATTAGTTTAGGTATAATTGCCCTGCTAGTGGTGGTATTGATTCAGTTTGGCTTGTCTTTCTTTGGAGTTTTTACACCGACTTGGCTAGAAATTGCGATTTCTGGATTAGGAGTTCTGCTATTTACGGGTTCTGCGGTTGTAGATTTTTACATTCTGCCCCGTACTTACCGCGATGACCAGTATCTCCCTGTTGCTCTGTCGATGTATCTGACTTATATCAATCTTTTCATCTTTATTCTGCGTCTTTTGATTGCGATTAATGGACGTGATTAGATGATGGCTTTGAACTTTAATTAATTGGTGGAGACGCGATCTATTGCGTCTCTACTGTTTAAGATAGAATAGTATAGTAAAGAAATGTAAAGTAAATCTATAACAAAAGGACTATTGATCATGGCTAATCTAGAACCAACTCAAACCCCTAAACTAGAAGAACCTAAGTTTGGCTTTAATGAATACTCAGAACGCCTTAACGGTCGCGCTGCTATGATTGGTTTTGTTTTAACCTTAGCAATTGAGTATTTTTCAGGTCAGGGATTGTTAAGTTGGCTAGGATTACAATAGTATTTTTCCCCGTTTTGTAGGAGTGGGAACTGTAATTTAACTACGCATTTTTAACAATTGCGATAATCTGAAGTTAAGTGTATCCATTATTTTGTAGAGCTAACGAACGCATGAACGTTAATTTTCCTCGTTTCCTCAAAGCTGCCTATCGTAAAGAGCCGATATCTGGCTTTATTTTGATTGCGGGTGCAGTTGATGTGGTGATGGGTGGCGTTGGTCAACGCTGGACTTTATTATCGTTTGGGATGATGGTTGTGATAACCGCTTTAGTGATGCGATGGCTACAAATCCAGAAAGCTAAAGAGATTGCGACAGAAGAAACACCTAGATATTATCTTCCTCCAAATACCTCCCGTCAGCCTTTACCGATGTTAATGAATGAGCAGCAACGTCGTTAGATATTTTGGGGTAATTAGTTAAGAATGCCCCAATCTTTTAATCTTTGTTTGACTGCTTCAATGGGAACGGCAAGACCGCAACCGAGTTGAAGCGAGGAAGTATCAAAGCTGTCTGGTAGAGGTGCATTAGAGCAATATAAACCAGCTTGCGACACGACTCCCACTACTTGATTATCTGATGTTAGAACTGGCCCTCCCGAAAAACCAGACCCGATGGCGATACTCATCATGATTTGTTGTTCAGTGACTTGACGTACCGTACCTTTCGCTAAAACCCAATCACCTTTGATCACTGGATTTCCAATTACTTTAATCGGTAAATCAATGATACCAACGGCAGAAGCGAGGGAAAAAGGTTTAATATCTTTTGGTGGGTTTGTGACTTCTATGACTGCTAAATCTATCCAGTCATCTTGTGGCGCAACTTTAACAATTTTGGCGGTTTGACGGCGGCGAATTTGTCCCGTATTAGGCGTACTATAAAATTCTACTGTGATACGATCAGCTTTTTTCAAGGTTTTACTTGAGTCAATCACAACATGACGGTTAGTGACAATCCATATTTTATTATCTTTTCGTTTAACAATCCAACCTGTACCAATGCCATTAAAGGTTTTACCCAGAGCAAAAATTTTGACAATTGAGCGTTTAGTGGGAGCCAAAGGATCTATCCTAATACTAGGGATTTGTTCGGGCATTTCTAGTAGATTTGAATTGTTCCGAATCGCTAAACCTCTTTCTAATTCAGCCGCATAAACTTTAGCCTCGACTAATTCTGGATCGAGTTTAGAGGCTTGTTGACAGTCTTTTAAAGCTTCTTCAAATTGTTTTTGATGAATTTGAGTTAAACAAAGGTTTTTATAGATTTTGGCATTTTTAGGACTCAATTCACTAGCTTTTTTATAAGCTATATAAGCACTATCTAAGTCTTTTTGATCATAAAATGCTTCGCCCAATAAGTTATATAAGTTTCCATTTCTCGGTTCTATTGTAATAGCCTGTAAATACATTTCAATGGCTTTTTGAAGTTGTTCTAATTTTTGATAAGTTTCTCCCAAATTTTGAGCGATTCGAGCATCATCAGGCTTGATGGCTAAAGCTTTTAGATACATTTCTTCCGCTTTTTGCCATTCTTGTTGTTGACGATATATATTTCCTAATGCGGTATAAGCTTCTAAGTTTTTTGAATCAATTTCAATGACTTTTAAATAGTTTTCTTGGGCTTCATCCCATTTTTGCTGTTTAAAAAAAATATTTCCTAAACTTGTATAAGCTTCAATATAGAAAGGTTCTAATTGAATCGCTTTCTCATAAGCAAAAATCGCCGATTCAAAGGAACTTTTTTGAATGAAAGTATCACCTAATGCTTTGAGAGAGACCGCCACATCAGTATTAGATTTAAGATCTGGATTAATCTTAAATGCTTGCTGGTAGCTGCTCTTAGCTTCAGTAAATAGACCCTCTTGTTGCTGAACTTGAGCTAATTTAAAATAAGTTGTCGCCGAGTGATGATTGAATTGTAATGCAGATTGATAAGCAACGATCGCTTTTTTATTCTCTCCTTGGGTGGTCAACTGTTCGCCTTGAATTCGATACACTGTATAAAGCCCATAGAGCAAACCAAAGGGTAAAGCTATCAGCAATGATGCAATGAGTAAAAGCTTAGGTACCCAAGATGATGATTTTTTTGGTGAGGGACGCGCTTTCACAATCTTTATATTCGTTTCTTTAAAATTAATCGAGAAAAATCAATGAATGCTGCAACTTTTTTCAAGATTAGGTTAGGTCATTTACTAATTATCATTGTAGTTTCTTTAGCTGGCTGCGGGACACCATCTGAGCAATCATCTTCGACTGTCTCCCAAAGAAACACCATTGCCGCCGTTGATGTAGCAATTGCCAAAGCGGGGAATTTATCTCCTAAACTAGATTATACAGGTAGCACACGACCGATTAAAGAAGTTTCAGTGCGATCGCAAGTTGAAGGACGTTTACTCAATCTTACGGTTGATATTGGCGATCAAGTACGGCGCGGTCAACAATTAGGACAAGTTGATGATCGAATTCTAGCAACTCAAGTTTTAGAACAACAAGCCCAACTCGCTGCCCTTGATGCGGAACTTTCTAGAGCGAGGATAGAAGTTAATAACGCACGAATTCAGGTAGATCGCTTAAAAATTGAATATCAACAGGCGAAAAACGATGCTGATCGATTTACCCTCTTAGCGAAAGAGGGGGCGATACCTAAACAACAAGCCGAAGTCGCTGTAACAACGGCTCAACTTGCCCAAAAAGCGATTCTCAGCGCACAAGAAGATATCCGTATTGCCGAAAAAGCCGTCGCTAATACGATAGGTAGAATTGCAGCCCAAAAATCAGTTCTCGCTCAAGAACAGCAACGACAAGCCTATGCTCAAATTAGCTCACCTCTAACAGGTGTGGTTCTCGAAAAAGTGAGTCAACCTGGAGACTTAATTACAACGGGGGGAGAAATCGTTAGAATAGGTGATTTTAGTCAAGTTAAAGTGATTATTCCTGTATCTGAATTAGAACTGGCTCAAATTCGTGTCGGGCAACCTGTAAGCATTAAATTAGATGCTTTTCCTCAACAGACTTTTACAGGATATGTCAGCCGTATTAGTCCAGTCGCTCAGTCTATCACGCGCAATGTTCCAATTGAGATTATTATTGATAATCCAGATACACAAATCAATGGCGGTTTGTTAGCAAGAGTCAGTTTTCAAAACAACAATTCAAAACAAGTTATTGTCCCAGAATCTGCTTTGATTGAAGAAGACGGAAAAACAGTTATTTATGTAGTTCGTGCCACTGAACAAGAAACACCCCAAGTTATACAACAAGTCGTAGAAGTAGGACAACGCAATAACGGTAAAGTAGAAATTCTTGAAGGTATTCAAGCAGGGGAACGCTTTGTAGCTAAAAGTAGCAAGCCTTTAAAAGATGGTGAACAAGTTAGATTAAGTATTCTCTCAGAATAAATTATCTAACAAAATCATTAAAGTTATGCTAGTACAAAATAAAACACAACTACTATCATTACTAAACAAGCATAGGCAAGAAATTCAAGATTTTGGGGTTGAACGTTGTGGAATTTTTAGCTCTTTCGTACGGGATGCAATTCACGCTCACAGTGATGTTGATATTCTTGTCGTTTTTCAGCCAGAGCGAAAAAGATTTTATAATTTTATACATCTATCATTTTTTTTAGAAGATTTGTTAGGTCGCTCAGTTGATTTAGTAACAATTGAGTCTTTAAGTCCTTACATTGGTCAACGTATTCTTAGCGAGGTTGAATATGTCCCCATCAGCGCGTGAGTATTTACAACACATCCTATTAGAAAAATTCTTGAGCAAGAATATTAAAGAAAAATATCATTTTTCTAAATGTTCTTTAGAAGGTTGTTCTAAAAAAAGCCTCTGACGATGTACCCGCAATAAATCAAATTCTTTTTGCGTCACTTGTTCTAACATATAGATCACTTGTTCGGGTTGGAGCAAGGTGCCATCATTACGACAACTTCCCACATACCGTAAAACTACTGAGCCTGAATTCAGTGAGTTTAGAGATAATTCATACAAACGCTCGCATAAATTGAGTGTTACTTTTTTCCCTGACTTCGTTTTTTTGTGCCACAGTATTTCAGTCTCCTGTAATAGCTGTTCGATCCAATGTTGCCACTGCTCAAGGGTATCATCGGTTGCTATGGTAATGTGATACTCGGCTTTTTCGAGTAATTGAGTTGCAGCAGGAGAATTTACATATACTTCCTCTACCCGATAGACTGGCAGTTCTAAAGGGAGTTGCGCGACTAATTTTTCTTGAAATGCTTCGACTTCGAGGCGTTGCGTCAGTTCAAAATCGACAATTTCCCCAGCCCCTGTCGCCCCTAATGGTAACGCATTGGCGATCGATATTCTGGGGCCTGGATGAAAACCCCCTGTAAAAGAAATGGGAATAGCCGCACGTCGAATCACACGATCAAATAAGCGAATCATGTCTAAATGACTGATTTGAGCCATTTCGCCTAGTTTGCCAAACCAAACCCGTAGCCGTTGCGATCGCTCTGTATTGGGTTGAAACTGTCCTGCAAAGGGAGGAACTTCCATAGCAGGGATCACCACATTATGACCAAAATCAACGCCACAGACTCCGCAATGCGAACACCCTTCAAAAGAACAATCAGGGACAATTGCCGCCTCTAAAGCCCGATTTAAGTCCTCTTTGAGCCATTTTTTATCTACTCCGCTATCGATGTGATCCCAGGGTAAAGGTGCATCTAAAAGTGTTTTAGAATTGAAATGAAATACATTCCATTCACCCGCTTCTACTTGGCGATATTTCCAGCTAAGATCCGCTTCATCAATGGCTTGTGACCATGCTCCATAAGCTTGATCGAGGCTTTCCCACCAAGCATCCATCCCCGCGCCGAGTTCCCACGCTCGTTGTACAACAGCAGATAATTTTCGATCACCGCGCCCGATAAAATCTTCCATTGCAGAAATCCGGACATCAGTATAGTTAACCTTGGCATTTTTAATCGTTTTAAATTCTTGTTTTAGTAACCCCTGTTTGCGGCTAAATTCTGCCGTTGAAACCGAGTGCCATTGGAAGGGGGTATGGGGTTTTGGAGTAAAGTTAGAAATGGTGATATTAAATTCTAAGGCTTTTCGTTTCGGCATCCGACATTCTTGTCTGAGCCATCGTACTGTATCAGCAATACCAATCACATCTTCATCGGTTTCCCCAGGCAAACCAATCATAAAATAGAGTTTAACGCGATCCCATCCCTGTTCAACGGCGGTTTTAATGCCTCTGAGTAGTTCTTCATTGGTTAAACCTTTATTGACGACATCACGCAGTCGTTGGGTACCTGCTTCGGGGGCAAACGTTAACCCTCCTTGGCGTGTTCCACCCAAGATATTAGCAATGTTTTCATCAAAGCGATCGACTCTCTGACTGGGTAGAGATAAAGTAATATTTTCATCTTTGAGACGGTTTTTCAGTTCCATCCCAACGGCGGGAAGTGCCAAATAATCGGAGCAACTCAAGGAAAGTAGGGAAAATTCGTTATGTCCAGTCGCTCTCATGCCTTTTTCGATGGTTTCTATCACGTCTGTTGGTTCGACATCTCTAGCAGGACGTGTTAGCATTCCTGGTTGACAAAAACGACATCCTCTGGTACAGCCGCGACGAATTTCAATAACAAGGCGATCGTGTACTGTTTCAACATAAGGGACTAAACCGATCGAATAGGCTGGTATTGGGGTTGCTACTCGTCTTAAAATTCTTTTCGGTACATCGGGGCGGTTGGGGTGAACTGAGCCATCGTCTGCTGTATCATAGAACCGAGGCACATAAACCCCTGGAACTTGAGCGAGATCGAGTAATAATTCTTCTTTACTGAGATTGGCTAATTTTGCTTCCTCGATGATTAACCCAATTTCGGGTAATAGGTGTTCTCCGTCACCAAGGGCAATAAAATCAAAGAAATCGGCGTAGGGTTCTGGGTTAGATGTGGCGGTTTGACCACCTGCAAAAATTAAAGGATAGTGTTCTAAGGATCGGTCTTGCCATCTTTTGGGAATGCCTGCTAGATCAAGCATTTCTAGGATATTTGTGGCACCTAATTCGTAGCTTAAGCTAAATCCTAAGATATCAAAATCGGTTAGGGAACGGCGGGACTCTAGGGCAAAAAGAGGTGTACTTGTAGCTCTAAGTTTAGCAGCGAGATCGGGTGCAGGTAGATAAGTGCGATCGCAGAGTTGGCGAGGTTGAGCATTTAGAATGTTATAGAGGATGATATGACCTAGATTAGAAGCCCCTACTTCATAAACTTCAGGATAGGTCAAAACCCATCTAACGTTTGCGCTTTGCCACTGTTTATGTTTAGAACCTAACTCATTACCGAGATAGCGAGCGGGTTTCGTAATGTCGGGAGTCAGAATATCTTCTAAAATTACTGCCGCCATTCAACCTCTGGTCACTCAAATGACATATTCTTAGCTTTTCTACTATACCGAATGTTTAACCCTTTTTTGGTTGGTTAGGCTGTCATTTGTACTTCTTCGTTTAATGAGGCTTCAAAAGCAAAGCGATCATCAAAAATGGGTAAAACTCTGTCTAGCTGAGTCAGTTCAAAAATGATCCGCACCGAAGGAGTGATCGAACAGATATTTAAACGTTTGCCGAGACTTTGAGCTAAACGATAGGAAGACACTAAAGTCATTAAACCCGCACTGTCTAGAAATTCTACTTTTCCCATATCGATGAGATACATCGAATAGTTAGGTGATTTAACGGCTTCTGTGAGTTGAGCTTGTAAATCATTGACATTCGCGGCTGTCACATATCCTATAGGTTCAATGGTAACGATCTGGGGGGGGATAGTTAAACTTCTCATTGTTTCTCCTTTTGTAACTTATTTTGTTTATCGGAGCGGGGGGTTAGGGTTTATAGATATGTAAATATTATGTAACAATTATAGGATTTTAGCTGTTTATTCTACTAAGTTCTCTTTTTTTTATCAATAGTTAACCTACCTTTAACACTTGATTTTGTTTTATTGAGTTTGGTTTTTGGATTTTCAGATACCTTTTATAATTGAGTTAATCGCCAGATTTTGTTTCCATTGACGATAATGTAGCATTGTATCGGGATTTTTGTAAAAAAAAGTAAACCAGACTACGGAACTTATGTCATTTAACTTAAAAATGCTTCTGAGCAAGCAATTAAAGCTTTTTGACAACGAGAGCAAACACTAAGAGTCTTTTATTGTAGCTCTTAATCTGATAGGATGCTAGATTGACCAAATTCGGGTCAAATATCAGAACGCGGATAATTGTTAAAAAAATATTAATAAAGACAGTTACAATCAGATAACGAGTGAATAGCGAATCTTTTAACGATTGGCTTACGTCTGCTGTTAATTAATGAAACTCTCGCCTTTGAAGGCAACAATAATGGCTCAAATACAAAATGCCTTCACTTTATTTTTAAGTTTGCTAGTAGAAGCGATCCCCTTTCTTTTATTAGGGGTTTTACTCTCTAGTGCGCTGCTAATATTGATCGATGAGCGTAAATTAATCCAAGGGATGCCCCGTCATCCTTTGCTAGGATCACTCATTGGGAGTTGTATCGGTTTTATTTTTCCCGTTTGTGAATGCGGCAATGTTCCAGTCGCAAGACGACTACTAATACAAGGGATGCCGACATCTGTAGCCCTTGGATTTTTATTAGCTGCCCCAACCATTAATCCGATCGTCATTTGGGCGACTTGGACAGCTTTTCGAGATCAGCCAGAAGTTGTTATTTTACGAGTGGTTTTTTCTTTAATGATCGCTACAATCATTAGCTGGATCTTTAGCACTCAAACTAATCTCGCTTCAATCTTACAACCCTTTTTAGCTAATCGGATCAACCAATTGCCGCCTACTAAACTATCCCCTGAACCTGTACGTGCTACATCAATGCTATTGCAGTCAGGGACTTATATTTTAGGCAAAACCGAAAAACCTCTTCGTTTAGACAATAATTTAGCTCTGTTGTCTAATAAAATGAGAGAACCGAAACGTTTCCAAGCTTTTTTAGATAACGTTGTTCAAGAATTGCGTGAGTTAGGCGGAATGTTAGTGATCGGAAGTGCGATCGCTTCTTGTATCCAAGTCTTTATCCCTCGTGAAGTAATTTTGAATCTTGGGCAAGATCCGATGACTTCGATTGTGGCTATGATGCTTTTAGCGGGAATTGTCTCGATTTGCTCTACAGTTGATGCTTTTTTTGCGTTATCCTTTGCTTCTAGCTTTACTACCAGTTCGATTCTAGCTTTTCTCGTTTTTGGCCCGATGATCGATCTCAGAAGTATGGGATTGATGTTATCAATTTTCCGACCCCGCATCTTGATCTATCTATTTATCTTAGCGGCACAATTAACCTTTATTCTTGCTCTAGTTCATAGTTATTTTTTCTAGTCTTTATGAATGCAAAAGCTAAGTTCTCTAATAAATTTGTTTATTCTGGCATAGAAAGTTTAGCTCTGTTGGCATGGGGCAGCTTACTCTTAAAATATTCTCTTAGTGGTCAATTAAAACTTTTAATCCATCCTAATTATTTTGGTTTAGTCTTTGTCACCAGTATCATTTTATTAGTGATCGGTGGCATTAAAACAGGGCAACTCTTCAAGCAATGGCGCAAAAATAAGTTATCCCCAGTCGACGAAACCATCAAACATATTACTTTGCTTCCCGCAGGTCTAGGTAGTAGTTTACTATTGATCACCGCTTTACTAGGGTGGATCATTCCTCCCACTCCTCTAACCAGTCACATCGCCTTACAACGTGGTGTTAGTGATGCTCTTTTTGTGAATACTCGCGTACAACCGCAAGCTTTTCGCGCTACGATTAAACCCGAAGAACGATCGCTCATTGACTGGGTTCGGACACTGAATGTTTATCCTGAACCTGATGCCTATGCGGGAAAAAAAGTCAAGGTTAGCGGCTTTGTGGTTCATTTGCCAGAACTTCCAGAGAACTATCTGTTTTTAAGTCGTTTTATTCTGACTTGTTGTGCTGTCGATGCTTATCCTGTCGGTCTTCCTGTAAAGTTATCCCAAAACCGTAGTTTATATCCCCCCGATACTTGGTTAGAAATAGAAGGCGAAATGATCACCGATACTTTAGCCGTCGATCCTCAACAGATCAAAGAAACCGCCACCAGTCAACGACAACTCGTCATTAATGCTCAATCTGTTCAAAAAATTCCCACACCTGCTGATCCTTATGGCTATTAACATTGGGAAATTTTTCTGTTTTACTTTTACCCAAATCAAAGCAAAATGTATAACAAATCATTACAAACTATTGACAAAACAGCAATAATTATAATATTGATATTTTGCCTTGTGATTGGTGGCTTAATTTGGGGTGAGCAATGGTGTGGCACAACTTGTTCTTTTGTCTCAAAGCCCAAAGTCAAAGAATTTAGCTGGCAAAATCAACAAATCGGGATTGAAGATCGGGCTTTTGTTTTAACGTTTAATCGACCGATGGAAATCGCCAGTATTGAACAAAATTTACAGATTTCCCCCACTTTACCAGGTAAAATCAGTTGGGCAGGTAGACGATTAGCCTATACTTTAACGGTTCCTATTCCCTATGGCGAAAGCTATCAACTTCAGTTACAAGGGGGGAGAGAGCGGAGTCATCAAAGCGATCAAATGGGTGTGGTAATGCAGCCTTTTGTGGGAACTTTTAAAAGCCGCGATCGTGCTTTTGCTTATATTGGCACAAATCAAGCCGAGCAAGGTCAATTAGTGTTTTATAATCTAACGCAAAAGAAAAAATTTTTACTGACTCCACCGACTCTAAATATTGTTGATTTTAAATTCTATCCCAATGGAGATAAGATTCTTTTTTCTGCGGCTTCAAAAAATCGAGGAATTCAAGGACTGACAGAATTACAGCTTTATCAAGTCACCACAGGTCTTGATCAAGATTTATCCAAACCCTTCGAGCCCAAAATAGAAGTAATTTTAGATAATAAAGAGTATCAAAATAATCAATTTGATCTTTCATCCGATGGTGAAACCATTGTTGTACAAAGACTGAATCGCTCAAATCCTGCTGATTTTGATTTGTGGATCATTAAACCAGGCACTCAACCCAAACGCTTAAACTTACCAGGAGGGGAATTTTTAATTACACCCGATGGTCAAACTTTGGCTGTAACGAAAGGGGAAGGGGTAGCGATCGTACCTTTAAAACCCGATACTGAAGTTTTAGACTTTTTGCCTAAATTTGGGCGAGTCTTAAACTTTTCGGCTGATGGTGCGGCGGCGGCGATGGTGAATTTTAATATGGAAAATTCTCGATTACGTTACACTAAGTCTCTTTTTTATGTAAACAATCAAGGCATCCAAAAAGAACTTTTAAATATTGATGGTTCGATTCTTGATTGTAAGTTTAATCCCAGTGGCTCACACCTATATTGTTTACTAACTGAACTTCTCCCCAGCAAAGACTATCAAGAAAAACCCTATTTAGCCAAAATTGATATCAAAACGGCTCAAGTCTTACCTTTATTAGAACTCCCCAACTATCGAGACATTAATATTAGTTTGTCACCTGATGGACTAGCGATTCTATTCGATCAAATCCTGACATCTAATAACCCATCTCTTAATGATGCACCAGTTTCCGATGCAGGAGAAGCAATTATCGGGGGTCGTCTTTGGTTACTCATTCCACCGACTAGGGAAGGAACCGAAGTCACTCAACCTGATTTAGAAGAATTACCGCTTGTTGGCTTCCATCCGCAATGGTCGCCTTAATTTGGATTTTGTTAATTACATTTAAGGTGATGCAGTTTACACTAAAAAGAAAAGAATCTTAAAATAATATTCGTAAAGTTACTAACCCTATGAGAAAAAGAGCGTTTTGGGTCACTCTTGCCGTTTGCGTATCTCTATGTTTTTCCTTTCTTGTTTGGTCACCTGTGGCTGCCGCTTTTACTGAAGAACAAAAATTACTCCTACAATCTTGGCGGTTAGTCAATCAATCTTATTTAGATGAAACCTATAATAATCAAAATTGGTGGCAGATCCGACAAAAGTTTCTTCAGCAACCGCTACCCACTCGAGAAGATGCCTATAAAGCGATCGAAGCGATGTTAGCGACCCTAGATGAACCTTTTACTCGTTTACTGCGACCCGAACAATATCATAATTTACAAGTGACTACGGCGGGTGAATTGTCGGGTGTTGGTTTACAAATTAATCTCAACCCTGACACAGGTAATTTAGAAGTCATCGCACCTCTCGCGGGTTCTCCTGCTGAAAAAGCGGGAATCGCTCCTCACGATCGTATTTTGTTTATTGATGGAGTGGATACCTTAACACTAACTTTAGATGAAGCTGCTTCTAGAATGCGTGGCCCAAGTGGTACAAGTGTTTCACTTCAAATTCAATCCAGTAATGCACCAGATATCCGTACTCTAGATCTGGTTCGTCAGCGAATTTCTTTCAGTCCCGTTTATGCCACTCTAGATCATTCGACTTCAATTCCAATTGGTTATGTCAGACTGAATCAATTTAGTGCCAATGCAGCTAAAGAAGTTGCTCATGCGATTCATGATTTAGAAAAAAAAGGTGCCGCCGCTTATATTTTGGATTTGAGAAATAATCCAGGGGGTTTACTGCAATCAGGTATTGAAATTGCGCGTTTATGGCTTAAAGAGGGGACGATCGTTTATACGGTTAACCGTCAAGGAATTTCAGATAGCTTTACTGCTTCTGGCCCCGCCTTAACTGACGATCCCTTAATTGTCTTGGTCAATAAAGGAACAGCTAGTGCTAGTGAAATATTAGCAGGTGCTTTACATGACAACGGTCGAGCGACGCTACTAGGGGATAAAACGTTTGGTAAAGGCTTAATCCAATCTCTTTTTGAATTACCCGATGGCGCAGGTTTAGCGATTACTGTGGCTAAGTATGAAACTCCTAATCACCAAGATATTCATAAATTAGGCATTCAACCCGATCTAATGGTGACTCAAGATCCCATGACCTATCAACAACTTGGGACAGAATCAGACCAACAGTATCAAGCCGCGATTCAACTCTTAACCGAGAATCCGATTTTAGCGAAAGCGGGTTAAAGGTACAGACGCAAGCTTTTGCTAAATCTTAGAGGACAACTCAGATTTTTGGTAATACAACCAGTTTTTTAGTTCATTATTCATCGGATAAAAAGACAGAAAAATTGGTCTTTTTATCCTAATTTAATTGACTAGATATAATTATTCCGTATAGGATGTATCTAACTCGCTTAGAATCTAAAATCTTAGTTAGTTTGCATTATATTAATTTTGGTGTTAAAGAAATGAAACAAAGTGTTAAGACAGTTTTATCAACTTTAAAGAAGCAGTATGACAAACTGAACAAACCATACTATTACAAGTATGCTCAAGATAATATTCAGTGTGACTGCCCACTATGTCGATGTCCATCTCGCAACACAATGCGCTATAGCTTTGTTTATATCTGCGAAAAAAGAAATTTGATCTATTACGATGTCCCAAAATGTGCATCTTCAACCATCAGAAAAGTATTATTTAATAATAGTCATCAGCTATCACTACAAAATCCTCAGAAAGATCTACAAAAATACTTTAAATTTTCTTTCGTTAGAAATCCATGGAATAGAATAGTGTCTAACTGGAAAATGTTCACAACTCAGTCATTTCGCATAGAACAACTAAAATCGATGACGAGTCAAGATGTTTCAAAGTTTGAAGACTTTGTTTATTTCGCAGCCAGTATGAAAAATCATCATTGGCAACCTCAAATCCTTTATTTACCTGATCAATTGGATTTTGTAGGAAAACTAGAAAGTTTTAATGAAGATTTTAGCAATTTATGTAATACGATTGGCGAAAAACCTTATGAGGTCAAAAAAACAAATTCTATTACCAAATTACCATACTGGGAATATTACACACCATCTTTAGTTGAGTTTGTCTCAGAAATGTATGCAGAAGATATCAAGAAATTTGGCTATAAATTTGGCGAATAAAGAAATAGCTAAACTTAAAGGATTAATGATCTTATTTCCTCGACAGAACTCAGACAAAAAAAATTAATACTTGAGCCACCTATTTTCTAAGCTTTAATAAAAGTCTATTAGTGTAGAAAATTTGAGCTAGTGTCATCTTCTATTTATTTTCGTAAATATAACCAAAAAGCTCTATTTCCTTGAGACATTTTTGTTTAACATAATCAGCTTGTACTTCGTTAAAAATAGTAGAATAATGACGTTTATCTTTTCTCGTTTGACTTTTGGCTCTCGGTAAAGAATCATCAAAAGGAAGGCCGATTTTTTGACAAATTACTCTCATGCTCTCAATTAATGCTTCGTACTTTCCTACATAATCAACAGCTAATTCATCATTAATCGTGTATTTATAAAAATTATTGTGAGGATCAAATTTGTTTAAAAAATCATCTAATTCTACATGATTAGTTGTTTCATTTGATTTATTCATATACCAATAATATCTAGAAATTACAGCATCCCATGGATTTCTAACAAAGCAAAATTTAAAGTAGCTATTCCAGATCTCCTCACCAACGATTGCTTTAATAGACTTGGCTGGCATATGAGGCCAAAATATATTTTTAGTACCTTTTTCTTGGTGAATAATTAATTTTTTAAGATGCTCTAGTCTATACTCTATGAGCTTCAGAGGACGAGTATAATTTCTAGGAGTACATCCTTGCCATTCTTGACGAATTTTTTCATCGGCTAAACTTAGAGGAGTAATAATATCATCTTCGCTACAGAACCTAGACAGGAAAATTTCAATACTTGAGCCTGCTGTTTTTTGAGTCTTAATAAAAATGTATTTGTGTTTATGAGATATGATCATTTGTTTTTCATTAAAAATCAATTTATTTTTTTTAATTGCTCTTAACGAGAAAATTTTTACTTAACTGCTTTAATTTTCGGGTGACTCTATTGTTAGATAACTTAGCTAATTTTCGAGACAACTTTTTAAGTTCTGATTGAATTTTCGAGAACTCAATTTTCGATTTTCGATTTCTAAAATTATGATTATTGATGTCATAAATTTTTCCAAAGTCTTCAAGCGTGAAATCAATTTTTTGAGAATCAACAGGTTGCTCAAATAGAGATGTATTGATCTTGATTATTTCATCTCTATGGGAGAAAAAAGAATTATCCTTAATATGCAACTTAAAAAGTTCGACAATTTTTTCAGGTGCATTATAAGTTAAATATTGTTTATCAACCCCTTCGCCTCGCATATGTCGCGTATTTTTTACTCTAATATCTGTAAAACATACCTGTTTTAAAGGATATAATTTATAACAAGCCCAAGAAGTATACCAAAATGCTTTAGCAGAGCCATGATAGATAGCTGGGAACATAACATCAGCAAATGATTTAGAAAATATTTGAACCTGAGCATCATATCCTGCGATCGGAAAACACTCTTTAGCAAAATATCGCTCTCTTTCTATTTCTGTTTGAAAGCACCATCGAGTAGGATCATAGAATGTGCCTGCGAGAGGTTGGTATTTTATTAATAATTCCTTAATTTTAAGTGCGATATCCACATCGTTGTCCGTATCAAACTCTACGTCATCATCAATCAATATATAATAATCGTAGTTCTTCGGTACTTTCTCAAATAAGATACTTCTACCTTCACTCCAAGTAATATTTTTTTCGATCCAAAAAGCATTCTGATCTTTTTCAGTCCTCCAGTTGAGCCGATAAAAATCAGAAAAATCAGTTGTAAATAACTTTTTATGCTTGAGGGTTAGCGGATCATCAATAAATTCGCCTTGCTCTAAAATACAAAATGTTTTCATTTAATCTTTACCTTGAAAGAGAATTAATTTAAATCAAGCATAGCAATGATCTCTAAACTATAGGTCATTCTTTTGCTCAATGCTTTTATTTCTTCTCATTATTGACGATTTTTATCAATATTACACCAAAAGCTTAAACTTTAAAACACTTAAAGAGATTTTAGCTAGAACGGATTAACTTTATAGATAGATGTCATAGTTTGCGTTTTCCTTATAATTTACCGATTGAGAAGTAAGATTTAAAGTCTGTTTGTAATAAACAGTTCCACGATACTTAAGTACTGACGTTGGCTGAACAGGTATATTTAAAGGACGAGGTTTGATGTAAGTCACTCCTCGATATTTACAAGTTTTTTGAGCTTGAGGAATAAAAAGGCTAATAGATAAGCGCGAGTTCGCTAAACCACGATAAAAAAGTTCCATGATTCTTGCTTCAAAACTTACGGAACAAGCAAATGATAACGTTTATGAGCGAAAATGGACAATTCATAAAGTTCATATTTTTTTAGATATGCCAATTGATAAACTATCTAAAATAAATAATATAAGTTAAATTGCTCAAATGTAACCATTAAGAAATTCTATAAAAGATTGAACTAACTCAGGATTGCGCCATGCTTTGTCTGTTTCTTGTCTAATAATTTCTAAGGCTTCTTGAGATGAACAAGACTCTTTATAAGGGCGTTTACTCGTCAACGCCACATAAATATCGATAATTTGAAAGACTTGCGCTAACCAAGGAATTTCATTTTCTCTAAGACGATCAGGATAACCACTACCATCCCATCTTTCATGATGATGACGAATAATCGGTAATACGCCGCGCCGATTGGGTAAAGCTTGACAAATTTCTTCACCGATTAATACGTGTTTTTGGATAATCGCCCGCTCATCAGGCGTTAATTCACCTTTTTTGAGCATAATTTCATCTGGAATAGAGACAGTACCGATATCATGCAAATAGGAAGCATAGCGCAGATTTTGAATGTCTACTAAAGGCAGTTGTAAATATTCACCGAATGACTGCACTAAAGAGGCAATCCGCATACAAGAATTATCACTGTCTGGAAAGCGATTTTCTACGGCTTTGGCGATCGCAAATAAGACCTGCTCAATCTGACACAGTCCTTCATAGAGTTTTTTCTGTTCAATAAGAGATTTAGCCCGATTTGACAATTCTAGACGATTTAGGGGTTTAAGCAATAAGTCATCGCATCCGATCTGATGACAACGATGGCGCATTTCTTGTTCATCGGCAACCGTTGTTAAAATAATCGGAATGAAACGGGTTTGTTCATCGTTTTTGAGTTTTTGACAAGTTTCTAGCCCACTTCTGACATCGAGTAAAATCAGATCGGGTTTTTGTTCTAAAATTTCTGTTGTTATTTCTGAATACTCATCAGTTTCGATCACCTCATAACCATCTAAAGATAATATGTCTTTAGCAGTCATACGGCTCAAGGGATTATTATCAATGATTAAAACTTTGGCACGTTCAATATTAACAACGGGAGTCATAACTGTATTTTGGCGGCTGATTATATTAAATGTCTGCAAAACAATCTAAACCTCTTAATTTTTATTTAAAATTATCGCTAATATTTAGCATTTAATTCTAAGTTACTCGATCTTGAGCAATATTAGGGGTTGCTTGGCAAAAGATCAGTTTTTTTACTGATTTTTTCCCATCTTTTTTTCCAATGACTTGTAGCTTCTAAGGGACTAGCTTGTTGTTCTTGCTCCCGTCTTTGACGAATAATTACATCAGAATCGCTCAGAAATGGATCTCGATAGGGGATGGCTGCTTTGGTTTGTAAATGTTCTATTTCTGGTTGGGAGAGAGGGGGTAAAGAATTATTTGACCAAGTCGCAATCGTTCCAGGCGATCGCCGTCCTACGCTTTCGGTAGCACCAATCAATAATCCTGCCATCTGTAGCGCAGTTCTCACTGAAGCTGCACAAGAATAGGTTACTAAATACCCCGTTGGGCTGAGATATTTTGAGACTAAATCTAAAAATTCTACTGTCCATAGTTGAGGGCATTTAGTCGGCGAAAATGGATCTAAGAAAATTGCATCAGCTTGAAATTGATCCCGATAGATTTGTTGTATTGTTTTCCTCGCATCTCCTATTATTAAACTGGCTTTTAGTTTAGGTGTTATTATTTTTTTGTTCTGAACAAAAGTGGTTAAGGTTTCTGAAACGCTAGGAAGCCACGATTCTAGTAAGTTGAGTGCGATCGCAGTTTGCGGAACTCGTTCATCAATTTCTAAAGCAATTAATTCTACCTGACAGTTAGGGTTAATTTCCCAAATTTTTGCCAACGCTGCCGCACTATTGTAACCCAGCCCATAGCAGATATCTAAAAGTTTGATCAATGGCTGTTGTTGTGCTTTTTCAGCAATTCGGCAAGAGTCAATAAATTTTTTTTCCGCTTCTTGTTTAGCCCCAGAGCTAGAGTGAAATGTTTCTGCATATTCTTGAGAAAAAAAGGTATAAGAGCCATCTTGAGTCAAATAAGGCGTTAATAATCCTATTTTTTGCATATTTATTGATTTATAACTTTCTCAAGTAATTTTATTAATTGATTTTTAATTTATGTGATTCTTTTAGTGTTTTTTTAATATATATTAGAATCTTATAAGTGTGTTAAGAAATATTGAAGTTATTGTAAACAATAATTTTTTTTATTAAATCTTTATATTTTAGAGAAGCAAAAATTTAAGATATATTAGAATAAATTCCACAAAAATTTTAGATTAACTATTAAAATTTGAAAGCAAAAATCAGTGTGTAAAGCTTGATTTTTAGGACATTGTAGGTTATTTTATTCAATGATAGATGTACCTTTAGATAGATGAATAAAGGAGTTAAGAAAAGTTAATCAACTTCCTTTTTAGGAAATTGAAAGAAAAAAAGGAGTTTTGAAGCCAGCCTATCTTGAATAGTCTTTTTGTTGATACAATAAGAAAAAATTAAGATAAAGCAAAAGAACCATCAAATAAAATCAACATAGAATAGTTCCCTATATAACTAAAAACCCTTTTACATGACACCTGATATCGATCAGCAAAAATTTGCTTTAACAACTCCTCTTTATTATGTCAACGATGTTCCCCATGTTGGAAGTGCCTATACAACCTTAATCGCTGATGTCATCGCCCGATGGAAACGATTAGAAGGCTATTCCGTTTTATTGATCACAGGAACCGATGAACATGGGCAAAAAATCGAACGTACTGCAAAAGCGAAAGGGCTTGATCCTCAAACCCACTGCGACCAAATTGTGACTAGCTTTGAGTCCTTGTGGCATAAACTAGATATACAATACGATCGCTTTAGTCGCACGACTGCCCCCCGTCATCACGCGATAGTCAACGAATTTTTTAAAAAGGTTTGGGACAAAGGCGACATTTATCCCGCCCAGCAAAAAGGATGGTATTGTGTTGCTTGCGAGGAGTTCAAAGAAGAACGAGAACTACTCAGTGCTCATTTTTGTCCCATTCACACCAACCTAAAAGCGGAATGGCGAGACGAAGAAAACTACTTTTTTCGACTTTCTAAATATCAAGATAAACTAGAACAATTGTACGCCGATCAGCCTAATTTTATCCAACCCGAAAGTCGGCGTAATGAAGTTTTGAACTTTGTCAAACAAGGATTACAAGATTTTTCCATCTCTCGGATTAATGTTGAGTGGGGTTTTCCCATTCCCCATGATCCTAAACATACGATCTATGTGTGGTTTGATGCCTTACTAGCCTATGTTACTGCCTTACTCGAACCCGACCAAGAACCCACATTAGAAAATGCTTTTGCTTCTTGGTGGCCAATTAATTTACATCTAATTGGCAAAGACATTTTACGGTTTCATGCTGTTTATTGGCCAGCAATGTTGATGTCGGCTGGATATTCATTACCTAAACAAGTTTTTGGACACGGTTTTCTAACCAAAAATGGGCAGAAAATGGGGAAAAGTTTAGGTAATACGCTAGATCCATTCGATTTAGTGCAGCGTTATGGCTCAGACGCAGTTCGTTACTATTTTATAAAAGAAATTGAATTAGGTAAAGATGGTGATTTTAATGAGGCACGTTTTGTCAATATTATTAATGCTGACTTAGCTAATGATTTAGGTAATCTCTTAAATCGTACTCTAGGCATGGTCAAAAAGTATTGTCAAGGAAAAGGGCCACAGCTAAAAGGAGTAGATTTACCATTAGATCATCCTTTAAAGATTATTGGGTTAGAATTAGAAAATAAAGTAGTTCAAGGATATAGTGCGTTACGATTTAGCTTAGTCTGTGAAGAGATTCTAAGCCTAATTCGAGCCAGTAATAAATTTATTGACGAAAGCGCACCTTGGAGTTTATTTAAACGAGGTCAGCAGGCGGAAGTTGAACAGGTATTATATGCCGTTTTAGAATCCGTTAGACTTGCTGCTTATTTCTTGTCTCCAATTATTCCGAACTTGAGTACTAAAATATATCGTCAATTAAGTTTTTCAGTTGACTTTAATAATCTAAATCAAATTCAAGAAGTTGCCGACTTTGCTACTCATAGCCAATGGGGTAAACTTTCTACTAATTTAGAGTTGAGTCAACCTGAACCCATTTTTACTAAATTAGAACTTTCGGAATGATCATTCATGAGCTATCTAAATAGAAATGGTTTTAGAACTTAATCAGTTACTTTAATCATTTTTATCAAGGCCAGAAAATCATTTAATCAAAGTTAATTTTTTATAAGAATAAATGAGGAATTTAAAATGTTTGAAGATTTTGAGAGTGATACTATATTTACACCAGAACAGGTGTTAGAAAATCGCGGTAGAGTTGCTATTTTTATTGATGGCTCTAATTTATTCTATGCGGCTTTACAATTAGGCATTGAAATCGATTATACTAAACTCCTTTTTCGTCTGACCAGTGGCTCACGTCTTTTAAGAGCCTTTTTCTATACTGGAGTGGATCGAACCAACGAAAAACAACAGGGTTTTTTACTCTGGATGCGACGCAATGGTTATCGAGTGATTGCTAAAGATTTAGTACAATTGCCTGATGGCTCTAAGAAAGCCAATTTAGATGTGGAAATTGCTGTAGATTTAATGGCATTAGTCGGTTCTTATGATACAGCCGTCATTGTTAGCGGTGATGGTGACTTAGCCTATGCTGCCGATGCTGTGAGTTATCGAGGTGCTAGAGTGGAAGTAGTCAGTTTGCGCTCAATGACCAGTGATAGTTTAATTAATGTATCGGATCGCTATATTGATTTAGATCAAATTAAAGAAGATATTCAAAAAAGCCCCAAATCTCATCTAAATTATAGTCCTTTTCCAGCTTTAGGAACTGTTTTAGAGGATAATCGTCCTCGTTGAATTGAGATTCGCTTTATGACAAAAGTGATATTATTCAAAACATCCACTAACTTTTTGACATTTTTAGAATGAACGGGTTTAAAAATTTACTCCCCTTTCGACAGGCTAATCAATGGCTAGGAAAGGGGTTTATTCTATACTTAATGATTCATCTTTCGGCTTGTCAACCTCCTGATCCTGTTACTCAAAAAGATACAGAACCGCCGACAAAAGAAGAATTAGATAGTCGTTTAACCTTAAATAATGCAACTTTAGAACAGGCTAACGCTCAAGGTCAAACGCTGTGGAAAATACAAGTTAACAAAGCTAATTATAGTAAAGATAAAAAAACGGCTCAATTAGAAAAAGTTAAAGGAAATCTTTATCAAGATGGAAAAGTGGTTCTGTATATTAGTTCTGATAAGGGTTTAATACAAGAAGATGGGAAAAAGATTTTTTTAAGAGAAAATATTACTGCAACCGATCCCAGAAATGGTGTAGTAATTCGTAGTGATGAGGTAGAATGGCATCCCCAAGAAAATGTTTTTATGATTCGTAAAAATTTAAGGGGAACTCATGCCAAACTACAAGCATCAGCAAAAGAAGGAAGATACTATACTAAACAACAACGTTTAGAATTGATTGGAGATATTTTAGCGACGGTGAAAGAACCCGCATTACAGTTAAAAACAAGTTTTTTATCTTGGGATATTAAAAATCAATTTATTAGTGGAGATCAACCGCTTACTATTGTTCGTTTTAAAGACAAAACGATTACGGATCAAATATCAGCTAAATCAGTTCTAGCTAATCTTAAAGATGGTGTGGCGACTTTACAAAATGATGTACAGTACAAATCTTTTGACCCACCTGTACAGATAGCAACAAATCAAATTAGTTGGAATTATAAAGCTCGTTTACTTGCCGCTAATAGTCCAGTTAAAATTCTTCACTACAAAGATAATATTACTGTAACTGGAAATCGCGCTAATGTTGATTTGAATCAAAAAATGACGATTTTATCGGAGGGTGTTCAAAGTATTAATCAATCACAACCCTCTAAACTTTATAGTAATCAACTTGCTTGGAATATGGATACTCAAATGGTTGAAGCGAGTGGCAATGTAATTTATGAACAAGAACAACCAAAAATGAATTTTACGGGTGAAAAAGCAGTTGGAATTATTAAAAATAATAGTTTAGTCTTGAATGGTAATACTAACGATCGCGTTGTAACCGAGATTTATCCCGAAGAGAAAAAACAGTAAAGACGTACGGGGCTTATTAACTGGGCGCACAGGTCGCCTAGACAGCCCCTTGCCATGGCACGTCTCTACACAATTTATTTTAAATTAATGTTAGTGAAGGTTTTTCTTGACTTCATCTTTAACATCTTCTTTAGCGTGACGAGCTTCTCCCTCAACTTGTTTAGCCTTTCCTTCTACTTGATCTTTAGGATCACCAGTCACATTACCTAAAGCTTCTTGTGCTTTACCTTCGATATTTTTAGCTGTTGCTTTAGCTTTTTCTTCTAAACTCATGATTTTACTCCGATTGCATTAATAAATAGTTAGTTAATTAGGTTAAATATATAAGCTTTAACCTATACTTTTAATCATAAAAAAAACTCACTCAATAGACATCCTTCAGAAGTTGGATTCAGTCTAACCAATTATTTCCTTAAATTTATTCCTAAACATAAAACTTCCTCTCTCTTAGGGGTCATGGTAGCTAGACTAAAGATGGATAGAATAATGACTATACGTTATCCATTAAATTGTTTTTATGTTTTTACAAGATAAAGAATCTGGAACTTTAGTAGAAATCCTTAATGTAGAAGCTTTATTTAGCCCTTTAGAAAATACGGTTTCTGGACAAATCCAAGCAGGACAAGAAGAACAAGATCCCGAATCATTCGAGAAGAAAGATTTGATTTTTCCTTCAGGCGAAAGCTTACCTCAATGCTGGTTAGATGCGAATTATAACAAAACAACAAGTACGAGTGCATAAATATAATTATGATTGCTATTGAAAGTCCTCCAGAAATTCCGAAACCCCCGATTCCTGATCCAAGTCCATTACCGACTCCGCCAATACCTGAGCCAAATCCCGATCCGATGCCATCTCCTATACCGCCTCCTGATCCCGATCCGAATCCGATTCCACCACCGAGTACAACACCTGAAACAGATCCAGGTAGACCTTCACGGCTAATTATTCGGTGAGTCTAGATTCGGCAATATCATAAACGGCAAGATCCCATTGACCATTTTTGGCCACTTCAAAAACCACGCGAGATCCATCGGCACTAATCGAAGGATTTCGCACATCTGCTTGTAAATTTGAGGTTAAATTGCGTTTTTGCTGGGTTTCTCTATTGTAAATGTAAATATTAGTGCGCCCTTGACGACTTCCTGCAAAAACGATGTATTTACCATCTTCAGTAATCGAAGGATGAGAGGCAATTTCATCTAATGAATTAAGCCCAGGGTTATTGACAAATCGTCGAATTTGTGTATCAAACAAATAGACATCTTGGGAACCATTACGATCAGAAGTAAAAACAATAAAACGCGACGAAATTTGAGGACTCGCTTCTAAATAGGAGCTATTTAAACCCGTCAAGTTAAGAAGACGCGGATAGCCCGTACAGCTACCTAATAAACTACTAACAATTAGAGATGCAAAAATAAAGCGTTTCACAGTTTATGGATTAGGGATCGGCGTTCCATCTGGAATATCTAATTCAATATTCGGGCCACGATCAAGAACCTCTATATCCCATTGTCCTTTACGGGCGGACTGAAAGACAACATAACGCCCATCGGGACTAATTTGTGGTTGCTGTATCCAACGACGATAGCCAGAGAAAAGTAGGTCAGAACGCTTGGTAATACGGTCATAGAGGGCTATAGCGGGGCGACCATCCAAGGTGACAAGATAGACGAGATAACGTCCTGTGAGGCTCAGACTGGGACTTTCGGCGATCGCATCACCCGTATAAAAACCCAAAAGTCCCTCAAAGCGTCGTCCTTGGAGATCATAGAGCATAATTTCACTCATGCCTCGACGATTAGACACCATTGCTAACCAGCGACCATTGCCACTAATTGCGGGTTGTTCCTCATTGTAACGGCTGTTGATTTCAGCAGGCCCAGAAGATGTCGTGGTGGAGTTACAAGCACTAAGAAGGACTAATAAACTATAGCTAAAGCCCCAACCGAACCTGCGTATAGGGTGAGCCATTTTAGTCAATTAATAATCATAGCGGACTGAATTATCATCATTCGATTCATCTCGTTCGGGTGATGATTTCGGTTTAGTAGCTTGTTCCCCATTCTCCTCTTTGTCTTCATCAACGGGTTGATAGTCTACATAGTCCACATAGGGTGCGGGGGCTTCATCTTGATAAAGCGATCGGTTTTCTGAAGAACGGTTTGGGCGTTTGCGACTGCTTTGACGGGTGGGTTGTTGATCTCCTACGTCAGATGAGGGGCGACGACGGCGCGTTTCTCGGGTTGGCGGTTCTTCCCAATCTGTTGGCGACGAATCATTCCATTCATTATAAGAAGAATTTTGCGTTTGAGAACTGGGACGGGTGCGACGTTGCTTTTGGGTATCTTTGCTTGGACGTTCAGATGTCGGACGGGTTCGAGTAGAACGGGGTTCATCCGAGTCGTATTTAGAACTGCGAGTATTTCGCGGCTCATCATACCCTCTTAGACGGGGGTTGTTGTCGTAGGGTTCGTCTGTTTCATAGGGTTCGAGTTGGTCGAGTTCTGCACGATAAACGCGACTCACTGGACGTTCATCATCGACTACAGGGCTATTGCGTCGTGCTTGTTCAGTGGCTACACCCCGTAGTTTAATAGTTTCAAAAGCAAAAAAGACGGCGGCACCTGTGAGAAGGAATTGACCAAATTGTAAGATCGGATCGAGTCGCCACCCTTGAAAAAGTAAGATAAAGCCACATAATAGACCAACGGCAGCAAAAAAGATATCATGATCTCTCGATAGTTCTGGGCGTATTGTTCGCATGAAATACAAGCCCGCGCCAGCAACCGCTAAAAATATTCCTAAAATACTGGCTGAGTTCAGCCCAAAATTGACCATTATTGATTCTCCGTTTTTGATTCACCGAGCCTATCTATAATTTATATTTAATCTAACTTTTTTTTAATGTTCCCGATTTTAAGAATGAAATGCTCTCTTACTTTTATTTTATTTAACATTCCCACAAAAAAACCACCCCATTAAACAACAGGGTGGGAATGATATCTATGTGCGATTAACTTTATCTTTTTGACTGATAAAAATTAGTCCGACGGTTGCGGGAATCACAACGATTAAGGTTCCAGCCAAGAGACTCCATAAGAAATTAGCTAAAGAGGGTGTCATATCGTTTTAATCCTTTGGTACGTTTAAAGATGCTCAGTTACTCATTGTATATAGTTTTTGAGCAGTTTTAACACCGATTGACTCACTCAAATCTCTCTAGAATAAATCTCGATCGGTAACTGCTCCTAGACTGCTCGATGAAACTAATTTAGCATATTTCCCTAAAATCCCTTTGGTATAACGAGGGGTGCGGGGTTGCCAGTTAACTCGACGAAGGTTTAATTCTTCTTCTGAAATATTTAGCTGTAAAAGCCGTTGTGTGGCATCAATGGTAATGCTATCACCTTCTTCGACTAATGCGATTGTACCACCTACTGCCGCTTCGGGGGCAACGTGTCCGACGACCAGTCCATATGTACCACCCGAAAAACGACCATCAGTAATTAATCCTACCGAGTCCCCTAAACCTGCACCAATAATTGCAGAAGTGGGGGCTAACATTTCTCGCATTCCTGGCCCACCTCTGGGGCCTTCATAACGGACAATAATTACATCCCCTGGGTTAATTTTTTTGGCGAGGATAGCCGCTAGACATTCTTCTTCGGATTCAAAAACTCTGGCAGTCCCAGTAATAGAAGGTTTTTTCACCCCACTAATTTTAGCTACTGCACCTTCTATTGCTAGATTACCTTTGAGGATCGCTAAATGTCCTTCAGGATAAACTGGATGATCCCAAGTTCGGATCACATCTTGGTTCGCGGGGGGTGTATCGGGAACATCTTTAAGAACTTCTGCTACGGTTTGACCACTAATGGTTAACGCATCACCGTGTAAGAGTCCGTGAACCAACAGCATTTCATCACTTGAGGAATACCACCCGCTTGATGTAAATTTGTTGTTACATAACGTCCAGAGGGTTTGAGGTCACACAGGACGGGAACTCGATGACGAATTTCTTCAAAATCATCGATCGTCAGTTTAACACCCATTGTATGTGCGATCGCCAGTAAATGTAACACGGCATTGGTCGAACCACCGATCGCCATAATCACCGCAATTCCATTTTCAAAGGCGAGTCGGGTTAGAATTTGACTGGGTAAAATTTGTTTACGAATAGCTTCAACTAAAACAAAAGCCGATTTTTCTGTACTATCTGCTTTTTCGTCATCTTCTGCGGACATCGTTGAAGAATAGGGTAAACTCATGCCCATTGCTTCAAATGCGGACGACATGGTATTGGCTGTAAACATTCCACCACAAGATCCCGCCCCCGGACAAGCATTGCGTTCGATTGCTGTGAGATAATCATCACTAATTTTTCCCGCGCTGTACTGTCCTACTGCTTCAAACGCACTGACAACGGTTAAATCTTTCCCGTCATAATGTCCTGGCTTAATCGTACCACCATAAACAAAGATTGCAGGGATATTCATCCGCGCCATTGCAATCATCGCACCAGGCATATTTTTATCACAACCACCAATCGCCAAAACACCATCCATTGACTGACCATTACATGCGGTTTCGATCGAATCGGCAATCACTTCACGGGACACTAAAGAATATTTCATCCCCTCAGTTCCCATCGAAATCCCATCACTAATGGTAATGGTTCCGAACATCTGGGGCATTCCACCCGCTTTTTTAACTCCTGTTGTGGCACGTAAGGCAAGGTCATTGATCCCCATATTACAGGGGGTAATGGTACTATATCCATTAGCCACACCGACGATCGGTTTAGTAAAATCTTCATCTGTAAAGCCTACTGCCCTTAGCATCGCACGATTTGGGCTGCGTTGTCTTCCTTGAGTTACAACACGACTTCTATAGTTATCGGACATATCTCGTTAAGTTCCTATCTGAAGCTCAAACTTATTCTATTATGGCTTTGATTTGTGTTGAAGCAACTTGTTATTAATTCACAAACCTAAAAATCGGTAGACTTAACATGATTGAAATTTTATTCGGAAAAGTTAGAGGGTGCAGATGAGAGTGATTTAACGGGAGTTGAACGAAAACTAACATTAACGCCTTCTTCGGATTGTTCTAGAATCATTAAAGGTGTTGGTTTCGCTTTTTGATCCCAACTCATTAAAACGACATGACCATGTATAGCAGGTTGCCAGTTATCCTGTTCTTCGGCTGCCGATAAAAAGATTTCAATACATTCAATAATTTCATTAACCGTTGCTGTTGATGTTTGTGTCGGTAATTTAGTTAGTTTAATCTGAATGCGAAACAGTATCCCTTTATTCCATGTTCCTTCTTGGGTTTCAATTTCATAGGTCACATCAAAAGTTTCTTCAATCTGACGGGTGCCTGGTACGATACCGACTGCATTTTTCGCGGTACTCGGTCGTAAAGCTTCACCAATCAGTTGTATAATTTTAATTTTGATTTGATTAACAATGACATAATGGAAAACCTCTTCATCCATCCGCATCCGAAGATAATCTAAGTTAAATGATCTAGAATGCACTAAATCGGGATTCGTTTCCATTTTTTTAATCGTATGTAAAGCCAGTTTAAGTTTCTTTTTGAGGTCTTGGCTTTTGAACTGTTCAAATTGCAAATTTTTCTGAGCTTGAGTCAGTTTCAGTTTGCTATATACTAACACCGCCGTGAGGAGTGCTAATAAGGTAAAGGTACTATACATCCAGTATTGGTCTTTAAAAGAATGATTTTCAACCCCAGAGGTGGAGGAGGGGAGTTGAGAAATAAGATAGGATGGTTCCAAAGAGGACATATTAAAAGGCTACGGTTTGAAAAAGACTGCATTTTTAGTGTTCCCATTTATGAGGTGATATTCATCATGAGATCTTGCAAAACGTCTATAGTTAGGCCAAGCTTTTCCTTTATTTGGGTATTATTGATGGTTTTGAGTTGTCTACTGCCTTTGGTGATGGTTTCTCCAGCTTTTGCCATGTCTGACTCATCACATACCATGACTGAAAAGCAAAATCATCAACTACCTGACTCTGTTTTAAAAGCAGTACAACAAGATTTAGCTAAACAAACGAACTTACCTGCTGAAGAATTTAAGTTAGGCAATGCAACCCATGAATCTTGGACAGATGGTTGTCTAGGGCTGGCTAAACCTGGAGAAATGTGTAGTCAGGCTTTAATCGATGGTTGGCGAGTGGTCATCAATAGAGGGAAACAAACTTGGGTTTATCGAACGGATACAAATGGTCGAGTGGTTCGCCAAGAGGGATAAATTAAGTAAATCCGTATTCTAGGGGTAATCGGCGCGTGGTTACCTTCTCTAACACTGTTTATTAGATTAGCGGAAAAACGATCGCTTCAAATTCGTTCAATATGAAGAAATATTACGTTATTGAACAACTCAGTTTTTATTTTCATAAAAACTAAAATTTAATTCGACTATATTTTAGAGTTGATTTGTTAAAAGATCTATTTAGCTGATGGCTTACTTGAACTACAAAGTCGTCTCTTGTGATGAAAGAGAATTTTCATAGAGTTTTATCAACACCAGTGGCTAGAAAAATCTAAGGATAAAAATGCCAACCACAACAATGTTAGAAAATCCGAAAAAGCTTGAAATCAATAGCTCGCGACAGTTTACCTCTTGGTTAGCCGAACAAAATTTAAGTCTTGCTTTTACGACCTATCAAGCAGGAAAGGTCTTTTTTATTGGGTTACAACCAAATGGGCAATTATCTGTATTTGAACGAACTCTCGATCGCTGTATGGGGTTGTATGCTCAAGGTAACTCATTATATATCAGCACTCTCTATCAGCTTTGGCGGTTTGAAAATACTCTAGAACAGGAACAAGTGTATCAAGATTATGATGCTTTTTATGTCCCGCAAATCAGTTATGTTACTGGGGACTTGGATATTCATGATGTCACACTTGTCAATAATAAATTAATTTTTGTTAATACTCTGTTTAGCTGTTTAGCCACCGTTTCACCTACTCATAGTTTTATCCCTTTGTGGCAACCTCCCTTTATTTCTAAAATAGCGGCCGAAGACAGATGTCATCTCAATGGACTGGCTATTCGAGATGGAAAACCGCGTTATGTGACCGCAGTTAGTCAAAGTGATCTCGCTGAAGGGTGGAGAGAACAGAGACAACAGGGCGGTTGTGTCATTGATGTAATTAGTAACGAGATTATCGCCACTGGTTTATCGATGCCACATTCACCGAGATATTATCAAGATAAACTCTGGTTACACAATTCGGGAACTGGAGAATTTGGATATATAGATATAGATGCAGGGAAGTTTATCGCTGTTGCGTTTTGTCCAGGCTATTTACGGGGACTGGCATTTAGTGGGGATTTTGCCATTGTTGGTTTGTCGAAACCGAGGGAAAACAAAACCTTTTCAGGGTTGTTATTGAATGAAAAATTAAACTCATTCAATGCAAGCGCACGTTGTGGACTATTCGTCATTGATTTAAACAGAGGTGATATCGTTCATTCTTTGAATATTGATGGAATAGTCGAAGAACTTTACGATGTAGTTACTTTACCCAGAATTCGTCGTCCGATGGCGGTTGGTTTTAAGAGTGACGAAATTCGACGGGTAATAACTATTGGTGAAAACTCCACTATTAATTAATTTATTGTAAACATAGGAGATTATAGTAATGCCTTTTCCAGCAGTATTTAACCTTTCAAGTCTTAACGGAACGAACGGTTTTGCCATTAATGGGATTAATGCTTATGACCAGTCTGGCCGTTCTGTGAGCAATGCAGGGGATATCAACGGTGATGGTTTTGATGATCTCATCATTGGCGCACCATATGCCGACCCTAATAGCTCTTTGTCAGGACAAAGCTATGTGGTGTTTGGCAAAAGTGGTGGTTTTAGTGCCAGTTTTAATCTCTCTACTCTTAACGGAACAAATGGCTTTGCTCTCAATGGAATTTTTCCTTATGGTATTTCAGGCTTTTCTGTGAGTAGTGCAGGGGATGTTAATGGTGATGGTTTTGATGACCTCATTATCGGCACAAGAGATGAAGGGCAAAGCTATGTAGTGTTTGGTAAGAGTAGCGGTTTTAGTGCCAGTCTTAACCTCTCGACGACGCTCAACGGAACAAACGGCTTTGCTCTCAATGGGATTAATTCTGGTGACGGTTCAGGCAGGACTGTGAGCAGTGCAGGGGATATCAACGGCGATGGTTTTGATGACCTCATCATCGGCGCATTTCGTGCAGACCCCAATGGCTACAGCTACAGCTATAATACAGGACAAAGCTATGTGGTCTTTGGTAAGAGTGACGACTTTAGTCCGAGTATTAATCTCTCGACGCTCAATGGAACAAACGGCTTTGCGATTAATGGCCTTAATTCGGGTGATGCTTTAGGTTGGTCTGTCAGCAGTGCAGGAGATGTCAATGGCGATGGTTTTGATGACATTCTTATCGGCGCACCAAATGTTGACCTCAATGGTTATTATTCAGGACAAAGCTATGTAGTCTTTGGTAAAAGTGGCGGCTTTGGTGCTAGTTTTGACCTCTCAACTCTCAACGGAACAAACGGCTTTGCGATTAATGGCATTAGTGAGCGTGACTATTTAGGCTGGTCTGTCAGCAATGGGGGAGATGTCAACGGCGATGGTTTTGATGACATTCTTATCGGGGCAAGGGGTGCCGCTCCCAATGGCAATTATTCAGGACAGAGTTATGTTGTGTTTGGTAAAAGTGGCGGCTTTAATCCTAATATTAATCTTTCGACTCTTAATGGGGCAAACGGCTTTGCGATTAATGGGATTAATTTTGGTGATGCTTCAGGCTATTCTGTGAGCAGTGCAGGAGATGTCAACGGTGATGGTTTTGATGACATTCTTATCGGTGCATATAATGCTAACCCCAATAGCACATATACAGGACAGAGTTATGTCGTGTTTGGTAAAAATAGCGGCTTTAGTGCTAGTTTCGACCTTTCGACTCTTAACGGGACGAACGGCTTTGCGGTTAATGGGATTAATACTGGTGACGGTTTAGGCTGGTCTGTCAGCAGCGCAGGTGATATCAATGGTGATGGTTTTGATGATATTATTATTGGGGCAATTGGTGCCGACCCTAATGGTTCCTATTCAGGGCAGAGCTATGTAATTTTTGGACAGAGTACAACTACGCTACCTAATATTACTCTTGCGGTTTCTCCTGCTAGTGTTACTGAAGATGGCACAGGCAATCTAATTTATACTTTTACTCGTACAGGTTCTCTGACCTCCCCCTTGACCGTTAATTATGGTATTACGGGAACGGCAACCAGAGGCACTGACTACGCTAATATCGCAACCAGTGTGACTTTTGCAGCTAATTCTAGCACCGCACAAGTAATTGTTAACCCGACACCTGATACAACAGTTGAACCGAATGAAACCGTAGCTTTAACCCTTGCTAGTAATGCAGCTTACACCATTGGTACTACTTCACCTGTTATTGGAACCATTCTTAATGATGATGTTTTACCTACCGTTACTCTTGCGGTTTCTCCTGCTTCTGTTACTGAAGATGGAACAGCAAATCTAGTTTACACTTTTACCCGTACAGGTGTTCTTACTTCATCTCTAAATGTAAACTATGGCATTACGGGAACTGCAACTAACGGAACTGATTACGCTAACATCGGTACAAGTGTCACTTTTGCGGCTAACTCAAATACAGCACAAGTTATTGTTAATCCAACAGCCGATACAGTAGTAGAAAGTAATGAAACTGTAGCCCTAACCCTTGCCAGTAATGCTGCTTATACCATTGGTACAACAGGTGCAGTCACTGGAACCATTACTAACGATGATACGGCAACTCCAAATAATGTCACACTCGCTCTTAACTACAGTGGTATTAGTGAAAATAGTCCCACCAATTTTACTTATACCTTTACCCGTACTGGAAATCTCACTAATTCTCTTGTTGTTAATTTTAATGTGTCTGGTGACGCAACTTTTAGCACTGATTATTTACAGACTGGTGCTAATTTTAGCAGTCCGACAAAAACTATAACCTTTGCTAAGGGTGCTTCTACGGCTAATGTTGTGATTAATCCTGTTTCTGATTCGACAGTTGAATCGAATGAATCCGTGATTTTACAGTTGACATCAGGTACAGGTTATGGTGTTGGAACTTCATCGGCTGTTACTGCAACCATAATTAATGATGATGGTACTCGTCGTCAGATTGCTACTAATGGTAGTGATGTGATTTTGGGCAGAAACAAAAATGATGTCATTATTGGTGGAGGTGGGAATGACATTCTAACTGGAGGCGCAAATGCAGATTTATTCACCTTCTCTAGAACGAATGAAGGAATCGATCGCATTACTGATTTTACCGCAGGGGATGACCTAATTGTCGTTAAAGCTTCTGGTTTTGGTGGTGGACTCACTGCAAATGATGTTTTGAAATCAAATCAATTTATCATCGGTTCGTCTGCTACAACTACGACTCAACGTTTTATCTATAATAATGCGACGGGTGCCTTGTTATTTGACAGGGATGGCACTGGTACAGCAGCAGCGATACAGTTTGCTACCCTCAATACGGGTTTAGCTTTAACTAATGAAGATATTTTCGTTAGTTAATCGCAATATCATGATTCAAAAAATCCCTATTTAGACGCAACAATCAACAGGAGGGTTTGTCAAACGACAATATAACCTCCTGTAATATTTATGATAAGAACGCCCTAGCAGAGCATCTTAACTAATAACCAATTATTAGTTTTTCTGCATCGGGCCAAGATATTTCCGCAAATAAGGCGAAAAAACCTCATAAATTAGGGTAAGGGGTTTTCTATTATGCCAAAACAGATAGTGACGACCCCAGAACGGCCCTTTTTCTTGAAATGCTTTTTCTAATTCGGGGGAATGACCGTAATAAACACCCTGTACATCTCGATATAATTCAGTGTGTAAACGCGTTAAACTTTCCCAAATAGGTAACGATCGATTTTGAAGATATTCGTCTACATGGTCGGCATCCCACCACGAGGCCGCATAGGCTAAACGTTGACCCGAAACCGTTCTTAGCCACACTTGACGACGTAATCTCGGTTCGGAAATCGCTTGAACTTGAAGAGGTGCGCCATCGTCCTCTGAACCGACTAGAGACATATCGATCACGTCTACTTCAGTTTTTTCGCCTGTGAGTAACTGAAGATGTCGGGTGGGTGAACCATCCCCTAATAGTAACATTTGCCAAGGTGGGCTAAGTTGCTGATGCGGTAATCCTTGTTTAACGACATCTTCTCCTCCCTGCCATAAGGGGTCAAGAGAGTTCCACTGCGGGGTAATTCGAGAACTGTTTTGGGGTCTAAGAGTTGCAGTCAAGGTTCTTTACAAAACTTTATCTTTCTTTAGATTATGATAGCATTCTAAGACCCGCAAAATCGTCAAAAATAAAAAAACTGTTAAATCTGAACGAATTAAGCTAGGCTAGAAGTATTAAGAAATTTTTACTTCTTATATATAATTCTTAGTACCTAAATTCTATGTCGCTGCCGATTCGTAACGTAGCCATCATTGCCCACGTTGACCACGGGAAAACGACCTTGGTTGATGCTCTCCTCAAACAGTCTGGGATTTTCCGAGAAGGTGAAGATGTTCCAGAGTGTGTGATGGACTCCAATGATCTCGAAAGAGAACGGGGTATTACTATTTTGGCTAAAAATACCGCAGTTCGCTATAAAGATACATTAATTAATATCGTTGATACTCCTGGACACGCTGACTTTGGTGGTGAAGTAGAACGGGTTTTAGGGATGGTTGATGGATGTATTTTAATTGTCGATGCCAATGAAGGCCCGATGCCCCAAACCCGTTTTGTGCTAAAAAAAGCTTTAGAAAAGGGTTTAAGACCCATTGTTGTTATCAATAAGATTGACCGTCCCAATGCCGAACCCTATAGCGCAATTGATAAGGTTTTTGACCTATTTATTGAACTAGGTGCCGATGATGACCAATGTGATTTTACGACCTTGTTTGCTTCAGGTTTAGCGGGTTTTGCTAAAAAAGAATTAGACGACGACGGAACAGATATGCAGCCTTTGTTTGAGGCGATTTTACATCATGTTCCACCTCCAGCAGGCGATACCACTAAACCGTTACAGCTACAGGTAACAACTCTAGATTATTCTGAGTATTTAGGTCGTATTGTTATTGGTCGCATTCATAACGGTACGATTAAAGCAGGTCAACAAGCGGCTTTAGTCAGAGAAAACGGCGAAATTGTTAAGGCGAAAATTACTAAACTATTGGGTTTTGACGGACTCAAACGAGTTGAGTTACCCGAAGCCAGCGCGGGTTATATTGTTGCGGTAGCGGGTTTTGCAGATGCTAATATTGGGGAAACCTTAACCTCTCCCGATGACCCACAAGCGTTACCTTTAATTAAGGTAGACGAACCCACCTTACAGATGACTTTTTCGGTTAATGACTCTCCATTTGCAGGACAAGAGGGAACGTTTGTTACTTCTCGACAAATCCGCGATCGTTTAATGAGAGAATTAGAAACTAATGTCGCTTTACGTGTTGAAGAAGCTGACTCTGCGGAGAAGTTTTTAGTTTCAGGACGTGGTGAATTACACTTAGGGATTTTAATCGAAACCATGCGCCGTGAAGGGTATGAGTTTCAGGTTTCACAGCCACAGGTCATTTATCGTGAAGTTAATGGCCAGCCTTGTGAGCCGTATGAATATCTCATTTTAGATGTTCCTGAAGCATCGGTGGGGTCTTGTATTGAACGCCTTGGACAACGTAAAGGTGAAATGCAAGATATGCAAGTTAGTAATAATGGACGGACTCAGTTAGAGTTTACTATTCCAGCAAGAGGGTTAATTGGTTTCCGAGGCGAGTTTATTCGTCTGACTCGTGGTGAAGGCATCATGAATCATAGTTTCTTAGAATATCGCCCACTGTCGGGAGATGTCGAGACTCGTCGCAATGGTGTACTTATTTCCTTTGAGGAAGGTGTTGCTACTTTCTACGCACTCAAAAACGCAGAAGACCGAGGCGCATTCTTTATTACTCCGAGTACCAAAGTGTATAAAGGAATGATTGTCGGTGAAAATAATCGTCCTCAAGATTTAGAACTTAATGTTTGTAAAACTAAACAGCTAACAAACCACCGTTCAGCAACGGGTGATGAATTAGACCAGTTACAAACTCCTATCGAAATGACCTTAGAACGGGCATTAGAATACATTGGCTCTGATGAATTGGTGGAAGTGACTCCGAAATCAGTTCGTTTACGAAAAATGCCATCGAAGAAATTAGCTAAGCGTTAATTTCTTAATTAAGGGTTTGATCGCCAAACCCTTTTTACAAAAACAAAATTCACCTATCTTTTACAAAAAAGGTGAATTGAAATTAGATAACGAATTTTAGACTAAATCAAACTGACGACAAATAACACCACACACAGCCGCAAAAGCTGTAATTCCTAGAGCTATCATTGGATGCTGTCCCTGTCCCACAGCAAAAGAAGTAACGATTCCTGCACCTAAACCGGCCGTTAAAGCTGCACCCACTAAATCTTTCTCAGAATTGTTGTTATACATAGATGCTAAAAGACTACCCGAATTTGACGTTTCACAAACATATCACCCCCCGTCTTCATAAAGATAGAGAAAACTAAGATATTGCAATGAAGCTTTAAATATGGCTACTTTTCTTTACAATGACACGGTTGAATAATTCGATTTTATTGGGATTTGCTCTGTTTTTTTAATAATTTGTTACATCAAGCTAGAACAGCAGACAAGAGCAAGGTAAATTAAATCAAGTGAGTGCAAACTGTAACGAGCTTTTAATAATTATGTCCAATAGCTATCAAGTTGAGATTAACCATCAAGGCAATTGTTATACGATTCAAGTTCCAGAAAATAAAACGATTCTTCAAGCGGCTTATGATGTGGGAGTAGATTTACCTAGTTCTTGCAATGCTGGAGTCTGTACAACCTGCGCGGCACAACTTTTAGCAGGAACCGTTGAACAAAGTGATGGGATGGGACTTTCACCCGAATTACAACAAGAGGGTTACGCGCTGCTGTGTGTGGCTTATCCTCTCTCGGATATTAAACTAGAATCTGGCAAAGAAGACATGGTTTATCAAAGACAATTTGGCAAACCTTAAATATTAGTAAGACGCGGCTTTAGAGATCGCGTCTCAACTCCGTGTCTGCTATGATATGATAGAATTCCATGTGTAAAAGGGTGCGTAACTCAGTGGATAGAGTAGCTGCCTTCTAAGCAGCGAGTCGCAGGTTCAAATCCTGCCGTACCCGTCTTAATTGAGTATTAACGTTTGTTCTATAAAGGTTTTAGCTCCTTTAAAGAAAAGAATTCTAGTATCATTCTAGTAATTCATCTAAGTAATACGATAGATTACGTCTATGTATTACTGGTTCAAGGTGCTTCAACCCAAATATGACTTTTAAAAGTTATATCGTTTAATGTAAGGAGAATTGGTCTTGATTGTCCGATTGTAAAAGATGATCGAGAGCGTACTTTAGATAAAACTATGCGCCAGCGACTCCTTAAAGAACTCTTTGAAACTTGACTAATCAAGCAAATTGGTCAATCTTTAATCTGAAATGAGGTTGCTTGCTTTTGCCAAAAATTATGTTTAAAAGCCGAAACAATCTATCGTCATGGTATTTAATTAATACAATTTCAAATGACTTAAACTTTTGAGCTTTTAAATC
>NZ_BLJI01000037.1 GCF_017312365.1 Chroococcus sp. FPU101
GACTTTTGCAAGAAGTCTATTAAATTAGCGAAAATAATTAAAATATTAATACCAAGTAGCTGAGTGATCGATTATGTCTGTAGAGATCAATCAATCGATGCGTTGGACAACGGCGGATCTTGAATTATTACCCGATGATGGCTCTCGTTATGAAATCATCAATGGAGAACTTTTGTGACTCGATCGCCCCATGTCCTACATCAAACAACTTGCGTCAAAATGGCGACTCAGTTAGAAAATTGGTCAGATCAAACAGGTAATGGTGTTGTAATTTTTGCTCCTAGTATCATTTTTACAGATGCAGATAATGTAATACCTGATTTAATTTGGGTAAGTTCAGAACGTTTAGAGCAAGTTATTGATGATGCAGGACATTTAACGGGTGCACCAGAATTAGTAGTAGAAGTATTATCACCAGATAAAGATCAAGAAAGACGAGATAAACAGCTAAAGCTTAAGTTATATTCTGCCAAAGGGGTTCATGAATATTGGATTGTTGATCGACAAAAACAACAAATAGAAGTTTATCGTCGAGATAATGCAGCGTTAACATTAGTTATGACTTTATATCCGAGTGATACACTAACCAGTCCTCTTTTACCTGGGTCTAGCTGTTTAATAAGTTGTATCTTCATCTAGACATCTTTCATCGATAAGCTAATTCTTTTTAGTTTTTCATTAACTTCAATTACTTTTACTTTAACGACTTGACCAACTTTAACGATTTGTTTGGGATCTGATACAAATTGATTAGCAAGTTGGGAAATATGTACTAAACCATCTTGATGTACACCAACATCCACAAATGCACCGAAATTGACTACATTGGTTACGACACCTTCTAAAATTAATCCTTCCTTAAGATCGGAAATTTCCTTGATTTCTGCTTCAAAAGTTGCATACCTAAATTCTTCTCTTGGATCGCGTCCTGGTTTTTCTAATTCTTGAATGACATCTTTTAAGGTGGGTAAACCTATCGTATCCGTAACAAATTTTTTTAAATCTAATGATTTAAGTTGTTGATGTTGTTGACTAATTTTAGAAATAGGTATTTTTAAAAAAGATGCGATCGCTTCTACCGTTTTATAACTTTCGGGATGTACTGCGGTATTATCTAATGGATTTTCACCCTCTCGTATTCTTAAAAAACCTGCTGCTTGTTCAAATGCTTTGGCACCAAGTTTAGGGACTTTTAATAATTCTTTTCGATTCTTAAATTTTCCGATTTGATTCCGATAAATCACAATATTATTTGCTACAGTTGCATTAATTCCAGATACAAATGTTAATAATTCTTTTGATGCTGTATTCAAATCTACACCAACATAATTAACACAACTTTCGACGGTTTCATCTAATTTTTTCTTAAGTAATTTTTGGTCAACATCATGCTGATATTGTCCGACACCGATTGATTTTGGCTCAATCTTAACTAATTCGGCTAATGGATCTTGTAAACGTCTACCGATACTAATTGCACCTCTAATTGTGACATCAAGTTCAGGAAATTCTTCTCTAGCAACATCAGAAGCAGAATAGATAGATGCCCCTGATTCATTGACTATTACTTTTATCGGTTTTTGCTCTAAATTTTTAATGATTTCTGAGATAAATTGATCGGTTTCACGAGATGCAGTACCGTTGCCAATAGCGATTAATTTGATTTGATGTTTTTGAATTAATTTTTTAATGACTTCTTTGGCTTCTTGTAGTTGTTTTTCACTGCCAAAAGGATAAATCGTTTGATATTCTAAAAATTGTCCTGTTTCCGATAAAATAGCGACTTTACAACCTGTTCTAAACCCTGGATCTACCGCTAATGTCGGTTTCATGCCAGCAGGTGAAGCTAATAATAGATTTCTTAAATTTTCTTCAAACGTTGTAATTGATTCTAGATCCGCCCATTGTTTTTTTAGGAGACGAATTTCACGAATTAGCGACGGCTTCATCAAACGATTAAAAGAATCTTTGAGTAGTTGTAGATAAAATTCTTTAATTTGTGGCGTTCTGGTTTTAATTTCTTGGGAGGTTAAATAAGTCATAACCCTTGACTCATCAAAATCAATATCTACAGATAAAATATTTTCTGTTTCCCCACGAAAAAGAGCTAAAATATGATGCGGTGCTGCTTTTTTGAGTGAAATCTGAAAGTTCCGATACATTTCATATTTAGTAGTTCCTTCGAGATGTTCAGCTTTAATTCGAGCCGTAAAAACACCATCTGTCATCAGATAGTCTCGTAAATAGGCTCTTAAATTAGCTTTATCAGCAATTTCTTCAGCTAAGATATCAGATGCTCCTTCTAAGGCTTCTGTGGTTGTTTTAATTCCGTTTTTTTCAGAAATATATTGTTTAGCTTCTTGTTCTAGATCTAAATGTTTAGCTTGAGGAGTATTGAGTGATTTAATTAAATTGGCTAAAGATTCTAAACCTTTTTCTCTCGCAATTGTCGCCTTTGTGCGTCGTTTAGGTTTGTAGGGTAAATATAAATCCTCTAATTCGGTTTTAAGTAAGCAAGATTCAATTTGGGTTTTAAGTTCCCTACTCAGTTTATTTTGAGTGGCAATCGATTCTAAAATAGTCTCTTTACGTTGTTCTAATTCTGTTAAATAAGTAGCTCGTTCGACAATTAATCTCAATTGAACTTCATCTAATGAGCCAGTTTTTTCTTTACGGTATCGAGCAATAAAAGGAATCGTTGCACCTTCTGTTAATAAATCTAAAACATTTTGGACTCTTGGGGTTGAAATGGATAATTCAGAGGCGATGAGTTGAGGAATATCCAGTTTTGACATGAGCTACTTTACAAGTCTATTTAATGAAACCACTCTAACATAAGCTATAATGAAGCGTTGCTGCTTTCATTATGAGACTCTAAACGAGGAGACGATAAGCCATGCCCCAAGCAGTCGGTGTCATTCAAACGCTAGGCTTTCCCCCTGTTTTAGCGGCGGCTGATGCAATGGTAAAGGGTGGACGAGTTACTTTAGTATACTTTGATCTGGCTGAACGATCGGAGTTTGTCGTAGCAATTCGCGGGCCAGTTTCTGAAGTTACACTCGCAGTAGCAGTAGGAATTAAAGCAGCCGAAAGTTGTTACGGAGGAAATGTTGTGAGTCATTATATTGTACCCAACCCACCCGAAAATGTTTTAGCAGTTTTACCGATCGCATACAACGCTAAGGTAGAACGTTTTCGCACTTAGTCTATAGCGATTTGGTTCAATTTGAACTATAGTTAATGACTGGGAAGATTCTATGAACGCAAATTTTATTGTTTATCCCTAAAGAAAAGAAACTAGGAGTTTGAGATATGCCAGCACAAGCCGTCGGTTCCATTGAGACAAAAGGGTTTCCAGGGATTTTAGCAGCAGCAGACGCAATGGTAAAAGCAGGACGGATTACTATTGTAGGTTATCTTAGAGCAGGTAGCGCACGTTTTACGCTTAATATTCGTGGCGATGTTCAAGAAGTCAAAACAGCTATGGCGGCAGGGATTGAAGCAGTTAATAAAACCGAAGGCGCAACCGTTGAAACTTGGGTGATTATTCCTCGTCCTCATGAAAATGTGATCGCGGTTTTACCGATTGACTTTAGTGATGATGTTGAACCCTTTAGACTTGCGGCTGAAGGTCAAGCTTTACCGCCCAATGGTGGTAGACGCTAAGGACAGTAGTCAGTAAACAGTAATTAGTAAACAGTAAAATAGTCAAATCAACTTTCATACTGATTACTGCTAACTGATGACTGATGACTGCAAAGGGTGATAAGTGATAAGGCTTAAAACGTTATATTTGTCAAATATTAGACTTAAAAATTAACTAAATTTAAACAATTATTATTTTAAAATATGCAGTGATGTATACTGCATAACAAGTTTATTGAAAATGTTTTTAATTGTTAAGCTCTTGATCTGACTTGAGATGTATTTTATTGATCTATCAAAAGATTTTTAAACCCTAAATAGTAGTAGCTCATCTTTATTATTATTTTGCTAAAACTTTGACTAGATAAGCTTTATAATCCTTGTATAACTTAAGATACTTATGATTTGGCTCATCTTTTAAGCTCTTTTAATCTATCTAATGGTATTAGAAATTTAAAAAATCTGTGTGTTACGATGCAATTGTTCATTAAAGGTTTTCGATCGTGCAAATTGTACGAAATGATGGACAACTGGCAACCGTAACCCAACGCATTTCCCGCACGGGTTATCCCGATCAACTGGTTTTATCCTTTGATGACGGAACTGGAATAACTATAGCTGAGGATGCACTCATTAAACAAAGTGATGGCACCTATTTAATTCCTCTTGATCAAACGATGCTAACCAATAGTGAGTTAGCTTCTCTCGACAATCATCAGCAGATTATTGTCCCTGTGATCAAAGAAGAGTTACAGGTTAGTAAACAGGAAGTTACCAAAGGGGTGGTTCGCGTCACCACACGAGTTAATTCTCATGAGGAACTTGTCGATGAGCCTTTATTACACGAATGGGTATCCGTTGATCGCATTCCGGTGAATCAGTTGATTGATGGAGATTTACCACAAGTCCGTGAAGAAAACGGCGTAATGGTAATTCCAATTATCGAAGAAGTCCTAGTGATTGAAAAAAAAGTTTTGCTCAGGGAAGAAGTTCATCTGACGAAGCGTAAGGCAATGGTGAGAAAACCACAACAGATTGTTTTGCGATCGCAGTCAGTCGAAGTCGAAAGATTTCAGTCTGAAGCAACTGATCAACCGAGCAGTTAAACTAGCGACTTTTTCAAAACTTTAAACAGTTTTATTCCCTAAATGTACTACCTGCGAATCACGTGGGAAGTGTTGTCTTGAAAAAATTATCTGATTTAAAAAGGAGCAAAACTCTATGCAAACGATTTTTGGTTTATTTGATAACCACGAAGCAGTCAAAGCGGTTTATGAAGATCTGCTACAAGAGGGGATCAACCCAAGAGATATCGAAGTTCTCCGCCGTACTAATACAAGTGAACTAAATCAACTCAAAAGCAGTGTCGATGACCCTGATATAGACTTTTATCTCGAAAGTGTTGACAAAGGTGGCACATTAGTCACAGTTGATACATCTGAAAACAAAGCGCAACGGGTTGCTGAAATCTTAATTAGTCATGGCATGATTGATGTAGATACACACGCTGAAACCCTCAGAGCGCAAGGTAGTAATGTTCAATTACGCAACTACAACGAGCAAGATCAAGTAATAACAGGAGTTAACGAAACTTCAAGAGTTGCACCAGGTAACAATGATCAAGTCCTACAAGTGGTTGAAGAATCTTTAGCGGTTGGTAAGCGCGAGGTTGAAAGAGGTCGTGTACGAATCTACAATCGGATTACAGAACGTGCTGTAGAAGAAAATATTGGATTACGCGATGAGACAATTAATGTTGAAAGACGGCCTGTTAACCGTGAGTTAAGAGGTGATGAACTCAATACAGCATTCCAAGAACGTTCTTTTGAAATGACTGAAGTTGATGAAGAAGCGATTGTAGCTAAAACAGTACGTGTTGTTGAAGAAGTTGTAATTAGTAAAGATGTTGCAGATCGAGTAGAAACAATTAGAGATACAGTGCGCCGCAGCGATGTCCAAGTTGAGGAAATCTCTTCTCAAAATCCTTCTACTAATCGTCAATATACTGACTATGATACTGACTTCCGTAGCTACTATGATCGTGAACTGAGTGGTGGTGGAATGTCATATGATCAATACAATCCTGCTTTCCGCTATGGTTATCAACTAGCTGAACACTACCCTGGACGAAATTGGAGTGATGTAGAAGCAGAAGCACATCGGATGTGGGAAGAAAGAAACCCTGGCACTTGGGAGCGTTTTCACTCAATTATTCGTCATTCTTACGAGAGAGTAAACGCTAAGTAAACTCTTATCGTTTACTATTAATAGTTGTAATACTTGTTTGAATAAAGAGGCACAATGATTAAGATTGTGGCTCTTATTTCTTGTCTAAAAATTAGTGAATAATAGATACGATTTGTTCTCGATTATAATAAATATTCCTAATGCGAGCAATACCCAAGGAGTAATTTTTTCACCATAATGAGTGAGAAATCGAGCAAGTACGGGGTGTCTAGTTAGCAAAAAAGCAGTATAACACCAAATTCCCAACATTACATAAAAAATTCCGACTAACACCCAAAACTGAACTAAAGTACCACTGGCAAACAAAGGGACATAAATTCCAATATTGTCACCGCCATTAGCTACGGTTACGGCTGCAACACTATACGTTTCTTTACTTAAAATTCTGGATAATAGTTTGGGTGATGAAGCGGTTTCTGACGATATCAATTGTATTTCGTCATTTTCGTCTTCTTTTTTGAATAAAGATTTTATTCCAATATAAATAGGGACTAAACCGAGTAAACCAATCCAAGCTTCAGGAACTAATAAACCGCCAAATAATCCTGGTAAACTGAAAAGAATTAATATCGTAAATCCCAAATACTGTCCGATTACTATTTGTCGCGTTCCGAATTTAGCCTGATTTTTGGAAAAAAACAGCATTAATAACAAAATATCATCAATATTAGTGGCGATAAAACTGGTTATCCCTGCGATTAATGTTGTTAGAAACCAATTCATATAGGCTATTTGTTACATTTCTTTAGATTATATGATCGCAAAGTCTATTCATGACGAAACATTTCGGATGATTCATAACTCAAAGGTTCAACATGAATCACAACTCGTACGGGACTATATTTCTCTTCTAGTCGCTTTTCGATTTCTTCAGTAATTTGATGTGCAGTCATCACGTCATCTGCATTGACAATTAAGTGCATCTCGATAAACACCTGTCGTCCGACAATTCCCCGTGAAGCAATATCATGACAGTTAACCACACGTGGAACTGACATCACAATTTGATGTATTTCTTCGGGTGGGATGGCAATTTCATCGACTAACCAAGGGATATTTTCTTTGAGAACTGTCCAACCACTAGAAAATACCATTAAAGCGACGGGAAAAGCGAATAAGACATCTAATGATTGTAATTGGGGAAAATTCCAAGTTTGTCCAATCCAAATACCGATTAATCCTGCTAAAACGGCGATCGTTACCCAAATATCACTCATGGTATGGTAAGCATCAGCGATTAAAATGGGGCTACCGATTCGTTTTCCCACTCGTCTTTCATAAAACGCCACAAAAATATTAACGCCCAATACCAGCAAGAGTATCCATAACTCAGTTTTACCGACTCTAACCGTTTCTCCACTGTGAATAAGGCGATCAACCGCGCTACTAACGATTTCAAAACAAGCGATTCCTAAAAAAGCAGCAATCCCCAACGCCCCCAAACCTTCATATTTTTGATGTCCGTAGGGATGTTCTCGATCAGGATGAGGTGAGGAAAAACGGTTTGCGACTAGCCCTAAGACGTTATTCGCACTATCTGTAACGCTATGAAGGGCATCTGCTTGTAAACTCAAAGAACCAATTTTTAAGCCAACCCATCCTTTTAAAGCCATCACGAAAAGGTTTAAAAAAAGAGTTAATAGCAAGACTTTTTGAACTTCAGAACGATTGTCGCGTATCACAATGCTTACCACAAAAATTTGCTTATCTTTATTCTATTAATTTTGTAAAGAAAAACATTCTAATCCTTATCAGCTATTGACTTTAGCTATCTTTTGTGTAAAGAAATGGTGTGGTTTATTGAGATATTTTGTAACAAAGAATTACTAGAGGTATAATTGTTTGGTAGATTCATCAGTTGTAGAAAAAAAAAGATTTTCATTAACTGACTGATTAGCTATGGCGCAACTAACCCTCAATCTTGTTCAAGGTTCTGTTTCTTTCAGTTTTTCATCAGAAGCAGCACAAGATCTTAAGCAACACATCAATCAACTGATGCAGAGTTTAAAAGCGATCGCATCTAACACATCGAGTGGAGGTAAACCCAAACCTCAAAAACCGATGGAATATCGCTACACAGGTGATATTTTTCTCGAAGTCTTCTGTAACCCCAATATCTACCCCAGTCCCTTTGCTGCTAAAGTGTTGTTAACGGTAAGAGACGATCGTCTTCGTTTGACCACAGAAGCCGAATTAATGCGTCTTATTGAAGATCTAGATCAGTTTCTCAGTCAGGTTGCTTAATTTCCTAATTTTGTTGTTTTCCTGGGGGAATAAAACGAATTTCGATTCGTCTTCTATCTTCGTTATTTTTGCGATCTAATGAAGCAAGTTCCCCTGAAGGTAAATAGAGTTGAGCCGCAGAATATGCCCTAAAGTCTAGATTATTGAATTGATTGGTGTTTTTAATTTCTTGAATAACGGCTAAGGCTCGCATTAATCCTAAATCAGCATTAGAACCCGCTTTTAGGCTTGTTACAGATGCTTCACGATTAGCCACTTTTTCGAGCATTTTATCTAAGTTTCCTACACTCCCGATCTCTTGACCATCCGTATGACCAATCACCTGTATAAAATCAACATCATGGGTTTTAGCAATCTGTTTTATACTCGGAATAATCTCTTTAGCTATATATTTTTTTAAATCAGTATTTAATTCTGCGCTCCCTGATTTAAACTTAAAATTTCCTGATTGTTCATCAATAATAATGGGTGCTGCTGCTTGTAACTTTTGATTTAAGAATTGCGCTTGTAACAGAGCCATCAGTAAAAATAAGCTCAAAATCATAAACGCATTCGTCATTAAATCTGTAAATGCAGGAAAGACATTCAATTCCTCAGCATCAGTTCTAGAATAAGTTCGCCTTTTCATTATTTAATAATTTTTATTATTTTTTGTTAATCCATCAAAATTAGTGGGTTGAGTTAGCTGTTTTTCTATACTCTGTAAGTTTTTAGATAGATTAATTTCTAAATGTCCGATTGATTCAAGTAATTTTTTTAATAGTTTTATTAACTGCTCTTGTCCTGTTGCTTCATACTTTAACCGATTATCAGTAATAGTAACCAAATTAGATATTTGATTTGTTAACTGTTTAAAATCAGTTTCTGTTGTGTTGATCTGTTGAATAGTTTTTTGTAATAAATTAGTGGTGTTTTCTAAGGGTTTAGTACCTTGATTTAACTGCAATACAGCAAGCTCAAATAAACTTTCTATGCCTTCTAGTTTTTTAGTTGCTTTAGTTAATTGTTCTGCAAACTCATTTTCTTTAAATGTTTGCGAGGCTTTTAAGAATTCAGTAGAACCTTCTTTTAACTGACTTGAATAAATATCTAATTTTGTATAAACTTTCGTTGCCAATTGACTAGATTCTAAATTTCCATCTACTAATCGATCAACATCATTTTTAAACTGTAATGTTAATTGTGTCAGATTTTGATGAGTATTCGCTAATTCTATTACTGTTTTTTCTAAATTTTCGGAAAACTTGCTATTTTCTATTTTTTGTGACGCACCTTGAAAAACGACGGCACTTTGTCCAATGACATTAGCATAATCTCTCACTTTCGGTAATACTTCACTTAACGCAATTACTTCTTGATTAACTGAACCGATAGAACTTTTAAAAGTATTTGCACCTTGTGATAAAGTTCCAGAAACTTCCATCAATCTATTACAAATCGTCATTACTAACTGTTGTGCTTGTGCGTTTGCATCAGTCATTTTTCTAGTTTCTTTTCCGATTGTTGTTTCTAAAACATTCCCTACTCTCTCATGAAAACGTGTTAAAAACTCATTTTGTTGATCAACCATACGATTTACTGCTTTGTCTAGACGGGTACTTCCTTCTAAAGTTGGTTGTAAAACATTATCTAAATAATCAGCAAGTGAACTCATTAATAAGTTTTTTGATAAATTTGTATTCCAACGAATATTAACTAAAGTCAAAATTGAACTACAAAGAATGCCAATTAAACTGGTAAAAAAAGCAATCCCCATCCCTTGTAAGGGTTGTTGAATTTGAGAAATTAGTTGATTGACATCACTAAATTGTGCTTGATTGATAGTTTGGCTCAGATTTTGTAAATTAATTGTAATACCAATAAAAGTACCTAATAATCCAAAAGCTAATAGTAAATTAGGTAGAACTCTACAAAAATAATCCCACTTTTCACAATTTAAGGAAAAGCCAAAACAATCAAACTTTTCTTGAATATAGGTTCCATCAATTAAAGCATCTGTGTTAACCTGTTCTATATTAAAACTTGCTATTCTAAATCTTTCCTCTAAAGTAGTAACAATTTTTGGTTTAATTCCAGACGATTCTCCTCGTAATAATCTTCTAAGTTTATTGATAATGTCTCTTTGATGAGCATAAAGTTTAGAACGCATTGTAATAGATATTAGTGTCGGAAATATGACAAGAAACGCCGTCATTAATAATAAATATGGCGGAATAATCTTCAACCAATCAGACATAAATAAAACCTCTAAGTAATTTTGAATTAAATTCCTAAAATACGTTTTTTAGCAGCTTTAAATTCTTCATCAGTTAAATAGCCTTTCTCTTTCATATCAATCAATTTTTCAAGTTCTGACATTGAATTTTGTTGAGGTAAAACTTTCTGCTGACTATTTTCTTCTAGTTCAGATTCTACAACTTCCCCCGTTAAAATAGGTTGACTATTGGTATTGTTAATAGATGCGGTCACTTGTGGAGCAAAAGCTGGTAGTAAATTTCGGATTTCAAAACAGAAATGCTGAATAATTCCTTCTTTAGCTAATTCTTTATCAGTTGCTTTTGCACCGATGACTTTACTTTGATCAAGATAGTTAATATCTTCTTTTGATAGTCCATCAACTCGATCAATAAATTTAAGAATTTTTTCAGGAAAATAATGAGTATGCCATTGATTGGGTTGTGCTTTTATTTCTGCCTTAAATTGCTCAAGTTGATCGCTCAAAGCTTTGGCAATATCTTGACGTTTAGCCAGTTGTTCGACAGCTTCACGCCATACAGAACTTAGTAAAATAGCTTCTTCTGTACGACGAAATTGATCGTAATAATACAATTCAAATTTATCAATTTGTGGATTATATTTTAATATATCAAGAGCAATGCTAGGAAAAAAGGTATGTTCAATTTGTTCAATTTGATTAGCATCTGGGGGAAGGATGTCAAAAAACTCAGCAGAGTAATCATTATGTACAAAAGATTGTGCTAGTCTGATTTGTCTTTCATATAGCTGTCGCATTTGTTCCAAACCGCTAACGATTCTTAATGGAAAAGCACCATATTCATGAACAATAATAATTTCATCTTCTGCTTGCATTGGTTTTAAAACACTATTGGCAATTCCTATATCTTTTTGTAAGATTTCTTTGAATTGTCTGATTTCAGGTTCATCTTTGTCTTTAAAACCAATAATTTTAATGGTTTTCCCTGGATCATCAAAATAGCGAGTAGCACTAATATTAATGGGTAAAAGTGGTTCTGATTCTTGTAAAATCTGCTCTAGACGTTTAGAACGTTCTGATATTGGATAATGTTCTAGAAAACGCTTGATTACTGATTGAACTTGCTCACCACGAGAAATAAACTGACGTTCAACAGTATTGTTAATAACTTGTTTTAACTGTGGTTCTTCTATTGTAGAAGGTTTAATTAAATGACTAAGTGTTTGATTTTTTCCAAAACGTTCGATAATCTTTAAACTAACTGAAACCAGTTGAGCATAAGGATCATTAACAGCCACAAAATCGCTGTAACAACTATCGATATCTTCTTCTGCCAGAATAGCCTCTCCACTCATTTCATCAAAGTTAACTTGTTTAAGATCAGATTCATTTTTTTCGTAGAAAAGGTTAAGATTTTGGAAGAGGATATTTAGATTATTCGTCTGATTACTCAAATTTTGTATATGTTGTTGCAGATTGCTACAGATTTTCATGGCTTCTTCAACTAATGCAACATCAAAATTATGTTTAATCAGTTGATGGATTTGCTGTACTCCATTTCTCGCTTCGGCTTGCATCTGTCCAATTTTATTTCTACCAAAGAAAGGTAAACTTTTTTGTTGTTGAAGATCATCAAGTATCTGCTTAGTATCCTGCCATTTTTTTTCTAGATCTTCTACACGATACATTTCTCTTAAATCCTGTTTTTGCTCCTCCAAACGTCTTTGAGCATCATTTAACTCCGTAAAAAATGCTTCTAACCAAGCTCTTGTATTATTAACTCCAAAATCTGCACTACCAGGATTTAGTAAACTTTCCCAATATTGTTCAATATCTCCTTTCAATTTCTCAGTTAAATTTATTCTAGATTTTTGAAGAAATGTTAACCAAATTCCTCGACTACTTTCGGTTTCTCCTGGTTGAACGGTGCGAAATTGTTCCCTTAATTTTCCTAGTAATTGTTGTATTACTCCTTCGATTTCATCTTGCGTTTTACACTCTTCTATGCTTCTATCTAAATTAGCTTTTCCAGTTTTTATCGTTTGACTAAAATTTTTATTAGTATCTTGAGTTAATTCATCGAGTTTTAAAATAAAATAATCTTTACTGGATTGCTCAGTAGTCCAATTAATTAGAAAGCGTTTAAGTAAAGTTTGTGCTTCAGGATTTTGACCTTTACCATTTAACCAAAATTTAGTCAAATTATATTCTAAACGATTAAATGCAACTTGAACGATAATATCACGAGTAAAATAAATAGAAGCTAGACCAAAAGTTAAAAAGCGTTGTGTCATCTTAAAGGGATGTTCATCAGTATGAATCATCTTTTCTCTTAGATTATCTCTCTGCTCTTTTAATGCTCCTGCAAGTTCTCCACAAAAATCTAGCGTTATTTTGTGAGCAATTACATTAGTTAATTTATTTTTATCAATAATTTTATAATCTTTTGCTGTTTGATTAGAAACAAGATAAGTATAATCAAAAGGGGGTCTACTTTCTTGAATTTCAATTAAATTCTGAGGATCGAAACAAGTATCATAAGTCGTTCGAGGAGTCGAATAATAATTTAATTCTTTTAAGGCTGCATAGACATTCGCACTCATATTCGGTGTATTACCGTATAGTTGCGGACAAACTACAAAATAACCAAAAAACTGTGTTTCTTTTTCGCTATAGATTCTTCTAACGGTATATGCAACATCTAAAAACATCCCGCTACCTGTGCCACCACACAGAGAACCAATCACAAAAATATTTAAACCAGGTTCAACACTAAAACCTTTTTTTAATAATACTGATTCATGTCCTCTTGTCCGATTTTCCGCACTTTCGATAGCTTTTTGAATTTTCCGAAAGTTGTGAAAAAATGTTAAGCGTCCTACTGGTCTAATTCCTTGCGCTCCTTGATCAATTGCTTTAACATCTTTAACTAATTGTGGTGGAAACCAACGCGCAATATGATGACATGGGCCAGGACGATTATACTTATATTGATCTTCTAATTCTCGACGAAATGTATTAACATCAACAGAGGACATTGTTGCAGCCACTCTTTCAGCATCAGTAAAGACAATTTCCTCACCTTGATATGTATTTCCTGTTCTTAAACCTGTAGATTGCAGGGACTCTTTATCTGTATCAATCGCTAAAAAACCAATGACAGGTAATTCATCTAAGCTACCGTATTTATCAATAATGAGCCGTCTGATTCTCATCAATACATCACGTCCCGTTCCTCCTAAACCAATACAAATAGTTCTTTTAATGACACGTGATTGACGTTCTTTAGGTTTACCTTGAAATTCTGTAACCATAGTTAGTTTAACCTATATTTATTTAATAATATTAATTTCTGTTTCAAAATCTCTACCCTTATTATCGGGGCAATTTAAGCGAATACGATTAGTTGTAATTTTTTCTTTGTTTTTGAGTTCTCTACCTTTATAAAATATCGGTTCTGCCTTCTTAGCAGGCTCTAAATATAAGTGATTTCCCTGACGTTTTAAATATCCTCTAATTTCATTACTAGGACTATAAATAGTATTGATTCCTTCGATTTCACCAATCGTAATTTTTTGATTATTTTTCAAATACAGTGTTTTAATTTCGTCATCTTTAGGTGAACTAACTTTTATTGTCCATCTTTTTTGTAATAAACGTAAATAATTTAAACCAAATAAACTAAGACCACTAACCACCAATAATAGAGAAATAGGAAGCCAAAGCTGATTAAATAAATATGAAGGCACTAAACAAGTTTGTTTTCCCCCTGGTGTTGGGGTACAAAATTCTTGAACACTAGGCGGAAGATCGACTACTGTTAGATTATAGGTCTGATTATTTTGAGTTGGAATAGATTGCGATCGCTCTTGACTTGGTAATCCTTTTACCCAATCAATCCAGCATTGTCTTTCTTGACTTTCTGTAGAATTCGCATTTCTAAAAGGACTATTTGCAGGTGTTTCGATCCAAACATCGGATGATATTCCTTCTTTTGTAAATAATGGTGCATCCGTTAACCAAATTACTGATTGCTCTTGAATTTGCTGATTATTTTTTAAACGAGTTTGATTGAGTTTAGCTAATTCTCGATAAATAAATAATTCGGCTTGCTGAATATCTGTATTTTGTAATTTTTTATCTGATTGAAAAGGAATAATTTGTAAAATTCGTTCCGTATCTTCTTTCTTATTTCTATAAAGAATCGATTTTTCGCTAGTTAAAGGATTCTCTTGAGGTTTTAGAGGATTAATACTAGAAGCAAAAGGAACAATATAAACTGAGTCACCTGGTTGTAAACTTTTCTCAACAATTTGACGTAATCTAATGCGCCCTTCATCATTTAAACCAACACTCTCGGTTAAATCAAGAGCTAAAACCACATTACGCCCGCCATTGAAACGCGCAACCCATTCTAAACCCGTTTTTTGCCATCGAGTCGGCGCAGTCCCAGAAATGACGCTCTGACAGTTTTTACTCAAAATAAGTTTTTTTGCTCTAATGGTTAGTTTTTTACCAGTTTAGATCCGATTTTGACATTGTGCTAGAGTTTCTAAATCTAAAATTTTTATAAAAAACTATAACTTTTTTAAAGTAAATAATTTTATAGACTATATATAATTAATCAAAAGCAAAATTTTTGATTGTCCTATGACCACTCAAATCGAAATCTTTCAATCACTTCTTGATCATACTCAACTTCCAGACTCTGATGGAACTTTTGTGAAAAACTTTCAAGAACACCCGCAAAGTATTTTATTAACCGAATCAATTTGGCAGATTTTAGAAACCATTCATCTAGATAAACAATTTTGTATTGGACAAGATAGTGGCATTTATTGGCGAATTACAGAACCACCTGAAAAAGGAGCAGAGGCACCCGATTGGTTTTATGTTCCTGATGTGCCGCCTACTTTAAATGGTATTCCACGTCGTTCGTATGTCATGTGGCAAGAAATTGTATCCCCTTTAATTGTTCTAGAATTTGTTTCGGGAACAGGAGTAGAAGAACGCGATCCTACACCCTATAAAGGTAAATTTTGGGTCTATGAAAAAGCAATTCGAGTCCCCTTTTATGGCATCTATGAAGTGAAAAAAGCATCCGTTGAGATGTATGCGCTATTAGAAGGACAATATCAACTGATGGAACCGAATGAACGGGGACATTATCCTATCCCACCATTAGGGGTAGAAATCGGAATTTGGCAAGGAGAATATCAAAACCAAAACTTTCCTTGGTTGCGTTGGTGGAATGAACAAGGAAATCTATTACTTACAGGAGACGAACGGGCAAAGCAAGAACGCCAACGAGCAGATCGCTTGGCTGCTAAACTAAAAGAAATGGGAATTAATCCAGATGAAGTTTAAATAATTCTTCGCCAACTTTAATCATCACGCCAGTTTTCTTTACCAATTAAATCTCCAATCGAATCTCTAAGTAAATAATCCCATTTTTCTAGCTCAGATTCGACACAGACCCATTCACGAGCAGGTATATACTGACAAAGGATATAAATCGGTTGTTGACGACTAATCGATCCTTGCTCAACTAGATGACGCGCTTCTTCTTGAAGCATATCAACAGAATAAATGGATCTTCGAGGCGAATCTAATGAAGGCGAAATCATATATAATCAATCCGTATCTCAATGATTCTAATTTTTTATAGTAATCGAGAATACACTGAAAAAATTAGTTTTTTAACTGTATCGTCAATTACAATTTATAACATTTTTTGTTAAAAGATTAAAAAATAAAGTTATTTCTTAACAATCACTTGAAAAATCATTTTTTATTCATTATTTTTAATTTTAAGTAGCACTGCAAACCTTCCCTTCAAAAAAAAATTAGCTTACCCCTTGATTTTATCATCCGTAATCTTGTATACTGTTTGATCGTGGTCAAGCAGAGTCTTAACATCTGGTAAAAATCAGGGCTAATAACTCACGTCGTCTTATGACTAGAAACCTTTCTGGTGAAATAAACCGACCTCTGAGGGTATAAGGTTAAGATTTCTTCACTTGGCGACCGTGACTAAAAATCATGGGCTGCTTTTGAGATACTGAAGTTTAATCCTTTAAGTCTTGTAAGCGTTAAGGCCAATCTATATTGTAACCAGGCCAACAAAATAAACTTATATTTTAAATCCTGGAAGCCACCCGTTGTTATTACCTAACAGATTAAAAAGGTAAAACGCCTGAGAACGCAAGTTAAACAAGTGGGGATAATTATTCTCACTGATTTAGTTGTGTTACTCAATTTTCATTATGTCGTTTAGTAAGTAAAAGGGAAAACCAGTGGCTGTCGGTATCCTTGGTACAAAACTGGGCATGACCCAAATTTTCGACTCAGAAAGCGGAATAGCAATCCCCGTGACTGTAGTCCAAGCAGGGCCATGTATTATTACCCAGGTCAAAACAAAAGAAACAGATGGATATAACTCCATCCAAGTTGGTTACAGAGAAACAAAAGAAAAAGCCCTCAATAAACCTCAACTCGGTCATCTCAAAAAATCGGGTGCTGCACCGTTGCGTCATCTAAAAGAATATCGCTTAGATGATCCAAACCAGTATCAACTCGGAGATGCCATTAAAGCAGATCTCTTTAATGTGGGCGATTTTGTTGATGTAGCAGGTACAACTATCGGTAGAGGGTTTGCTGGCTATCAAAAGCGTCATAACTTCAAGCGTGGACAAATGGCTCACGGTTCTAAAAACCATCGCCTACCAGGATCAACAGGAGCAGGAACAACTCCTGGTCGTGTTTACCCAGGAAAACGCATGGCGGGAAGATATGGAGGGACGCAAGTAACCATCCGTAAATTAACCGTCGTCAAAGTTGACATAGAACAGAACGTCATTCTGATTAAAGGAGCCGTTCCAGGTAAACCGGGTACCCTATTAGATATCACCCCAGCCAAAAAAGTAGGGAAGTAGAACACTCATGACTGAATATACGATTAAAAACTGGCAAGGGGAAGACGTGGGCAATACTTCCTTAGAGTTAAAAGTAGCCAAACCCGAAAACGCGGCTCACATTGTACACCGTGCGATCGTGCGACATCTGGCCCAAGCGCGTCAAGGCACAGCATCAACAAAAACCCGTGCTGAAGTTCGAGGCGGTGGTCGCAAACCTTGGCGACAAAAAGGAACAGGACGGGCGCGTGCTGGTTCGATTCGTTCTCCATTATGGCGGGGTGGTGGTGTCTCCTTTGGGCCTAAACCCAGAGATTACAGCCTGAAAATGAACCGCAAAGAACGGCAGTTAGCCTTAAGAACCGCTTTAGGCAATCAAGGTGAGCATTTTGTGATTGTCGAAAACTTTATCGAACAAATGACTCAACCTAAAACAAAAGAACTCGCCGCCGCTTTAACACGTTGGGGTGTCGAAGGAAAAGACAAAGTTCTAATTATTTTGCCAGAAATCCCGCAAAATGTCTATTTGAGTGCGCGTAATATCTGCAATGTGAAGCTGATGCGCGCTGATAGTATCAATATCTATGACGTAATGCAAGCCAGCAAAATTATCGCCACCTCCGAAGCACTTGAGAAAATACAGGAGGTTTACGGTGGGTAGAAGTCTAGTAGTTAAAACCAACGAAAGAGATTTAGCCGACTTAATTGTGCGGCCAATCGTAACGGAAAAAGCGACTACGTTGCTTGAACAAAATAAATACGTCTTTGACGTAACGCCAAAAGCAACCAAACTCGAAATCAAAGCAGCCATTGAAAGCTTATTTGATGTCTCCGTTACTAAAGTCAATACAATGAATTTGCCGCGCCAGAAAAAACGAGTCGGCAAATTTAACGGTTACAAAACCCAATATAAACGGGCGATCGTAACCTTAAAAGTAGGTGACTCTCTCAATGAAGCTCTTTTCCCAGAACTATAAACTTACAAGAAAAAAATTAAGAAAGAGTCATGGGTATTCGTACATTTAGACCAATTACCCCCGGAACTCGTCAGGCCAGTGTCGCCGATTTTGCGGAGATCACAAAAGATAAGCCTGAAAAGTCACTCACGGGATATAAACACAATCGTACTGGACGCAACAACCGAGGGATCGTTACCAGTCGTCATCGCGGCGGTGGACACAAACGCTTATATCGTGAAATCGATTTTCGCCGAGATAAGCGCGACATTCCCGCAAAAGTAGCTGCCATTGAATACGATCCCAACCGTAACGCCAGAATCGCCCTTCTTTTTTATCAAGATGGGGAAAAACGCTATATTCTCGCGCCAGCTAACATCAAAATCGGCACCACCGTCATCGCAGGGGATAAAGATATACCCTTTGAAATCGGTAATGCCATGCCATTAGGACTCGTTCCCCTAGGTACCGAAGTTCATAACATTGAACTCGTAGCAGGTAGAGGTGGCCAAATGGTGCGATCGGCAGGTGCATCAGCCCAAGTCGTCGCTAAAGAAGGAAACTACGTTACGCTAAGACTTCCTTCTAAAGAAGTCCGAATGGTTCGTAAAGAATGTTACGCCACCTTGGGTAAAGTCGGAAACACTGACCATCGTAACTTAACCCTTGGTAAAGCAGGACGAACCCGCCACATTGGTAAAAGACCTCATGTTAGAGGAAGCGTCATGAACCCTGTCGATCACCCTCATGGTGGTGGTGAAGGACGTGCGCCAATTGGAAGACCAGGCCCTCGTACTCCTTGGGGTAAACCTGCACTAGGGATGAAGACCCGCAACAAGAAAAAGCGCAGCAGTTCTTTAATTGTTCGTCGTCGCACCAAGTAGAGACGTAATATATCACGTCTTTACAATATATTTTTTCTCTTGACATTTTGTATAAATTATGGGTCGTTCTCTAAAAAAAGGGCCATTTGTTGCCCACCATCTCCTAGAAAAAATCGAGAAGCTGAACGCAAGAGGCGATAAACAGGTGATTAAAACCTGGTCTAGAGCATCTACCATCCTTCCCGATATGGTCGGTCATACGATCGCTGTTCATAATGGCAAACAGCACGTACCCGTTTATGTTTCCGAACAAATGGTCGGACACAAACTCGGTGAATTTGCTCCCACTCGCACCTTTAGAGGTCATGCCAAGAGCGATAAAAAAGCTGGGCGTAAGTAGTTAATAGTGAAAAGAGCAACTCACTAAAAACTGATAACTGATAACTGATAACTGGTAACTGAAAAAATGGCACTAGATACCACCAATGAAGTCAAGGCGATCGCTCGTTATGTTCGGATGTCCCCTTATAAAGTGCGGCGAGTGTTGGATCAAATTCGCGGTCGTTCCTACCGAGAAGCCCTAATTATCCTCGAATTCATGCCCTACCGAGCCTGTGACATCATTCTTAAAACATTACGCTCTGCCGTAGCCAATGCCGAACATAACGCAGGACTTGATCCCACCACCCTTGTTGTGAGTAAAGCCTTTGCCGATGGCGGCCCTTGCTTAAAACGCTTTCGCGCCAGAGCGCAAGGACGAGCATACCAAATTCGTAAACCGACTTGCCATATTACCTTGGCCGTCGCTCCGACAACCGAAGACTAATTTACACTCGTATTTGAAATCAAAATGGGACAAAAAATACATCCATTAGGGTTACGTCTAGGGATCATTAAAGACCACAAATCTTGTTGGTACGCTGATCCTAAACGTTATCCCGACCTACTTCAAGAGGATCACCGAATTCGACTGTATGTCGATAAAAATCTTAGCAACGCTGGTATTGCCGACGTTCACATTGAGCGAAAAGCCGATCAAATCGACCTCGCCATTCATACCGCTAGACCAGGTGTTGTCGTTGGACGCGGTGGGCAAGGTATTGAACAACTCAAACAAGGCTTACAAACCGCGTTAGGGAATGATCGTCAAATTCGGATTAACGTCGTTGAAGTCGCTCGCGTTGATGCTGATGCTACCTTAATTGCTGAATACATCGCTCAACAACTCGAAAAACGGGTTTCCTTCCGTCGAGTTGTTCGCCAAGCCATTCAACGGGCGCAAAGAGCCGAAGTCAAAGGTATTAAAGTTCAAATTAGTGGTCGTTTGAACGGGGCTGAAATTGCTAGAACCGAATGGGTAAGGGAAGGACGAGTGCCTTTACATACCTTACGGGCTGATATTGATTATTCTTACCGAACCGCTAAAACCACCTATGGAATTTTAGGCGTTAAAGTTTGGATTTTCAAAGGCGAAATTATCCCCGGTCAAGAAGAAACCAACACCCCCGCACCCGTGGCTACACCCAAACGCCAACGCCGTCGGCAACAATTTGAAGATCGCTCCAGTAGTGAAAGTTAATTAAAAACTGCTCACTAATTACTGATTACTGATTACTAATTACTGACTATGTTAAGTCCCAGACGAACAAAATTCCGCAAACAACAACGCGGACGACTGACCGGAATGGCTTATCGTGGCAATACCCTAAACTTTGGAGAATTTGCCCTCCAAGCCACTGAACCCTGTTGGATCACAGCCCGCCAAATCGAAGCCGCCCGACGCGCCATGACTCGTTATATTCGTCGGGGTGGGAAAATTTGGATTCGGATTTTTCCTGATAAACCCGTGACCATGCGTGCAGCAGAAACCCGTATGGGTTCTGGTAAAGGTTCACCCGAATACTGGGTAGCCGTCGTTAAACCAGGGCGAATCATGTTTGAAATTGCGGGGGTTCCAGAAGAAACGGCTCGCGAAGCCATGCGTCTAGCGGCTCAAAAATTGCCGATTAAGACTAAGTTTATTAGACGCGAGGAGGAATATAGCTAATCATGGCTCTACCCAAAATCGAAGATGTCAGAAAACTCACTGATGAGCAAATCAGTGATGAAATTATCGAAACCAAGAAAAAACTCTTTCAACTGAGGCTACAGCAAGCCACCCGACGTTTAGAAAAAGTTCATGAATTTAAACATACTAAACATCGACTTGGCCAACTCCTCACCGTAGAACGTGAACGTCAACTTGGCATTGCTCCTACGCACCATACCACTCAGGAGAAATAACATAATATGGCAGTAAAAGAAAGAGTGGGAGTTGTCATTAGCGACAAAATGGATAAAACCGTCGTTGTTGCGATTGAAAACCGTTCTCCCCACCCAAAATATCAAAAAATCATCGTCAAAACTAAGCATTACAAAGCTCACGACGAAGAAAATCAGTGTAAAACTGGCGATCGCGTTCGCATTACGGAAACTCGTCCATTGAGTAAAACCAAGCGTTGGGTCGTCGCTGAAATCATTAACCTTCAACGGACGTCTCACGATTTGGACGGGGCTGACAAGCTAGGCGCGCCAGCTGCCCAGACAGCCCCTGAACTTTTTCCCAATCCGCGTCCTGATTCAGAAACTACATAAGGCATCCGAGCAGCGAGGAAATCACCCGTGATTCAACAGCAAACCTATCTCAATGTGGCAGACAATAGCGGAGCACGTAAGCTCATGTGTCTGCGAGTTCTTAGTACTGGTAACTGTACTTATGGTGGCATTGGTGATGAAATCATCGCCGTCGTCAAAGACGCAATTCCCAATATGCCCGTTAAAAAGTCTGATGTTGTAAAAGCGGTCATTGTCCGCACCAAACAAGCCGTTAGACGTGAAAGCGGCATGAGTATTCGCTTTGACGATAACGCGGCAGTCATTATTAACAATGATGGAAACCCCAGAGGAACCCGTGTTTTTGGCCCCGTAGCGCGGGAATTACGGGACAAAAACTATACAAAAATTGTTTCTTTGGCTCCCGAAGTCATTTAATACAAGGGTCTAAATCATGAGTACCAAAAGTAGCCCAAAAAACGCCAAACCCCAACGCCAGAAAATGCACGTCAAAAAAGGTGACACCGTTCAGGTGATTACAGGACGTGACAAAGGGAAGGTTGGAGAAATCCTCAAAACTCTTCCTCAAGAAAGTAAAGTGGTCGTTAAAGGTGTGAATATCATTACCAAACACATGAAACCACGTCAAGAAGGTGAATCAGGGCAGATTCTTACCTATGAAGCCCCAATTCACAGTTCTAACGTGATGCTTTACTCCAACAAAGAAAAAATCGCTAGCCGCATCTGTTATACCTTTACCGAAGATGGTAAAAAAGTACGGATGCTCAAAAAAACTGGCGAAATCATCGATTAAACCGTTAAAAAAGCTCCTGACCAAGCCCAGGAAAAAAAGCAATGACTCAACGACTTAAACAAATTTATCAAGACACCGTTGTACCTAAATTAGTTGAACAATTTGGCTACAAAAACGTTCACGAAATCCCGAAAGTGACAAAAGTCACCGTTAACCGAGGACTTGGTGAAGCCTCACAAAATGCCAAAGCTCTAGAATCTTCTCTTAAAGAATTGGCGACCATCACTGGACAACAACCCGTAGTGACTCGTGCTAAAAAAGCGATCGCAGGTTTTAAAATCCGTGAAGGAATGCCCGTCGGCGTAATGGTAACTCTTCGTTCAGAGCGGATGTACGCCTTTTTAGATCGTTTCATGAATTTAGCCCTACCTCGCATTCGTGACTTTCGTGGCGTGAGTGGCAATAGCTTCGATGGACGAGGCAACTACAGCATCGGCATCCGCGAACAATTGATCTTTCCTGAAATTCAATACGATAGCATCGATCAGATTCGGGGGATGGATATTTCGATCATCACCACCGCTAAAACCGATGAAGAAGGCCGCGCCCTCCTCAAAGAACTGGGTATGCCCTTCCGTACAAATTAACATGATAGAGAAACCAATAGGTAATAATGGCATCTAACGACACCATCTCTGATATGCTGACTCGGATTCGCAACGCTTGTTCTGTGCGTCATCCGACAACCTCAATACCAACGACTAAAATGACACTGAGTATCGCTAAAGTTCTCAAAGAAGAAGGCTTCATCGAAGACTACTCTGAAACAGGCGAAGGCATCCAAAAACAAATAGTCATCTCTTTAAAATACAAAGGGCGTAACCGTCAACCGATTATTAGCACTCTCAAACGAGTCAGTAAACCAGGTTTAAGAGTGTATTCCAACAGCAAAGACCTACCCCGCGTTCTCGGTGGGATTGGAATTGCGATCGTTTCCACCTCTCAAGGCATTATGACCGATCGAGAAGCACGGAAGCAAAAAATCGGCGGTGAAGTCCTCTGTTATATCTGGTAATTTTGCAACGAGTAACTCAAAACTATGTCTCGTATTGGTAAACGACCTATTTCCATCCCTGACAAGGTGACTGTCACGCTTAACGGTTCTCAAATCACCGTTAAAGGGCCAAAAGGCACCTTAGCACGAACCCTACCTGATAAAGTCATCTTAGAACAGGAAGGCAACACCATTAATGTGGTGCGTCAAGATGAATCCCGAACCGCTAGGGAAAGACACGGCCTCTGTCGTACTCTCGTCTCAAACATGGTTGAAGGAGTCTCTAAAGGATTTGAAAAACGCCTCGAAATTCAAGGGGTCGGTTATCGAGCCCAAGCTCAAGGCGGCTCAAAAATCATTCTCAACGTCGGCTATAGTAAACCCGTTGAAATGCCGATGCCTGAAGGCGTACAGGTGACTGTCGAAAACAACACCCAAGTCATCGTCAGTGGCATCAATAAAGAAGAAGTCGGAAATACCGCCGCGAAAATTCGGGATGTGCGTCCCCCTGAACCATATAAAGGTAAAGGTATTCGCTATCAAGGTGAATTCGTTCGTCGTAAAGCAGGTAAGACTGGGAAAAAATAATCATGAAAATGACTCGCAGAGAATCGTTAACCCGTCGCCATCGACGGATTCGCAAAAAAGTCAACGGCACATCCGAACGTCCTCGCTTGTGCGTTTTTCGGTCAAACAACCATATTTACGCCCAAGTGATCGACGATACGGCTCAACATACTCTAGCCGCCGCTTCGACCTTAGAACCCGCATTGAAAGAAAAACTTTCGACGGGTGCCAATTGTGAAGCCAGTGCCGAAGTCGGTCGCTTAGTGGCTCAACGCGCCTTAGAACAAGGAATCGAACAAGTTGTTTTTGATCGAGGTGGCAACCTTTATCACGGTCGGATCAAATCTTTAGCCGAAGCAGCCCGCGAAGCTGGATTAAATTTCTAAGATTAGGAAAAATTATGGCAAAGCGTCAAAGAAAAAGCATCAAAAAAGAAAAAGAAACCAACTGGCAAGAACGAGTTATCCAAATTCGTCGGGTCAGTAAGGTCGTCAAAGGCGGTAAAAAACTCAGCTTCCGTGCGATTGTTGTTGTTGGGAATGAAAGCGGCCAAGTCGGCGTAGGTGTTGGAAAAGCCAGTGATGTCATCGGTGCTGTTCGTAAAGGTGTAGCAGATGGCAAAAAACAACTCATTGATATCTCCCTCACCAAAGCAAGCTCAATTAGTCACGTCTCTACTGGAGCATCTGGTGGGGCTAAAGTGATGATGCGTCCTGCGGCTCCTGGTACGGGGGTAATTGCAGGGGGTGCTGTTCGTACTGTTCTAGAACTTGCTGGCGTAAAAAACATTCTCGCTAAGCAACTCGGTTCAAATAACCCCCTCAATAATGCTAGAGCCGCGATTAATGCTCTAGAGTCGGTTCGTTCCTTCACTGAAGTCGCTCAAGAACGGGGTCTTCCTGTAGAACATCTATATACCTAAAAAACATCATGCTGAAATTAAACGAATTAGCACCCAAAGAAGGGTCTAAAAAGCGTCGCCGTCGTGTCGGTCGCGGCATTAGTGCAGGTCAAGGCGCAAGTTGTGGCTTTGGAATGCGGGGACAAAAATCTCGTTCAGGTTCAGGGACAAGACCTGGTTTTGAAGGGGGTCAAATGCCTCTTTATCGCCGTCTGCCCAAACTAAAACATTTTCCCCTTGTTAATCAGAAGCAATACACCATTATTAATATTGGTAAACTCGCTAATTTAGCCACGTCTTCTGAAGTGAATCTTGAAACCTTGATGGCAGAGGGAATTATTACGACGAATGACGGGCCTCTAAAAATCCTTGGACAAGGTGAAATTAACGTCGCTTTGTCGGTGAAAGCCGCCGCCTTTACTGAATCGGCAAAAGAAAAAATTACTCAAGCGGGAGGCAGTTGGGAAGTGATCGAAGCCTAACCCTTCTTCAATTGCGTATATCATAAAAAAGAAGGGGAAATATTAAAAAAATATAATCGTTTCCACCACCATCACTTGTCAAGAGAAAAAAAATAAATTAGAGGTAGCCATTAATGGTCGTCAGTCGAGATAAAACTCCCACGGCGCAAGAAACCTTTTTGCAAATGGCACAAGCGGCAGGCCTAAGAGGTCGGCTGCTTGTTACCCTTGGATTATTGATTTTAGTTCGTTTAGGTATTTTTATTCCCTTACCTGGAATTGATCGGACTAAATTTCTCTCACTGATTCAAGGTAACGCGGCATTAGGTTTTTTAGATATTTTTACTGGAGGCGGTCTATCTACCCTGGGTATTTTTGCCTTGGGTATTTTGCCATATATCAACGCATCAATTATCATGCAGTTGCTAACTCAGGCTATCCCCTCTTTAGAAGATTTACAAAAAAATGAAGGAGAAGCAGGACGGCGAAAAATTTCCCAAATTACTCGCTATGTGGCGTTAGGATGGGCTATTATTCAAAGTTTAGGAATTGCGATCGGCTTACTCGCTTCTAATGATATTATTCCTAATACATTTTTCCCGATTTTTACCACAGTAGTCGCTCTCACGGCAGGCTCAATGTTTGTCATGTGGATCTCAGAACTAATTACCGAACGTGGCATCGGGAACGGAGCATCTTTATTAATTTTTGTTAACATTGTTGCTGTTTTACCTAAAACCCTTGGTGATACGATTACTTATGCTCAACAAGGGGGACGACAAGCGATCGCTCAAGTAGTGATTTTGTTATTAGTCTTCCTCGCCATGATTATCGGGATCGTTTTCGTTCAAGAAGGAACTCGTCGTATCCCAATCGTTTCAGCCCGTCGTCAGGTAGGAGGCCGAGTCTACCGCGAACGTGCTAATTATCTTCCGTTACGCCTTAATCAAGGCGGTGTTATGCCGATTATTTTCGCTTCAGCCGTTTTGATTTTACCTTTTCAGTTAGCCCGCAGTATTCCTACAGGTAATCCCGTAGGTTCGGCGGTTGCTCAAATTGCTAATGTTCTAAGTCCTGGCAGTTGGGCTTATATTTTGTTTTACTGCCTGATGATTTTCTTTTTTAGTTTCTTCTACTCGTCTTTGATCGTTAACCCGAAAGATATGTCCCAAAACTTGAAAAAAATGGGTACCAGTATTCCAGGGATACGACCAGGAACCGCAACCAGCAATTATTTAGAAGGTGTACTTAATCGTTTGACCTTCCTCGGTGCCATCTTTTTAAGTCTAGTTGCGACGTTACCGAGTTTGGTAGAAAGAGCGACCAATGTTCCAACTTTCCAAGGATTTGGCGCAACCTCTCTTCTAATTTTAGTTGGGGTCGCGATCGATACAGCAAAACAGATTCAAACTTATGTCATCTCTCAACGTTATGAGGGGATGATTAAACAATAAATCGTTTTTGCGGGGTAGGGATCACACCTGCCCTTTTTCGCTCAATAAAAAGTTCAAATTAAAACAATAGGTTTTTCAATGGCAACAGGAGTAATTTTTTTAGGCCCGCCTGGTTCAGGAAAGGGAACACAAGCCGAAATATTAGCAAAATTGTTAGATATTCCACATATTTCAACTGGGGAAATTCTTAGAAGTGCGATCGCTAACTCCACTCCTCTAGGACAAAAAGCAAAAGGCTACATGGATCAAGGAGAATTAGTTCCTAATGAATTAATTCTCGACATGGTACGGGAACGACTTCATGATCAAGACATTCAAAAAGGTTGGATCTTAGATGGTTTTCCCCGCAGTGTTTCTCAAGCTACTTTTTTAGATGAGCTTTTAGGCGAAATTAATTATGCTGCTCCGTGTGTGATTGATTTAGAAGTTCCCCATGACGTTTTAATTGATCGATTATTAAAACGCGGTCGTCAAGATGATACCGAAGAAACCATTAGACGACGTTTAGAAGTGTATCATGAGCAAACCGAACCCGTTACCGACTACTATCGACGCAAAGGAAACTTACATATCGTTGATGGAAATAGAGGTACTAATGAAGTCACTCAATCTTTAAAAGATATTGTACAGAACTAATTCAAAGCTAAACTGAGTCGCTAGTTACGGTGGCTAGTAAAATTTTGCTAAGATCAATTTAAGACGGATCAGCTAAAATAGGGCAAATCAATGCTCAACACATGATTAAATGTTTTTCCGTCGCTTATTTATTATCTCAAACCCGAGGAATTGTACTTTGTCCAAACAAGACTTAATCGAAATGGAAGGAACGGTTACCGAATCCTTACCCAATGCGATGTTTAGAGTTGATTTAGATAACGGATTTAACGTCTTAGCCCATATTTCGGGCAAGATTCGCCGCAACTATATCAAAATTTTACCAGGGGATCGGGTCAAAGTAGAACTAACCCCCTATGACCTGAGCAAAGGTCGGATTACTTATCGACTCAAAAATAAAAAATAAAATTTTCAGAGGAACTAGCTTGGTTTCAAAAATAGTTTTATTATATAAGATGACAATCACCTTAATTTACTGATATAATAAAAAGCTTGCAGTGTTGCCATTAATGAATTAGGCATGAAAGTTAGAGCGTCAGTCAAAAAAATGTGTGAAAAGTGCCGTGTAATCAGACGACGCGGCCGAGTGATGGTAATTTGTACTAACCCCAAACATAAACAACGTCAAGGTTAGTTGATTTCATCATAAACGATCGTTTGGTTATAGACAACAAAAAAACAAAGGGAGTAATAACGCGTGGCAAGGATCTCAGGTGTAGACCTACCCCGCGATAAGCGTGTGGAAATCGCACTAACTTATCTATACGGGATTGGTCTAACTCGTTCACAAGAAGTTTTAGCAAATACGGGTGTCAATCCAGACACTAGAGTCAAAGATCTAACAGACGAAGAAGTTGCCAATCTTCGAGCATACATTGAAACCAACTTTGAAATCGAAGGTGATTTGAGACGGTTGGAGGCAATGAATATTAAGCGGCTGGCGGATATTGGTACCTATCGAGGTCGTCGCCACCGTTTAGGGCTACCGGTACGAGGACAACGAACCCGAACAAATGCCCGGACTCGTCGAGGCAGACGGGTAACCGTAGCTGGGAAGAAAAAAGCACCAGCTAAGAAATAAAACTTTGTTGACTCTATCTAGTTCCTTTTATTTAAGTAAAGTACTATGGCGCGACCAACTAAAAAAAGTGGGCCGAAAAAAGCAAAAAAAAACGTACCGAACGGCGTTGCTCATATTCAGTCCACCTTCAATAACACAATTGTTACTATCTCAGATACCAAAGGAGATGTCATCTCTTGGGCTTCGGCTGGCTCAAGTGGCTTCAAAGGAGCCAAAAAAGGAACCCCATTTGCGGCTCAAACCGCAGCCGACAACGCAGCACGTAGAGCCATTGAACAGGGAATGCGTCAGTTAGAAGTCATGGTAAGTGGCCCTGGTGCGGGACGAGAAACCGCAATTCGAGCCTTACAAGGTGCAGGAATTGAAATCACCCTGATTCGTGATGTAACACCCATTCCTCATAATGGCTGTCGTCCCCCGAAACGGAGGAGAGTCTAGAGATTAGTCATAGGTCAAGAGTCAAAATGACAAAAGACAAAAGACAAATCGAGAAAGACGGCAAACAAGGGAGGTCATGCGGTGGCGCAATTTCAAATTGAATGTGTAGAGTCTAAAACTCAAAAAAATCAAAGTCAATATAGTAAGTTTGTTCTAGAGCCTCTCGAACGTGGCCAAGGGACAACTGTTGGTAATGCCTTAAGACGGGTATTACTGTCCAATTTAGAAGGAGCAGCCGTAACAGCGATTCGGATTGCTGGGGTTAATCATGAATTTGCCACAGTTGATGGCGTTCGCGAAGATGTCATGGAACTCATGTTAAACATGAAGGAAATTGTCTTCAAAAGTCATACCCATCAAACGCAAATCGGTCGTTTAGTAGCGACCGGCCCTGCAACAGTTGTCGCTGGACAATTTGAAATTCCTTCAGAAGTTGAAATAGTTGACCCAAATCAATACGTGGCAACTTTGGCGACTGGTTCCAAACTAGAAATGGAATTTAAAGTCGAGAAAGGAAAAGGCTATCGGGCTATAGAACGGGGTAAAGATGACAATAGTTCTCTCGATTTTCTGCAAATTGACTCGGTATTTATGCCAGTAACCAAAGTTAATTACAGCGTCGAAGATATACGCGGTGAAGGTAACCTACCCAAAGATCGATTGATCCTAGAAATTTGGACAAACGGCAGCGTTAACCCCAAAGAAGCTTTATCTCAAGCCTCAGAAATTGTCGTCAGTTTGTTTAATCCCTTAAAAGATCTTAACGAACTTGATACAATTCAGCCTGACTATCCAGACGACGTTAACCCAGAAAGTCAGATCCCGATCGAAGAATTACAGCTATCGGTACGGGCGTACAATTGTCTAAAACGCGCTCAAATCAATACCGTAGCCGATCTTCTCGATTACAGCCAAGAAGACCTTTTAGAAATTAAAAACTTTGGTCAAAAATCGGCTGAAGAAGTGATTGAAGCCCTGCAAAAGCGGCTAGGAATCACACTACCTCAAGAAAAAAGTAAACCATAATATCCTATCTTATTCATAGTCGGAGAAAGGAAAATGCGTCATCGCTGTCGAGTACCTCAACTAGGACTACCGGCCGATCAACGCAAAGCTCTATTGCGGGCTTTAGCAACTGAAGTGATCCGCCACGGTCAAATCAAAACCACTAAAACCAGAGCCAAAGCGGTTCAAAGTGAAGTGGAAAGAATGATAACTTTAGCTAAAGATGGCTCTCTTGCTGCTCGGCGAGAGGCTTTAAGCTATATATACGATAAACAACTTGTACATCGCCTGTTTGAACAAGCCCCAGAGCGTTATCGCACTCGTAAAGGTGGCTATACCCGTGTACTGCGGACACTGCCCCGCCGAGGTGACAACTCAGAAATGGCGATCCTAGAACTGGTGTAAGGTTAGATTGGGTGAATGTTGAGCGCGACTCCAAAAAGTGAACGAGTTGCCCTAGTGATTCAATATCTAGGGACAAATTATTATGGATGGCAACGCCAACCCCATCATCGTAGCATTCAAGAGGAGATCGAAAATGCGATCGCAAGTGTCTTGAATCATCCCGTAACCCTTCATGGAGCAGGAAGAACTGACACTGGCGTACACGCTGCGGCTCAAGTAGCCCATTTTGACCACATCAGCCCGATTCCTGCTGATCGCTGGGCAGATGTTTTGAACACTCGTTTAGAAAGCGATGATCTGCTCATTCGAGCCTCAGCACAAGTTCCCCCAACATGGCACGCTCGGTTCTCGGCACTATGGCGACGTTATCGGTACACCATCTATACAGATAAACGGCCCAACCTGTTTATCAGTCCATATAGCTGGCACTACTACCGCGAACCCCTAGAAACCGAACTGATCCAAGCTGCACTTACCCCCTTACTGGGAAAACATCACCTAGCCGCTTTCCAAAGAGCGGGATCGCGTCGCCAGCATTCCTGGGTAGAAATTCAAGACGTAGAATGTCACCGCAATGGTTCATTAATTCGTCTGGAGATTCAAGCAAATGGCTTTTTGTATGGAATGGTAAGACTGCTTGTCGGAATGCTCGTCGAAGTTGGCAGTGGTAAGCGATCGCTAGAAAACTTTACTCAGATCTGGGTCAAAGAACGGCGAGAGGAAGTTAAATACGCAGCCCCAGCGAAAGGCTTATGCTTATTGCGAGTCGGTTATCCAGAATTTCCTTTCCCTAAACACCTTTGGTATGATGCTCAACCTTTATTTAGTCTTCGAGCTTAACTCAAAATGAACAACAAAACACCCCTACCCGATCTCAATACCCTAGAAAAAAAATGGTATGTCATCGATGCGGCTGATCAACGCTTAGGCCGTCTCGCCTCCGAAATTGCCATGATTTTACGGGGCAAAAACAAACCCACCTACACCCCTCACCTCGATACAGGTGATTTTGTCGTCGTGATCAACGCAGAAAAAGTCGTTGTCACTGGCAAAAAAGGTGAACAAAAGCTCTATCGCCGTAACTCTGGGCGACCTGGTGGTATGAAAGTCGAATCTTTTAATAAACTACAAGCTCGTCTTCCCGAAAGAATTATTGAGCAAGCTGTTAAAGGAATGTTACCTAAAAATACATTAGGTCGCCAACTGTTTACCAAATTAAAAGTTTATGCAGGTGACAGTCATCCGCATCAAGCTCAACAACCCGAAACTTTAGCAATTAATACGATTCCCGGTGGAGATAACTAATGCAAGCTACAGATACTAAAGATAGAGTCGTTTACTGGGGAACTGGTCGCCGTAAGTCTTCCGTTGCAAGTGTTCGCCTTGTTCCAGGAAGTGGTCAAATTACCGTTAATGGTCGTCCTGGTGAAATTCACTTTAACCGTTTACCTAATTATTTACAATCTGTTAAAGCTCCTTTAGAAACTTTGGGTTTAGAAAACGAATACGATATCATCGTTAAAGCCGAAGGCGGTGGTCTAACAGGTCAAGCAGATGCCGTAAAATTGGGTGTTGCTCGTGCTTTGTGTCAACTCGCTCCCGAAAATCGCCAACCTCTAAAAACAGAAGGTTATCTAACCCGCGACCCCAGAGCCAAAGAGCGTAAAAAATACGGTTTACATAAAGCTCGGAAAGCTCCTCAATACTCTAAACGATAAAATAGATATAAGAACGAGGACAAAAAAACAATGCCTAAAGATAATATCCATCCTACTTGGTACCCAGAAGCCAAAGTTATTTGTAACGGTGAAGTCGTCATGACCACTGGTTCAACTCAACCTGAAATTCATGTGGAAGTTTGGTCGGGAAATCATCCCTTTTTTACTGGAACCCAAAAAATTATTGACGCAGAAGGAAGAGTTGATCGCTTTCTTCGTAAATATGGCATGGTTGAAAGAGGCGGTAAAAAAAATAATAAAGCTGCTGATGCCGACAACAAATAGCTTAACTTTATACTTAAAATGGCCCAGCAGTTTTCCCCTGCTGGGTTCATTCTATTTACAAATATTAATTAAATTAACTTAAATTTTGGTAATTTCAATGGCTGAAACTTATTTACTTGAAAAACTCAAATCAGTTGAACAAACCTACTACGAATTAACACGTCGTCTCGCTGATCCAGACATTGCGACGAAACCTGGTGAACTACAAAAAGTGGCTCAAGCTCGTTCATCCTTGGAGGAAACGGTTGAGGTTTATGACGCTTGGAAAAAAACTCAAGAAGATTAAACGGGGCAAGACAAATTTATCGAGAGTCTGCTAGTGATCTTGAACTCAAAGAAATGGCCGCTTTAGAAGTGGCTGAATTAGAACAACAATTGACAGACTTAGAAACTCACCTCAAAATCTTACTACTTCCCAAAGATCCTAACGATGAGAAAAACATCATGTTAGAAATTCGGGCGGGAACAGGTGGTGATGAAGCAGGAATTTGGGCAGGTGATTTAGTTCGGATGTACTCAAGATATGCCGAGTCTCAAAACTGGAAAGTGAAACTCGTCAGCGAATCTCTAGCCGATATGGGTGGGTTTAAAGAAGCGATCCTCGAAATTCAAGGGGAAAAAGTTTACAGTAAACTCAAATTTGAAGCAGGGGTGCATCGAGTACAGCGCGTTCCTCTCACGGAAGCAGGGGGACGGGTTCATACTTCAACTGCTACTGTCGCTATTATGCCTGAAGTTGATGATGTAGAAGTGAAAATTGATCCCAAAGACATCGAACTAACCACAGCAAGATCGGGTGGTGCAGGTGGACAAAACGTTAACAAAGTAGAAACCGCAGTAGACTTATTCCATAAACCGACGGGGATACGGATTTTTTGTACAGAGGAGCGATCGCAACTCCAAAACCGTGAACGCGCCATGCAGATCCTACGGGCTAAACTGTATGAATTAAAGTTACGGGAACAACAAGAAGCTGTTACCTCAATGCGTCGTTCTCAAGTGGGTACAGGATCAAGATCAGAAAAAATTCGGACTTATAACTATAAAGATAACCGAGTTACCGATCACCGTTTGAGTCAAAACTTTGATTTATCAAACGCCTTAGAAGGCAAAATCGACGAAATGATTCAATCTTGTATCGGTAAAGATCAACAAGAACAATTAGCCGAGTTAGCCGCTTCTCCCGAAACCGCAGGGGCTTTTAATTAAGCTTGTTTACCGCTTTCTCCTTTAATAACTGCCGCACCGATTAAATGGGCTAATCTTAAGGCTTCAGGTACATGACCACGATCAGTTAAAATATTTAAAACTGATGCAATCGTATCGGGGTTGTCTCCTTGTACCTGAAAATAAAACGGCGGATATTCATAGATTTCCCCTGCCCGTCGTAAAATTTCCCATCGTTTTTCAGGAAACGGTAACTGAGATAGAGCAAATTTCATCCGATCTAAATTGGGTTTTCGTCGCATGAGTGCCACACAGGGTAAATTTAGCGTCTGGGATAGCAACGGTAAATCTATTACATTAAATCCGCCTAAACAGATGCCATCTAGCAAAACTAAATGAAGTTGCGGCAAAAACTTACTTTTAGACAATTTTAGACACAGTTGTTCAGTCCCATTCCATCCATCAACCTCGACTTCTCCCCATAGCATTCCCTCAAAACGAGTATTACCGCAAATCACACCCGCTACACTGACAGGTTTTCCAAAACCTCTAACAAAAGGCGCATCATCGAAGCCAATGACTCGAATAGTGCGCCTAAATCTTAGTAGTTCCTCTAACTTCATTATTTAAAGATGATTACTCAAGCTCTACTACATATGTATTACCATCGATAGTCACCCGATGACCAGTAGTTAATTTACGTCCGCGTCGTGTTTCGACTAAATCATCAACTAACACTTCACCCCCTTGAATGCGATGTTTAGCCTCGCCTCCCGTTTGTACCAGTCCTTTCCATTTCAAAAACTGAGCAAGGGTAATAATTTTATCTTGAGTCATTTAATTTCCTTTATACATTTAAACGACATCTTCCCGACTGTTGATCCTGTAAGCGTTTCTGACGTTGTGCCGAAATCGTTGTTAAATTGGGTCTTCCTGTTAGAGTCAGCCTTAAATCGGCCCAAATCCCATAAATACTATCTGCTATCCAACCGATAATCGGAATTTTAGTTAGTGCGTAAACCCAACCCATCCCTAAAACTTCATAAACTCTACGAAAAACCTCAACATTTTTAACAATTGTGCCATCGGGTAAAATCGCGTGAATGCGTCCCATCGCCGTTTCGTAATCGATTCCAGCATTTTCATCGGGTGAATAGTTATCACCAGCGATATCGACAAACTTCACCAAACCTCGTCCCGCATCATGTTTTTCTAAAAAACTGACTTCGCGTAGACACAAAGGACATTCACCATCGTAGAGTAGTTTAATTTTCCAAGATTTAGTAGTATTAGACATCATTTTTCTAAGGGTTTTATCTTTATTGTTCCAAATTTCCTCAAGCTTTGACAACTATTCGGGGATTTTAAAAGATTCCCTTTTTTTCTACTTATGATGGGACTGACATCCCGAAATCCTCTGGCTTATCGTTGTAGTTAAACTAATACACTCATTGCCAAGTAACTGACTATGAGCCTCAAGGGATCTAAAATCATTACTTTCTTAATTGCAGCAGTATTATTGATTGTTGCTAATCTCGTTAAAGCGGATAGCAATGTAAACCCTCATATACAAAATCCGACATTTAATCATCAAGTGACGGATTAAGCTAGGTTGGAGCAATAACTATAACCTAGCTCAATTCTAATTACGTCCAGTAAAGAATCTTAGCTTGAGGAAAACGTTTAGAGATTTCTTGTTCAAAGAAACGGCGCATTGTTTTCATCGTATCGGAATCATAAACATACTTACTACCTCCGAATTTATTCCGTTTAAGAGAACGAGTCGCTTCATCCATATCTAATTTGCTATTGGGATACCAAGTTTCTAGGGTTTCTTTCGATTTGGATGTAAAGCGATGGGTGATTAACTCGAAAGTAAGATCACATTCAAAATATAACGTAGTAGCGATCGTATCAAATAAATTCTGATAATGTAACTCCCAGTCTTCCATTGGCATAATTGGCGCAATCACCAAACCTACAGGATAACCCGATAAGGCTAAACGTCGTAAAGCTTCAAGACGTGACTTAACCGATGCAGTACCCCCCTCAAATCGGCTAGAAATCGGAGCCGCATTGACACTCATCCGACAACGAGTATGATTATTATGGGGTAAATCTAACAACTCATCTACGTCATCAAACTTAGATACCCAACGTAGATGACCCTCTTCAAAAGAGCCAAAGAAACGGATACATTCAGCCAAACTACCCGTTAAATGCTCAATCCCTAAAGGATCAGTATAACAACTCACCTCATAACTCGTCACCTTAGAAGGATTTGCATATGCTTTCAAATTCTCTAAAATCTGTGATAGATTCGCATAAGCACGAATCACGGGCGGCCCCTGTAAACTACCTGCTAGATAACAATACTGACAATGTGCGGGGCAACCTTGCGCTAAATGGAATTGCCAGTCAGCAGAAGGAGGAATGGGACTAAGCTTAAAAGAACTCGGTGGCGCAGTTACAACCGCTAGAGTCCGTTTGGCAGTACGATAAATTTCTTGTTCATCGTCTCCTGATATAGAAAGTCGATTTTGAGTAAGCTTTTCTACAGGCAATTGCAGCGATTCTACCCGTTTGAGAATTTGCTGGCCCCATGATTCATCGAGGGCAGTAGGGGTAAACAGAACACGTTCAGGCATCCACAAACGGGTTTTTGAGACGGTATTTTCTGCTAACAAAAAAGGATTCCTAATTCGATTACTCTATTTTTATTATTGACTAATTTTGAGTCAGAAACTAGAACGGATTTTACCCTTTTTGTTTTTCGGTTTACCCTATTGTAAAATTGCCATTCCTTTCTGCACGGCCGAACGTTCTCCTACTCTTTCTGTCCAACGTTTTAGATAAGGATGATTATCCAATGTTAGGTGAGCAAAATTATAGGCAGCAACCCAAGGGTAAGTAGCCATATCAGCGATTGAATAATCTCCAGTAAGATAATTTTGATTTTGTAATTGACTTTCTAAAACACTAAAAATTCGGTATGTCTCTTTTTCATATCGTTCAATTGCATAGGGAATTTTTTCAGGTGCAAAACGTTTAAAATGGTTTAACTGTCCCATCATTGGGCCAACACTCGCCATCTGAAACATTACCCATTCGATGACTTTAGTTCTACCCGCTAAATCACTGGGCATAAATCGATTTGTTTTTTCAGCAAGATAGATTAAAATTGCTCCAGATTCAAAAACAGTAATTCCTGTTTCATGATCAACAATTGCAGGTATTTTACTATTAGGATTTATTTCAATAAATTCGGGAGTAAATTGTTCACCTTTTGTAATATCAATTTTGTGTGTATTGTATGATAACCCTACTTCTTCAAGCAGAATAGCGGGTTTGCGACCATTGGGAGTAGTAAAAGTATAAAGATCGATCATGTTTTTTTGCTTTTTCTAGTTACTTACTAAAAATATAATCGTTTTATTTGTAATATTTTATTAAGTTTTCTTGCTCTTTAATCCATTCTAAGAAACGATTCCACACCCACCAAGGATGAGGATCGCCTAATTTTTTCTGACACGCGGTACTACTAATATATCCGACATGACCACCGTATTGAGTTAAAATTAAATTAATATTTGGATTGTTCTGACAAGCTAATTTTAAATCTTTAATAATCGATGGCTCAAACATCGGATCATCAGCCGCATAGAAAATTAAAGTTGGTTTTTTGAGATGAGGTAAAAAGGGAAGGGGACTACTCGCATTATAGTATTCTTCTGTTGTCGAAAATCCTAAGCGTTGAATCACTAATTCATCATCGAAACCTCGAATACTATTGGCTCTTTTAATTGCTTCTGGATCAATTTCATTAGGATAATAACTATATAATTCCCAAGCCAGTTGTTTTAAACTTTTTGTAATAGCTTTTTCGATATATTTTCCGAAGGGATGTTTGACTAAATAATCTAAAGAACGATTAGAATCTAAATTTGGACAAATTACCGTACCTCCTCCAATATCAGATTCAGTTAAATCTAAATTATTTTCTAAATCATTCATTGTTTGTGCTTCTTTCATTGCCCATAAAGCGAGTTGCCCTCCTAAAGAATATCCTGTAAACCAAAAAGGAGTAGGAAAGCCGATTTTTTTAGCTTGTGAGGCAATACAAATAAAATCTTTTCCCTCATATATGCCATCTGATGTCAAAGTAGAAGATAATTTGGCTGTCTTGCCATGCGCTCGCCAATCAAATAAAATAACAGCATAATGATTAGCCAATGCTTGATCCGCTAAGATTTTAAGTAACCATTGATTTTCTAATGTTCCTGTGATTCCATAAGTTCCAATAATGGTACCTTTGGGGTTTTCTGGGATTACTGCCTGAGCGAAAATTGGCACATTTGACGCACCTTTAAAAATAATTTCTTGGCTTTTCGGTTCTGTATAATTAAGTATTTTTTGCCAATTCTTGACCGAAACCCAAGCAGGATATACAGTATTTAAGAAACCATTTTTCAAAAACCATGGCGGTTGATAATAAGTTTGTACCATTAGGGGTGATGAAGAGAAGATGTTTCAAAACTTATGCCGATTATTACATAACTTCTCTTCGGTTTTCAATCTGACTAACGGCAGTTTTAGACTAAAAATGATAGTTTTCTTTTTGAGAAAGACTTAATCTAAAAGTTTGATGAACTTCTGGGGATTTCTCGAAAATTTGTCCATTTAATTTTTCGACGGCTTGTAATAATTCTTGTGGATGATGAATCAAAACATCGGGTTCATATTTAGCTAAAATTTTGGGTGAGTTAAACCCCCAACCGACAGCAATCATTTTAATATTACTTTTGCGCGCTGCCGTAATATCTCTAGTTTCGTCTCCCACATAAATCAAATTTTCTCTTTTAAATCGATTGGTTCTAATAATCTGGTTAATGACTTTATCTTTACCAAATAAAGACGTATCACAATAAATCAATTTAAACAAATGATCTAACTCATTATTTTGAAGAAAAGTAATAACATTCTTTTCTAAATTAGAGGTAATAATACCTAATGTATAGCCCTTTTTCTGTAGCTGATGCAAACAAGCCGATAAACCGATAAATGGTTCCAATGTTGAGATTTTTTTGTTTAATTCGATTTTGACCCGTCTTAAAAGAAACGGAATTTGGATCAGTGAAATTTGCGACTGTTTGATAATTTCTTTTGAACTTAAATTTTGAAAGCGTTCAATATCTTCTTCAGCAACAGGTTTATATCCAAATTCTCCCGATAACTGATTGACAATTTCGATAAAAGTGTCACGAGTATCAGCGATCGTTCCATCAAAATCAAAGAAGATAATCTTAGCAGTCATTGTAGCCTAGTAAATAAAAAAGTTAATCAAGATTGGCACGGGCATTGCGTCGCCACATTTCGGGTTTAATTCGTCGTAATGCTGATCCTCTAAAGCGTTGATCCCACTCAGAGAATGATAATTCTGCTAATTCGCTTAACTTGGGAGCAACATTATCAGGGTAAGGTTGAAAGTCTTTGACATCTGTTTCAGTGGAAAATCTTTGATTCCAAGGACAAACATCTTGACAAATATCACATCCTGCTACCCATCCAGACAGTTTAGAAGCGATCGCCTCTGGTAACTGTTCCGCCCTATTCTCTATTGTATGATATGCAATACAGCGATTAGCATCAACGACAAACGGTTGAACAATTGCACCAGTCGGACAAGCGTCCAAACAACGGCGACAAGTGCCACAATGTTCTGTATGAGGAACATCAGGGCTTAACACTAAATTCGTCAATACTTCCCCTAAGAATACCCAACTGCCGTATTCTCTGCTAATAACGTTACCATTCTTAGCAATCCAACCGATTCCCGCTTGTTGCGCCCAAACCTTATCTTGAATGGGCCCAGTATCAACATAGAAACGGTTTTGAATCCCTTCTTCTTGTGATTCTAGCCATTGACTTAAGGCTTTGAGTTTTTTTTGTAAAACTTTGTGATAATCTCTTCCCCAACCATAACGAGAAATTTTAGCGTCTTCTTGGTCGGTTGAGTGTTGATGCGGTGTATAGTAATTTAGCGCAACACAAATCACTGATCGCACTTCTGGAAAACATTCTTTTATGTTTTGTCGTTTCGGGTTTTCCATCCATTCAAGATCAGCATGATATCCCATCGCTAACCACGTTTGTAAGTGTTTTACCGCACTTAGATCCTCATCTACCACAGCTATTCCCACTTTGTGAAATCCTAATGCGATCGCTTGTTCTTTGATTTGCTTAGTATTAATCATTCCAAAGTTACAGTCACTTTTCTATATTGAGAAGGGTTACAGCATTAAGATTAGGGAAATAAAGTAAATTAAAGCATTGAATCAATTTACTCTCTATGATCTCGACTCAAACAACTATCGAAGGCATTACAGAACCCGTGATCCTAAACTACTTCTCCTATCTTAACGCGGGTGATATTGAGGCAACGGCTAATCTGTTCGCTGAGAATGGTGTATTACTACCGCCCTTTGAGTCTCCTATCACAGGACGAGATGCGATCGTAGAATACTTAACTTTAGAAACAAAAGGGTTAGAACTGTATCCTAAACAGGGTACCATTGAACCCACAGAAGACGGACAGACTAAAATTGTTGTTGTAGGAAATGTAAAAACCTCTCTTTTAGGGGTTAACGTTTCTTGGAACTTTATCCTAACGCCTAACCATGAAATTGCTTTTGCTGAAATTAGGCTGCTTGCTTCCCTACAAGAATTGTTACACCTGAAGAAGTAAAAATCTTACTTTGTACTTCAAAAAAACTACAAAATCAAGTTAGGATAAATAAATAGGAAAATTTTAGATTTCATTATATAGTTAGCACTTGATCCAAGCAGAAACCCTCGACCTACTGGAATGGCATCGCCTCTGTCAGCATCTTTCCACCTTTGCGGCAACCAAATTAGGAGCGATCGCATCTCGCCAACTCATACTCCCTACTACTCAAACAGAAAGTTTAGAACTGTTATCCCAGACTCAAGAAGTATATCAAATCGAGCAACGTCCCAATGGTCGATTATCTTTTGATGGTATTACTGATATTGGCGAGGCTTTAGAAAGGGCTAATATTGGTGGAATGCTTTCGGGACAAGAATTATTGTCTATTGCGACTACTTTAGCAGGAGTTAGACGCTTAAGGCGTATTATTCAAGAACAAGAAGATTGTCCGATCTTAACCGCGTTAGTCGAAGATATACGCACTTATCCCGAACTTGAACAAGAAATTTATCGCTGTATCGAAGAAGACGGAACCGTAGCTGATCGCGCAAGTCCACAATTACGGGAAGTTAGGGTACAAATGAAAGTGATCCGAGAAAGGATCTATCGTAAACTACAGGAAATTATGAGTAAGCAAGGGGGCGCAGTACAAGAAGCTGTGATTACCCAGAGAAGCGATCGCTTTGTTATTCCAGTGAAAGCCCCGCAAAAAGATCAGATACCAGGTATTATTCATGATACCTCAAATACTGGCGCGACGTTATATGTAGAACCGCAGTCTGTCATCGAACAAGGTAACAAACTTAGACAGTTTCGCCGTCAAGAACAAATTGAAGAAGAAATTATCCTCAGAAAACTATCAGAACAAGTTGCTACCTTTTTTCCAGACTTAGAATATCTCCTCGCAGTTGCCACAACTTTAGATCTAGCTACAGCCAGAGCAAGATATAGTTTATGGCTAGAAGCAAACCCGCCGCGTTTTGTCGAACAAGATGAACCCGTTACCCTAAGACAGCTACGCCATCCGCTACTCGTTTGGCAACAACACCACGAACAAGGTAAAGCCGTTATTCCAATTAATGTACAGATTGTATCACCGATAAGAGTCGTCGCCATTACGGGGCCAAATACAGGGGGAAAAACCGTTACCCTAAAAACTTTTGGACTTGCTGCATTGATGGCTAAAGCGGGAATATTTGTCCCTGCTAAAGAACCCGTCGAAATTCCTTGGTTTGATCAGATTTTGGCAGATATTGGCGATGAACAATCTCTACAACAGAGCTTATCAACATTTTCGGGACATATTCGGCGTATTGTACGAATTTTAGAAGCATTAAACACAGAAGAAGGTTCTAGCTTAGTATTACTCGATGAAGTGGGGGCAGGAACCGATCCCGCAGAAGGAAGTGCTTTAGCGATCGCACTCCTGAAATATCTCGCGGATCATGTTACGCTATCGATTGCAACAACCCATTACGGTGAACTAAAAACCCTCAAATACCAAGATGCTCGTTTTGAGAACGCCTCAGTCGAATTTAATGATCAAACTATTTCCCCGACTTATCGTTTATTATGGGGTATTCCAGGACGTTCTAATGCTTTAACCATTGCCCAACGTTTAGGATTAGATCCAGAAATTATTGAAGATGCCAGAAGTCGAGTCGGTGGATATACTGAAGATATTAATCAAGTGATCGCAGGTTTAGAACAACAACGCCGCGAACAAGAAGAAAAAGCCAAAGAAGCAACTCAACTCTTAAAGCAAACCGAGAAATTCTATACCGAAGTTTCTGAGAAAGCCACTTCTTTACAAGAACGGGAAAAAGATCTCAAACGAACTCAAGAAATTGAAATTCAAAAAGCCCTCACCTTCGCTAAAGCTGAAATAGCCAAAGTTATCCGACAACTACAACAGGGAACACCCACCGCTCAAGATGCCCAAAAAGCGACAGAAGCATTAAAAGCCATTTCAGAACAATATTTACCAACTGCCACCAAACCCCAACAGACTTATAAACCGAAAGTGGGGGAACGAGTCAGAATTCCCAGTTTAGGGCAAACCGCAGAGGTGACGAATGTTTCTGAAGATGCGGGGACTGTTTCGATCAAATTTGGTTTAATGAAGATGACCATCAGCTTTACGGAAATTGAATCTTTAGACGGGAAAAAGGTGGAAGTTCCCGAAAAAGTGAAAGCCGTTCCCGTAACCCCTCCGCCAAACCAGAGCGTTAAAACCCCCATTTTAGTCCGAACCTCACAAAGTACCGTCGATATTCGAGGGAATCGCGTGATGGAAGCAGAATCGGCTCTAGAGAAGGCAATTAATCAAGCAACCCAATCTGGCGTTTTGTGGGTGATTCATGGCAAAGGGACGGGAAAACTACGCCAAGGAGTGCATGAATTTTTAGGACAGCACCCCCAAGTAGAACGCTTTGAAATTGCCCCGCAAAACGAAGGCGGATCGGGAGTGACGATCGCATATTTAAAATAATTGGGTATATTATAAATTCGTTAGAGTCATGCTGAAAATTAACAATTATTAATAAATAAGTAGGTGGTCAGAATTAAACAAAGAATACAAAGTGATTTAATCTGTAAAATTTGAGTTATTGTTTAGTTTAACTAAATCTTAATCTTTGACAAAAATAGTTATTTTTATTTCCTCTTGATTCGATTCCTTGAATGACTGCTTGCGCCAAATCATACCAAGTTGCGAATT
>NZ_BLJI01000038.1 GCF_017312365.1 Chroococcus sp. FPU101
AATTAATTAAGAAAACGTTTAAAAAACTCAAAATAACAAAAATCAATGTGAAAATTTGGCCATCGGGAAAACAGATGAATTTATAGATCCAGTCTCATCAACATAGCTTATGAATAACTTTAAAATACAAATCTGTGTGTAGAGAGGGGTTTGTTGTTGGAGTATTAATCCTGGCATCGAGCTATTGTCCCGTGGGGCAACCCCCAAAGTATCGTCGCCGCTCCAAAGTTTCACTATTCGAGTGCGGGATGGAATCGTAGTGGAGCCAATGGGCTAGAGACACCAGGAAGTGGTGAGACACCATCAAGACTGCACAAAGATTAGAAAGAGAAAAAACTAATAGATGAGGTCAAGCCCTCGGTCTGTTAGTACACCTCGGCTCCAGATGTTACCACCTTTCCACCTAGTGCCTATCAACGGGTGTTCTGCCCGTGACCTTACTGGATTAACTCCATGAGAGTACTCATCTTGAGGTGGGCTTCCCACTTAGATGCTTTCAGCGGTTATCCGCTCCGCACTTGGCTACCCTGCGTTTACCGTTGGCACGATAACAGGTACACCAGCGGTGCGTCCTTCCCGGTCCTCTCGTACTAAGGAAGGCTCCTCTCAATACTCTTGCGCCTGCACCGGATATGGACCGAACTGTCTCACGACGTTCTGAACCCAGCTCACGTACCGCTTTAATGGGCGAACAGCCCAACCCTTGGGACCTACTTCAGCCCCAGGTTGCGATGAGCCGACATCGAGGTGCCAAACCTCCCCGTCGATGTGAACTCTTGGGGGAGATCAGCCTGTTATCCCTAGAGTAACTTTTATCCGTTGAGCGACGGCCCTTCCACGCGGTGCCGTCGGATCACTAAGGCCGACTTTCGTCCCTGTTCGAGATGTCTCTCTCACAGTCAAGCTCCCTTCTGCCTTTGCACTCTTTGGCTGATTTCCAACCAGCCTGAGGGAACCTTTGCGCGCCTCCGTTATCTTTTAGGAGGCGACCGCCCCAGTCAAACTACCCGCCTGAAACTGTCTCTTTCCCCGTTCAGGGGTTAAGGTTAGAATTCTAGCCTCGCTAGAGTGGTATCTCACTATTGGCTCCATACCCCCCACAAGGGGTACTTCAATGCCTCCCACCTATTCTGCGCAAGCGAAGCCCGAACCCAATTCCAAGTTATAGTAAAGCTTCATAGGGTCTTTCTGTCCAGGTGCAGGTAGTCCGTATCTTCACAGACAATCCTATTTCGCCGAGTCTCTCTCCGAGACAGCTCCCAGATCGTTACGCCTTTCGTGCGGGTCGGAACTTACCCGACAAGGAATTTCGCTACCTTAGGACCGTTATAGTTACGGCCGCCGTTCACCGGGGCTTCAGTCGTCAGCTTTAGAGCAAGCTCCTGACCAACTTCCTTAACCTTCCGGCACTGGGCAGGCGTCAGCCCCCATACTGCGTCTTACGACTTGGCGGAGACCTGTGTTTTTGGTAAACAGTCGCCTGGGACTCTTCACTGCGACCACCGTTGCCGGTGGCACCCCTTCTCCCGAAGTTACGGGGTCATTTTGCCGAGTTCCTTAGAGAGAGTTATCTCGCGCCCCTTAGTATTCTCTACCACCCCACCTGTGTCGGTTTCGGGTACAAGTTTTTTAGATTTAACGGGTTTAGAGCTTTTCTTGGAAGCTTGACCTCAGTCACTTCCCTGCCTTAGCAAGTCGGACTCCCGGCTTCGCTCAAGATGTTTTCACCATCTCTCAACGCCTCGCACGGTTGCACTGGTAACCAACTTCCAGCTGACTTAGCCTTCTCCGTCCCTCTGCCCAAATCTAAAAAAGTACGGGATTATTGACCCGTTCTCCATCGACTACGCTTCTCAGCCTCGCCTTAGGTCCTGACTAACCCTCCGTGGACGAGCCTGCCGGAGGAACCCTTGGGGTTTCGGGGTATATGATTCTCACATATATTTTCGCTACTCAAGCCGACATTCTCACTTCTAGACTGTCCACACCTGCTTGCCGCTAGTGCTTCACCCTATCTAGAACGCTCCCCTACCACTCAAATTAAATCTGAGTCCACAGCTTCGGTAGAATGTTTAGCCCCGTTCATTTTCGGCGCAGGAGCGCTTGACCAGTGAGCTATTACGCACTCTTTTAAGGATTGCTGCTTCTAGGCAAACCTCCTGGTTGTCAATGCACTCCCACCTCCTTTATCACTGAACATTCATTTGGGGACCTTAGCTGGTGGTCTGGGCTGTTTCCCTCTTGACGATGAAGCTTATCCCCCACCGTCTCACTGGTTTTTTGTGACTTGGTATTCTGAGTTTGTCTCGCTTTGGTACCGCTCTCGCAGCCCGCAGCGAAACAGTGCTTTACCCCCAAATCACTTCCAAAACCGCTGCGCCTCAACACATTTCGGGGAGAACCAGCTAGCTCCGGGTTCGATTGGCATTTCACCCCTAACCACAGTTCATCCGCTAATTTTTCAACATTAGTCGGTTCGGACCTCCACTTGGTATTACCCAAGCTTCATCCTGACCATGGTTAGATCACCCGGGTTCGGGTCTGCAAACGATGACTAACGCCCTATTCGGACTCGTTTTCACTTTGGCTTCGGTGTCTTCCACCTTAACCTGCCACCGCCTGCAAGTCGCCGGCTCATTCTTCAACAGGCACACGGTCAGGCGTTTAAATCGCCCTCCCATTGCTTGTAAGCTAACGGTTTCATGTTCTATTTCACTCCCCTGTCTGGGGTTCTTTTCACCTTTCCCTCGCGGTACTGTTTCTCTATCGGTCACACAGGAATATTTAGCCTTACCGAGTGGTCTCGGCTGATTCACACGGGATTTCACGTGCCCCGTGCTACTCGGGATTCAGTTTAGCTGCTTTAATTTTCGACTACAGGACTTTTACCTTCTTTGGTGTAGTTTTCAGCTACTTCGTCTAATCTCTACAGTCTAGTTTTACTGTCCCACGACCCCTTTAACCGTGGTCAAAGGTTTAGGCTGGTCCCCTTTCGCTCGCCGCTACTGAGGGAATCGCTTTTGCTTTCTTTTCCTCTGGCTACTAAGATGTTTCAATTCACCAGGTTCGCTCGTGTCTCTCTATGGATTCAAGAGACCGTGTTTAGGGTTGCCCCATTCGGAGATCCTCGGTTCAATGCTTGCTTCCCGCTCCCCGAGGCGTTTCGTCGGTCGCCACGTCCTTCATCGCTTCTGTGTGCCTAGGTATCCACCGTTAGCTCTAATTAGCTTGACCTGAATATCTATCACTCTTAATTTCTTAAGAATTGGCTTTTTCTCTTTTTCTTTATGCAGTTTTCATGGTGCTGTCTGGACTTTTTTCAAATCCAGCATTCTTTCTGAACTTTTTCAGAATCGGTGCTGAATTTTTTGGAGTTGTTTTTAGTCATGGAGTCTCATCCTATCACTTCTTTTTGATTTTTGTCAAGTGATTGATAGTAGTTTTTAATGAGTGACTCAATAACTGTCTGGGCTATCCTGGACTTGAACCAGGGACCTCACCCTTATCAGGGGTGCGCTCTAACCACCTGAGCTAATAGCCCGTTTTTTCCTCTTGCCCATTGACAAAGTTTGAAAGCCTTTTGACGTTTAACTGTTTCTTCACCCTTGTCACGACCTTGGGATATCTCAGCTTTTTTTAGCAATTATTTTAGTTTTGGCTAAATCAAAAGCGAGTTGGGTCTCCCTAAAAGGAGGTGATCCAGCCACACCTTCCGGTACGGCTACCTTGTTACGACTTCACCCCAGTCACTAGCCCTGCCTTCGGCATCCCCCTCCCATAAATGGGTTAGGGTAACGACTTCGGGCGTGGCCAGCTTCCATGGTGTGACGGGCGGTGTGTACAAGGCCCGGGAACGGATTCACCGCCGTATGCTGACCGGCGATTACTAGCGATTCCTCCTTCATGCAGGCGAGTTGCAGCCTGCAATCTGAACTGAGGCTGAGTTTGATGGGATTCGCTGACTTTCGCAAGTTCGCTGCCCATTGTCTCAACCATTGTAGTACGTGTGTCGCCCAAGGCGTAAGGGGCATGCTGACTTGACGTCATCCCCACCTTCCTCCGGTTTGTCACCGGCAGTCTCCTCAGAGTGCCCATCTTTACATGCTGGCAACTAAGGACGAGGGTTGCGCTCGTTGCGGGACTTAACCCAACATCTCACGACACGAGCTGACGACAGCCATGCACCACCTGTGTTCGCGCTCCTTACGGCACTCCCAACTTTCATCGGGATTCGCGACATGTCAAGCCTTGGTAAGGTTCTTCGCGTTGCATCGAATTAAACCACATACTCCACCGCTTGTGCGGGCCCCCGTCAATTCCTTTGAGTTTCACACTTGCGTGCGTACTCCCCAGGCGGGAAACTTAACGCGTTAGCTTCGGCACGGCTCGGGTCGATACAAGCCACGCCTAGTTTCCATCGTTTACGGCTAGGACTACAGGGGTATCTAATCCCTTTTGCTCCCCTAGCTTTCGTCCCTCAGTGTCAGATTCAGCCCAGTAGCACGCTTTCGCCACCGATGTTCTTCCCAATCTCTACGCATTTCACCGCTACACTGGGAATTCCTGCTACCCCTACTGACCTCTAGTTGTTCAGTTTCCACTGCCTTTTTGAAGTTAAGCTTCAACCTTTGACAGCCGACTTGAACGACCACCTGCGGACGCTTTACGCCCAATAATTCCGGATAACGCTTGCATCCTCCGTATTACCGCGGCTGCTGGCACGGAGTTAGCCGATGCTGATTCGCTTGGTACCGTCAGATCTTCTTCCCAAGCAAAAGAGGTTTACAACCCAAGAGCCTTCCTCCCTCACGCGGCGTTGCTCCGTCAGGCTTTCGCCCATTGCGGAAAATTCCCCACTGCTGCCTCCCGTAGGAGTCTGGGCCGTGTCTCAGTCCCAGTGTGGCTGCTCATCCTCTCAGACCAGCTACTGATCGTCGCCTTGGTAGGCTCTTACCCCACCAACTAGCTAATCAGACGCAAGCTCTTCTTCAGGCTATTAATATTTCACCTTGCGGCACATCGGGTTTTAGCAGTCGTTTCCAACTGTTGTCCCCATCCTGAAGGTAGATTCTTACGCGTTACTCACCCGTCCGCCACTAACTTCCGAAGAAGTCCGTTCGACTTGCATGTGTTAGGCACGCCGCCAGCGTTCATCCTGAGCCAGGATCAAACTCTCCATGGTGGTTTGTTTGTTTTGGCTTTTTAGTTTTTTCGGTGATTACTCTTGTCAAAAGAGCTTTCACCTTATAATATATTGATTAACAAGGGCTATTTTGATTTGAAGCACTGGTTAAATGTCTTCTGGCTTTCAAACTCTTGATTTGTCAAGGTTCAGGGCGCGTTGGGAGATTTATTTTGGCGTTTCGTGTGAACCGCTCTCTTTACCGCGCATTTACCAATATACGAACTTTCAATGGGTTTGTCAAGCGTTTAGCCAAAAGTTTTTAAAAATTCTTCTATCCCTTACCAGTTCAGCTTTTCGGCATTCTTAGACCCTCAAAACTCTCGGTTTTAGCCGAAATTTAGCCAAATTCTGCTTAACTCAAAACTCGAAAAGCCAATCTCAGTAAGCTTTTTGGGGTTTTAAAAAGTTTTTGAGTTTTTTTGATAGCAACGATTCACTCAGAAGAGTTTGACTTTGCGTATAAGGAAAAAAGGGTACCTCTACTGGCATGATTTAAGTATAAGTATTGGTTTACCCTTGTTACTGCTATGCTGCCTCTTTTGCTTGTTTTAGATCCCCTCTTGAATTCTTGGTTGCTAGAAGATCTAGGTCGTGCCGATTTCACAACACAAAGTATCTTTCCAGATGCTGTAGTGAAAGGGAAAGCACAATGGATAGCTAAAGAAACAGGGGCGATCGCAGGTTTACCTGTAGCAAAAAGAGTATTTCAGTTATTGGACAATGAAGTCAGTTTTATTTCTACTGTCACAGAAGGAGAAAAATGCGAGACTGGAACAGTGATTGCAGAAATTGAAGGCTCAATGAATGCTTTGCTGACAGGAGAACGAGTAGCATTAAACTTAGTGATGCGTTTAAGTGGCATCGCAACAGCCACCCATCAATATACAGAACTAATTGCAGACTTACCAGCACAGTTGGTTGATACTCGCAAAACCACACCAGGTTTAAGACTACTAGAAAAATATGCGACTCGAATAGGTGGTGCTGTTAATCATCGTATGGGTTTAGATGATGCAGTAATGATCAAAGATAATCATATACAGGCGGCTGGCGGAATTGGTCAAGCAATTACACGTATCCGTAAGACAATTCCTTATCCTTTGACAATTGAAGTAGAAACAACTTGCACTGCGGAGATTAAAGAAGCTCTCCAATGGAATGCCGATATTATCATGTTAGATAATATGTCTATTGATGAAATGAAAGCCGCAGTTCAATTGATTCGCAGACAAAACAGTCAAGTTAAAATTGAGGCTTCAGGCAATATTACATTAAACACAATAAGACCTGTAGCTGAGACAGGAGTGGACTATATATCGAGTAGTGCGCCGATTACTCGCTCGACTTGGTTAGATTTAAGTATGAAAATGATGTAACCCTACAGTTAATTAAGTAAAAATTCAACTGTCTTATTGAACAATTATTTTTTTAAAAGAATCCCTATCAGTTTAAAGAAAGTGAGAGAAAAAACAAAACTGTTGGATTATAGCTATAAATTATCTAAGATCACAATCTTTTGGCTTTGTCATTTATGATTTAAGCTCATGAGCGACAATCTTCAGATTTTTAGCGGATTCCAAGACTTGACTATTCTTCTAGAATAGAAGAAACGAATGAGTAAAATTACTAGAGGAAAAATACTTATGGTCAACAATAAGTATAACAACGCTGCTTCCTTATCTGATCGTGAGTTAGAAATTTTAGACCTAGTTGCTTATGGCTTAACGAATCACGACATTGCTGAACGACTTGAAATCAGCAAGAGAACGGTAGATAACCATATTAGTAACATTCTGACCAAAACCAAGACCGAAAATCGAGTAGAGTTAGTGAGATGGGCTTTACAGTGGGGAAAAGTCTGTATTGATGATGTTAACTGCTGTACATTACCCCTTAATCCTCAGCAGCCATTTGATGAAGTTCATTCTTAGATTGCATAAGCTCACACCCTTTATTTTAATTCTATTAAGTTCGATGGGTTTATCTAGTTGTAGCGAGGCGGGTTTTATCACGCCACCTACTCAAGCATTGATTGGTAGCATCAACACAACAACAACAGAACAATATCCTAATTTTTCATATGATGGTCGTTATTTAATTTTTGCCTCCGATCGCCAATCACAACGTACGATTTATCTTTACGATCTTCAAAAACGACAACTTGTATTTTTACCTGGATTAAATCAACTAGGTATTTTACAAGATCAGCCCGCCATTAGTGCTGACGGTCGTTATATTGTTTATGTTTCTGAACTAACGGGGAAACCAGACATTTTTATTTATGATCGCCAAACTTTAAAAACGGAAAATATAACTAAAAATATTTTAGGAGAAGTGCGACATCCTACGATCAGTGGTAATGGTCGTTTAATTGCGTTTGAAAGTAATCGTTTTGGTCAATGGAATATAGAAGTTTATGATCGAGGGACTAATATTCCTCTTTCCTTACCTCAAGGGCTTCCTTCTCCTACTTTACCTTCTTCTACAAACGACAAAAATTAAAATAATTGCCAGTCTTTTGAACTTAAACGTTTTAACATCTCTAGACGGTGCGTCAAATAGGAATGATCCAAGCGGCTATAATCATATAACTGAGTATTACTGAGATGAATTGACCAAGACCAAAGATAAGCGACTTGAGTCAATGCTTGAAGTGAATGAGATTCTAGATCGGTTAAAGGTTCGATCACTTCATAACCTTGAATAAACGCATCTCTAACGCCACAACTCAAACCTGTTTGTAAAGAAACTTGTAGAAATTTACCGATATCAAAAGCTCGCCATCCATAACCACATTGATCAAAATCAAATAGAGTCATGTGATTATTTGAGGTGAAGTGAACATTACCACTATGAGGATCGCCCCAACAAACTCCCCAATATGGCGTAGTTTTGGGTAAAGATTGTAATTGTTGTTGAAGATTGGCGATTAAACGGACAATAAGTTGTAAATCTTGCTGTCGGTATACTAGGAAAGGTGCAATAATTTGTAACGAATCTTCAAGTAAATATTTTAAATCAAGAGCTTGACGAGCGGCTAAAGGCTGAAAATTGCGAGCTACTTGATGTAATCTAGCAACAGTTTGACCTAGAAGATGACTTTGATGAGAATTGAGATCACCGAGTGCCACAGACCCCGTAGCATAGGGAAATAAAGAAAGATATCTCATTCCTTCTGGTGCCTGTATTTCAACTAATAAACTATTATCCCTAGTCCGTAAAGGTGCCGCAACAGGAATTGCATTTTGCTTAAGATATTCGAGCAATTCTAATTCAAAATCGATTTCAGTTTTTGTTCGCCAATGATAATGAGAAACTCTAACAATATAGAACGTTGAAATGGTTTCTAATAAATAAACATCACTTAAACCGCGATGCCATAGTTGACAATCTTTGGGAAGATCGATATCGTAATGATCAAAAATAAGCGAGCTAATCCCACAGGGCGCGATCGTCGAGTAAATAATAGGAAGATCACTCGCTTGCTGCTGCTGTTTGTTCCTCTGGGACTCTTCTATAAATTGCCAAGATGAAATCAAAGTAGTCAAGATGATCACGCTCCTTGCAACAAGAGTGTTTTATGCTAACTCACGTTTAAATGCACAGATGAATAAATTAGGAAACTTAAAAAAGCTTTTTTAGCTCCTTTATTAACTAACTATAATAAATTCAAACCCTCCTCAGTATCTTTAGCTACACTCATCAGGTTTTGTCGCAATTTGTAATATTAGTCTATGGTTATGAAATTGATTTAACTTATTAATACAAGGACGATTTGTCTTTGTCTTTTTTCTGCTAAGGCTGTTATATTATCGCATTTTTAGGGAACTTTATATAAGTAAGACATAATTTTAAAGTATTTTTTTGACCGATAGTGAGTTAAATCACCCCCATTAGGCGATTAATCAGTTATGGTCATCAATAGAGGAAACCTAGAAGTTTCTTTTTACAGATTTTGTAGAGAAACTTGTAAGCTCCGATGAATCCTACTTTCATTCACAGTTTGGACAATGTGTATTGGTGACCCTACATGAGTTACTGCGTCAACCCCTCCTGTTCTCAACCTAAAAACCCTGATCAGGCTGTAGTGTGTCAAGCCTGTGGCTCAACACTGCTACTACGCGAACGCTATCAAATCCTTGGCATTCTAGGTAAAGGGGGTTTTGGGGCGACCTTTGCCACTCAAGATCTATCCTTGCCAGGTAAACCTCTATGTGTAGTGAAACAGCTACGACCTTCGACAGATGATCCTAACGTTTTTCGGATGGCTAAGGAATTATTTGAAAGAGAAGCCGAAACATTGGGTAAAGTCGGTAACCATCCACAAGTCCCTCGGTTATTAGACTATTTTGAATCTCAACAACAGTTTTATTTAGTACAAGAATACGTCAAAGGTCATAATTTACATCAAGAAGTTAAAAAACGAGGCCCTTTTAGTGAGGCGGGTGTTCAACAATTTTTAAGTGAATTGCTGCCCATTATTAACTATATTCATCAACAAAAAGTTATTCATCGAGATATTAAACCTGCTAACTTAATTCGTCGTCAAACCGATCGTAAATTAGTTTTAATCGATTTTGGAGCCGTTAAAAATCAAGTTAACTCAGTCATCGCTTCTAAAACATCTGCTCAGACCGCGTTTACCGCCTTTGCCGTAGGAACACAAGGTTTTGCTCCACCTGAACAAATGGCGATGCGACCTGTTTACGCCAGTGATATTTATGCGTTGGGTATTACTTGTATTTATCTTTTGACGGCGAGATCTCCTAAAGATTTAGAAGTGGATCAAAATACGGGCGAATTACTCTGGGAAAATTGGGTACAAGTTAGTCCAGCCTTTGCTAAAGTTCTCAAAACCATGCTCGAAGTGTCTGTCAGACATCGTTATAAATCAGCCGAAGAAGTGCTTCAAGCGTTGGATTTATCGGCTTATTCAGACAGTCTAGCTCAAAGCATGATCACCATGCCTTTACCCTCAGATAAACAATCTGATGAGCCTTTTTCGAGTAATCTACAATCTCAATTTTCTACGGCTTTTTCGACTAAAACAACGGGTAAAACCTCACCACTTCGGGGTGTCAATGTTAGCCCTTCCTATCAAGCTCAACCGCCTAATGGGGGAATGGCATTTCAAAATATCCAACAAAGTCATAACCCGAAAAATAAAGTAAGAGCAACCGAAATTACTCTGATTAAGAAAAAAGGTAAACTTGATTCTAGAGCTATTGTCGAAGGCTATGAAAGAGGTCAAAGAGATTTTGCTCAGGAAGAATTAAATGCGCTTAATCTTCAAAGAGCAAGACTACCAGGGATTAATTTTTATCAATCTAAATTAACAGGTTCAAACTTACAAGATGCGGATCTCTCTCATGCTGATTTAGGTCGAGCGAATTTAAGTCAGGCTATTCTGAAAAATACTAATTTAAGTCAAGCTTATTTAAGTTATGCTGACTTAGATCGGGCTGATTTAAGAGGGGCTGATTTAACTGGAGCGCATTTAAAATATGCTAATTTAAAAGGTGCGAATCTTTGTGGTGCCAATTTGTGTGATGCACAGGTAACACCCGAACAATTAGCATTAGCTAAAACCAATTGGTTAACGGTTATGCCAACTGGTAAACGAGGTTTTTGGTAATGATTTAATCATTAGCCTCAGCCAATTCAATTACTCGTTCTTCAAAATCTTTAACTAAAAAATTGAGGGGTTTATTGCGACGAATTTTATATTTTAGTCGTCTAGCTTGAACTCGCATTAAAATTGCTTCTAAACAAGCATTATCAAAGCAAACGTGACGATGACGATTGTTATGGCCAAAATTAGCACCTGTTACAATATGAATCTGAGTATTTTTTTTCAACTGATACCATAAACCATCAGTTTGATTAAATTCAGTTCTTGGTTTAGGTTGAGTCGATGAATAATTAGACCAATAAATCGGATCAACTCCTGGGGTTCCTAGACTTTGCTCATAGTTATAGTAATAGTGAAGCGGAACCTCAGCAACAGGCAAATCGAGTAAACCTTCATAAAAATCTTTAGCAGCAGCGAGATCCGACACCATAATCGTATAAATTTTGGGCGCACTCGTCAAAAACATCCACATGGCGATCGCATAAGCCGCCAAAAGCATCACCATGATACCTTGAGTAGACAAGATGCTATCGACGGGTAAAAATGAACCCAAATAAATAGGGTTAATTAAATTAGTAGGCATCATCATAAAGTAAAGTCATTAGTGTTATCTTTCATAACGGCTAAGTTTATTTATTCTGCCATAGATCTAAGATGAGTTGCTACTTTATGATTAGACAAGAATCATCAAAGATTAGAAAACTTAATTTTGGGAAACACTCATGATCTAGATAAAAATCTGAGTAATCTACTTTAACGATCGGATATTGTCAAAGCTTTTCAGGGAATACTAGGTTGAGAGCAGCCTATCAAGGTGCTTAAAGAAGGATAGTCTATTATTCATTAGTCGATAAAAACGAAAGTTGAAGTAGCTCATGCTTGTTTGTCCCCATTGCCAGCACGACAATCCGAATCATTCCCAATCTTGCCATCAATGCGGAACGTCTTTAAGTCATAAAACGTGTCATCAGTGTGGTTCTAAAGTTTCGTTTGATGCGGAAACCTGTTCTTATTGCCAAGCTTTTACGGGTAGTGTTTGGACAGCGATTATTGCTGAACCCTTGCATTTAACGAATTACATCACGAAACTGAACCAAGAGTTATTAGAGACTTCGACCGTAAACAGAGAAGATTATTTAGATATGAGTCGGAGATATCGTTTGATGTCCGCTAGGGATACCACTCAAATAATTATGATTGACTCAACAACCTATCGCTATATTCAACAACCTATCCTAGACTGTCAACCTTTACAAAAATCCGTTTTAAAAATTCTGTTAGAACAACATACCGATCTTGAGATTCAACAATTAAAAAATTCTTCTTGGTTACCCAATTTAGCTTTACCTTACGTCACGTTGCATGATTTTACACCTGCTATCCCAGAAATTCAAGATGCTTGGCTTGAAGATTATCGAGAAGTCTTAATTATTAGCGATCGCTCAGAGTGGCAGCTTTTATCAAATCTTTGGTTACAGCAATCATTACCCATTTTACAAATTGTTTACTGGTTTGATGAAATGGCTAAACTTTGGAAATCCTTAACAGAGGTGGGTTATGCTCAAAGTCTTTTGGTTGAAACTAATTTACGTGTCGATGAAGATCAAACCTTTGGACTCTTAAGGCTTTACCCTGATCCAGTCAACACTCAGCTATCCCTTAAAGATTTAGCTCAAAGTTGGCAGAGATTAATTGATCAATCTTTTGATCAACCGTCTCAAACTTTAATCACAGTTTTAAACAAAGTTTTTTCTGGAGAGATTAACACCGTTACAGAATTAAGGTTACAACTGCAAGAAATTGCCGATGAGCAACAAATGCACTCTTTATCTTATGTAGCAGATAACTTTGAAGATGAATTCAGTTCGCCTAATCTAATTCATGCTTCTAACCTTAATGCAGAAATAGCATCTAAAAGTCAAGCGGTAGATCATCTAACAACCAGTCCTCAAGAAAGTTTATTGATTGATCATAGTGATGAACTATCAACAGCAGTCATTCCGATGCAAATGTTGAATCTGAGTGATGCTGGTTATAGCGATAATGGGCGACAACGCCGTCATAATGAAGATTGTTTTGGCATGGATATCCAAATTAAAAAACAGCAAAGTAACCGAGGACAAAGAGTACAAGCGCGTGGTTTGTATATTGTTTGTGATGGCATGGGAGGACACGCCGCAGGTGAGGTTGCTAGTGCGATGGCTGTTGAAACTATACAGCGTTATTTTGCTAATTGTTGGCTTGAAGAATTCCCTAGCCTAGAAACGCTTCAAAAGGGAATTTTTATGGCTAATCAAGCCATTTTCCGAGTTAATCAAGAAAAATCTAGTCATGGTAGTGGTCGTATGGGAACAACACTGGTCATGGCTTTAATCCAAAATACTCGCTTGGCGATCGCTCATGTGGGTGATAGTCGCATTTATCGCATTACTCGAAAATGGGGTTTAGAACAGTTAAGTATTGATCATGAGGTTGGACAACGAGCAATTCAAGAGGGCATTGAGCCAAAAATTGCCTATGCTCGCCCTGATGCTTATCAATTAACTCAAGCATTAGGCCCCCATGATGACTACTATCTAAAACCCGATGTGCAATTCTTGAATGTTCTAGAAGATAGTTTATTCTTGCTATGTTCCGATGGTTTGTCCGATCATCAATTCGTCGAAACTCATTGGCAAACATATTTATCACCTTTACTTTCTTCTCAATTTAATTTAGAAGAAGGATTACATAAGTTAATTGCTTTAGCTAATCAAAAAAATGGACATGATAACATCACAGCTATTCTGATTCGAATCAAAGTTCAACCTAGCATAGAACAATCAATTTGGCTATAGCAATTACATATATAAATCAATGATAAATATCTTGGCTTGAATTTCTTTAATCTTCGTCCCACTCTTCAACCACTATAATATCGCCAACTTGATCATTCATTGAAAAACCAAAATCTAATAATTCTTGCTTCCAGTAAGCCCATTCATCGCCGTAAAGTAAAGCAAGCTTCCAAATATTATCAGAAGATTTAATTACTTTAGATTCAACGAGTGAGGCGGCTTTGCGCTGAAACTTCGCCATAGGGTGAGCGACTTGTTTGGTCATAGCCTCGATTTGCTGATTCCTGATTAATTGTACTAAAACTTAATTTTTTAACTAATGCTTCTTCACAGAATAAATTTTTAAGTTAATCCATTTTGGCAGGCTTAAAAATACTCAAGAAGCATTGTTTCTTATATGTACATCAAAGAATAAGGTTTTAGCAAGGCCTTTTAGAAAAAAGTACGGTAATTACTACTATTGGTGTGTAAATTCCGAAGCAACAATCATCGAACCAATCCCTTTATCAGTGAAAATTTCTAGTAAAAGAGAATGGGGAAGACGACCATCAATAATATGAGCCGCTTTAACACCTTGAGCGAGCGATCGCACACAACAACTTACCTTTGGAATCATTCCACCAGAAACAATCCCGCGACTAATTAATTCTCTTGCTTGTTGAATATCTAATTTATTATACAAAGTCGAAGGATCTTTATAATTTTCCAGAATTCCCGATGTATCTGTTAATAGAATTAATTTTTCTGCACCTAATGCTGCGGCAATTTCTCCTGCGACCGTATCGGCATTAATATTATAAGCCTGTCCTGTTTCATCAGCCGCTACACTAGAAATCACAGGGATATAACCCTTTTCAGCCAAAGAGATGATTAAACGTGCATCGACTGTAGCCACCTCACCAACAAAACCAATATCTTCTCCCCCTAAATTTCGTGCTGTAATCAAGTTAGCATCTTTGCCGCACAAACCAACTGCTTTACCACCTGCATTATTAATCAAAGTGACTAATTCTTTATTGACGCGTCCGACTAAGACCATTTCTACAACATCCATCGTTGCTGCATCTGTCACCCGTAAACCGTTTTTAAATTGTGCTTCAATACCCAATTTATCTAGCCAACTATTGATCTCAGGGCCGCCACCATGTACAACAATGGGTCGCACTCCCACACAGGCTAGAAAAACAATATCGCGGATGACAGTATCTTTGAGATTACTATCTTTCATCGCAGCACCGCCATATTTAACCACAACCGTTCGACCTGCGAATTGTTGGATATAAGGTAAAGCTTCGCTTAAGATGCGAACCCGTTCTGCATCTGAATCTAAGTTCAGGTTAGCTTTTTGCTCGTTGATCATTTTGGTTTGCTATCCTACACAATTAATCAAATTAATAGTTTAACGGAATAAGGATTATACGAAACTGTTCATGATGAACTGAAGCTATAACTCGTGATCAGCGCAGTAAATCATCTGTAAAAATGTAAATGATTAAGTTTTTAAATTTATCTATCTTAAGGTAGATGACAGTTTAAGGTTGATCTGGATTACATCTAAATTACTTAAATGACTACTACCAGTTTAGGATAAGGTTGATCTTAACCTGTGAACAATAAATTTTATGGCTCAAGTCTGTCTAAATCAGATCACTCGTCAATTTGATTCAGTAATAGCGGTTTCTGATATTACCTTTGAAATTCCTGATGGCGAATTTTGGGTTTTAGTTGGGCCGTCAGGATGCGGAAAATCTACTATTTTACGGATGATTGCTGGATTAGAATCAATCACAAGGGGTGAACTTTATATTGGTAGTAGTTTAGTTAATTCAATTCCACCAAGACAAAGGGATGTCGCGATGGTTTTTCAAAATTACGCCTTATATCCTCACATGACGATCGCTCAAAATTTGTCTTTTGGGTTACGAATGCGAAAAGTCGATCCCATTACTTTAAATAAACGTGTCGAAAGTGTGGCTCGTTCCCTTAATATTGATCATTTATTAAACCGTAAACCGAAACAACTATCGGGGGGACAACAACAAAGAGTCGCTTTAGGACGTGCGATCATTCGAGAACCTAAAGTTTTCTTAATGGATGAACCTTTATCGAATTTAGATGCTCAATTACGAGATGAAACAAGAGCATTTTTAAAAGAGCTACATCGACAATTAGGAATTACTACGATTTATGTCACTCATGATCAAGTAGAAGCCATGACATTAGCTGATAAAATTGTCATTCTCGATCAAGGAACAATTCAACAGATTGGGCTACCTCAAACAATTTATCAACGTCCTACTAACCGAATGGTCGCTACCTTTATTGGTAGCCCGACAATGAATATCTTACCAGCTATTTATAGTCAGGGAAATCTTTGTATTCAAGGACAGTTTATTCCTCTTTCTGAAACACTTAAAAAATCTTTGCCTTTAACAGAATCAGTTAGAGTAGAAGTTGGCATAAGACCAGAGCAAATACATCTTACATCTTCAGAAAAAAGCGGTTTACTCAGTGCTATTATTGATCTGATAGAACCTTTGGGGAAAGAGATTTTAGTACGAGCTACTTTACTAGATACAGAAACAAAATTAAGTTTTTATGCTTCGTTTGTTGACTCTGTAAAAGTCGGCGATAGTGTAACTCTTCAAATAAATATAGAACAAATTTTTATCTTTGATCCTTTGACTGGTAAAACACTTTATCCTTAATTTTAAATAATAAAAATAGGTTGTTTAAATATTTATAGACCAATGAAAGTTTATCTTAAAGATGATATTTTATATATTAAACAAGACGATTTACCTCAGTATAAAAAAGGAGGCTCTGTTGTGCGTAATAGTTATTTTTGGGCATTAAAATCAATTGCTTGTTTTTCTAATCGTGAAAAAGACTGGGAATTCGATCAAGACATTTGGCTGGCTTTAGCTAGAATGTTACTTTTCTTTACTCAATCAGGTTATTTAGGATATTCTGAAACAATTTTAGAATTTGCTTCAGATGATATAATTCCTGATGATTTAAGGTCAGTTTCTACGAGGTTATAGAATCACTTAAAGCATCAGTTAAATAATCGGCTGTTGTCTCAACTAAAGGAATTGTATTTTCATATAACATACGAGTTGGGCCAATAATTCCGACGCTACCAACTGGAGATTCACCTTGGCGATAGACCGCAGAAACTAAAGTACAAAGTCGCATTGATTCTAAGGGATTTTCTGAACCAATTCTAATTTTTACCTTTGATGTAGATTCACAAATCAGTGGAATTAATTGATCTTGTTGTCGTTCTAATAGATGTAGCAACATTTTAAATTGTTCTAAATGAGAAAATTCAGGATGACGCAAAACTTCTGACACCCCGTGCATAATAATAGAAGGTGTAGACTCAGCCTGTAATCGTTGGCTCACTTCTTGAACTAAATTTTTTAAAATATTTTTGTATTGTAAAAACTCCTGATCGATTTTGTTCCAATCTAAAGTAATTAGTTCAGAATAAGAGTATCCTTTGAGTTGATGGTTCAAAAAATTGGATAAAATTTGTAATTCTTTCGCTAAATTTTCTGTCTCATCTTCTAGAATTGTTGCTGGTATATCCATTAAAACAGATTGCGTTTGAAACCCATCAGTAACAATAATTAACATCATCTGCTTGGATGATACTTGTACTAACTGTAGATGTTTTAGCTTATTGTTTGAAGTCTGAGGCAGAGTAATAATCGCAATATATCCGCTAATATTTGCTAAAATCTGTGTTGCTCTTTGGAGAAGCGAATCAAAATGCCATGTTTCTCGCTTTAATTGCTGAAATAAATACTGTTCAATGTGTTTACTTATTGTTTCATCGGGACTCATGAGTTCATCGACATAAATGCGATATCCTGAATCAGATGGTACACGTCCAGACGATGTATGAGGTTGATAAAGAAAACCGTCTTTTTCTAATTGACCTAAAGCGTTGCGTATTGTTGCCGAACTCACTTGAAAATTATAACCTTCAACCAAAGTTTTTGAGCCAACAGGTTCAGCCGTCGCAATATAGTGCTTAACAGTCGCTTTTAAAATTCTTTGATAACGTTCATTAAGATGGGATTTTGGCATGGCTCTAACAACAAGCGTTTTTATTTAATCTAAAGATAATATAAATTTTTTGTTAGTATACCTTTACCATTTTACAGAATGCTAGTTCCAATCTAACGGTCACAGCACAATCAGCTTACTCATCAACAATAAGCATTTATGCCTCCCGAACTATTTTTAACATCTCTAAAGCTTTGGTACTGTAGCCATTAGCACTTGATCAGCAGACAAAAGTTATACAGACCGTGCAGAAGAAAGATATTTTTATCATGCAGTTAAAGAATAAGTTTTCATGACAGAATATTTACTCAGAACAATGAGTCGTAAGGAAATTGATCTTGCGTACTCGCCGAAGGCGAGATCCCTGTGGGATCGCATGGGCTGCTTCAGAGGGATGGAACCCTAGTTTACATGATGCAGATTGTTTTTATACGGCTGATCCTGATGGATTTTGGGTTGGATTAATCAATAATCAACCTATTTCTGTTCTTTCTGCGGTTAAATATGGCGATAATTTTGCTTTCTTAGGTTTTTATATCGTTATGCCAGAATATCGCGGTCAAGGTTATGGTTTTCAATTGTGGAATACTGTGATCGCATCTCTTAAAGGACGAAATATCGGTTTAGATGGAGTCGTCGCGCAACAAGAAAATTATCAAAAATCGGGTTTTAAATTGGCTCATCGCAACATTCGCTATCAAGGAAAAGGCGGAATTGAAGTCCCACACAATTCAAAAATTATTGAGTTAAAAAACTTGACATTTAATGATTTATGTGAATACGACAGGGCATTTTTTCCTAGCGATCGTACTTCATTTTTGCAATGTTGGATTAATCAACCTGAAAGCTTTGCATTAGGAATCCTAGAAAACGGTCAGTTGGCGGGCTATGGAGTCATTAGAGCGTGTCAGACAGGTTATAAAATTGGCCCCCTATTTGCCGATGATGAGACATTAGCCGAATCATTATTTCTGGCTTTGCAGTCAAAAATCAAACCTGAAACACCAATTTTTTTAGATACACCAGAAATTAATCCCGCAGCCATCCAGTTAGCCAAACGATATGGCATGAATATCGTTTTTGAAACAGCGCGAATGTATACTAAAGAATTTCCAGAATTACCCTTTAAGCGATGGTATGGGGTCACAACCTTTGAACTGGGTTAGATATCTTGACTTGAAAAGTACGATTATTTGCCGTACACTAATCTCGAAAACCGTAACCAAGGGAAGAAAACAAAACGAAATCAGAAGGTTTAGAAGCTAGAATTACCGCAGAACAGAAAGAAATCTTACAATTAGTTGCCACACTAGAAGGACGGTCAATTACAGATTTTGTCATCACTCACGCAGCCCAAGCAGCCAGACAAACCATAGAAGAACATACCATTCTCTATTCACTGACGACTTATTTTATTTAACTGGTGGAAGAATTGTAATGCCGTATTTAGGTGCAATAGTTTTCATTTTTTCAATCGCTTCTGGTGTCAGTAGCGGGGGTGAAATATTAGGATTGCTTAACACTGTTCCGACTTCGGCAAAGAACTGTTCAAGTCCTGCTGGTGTCACCCAACACAGCATTTTAGCAGGTTGTGAGCTAATCACTTTGTAGCTATGTCTTTGTCCCCTAGGTGAATGGAGAAACGTACCAGGAGTAGCAACAACAGTTTGGTCATCTAAATAAAACTCGACTTCTCCCTCTTGAACATAAAATGCTTCGTCTTCCCGACCATGAATATGCGATGGCGGCCCTTTTTGCGGTTCAGCCCAAATCTCAAACAGTGCATATTGTCCATTCGTTTGTTCGCCTACTGCTTTAAAGATTACAATATCTCCTGCGACTGTAACTACAGTTCCTTGATTAGGATGCACCACTAAACCATGTTGCTCAACCGTCATGATAATTCTCCTTTTTCAAAAACTTCAGTAATCTTCAAGGATATGGAGCAATGATTTAAGTTAAATATTTTTATAAATTTCTATTGAATGCTGTGGTTTTGTCATTTAACAATATCATTTTTTTGGCAGTTATACCAAAGTCTAGTATCTTTTGCAAAATTATTTCATAATTAATAATGACTATCTAGGTAAGCTTCTGATTGTCGAAGTATCTAGAATTCGCATTCGAGAATAAAGCTCTCTATACAGGTTTTGCGGTTAATTAGGAATCGAGGGTGATACAATAAGACGGTTGAATTGTAGAGAACGATCGGTGATTGAGCGTTATACCCTTCCCGAAATGGGAAAAATCTGGACAGATGAGTATCGTTTCCAAACATGGCTAGAAGTAGAGATAGCTGTCTGTGAAGCACAAGCAGAATTAGGTTCCATTCCATCCGTTGCAGTAGACGAAATTAAAGCAAAAGCAAAGTTTGATGTACAGCGTGTTTTAGAGATTGAAGCAGAAGTCAGACACGATGTCATTGCTTTCTTGACAAATGTCAATGAATATGTAGGGGATGCAGGGCGTTATATTCACCTTGGCTTGACCAGTTCAGATGTATTAGACACCGCACTATCGTTACAGTTAGTCGCTAGTCTAAATTTAATTTTGCAATATCTAGAAGACTTAATTCAAGCGATCCGTTACCAAGCACAACAACACCGTTATACAGTAATGGTAGGCCGATCGCATGGTATTCACGCAGAACCGATCACTTTTGGCTTTAAGTTAGCAGGTTGGTTAGCCGAAGTCTTACGCAACCGTGAACGTTTAGTCCGTTTAAGAAAAGATATCGCAGTAGGTAAAATCTCTGGCGCGGTCGGAACCTATGCTAATATCGATCCGAAAGTAGAAGCCATTTCCTGTCAAATTTTAGGGCTAGAACCCGATACCGCATCAACTCAGGTTATTTCACGCGATCGTCATGCCGAATTTGTGCAACAATTAGCGATATTAGCCGCATCAATTGAACGCTTTGCCGTTGAAATTCGCAATCTACAGCGTACAGACGTACTAGAAGTAGAAGAATTTTTCGCTAAAGGTCAAAAAGGCTCATCAGCAATGCCTCACAAGCGTAACCCTATTCGTTCTGAGCGTTTAACGGGAATGGCGAGAATTATTAGAAGTCATGCCGTTGCAGCCGTTGAAAATATTGCTTTGTGGCATGAAAGAGATATTTCTCATAGTTCAGTCGAACGAGTCATTTTACCCGACTGCTGTATCTTGACCCATTTTATGATTAAAGAGATTACAGAACTGGTGAAAAACCTACAAGTCTACCCGCAAAACATGGAACGCAACATGAATGTTTATGGGGGAGTCATTTTCAGTCAAAAGGTTTTATTGACTTTAGTTGAAAAAGGACTTGCGAGAGAAGAAGCCTATAAAATTGTACAATCTTGCGCTCATCAAGCTTGGAATACCACTAACGGTAACTTTTATCATTTGATTAGTAATAATGCTCAAGTCAAAGAACTTCTGTCATCTGAAGACATTGAAAGTTGTTTTGATCCTAAGCATCATCTCAAACATCTTGATACTATCTATCAACGCTTAGATATTTAGAAACTATAACCAAGGGCGGCTCACTTTTTCTAAGTGCTGAACCTCATCAGCACTTAGTCGCCATCCTAAAGCACCTGCATTTTGTATCGCCTGTTGAGCATTTTTTGCACCAGGAATAGGTATTACATCGCCTTGTGCAATTAACCAATTTAGGGCAACTTGTGCAGGCGTTTTTTGATATTTTTCCCCATATTGACGTAATAAATCTAATACGGGAGCAATTTTTTCTAAACCTTGAGTACTAAAACGATTATCTAGCTTTCTTGCACCTTCTGGTGTTTTTTCTGGGGTATATTTTCCTGTGAGTAAACCTTGTGCCAGAGGACTATAGGCTAGTATTGTAATTCCTAATTCACGGGCAGTATTACTAACTCCTTGGCTTTCTATTTTGCGAGACAATAAAGAGTACTGTACCTGATTAACGGCTACGGGTATATCTCTTTTTTTCAGGATGTCATGAGCATGACGCATTTGTGATGCCGAATAATTACTGACTCCGATCGCTTCTATTCTACCGCGTTGGACTTCATCAGCTAAGGCATTCATCAAGGTTTCTTGACTCATCAGAAAAGTAAATGGCCAGTGAACTTGATATAATACGACTTTTTCTAACTGTAAACGTTGTAAACTATTGGTAATCGCTTGATGCACTGCATCGGCACCGAAACGCCAAGGTAATGGGCCGTATTTCGTCGCAATATCGACTTTAGTAGAAGTATTTTTTAAAAAACGACCGATTAAGCGTTCTGATTCACCGAGACCGTAAATTTCTGCCGTATCAAAAAAAGTAATTCCCGCGTTGATGGTCGAAAGAAAAGCTTCTTCTACTTCTTTTTCGCCATAGGACTTACCATAATCCCAGAATAACCGATCGCCCCACGACCAAGCACCTATTCCTAAAGCCGTCACTGATGGGCCATTTTTTCCTAATGTTGTTGTTTCCATGCTCTCGCCTTTGTGGGGTTTATGATACTAATTTTAAAGATAACGCTTGCTGCAATTCGCTTAACTCATCCCGATGACCGATGACTGTAATGCAAGTTTGTTCTTCAATTTCAGATAAAGGAATTGGTTCTAGTTTTAAAGATATTTTTTCTAAACGTCCCGCTTTTTTCCAATAATATAGACCTGCACCTGGAGATAAAAGAGTAATAACCAGTATCCAAGGAGAGAAAGCGGGAGATAAATAAGTAATCACTAAACTGAGGCAAAAAAAACCAACAGCCGCTAATATACTTAAAAATATTGCTAAAAACCAACTAGGACGCACCATACCTTGGAATGTGACTTGATTATCTTCCGCATTAATCGATTGTACTTGATAGGCACGTTGAGCAAAATAGGTTTTTAGTTGTGATAATAGAGAATCTTCGGATATTTCCGCCATTAAGGTAAGTTTTTCGGTTCGTTCTTTGACTGAGGCACGGATAAAAAAGAATAAACCGATAAACATCAGTAGAGTCAGAAAAAATGTTGAATAGAGGATAGTAGTATTCACAAGATTGAAATCAGAATCAGATTGCTTAATATATCTTAACAATTCTTCGTGATTTGCGAGATCAGTCTATTGAGTAAAAAGACTAAACCACTACTTATAATTTCTTTTGTAAATAATCTGTCCATTTTGCGGCAAGCTCAATATTAGTAAAAGGAACTCGATAAGAAGTAGCTTGATCTTTACCCAGAAATTCAATAAACGCTTTTCCTTTATTGGGTAAATTGGCTAAATCAACACTTTGAGCATTCACCAGTAGACGAATCTCTGCAATATCATCTAAAGAAAAAGTTTGTCGCTCAATTAAACCTTGACGACGAGGTGTACCAAAAGTAATTTGTTGAGCTTGTACCCCTAGAACTGATAGAACATCATATTTAGCATTTTCAAATTCTTGGGCCCAAAGACGATAACCTTCTACCTTTTGATACTCATTCCAGCCACTCCAGGCTAAACCAAAAAAAATAGCAAGGAGAGGTAACCATAAAAGACCTCTTTCCATAAAACTTGATAGGATATATATTTCAAATTGATCTTGTAGTCTAACTCAAGCCTGCGATGATCGATGATCCGATCTAGAATGCGTATATATTGATGTGAATTGGGTAAATATATGACCTCCTATACAACTGCTTCGGCTAGAGCCGAAATGAGTGAACTTCGGCGGTTAAAAACCTTACTCCCTCCTGAGTTACAAAGTTGGGTCACGGTAGAAGGAACAACAGAAGTCAATCCTCCTTTACTTCGTTCTGAAGAAATTGGTCGAGATGAAATCGAAATCCAAGTCGATCTCGCTCGTTGGGAAAACTTAGCAATTGATCAACGTAATTTATTATTCTGGCACGAAGTCGCCCGAATCCAAAATGATACTATTCCTAGAGAGGGTTGGGAAATGGCAGCCCTAGCCATTGGTTTAGGGGGTGCAGTCGGTGAATTATGGGTACAGGATGGCTTATTGTTGTTATTAGCAATGGGATTATGTGGGATTTCTGGCTATCGTCTGTGGCAAAAAAATAATGGCGATCGCACTCTCAAAGATTCCCTTGAAGCTGACGAAAAAGCGATCGCACTAGCAACCCGCTTCGGTTATACGCTTCCTAATGCCTACAAGAGCCTAGGAAGTGCCTTTAAAACCCTAATTGAACAAACTCCTAACCGTCGTCAAAAAAAACGCTATGAAGCCCGTTTACAAGCCCTCAGACGAAGTGCTTCAAAAGCAAAATCTCAAATGCAGCAAACTGATCGACCTATTTCGATTTAATCGGAGTTTGACAGTTGACCCTTCAGTCACCGTTCAGTATCAGGTCACTTATCAGAGTCCTAAAAGTCCTGATATCTGAATTGGTAACTAAAAAGACTTGGAATAATTAAAAAAATATTGTAAACATTTATAGTAAATGTTTAATAAACGGGAACCTTTTTTAAGTAAACACTATTTTTTTGTCTTTAATGGCTTCGCAACTACCCGAAATCGATTTCCCTGTAACTGTTTCGTACGATCACTCGGTGATCTATATGCCAGAACGCTTAACCGTTCTAGAAGCAGTTCAATTTAAGCAGACCTTTGGCCAATTGATCGCTCAAGCTTCTCCACCTCGTTTAATTACATTAGACTTTAGTACAACTGCATTTATCGATAGTAGTGGTGTTGGTGTATTAGTCCATAATTTTAAGGCGGCAAAATCCAAGCAGATTAACTTAATTTTCTATAACGTCAATCCTCTAGTAATGGGTGTTTTATCGTTAACGAGTTTAGATCAGATTTTCACGATTCAAAATCCCCCCCCAACTCATACCGAATCAAGTAAATCAGAACTGCCACTCCCAGAAACTCATCCTTCTGTCAAAAGTTGGGTAAAACGTTTATTGGATATTGTCGGTAGTATCGTTGGTCTAGGAATTACTGGATTGATTTTACTGCCAATGGCGATCGCAATTAAGCTAGATAGTCCTGGCCCGATTTTTTTCTGGCAAACTCGTTATGGTTGGTTAGGAAAACCTTTTAAAATTATCAAATTTCGCTCAATGTGTATAAACGCAGAAGCACTCAGGCAACAAATTCCTAATCAAGCAGAAGGCGCAATTTTTAAAAATCAGAATGATCCCCGAATTACTAAAGTCGGTCGCTTTTTGCGTCGCACCAGTCTCGATGAACTGCCTCAGTTTTGGAATGTTTTAAAAGGTGAAATGAGTTTAGTTGGAACTCGTCCACCAACACCCGATGAGGTAGATAAATATGATGTTCCTCAATGGAGACGACTTAATGTTAAACCAGGGATGACTGGGGAATGGCAAGTCAACGGACGTTCAAAGGTCAAAAACTTTGAGGATGTGATTCAACTTGATCTTAAATATCAAGAAAACTGGAGTCTGATGTATGATTTAAAGCTTATTTTGAAAACCATTTTGATTTTATTTAATAAAAATAGTGGAGCGTTTTGAAAACAGCAACTCGAACAATGAGCTAAACCCGCAAATTTTTCGTTTGCGAGTGAATACAGAATTAGAAGCATTAATTCCAGTTTTACAATGGTTTGAGCAACAGACCGAACATCTAACACCTAAAGCCCTCATTTGGCAATGTAAACTCGCATTAGCCGAAGGATTTACAAATACAGTACGCTATGCTCATGATGATTTACCCCCAGAAACTCCCATAGATATTGAGTTAACCTTATTTTCCAATCTGCTTGAAATGCGACTTTGGAATTTTGGCAAACCCTTTGATCTTTATCAAAAACTAGCAGAATTACAAAATAGTTCCGTAGATCCTTTAGAAAAAGAAGGCGATCGCGGATTAATTTTTATGAATGCACTGATGGATGATTTACAATATATTCGTCTAGAGGATCAGCGCAATTGCTTAATAATGCGTAAAAGATTAAGTGAATAACTCAAAATGTCTAATTTAATAATTCCTTGTCAATCACCGCTTGTTTCTGTGATTGGTGCAGGAAATGTGGGTAGAACACTTGCACAACGTATAGCCGAAAAAAATTTAGCCGATGTCGTTCTCTTGGATATTGTTGAAGGATTACCCCAAGGTGTTGCTCTTGATTTAATGGAAGCTCAGGGCATACAATTACACGATAGTCAAGTAATTGGTACCAATGACTACACCGATACCGCAGGCTCTAATATTGTTGTTATTACTGCTGGTTTAGCGCGAAAACCAGGAATGACGCGAGATGATTTGATGAATGTCAATGCTAAAATTGTCGTTGAAGCAGCACAAAGAGCCTTTACTTATTCTCCTGATGCGATTTTTGTAGTTATTACCAATCCCCTCGATGTCATGACTTATTTAGTTTGGCAGACTATCAAATTACCTCCACAACGAGTCATAGGAATGGCAGGAGTTTTAGATTCATCGCGTTTACAAACATTTATAGCGATGGAACTGGGTGTTTTAGCTGCCGACGTTCATGCAATGGTATTAGGAGGTCATGGGGATTTGATGTTACCCTTACCTCGGTATTGTACCGTTAGTGGAGTTCCCATCACTGAATTAATGGATGAAACCACGATTAACCGTCTTGTCGAACGGACTCGTAATGGTGGCGCAGAAATTGTTAAATTACTTCAAACAGGTGGAGCTTATTATGCTCCTGCTTCTTCAGCTTGTGTGATGATCGAGGCAATTTTACGCAATCAATCTCGTTTGTTGCCTGCTGCTGCCTATTTAGATGGCGAATACGGCTTAAAAGATATCTTTTTGGGTGTCCCCTGTCGTTTAGGTTGTCGGGGCGTAGAATCGATTTTAGAAGTCAATCTGAGCGACGAAGAAAGAAACGCCTTACAAATTTCGGCTCACTCAGTACGGCAAAATGTTCAAGCTGCCTTAACCCATCTCTCTTAATTGCTCTGAGTATAATAAAAATATAACGATCGCAAAAAATATTTTAATGAAATCTGCTCTTAATTTGGTCACAGAAGCCATTAGTACTGATCAATGTCAGTCTCATTGTTTTCTAGAAGCCGATAACTTGAATCAAATTAAAAATCAAATCTTAACATCTGAGCAAGCCCAAAGTATGGCTGAATTTTTCAGTTTACTAGGAGATACTAACCGTTTAAGAATTTTGTCAGTTTTAGCCAAAAATGAACACTGTGTGTGTGATTTAGCGGCGATTTTGGGGATGGGTGAATCAGCCGTTTCTCATCAACTGCGAACCCTCAAAGCAATGCGTTTAGTCAGTTATCAAAAAAGAGGGCGTAAAGTCTTCTATCGTTTACAAGATCATCATGTTTTAGAACTCTATCAATCAGTTGCTGAACATCTTGCAGAAATCGATGAGAATTTGTAGAGACGTGTGGGGCTTATCAAGTCTGCGCAGGTTTGCCAAAAAGAAAGCCCCTCCATTTCAGAGGGACGTAGCAGACACAGCCCCTTGCCATGGCCCGTCTCTACGCCAAAAATGGAACTTTAGGCAGCAGCAGCGTAATTTTCTGCGACAAAATCCCAGTTAATTAAAGAACTAACAAAATCACCGATATAATCAGGACGACGATTTTGATAATCAATATAGTACGCGTGTTCCCAAACATCCATCGTTAGTAAAGGAATTTGTCCTGCTGTTAGAGGATTATCCGCATTTGAGGTTTTGGTGACTTTAAGAGTTCCATTATCAAGAACTAACCAAGCCCAACCACTACCAAATTGAGTAGCACCCGCTTTTTTAAACTCTTCAACAAAGTTGTCGTAGCTACCGAAATCAGCATTAATTTTATCAGCTAAAGCACCCGTCGGCTGACCCCCGCCACCCGATTTCATGCAATTCCAATAAAATGTATGATTCCAAGCTTGAGCCGCATTATTAAACAAACCAGACTTAGAAGCATCTCCAGCGATCGCTTTGATGACCTCTTCAATTGATTTAGAGTCTAGATCCGTGCCAGCGACTGCGTTGTTATAGTTATTCACATAAGCCGCATGGTGTTTATCGTGATGAAACTCCAGCGTACTCTTTGAGATATAAGGCTCTAGGGCTGTGTATTCATAAGGTAGTGCAGGAAGTTTATAAGCCATGTTCTATCCTCTCTAATTGCTCAAAAAAAGCGATATTTTGCACTGATTGATGCGATTCAGCTTATAGTTAATTAACTAGACAAGCTGATGCCGTGAAACTTTCCGTTTTGATTGTATCCTAAAAATGTTATTTGAAGCTTAAGCCTTATGATGAAACAATTTTCTGTCTAGGGGAAGTTGCTTAACCCATCAAGATAATATTTAACAAAAGCAAAATGCTCAGGTGTTAGTTTCAAGTGATGTTAGGGAATTTTTTAAATATAAGCTCTCAAAAATCTTAGATCACCGCCAGAACAATAACTGGCTCATCTTTTGGCAAAAACCCAACTTTGAACGTAGAATTATTAGGGAGTGTGAGGAGATAGTCTCATGATGTCTTGGCAAGAAACATTTTGCTTTTTTGTTTCTAAAAAGTACGGATGGCTGACGGTGCTATTATGGATGCTTGTTATTGCACCTGTTCAAGCGGCTACAGAATTAAGAGTTGCTATAGTTAAAGCAGCTAATCAAGTTAGTGTCGGCAGTTCCACAGATGCGTTAATAAAAGATGGGACAGGCAGAACATTAGGAAAACTAACCGCGATGAGTCCTTTTGTTGCCCAACCAAAAACCAACAGCGTAGCAATTCAACAATTTACATCTCAACAATTAGTGATTGAACCGAGCAACGATGGTTATGTATGGATTGGTAATCGTTGGTATCGCGGCCGAACTCGCTTAATGATACAAGGAAAAGGGGTCACCGCCCTTAATTTAGTCGATTTAGAGTCATATTTATATAGTGTTGTCGGTTCAGAAGCGATCGCAACATGGCCTCTAGAAGCACTCAAAGCGCAAGCAGTAGCCGCCCGTACCTATGCTTTAAATAAAAGTTCGACGGGAGGAAATCGATTTTATGATCTCGATACCACCGTTCAAACTCAAGTATACAAAGGCTTAGAAACTGAATATTTAAGTACCCATGAGGCGGTTAACCAAACCGCAGGACAAATCCTCACCTATAATGGTAAGGCGATTTTAGCGGTGTTTCATTCCTCATCGGGTGGTCATACAGAAAATGTTGAGGATGTATGGAGTTCGGCATTACCCTATTTAAGAGGTGTGGTTGATTACGATCAAACTGCTCCTGTTTATCAATGGACGAAAACGTTTAATATCAATGAAGTTGGTTCGCTTTTGGGCGTTGGTACTGTAAAAACCTTTGTTCCCGAAAGAATTACCCCCAATGGGCGAATTATTACCCTAAAAGTCATTGGTGCTAAAGGTTCTAAATTAATCGATGATAGTCAAGTCCGAAAAGTGTTAGACCTTCGCAGTACCCTGTTCACGGTTTCTGTTCAAGATAATATGGTTGAATTTAAAGGCAGAGGCTATGGTCATGGCATAGGTTTAAGTCAATGGGGGGCTTATTATTTATCCTTACAAGGTGTGCCTTACGATCAAATTTTGACGCATTATTATCAGCAGGTAACCTTAACTGCGATGAAACCTAATTAGTTTGAAGGTAATGGCTGACCTAATTCGCTAAGGTTTAAAACATAGCCACCTGTCACTAAATAAACCGAATGAGCAATTATACTTATTTTGCGCGTCAGAGTGCCTAATCTATCTCGAAATAAACGGCCACTTGCATAGGAGGGAACGATACCCCATCCCGTTTCTTCAGCCACAAAAATAACTTTTGATGAGATTTGTTGGAGAGTCAACAGTAAATCATTTTGAATGGTTTGCCAACTTAGTTCGTCTTGCTCTAAAAAATTAGCTACCCAAGTTCCTAAAGAATCTATTAATAAACAATCAGAGGAAACTGTAAGCGCGAGCAAAGAGACTAAATCAAAAGGAACTTCTACCGTCTTCCAATCGTCAGGCCGTCTAATTTGATGTTGATTAATTCTAACTTGCCATTCTAAGTCATTAGGATCACGTTGTGCTGTAGCAACATAAGTAACAGGTTGATTCATCTTTTTTGCTAGAAATTCAGCCCATTCACTCTTCCCAGAACGGGCTGGCCCTGTGATTAGAATAATTTGCTGATTTAGATTCATGGCTTTGAGCGAAAAGTAAAAGTATAGAGTATGGTCTTTACTAATCTTAAAAGTATAGTAAGATCGAAAAAAAATTCTTAGACTTTTTTTTGCATCTGTTTTTCAAATTAAAAGTTTAAGAAACAGGCTACCAAAACCTCTAACTCCTTTTTACCCATGTATAGCCAATTAGAAAAAATTCCTGTCTCGGTTCTAATTCCAGCTAAAGATGAAGAATATAACCTTCCTGCTTGTTTAGAAAGTGTCACAAGGGCTGATGAAGTTTTTGTAATCGATTCTCAAAGTAGCGATCGCTCAGTTGAAATTTGCGAAAGCTATGGCGCAAAAGTCGTTCAATTCTATTTTAAAGGGGGTTGGCCCAAAAAGAAAAACTGGTCACTTGATAATCTTCCTTTCCGCAATGATTGGGTTTTAATCGTTGACTGTGATGAACGAATTACCCCCGAATTATGGGATGAAATCGCGGTTCGTATTCAAGATCCTAACTATGCAGGCTATTATCTCAATCGTCGTGTCTTTTTCTTGGGTAAATGGATTCGTCATGGAGGAAAATATCCTGATTGGAACTTACGTCTATTTAAACATCGCCTCGGACGCTACGAGAATTTAAAAACCGAAGATATTCCCAATACAGGGGATAATGAAGTTCACGAACACGTGATCCTCGATGGTCAAGTCGGATATCTGAAAAATGATATGCTACACATCGATTTTAGAGATATTTATCACTGGTTAGCACGTCATAATCGTTATTCTAATTGGGAAGCCAGAGTCTATTACAATTTACTGACCGATAATAGTGATAACGGCACCATTGGAGCGAATTTATTTGGTGACTCAGTACAACGCAAACGTTATTTAAAGAGAATTTGGGTCAGATTACCATTAAAACCCCTTCTCCGTTTTGTTCTTTTCTATTTTATTCGTCTTGGTTTTTTAGACGGAAAACCGGGTTATACCTATGCTCGTCTCTTGAGTCAGTATGAGTATCAAATTGGCGTAAAATTAGATGAACTCCGTCAGTTTGGCGGTCGCTTAAATCAACCCGTTCCAACTGAAAAGTCTTTATCTGGAGCGATTACTAAAGAGCCCGCTAAACTATCTTAACAATGAACTCTAACCTGAACTCTGATCCCGATCTTAAAATGATTCCTTTGGTCGATTTACGTCAGTATAACCAATCTGGTTTTGATCGGGGTCGCCAGGGATGGTTTATTTTAATTTGGTGGCTGGTTCAAGCGATCGTTTTTTCCTTGAGTCTACATAATATGGATGAGTTGCGTTGTCTGATTTTGCGGAAATTTGGCGCAAAAATTGGCAAAGGAGTTAAAATTCGTCCAACGGCTCGGATTACCTATCCTTGGAAAGTTAGCATTGATGATTACAGTTGGATTGGTGATGATGTGGTGTTTTATAGTTTAGATGAGATTGCGATCGGTTCTCATTGTGTGATTTCCCAAAAGACTTATCTGTGTACGGGAAGTCATGATCTTAAAGATGTTGCTTTTAGTTTAATTACGGCTCCGATTAGGATTGGTAATGGTGCTTGGGTCGCTACAGATTGTTTTATTGGGCCAGGGGTCAAAATTGGAGCTAATGCGGTGATTGGGGCTAGAAGTAGTGTTTTTAGCGATATTCCGTCACAACAAGTCGCTTGGGGTTCTCCTTGTCGTCCTCAATATCAACGAGAAGTTAAATAATTTTTATTTTTACAACGTGTTTTTAGGTTAGATGACTTTAATCTATCTTTTGACTTGTCTTTCTTAATATTTCATCACAATAATTATGAAGAAATGTAAATAACGCTAAGATAAAGTAAGGCCTCAAAAATTTCAAAAAACAATGTTCAACTCTCAACCGCCTAACAACGAACTGCTCAAAACTGTACTAGAGCCTTTATTAGATGACTTTCAGTATTGGTTTATGAATGCGCTAGTTTTATTAGAATCAGAAGAGATTAGTTTTTTAACCCCAGAGGAGCAAGCTGATTTATTAGAACGAGTCAAACAGGCACAACAAGAGGTATCGACCGCACAACTGTTGTTTAAAGCTGTTGGAGAGCAAGCAGGGATTGAAACCAGTGTTTTATTACCTTGGCATAACTTGGTAGCCCAGTGTTGGCAAGTGTCGCTTAAATGGCGTTCCTTAAACCGCGATGGACAAGCCTAAAAATCCTTTACTCTCATTTTCGACAGAAAAGGTAAGCTAAGATCATAAATCTTTTTCTTAAAATTTTAAGTTTAGATACACAAGTCTCACGGAGGAAAGATCGATGTTACACCTGATTTACATTTTTGCTTTTACAATTATTGCTTTTTTGACCATCAGTAATTTGATTCGTAGTCTGATTACGGTGAGTATGGATTCTCAACGCCCCTCCTCAAGAGGAAAATCGAATATGTACGGTTCCAGAGGTGTGCCTCATCCAGAATTACTCGATGACAGAGGAGTACCCATTAATGAACCTTTATTAGTAATGCGTTCGGTTAGTGTAGAAGATGCACGTCAGCAGCTAGACGCATTGTATAAAGCTTCTCCGAGTCAAACGATTGATATTGATGAAGAAAAGTAATTAGATTTAAGATTTAAACTCAATTTCTTGTGAAAACTCAGTACATTTACTTACACGGCTTTGCATCGAGTCCCAATTCTGCCAAAGCCCAGTATATCAACGAGCGTTTTTCAGAATTGAATCATTCTTTAATTATTCCAGACTTTAATCAAAATGATTTTTCTCATTTAACGTTAAGTCGGCAAATTAGACAGATTTCTCAACTTCTTCCTCTAGACACTCCAGTAACGTTACTTGGTTCGAGTTTTGGGGGTTTAACTGCGGCCTATTTAGCAGAAAATATCATCAAATTGAACGCTTAGTTTTGCTTGCACCTGCATTCGGTTTCTTATCGGAATGGTTAAACCGACTTGGAACCGATATGGTGAAAGAGTGGGAAAGTTCAGGGTATTTAAAAGTTTATCACTATGGAGAAATGCGATCGCTTCCTCTACATTACCCATTTGTCCAAGATATCGAACAGTATGACGAAGCACAGCTACAGCGACAAGTTCCAACTCTAATCATTCATGGACGTAATGATGAAGTAATTCCCATTCAGTCTAGCCGAAACTACGCAAAACAACGTCCTTGGGTGAAACTGGTAGAAGTAGACAGCGACCACTCATTAACGAATGTTTCAACAAAAATTTGGTCTTTAACCAAAGAATTTTGTCATCTTTAACGCCAATCATCGAGAACAAAAACATCTGGTCGATTAAATCCAGATTTATTGGGTTTTTGCATGGCTACCCCTGTAATTTCTGTGCGGAACCCAAGATTGAGCATTGTCTGATACGCTTGATAACGACTGGTATTAACCCCTGCTTGTAACTTGGTCAGACCTTGTGCAAAACCAAACGCCTCGCATAAATTGACTAATTGTTCAAAGTGTTTTTGTGATTGATTTCCGGGGCGAATTGCGCCAAACTTAATAAAACAAGTGTTGTAACCCGCTTCTGTGTCAGCACCACAGTGACAAACCGCAAAACCAAGCAAACGGTCATTATCCCACAGCATTACAGTATCGCCTAATTTCAGACTATCTACCGCCTCAATTTCTTTGCTTAAGTTTAATCCATCATAAATAGCATCAGTTAGATTTTGAGTTTCTTTAAGAATTGCGGATTTTTCTGCTTCGGGAACTTGAGAAAAACGCAATTGAGTTAAAGTTAACTGAATCGGTTGTATTGATTTAGCCATGACTGGGGTAAGAAACTGAGGATAAAAACCAAACTTTTGATACAGTCCGTGATGTTTTGCGCTATTAGGAAAGGTAAAAAGTCCTGCTTGTTGTATTCCCCATGCTTCAAATCGTTTCATCATAGCCGCAACCAAAGATTTAGCAATACCTTTATCCCAAAAATTAGGATGAACACTTAAGGGGCCAAAATAAGCAAAACTTCCCCAATGAACTCCTAAAATTGAGCCGACTAATTGCTGATTAATTTCGGCTTTCAAAGCCCCACTAGGTTCAGTTTTCCAGCGATGAGAAAAATAAGCTTTACTACTCTCAAATTGTCGCGGGTCTGGTAAACCAATAAATGTCCCGAAAGCTAGACGGAAAATCTGGTCAGCTTCGGTTAATTCTTGTTCTTGTAGTAAACGAATAATGAGATCTGACATTAAAAAATGATAAGAAATTATTCAAGGTTTATTACTGGAGATTTAGTCGTTTCAGGTAATGAATTAATTTCGTTTTTAATTGCGGTTGAAAGATCTTCGTCTTTAATAACTTCTACTTTAATGGCTTCTAGTTTTATGACTTCCTGAATCGCTTCTTGAATCTCTTCTTCTTTAAAATCTATTTCCCTACTTTTAGCTAACATTTCTTTAAGAAGAGATCTAGGATTTTGATTAATGCGACCAGCGCGAATAAATTCAGCATAAGTATCGGCTTCTAGATTTAATAAGGTTTCTCGTAATTGTTCGACTGGTAAAAATTTAAGTTGAGGATTTGCGGTTGTTAAATCTTTAATTTTTTCTTCAACATTTTTCAATTGTTTTTCGATTAATTCTTGTTCTGCTTGATAAACTTGAGCATTAAACTCAGATGATTTATCGAGAGTTTCCATATAATTAATAATACGATTAAGAGCAACTTTTTGAGCCAATAATTCTGAGTATTCTAATCTTAGTGGTTGATCGCCAATCAAATTCAGTTTATTTAATAACCATTGAATTGATAAACCTTGAACCAATAATGTAAATAAAACAACTCCAAAAACCGTTTCTATAATTTCTTGTCGTGCAGGAACAATAATCGGTAAACTCAAAGCCAGTGCCACTGAAACAGATCCCCTTAAACCACTCCACCATAATACTGTTTGTTCGCGCCATCCAATATTCGTTTTAGCAAAAGAATTACTTAAATAAGCTAAACCAAAAATACTAATAAAACGAGTTAGAACAACAGCAAAAATAGCAATTCCAATGACTTTAAAATTATCAGTTAAACTAGAAAATTTTACTTGATCACCAATTAATAGAAAAACAATTGAGTTAACAAAAAAAGCGAAAAACTCCCAAAATTCTGTTACCAGTTGGCGAGTCCGAGGATTCATCCCAATCCGTGAGCCAAAGTTACCTAAAATAATTCCAACAACAACAACACTAATAACACCTGAACCCCCTAATTCTTCAGTAACTAAATAGGTACCATAAGCTGAAACTAAAGTTAAAGATTGTTCAACCGAAGGAACATCAATTCTTTGGGTTAAATATGAAATACCAAAACCAATTAAAATCCCAATGAGTACGCCCAAACCTACATAAGTTAAAAAACGATTGAGAGTTTCTGAAAGCGTAAAATTATGAACTCCGACTGGCATTTCAGCTAAAAGCAAAAACGCGACAACTGCTACCCCATCATTGAATAAACTTTCGCCTTCCATCAAGGTTAATAAACGATTACTTGCACCCAACTCTTTAAATAAAGCAACTACAGCAACAGGATCAGTTGAAGCTAAACTTGCTCCGACTAATAAAGCAGTCACTAAAGACAAAGACGTAAATTGATCTAAAGCAAAACCGACTCCAATCATCGAAATGAATACGCCAATGATCGCAAAAAGACTGACGGGTAACCAATTTTCTTTTAATTCTCGCCATCGAGTATTCCAAGCAGCCTCAAATAATAATGGAGGCAGAAAAATTTCTAGAATTAATCCAGGTGAGAGATTAACTAAACGGATATCCAAAAATGCTAACCCTAATCCGACAATCACCAAAAGCAGAGTATAGGGAATTTGGCGAAACCAAGTAAATATTTTAGAGATAGTGGCAACACTTAAAGAGACAGAAAGAACCACTAAAAATTTACCTAAATTTTCTTTAATAGCTGCGTCGGCGACTGATTCTAAACTCATTGGAGGATGTAAGCAACGGAGAGAGATGGGTAAAATATTAAAAATGAGTCCGTCTTAACCATTGTATTACTGTTGATCCAAGAGAAAAATAGCTCTATTAAAGGTTAGCTGTTCTCTGCCGTGCGACGGCGAACATATCCCCTCCAGCTTGCGGCTAACTGCCTTCCGCAGTTAGAATCACTCTATCATTCATCTTCTTTGTGTCTTTTTTTGTTTTCGCCCTTTTCTTGACTTATGCTTCCTGATGTGAAAACGCCTTCATCTGCCCGAAATTGGGATAATTTACCTCTTAACGAGCCTCCCGATAGTCAACACTTAGATAATATAAAAGCCCATCTAGACTTAATTCTAATGGCTTTAGAAGCGTTGACAGAGATTAGCTCAGATGGCATTTTACAAGCCGTCCACGCGCTAAACTTAGAAGAGGTGATCGCAGATCGAGTAGCATTGTGGCGGTTGCGTCAGTCTAATCCATTGCGTAAAAGTACGGGTGGACGAAAAAAAATGGATGTCGAAGAAGCACGATCGCTGGTTCTCATTATCGGTTATCTAGCTCAACAACATCAAGAATTATTACGTCGGGCTGTAGGTTTACTCGAACAAACGATCTCTCAAAATCAACCACCCTCACAAGCGTCTCTTCTAGGAGATTACCTCGACAACTTTAGCCAAATCTATCAAGAAAGGCTAGAGGAAGGCGAAAAAATGACGGCAGAACCTCTAACTCAATTAGCTTTTAAACTGTTAGTGGATTTATTGTTTTACAGTAGTCCTAATGGTCATCGCCGTCTGTGGTTAGCCCTTCTAGATTATTCCTATCGTTAATATCATTATGTTTTCTCAAGAAGTGCTGATTCGTCGTTATACCCCCCCTACCTGTACCCTAGAATTATCGGGTCGTCGTTCTCCGCTATACTTGTGGACGGGACAAAATCGAGTAAAAGATTTAGGATTTGAATTACGCTTTGATGATCCTAGAAAACCTACGGAAGACCAAATTGTTGTTAAAGGTAATCGCACACAACTGCAACTCTTCAGCGATGTCGTCAATCACTATATTCATAATTTTCTAAAAACCTCTTCGTCTCATTTACCTTTGACCACTAATTCTACAGCTATCCTCTCGCCATCAACGATTACCCTGCCGTCTGTACCTTCTCTACAGCCTTTAGGACTACTTAAACACGAATTGTCTTTCGGTTCTCTTATCGTCGAACCTCCTCAAGCTTCGATTATTCTAAATGCCTCTCAACTCTATGACTTAGCCAATGCCTTAGAAGAATATAGAACAGACGTATCTATTTTGCCTGCGATCACTAAACCCTCATTAAAGCAAGTCGCAGCAACTTGGTTAGGAACGGCTGCTACGACTTTTCTTGTCGCGTTAGGTGTAGGACTAGCAAGTGTTCAGATTCGAGAAAATCTGCAAAAAACAGCCAATCAAGTTGAAAATGAGCCTATACCTTCACAATCCAATGTTAAAGATGTTTTGCCACCCGTTCCACCGCCACCCACTGGTACGCCTGTTCCTAAGCCCAGTGTTCCGCCTACACTCGCGCAACGCCAACCCTTACCCACACCATCGACAGTAGTCGCCGTCCCCCCACCGCCCCGCAATCCATCAATTCCAGTGGTCATTCCGCCGAGGGCAGTTCTTCCGCCGCCTCCTGTTGTTCCTCAGCCGAATAGTACCGCAATTATTATCACTCCTAGAGATAATCTTTCTTCTGTTCCATCACCAACAGTCGCCCCTCTACCTTCTGCTGTTGCGCCAAAAGCGACGCAAAACGTTTCACCACAAGCTTTTAATCCCAATCCACCACCACCCAATTTACCAGAGTTACCGCCTTTAGCATCGCCTTCTGTCCCTGCTGAAACTGCGAGAGTTAATAGTGCGGGAACTAATCAAACGAAAACCTCTCTATTAGATACCATTCCCCAAGTTGGTGAGGCGAGGCAATATTTTCAAGCGCGTTGGAAACCGCCAGAAAGTCTCAATCAAACATTAGAATATCGCTTACTCCTTAATCAAGATGGTTCAATTGGTCGGATTACTCCACTAAGTCAAGCGTCTAAAATTTATGTAGACCGAACTAATATCCCGTTAATCGGAGAATCCTTTGTTTCACCTCTAGAAGTAGCAGAAAATCCTCAAATACGTCTTGTTTTAAGTCCAGATGGCACCGTAAGAACATTTATGGAAGAATAGGATTATTTTTGAGTTTTTCAACTGAGCTAAAATTTGTTACTTGGGTCAGATTTTAAATTGAGTCAAAAATTAATTGACTCGCATGATGATTTTGAATAAATTTTCGGGAACGATAGGATTGTAGTCTCTGAGATTGAGCGGTCATTTGGCTGCGCGAACATTTGTAGCGTAGCCATTTTCTATCTTTTTTATCATCAAAAAAAATTGTGACGAAGCAGTATGGTCAGTTTTATGAAGAAATTATACCAATTCATTAAATGTTGGCTACAGATAAAGCCTCCAGAATGTACTGCCATCCAACAAGGGAAGCAATCACCT
>NZ_BLJI01000039.1 GCF_017312365.1 Chroococcus sp. FPU101
AGGTCAATTTTTAAAAAAATTTTTGTGAAAACAAAAACATTAATTTGGTCGGAGGATACTAGAGGAAATGTTTTCACACTCAAGGTTTATAAGAGCCAGGGATTAAAGTATATACAACAGGAGAGAGTGAAAACAATAACTTTGTACTGCTTCACTCTCTCAAAAAGTAAAGTTTAGTTTTATATTCAAGGTTTATTTGTCTATTTCTAGTATTTTTTTCAAGTTTGCTTCCATTTTTGGTGATGGATTCCGTTTTCCATTTTCCCAGAAACCTATTGAGGTCTGGGTAACGTTCAAACATTGTGCTAGTGTTCTCTGACTCCAGCCCTTTGTTGTTCTAGCTTCTCGAATCTGGTCACCTGTCAGTTTTGTTTTGCGAGTAGCTGATTTCAACTTTTGCTTGTTCGTAGACGGTTGAATTTTGACTTTGGCTTTGATAAGTTCTGGAATCGGTTCTGGAGGCTTAATGATAATCGTTGCTTGCAGAATTCGCTCTATGATTGTGATTTTCCGCCAGCCGGCTGGCTTAGGAAATTGAGAACTTGGCTGTAGCCATTCTGGGTAGGATTTATCAAACTGAATCTGCCAAGAGAGTCGAGAGAGAAGTCCCAACGCATTATCCCAACGTTGCTTTAGTTCATAAGCCTTACGCTTATCTAGAATAGCTTCATCAATAACAGGATGGGGCAGTATCGCTTTTAACAAAGTTTCAACTCGATATAAACCACTCTTATGATACCTACTCTCCATCGTTAGGTGGATTGCCAATCTGAGGGCGAGTTCCTCATGATAGGGGTCAATTTGGAGAATGTTTTGGGCAAGGTAACCAAATTGATAAAGTGCTTCTTTCATTTGGTTTCCCGCCTTATTTAGAAAGCTGTTAAAAATAAGACCTGGTTGTATTGTTATATAAACTTCTTCGGGTTTTTCGATTTTTCCTTCGATATTTAGCTGTCCTCTTGGGTCAACCACGATATTCCACATTCTTCCTACGGGTGTGCTAGCATTAATTCCTCCTTTTGGATTTTTTCCTTCTATCCAGACGGATTTAACGAGCAAACAATCTAACACAAAGGCAGTTTGAGCAATTTTGTTGAGCTTTTCATGAAGCGGTAAATCTGTTCGTTTATCCCATCCTAAGTATTGAACTATATCAGTAGCTTTTAAGGTAAACTTATTTTCCCAAGGCCGCTCATGATTCATGGTATGGGCAGCAAAAATGAGATGGAGTTTAACTGTATCAAAGCCGAATTTATCGATAATCTGCTCTGCCTGCTCCCAAGGGAGAATTTCAATATCTCCTGAATTGGCGATATAGTGTTCCACATAGTTCTGAGAATTTCTCTTAGATTGATGTTTGAAAAAAGCTAGACCATTACAATCTTTTTTCCATAAGTCTTTGCGAATTTGAGAGTTAAGACTACTGGTCAAAAATGCTCCCGTAGGAATCGGCAGAATAGGGGCTGTCAATTTGGATTCTAGATTAGAGTCTTGAAGGGCAGAGAACCGAATTAAATCCTCTTGATTCAATTTAAACATGAATTGATCGAGTTCTTGTAGAGTCAGAGTTTCCGCTTTGGTATTTTCAAAGATTAGATCGGCAATTTCTCTGGAATAGTGCCATTCCAAAGCTGTAAATTGTTCCGCAAAATTTTTGTCCACTGGATGGTTTTGTAACGTCGTGAATAAGAGTTGCTTTCTCATCTCAAAATCGATCACATTTTGATTTGAATAGAATGCTAAAGTTGCCATTCTTATTTCATGAGAAAGGGAAAAATGGAAGAGAAAATCATAGGCACAACATTTCCATATGTCTAGCTCCTCAAATAAAGGAGAAATAATTTGTTTTAGGCGTTGAACTAAATATTCTGTTAAAATATATTGAGGAATAGAATGATTCTCTTGAGTTTTGGCAACTGAAGTGATATAAAATTTCGTTGCATCTAGCTCTTTTTGTTGTTCAGATTCAGCAGCTTTAACTTTGTATTCATATAAATCAAATAGGGTTTCTCGGAGAGCGTAAGCAACAGAGAAAAGTAGACCTGTTTCTTCACGAATATATCTTTCAACTTCTAAAATTTTTTCTTCGTTAAAATTAAAAGTAATATTAGAGGGGTCATAGATTAAAGCTTTCATTTTCTCTTCGACATCCTTTGAGTAGAAGGAAGTAAAAATTAAGGTACGGACTAAAATCTCACAAGCTCATTCTACAAGCTTAATAAGATTATTTTGATGGGGCAAGGGAACATCCTTGTCATTCACACAAATAGCCTCTTAAATTCTATCTAGGCTTCCGTCCAAAACTTTTCTATTGACACCTGAATATTTGGAAAGGCAAGAGGAGTAATACCCCCTTTACTGATAATGGAGGAAGCTTGATAGTCATCCCCAAGCGGTTGTCGGAAAACGTAAACTTGCGCTCCTTTGACATCAACTACCCAATACTCTTGAATTCCTGCTCTTGCATAGGCTTGTTTTTTCTCACTCAAGTCATAATCTAAAGTTGATTGAGAGATTTCAATCAACCAGAAAATCTCCGATGGTTGGGGATGGCGAGTTTTGTATTGTTGTCGGGGCAATTTGCAGATAGCTAGATCAGGTTGGGGTTCAGAATCAGCTAGTGTAATGGGGTGAGCTTCGCGGACTAAAGCCAGTTCTTGCAATAGAGCTTGTAGGTACTTAGCAAAGCCTTCAGTCACAAAAGCATGAAGGGGCCCTTCAGGAGGCATCTCAATAATTTCTCCAGCAATGAGTTCTACTTTTCGCCGATTTAAAAAGCCAGTGTCGATTAGACGATGATAATCTTCTACTGTCCATTTGGCTAAGGTTTTCATGAATAACCTGTCCTCAGTAATGGGTCAGTCTAGTTTGTCCTTGTTATCTATAATAATGGCTTTGTTAGTGAACGATTTTTTTCGTTGGCGATTCATTCTGACCGCTTCCTGTATCACTCTTTCTTTGTATCCAAAGTGGAGAGCTTGTACGGGAGCTAGTCTATTGAGCAAGGGGGTCAGAACGCCTGAACCTTTTTTTCTGGGTAAAATCGGAAACATGAACGCACAAAGCCTTCACCTCTGGCAATCCGTCAGTCTCAAGAAGATTTTCGTAAAAATTTGTCTCTAGATCTCACTCGTAATGGGAAAATGATTCGTGAGAAACATTTCTTGAACGAGTTATTATGTTGCCCAAACTCGAACACTCCTTGCCCGAAAACCTGAAGCTCACTGAGCCGATTCCTTTGACGCTCCATCCAGCAGGGGTCTACTTATCTCTTTTGAGTGAAGGGTCAAGACGAACGATTCGCTATTCTTTGAGTGCGATCGCTTCAATTCTGACCAATTCTGAATGTGATGCCCTGACTCTGGATTGGTCGAAGCTACGCTACCATCATACGGCAGCCATCAGAGTGGCGTTACTAGAAAAATTCGCTCCTGTGACGGCTAATAAGATGCTGTCAGCTTTGCGGAGAGTGTTACGGGAGGCATATAGATTAGGGTTGATGCAAGCGGAGGATTATCAGAAGGCGGTGGATTTTCCTAATATTAAGGCTGAACCTGAACCGAGGGGACGTTCTCTGGCGGGAGAGGAAATTTCCGCCCTGCTGGCCACTTGCTCCTCTGACAGTCCCCTTGATGTAAGGGATGCAGCGATTATAGCGATGTTGCGGGGGACGGGAATACGTCGTTCAGAGTTGGTGAAGCTGGAATTAAAAGATTTTAAGGCCTTGTTAGGGGAGTTAGAAGTACGTAAGAGTAAACGGGGCAAGAGTCGCAAAGTTTATTTGCCCATAGAGGCGATTCCTTTTGTCGAAAAATGGTTATCCGTGAGGGGCCATGAACCAGGGGCGTTATTCTGTCGAATTCACAAGGGAGGGCATTTACATTTAAGTCAGATGCACCCTGATGCCATTTGGCGCATTGTGCAGAAACGGGCCGCGATGGCGGGTTTAGAATTTTTTTCTCCCCATGATTTCAGGCGGACGTTTTGCTCTGACTTACTTGATGCAGGGGTAGATATCGTCACGGTGCAGAAGTTGGCGGGTCATGCCTCGGTGGTGACGACGGCGAAGTATGACAGGCGGGGTGAGGAAACGAAGCGTAAGGCGGTGCAATGTCTATCTATGTGGAATGATGATTAGTGGAAGTTTGAGCGGACTACATAAGAGTGAATACGCCTCAGTCGGCTAATTAGGTAGAATCTAGATTATAGATTCTAAATTCTTTAATCAATATTCTAGAAAATGTGGCGATTGTATTAGTCTTCCTGTTCTGTATTCTCATCATACTCAAATGCTCGGCACCCTTGATGTTCAAATGTTAATAATCCGACTCTCGGACTATTAGGGTTCATACATACCCCCCAATCAAATCTCAAAGATCCTTCAAGGGGAAGGAAATATTTACACCCACATTCCACAATCTGGCCCCCAATCTTCATCACGGCTTCTCTTGCCATAGGGTTCAAAATCGCTTGGGAGTTTTTTGACAATATTTAATAAATGTTGGTGTATTTCTGTCATACTTTATAATACAAGATTTTCTCCCTTAGACGCTTGTCGTTCGGGATGATGATTGGCGATCAAGAACGCTCTTTCGTGTAAGACCACCGCCGACCGAGATGAAAGTCGAACGCAAGAAAAGCATCTATAAAGGTGCATTCCGCAACTCTCGATTAACCGCATTCGTCAGCATACACTTTTTGTAGGACGGCTACGTTCTTCCGACTCATCATGTCCAGCTTTTACCGACATCACAAAAGCCGATTGCCAAGACTTCCCTTAAAACTGATTAATTGATGATTATATAATTTATACCCTTGGAAAAATGTCGGACAAAGTAGGACAGCCTCGCCGTTCACCGACTTTAAAAGTCGGTGAACGGCGAGGTGCCTTCCGCACCTTCAATACAACAGACCTTATATGGAACCGATAGACCAACTCAAAAAGGCTGTCCTACTTTGTCAAAACTTAATGAATCCCTTTAAATCATTTAAACGATTTATTTGATATAAACTGTATAAACTGTTTACTTGGAAGATGACGGTCTTCCTGTTTTCACTTTAGCCAAACTATCGATGAGTGAGAGCAGTTCGTTATCGCTTAACTGGTGGAGAGCATGAAGCCCAGCACGGATGACCTCACTTTTGGTCACGTTGACGGCACTCAAGAGGCACCGTTTCTTAAGTGCAGCGATCAACTCGTAATCATCGCTAGGTAAAGTGAAGCTGTCTCGGATGACTCGTTCTTTTTTAACTTCTTTAGATGGGCTGTCCTGGTCTTCTGCTAAGACGACCCCCTCAAGGCGGTTGAGTGGGTTTTGGCCGCCTAAGAGTGCTTCGGCTCGTTCAAACCGAGTTTTGACCGCTTCATCTTCAGCGTGAATTGAAGCACTCAAGGCTGACTTCATGTTTTTCCTGACCATATGGCTAACTTGGTGTATGTGAACGGAAAGGGCAAAAAACGACATAGAAACGAACTCATTCAATAGGCAAGCTTTTTGAGTTAATTGTTGAGTACCACAGATAACTTTTATAGTTTTAAGCTTGCCTTATTTTTAAGAGTTATCCTCTAAAACTATATTAACTGATTAAATGATTAATATAGTACAAACTGTATAAATAGTTCTATCAATTGACTGGGAGCAATGCGAAAAAGTTGGGGAAAGAGGGAGAGCCTAGAAAAAGCAAAAAATATGAAGAAATATGTCTAAAGATAATTATTTTAAAAAGAAGTGTAACAAGATTTCTGTAACTAACTCGAAAAATCGAAAAAACTTTTTTAAAATTCAATATTTGAGCAGAGTTAGAAAGAAAAGAATCCTCAACAAGCAAAGTCCTTCTCACTTGCTAGAGTTAAAGAAAACTCAAGATAACTAGCCGTAGAGAAGGACACCTCAATGCTTAATAAATTCTCTTCAAATTTAACACAAGTTCTCTTTAACTTTCAAGACAAGGTGAGTCCACTATTTAACATTGAAGACCTAGAAAACTTTAATGGTGTGGCCTTAAAAGATTTAGAACAAAAGTTGTGTGAAGAAGCTTTAATCTTAGTGGGAGAGTGCCTAAAAATTTTTCTTAACCATCTTGTTTCCCTGCCTGAAGTTCATCAAGTAGCTCAAGAAAAAACTCAAGGGTGGTGGCGAAATAAAACTGTTCCTAATGGACGAGTTAATCGGAGCATTACAACTTTAGGAAATGTTCAAATCAAATTGAAAATCCCTTATGTTGTGGAAAGAGATAGTACACAACGGTTTAAAAACCTCTCTAAAAACTTACCGCATCAAGGATTTTGTCCGTTGTTAAGATGGTTAGCTCTAGAAGAAGGAGTAACCCCTTATGTCTGGGCAACCGTAGCTAAATATGGCACAATTAGTCATTCATTTGAAACTGCCCAAAAAATTTTAATAGATTGGGAAATTAACTTAAGCCTGAGAAGAATTGAAAGATTAACTTATCAGTTTGGTCAGGTAGCTTTAAATCAAAGAAACCTGGAAGTAGATTCCTATTTATGTGAAGAAATGATTTCAGGAGATGAGTTAAAAGGTAAACGAGTCGTAATTTCTGTAGATGGAGGACGGACAAAGGTTCGCAATTCGCTAGGAAAAAGTCCCAACCCAAAAACCAATTATTTTCCTTACAATACGGAATGGGTCGAACCTAAATTATTCACCATTTACACAGTAAATGAAGCAGGAAAGAAACTAAAAAAAGGAGAAATATCAGTCGTCAATGATGGTACTTTCGGTAACTTTCGAGATTTGTTAAATCTCTTAGAAATGTACCTTTTTAAGATGGGAATTTACCAAGCTAAACAAGTTCTTTTTATTGCGGATGGATGCGAATGGATTTGGCTCCATATTCCTCCTTTACTCAAAAAGTTAAATTGTCCAAATCAAACCTATTTTCTTTGGGATTTTTACCATGTCTGCGAACATATTTCTCAATTTTCAAATTTAGCTTTTTCTCAAGTGAAAGAGCAGAAAGAATGGTTTAAGAAAGCTCGTCGCCTTCTTAAAGATGGCTCAATTTCTTTGCTTTTACAAGAAATGAACCAAATTCTTAACCTCGCTACCGACTCCCAAAAAGAAAATTTAATTAAACCGATTAATTATCTGACTAAGGGATGGCAGAACGGCTGGCTTAACTATTCTTTGATTTTCCAAAAACATTTACCGCTCGGTAGTGGTGCAGTCGAAAGTTTAATTCGTCAAGTTGTTAATTTAAGACTGAAAGGAAATGGAAAATTTTGGTTGCGTCATCATGCTGAAATTCTACTTCACGCTCGTTGCAAATGGGTAGCTAATGCTTGGACACAATTTGAAAATCTTGTTTTGACCGCTAGAATTCATCCTTTTATTGCCTAAAATTAGAGCAATATTTTCTTGATTCTCCATCATTAATTGGCTCTTTTGTTCTTAATTATAAATAGTTTTTCAATCCTTTAAGATAGCTCTTCCTTTAAGGCAGCCCGAGATTTTTATGGGTACTTTTCTAGAAGAGAAGCTTGTTTTCCTCTCATTTTCGACTTTTTCATTTTCTAACGCGAGCTTCCCAACTTTTTCGCATTGCTCCCCAATTGACTTAACCCAAGGAGTGTGGCAGAATCGGAGAAACGCTATAAAATATTTAAACTATATAAACACTTTTTACGGTTAATACTGTTTATCTCATGCCAGCGAAAATTCTTGCCGTCGTTAACCAAAAAGGGGGAAGTGGCAAAACCACGATCAGTATGCAACTAGCAGGTGCTTTAGCTCACCTTCAGAATAAGGTTCTGGTGGTAGATGCCGACCCGCAGGGAACGGCGACCCGATGGGCGGCAACGGCCGCTGATGTGACTCCTTTTCCCGCTTCGGTGGTGGGGTTGAGTGCTGCTTCTTCTAAGGTTCACCGCGAGGTGAAGAAGTTTGTCGATGACTACGACTACATTATTATCGACTGCCCTCCAGCGGCGGACTCTCCTGTGCCACAGAGTGCATTGCTGATTGCTGACTTAGCTCTGGTGCCTCTGATCCCGTCGCCGTTGGATATGTGGGCGGCGGTGGGCATTCGTCAGGTGATTGAGCAGGTCAGTGCGGTGAATGAAGATTTGCAATCCCGTCTGGTGATTAACCAGTGTCAGCCACACACGACCCTAGCTCAAGAAATCCTAGAGATCCTGCCTTCTTTCGGCATTGAACTGGCAAGAAGTTATGTGCGCCAGCGACAGGTGTACCGTCAGGCGGCGGTGTTCGGGCAGACGGTGTATGATTTTGGCAGTAAGGCTAAAGAGGCCATCTCAGAAATTCAAGCCTTGACGGATGAGGTTTTGGCGATTTTGCGCCCTCACAACTCTCAGGAATTTTGAGCGTGACTATCAGGAGTGACATTAGGTTCAACGACTTGGGCTAGAACTATGGCACTTGCACCGCAACAGACCAAGTCGTGTAGGCGATCGTCAGCGCACCTGACACCAGCACATAGACGGCAATGGCAGGTGATACGTCTAGGTGGGGCAAGTTTAAGATGGCGATGAACAACGCCAGAGCCGCACTGTGGGTGGTGGTTGTCGTGGCTAACGTCACGCGAGTAGATGATTCTCGTCCACCCAGGAAATGTCCGACCCAGAGTGAAATTACTGCCAATAGCCCAATGACGATGAGCGGAAAGAATCCAATATTTAAAACAGCATCTAGCTGCTGTGCTAAAACCCAGAGTAGCAAAATACAAAGCAGAACGTTAGCAGCCTGAGTGAGCAGAGTCTCTAAATTGTCTGCAAAGTCTGACCAGCAGTAACGAACCGTAATACCAAGCATTAAAGGTAGGAATTGAGCCACAGCCAGTTGCTGCACCACTTTAAATGGTGAAATTTGCATTTCTGGTGGGAAAAATTCTTGCAAAATGGTGATTGTTAGTGGAACAGTAATCACAGCTAATAGAGAAACTGTTGCTTGCAATGCGATCGCATAGGATTGCGCTCGGTTGTGTTTGGGTTGGTACAGGGTTAACGATGTACCAGGCGCAATTGCGATCAGAATTAATCCAATCTTGACCTCTTGTGGTAGCTCAAAAGAAAATACTACCAATGCCACCAGTATTGGCACCACAACGATGATCGCCAGAATAGAACGATTGAGTAGCCCCGGTCTTTGCCACAATGAAAGTACCGCTTCAAGCCTTAGCGTTATTCCCAAAGACAACATCAGCGAGAACAACGTCAACTTAACTAAGTTGTGACAGAGTAATGTAGTTGAGTCGCTCATAGAAAACATTGCAAGTTAAACGACATTACAGCTAGAAATAAAATGGGGATTAATGAGCAAAGTATCAATTGCTTTAGAATAGGAGAATAATCACCTGCCACATAAGATAAATTCATTACATCAAATAATGACAGAATTGATGAAGTAGAGTCCGAAGTTAAACGCCTCATTTGAGAAGTTAAGCAAAAGATAAGGATTCTTTTAGGGAGTGTTGATAACTGAATCACAGAGGGTACGATCGCTTTTTTGCAAATCAGAATTATTTTGTAAATAACCCTTAATCCACTCACAGCCAAGCTTCAAAACATTCTCAGAATGAATGATGGTGTTGAGATCCCAAATAATAGCCGTACTGTCAGCACTTGCCGAGATGACCTTACGACCATCGGCACTGAACGCAACTTTATTCACTGTCCCAGAGTGGCCATTCAAAGTAGCTACCTCCGTACCGTTTGGTAGCCACAGTTTAACAGTGCGATCGCCAGATGCAGAAGCAATCAATGTATGAGCAGAACCATCAGCATATCGTGCATGGCTGGTATAAGCTACACTTAAAAGCGGAGCTTTGTGTTGAGCGAAAGTGGTTAACAGCGTGCCATCTGATCGCCAGAGCTTGGCTGTACCATCCACCGATCCAGAAACGATCTGCCTTCCATCTGGACTGAACGCAACCGCCCGAACGATGCCTTGATGACCTTTGAAAGCTTTTAGCAGCTTACCATCCAGGCTCCACAGTTTAACTTGATTGTCATTACATCCAGTCGCGATCGTTTGACTATCGGGGCTGAAAGTAACTCCACCCACGATCGAAGCGCAGGCTGAAACCGTTCTTACTAACGTACGATTGCGATTCCACAGCGTAAATTTGCCTCCATTAAAATTACCAGCTGCGAGATATGCTCCATCAGGGCTGAACGCAACCGTTCGTTTAGGGATTAAAGTAGTTGTTGACCCTTTTAACACGTTAAATAAGTTGCCATTGCGATCCCAAAGCTTAACGGTTCCATCCCAACTAGCTGTGGCAAACTCTTTGCTATTCTTACTAAAGGCAATATCTTGAATTTGAGATTCATGGGCATCAAGAGAACGCAGCAAAATTCCTTTTTGATCCCACAGATAGACTTTGCCGTTACTGGTACCCGTCACAATGCGTTCTCCGTTTGGACTAATCGCTAATCCAGTCACTTCTACGGGGTGACGAAGAATTCTGAGAAATGGCATTCCTCCAAGTTTCCAAAATCGCACCGTTTTATCTAAACCAGATGAAAGAATCGTTTTACCATCTGGGCTAAACGCCACTCCTCGAATCTCACCGTTATGTCCCCCAAAGGTTGCAAGGGTTGTCCCGTCGTATCGCCACAGTTTCACTGCCCCATTCATGTCAACCGATGCAAAGGTTTGACCATCTGGGCTAAAGGCAAGATTGGTAAAACCACCCCTGGTTTCTAGCGTTTTGACTAATCTGCCGTCAGATCGCCACAGTTTAATGGTACCATCTTGTTCTGCCGACACAATTAAATTACCCGTAGGGCGATAAGTCACACTGGTGACCCCTGTGTGATGCCCACTCAAGGTTTTGAGGAGTGTACCAAATGGAGCCGATGCGCTACCGACTCGCCAAATTCTAACTTTGTTATCGTAAGCACCCGTTACTAATGATCGACCATCGGCACTGAAATCAAGACCAAAGACAAGACCCTTATGAGGCAGGGTTTTTAATAAAGTTCCATCCCGCTTCCACAGTTTAACGGTTTGATCGGGACTAGCGGAGGCAATTAGCGAGCCATCTGGACTAAAAATCGCTCGCCACACACCCAGTGGATGCCCTGCGATCGTCTTCAACAATTTTCCGTTCAGATTCCAAAGGTTAATTTTTCCATCTCCTCCAGCCGACATTAAAACCGAACTGTCAGGGCTAAAGGCAACACTCCAAGCACGATCTTTGTGTCCTTGGATGGTAATTAGATGGGAACCGTTGGCTCGCCAAAGCTGCACACTCCCGTCGAGGCTGGCTGTGGCGACATAAGCACCATTGGGGCTAACTGCAACACTATTAACGCCACCCTTAAACCCCGATATCCGATTCGATTCGATCGCTCCATAGACGGCCTGCTGCAAGGTTAACTCAACTTGCTGATTCAGTGACTGTGATTTAGTTTGAGCTATGGGGGCTGGGTCAAGTTCACGTTGTCGCTCCGATCCTCGATTGTTCCGCTTGAGAGCTTGCAGTCCAATTTGCGCTTTCATGGCTTGCACCAGTGCATCTAACCGCCGCCCAGATGCAAAGAAGGCTTCTGAGGATGAGGTGAGTGTTTGAATCTCGCTAGTGCGTAGCTGCTGTTCTCGCTCTAACGCCTGACGATACTGAGCAAAGATCGCCAATCCTAAACCTGTGGAAATCAACAGGGCAACACTAACCAGCGACAAAATTAAGTTCTGCTGTCGAAGGTTGCGTTGCTCCAGTCGATTTCGGGTTTCCTGCTGTTCTAGTTCCTGACTTGCTGCCAAAAAGCGATAGTCCAGATCGCTCAAACTCTTGCCGTCTGCCCATGCTAACGCACTCCTCAAGGATTGTCCTCGCAACAGTCGGGACTGATCTTTCTGCTTAGATACAACCCAGGCATTAAACGCCTCTGAGTAGGGGCGTAGGGCGGCAAGCTGTTGCTCAATCCAAGTTAAAGTAAAAATCTTTTCGTAAATGGGACACCTGACTTGCAGATATCCCTGCGTTTGAACCACCAATCCAGATAAGAAAAGCTCAATCTGCTCACGGCTATCATCCACTTTGATCCGATCAGATTTGAAAAATTGTTCTTCAAATGCTGATCGACCAGACTGTAAAATTTGCTGATAGAGAGTAAGCATTCTGGCAGCCTTTTGCTCGTTACGCTCAATTCGATCGTGAATGGTGCGGAGATGCTCAGGATTGTCTTGAGTCTTCCAGTTATGAATGATTCGAGATTGCACCAATTGATCCACAAGATCAGCACAATCAATGGCAACTGTTTCATTATTTTGTAATCCTAAACGGCTGTCTTGCTGACTCTCGACAACTAACTGACATAGCTTTTGCGTTAAAAAAGGTTGCCCGTTTGTCCAATCCAAAATACGCTCAAGAGCAGCTTTTGGCTCGCTGACAACTCCGACTAATCCTTTGACTAGCGGCTCTACCTCGCTTGACTGAAACCCGTGTAGCTTGATCGCTCGACCAATATTAAAGGGGGTACGCTGGCGATCTTGCATTAAGTCAATTGGAGTGGCGACCCCAAATAACGCAAATGTTAAACGTTGGTAAGCTGAATTAGCCGCTCGCTGAATATAGCAAGAGCGGATGAAGGCAAAAAAATCATTGACGGGAAAACTGAGACTGAGAATACTATCAATTTCATCAACAAAAATAACTAAGCACTCATCAGGAAAAGCAGGCAGCAGAATCTCGTCAATAAATACACTGAGTTGTTGAATGGGTGAAAGATCATCAACTTGCTGTTTCCAAGTTTTGAGATTAATCTCTAACTCAAAACTGCGCCATAATTCTAAAATTATTCCTCGATACCACTGACTCAGCGAAACCGTTTCGCTGCCAATTCGGGTCATATCGAGAAAGGCACTCCGATCCCCCTGCGCTGCCAATAGGCGACGAGTGCGAAACAGTAAAGACGACTTCCCCATTTGGCGAGAATTGAACACATAGCAGAACTGTCCCGCCATCAAGGCCTCAAATAGTTCGGTATCTGCTTGACGCACCACATAAGTAGGTGCATCCACTGATAAGCTACCACCAATACAGTATTGATAGGGACTCATCCAACTACCTAGAAATTATTAATTGATCTTAATACACTTGCCTTAATTCTGAGGATTCAAGCTTAATTGAGTGGCAAAAAACTGTTGATAGAGCTTGCACATTGGTTTAGCTTGGCAAACATCGTCAAATTGAATCAGCCCCAAGCTTTCTAATTTACGGGCGATCGCAAGCTCTAGAACAACTCCTGTGTTTGCTTGCACAACTCGCTTAAACGCCTCTGCTAATCCTGCTCCCGCTTGTAAGCTGGTTAAACAATGATTCAAATGACTAGCGTAGATCCCAACAGGTGTAGCCGCTTTGTTGAGCAGATCGGGTAAAGTAGATTGACCACTCCAAAGATGATAAAGTGCTAATTGGATTAGGTAAGGATGTCCATTGACTAATTCCATCAAGGGTGGCGCAACTTCACTGGAGAGACGATAAGTCTGAGCGAGAACCTGAACGTCTTCTAAGGTTAATTGCGGTAAATTGATCGGCAATCCCACATTAAAAGGAGATTGATTGAGATTCAGGGGGACGTAAATCTCAGTAGAATAGCTGAGGATAAAGCGGAGTTTGTGTAGTGCTGTACTGCTTTTTGCTTCTTCGTACCAAGAGCGTAATAAGGGAAAAAATTCCCGAAAAATCACAGGATATTCAAAAACACGATCAATTTCTTTATATAGCAGAACAATCGGGACACGAGCTTCTTTGAGTAAAACCTGTTGCAAATAAATAGTACTACTGATTTTACTCCCCGCTTCTGCATCCCAGTAATCATCCAATTTAGAGGGAAGTTCAAGTTGATAACTCAGAATGGTACAGAACCAACGCAGAAAGTGATCGATGCTAGAAAATATAGTCTCATCTGCTCGTTGCAAATCGATCTCAAAGATGCGGTAGCCAAGCGATGTTGCATGATTGAGTAATCGCAGCATAAAAGAACTTTTTCCCATTTTTCGGGGAGCTTTAATTCTAATTAAACCTCCTGACTGGCTAATCTCAGAAGATGCTCGTGTTTGCAGTATGGGTTGTTCGATATAGTAAGGAGAATTGAGGGGAACGGGGCCACCAGGAAATTCGGGAGATTGTCTTTGCTTTGGTTCGGTTGCTTTTGGTTCATTGCTTAGACCCACTGGCTGAAATAGGCTTTCCTGTTGAGTCGCTGGGTGGTAGTCTTGAAGTTCTAGCTCAAGTTCTAATGACTGAAACAGGATCTTGAGCGATCGCTCATCAACCCCGATTTGTTGCTCAACGATTTTTTTAATCGTCGTTGAGTGCAATCCTTGAGGATCGATGAATTGAGTTTGTCGAGCTAGGACTTGCAGCGTAAATTTATAGCCTTTCTGAGACTCTAATCGTGACAGTTGAGCCTGTAGCTTATGTCTGCCAGCCTCGCTGAGAATATATCCGCGATATCGTTTGAGTTGTCCCACTGCAAAATTCTTTTAAAGCCTGATTTTTATTGCAATGATGGCATTATTGCATAAACAAAGCATTAAAGAAACAGCAGCTAATGAGATCGCTATGAAAACTGCAATTTTAATGAGCCTAGTACCGTTATTTAATAGTCTCTAAAATTTCAAAAGATGATAAAAAACGTTAAAATTACTCTCATCAGCAGACATTAATAGATTAATATAAAGGCAATTTTCATATAAATAAGTCATTAAAACGATATCTCTTTCATACACTTTTGACCAAAAACAATCATCTTCATTCCCGTCTGATCTTGCTGGGCTTACTAAAAGACCAAATTATTATAGATTTTTGATTCATTTTTAATTTTTTCAACCTGATAAATATCTGTTTTTAAAACTTAGTAAATTTCACAAATATTAATAGTAAAATTAATATTTTGCAATCAACTTCTACCTATCTCTGAGTTCCTCCAGATCAAATTGCTCAGACTAAAATACCAATAAAGGCAAACACACCGACTAAAAATAACGCAATTGCTACCACAAAACTGAGGGATAGGCGTGAGGAATAAGTAAAATTACCACGATCAATGCGTTGCAAATCCTGACGATGACTGATAGCCGCCGATAATAAGGCTAGGGTGCCAATAGAGATAAAGGCAAGACCTAAACTACGAGATAAACGTAGCGGATCGATTTTGTCTCCTAGTGCTGTATGGAGGGCAGTTACGACTCGATCAATGCCGAAACCAAAGCTGATTAATGATAAACTGGTGCGAATCCAAGCCATTAGGGTACGTTCAGCAGCCGCTCGATTACGCTCTTTAGCAAGTTCGTTAGTGAGATTCATAATGTTTATTTTTAAAGATTGATTAAGAGCCAAATAAACGACGGAACACAAGTGCCTCAATCTCCAAACCACTAATGATCCATTCAATGCCCAGTGCTAACTGCAATACCCCTAGCACAAATCCGAAAATTTGCAGGGTGATCAGCCTCAAGATCCCCAAAATCGGTCGGGCTGCCAACATACAGATTAGATTTAGCAACATCACCAGTACCAATACTCCTATAACAACCAATGGATTAAAACCGATCTCCTGGGAGATCAACATTAGCACTAGGGCGATCGCTATCCCAAAGGGCGGTAAAATGGTTGGAAAGGTCAGGGGAGTGACAACCAGCTTTAGAGAAGGAGGGGAAACATCTTGGGGTCGAGAAGGTGGGTTATATTGAGTCATTACTAAGTTGAGTGCTACTAGGAACAGCAGAATACCCCCAGCAATCAGTAATGCGGGTAAACGAATTTGCCAAACGCGCACCATATTTTGCCCAAGCACTACTACTAATAAGATCACGAGCGTAGCGAGGCCAGCACTACGAAACGCTAACTGTTGACGTAGTGAGCGTTCGGCATTTTGGGTAAGCTGTACAAAGGACGGAATGATTTTGATCGGGCCTAAAGTAACAAAGAAAACGATGAATAGATTGATCAGTCTGATTGGGGCTTCAAGTGGGGTACGGGCGATCTGTTCGGCAATGCGTTGCTTGGGTAAAAGAGTTGGTTTAGCCTCGTTCAAAGGAGTAGGAGACTGGGCCAAGAGTACGTCAGTCGAAGTTTTTGAAGCCTGGCAGGCTGAAGTAGGACTAATCCCAAACAAGCAATCGGTTGCCTTCTGTTGTGCAAAAGACCCGTTAGGGAAAGCCCCTTGCAGAGCAAGCATCAAAAAGAAAATGGCGACTATACTAAATCCTCGCCGCTTTGCTTTTGGTAGACGGGAAACGATCGGACTGCACACAGAAAGTAACGAGTGCCAAGAGAAACTCAACCAGAAGGCTTTAGAAAATTGCAATAAGCGTTTGATGAACATAACCATCCAACCTAATCTGAAAAAATTTGAGCAAAGTCTTGTTTCATACTGATGATATGTCCACCCATTTTGGGCACTTTCTCCAAACCATCTCGTAGTGGACTAAGTGTGAAATTGCAATCATAGGCATATTCTCGTTCCGCATCATCATGATGCAGCAATAAGGCTAAATCGCCGTCGGAGTTGCCTACAGCTAGAATCGGAATGCGACCAATATGGAGGGCGATATTAACCACTTTTTCTTCACGATCATCAAAGCTTTTCAGTTCGGGCTGTTTGACGAGCAACGGCTTATTTTCTTGTATCTCAAGGTGGAGTTGACCACTGCTGCCAATGACTTGCTCTGGGGGAATGCTATAGATTGCTTCAGCAAAGGCACGAATAAACTCGATGCCACCTCCAGAGACAATAAAGTTCTTGAATCTGTTGGCCCGTAGGTACGCCATCAACTCTAGCATCGGCTGGTAGACGCACTGGAGATAAAGTGTTCCAAAACGAGGATGAGTGGCTGAGTTGAGCCAAGATTTAGCGATCGCTTGAAAGGCTTCTAGGGTCATGTCACAGTGGGTAGCAAAAAATAGCATTAAGAGTTCCTTTTTGCCAAAGGTTGCAAAGGTTTGCCAATCGCTTTCAATGACTGCTTTGTAAGGCTGCTGCGCTCGGAGTTCTGGTTGCTGTTCGGCAAGCTGACGGATGCGATCGTACAGAAAGAAGCCCTGAACTGGAATGGGCTGTTCGCACCAAAGCGTCCCGTCATTGTCGAAGGTGGCAATCCGTTCGGAAGGTGGCACATAATTAGGACTGGTTTCATCGGTGATAGTAGCCACAAAGTCAAGAATAGCTTGCTTGGTGGGGGTGTTGTTCCAGGAAGGTAAAACGTCTGCCATTATCTAATCTAGGTTAATCATGATTTAGTTTCACAAGCTATTCGCAATGCGCCAATCAATTGCAGGCTCTGAAGCATTTATCTGGCTAAAACTCGCACATTTTGATTGGCTTAACTGGCTCTCATCCTCCATCTTGGGTGATAGATTCGGATGCTTACTTAACCTGCTTCACGCCTGGCGGTGTCCAAGTGCCGTTGAGTGCTTCCGCCTTCGGCCAATACAGGCGAAGGTTCATCGTGAAGCGGCCGCTCTCTGGGGCTGGCAACCAGTTCGACTCTTTGTCTTTTCCAGGCGACTCTCGCTGAATATACAGGTCGAGTGAACCGTCAGAATTGAACGTGAGCTTGTCACGATCGCCGATCGCAAATCGGTCAATCGGGTTAGCAGTAAAGAGTTGACGCTCGTCGTACATTGTGAGTGACCAGAAAGCGCGGACTGGCGGGATTTGATCTTTCTCAAAGTGCAAAACATATCGCTTGTCGCTGTGCAACGGCTCGCCATTCTCATCGGTAAACACTGTCGGATAAATGGCATCCTCGATCAAATTAGCCCCCAGTCCTGCGTAGGCAACGCCCGCCCGATGTAGATAGTCGGTTCCGTAGCTGCCAATAGCAGTTAGGTTCGTCCGCCAACCGTTGGCGAATACCCCAGAGTTAGCCCACACCTGCTTAATCAGTTTAAGTGCGACTGCTGGAGCCGCGTTCAGAGCATCTTGCACCTCTTGCGGTGCATCAGCAAGGTTGAAGCTCTTTCCTGGTTCGATGCCAATCCGTTTCATGCGATCAACGATCGGATAATCATTGGCGTGCGGCGGGTTGTCTTTCATTAGCTCGGTAAACAGGGCGAAGAAGCTTGCTGCATCCATTTGATCAACCTGATCAGGTGGAGCGGTCATATCCTGATTCGGGTTCACCGTGTTCTTGGGTGGAGTGTACGGCTTGCCGTAAGCACTTAGAGGAACGGCACTCATGCCGTCTTGGAACTTCCGCACCGCCTCATAGTCGGGCTTGCCGTTGGTCTGTGTGCGACCAATTAACAATCCTGATGCGGTCGGGCTGCGATATTCTTTGACACCATCTGGCAAAGTTCCCCGCCACTTCGGGCCGACGATCGCGTAGGTAATTGCCCCTGTACCTGTGGTTCGGCTTCCTGGAGCCGTAAACACATCAGTCCAACAATCGAGCCAGGGGGTCAGGTAATACCGTCCGCCAGAGTCTGGGATGCTCACGACTATGGGTTCTTTGGAGACATTAAAAGAAAGTGCGCTGTAGAGCGTGTCAGCGTTCGGTCGCACAACATCTGTATAGGTGGCATCGGGAAACTCACGATTGTGGGCGATTTGATTGATTGGCGCACGGAGTCCAATGGGTTCGGCAACGTTACACCCCACATTCTGCGTCACTTGCATCATCACGAGGGGATAGGCGTAGATGTAGGTATCGCGTGCAATCTCGTAGATTTCCTCAATTGAATGTTTCATGTTCATCTCTGTTCTATCTCCGTAATAATTAATCTTCATTTAAGTGTTCACTCGCTCAAACAAAATATGTTCGTTTTGATGAACCGAACTGAATCAACTAACCTTCTGGAACGGTGGTGGGGCCCATGTGAGATCTAGAACTTCTGGGCGCGGTGAGTAGAGTCGCATCGACGGCTCGAATGGGCCTTTGGGTGCGGGGAGCCAGTTTGTTTCTTGATCCTTGCCTGGTGATTCGGCCTGCACATAGATATCGAGAGAACCGTCAGCATTAAATGTCAGCTTGTCGTAGCTACCGATCGCAAATCGATTAATCGGGTTCGGCACTTGGAATCCGTCTTTATCATACATCGTGATTGACCAGAAGGCGTTTGCTGGCGGAGTCTGGCCCTTCTCGAAGTGCAGTACATATTTATTTGCTCCACTTAAGGGATTTCCCTCGCCATCCACGAAAGCAGTTGGGTAAACCGCGTCCTCTGGCAGGTTACACCCCAGCCCGGCGAGCGCAACGAAGGCACGGCGTTTGTAGGAAGTACCATAGGTACCCATGTTCTCTGTACCGATATTCCAGCCGTTGATAAAGGCCCCCGCTTTCCGCATAGCTGCGGGCAACTCTGCGAGCGCGTCCTGAGCCGCCTTGTTGATGATGGCGATCGTTTCTGGGTCGAGCGACTTAGCATCGAACGGCTTCCCTGGTTCAACGCCAAATCTCTTTAGGCGGAATAGGATCGGATAATCATTCGGGTGCGGTGGATGTTTCACCATCAAGTCTGCCAGTCGCGTCAGCATGGTAACGCCGTCGAGTTTGTTGACTTGGATCTGTGGAGACGTTGTATTATCGATGGTGGGGTCAGTCGGCACGTTCGTCGGTGGTGTGTAGTCCTTGCCCCACTGCGAGAGAGGTGTCAGCTTGTAGCCATCTTGCACTTTATGAACGTTGGCATAGTCAGATTGGCCATTGGTCTGCGTGCGACCGAGAATCCAAAGCGTCGGTGTTGGAGCCACGATCGGAGTAATACCTTCTGGTAATTTTCCATTCCAACCCGTCGATACAATGGCATAGGTGCCAGCTTTCGTACCAGTCGTGCGGCTACCGACGACAGTAAACACGTCCGTCCACATATCTAACATTGGCAGGAGGTAGTACCGCCCCTGCGTGTCAGGAACCGATAGCATGATCGGTTCTTGGGAGAGGTCGAGCCAGGCGAAGGAATAGAGCGTATCGAAGTTGAACCGAACTACATCTTTATCGTCTGCCTGCGGGTAGCTCCGCACATGAGCGAATTGGTTGATCGGCGCACGCATATTAACTGAGGCTGCGTCTGGCACATTGGTCACTTGACGCATCGTCATGTCCATGCTGACGAGCGGATAGGCGTAGAAGTAGGCTTCCTTAGCAACGGCGTAGATCTCATCGGCTTTCTCAACTGAGTATTGCATATTCATCTTTAGTGAACCTAGTAAGTTGACATTTGAACGTATCACTCGTCGAACCAAAATCACCTTAGAGGTGAAGAGAAATCTTAAAAGGTTAATAGATATATACTTTTAGTAAGAATGTATAGCTTGTCTCTACACATCGTTAAAAGGTCTAATCGATAAATATAATTTTAGAGGGAAATCTGAGAAATTGGAGCGAACTTACTCTTAAGTAATCCTACTATCTATTGAAGATAAGCAAAAGTTAAACGTGAAGCTGCTTTTTCTTGAAGATACGCAAAAGATAAGTAAAAGATAAGCATTTTATTTGGGAAAACTGTTGTTATTTAAGGATTTCGGCAGAATCTGATAGGTTTGCGTTACGGACTTTAGTTAAGTTATATTTTAAACGAAAAAATACTTTTCAAATTCTTGTTCGCTATATATAACTATAGAGCATAGTAAATAATATTACAGAGCATTAATTTTTGACACAATTCTAACAACAGTAATCTTATTTCTTAATAAAGTGTGAAGAGTGAAAACAATGAAAACTTTTAGTAAAAGCGTATTATTTATTTTAAGTGTGCTAGTAAACATTAACCCATTGCTCAGTTTTTCCTCTAATGCTGCTGCTGAGGAAGTCTTAAAATTGCCCTCAGCAGATTTCTCGCAATTTCAAAGCCAACAGTTAGCGACTTTTCCTCAAAATCGCCCAATGGCGCAAATCACCAATGTTTCTCAATTGAGAGATGTCGAGCCAACTAGCTGGGCTTATGAAGCACTAAAATCTCTAGTAGAACGCTACGGATGTATTGTTGGTTATCCAGATCGCACCTTTCGAGGGTTACGGGCTTTGTCTCGTTGGGAATTTGCGGCTGGTTTGAATGCTTGTATCAATACGCTAGAGCGTCTCTTACAAGAAAATATGGTTATTCAAAAAGAAGACATCGATAAGCTGAAGCGTCTAGCTCAGGAGTTTGAAACTGAGTTAGCTGTTTTAGGAACTAGAATCGACAATCTGGAAAATCGGGTCGCCTTTTTGGAAGACCATCAGTTTTCGACAACCGTTAAACTTTTTGGTAACGCTATCTTTGCCATAGCAGATGTTTTTAGCGAAGATGACAGTAACCAAACTGTCTTCCAATATCGAGCTAACTTGAATTTTATTTCCAGTTTTACGGGTCGAGATGTCCTTTCGATCAGTATGTTTGCGGGAAACGCCCCTATCGCTAGAAGAGATGGATTAGATGTTTCGACAACTTTTAATTTACCTGGTATAGAAGTTCCCATTCCTGGAACGAACCGTAGCATCGAATTTTCTTCACCCGAAGGGACACTCTCCTCTCAATTTGCTGCCAACACGAATAATAGCCTTCAAATTTTAACAATAGGTTATAGCTTTCCTGTAGGTGATTCGCTAAATATTGCTGTGCTATCTGCTTTAGCTCCTTTTCAGTTATATACGCCCCCCCTTAATCCTTATTTAAACGACAACGATAGCGGTAGGGGAGCAATCAGCGTATTTGGTGAGTATAATCCTCTTTATACCCTGGTCGGCGGTGGTACTGGAGCGATTCTTAATTATAAAATTGGGAATAACCTCCAACTCACGGCTGGTTATCTAGCTGACGGGCTATTAGTCGGAAATCCAAGTCAAGGCAATGGGCTGTTCAATGGCGGCTATGGAGCGTTGGGACAACTCACTTGGAATATCACTAACAATTTTGCGATCGCAGGCGTTTATATTAATGACTATGCCCCTGCTGGAAGATTTGGATTTAATTACAATGCCCTCGGCGTAACTGGAACGGCTGTCGCCAATACTCTAGCAGGTCAAGATATTCTAGGAGCCGAGCGATTAGGGTTCGAGCAGTCTCCAGTCATTACCAATGGTTATGGATTTCAGTTTAACTGGCAGCCTAGCTCAAGATTTTCCCTAAGCGGCTGGTTTAGTACGTTTTATCCCCGTCTGATCGGTAAAGGAGACGGTAATATTCTCACCTATGCCCTAACCTTTGCCTTCCCCGATCTGGGTAAAGAAGGCAATCTTCTTGGGTTAGTCGTCGGAGCGGAACCCTATCTGACCGATTTCGATGGGGGCAATCCTATTGATTTTAAAGTAGATGTACCTTGGCACCTTGAAGCATTTTATCGCTATCAAATCACTAATAGTATCTCGGTTACACCAGGGCTAATTTGGCTCTTAGCTCCCAATCAGGACAATAATAATCCTGATGCTGTGATTGGGACAATCAGAACTACATTTCAGTTCTAAAATAATCTTAAATTATTCAGTTACTTAAATGACTCATTTAAAACTCACAACTCGTGTTCATTCTGATAAAGGTTTAACTTAGGACTACAACTCATTATAGAAACAACGAAACGTGAAATTAATAAGTGCAATTACTTTCAAAAGTTGAACTTTTTAATAAAAGATAAGCTAATCAGCCATCAATTAAATCATTAGTCAAATTCAAAATAGCTCCTCATCGCTGTAGCTGATTTTTTGTTTGATTAACTTGTTCATGTTGCTTCAACAAAGATTTAGCATAACAAAGAATAATCTCTTGGTCTTCAATCGTTAAATTGAACTGACTCACCTCAACAATTCCTCCCGCTTTTCGATTATCCTTTGCTACAAAAAGAGGTTTATCACAATCATAGCGAGAAATGCTTAAAATGTTTTTCCTTTCCTCAATTCGATAAATTCTCCCTTCAAAATAACGTCCTTCTTCCCCTATTTCTCCTTGTCCTTTCAAAATATACTGAGCCGAATCATAAATGGCATAGCCTTGTTTAATTTGTGCTAAACGCGCACTAATAAGAGGCAATTTTAGGTCTTCTGCTAACTGATTCATCGCTTGGGTTTGAGGCTCTTCCTGCCATGCTAAATAAGCTTTGGCAATTTTCTGCCAACTTTTAAAGTCGGCTTCGGCTTGTTTTCTTTCTAATTCTTTCTCATCAATTTCATGTTGTAGTCGTTCGAGTTCCCGTTGTCTTCTCTCTATCTCAAATGCACTTACGCCTCTTGGGTGAAATAAAGAACGAGTTGGCCCTAAGTCCAATAGTTCTTGCTTTAATGTTCTTTGTTGTTTTTCGATTTTGGCTTTCTGTTGGGTTAATTGGTCAAGACGTTGTTTGAGCGTTTCACCTCGATTCAAACTGGGTTGGCGAGGACTGTTTTTCTGCCATTGTTCAAGTTGCTTAACAGTGGCTAACAGTTGAGCATCGGTTAATTGTAATAGTGAATTTTGAGCATTAGAAGAAACAGGTAAAGCAGTTATAGAGCGTTCGTCTTCTTCCTCCTTGTCAATGATTTCTTCTGATGTTTGTAAAAGGAGAATATTTTCTCTCTGTTGCTGTAATGTAGAAATTGGTACACTTTCTACCGTCTCATCTGGGGTTTGGGATTCTTCATCAAAAGAGGGTAACGACTCTTGAAATGAAGCTGTCACCGACAAGGTTTTCTTGTTTGTCTGTACTTCTGTTACTAATTTCTGTCCTTGAAGGGCTAAGGCTTTGAGGATTCCGTCATCTCGTTCAGGGATGTAGCTAATGCCTAATTCACTTTGCAACTTCGGTAGGGAATATTTATGACGGCTTAATTGATTTCCTGCCAGGGTTAGCCATTGGTTTTGATTGTCAATATTTTTCTGATTTAATTGAATACTGTATTTGATTCCTCTGACTTGACCGTTTGCGTGATAGCAGACTTGAGCTAATACACCTAGAGGGGCTAATTGTTCGATGAATTGAGGTAGAGTAGGCTGATTTTGTGCAACTTCATCAATAGCACGACGCATCTTTTCGGCGGCGGGGAGTCCATCTTTTTCTAATCGGTCAAGTTGAGTACGGGTGAGAGCTTTGTTTTTCGATTCCCAACTACAGGGGACTTGTTCTAAGCCAAACCGTTTTTCTAATAATCTAGCTGACCACTCCGATTGTGGGTATTGCATCCATGTCTTAATGGCATGGGTGGTAATTTCATTGATACGACTAGCAACGATGTGAATGTGATTGTGTTCTCTATCGTGGTGTCGGGCAATAAAGAAGCTGTATTGATGGATTTTGTCGTTCAGAAATTGGTCTACTAATTCATTGAGTTCTTTTTCACCGATGCGCTTAGAGGGATTGGTGAGTTTAGCTTTTTCTCCAGTTAGTTCTGAGAGAACGACGACTGTGGCGAAATGTCTTTCTCCAAGACGGGCAAATTGGTCATTGCTGAGGGTTTCACGGTGGGGCAATGATAACATGAGGTGATAACAAGGAGCTTGAACTTTGGGGTTAAGGTAAGAAGAAATTTTAAATTCGGCTACTAAAGTATTAGTATCTAGGCCAATCATGTTACCCCCGATAATTTGGGCTTTTTCTTTTTCGATAACGTATCGGGTGGTTCCTCTAAAGCTTGAGTTAGCTTTGGTTTTGGCTATCATAGAGAGTGAGCAGGTTCAATTATCTGTTATTAATGGCTTATTGGGCTTAGGATTCTAAAACGTCTTGAAGGACAATGATTGATAGATTAGGAACCTGTCGAATTCTTCTATCATTACTTAAAAACATCGTACTGCCTGTATTTAAGGCTGTAGCTACATGAATGGCATCAGGGGTTCTTAAGTTGGTCGTCGCCCGTAGCTGGGCCGCTTGTGTCAGGATAGTTGAATTGATCGGAATTAGCTGCATTTCTCCGTTTAACATAAGTTCCCTGTAATCATTGACTAACGCCGAATCGTTATTTTTTAGAGGAACGATTAAAACTTCCATTAAGGACAGTTCACTACTAATTACTTCTATCTCAGAAGCTTGTAATGAGAGCCAGAGAGGTCGTAAAAGCTCACGGTAATCGGGATGTGCCTCAACACTGTAAATTAGAATGGCACTATCAATGTAAACCTTAGCATTGGATGGCAAGTTTAATTGTCCCATGCGTCTCGCTCCGCTTGAATTTCTAGATCGATTTCTTCAATAGAGCGTCCTTCGGGACGACGACGATGGATTTCGTCGAGGATGTCTATAACGGAACGGCGAGACGGGGAAAGTTTGGGAGAAGACATAATGATGAAAACATCAACATCTTCTCCAACATTAGCTTGAGGCAGTTCAAGCTCAATTTTTCTCCCCTGGGTGACTTTAGTTTTGATATGAATGGCAGACTGCATAATTGACTCCTTTAATTACTCTTGGTTAATCATCGTTGGTTAGTCTAAACTCATCTACAATCTCTCGACGCAGTTGATAGATCTTCTCCGAGAGTTGATTAAGCGTACTAAGATATTTATAAATCTCATCGGTGAGCGGTTGTTCTCCCGTCTTGAGCGAACTTTGTATCACTTGAGTCTGTTGTTTAAGAGTGGCTTCTATACATTTAAGATGATAAAGCGTTTCTCGGTTAACCAGTGGCATGACGGTTTTCGGTCTGGAGAGGGGATAGTCGAACAATCTGGCTCTGATATAGTCAGATAGAACGATTCCACAACATCTTTGCTGTAAACGTTCTTTTTCTGCCTGGGTAACTTTAAAGCTGATGGTTTGATGTCTACCTTGCTTAGAATCTTCTTCAATTAAGGAGTTTGACTCTAAAATGGTAGAAAGAGCCGTTTCTAATTCGGTTTTCGGATTAGCGTCCCTCATAATTCCTTTTTCCCCTTCCTCAAAACTGTTTGACTCCCAAGGGTTCTAACGACTTCTAACACGGTTAAAAACAGGCTAGCATTATTTAGTGTTACGGTACGAGGGTATGACATAGTAATGCTAGCCTATCTTAAATACAAAAACGTAAAGTTTTAGATTTTTTTTTGCTTTGACGGGTGAGTATACTATTCTCAACTTCTGAGTGAGCAAAGAAAATACTTTAATTGGTGCAGGTTAGAAGAAAGAGCCAATGAAATTAAAACGATTTAAGTTCTCGCTAACGAATCTTAAATGCCAGAGCGTACCTATAAATAAAGATACAAGCACTTCGAGGATTATTGTTGACTGCCTCTCTCTTCGTTAAGAGCATTTCCCAAAAAACAATGGCTTGGCTTCTAAAAAAGTGAAGTACAGTCCTTGCTTTGTCTTCATCGAGCAATGGCTGGGATTTCTCTTTTTTTGTCGGTTATTGTCATTCGTACCGAGTAATCAATCTAAGAATTAGCTGACACTTCTTAATAAAAGTTAAATAGTACAAACTCACTCCGTAAATTTTGCTATTCTTAAGTAATTTGATACTGATCTTCCTCTTTAGGCCGATGACTCAAACTCCTCAACTCACCAACTCTGATGCGGCTTCTCTAGTGGCTCAATTGTTATTGGAGAAGGCACAATCTCCTAAACCCTTGACACTGCCTGAGTTATTGCAAAGGGCTAAACTGTCTATTAATAAAATGCTAAAAAATGGCCACACTTATACAGATGTGGCTCTGGTCTTGGCTGAGTTTGACCTTGAGATTACCCCGTTAGAGATTGAAGCGATTTTGATGGGGACAAAGAAGGTTAAGGGGAAACGCAAAGGTAAGGCTAAAGAGAATGGAACAGAGGGAGAAATTGTTATTGAAGCGGATGTTGCTACTGAAATTCTCGAAGTGTTAGCTTCTGAAGCGCAAATTCGTAAAGGATTAACAAAAGAGGAGTTAGTTGAATCATTAAGAGAACCCATCGAAAAGATGCTGGCTGCTGGCTATAACTATGATGATATTGCACAGGTGCTGGCCAGTTCTGGGGTACAAATTTCTGGGGCAACGATTAAAAGTTATTACCAAGGGTCTAGGAAACGTCAGGAAAATTTAGAAACGACAAAGGATGAGACTTTAATAGAAGAAGCGGTGGAAACAAAACCCACTACTGCTATAGTTAATGGCTCTAAAAAAGTTTCTCATAATTCTCTTAAATCCCATCCATCAACAACGGACGTTCCATCAGTTCAGACGGGGGGCAAAGAAACGAATGGGCGGAAACGTCTTCCCGAAACCGAGGCTAATGAAAAAAATGAATTAGAAAAGGAGTTTAATCTGTAATGGCAGCTATCCATTTTTTTGGTGGCGAGAAAGGGGGTGCCGGGAAGTCGTTTGTCTGTCGCACGGCGATTCAGTACCACATTGATAGGGGAATTCCGATTACGGTGTTCGATACAGATAGAAGTAATCCCGATGTGCGACGCATTTTTTCTGAACTGAGTTGTCAGGTAGCGGTGTTCAGTGAGGGGGAAAAGTACGAAGATACAGCGAATGCGATTTATAATGCTGCCCTAACGGAGCGAGTCTTGGTCAATTTGCCAGCGCAGGTTTTTATTCCCGTCAAGGATTGGTTTGAAAAGAATGGGTTATTTGAGATTGCCCCAGGAGACGGGGTAAAGTTTTTTTATTGGTTTGTCTGTGATGGTGGATATGACAGCCTAAAGTTATTCGGGAGGTCTTTGGAGTATTTTCAATCTCGTGTGCCTCATATTCTAGTGAAGAATGGGGGTAAGTGCGACGATTGGGAGTCTTTGGATAAAGATGATTTTTTACAAGCAATGATTGCTCAAGATCAGGTGAAAGTCATTGATTTTCCTAAGTTCATCGGCAATGCTGACCGCAATCAGATTGATGCCAAGAGTTGGACGTTCGGGCAAGCGAGGGAGTCATCCGAGTTTGGCTCGATTTCCCGCAATCGGGTAAAGCGGTTTCTCGAAGGGGCTTATACGGCTTTTGAGAGTGCGACGGTGTTTGACATCGATTCTAGCCCGATTGCTGTTCCAGAAAAACCCAAAACTCGTCGTCGGGCTTCAACGACAGTGGCGTAGGAGAAAAAGATGGCAATTACACCACTTAATGGCCAGAATTCTAATAGTCGTACCTATTGGCTGGATAAGGCTTTAGAAGGGCAATCCCCTGAAATTAAAGCGCGGGTGCTAGAACTGGTGCTGAAAATGGGCATTGAGCCAGAAGATGAGTTCTTTGTGATTTTTGTGGGGATGGGTCAGTTACAGGTGTTGCTGTTAGAGGCACCAGAACAATGGCAGGAAATTTTTTCTCGTTTTCTTCTTCAGTTAGAAGGGTGGACGAAAACGTTAGAGAAAAAGTTAGCCGTGCTGCCATCTGGGACTTCAATGAATGAAGATGGGTTAAAAAAGTCCATCGCTGAATTAACTCAAATCTGTAATGGATTGAAGAGTCAGTTACAAGGTACTAATCAAGGGGTTACTCAATCGATTGGTACGCTCACCTCCAAGATTGATGGGTTAAACAGTTCTCTTGTTACTGCTTTGGGGGATTTGAAGGGACAAAAAGAGCAATTAGGAACTTTAAAGCATTTTATCGCTCAACTTAATGGCTCAGTTAAAGAATTGGTGAGCCAAAAAGAACAGGTGGAAAATGAGGAATCCTCGATTATTCCTCCTAAAACAGTTCAGGAATGGGTTGAGGTGATTAAGGAGTTCTTGTGGACTTACAAGGGGGAGCTTTTCTCCTATGTTGTGGTTTTTCTGGTCGGATTTGGGATAGCACGTTCAATGTATTTTCCAAAACAACAGCTTTTAGAGTCTACGGCACAAAGGACACAGTGGTTGTTGGAGAAGGAAAATCGTCGGGATTGTTTACAGGGGTTTAAACCGAAAGGTAGTCCTGAGTGTAAAGAGGTGTTTAAGAAGGCCAAAAGTTTAGGAAAGGGAAAATGATGAACGCAAGCTAACTACAATAGTATTTAACACTTATGGAGACTTGATAATTATGATGGTTAAAGAACAAATTCTAAAAGAACTTGAGCTTCTTCCCGAATCAAGATTGAGCGATGTCCTTGCCTACTTACGTTCTCTGAATAATTCTCAAAAAGGCTCGGATTCTGAGAAAGTTTGGCAAGCTTATTTAGATTCAGAAAGAGAAAGAGAGGAGGTGTATCGTCGTCTGGCCAACTCCTGAATTTCTCGATTTAACACTGGTCTTGAACATTCACACACGACAAATTGAAAAGTTTGGCGGAACTGACGGGATTCGAGATGAAGGATTGCTCGAATCGGCTCTAGCACAACCACAAGTTACTTTTGGGGGTCAACTGCTACATCCTTCTATTCCAGCACAGGCAGCCGCTTATCTTTACCATTTGGCCATGAATCATCCTTTTATTGATGGCAATAAACGAACGGCTTTCGCCGTGATGGATACATTTCTTCGGGTCAATGGCTATGTTTTAACTCTTTCTAATGAAAAAGCTTATTATTTAGTCATGCAAGTGGTTCAAAAACAAATTAGTAAATCCGAACTGATATTAGAGCTTGAAAAAAAGATCGAGAAATTAAATTAGTTCTCCCCGTTCAAGGATTTAATGATGACTGAAGCTATCTTTAATTCTCAAAAATCTGAGATTTATAGGAACTATATTACCCAATTGCTCTCTCAGTTAACTGTTGACCATCAAAATACTAAGCAAGAGAGAAAAGAAGTAGCGGCTAAATTTCTCGCCAATGAAGAAGAATTTAGCATCACTGAGGAAATTGAATTGTTAACTTCAGATCTTCGAGGCTATGCCAGTCAAATTCAAGGGCGAGGTTGGATAGATCTAGAACAACAAGCTATTAATCAATTGCTCACAATGGGAGTTTTTGACATTCCTGTTCTTGCTCAATTTTACTGGGAAACCCATGATAAATACCCTCTCTTGAAGAGTTATCTGCAAAAGTTGGATTATTTGCGCCTGTTAATCTTAGAATATCTAGACTTACCTAATCTATCTGTCATAGAAGGTGAATAATTTCCAACAAGGGTCGAAATTTGTTGATTTTCCATTTTTTGATAAGCTTTTTCTTTTTAACTTTGAATCTTAGTTGTCACACCAAAAGAAAGTTATATCTATATACCCCCTGTGACACTAAGCCGCCGCTTCGTCATACTGAGACTGAGAAAGCCATCTTTCAAAAACGGCTTGTCTACCATCGGGGTTTTGGTTACAACCGTTGTAAAACCGCTTGGCCTTACCTTCTATTCGATGCCATCCCGTAAAATCGCATTTTAACCCCATTAAATCTAATAGTCGTTGAGCGACAGCCATTGGGGTATCTTTAGAGGGATTAATGCTGATTCCGAAAATCAGTTTAATCTGAGAACGTGTCACAGGGTTATTAATTCTATCAAACCATCCTTGTAACTTATCGCTAGTAAAGAAGGCTGAGGGGTCAAAAAATTGATTAATGCCCAAAAGCTCAAGTGCAGCGATTTTACTTGACAGTAATGAGTGATTTAAGTCGGGTTTGAAGATTTGACCATCCCCCGCGTCTTTATATTTGTTTAAAATTTTCCTATCACGTTCGCTTAACAGGTTACGACCTACAGTGAGATAGTAATGAAGTAAGATTTTCTCACACCAGCCGTCGTCATCTTTTTTCACTAATTCCTTATCAATATTTTCAGTTTGATAGCGTCTGACTAATTTTCCTTTACGCTCTTGATGCCGTTCATTCTCAGTTTTAGACCGTTTTTCTTTCAGTTCCTTGTATTCAAGATCGGTTGGATTTGAAGATGCTATTACGCTTTCACAATGAGTCTCGTATAATTCCTCTTTACTTTCAATAATTTCATGCTGTACCGCCTCATCTTTCTCATCACTAACATGAATCACTTCATACCCCATTTTTATTAGTTTAGCCAAAACGTGGTCTTTAAAATTCCCCGCTTGGCTATTTAAAACACAGGCAATTTTTGCATAAGCTAGTAGGGAAGGAGAAATGCTTAAATCGTCTTCAATAACAGCAATTTCACAGCTTATGCCAGCCTTAATCAGTTGTTTAAGATTCGCTGACGTTTTTCCATGAATCCCAGCGAGTAACCCTCTAATCTCAAATGCTCCGTTACCTATTCGCTTAGTTGAATAAGGGTGAATGTAAATATGTCGCTCTACATCTAAGCGATATCTCTCTAATGTTTGGCAAACTGAATCAACGGACTGAACAGCATGAGAAATACAATAAACATAATCAAAAATATACTCATCAATGCTGACCCCTGTTTCAATTGTCGGACTTGCTAAAACAATGTCATAGTTTTTGAGAACATCGTTAAGATTCCCCATGCAACCATAGGCGGGGTGTTTGGGATCTGATACACTATCTTTATCGATTCTCAAAATTCGCAGGTGCGGAAATTTCTTTTTAAAATGATTCTCTAAGTTACGAGTTCCCCAATTTGATTTATGTTTTTGACCATCGGTATGAATTAAAATGGTTCTCCCCTTCTGAACCGCCTCACAAGCTTTCTGGATGACCAAACTCTGGTCTGAATAAACGTAAATTTTTCTTTTCCCCTTATTAGGAATAAAAGTATTTTCGACGACCCAAGTTTCAACAGGCTGACCGATTAGTTGTTGAATGTAATTGATTGATATTGGGGATAAATCAGCATCGGTCAAATAAATTTTGCCCCCTGTAGAAATGACAACCTGTAACAGTTCTCTGAAAGCTTTTAGAATGGCAACTCGATGATTGATGCAGGTATCACCTAATAATAAATGTCTGATGACCTGTTCAACTTCATCAAGAATAACTGTTGCTTCCTCCCAAGATTGAGGATTAAATTTGGGATTGGCGAAAGGATGCAGTGAGTCGATACAAAGCGCGTAACCAAAAATACCTTTAGTTTCTGATGTGGAGATCGCCGTCCTGTAATCAATCCCGAAACGTAAGGCCAGCGCGATCGCCAATTGTTCGCGATGCACAATGACAATTACTCTTTTCCCTTTTCTAAGCAATCGTTCAATTTTTCGGGCTAACCATTCGGTTTTCCCCGTTCCCTGCCAACTTTTTATCCCAATTAGTTGAGCAGTAGCAGGAGGCACTAAACTTTCGGGTAAATACCGTTCATTGACCGTCAGATTGACGTAAGGAGACAGGTCTAAAACTTCACTAAGCTTGTAATCGGCTAGGCTGATACGGCTGTTGTAAACCGCATTAAAGTATGAGAGTCCTTTGAGGGCAATCAAGTCATCAACCCCTTTAGAGGATGAATCCCAAGTAATGACGGAAACCTCACAACCTTTAGATTTAAGCAAGTTTCCTGTTTTTAAAGTTGCTTTTCTGACCGCTTGTTTTGTTTTTGGCTTGGGGTCATTATCAAAACAGAAACTCATTTCGCGCCCAAGTGCCGCAAAGGGAATAAGCTGAGGAATTAGATAGGGCAAACTGCTCACATTACCCCAATCGTCTAAGGGCTGTCTAACTCCATTCCAGATCCCAGATAATCCAATCGTACAATAACCAGCCGATAATAAAGAAGCGGCTTTCTTGGCTCCTTCTGTAATTAACAGATTGATTTCAGGAGTCGCTTTTACCCACTGCCAAAACTCTGTATCCTCAGTCTTCAAAAATATCTCGGTAGCGGTAATCCCAATTAAGTCCGCAATTCTTTCTTTGTAGGAATTTTCTAACCCGCAGTTAATAGCTATTTTTAACCCGATTCCCCAAGGAACTTTTAGAAAAAAGGCCGAAGTTGGAACTTTTGGCGGGTGTTCGTATTTAATGGGTTTTCCTTTTTCTCTTTCAATCTTTGGTTTGTCGGGTTTAAAACAGCCCCATTCAGATTCAGATCCTGTTATGGGGTCAATTGTGCCACACACCAACCACCGTAATCTAAATGACCATATCTTCTTAACCAATAATCCCTGAGTCGGCCATCGTTGCGCCGCTCGCTATCTGGGAGTCCGTAGAGTAAATATTCATGGGGGGTTGTTCCTGATAACGACCGTACATTGAGGGCAGTTATTAAAGGATCTACTTTTGAGTCTTCTACCCATTCACGCCAATGATTTTCCTTGATGTGAGCAGGTCTTTCTGCAATCACTTTACTTTGTGTCTCGTTCTCTTGAAGTTCCTCTGAAGGTGAGATTGGCTTCTTATATTCGTTCATAAGATTCTCCATAAATGTGGTGATTTGGAGAATCTCTCTGGCTTTTGGGTTTTTAAGTCATTTTTTCTGTCTATCTACGAATGGACAAAATTAGATGATCGGTTTTAAGCTTGAAGTAATTTTTGGTTTTGTGTTTGTATTTCCGAGAGGGGAGAGAAGTCGGCAAAACTTCTCGTGTGGGCTACCTGAAAAGATTAATACTCAAAGAGATTCAACTATTTCAGGCTATTTCAAGCTAAAAACCTGCCCCAGAAGCTCAAAGAGATCCAAACTTTTTCTTATTCTGACTACCTTGAATCGATGCTTTTAGAAAGGCAAGCTTCGACCCAGCCTGCTTGTAAGGAATTTTTGTGTTTTCATCCATGAACGCTTCTCCAAACTGCTAAAAAGACTTTGTCATCGATTATGCCAGAAGTTTTAAAATCTGTTTTCGCATTGGATCATTATTCAGTAAGCTTCAAGGGGTCTGAAAGCTTTATCAGTAAAGAGTTTCAAAAATGACGGGTCGGGGGATACTAGAGGTTTGGTCGGGGGATACTAGATGTAATGTTTTCATCTTCAAAGTTATATAGGGCAAAGGGTTG
>NZ_BLJI01000040.1 GCF_017312365.1 Chroococcus sp. FPU101
CTATTTATAGCCAGATTAAAAATACTTCACCCATTGAGAGAGTAACGATACAAAGAGCCTATGCCAACTGGAGTGATCCGAGATTAACTATTATGAAAGGTGAAATAAATGAATTAGGGATTCTAATGAATTGGTATTATTTCCCTATTTTATACCTTTATATGACAAAAGAGGGATAATTCAAAGATTATGCCCGTCAAAGTCCTTAATGATCAAGGACAAGGATCTCTTAGTTCAGTCGCGCAAGGTGTACGCTATGCGGCTGACAATGGTGCAAAAGTGATTCATTTCAGCTTAGGTGGCTCTGTTGGAAGTAGTGAGTTTCAAGCAGCTATACAATATGCTAGTAGCAAAGGTGCAGTGGTTGTGATGGCAGCAGGTAACTCTGGTGGTTTAACACCCGGTTATCCCGCAGCTTATGCAACTAACTGGGGTCTTGCCGTCGGTGCAGTCAATCAAAATAATAATTTTGCTTCTTTCTCAAACCGAGCAGGTTCTAACCTATCTCTAGCCTATGTTACCGCATCTGGTGTTAATATCTATATATTCCACAACTCCAAACAATAGCTATCGGACTTAGGGCGGAACTTCGATGGCATCTCCTCATGTAGCAGGTGTAGTAGGCTTAATGTTGAGTGCTAATCCTAATCTAACAGGACTGCAAATTCGAGATATTTTAATGCAAACGTCGGCTTAAAATCTAATTTTCTCTAAGGGGTTTGCTTGCCAGACCCTATCTAACGTGCTTATAAAATCGATCAGCGAGTGATTCTTAATTACTGATTTAAACGGCAATTTGACGAAAGTACAGCAAAAGATCAACAAGACCGCTTCACAATAAGTTAAGAAAAATATCCTTAACCTACCCATTTTTTAAACCATCAGGTACAGTATAAATAAATTTAGTCGTTCACTTTATTTGATTGTAGCTAGACATACAAAAACTTTGACTGAATTTGCTACCTTATTAATTTAAATCATTAGTCAATTAATTAAGAAAACGTTTAAAAAACTCAAAATAACAAAAATCAATGTGAAAATTTGGCCATCGGGAAAACAGATGAATTTATAGATCCAGTCTCATCAACATAGCTTATGAATAACTTTAAAATACCGCCAACTCAAACCGCCGAACTCCTCATCAACAGCAATGAAAAAATCTCACCCATTGACGAAGAAATTGAACGGCATTTTTTAGAATGGACAGATGAACGAGTTCCCACTGGCTATACAAAAACCACCTCAGACGACACAGTAGGAGCCTTCTTCAAAGAAATGGCACGTTATCCCCTACTCCAACCCTCTGAAGAAGTCGAACTCGCCTACGCCGTCAAATACCTTGCCGATGCCGAATCAAAACGGCTCGAACTAAGCGAACTCTTACAGCGTCAACCGACAAAACTAGAATGGGCTCTCTTCTTAGGTTTAGAAAATGAACGAGTCTTAGAGAACCGTCTGTACAAAGGACGTACCGCCAAACGCAAAATGATTCGTTCTAATCTGAGATTAGTCGTCTCGATCGCCAAACGTTATCTCAATCGTGGCGTACCTTTTTTAGACCTGATCCAAGAAGGAGCGATCGGCTTAAACCGCGCCGCCGAAAAATTCGACCCCAACAAAGGCTATAAATTCTCCACCTATGCCTATTGGTGGATACGTCAAGCGATTACTCGTACCATCGCTAATGACTCGAGAACCATCCGTTTACCGATTCATATCGTCGAAAAACTCAATAAACTCAAAAAAGCCCAACGAGTTCTCAAACAAAAACTACAACGTAACCCCAACGAACTTGAACTCGCTATTGAACTCGAAGTCACACCCGAACAACTTAGACAACTCTTACAATTACGTCGTCAATCTCTTTCACTCAACCATCGAGTCGGCAAAGGAGAAGACACCGAATTAGTCGATTTACTCGAAGACGAAGAACTGCAACTACCAGAAGAGCAAATGAATGAAGCAATGATGCGCTCTGAAATTGCCGCCGTCTTGAGTGATGTTCTAACTCAACGAGAAAAAGATGTCATTTCATTGCGTTATGGCTTAGTCACTGCTCAACCCTATACCCTCGAAGAAGTTGGCGCGATGTTTAACCTTTCACGAGAAAGAGTCAGACAAATTCAAAGTAAAGCGATGAGAAAACTACGCCGTCCACAGGTAGCACGCCGTCTTAAAGGATGGTTAAGTTAATCAATTGATGGGGGCAGTGGGACTTGAACCCACACGACCTGATAAGGGTCAACGGATTTTAAGTCCGTAGCGTCTACCATTCCGCCACGCCCCCAAGTTTTTTTGAGCCGACGATCTTCTATTGTATCACAAGTCTTCTTTCTAGGCAATAGGCTAAAAATAGAATTCCTGATAGTTCCCTCTCCTTTTAGGTGAGGTCACAACTCTAAGGATAATTGTACATACGGGCTTTCTAAACTCGGTGAGTGATTGCCATCCAAGGCTAACAGATAATCCTCGTACCAGATTTCTGAACTACCTGGACATCGTTCATCTTTAAACAACCACTGCCTAAAAACTTCTTCTCTACCATCTCTCGGTAAAGTAATTTGATAAACCCTAATCGATTTTTTCTGAATTTTTTCTAAGCGAACTTGGGTTAATCCGTAACCGAGTAAATCTAAAAGTCTTCTAATAATAGTAATTGGGCTAGAATTACCCGCCAAACCAATTTTAGTAATCGACTTAATTTCTGAACGATTATGAATAGCAATTTTAGCCATTTTCTGTAAATCTAAATCAGTTGGGCGCAATTCTCGTTCGGGATGAGCCAATAAAACCGAAATTCCTAAAACTTCCATCGTACCAATGATTGCTCCGAGTTGCGAGCCATTAAAATCAGGAATAAAAAGACTACCATGACCACAATCTAACAATTTTTTCGCGATTAAAGTATCTCGATCCGATAAAAATTGTCGTCCAATTGTTAAAAAATAATGTCTCCTTAATTTCTGATACCAACCCGCATCATCTTTCATAACTAATTCCGCATTAACGGGAATGCCATAACGTTTTTGTAAATCATATTTTTTCAGGGAACGACGTTCTGATATTGATTTAATAAGTCGCTTTTTGATCTGTCGATATTCATCATCTGATAAAAGATTAGATTTTGCGATCGCTTGACACTCTTCTTGATAGTTTTGTTCTCGAACCGCGTTAATTGCTTCAGCTAATTGATTTTGTTTTTGTTGATTTTTTTCGATGTCTTGAGTAACTTCAATCTTTTGATGTCCCTCATGTTCTAGCTGTCCTAAGATATTTTCTCGATAATTAATCATTGACGCATTAACTCGCACTGCCATTTTAGCCCAACACAGTAATGATTCGGCTTGAAAACCTGTATCTAAATCATTAAGCGCGTCTAAATCTGACTGTTGTAATAAACGAATATTTAAGTCTACTAATCGATGTCCAGAACTAAGCAAAGATGGAATTGAAGTCGCACCATTTCCCACTTGATTAAAGCCATAGGAAGCTAACCAAACATAACGAGGAATATTTTCTCTAACCCGTCCTAAAGATTGACAAATAGAAGTGACAGTTTGTAGTCCTTGAGCTAAACACCAAACCGAAGTAAAATGACCTTTGATATCAATACTAACTCCCGTTTCTATTGACGGACTTGCTAAAACAATATCATAGTTTTTCAAGATATCATTAAGATGAGTCATACATTGATAAGCAGGATGAGTAGGCTCAATCAATGACTCAGAATCAATGCGTAAGATTCGGACTTTCGGAAATTGTTTTTTAAAATAGGATTCTAAATTACACGTTCCCCACTGACTGGTTAATTTTTGTGCCGAGAGACAAATCAAAGGTTTCCCACCATCACGAATATATTTAACTAAATCTTTGATGAACTTTTTCGGTGTACTTTCAGGATAATTATAAAACTGATAGGCTTCTGCTTGACTGGGTTTCCAATTATTTTGGATGATAAATGGTTTTAAAGGAATGCCAGACAGGGAGATTAAGTAATCTAAAGAAATATCACTTAAATCAGCATCGGCTAAATAAACTTGTCCGCGACTACTTAAAACATTTTGAATTAGAGTTTTTAAAGATTTAAGAATAGGGACACGATAATTTTTACAGGTATCGGAATTTAAACCATGCCAGAGAACTTGTTCAACTTCATCAATAATTACAAGGCTATCTTTCCATTGTGACGCATCAAATTGTGCCTGTGAATGAGGATGAAGTGAATCAATACATAAGCCATAACCTAAAAGTTGTTTTTGATGATCATCTCGAACTTCAGTCACATATTGTAATCCAAAACGATGACAGAGTTCTTCAACTAATTTAATACGATGACCAATGACTAACACCTTTTGATGATTGACTAAAGCTTGAGCAACAATTGTTTCAAGAAAAAGAGTTTTACCTGTTCCTTTAGGTGATTTAAGAGCAATGAGTTTAGCTGCCTGAGGAATGGCTAAATTAGGTAAATAGCGTTGATGAATCTCTAAATCAGCTTGATAAGTTAATTGATTTAAGACTTGAGCTTGCCAGATGTCGAAAGAAAGTGCTTTTTGATAGGTTTCATCAAAAACGGATTGACCTTGATTTGCTAAAAAATCATCAACTCCTTTACCTAAATTGGCTTTCCAAGTGATGACTTTTACTGAACATCCGATTTGTGTTAATAAATAACCCATCCGCTTAATTGCCGTATTAACTGCTGTGATCGTATTCGGTTTAGTATCTTGATCAAAAACTAGATAAATTGCTCTTCCTGATGTCGCTAACTGTTGTAATTGAGGGATTAAATAAGCCTTGCCAATACGATGACCTAAATCATCTTTTGGAACTCGATAACCATTGTGAATACCTGGTAATGCGATCGCGGGATAACCTGCTGTTAATAATGCCCCTGCTTTTTTCGCTCCTTCGGTAATACAAAGCGGAATTTGTGGATGATTCTTCAGCCACTGCCAAAAACCAAAATCAGGTTGCTGGCGATCAATTTCATGTGATAAGATGGGAACCCCGAAGCGTTCTGAGATCATTTGCCAAATATGTAGCGGAACTCGTAAGGCAAATAGTCCCGTTGCTGTTTTGGGAGGATGTTCGTATTTAATGAGTTTCTGTTGCTCTCCGAAACGCGGTGCATTGGGCTTAAAACACCCCCATAAATCATCATGCCCCGTCAGTAAATCGATACCTGCACACCACCAGCCACCCTGTTCTGTGTGTTCGTAACGTTTCAGAAGACTTTGAGTCACTCTCCCGTCATTGCGTCTTGGTAGATCATCAGAATAGAGTAAGTAGTCAGTCGGAACAGAACCCTCTAAAGCAGTGACATTAAGACGAATCAACTGTTCATCTACACAACTATTTTGCCACTCTGTTAGATAATTCATCTGTTCTAAACTCCAACTAACCACTATCTATAGTGTTTTGCTTTAATATTCTACATATAAAACACTAGATGTGGAAAAGAATTAGATGATTAAGCTGAATCCTCACAGAGTGAAAAGCGATAAACGTTTAAGGGTTTCTTTATAATTAAAAGAAAGCGTTATCTTAAAATTTATCTTTATGAGTGAACAACCTAAGCAAATTTGTATATTAGGTGGCGGGTTTGGCGGACTATATACAGCCCTACGTTTAAGTCAACTTCCTTGGGAAAATAACCAAAAACCCTCAATATTCCTCATTGATAAAAGCGATCGCTTCTTATTTTCTCCTCTATTGTACGAACTCATCACCTCAGAAATGCAATCTTGGGAAATTGCCCCACCGTTTGTCGAACTTTTAGCCGACACCTCGGTCAATTTTCATCAAGGAATCGTTACTGGAATTGATATCACTAACCAACAAATACAAATCGATAATCGTTCCAATCTAGCATATGATCAATTAGTCATCACGATGGGCGGTCAAACCCCAATTATCGGTATTCCTGGGGCAAAAGATCATGCTATTCCCTTTCGGACACTAAAAGATGCTTATAAACTCGGTGAAAAACTTAGAGATTTAGAACAGTCTAACGCTGAAAAAATTAGAGTTGCTGTTGTTGGTGGGGGTTATAGTGGTATAGAAATTGCCTGTAAATTAGCCGATCGTTTAGGAGAACGCGGCAGACTGAGAATTATTGAAAAAAGTGATATGATTCTGAGAAATTCACCCGATCACAATCGCAAAGCAGCGCAAAAAGCCTTAGAAAAACGTTTCATCTGGCAAGATCTCGAAACAAACGTTACAGAAATTACAGCCGATAGTATTTCCTTGGAATACAAAGGGGAAATAACCACCCTCCCAGTTGATATCGTACTTTGGACAGTCGGATCACAAACATCGGATTTTATCGCTAATTTACCCCTACAACACAATGCACAGAAACAATTAACCATCAATCCATTTTTACAAGCGATCGATCATCCCAATATTTATGTTTTAGGAGATGTCGCCGACTGTCAAGATATTACTGGACAAAAAGTTCCCGCAACCGCTCAAGTCGCCATTCAACAATCTGATTATTGTGCGTGGAATATTTGGGCTAGTCTGAATAAACGACCGCTATTACCCTTCCGCTATCAAGCATTAGGTGAAATGCTTACCCTTGGTATAGATGATGCTACCCTAAGCGGTTTTGGCATCTCTTTAGATGGCTCTGCGGCTCATTTAATCCGTCGCTTAATTTATCTCTATCGCTTGCCCACCCTTAAACATCAACTCAATGTCGGCTTAAGTTGGATCACTCAACCCATTTTAGAAATGATCCAACATTAATGATGACGCTACCTCAAATCATTTGAGATGTCCAAGTAGGGCCTTGACAACGAGGCCCTTTTGGTGTCCAAATCAGCAAATCAATATACATTCGGCGGGCCTCCATTTTGGCATCCCAAGCGTGATAAACCACGTATTCCGCTTGACCGTGGGGACTGAGTGCGATCGAGTTATGACCTGGCCCTAACACAACATCTGGAACTGTCCGCAAAACTCGCGCCCCTGATTCACTTCCAACATCGGAGTAGGGCCCCATGACGTGATCGGCAACCCCATAATCTACCCCGTAGTTTTCGCTATCCCAACGACCACCGCTATAGAAGCAATAGTAACGGTTATAATGCTTACGAACACAGGGGCCCTCTAAAGTATGCCAATCGTAAATCTTACCGTACATCGGACGATCGGCTAAAAATCGTTGCCAGTCATGACGGGCCCGCAAAACCACCTTAGTTTCTCCTGCTAACTTCGTCATGGTCATCAGGCGATCAACAACTAATGCAGTTCCCGCACGAACGCCATTTTCAGTATCGAGAAAATCCTGTGCATAAAAGAGATACCATTGACCGTCCGAATCTTGAAAGGGACTTGGATCGATCGCAAATGGACAGTTTTTTGGCTCGACCAATGGCTCACCAGTATCTTGATACGGCCCTAAAGGTTTAGAACTCGTGGCAACCCGTAACTGATGGTTTTTATCCTCATGCCCAACAGAATAATAGAGGTAAAACATCCCATCACAATAGGCAACTTCAGGGGCCCAGAAATTATCCCCTAGTGTAGGATCCAGACGTTGTAAAGCGTTTCCAGCAAACTGCCAGTTAGCTAAATTATCAGACCACAGCAAAGGAAAAACTCGCCTTTGCTCAATCTCATCCACCTGTCCCACTGCTTCTGTACGTCCTGTACCGATCGCATAATAGACCCCCTGATGTTGCCAAACAAACGGATCAGCAAAATAATCTGAATAAACGGGATTCGTGTAATTTGTCATAGCAATGACAATTAGTACTCAAAATTAATATAAGTTTCTGTCATCTGGTCTGGTAACTGTTCGACGAGCCGACACCGAAGTAACTGCTGAAGTTGGGATGACAAACCATTGTAGTAATCTTGCGCCAGAGTTAAATCTACCTTATGGGTGTGTAGCCAGTGCATAATATAACCCATCACAATCATAGGGCGTGGTTGCTCTGTTCGATTCGGTGTACCCCGATGCAGTGCCAAAGGTGAGCGAATCATTACATCTCCAGGCTGCATATAAAACTGTTCCATTGGAATTTCACCTGCTTGAATTTTAACTAATCCCTCTTCACGTGGCATCCGATGAGTTCCCCGCGCCATCTCAAACGGCCCATTTTCAGAAGTCACTTCAACTAAAGGAAAATTAACAGCCAGAGCATAAAGCGGTGTGACAATCTGATCGGTAAATAGTGGTCTAAAATCACGATGAATGATTTGATACTCAGACCCCTGCATCGGAATATCTGCTGCTAATTGAACTAGCTTATATTCTTGGTAATACACGCGATCTAGCACGCCCAAAATGGTTGGATTGGCAAACACTTCTGGATTAGCAAAGGGAGGCACCCAAGGTAATGTAACATAGCAACGTGCCTTACCTCTGGGAGCAATCCCAAGCGATCGCTGTTGCCGTTCTTGAAATAACGCATCGAAAGCAACTGCCCATTCTTCAATTAGCGATCGTTCAAATAACCCGCGAATCACACAAATTCCATCTCGATTAAGATCTTCTGCAAACTGATCGAGATCAAGGTCGGTAAAGGTTGTAGTATTAATGCTTTGAATCATGTTTTCGTCTGTTCCAGCTAAAGATTATATAGCTAGATTTAGCTCTCGATTCAAGCTAAATGTAGCTATCACTTGCGAGATCTATTCTCTCTAACGGTTGAAGCGTAATGGCTCTTGTATCGGCAATTCTTCAAAAAACTTAATTTCTTTTGGTAGGTATTCTTTTAGGTTTAATATGAGTTATAATAGAAATAATATTTAAAATTTTTAGTTTAGCTTTAAGAGAAAAACAAATAGTCATCAATAAACAATTCTAACGATATTTTTTTTTATGAAATAAGGGAATTAACCACCAAATAATCCCGATTAGAAGCCCAATAATGATAGTTCCGAGCAATGACCAGCTATACCCTACAACTTCATTCAATACTAACTGTGTAGTTGAAATCAAAGCAACAGAAAGTGAAATTGTTCCAACAATAATGATATGGGTTGACGTTTGCTTAAACTTGATACGGTGCCGTAAAGGTCGTTCAAGACGATGTTGTGCTGCTGGTGCGCTATAGCAGATCAAGCTAATAATCGATGAAATAAAAGCGACGATATAAACCCACTTTTCAAAAAGCTCAATTTTAGAAAATCCCTCATTGAAGGGCAAAAGAATCAAAAATCCTACTAATATTTGGCTCCCCTGTTGCAAGACCCGCAACTCCTGCAACATCTCATTCAAGCTCTTTTGCTCATACTCACTGTCATTTAGTGTTTCTGGGAAACCAGACGAAATCTCGTGATTGGCCATAAATTTTCGTCCTCTGATTTAGCTTTGATTAAAATGCTGAATGAGCTCCAGTTCATCTTCTTAAGTTAAGAATAGATTAAGATGAGTGGTTAGTCATCTCCCTCTCTAGACAGAAAGATCATTTTTTAGGTTGAAATAATGCTCATTTGCTTTTCGCTAAAAGTGACATGAGTTTAGGATAGATAGATTTAAAGCTAAAATCCTGTTAAAGCGAACAGGTTTTAGTTTAAGATGTCTAAATTTATGAGCAAACTTGTCAAATTTTCACCAAAATATATAAAAAAGCTTATTCTTGTTTCTTTCTTGGGACGGAAGAAAATAGTAATATATCTTAATAACATATAAATAAAGGTAGTAAAAATTATCCATCATAGGAAAATTATTTATGTTACGGAAAATTAATTTTGCCCTAAAAATCGTTTTATTTAGTACTCTTTTTGCCTCTTTAGAGCAAGCATCTATTGAAGCGCAACAAGTTAATTCAAGAACCCAACTCCGTTCTAGACCTATTCTTTCTAATTTAGAAAGTCGTTCTTTTGCTGAAGATCCTGAAGCCTTTTTCCCAGATTCTCAGCAAGACACACTTAATTATCCTGATGGTACTGTAGGTAGACGTACTCAAACCCAATCCAATTTTAAGTTTATTGGTCAAGAATTTAAAGTAATTATGGGAGAGACAACTAACGCTGATCCAGAATTTGATACTTTTGCAAGAAATGAAGCTCAAACTGATAAAGTGCGCGTTCTGTTTCAAATTGATGAATGGAAAAACTAAAGATCATATAACTAATGAATCCTCTTGAAATTGAAGGCGGTTTAATTACAGTCCAAACCAATCTAATCGAACTTAATAATGATCTTTTAGTACAGACGACTGAAGCCATTCCACAAATCATTATTACTTCTCCATCAAAGCCTAAAAAAACTTTTACTAAAGATGAAATTCGTACCAGTCTAAAAGCCTCAACATGGGATGGCATTTTTGCCACCATTTTTTCTAATATCACTGGTGGAGTTCTATTAAATAATTTTTTGGTAGAACTAAATGCTAATCCCACTGAAATCGGGATGTTATCTTCAATTCCGATGTTGATTAATTTGTTGCAACCGTTGGGAGCATACCTATCAGAACTTACTAATAGTCGTCACTACTTTAATCTGTGGGTGTATGGTTTATCTCGCATCATCTGGCTTATTTTGTTGTTGGGTATTGGCTTGGCTAACTGGCATTATATTGAGTCACATCAGCTAATCATTTGGACATTAGGAGTTGTTCTACTCAGTCATTTAATCGGTTCTTTGGGGAGTGCGTCTTGGCTTAGTTGGTTGGCTATCTTAGTTCCAAAACGTTTACGGGGACGTTATTTTGGCTTTCGTAATAGTGTGATTAGCCTCACGAATTTGATCAGTGTGCCTTTATTGGGTTGGGCGATCGCAACTTGGCCAAGTGGTTCAATTCAAGGCTATGGAATCATGTTAGTGTTAGGCATTGTCACAGGATTTATCAGCTTAGGTTTTCAATGTCTGATGACAGATGTCAATCCGCAGCAACAAAAATTAAAATTAGATGTAGATGAATCGGTTGAGGCGATCGCAACTGAACAACAGCAATCAATAATTCCTCAAAACAGTATCCTACGAGACTATAAATTTTTAAAATTTCTGATCTACTTTTGCTTTTGGATGTTTGCGGTTAATCTAAGTGCGCCATTTTTTGCTCTTTATATGCTCGGCTGGCTTAATCTTGATGTACGCTATGTAACGATTTATAGTAGTTTACACGCTGGGGCTTATCTAATTTCGTTAATCGCATGGGGCAAATTATCGGATCGCATTGGTAATCGTCCTATTCTCATGGGAATCGGTTTTATCTCAGCGTTTGTTCCCCTACTATGGTTAGTAATGGGAAATAATGCAATCTCAATTTGGCTCTTTTTGCCGCTACTTCATCTACTGCTAGGAGGAACAACATCAGCACTCGATTTGTGTACAACTAATTTACAATTAGGAGTCGCCCCCATTGCGCGTCAATCTCACTATTTCGGGATTGTTGCTGCGGTTGGTGGAGTCAGTGGCGCATTATCGACGACCGCAGGTGGTTTATTAGTAGAATTCCTGAAAAATGGCGGTTTTCCTGTGATCTTTGGGCTTTCTTGTGCCTTGCGTTTAGCGGCTCTCGTGCCACTGCTTTTTGTCCGCGAACAGAATACATTAAAATGATCTGTGTTGAACTGAATAATATGCAAAAACCCAAAGTTATTTTTTTAGATGCGGTTGGTACACTGTTTGGTGTAAAAGGCAGTGTTGGAGAAATTTATGGAACGATCGCCGCGTCTTTTGGTGTTAATGTGGAACCCAGTCAGTTAAACAAAGCTTTTTTTAAAAGTTTTAAAGCCTCTCCCCCTTTAGCTTTCCCAAATGTTGAATCTTGCAAAATTCCTCAATTAGAGTATCAATGGTGGAAAATCATCGCCTATTCTACATTTACTCGAGTTGGTGCAGTGGAGCAGTTTATTAATTTTGATGAATTTTTTAATCAACTTTATCACTATTTTGCACAAGCTGAGCCTTGGTTTGTCTATCCTGATGTAAAAAATGCTCTAACTCATTGGCAAAATCAAGAAATAGAACTCGGCATCATTTCTAATTTTGACAGTCGCATCGATTCGGTTTTAAAACATTTAGAGTTAGAATCTTTTTTTAAAAGTCTTACCATCTCATCCGAAACAGGTTTTGCTAAACCTCATCCCTCAATTTTTACAACCGCATTAGAAAAACATGATTGTCTTGCGTCTCAAGCTTGGCACGTCGGTGATAGTATTGCTGAAGACTATTATGGAGCAAAAGCGATCGGTATCACACCTTTTTTAATTAATCGCTGATTCTCTTAATTTTGATTTAAAGTAAAAATTACTCATTTTCCGTTCCTTTAAGCCGTAATCAATCATTAGATAATCTTGAATGGAACAAATTTCCAAAAAATTCATCGTAATCTCTATAAAAAAAGATTCAAGAATTAATTTTCTGATATTTTAAGAAGGATAAGTCCTTTAAGGTAAGTTGTGCTACGTTATTTTATTCCAATCTATGATCCAGAAGTAAAAAAGTGGTCAGTAGAGGCGCGTTTACTACGCTGGCTAACTTTCTTATGGTTAATTTTAGGATTGATTGCTTTATTCTCGGCTTCCTACGCTCTAAGTGATAGTCAAAATAACGATGGACTTTATTTTATCAAACGTCAACTGATTTGGGTCTGGTTTGGCTTAGTTGGGCTAAATTTGATTGTACAATGTCCTCTGAAAAATATGTTAAAGATTGCTCCTTGGATGATTCTAGGAGTCCTCGGCTTAATTATAAGTACACATATACCTGGATTAGGAGAAGAAGTCAATGGGGCGACGCGCTGGATTAAAATAGGGCCAATATCAATACAACCATCTGAATTAATGAAGCCCTTTTTAGTGTTACAAAGCGCACACTTATTCGGCAATTGGTATCGTTTACGTTGGGGATATCGTCTCGGATGGTTGGGGATCTTTGCCCTAACTTTAGCCGCAATTTTACTACAGCCGAATTTAAGTACGACTGCATTATGTGGGATGACGATTTGGTTAATTGCATTAGCGGCAGGATTACCGCTAACCTATTTAAGTGGGACTGCGATCGGTGGATTTGCGCTGGCTTTTTTAAGTATTAGTCTGCGAGAATATCAAAGACGACGAGTTTTGTCTTTTCTCAATCCTTGGGCGGATGCTAGGGGAGATGGTTATCAGCTAGTACAAAGTTTACTAGCTGTGGGTTCGGGAGGAACTTGGGGCAATGGTTACGGGTTATCTCAACAAAAACTGTTTTATTTGCCTTTTCCTGATACAGATTTTATTTTTGCGGTCTTCGCTGAAGAATTTGGCTTTGCGGGTGGAGTTGTCTTATTACTCTTACTCATGCTTTATGCGACTTTGGCGTTATTAGTTGCCCTTAAATGTCGTCACCCGATCAAACGATTAGTAGCTATGGGCGTTATGATTGTTTTAGTTGGTCAATCTTTACTTAATATTGGTGTCGCTACAGGTGCATTACCGACGACAGGTTTACCCCTTCCTCTCTTTAGCTATGGTGGGAGTTCAAGTCTAGCAAGTCTATTTCTAGCAGGGTTACTCATTCGAGTTGCTAGAGAAAGTAGTGAAGCAGATGTTGTTCCTTTTGCCTCCCGTCGTCTTTGAACAAGCAAAAAGTGTGAAATAATTGTAGGGATCTAATTTCTAAACCCCTACAGATAGTTTGTTAATTCATAACCATAACAAAAGGTTTAAACCGTTGGGCGATTTTCATAATAACCATGCTGTACATAGTGATAGCTTGCCTGAGAAAGATCACCGTTATAAAATGCAGCAACATCAGGGTTAGCATTATAGTATTGAACTGGATCAAAGGTCGTCGTCGGACGATTTTCAGCAATACCGTTATAGAGATAATGATATGTCGCCCCATAAGTATCGACATAGCCGTAGTATGGAGAGTAATAACTGTAAGACGGGATAATGTCGGGATTAGATGCTAGATAGCGATATTCATCAAATGTATCTCTAGCTCGTCCTTCTTCATAACCATAATCGACAAAATGCTCGACTGCTGCTTGTTGATTAATACCTAATTGATCATAGACATCTCTGTAAGACGCGAGGTATTGAAACCCATCAAAATCCCCATAGACTGGACGACCTTCACGATACCCAGATTCGATATAATGCTCAGTAGCCAAAGTACGATCGCTTCCTAAAGCATCAATTAGATCGGTATTTACTGCTAAATAGTTAGTTGCATTAAAAGTTAAAGGACGATATTCATAATAGCCGTGTTGTATATAATGTATTGTTGCAGCCTCAAGATCAAAACCAAATGTACCGATTAAATCAGAATTAGCGGCTAGATAAGAATATTCATTAAATGTATCTGCTGGTCTTCCTTCAGCATATCCATTCGTAATATAGTGTAGTGTTGCTCCTGCTAAATCTGGTGCTTGAGAATTAGAAAAATAACCACCATAAGTACTAATTAAATCCGTATTGGAAGCGATATACTGAGCCGCTTTGAACGTATCTAAAGGTCTTTCTTCAGTGTATCCGTTTTCAATATAATGACGGGTTGCCTCTGTACCATTCGCACCATAAGCATCTATTAAATCAGGATTTGAGGCTAGATATTCAAACTCATCAAATGAATCTATACTACGACCTTCAGCAAAACCAAAGTCGCGATAATGTTGATTAAAAGCCTCTAAATTATAACCATAGGCTTCGATTAAATCTGGATACGATGCACCATATTGCTCAGGGTTTTCTAGTATTGGGAAGGTATCATCTGTCCATGTTACGAGGAATACTTGATCAACCGTCCTATAATAACCATTAGGATCATCAATAGCTCCTAAAAGATTGTTACCTCTGAGATCGATAATTTCTTCATTTCCACTCGTCGTAGCTAAGGGTGATACCGCACCATTTCTATAGATATAAATATCATGGTTATCGTTGTAGTTTACAGAATTATCAACTCGCCAAACAATATTTTCACCATCTAATAATAAACTATCTTTATTAAGATTATCATCAGTTAATTGAGTGATAGTGTCACCATCATACAAAAATACTTCAGTATGATAGTTAGTTGATTCACTAGAACCTAACCAAGCTATTTTATTGCCACTGACTTGAGCATTTGATTTATTAAAACTATCATTGTTAATGATATTAGTTGTATTGCCATCATAAAGATATACTTGATTGTTTTCTATCCAAACAACATTTTGTCCATCAGTATCAAAGGAGCCATAATCAAACCCGTTTTGAGTTAACTGGATTGTGGCTGCACCATTGTATAAGAACAGTTCATCACGAGCAGCGATTCGATTAACGCTAGTCCAAATAATATAGTTTCCTTCGATTGTTTGTATGGCATCATAAGTTTGATTATCAGTAAGTTTGAGCGTTTGTCCATTATTGTAAAGTAGGATTTCTAGATCGCCTCCTTGCTCTGTTGGATCTTGTCCTTCCCAAACAATTTGATCACCATAAAATTGAGCTTTATATTCGCTAGTTTCATTATCAGTTATTTGTCGGGTTTGGTTCCCATCATAAAAGTAAAGGTCTGTTTGATATGAGCCAGTTTCTGGGTTATTTATCTCCTGATACCATAAAATTTTACCGTTAGAAATTTCAGGATATTTATCATCAGCAGTATTATTAGTTAGTTGTCGAGTTTGGTTCCCATCATAAAAGTAAATTTCTGAATCGCCATCATTAGATGAATACCAAACAATTTGGCTATTCGATACCCTTGGCCCAAAATCATCAGTTACATTATCAGAAATTTGAATCGTTCTAGATCCATCATAAAAGTAAATTTCATAGTCTTGAAACTCACTTTGTAACCCTCTCCATACCACTTGACTTTGTGCTAGATCACCATCAAAATCTTCATCGGGAAAAGCATTGTTAGTGAGCGGAATAATATTTAACATTTTAAACAATCTTTACTGAAAAATTATAAAAGTTTATTGCTCTGAATAGATTAAACATATCTAAGCTCTATTCATTAGATGGTTAGGAAAACAATATAACTTTAGTTTATCTTTAGGTTAAAAGCAGATTCTAAACTAATTATATAATCAATAGTTAAGCAATTGAACTATTGTAAACTTTTCAAAAGTAACAATTTGTATCAAAAAAATAAGCCTGACAAAAGGCTTAACAAATAGGTGATAAGGAAGCAGTAATTAAGTTTATTCTAGAATACAGCCACTTCTAGCAGGAAGCATTAATTTTAGTTGTTTTTTAGCATCAATCCATTCATATTCAAGATCACCATATAATATTTGCTCACCCTTAAAATTAATATTTTGATTGAGGTCAATAACAACTGTTTCAGATTGTTCACTGATATTAATCGCGATAATTAAAGTTTGCTCGGCGACAATTCTGGCAAAAACATAAACAGATTGATTAGCAAAAACAAATTTATATTTACCAGTACAAAATGCAGGACAATAGCGACGTAAATTAATTAACTTTTTGTGATAGTTTAATACGTCTAAATCCCATTGATTTTCGACTGGAAAACTACGACGACAGTCGGGATCTAAACCACCCACTAAACCAATTTCATCCCCATAATAAATACTCGGTGCGCCAGGAAATGTAAATAAGAGTAAAGTCGCTAATTCAATACTTTTAGAATCTTCACCAACAACCGTTCTATATCTGGCTGTATCATGACTATCTAAAAGGTTCATTTGGGTTAATTGAATTTGCCAAGGATATAAAGTTACTAACCGGTCAATTTTCTTGGCATATTCTTTAGCCGAAAGCGGTGGATAGGGATTATAGGGTGCAGATTCTACATAAATATCTAAGAGACGATCGCCTCCCACAAATGCAAGAATCTTTTCAGTCAAAAGATAGTTCATCACCCCATCAAATTGGGTTCCATCGAGCCATTGTCTCGCATCTGTCCAGATTTCTCCGACAATATAAGCTTCAGGATTAATCGCTTTAATTCGAGTGCGAAATTCTTGCCAAAATCCTGGGGTATGAATTTCATTGGGGACATCTAAACGCCAACCATCAATCCCTTTTTTAACCCAATATTCGCCAATTTGCATCAGATATTCTTTGACTTGTGGATGATCATGATTAAATTGCGGTAAAGCTCGAATATCCCACCAACTCATATAGTTAGCGGGTTTACTACCATCATAGGGAGAAAGCGGCCAATCAAGAATTCTAAACCAATCAACCCAAGGGGAATTACTCCCGTTTTCTAAAATATCATTAAAGAAGAAAAAGCCACGACTTGCATGATTAAAGACACCATCTAAAACCACTTTCATATCGCGTTGATGTGCCGCATCAAGTAACGCATCAAAAGCAATATTACCCCCTAACATTGGATCAACTTGATAATAATCATGAGTATGATAGCGATGATTGCAAGCGGATTGAAAAATTGGTGTAAAATAAATCGCGTTGACTCCTAATTCTTGGAGATAATCTAACTTTTCAATGACTCCCCAAAGATCTCCTCCTTTATAACCTTGTGAAGAGGGTAACGTGTCCCAAGGTTCAATTTTTTGGGGTTGCCATAGTCCTGGTTTAGGATGTTGTGTTTTAGCAAAGCGATCAGGAAAAATTTGATAAAATACAGCAGATTTTACCCAGTCTGGTGTCTTGATATCCATAATCATTTACTTGACAAGAGGTCTGAATAAGTGGGAATGTTCGGGATGATAGAGACGAGAACGGACTTTTTGCTCGGTTAATAACGCGGGACTAATGATATAAAGAGTTGTCCGAATTAGTTTTTCTTGTTCGGTGAGTTCGGTCATTTTATTAAGAGGAACGATCCAGATTTTTTCATCGGGCCAACCGACTCGAAAACAGACCGCTACGGGGGTATCTGCTGGATAATGTTGTAAAAGTTGGTTTTGTGCATCTTCAACATGACGGGCCGCTAAATATAAACATAAACTTGCTTGGTGAGAAGCAAGACTTGCTAATTCTTCAGTCGGGGGAACGGGGGAAGCTAAACCACTAACACGGGTCAGAATAATAGTCTGTACGAGGTTAGGAATAGTCAGTTCTGTCCCTAGTTTAGCGGCTGCGGCTTGAAATGCACTAATACCTGGGATCAGTTCAAAGGGAATATTTTCTTCAATCAGGGTTAAAATTTGTTCATGGATGGCACTATAAAGGGTAAGATCCCCCGAATGTAACCGAACGACGATCGCTTTATCTTTAACTCCCTCGATCATGATCGGTAAAATGTCCTCTAAGGTTTTATTCCCCGTTGGGATTAACTGTGCGTTACTACGGACATCTTGTAAGATTTGTTTAGGGACGAGAGAGTCTGCATAAAGAATAATATCCGCAGAAGTGAGAATTTTATAAGCTTTGAGGGTTAATAACTCTGGATCGCCTGGCCCGGCTCCAATAAAATAGACAGCAGGAGGATAAACGGTAGATGGGTGACTCAGCATTAATTAGTAGAGTAAGTTAGAGGTTTTCCGATTGTACCGAACATCGCAAAAAAATGCGTTTTGTTTTTTTTCAAAGCTTAATGTGAAAAACCATTTAAAGGTATGCTATTGAATGGCATCATAGTTATGGTAACTATTAAATCTGCTCTTGCTAGAACGACAATCATCAACCTATGGGCTTCGCTGACTTATCCATCAATGATATTGCTGCTGAATATAATCTAAGTGTAGAGACTGTGTACAGTTTGTGCGACCAGTTAAACGTCGGTTATAAAGATCAGCAAACCCTACTTGCGCTAGAGGATGCTAAAGCAGTTATTTCTCTGATTTTATCCCAACAATCAGGGTTAAATATTCAAACACAGGATAGCTCATTAAAAAAAAATTTATAAGCGTGTGATACCTAAGCACGGTTGATTGAAAGCATAGTAAGACGGATGATGGTTAATAGCGTTCCAATATAAGATGAATCATTCAAACTGTTTGAGGAGAACGATGATCAAGAGATTCTTTTGGGTGGCGATCGCCACAGTCTTTTTTATCTTCCAATTTCAGATCAATAGTGCTTTTGCTTTAGAACTCGATAGCGAAACCCGTACGATCCCTTTAAATGAAGGTGGAGAGTCGGTTACCTTAAGTTCTCAGCAAGTCACATCTGGACAACGAATCTTTAATGGTTCTTGCACCAAATGTCATTTACAAGGTAAAACCAAAACTAATAATAACGTCAGTTTAGGTTTATCTGATATGGCTGGGGCTGAACCTCCTAGAACTAATGTAACAGCCTTGGTTGACTACTTAAAGCATCCTACTAGCTACGATGGAGAAAAAGATCTATCTGAAGAACATCCTAATGTGACTCGGACTGATCTCTATCCTGAACTCAGAAATCTGACTGAAGATGATGTGTTCGATGTTGCTAGTTATTTACTAATCGCGCCTAAACTAGATGAGCGTTGGGGTGGTACGATTTATTTCTAAATCACGATTCGTTTACTATTAGCATACTTATCTTATTTTGTCAATCCCTCTAAAGTTTTAGGGGGATTTTAATTTATCTCTATATTAAGTTGATGATTCTTTCTTGAGGGTTGCATCAGTCGATAAAGCAGGGCAAAATGAGGGTTAATTAATCCCTTTTAAATTTTGATTTTTTAGAGGACAAAATTTGTGGTTCCCCTCCGCGATGATAATCCCATTAGCATTACTCCCTATGTTACCTATGGCATAATTGCCCTTAATATCCTCGTTTTTCTCTATCAAATTACTCTAACTCCCCAACAATTAGACGCTTTTTTTGAATCATTTGCCGTGATCCCCAAAGAACTGACTGCTAATTTTAATGGTATCCCAGTCGGTCAACCGATCCCTGAATGGTGGACGTTGATCACCTCACAATTTTTGCATGGTGGCTTTTTACACATTGCTGGAAATATGTTATTTTTGTGGATTTTTGGCAATAATGTTGAAGATCGTCTGGGTCATGTCAAATTCTTGATTTTTTATCTATCCTGCGGCGTTTTAGCGGCTCTTGCTCAGTGGTATTTTTCTTATAACTCAATGATTCCCTCTTTAGGTGCCAGTGGTGCGATCGCGGGAGTCATGGGTGCCTATATTCTGCGTTTTCCCCAAGCTCAAGTTGTGACACTCATTCCACTAGGATTATTATTTTGGACGTTTCGGGTTCCCGCGTTTTTATTCCTCGGTTTTTGGTTTGTCCAACAAGCTTTTTATAGTTTTGCAAGTCTCAGTGTACCGACTAATGTAGGGATGGAAAACGGTGGTATTGCTTATTGGGCCCATGCAGGTGGCTTTGTTTTTGGTGCGGTTCTCGGGCCGTTACTGGGTTTATTTCGCCCTGATAATACTCGTTTTTAGTTAATATACCGCATCGTTGATTATCGAACATAGTAGATACGTACTATTATTTAGATAGGACAGAAAACCCAGCAAAGCAAAAAATATAAGACGATAGAATAAAAGAGAAACTTTGAGCCATCAGTAAAGTAAATATGACTGTAACTACAGATAATGCTCGTGATCTATTTCGTAAAGCCTACGAAAACCGTTATACTTGGGATGCGAATTTCCCAGGCTATATCGCAGATATTACCCTCAAGCAAGGAAACGAAGTCTATACAGGTAAGCTACGAGTGAATGCGGACTATAGTGTAGAAGTTAGCGAAATAGAAGACGAAAAGGTCACTGAAAGTGTCTACAACCAACTCAGAGACATCGTAACCCATCGTAAACGCTCAAACTTTGAACAGTCTCACGGGAAGAATACTTTTAATTTAGGCAATGAAGACCCTACAGGTGCAGTCGAAATTTTAGTCACTGGGGATGCAATGGGGTCAAACTATAAAATTAGAGGAACAGAAATTTGTCAAGTTAGTCGTGTCATGGGGCCTGTAGCTTTTGTCATCAATACCGAAGAAAGCTTAGAAACCGATGAGGGCTATATTTCGACGAAATACAATGCAATTTTCCGAAATTCTAAAACCAATGAATTAAAAGGAAAAAGAGATTTTACCGAAAGTTACGAACAGTTCGGTAATTATTATCTTCCCACACATCAAGTGATTGACGCGATCGATGCAGGTGGTGAAAAGTTTGTCACTGAATTTATCTTTTCTAACATCCAGTTACTGGAAACCGTAACAGCTTAACCTTGGCTTTGAGCTAGGATAAAGAAAAAAGAGATTAACCAAATCATTAAACAAAAGAGGTTGTAATGGCACTAGCATTAACGTCAGAGAATGTAGAGACAGTTTTAGATGAAATGCGTCCCTATCTAATGGCTGATGGTGGTAACGTAGAATTAGTTGAAATTGATGGCCCCATTGTTAGACTACGTTTACAAGGTGCTTGCGGTTCTTGTCCAAGTTCTACCATGACCCTAAAAATGGGTATTGAACGTCGTTTACGAGAAATGATTCCAGAAGTAAACGAAGTTGAACAAGCTTTTTAATTAGAAAGAGTTTGGAGTAATTAGTAAGGGTTTGGTATCCAAACCCCTACTAAAATCTCTATTTTTTCCAAGGAGTCACTGAAGTAGTTTTGTCTAACTTTTGACCACAACTCTTACAGAAATTAGCATCGATATCGTGGGTTAATAAACTACAATTTAAACACTGAGTTTCAATTTTTTGAGTTGTTTTTAAGAGTTGCCGAGTTAAATCCCCAATTTGCCAAGGAATTAAAAAAATACCTGTTAGAATCATCAGTACAGTGACTAATCTACCTTGGTCTGTTAAAGGAATAACATCACCAAAACCCACTGTAGTCATCGTAACAACACAAAAGTAGAAAGCATCAAAAAAATGACGAAAAACGTGTGGATTAACGGGATGTTCAACTTGGTAAATTAGTCCCGCATAAACAAAGATAATTGAGGCTAAGATCAACAAAATTCTAGCAATGACAATTTGATCAGTTTTTTGGACTTTGAAAACAGAAATACCGAAGCCAAAAAATCGAATAATTCGCAAAATTCTAAAGGATCTAAAAACTCGAAAAAAACTAATATCAAAAATTCCGATAAAAACAGGAAGAATTGCCAGTAAATCCATGATGGCTAGAGGTTTAAAAATAAATTTAAGTTTATTGTCGGCGCACCATAGTCTAACTAAATATTCAAAAGCGAAGAGAATTAAAATTAATAATTCAAGACGATCTAAAATCAGATCCCATGTTGGAGTAATTTCATAGGTTTGAACGACATAAATTAATAGTGAAAGTAAAATTAATCCTAAAATACCTAAGTTTATTATTAATCCTTTAAATGTTGTAATATCATCCAAATAAAAAGCAATTTTTTCTCGAAATGTATTCATATTTTATAGATTAATTTATTTTTTTATTTTGCCTAGTAACCTATTATTATGTCTGAATGAGTTACAATTTTTTCTATCAATAGGGCTTGGCGACTAAGATTAATCCCTTTTTATTGATTGTCTATACATTTTGTTGTTAAAATAGCTTGGACATTGATTTTATCGATGAATTGACTTTAAAAAATACATTTTTGTGTGATGACAAAGATTAATTCATCAATTTAGAATAAAAAAAGTTTTAAAAGATACAGCATCAAGGAATAATCATCCACAGATAAAATATTTAAGGATGGCAATTAGCAAAAAAAGCGTTTATCGTTGAGGAATAGGAAATTACTAGCTGTCGTTAGATAGTAATAACCTGAGCTAAGGTCATTCACCGTATTTCATCCAATGAGGTGTTGTATCTGTCACAATTGAAACAGGGTAACTAAATAGAGTTGATGCAATGCAAAACAGTTCTTGGCATAAAAACGAGTCTCAGGGTAAAACCGCGATTAAAAGACAATCTCGCGCTAAATCTCTTAAACAAATTATAGCTGGATGGATGCTCCTGCAAACCGTTCTCACGGTAACCCCCGCACACCTTAAAGCTCAAGATAAGGACTTGACTTACGGCGGTCTATTACAAAAAATTGATCAAGGTCAAGTCAGTAAACTAGAAATAGATCCAGCCTCACAAGTTGCTAAAGTCACCTTAGTTGGACAAGGAGATAAAGTCCAACCGCAAGAGGTAAAATTATTAGAACAAAACCCCGAACTCATTGCCAAGCTGAAGGCGAAAAATGTCGAGTTTGATATCCAACCCTCTACAGATAACTCGGCTGCCGTTAACTTGATGACAAACTTGTTTATTGTCTTATTGTTGCTAGGGTTAGTTTTAATGCTCTTACGGCGTTCTGCCAATATGTCTGGGCAGGCCATGAACTTTGGAAAATCTCGTGCTAGATTTCAGATGGAAGCAAAAACGGGAATTAGTTTCAATGAAGTTGCAGGAATCGAAGAAGCTAAAGAAGAATTACAAGAAGTCGTTACCTTTTTAAAAAATCCCGAAAAATTTACCGCGATCGGTGCCAAAATACCTAGAGGTGTTCTTTTAATCGGGCCGCCTGGAACAGGAAAAACTCTACTCGCTAAAGCCATAGCTGGTGAAGCGGCGGTACCTTTTTTTAGTATTTCGGGTTCAGAATTTGTTGAAATGTTTGTCGGGGTTGGTGCTTCACGGGTTAGGGATCTCTTTAAAAAAGCAAAAGAAAATGCGCCTTGTTTGGTCTTTATCGATGAAATAGATGCAGTCGGTCGTCAAAGAGGGGTCGGTTACGGTGGCGGAAATGATGAACGAGAACAAACTTTAAACCAACTTTTAACCGAAATGGATGGCTTTGAGGGCAATGCAGGAATAATTATTATTGCTGCAACCAACCGCCCCGATGTCCTCGATATGGCTTTGTTACGACCTGGACGCTTTGATCGACAAGTGATTGTAGACTATCCTGATTTTAGCGGAAGACGGGAAATCCTCGAAGTTCATGCACGCAATAAAAAAGTTGATCCCAATGTTTCATTAGAAGCGATCGCCAAACGAACCCCCGGTTTTACAGGTGCCGACTTAGCGAATGTTCTCAATGAAGGGGCTATTTTTACCGCCCGTCGTCGTAAAGAAGCGATCACAATGTCAGAAATTAATGACGCTATTGATCGAGTGGTGGCAGGAATGGAAGGAACTCCATTAGTCGATAGCAAGAGTAAACGCCTGATCGCCTATCATGAAATTGGTCATGCACTCGTCGGGACTTTAACGCCAGGACACGATCCCGTCGAAAAAGTCACCCTAATTCCCAGAGGACAAGCGATGGGTTTAACGTGGTTTACCCCCGATGAGGATCAAGGTTTAGTCAGTCGATCGCAACTGATCGCCCGTATTACTGCCCTACTCGGAGGAAGAGTTGCAGAAGAATGTATTTTTGGTGATTCAGAAGTAACAACGGGCGCAACCAATGATATCGAAAAAGTCACTTCTTTAGCTCGACGCATGGTCACTCGTTTTGGGATGTCAGATCTAGGCCCCTTTGCCCTTGAAGAAGACCAAAATAATTCTTTTTTGGGTAATGATTTTGGTGGTAGACGCTCCGAGCATTCCGAAGAAATTGCCTCAAGAATCGATGCACAAGTTCGTTCAATTGTCAACTATGCTCACAACACAGCCTATAAAATTATTCAAGACAATAGAGGGGCGGTTGATCGTTTAGTGGATCTGTTGATCGAACAAGAAACCATTGAAGGCGATGAATTTCGGAAGTTAGTTGATCAATTAACTCAACCGTCTAATCAAACTCTAGCCACTTCTCGTTAATCAGTTTGGGGCGATCCAATATAAATAAAATAATCGCCCTTAACTAAAACTATCAATAATGCGATCGCTCTTCCTAGCTCAGTATTTGACAAACTATGGAATTTAATTTACATCAAGCCTTACAAAACTTAAATCTTTCAGCCGACTGGGTGGGATTACGCCAAGTTAAAGAAAGTACGACTACTCGTTACATACGTGATGGTAAACCCCAATCTAACGGAAAAAACTATACTCAAGGCGTAATGGTAGAAGTCTTAGTCAATGGTCAATTTGGCTATGCAGCAACTAATCGACTCGACCAAACCAGTATTCAAACCGCCGCCGAAATCGCCCGAAATCAAGCAATAGCCGCCTCAAAATGGGCTGTACACTCCTTTACCGAAGCGGTTCGCCCCAAAGCAGTCGGAAAATATCAATCACCCTTACTTAAACCCTTTGATTTCCTAAGCCCTGCTGATCTTAATCATCTTTTGATCCAAGTCTGTCAAACCCTCAACATCTCCGATAAAATCGTCAAAACCAGTGCTTTAGCACAAATTATTGAAACAGAACAGCTTTTTGTCAGTAGTAATGGTTCAAATGTTGAGCAAACTTTTTTTCTAATTGCAACAGACTACAGCGCAACCGCGCAAGATGGCAATATCGTACAAAAACGAACAGATAACGGGATGTTAGCCCACTCCTATCAAACGGGAATGGAAGTCTTTGACGAAGCGAGTGTTTTATCTAGAGCGCGGCACATTGGCGAACAAGCGATAGAATTAATTCAAGCTCAAGACTGCCCTAATACGACGACGACTTTGGTATTGGCACCCGATCAAATGATGCTACAAATACATGAAAGTATTGGACATCCTTTGGAGTTGGATCGCATTTTAGGAGATGAACGCAATTACGCGGGGTCAAGTTTCGTCAAACTCTCTGATTTTGGTCACTTAGTTTATGGTTCACCTTTAATGAATGTAACATTTGACCCGACAGTTAGCGGTGAGTTTGCCAGTTATGCCTTTGATGATGCAGGTGCGACAGCCAAACGAGAATATTTGATTAAAGATGGCATTCTCCAAAGAGGTTTAGGCAGTCTCGAAAGTCAAGTCAGAACTCAAATTCCAGGTGTAGCAAACTTTCGGGCGAGTTCGTGGAATCGTGCGCCAATTGATCGCATGGCAAATTTAAACATAGAACCAGGTGACGCAAGTTTTGATGAGATCATCAGTTCGATTGAATCTGGGGTCTATATGGAGTCTAACCGTTCTTGGTCAATTGATGACTATCGTAATAAGTTCCAATTTGGCTGTGAATATGCGCGGTTAATTGAAAATGGCAAACTTACCAAACCGTTGAAAAATCCGAATTATCGAGGTGTTACTAATCCATTTTGGCGCGGTTTAGTCAAAGTAGGCGATCGTTCGACAATGGAAATCTATGGTACACCCTATTGTGGCAAAGGAGAACCGAACCAAGTGATTAGAGTTGGTCATGCGTCACCTGTCTGTGCATTTGAAAATATTGAAGTTTTTGGGGGTGTGACATGAATTTAACCACACAAGAAGCATTAGAATCTAACTTTAATCAACTGAGTGAACTACTGGTTAATCATCTCCAAAGTGACGAACATTTATCCATCGAATTAAGCGGTGAACAAAGTCATTTTCTGCGTTTCAATACAGCCAAAGTTAGACAAGCAGGAATAGTTTGTGATAGTACCATACAACTGACTTTAATCAATCAGCAAAAAACCGCTTATACTGCTTTTCCCTTTAGTGGAGATTTAGCATTCGATACGGCTATCGCTTTAGATAAACTCAATGAACTAAAAAAAGAAGTCACTCAACTGCCTGAAGATCCTTATATCGTTTTACCCGAAAATAAAGGCTCAAGTCGAGATGTTTATACGGGTGAGTTATTACCGATTGAATCTGCGGTAGACGAAATTCTAAAAGAAGTACAATCGATAGATTTTACTGGGATTTATGCCTCTGGTACCATCATTCGAGCTAATGCTAATTCTGCGGGACAAAAACACTGGTTTGCGACCGAATCCTTTTTCTTAGACTACTCGCTCATTGCACCTTCGTCTAAAGCCGTTAAAGCGACTCTAGCGGGCAGAGAATGGCAAGCCTCGCGTTATCGAGAACAAATTCAGCTAGGTATCGAACAGCTTAAGATTCTCAATGATACACCTGTTCATGAAGTTAAACCAGGTCGCTATCGTACCTATTTAGCTCCTGCTGCTACTGCCGAAATACTAAGTATGTTTTCTTGGGGTGGCGTGAGTGAATCATCCATGCGTCAGGGTGAAAGTGCTTTAACCAAGTTACGCGAAGGAAAAACACTATCGCCTTTATTTAATCTGCGAGAAAATTTTACCAGTGGGAGTGTGCCTCGTTTTAATGAATTAGGCGAAATTGCCCCCGATGAAATTCCGATTATTATTGAAGGAAAATTAGTCAATACTTTAGTCAGTAGTCGTACTGCTCTAGAATATGGATTACAGGCTAATGGTGCAAGTGGTGGGGAAGGATTACGATCGCCCGAAGTAAGTACTGGAACACTACAAAATTCTGAAATCCTGAAACAGTTAGATACAGGGTTATATTTATCTAATCTACATTATTTAAATTGGAGCGATCGCCCTGGTGGACGGTTGACAGGAATGACACGTTATGCTTGTTTCTGGGTTGAAAACGGTCAGATTGTCGCACCAATTAAGGATTTACGCTTTGACGATAGTTTATATGCGTTTTTAGGTGAAAATTTAATTGCTTTAACTGATTTTCAAGATTTTGTACCCAATACCGATACCTATGAAAGACGTTCTTTAGGTGGCTTATTAATGCCAGGTTTATTAGTCGAAGATTTTACGTTTACATTGTAAATAATGCTTATTCTAGAGTTATCAGATCTGGTGGCTGATAAAATGTAAAAGATAAGACTAACAACATCTTAGGAGATTAAATTTGCCAACTGAGAAACAAAAAGATACAGCTATTTTTATCTGTCAATTACTATCTAATCTTTATCAACCTATTCACTTATTTCGCTATGATAACAGACTAAAAATTATTTATATATTAGCAGGAATTAATGAGACTTTAGAAATTTTGATTAATGAAGATGGAAATTGGGATTTTGAATCATGAAAAAATCACTTTCTGAAATGAATAACGCCGAACTTCGTCAATATCTTTCTAAAAATCGTAATGACGAAACTGCTTTTAGTCAAGCTTTAGAAATCTTGTTGAGTCGTAAAAAAGACGGGTTTAAATACCCAGCACCACAAAGTATGACTTATGAAGAAGTTGAAGCAATCTTTAAATTAAAATTAAATGAGGATAATTAATAATTTTAACATTTAACCCAGGGTCTAAATATCAAAATAATAGCGAACGGCACCTGTTTCAGAATCGTTATCAATATTAATAATTCCTTTTCTCATGCCTTCATCTAAAAGCTTTTGCACTTCTTCGGGTGATAAACTTGTTTCTCTAACGGCTTGCCCCATTGATAAAACTTTTCCATTCTTCGCAGCTACTTCTAAAAGGTGGTGCATCGGGCTTGTTTTTTTCAATTTAGAATTTGTAACGCTTTGAAAAATACTGGCTTGTAAGCTATTATCTAATTGATTAATTTGATTAAAAATTTCTTGACCTGTATTTAATAAAGGATTATCCGTCGATAATTGAGGTAAATTTTCTCCTTTAACCATTTTAGGAATTAAGAATAAATCTACAATATGTCCGATGAAAAAAACGCCACCACTAAATAGCCATAATAAACCTGTCAATGGTCTTTTGAGATAAAAACGATGAACACCAAAGATTCCTAAAAAACCTAATGCCCAAAGTGCATAAGCAACAGCTAATTTTTTTTTCGATGTTTGAATTGAAAAATCGCTAATCTTTTGTGGTTGTGGTGTAGATGTAGAATCAAACTCAAATAAAGATGGATTGACTGTTTGATTTTGAAACACTGGTAATTGATTTTGATTTAACAATTCTTCAACATACTGAGCATAATTTTCTACTTCTTGACGTGTGATATTAAACTCATCATTATGAGCAATTTTGTTTCTTAAATAATTTTTATTTCTAAGATAGCTGGTATCATCTGAAGTCCACTGATAATATTGACTCATTAAATCTAAGATTTCTTGCCAAGTTACTTGTTTACGATCTTTAGCATCTAAATGATGTGCTTGTGTTACAGTGGGTTCAGATAACCAGACTCGACAAGCTTCTTCGAGGGCTGCATGAATTTTTGTTAAGGCTAAACCAAGCAAATCTTTATCATTTCCCGCTTTCTGTAATGTTAGACAACCGTCTTCTAGTTTCTTTTTTGCTGAGTCTAGATTCATGATGTTTTAAGAAAAAGAAAATTATCTCTATTATATAATCAACTCTTAATACAGTGACAAGAGCCTATTCATTAATATATTTTTCAATCTGATTTTTCCAAACTAGATATCCAGGTACACTTAAATGAACTCCATCAGTCGTATATTGTAAAGATAATTGATTTTCTTTGTTTAAAAAATGAGGGTACAAATTAATATACTGATAAGGATAATCTTTAACAATTTGTTCGAGTTGTTGATTAAATTCAGATAGGGTAGAATTATCTAAAGCAACATCAAAATTAGTATTGTTGACTGGGAGTAAACTTTGTACATAAACTTTGACATTAGGTGCTTTTTGCTTGAGAGTATCTAAAATTAACTTATAATTTTGTAAAAGCTTGTCAATTGATTTCTTTTCCCACCAAAAGTCATTAGCACCAATTAGAATAAAAATTTTCTTCGGCTGTCCTGCTATAATTTGATCAAGACGATTTAAAACGCCATCTGTAGTATCACCTGAAATTCCTCTATTTTTTACATTAATATTTTTTAGAAGTTCCTGCCACTCTCCTTGATCGGTTAAGCTATCCCCTAACAAAATAATATCTTCTTTAGATGTGGGTAAGTTTTTAAATTCTTCCATTTTTGAATAATAGTAGTTAGTTTGATAAGCATTTCGTCGTGGACTTTGGGCTTGTTGTGGTGGTGTGGACTGGGCGGTTCTAGCAAAAGAGTAATTAATTTTTTTGAATAACCAAAAACTGACAGCCATTAAAAATATAAGATTTAAAAAAATAGATAGTTTTAAAAAATATTTGGTTTTCTTAAGCATAGACAAATTTAATAAAATCAACTAAATTATATATATAATATCAGATACTTAAAAGTTTGGAAACAAATTCAATAAATAATCCAAGGATTAGCAATCAATGATTATTCCTGAAAATGAACACTATTGGTTGAAAAATGCTCATATTCCTCGTTCTTTAGTAGAAAAAACAAGTTTTGGATCAGCGACTCAAGAAGATTTATGTTTAGTAGATTTAGAAATTAAACAAGGAATTGTCAATAAAATTATTCAAGGTAATTCAAACCAACGAGATTCTATCAGTATTGATTTACAAAAAAAAATAATTTTTCCTTGCTTTATTGATTTACACACTCATTTAGATAAAAGTCATATTTGGCAACGATCGCCTAACCCTACTGGCACATTTGATGATGCTTTATTGACAGCAAGAAAAGATGCAGAAGCTTCATGGACAGCTGAAGATCTTTATCGACGGATGGAATTTAGTTTAAAGTGTAGTTATGCTCATGGAACCCGTGCGCTTAGAACACATATTGATTCATACGGGGAACAAGCTTTTATTAGTTTAGATGTGTTTAAAACATTACAAGAAAAATGGAAAGATCTCATCATTTTACAAGCTGTATGTTTAGTCACTCTCGATTATTTTCAAACACCAGATGGAATTAAACTAGCTGATAAAATTGCTGAAATTGGCGGAATTCTAGGTGGTGTTGCCTTTCCTCATCCTGATTTAGAAAAACAATTAGATACGGTTTTTCAGTTGGCTAAAGAACGAAATTTAAAGCTTGATTTTCATACAGATGAAACGAATGATCCAGAATCACGATGTTTAGAACAAATTGCGAAAGCAGCTATTAGAAATCAATTTAGTGAGCAGATTATTTGTGGACATTGCTGTAGTTTATCAGTCCAAAAACCAGAAATCGTTAATCAAACTTTGGATTTAGTCAAACAAGCGGGTATCGGAATTGTTAGCTTACCGATGTGTAACTTATATTTACAGGATCGCATCCCCAATAAAACCCCTTATTGGCGTGGTGTTACAAAAGCACATGAAATCAAACAAAAAGGAATACCGATCGCATTTGCAAGCGATAATTGTCGAGATCCTTTTTACGGTTTTGGGGATCATGATGGGTTAGAAGTCTTTACGCAAGCGGTGAGAATTGCTCATTTAGATACGCCCTATCAAGATTGGTGTAGCAGTGTCACGAAAACCCCTGCTGATTTAATGGAATTACCTAACTTCGGTAGAATTAGAGAAGGATTAACTGCTGATTTAATTATTTTTAAAGCCCGTTATTATAGTGAATTGTTGTCGCGTCCCCAAAGCGATCGGATTGTTTTAAGACAGGGTAAATCAATTGATACAAGCTTACCAGATTATTCGGAATTAGATGATTTACTAAAATTGTAGATCTATGCCAAGAAAACAGTTTAAACTTATTGTGATCGGATTAATCGTTGCTTTTTTAATTAGTTTCTGTCAGCACTTTTCATCCGATCGTTTAGAAAACCAACCCATAACGATTAAATTAAGCGGTTGGGGTGATCCAATTGAACGACGGTTACTTCAAGAGGTTATACAAAACTTTGAAACAACACATCCCAACATCAAAGTTAAATACGAAGTTATTTCAGAACAGTATATGGATGTGATACAAGCTCGTTTAATTGGAAATGCAGCACCAGACGTATTTTATCTAGATGCAATTCAAGCACCTTTATTAATGAATAAAAATGTTTTGGAGCCTTTAGAATCTTATATCACTCCAGCATTCGAGTTAACAGATTTTGAGGAAAACTTCTTGAGTCCTTTTAAAAATAATAATCATATTTATGGATTACCGAAAGATTATTCAACCCTAGCTCTGTTTTATAACAAAAAAGCTTTTTTCACTGAGGGTTTAAATCATCCTCCTCAAACTTGGGATGAACTGCTGACTTATTCTAAACGCTTAACAGTTGATCGCAACGGAGACGGTAAGAGCGATCAATATGGCTTAGGTGTGACTCCAGAATTAGCGCGTTTGTCTTATATGATCAAGGCATATGGCGGGCAGGTTGTCAATCAATCAGGCTATGCGAAATTTGCATCAGAGGAAAGTTTAGCAGGACTGCGGCTGGTTGTAGAGCAATATCAAGAACGTACATCTGTTCGGGCTTCTGACGTGGGTGCGAAGTCTGGGGGCGAGATGTTGGGCAGAGGTAAGGTAGCAATGGTAATTGAGGGGAGTTGGGTCATTCCGTTTCTGCATGAGAACTTCCCTCAGATGGAGTTTGCTACTGCCGAAGTCCCCCGTATCAACGATCGTTCGGGTACAATGATGCTTACCGTTGCTTATGTGATGAACCGCGAGTCTAAACATAAACAGGCTGCTTGGGAGCTAATTTCATATCTCACCAGTTCGCAAGGGATGACGAAATGGGCGAGTAGTGGACTGGTTTTACCCACGCGTCGATCTGTAGCCGAAAAATTGGGATACGATCGCGATCCATTACGAACTGCTTTTATTGCAGGGGTTAACTATGCGACTACTTGGCAAATTGGTCAACATCCTGCCCTAGTCATGAATAACTTTAATAATCAGTTTTTTAGTGCATTATTAGGCGAACAACCTTTAGCCCAAGCGATGAAACGAGCCGAAGATGAAGCTAATGAGCAAATTCAAGCTCAAAAGTGAGCGATTTAACCGTATTAGGAGAGCCGAAGCAGAGCATGACTTTTTTTGGCTATAAAATTTACTCATTGCTAGTTCCATTGAACGGTCAAAGATCTCCTCAAAATGGCTAACCACAGAATCCGTTAGAACTATTCTTTTTTAGAGAATGAAATCATTTGCTGACAGAATGACTAAGCTAGTAAGTTGGATTTCCATTTCAGCAGTTAGATTATTGTCTCCTTCCCTATCTACTTGAACAATAGAACTCTTGCAAAAG
>NZ_BLJI01000041.1 GCF_017312365.1 Chroococcus sp. FPU101
CCACCTAATAATCATTTTTGGTGGATTGGGGGTGGAAGTCGAATTTCTCAATGGTCACATATAACCCGTCCAAAAGCTATCAGAGCTTTAATTTTATATCCTCTCAATGCGCTAGTTGAAGATCAATTACGACGATTAAGAAAAGCCGTTGATTCCGATCCAATTCATCAATGGTTAGACCAAAACCGAGGGGGAAATCGCATTACTTTTGGTCGATATACTGGACAAACTCCAGTTTCTGGTTTTGAGAATGACAATAGCCTCAAAAGATTACGCCAAGAATTACAACAAAGAGATAAACAGTGGCAAGAAATACAACGTATTTTACCTCAGATTGCTGACCCAGAATTATCTGAACAATTACCCTACTATTTCTCTCGAATGGATGGGGGAGAAATGTGGTCAAGATGGGATATGCAGGATAGTCCACCGGATATTTTAATTACCAACTATTCAATGCTCAATATTATGATGATGCGGAGTATTGAGGATAGTATTTTTGATGAAACTCGTAATTGGTTAGCCAGAGATTCTGACAATCAATTTTTCCTCATTATTGATGAATTACACGCTTATCGAGGAACACCTGGAACAGAAGTTGCTTATATTTTAAGATTGCTTTATTCCCGTTTGGGATTAGGTGCTAATTCGCCCCAGTTACGCATTTTAACTACTACAGCGAGTTTAGATGATTCTCCACAGGGAAGACAGTTTTTGAAAGAGTTTTTTGGAAGAGATAATTTTGAATTTATTACAGGAACACAGACATTACCCACTCAAGAGGCTAGGTTTTCTGTCTCTCCTTATGCTGATGCGTTTGCTCAATTTGCCCAAGCAGTACAGCCTGATCTTTTTAAGCCCATGACACAGCCTGATGATCCTGACGATAATGCCAATCTAAGACAAGCAATGCTAACTTTGGCTACTAATTTAGGTCAATCTGAAACATCAGGATTAAGTGAAAAAGAAGTTTTGGGAGAAGCTTTAAATAAAATTGGCACACCTGATGCGATTAGAGATGCTTGTCTTGAAATTGATCGTCAACTTCAAGGAACTAATAATCCAACTATTAAAGCAGCGAAAGTTAGAAATAATAATAAATTGACTGATTTAGAGCGTCAGCTTTTCCCTAATGGAAATCTTGGCAATTATTGTGCTTCTGATTCATTACGTGGGTTATTTTTAGCCTTAGCAATGTCTAAGTTAAATAATGGACGTTCTCCTCAGCCTGTACGAGGTCATTTATTCTTCAAAAATTTACAAAATCTTTGGGCTTGTTGTAACCCTGATTGTAATGATTCTAGTATTGAGCAAAAGAAACGAAAAACTAGCAAAAATCCTCCAACAATTGGAGCAATTCATACGAGCCACCGATTAAGTTGTTCCTGTGGTTCACGGGTTTTAGATTTAATCGTGTGTGAAGTCTGTGGTGAAGTATTTTTAGGTGGGTTTAAGTCTCAACGACAAATAGGAAATACAAACATTGAGATTCTCACGCCAGATCAACCCGATTTAGAAGGAATGCCCGACAAAATTGATACTAATCAAAAATACGGAAATTATCGAGTATTTTGGCCATTACCTCATGATAACCCTAGTTGGGATACACAACCTCAATCTCAGCAATGGACTCTTGACAAAATTGGACGTAGTTGGATTCGTGCCAAACTTAATCGAACAACAGGCATAATTATTCAAAGTAGTAGCCGATTACAAACAGATGAAGTACCGGGCTGGTTGTATAAAATTGACGGGAATAATAATGATAATAAATTTGCTTTACCGAGTAAATGTCCTCGCTGTGATGCTAATTATGGAAAAAGACGCATTCCTTCTCCTCTGAGAGTTCATCGAACAGGTTTTCAAAAAGCCTGTCAGGTACTTGCGGGTGGATTACTACGAGAAATGCCTGTTTCTATCCCCAACAGTCGCTCATCTCGAAAATTAGTGATTTTTTCTGATAGTCGTCAAGATGCGGCCAAATTAGCGGCAGGTATGGAGCGAGATCACTATCGAGATATGGTACGTTCCAGTTTAAATCAAGCTTTAAATGATTATTGGCGAGATTTTGTGGCGTTTCTGCGCTTCAATTGTTCTAATAAACCAAATAGTCTTCAAAAGTTAAGAGACTTAAATGAGGCTCTTTGCCAAGAGGTTATACAGTCTGCAAGGCCAGATGACCGAGAGCGACGCGATCGCTTTAGTAATGCTAACCGAGAACTCGCTTATGCTGCCAGAGATTGGATTGATGATTATCCTGCCAGTAACCAACAAGCTGAACAGGAATGGGTGTCATTAGTGAAACGCTATCCCGAGCGTATTCCCCTTTTAACGCTAAGACAACGGGTACTTGATGGACTTCTAGAATGGGGGATTTGTCCAGGGGGCTCAACTTTTGAAGCTTTAAATTATTTAGTGGGACAGGGAAATGGACGACAAAGAATCCCTTGGTTTAACTGCTATGACTGGACGCAAAATCAAGTTACATCTGTTTTTCCCATTACTGATGAACAAAGAAGACATCTTCAATTCCTAGAAGCAAAACTTACTGATGAGATTATGTATTCCTTTTTTGTTCATATTGCACGAACCTTAGAAGGTTTAGGACAAGGATGGGTAAGTTATGATCCACAAGGAAATCCTTCATTAGGGGTGATTCAAGCAACACAGGCAGCAATTAGAGCATTAGGGATCAGAAAACTTCATAGATATTCTGAATATTTCGAGCCAGATAATAACTCAAATTTACAGGGATATATTCGACGTTATGTCGAACGTGCAGGGCTAGTTCCAGAGGATATTCGGTACCAATTAATAGAATCAAAAGCAGGAATTTCTAGTAGTAATGGTCTATTTCTTGAGCCTAATAATCTTTATTTGATGTTGCCACCATCTTTAGTAAATGGCTCACGTTTGGGATATCGTTGTGAACAATGTAATGCTTTTTATCTTCATGAAGCAGCAGGAATTTGTCCAGTATGTAATAGTCATATTAGAGAAAAGATTCCTCCTCAACCTCTAAATCTTGGTCAAATGACTGCTGATTTTGATTACTACACCTATCTAGCTGAAGAATCGGGTCAACCTTTCCGTATGAATGCCGCCGAATTAACAGGACAAACAGATAAAGAAGATAAACTCAAACGTCAACGTTGGTTTCAAGATATTTTTATTAATGACGAAATTCCCCGTGTTCAAGGAATTGATTTACTCAGTGTAACAACCACGATGGAAGCAGGGGTAGATATTGGTTCATTATTAGCTGTGATGATGGCCAATATGCCTCCTCGACGCTTTAACTATCAACAAAGAGTGGGACGGGCTGGACGGCGTTCTGCGGGTGTTTCTCTAGCAGTTACTTTCTGTCGAGAAAGAAGTCATGATGATTTCTATTTTCAACGATTAGAAAGTATGACAGGCGATTCTCCTCCTGCGCCTTATGTGGATATGCGAAGTGATGAGATTTTCAAACGAGTATTAATCAAAGAAATTCTTAGACAAGCTTTCCCTAACGCACAATCAACTTTAGAAGCTAATGGTGTAGCTTTAACCAATAACGGAACTGATAGTGTACATGGTGAATTTGGTTCTGTGAGTGATTGGCAACATTATGAACCAGAAATTCAGGACTGGCTCAATGAGCCAGCTAATGAACAAGCAATTATTGAAGTTTTGGAAGCATTAAAAATTGAAACGAATTTATTAAATGCTCAGAGTAATTCTCAAATGCTAACTTATTTACGAATCCAACTTGTGCGTGAAATTAGTAAGATTGTTAACGATCTAGCTTATACTCAAAATGCCTTAAGCGAGAGATTAGCAAACGCAGGATTATTACCGATGTTTGGTTTTCCAACAAGAGTACGATTACTTTATACAAACTGGCGGTCAACAAGTGATCAATGGCCACCTGACACAGGAACAGTAGATCGAGATTTAGATATTGCCCTTAGTCAATTTGCACCTGGTTCTCAAACTGTAAAAGACAAAGCAGTTCATAATGCTTGTGGCGTAGTTGAATTATTTCCTCAAGGTAATCGAGTCGCATCAAGAGCAGGGTTATATCCTCCTCTTCCTAACGGAAATGAAACGCTAGGATTGTGCGGTAATTGTCAAGCAGTCGTTTTTCCTCATATTATTTCAAATTCTCCTCCCTTAGCAGGACAAATTCCACCACCGCAACAATGTCCTGTCTGTGGCGCAAATGAACTTCGTTATTTAGATGCTAGAGAACCAAAAGGGTTCTTTACTGACTTAAATCCCGAAGATTTTGAGGGACAATTTGAATGGACACCTCGTTCTACTCGTCCTTCTTTAAGCATTAATAGTGAAATAGCCAAGAAAACTCAACCCTTATCGCTCGCTAATGTTTCAGTCTTTTCTTTCAATGAAAATATCATTTCTGTTAATGATAATGGGGGTCAAGGGGGATTTGATTTTTATGAACGAGTAAGCGTATATGAACAACCCAGAAATGGAGCTTATGCGATCGCCATCAATAATCCCAATAGTCCAGTCAATCCATCAGGGAACTGCTATCGTATTGCCCTTTTATCGAAGCGAAAAACCGATATTTTGTTAGTTAACCTTAATCAATGGCAATTAGGCTTATTTGCCTCTCCTACAAAAATTGAAGGACGTGCTGCTTGGTATTCTTTTGTTTTTTGGTTACGAGTAGCAGCAGGAGCTATGTTAGATATTGATCCACAAGAACTACAAGCTGGTTTGCGGACAATACAGGATTCATCAAGAAGAGTAACTGGGCAAGGGTTTTTATGCGATCAACTCGAAAATGGGGCAGGATATTGTCGGTATTTAGCTGAAGAACTGCAATTTCAACAACTTTTGTCTGAAGCTGATTTCACTCGTCAGAATAGCATAGCGTGGAAATGGTTAGCTCAAGGACACGGAGATGACTGCGATACATCTTGTAATATGTGTCTTCGTGATTATCGCAATTTACCCTATCATGGTTTACTTGATTGGCGATTAGCCTTAGATATGGCACATTTAATGCTTGATTCGTCAGCTACTATTGATTTACAAACGCCTTGGGGGAATTATCCTAATCCTTGGAATCGCTTGATTCAGGGAGCTAATGCACCGATTCCTTATTCCTTACAGCGTTTAGGTTATGGCACACCGCAACAGTTTGGCACATTAATTGGTTTTATTCACCATAATCATCAGGACATTTTAATATTACGGCATCCCTTATGGACAGATGACCATCCCGAATGGATAAATGCTATGGCGATCGCCGAAAGTCAGCATTTAGGTTATAAAGTTAATCACGGTAATCCTTTTATTCTTTTGAGAAGACCAGCAGAGTATGCCTAGTCGTATCATTAATACCAGCTATGGCTCGTATCTTTCAGAAGATTTTTAAGTTCATCTATGCTCGCTTCTCACTATATTTTTCCTTATTATCTTAAATTACTATTTTGCTTTGTTCCCTGAAGATTTTAAATCAGATGGTAACTCAGGAATTGGGGATTCTTTCGCTAGCTTCCTCTTAGCCATCAGGTGATACTTCTTCAACGTAGACCCCTTGCACTTAATCCCCTGCTCTGAAAAAATCGAGGCGATCTCATCATAACTGTAACCCAACGCCAACGCCCCATCAATCCGCACTGACTGACGGTCGATTACCGAACGCAGAAAATCAGGTTTCTTCGTCTTCGGTTGAAGCTTCTCCAACCTTTTCTGTAACCCTAATTCTAAAGAAGAAATATCAGTATCCATCTACCCCCTCAGAGGACTATTCTTCTATCATAAACAGTAGCATAGCTAACTGATTAACAGTCTGAATGTACCGCCACAGGCGGTAGTCATCTCCCCTCCCTATTGTCCCCCCTAATTACCGCTTTCATTATCACACCTTATGTACTTTTACAAAGTACAATGACATTAACCCTTCTCATTCAGAAAAACGCTCCAAAAAATGGTCGCTACCGTAGGACGATGCTACACGAACCCAAAAGACTACGCTCAAGACAACTACTACACACAAGGCGATAATCTAGCTAACTCAGAATGGCTAGGAAAAGCGGCTTTGTCTCAAAACTTAAGCGGACAAATTCAAGAAAGCCATTTCTTAAACGCCTACCAATCTCTAGACCCAAATGGCCAACCTCTAAGAAGACAACAGAACTACAGCCAGAATAGCAAACGACACAACCGCCCTGGCACTGATGTTACTCTCTCTGCTCCTAAAAGCATCAGCGTCGCTGCCCTCGTCTTCAAAGAACAGGAGATCTTAGAAGCTCATCAAGCTGCCGTCCGTTCCACAATGGAATATGTGGAAAAAAACTGTATTTACTACCAAACCAAACAGAACACTTCAAAACTCCTCCTGCAAAGCCATACTGCTCAAATTGCCACCTTTCACCACGACGACAATCGTAACAAAGATCCCCAACTCCACAGCCATTGCGTGATCCTCAATCAAACTCTCTGCCCCGATGGAGTATGGAGAGCAGTCGCCAATCATGAACTTTACATCCAACAGAAGACGATCGGGGCATACTATGCTCACGAACTCGCCCGTCAGTTAAAACAAAAAGGCTGGAACATCGAATGGACGGACGACCACACCTTTGAACTAGCTGGAGTCAACAAAGATCGACTTGATGCCCTTTTCTCTACGCGGAGTAATCAAATCGAAGCCGAACTCGCCCAACTCGGACTAACCCGCGCCACCGCCACCGCCGAACAGAAACAAGCCCTCTGCTTAAAAACCCGCCCAGAGAAGAAACACAATCATCACCCTGAAGACAGGGAACGGCAACTCGAATATTGGCAGCAAAAAGCAAAAGAAGCAGGCATTCAAATCAGCAAAGATTCTCGAAAACAATTAGAACAAACCTACTATCAGCCATCTCCGAACGGTAGCCCTCTCTCTCTCATCGAAAGTGCCCTCTTTATTCTCACCGAACGACAAACCGCCTTTTACAAACATGAATTACTCAAGGAATGCCTGCGCCAAAGTCAAGGCAGCTATGATCCCATCGAGCTCCAATCCGAAATCGAACAGTATACCGCTCTCGTCCCCACCCAAGACGGACGGCTGACCACACGACAGCAACTGGGCAGAGAACGCAAGATTATCGAACTTGCCCAGGCTGGACGCAATAGCCAATCTCCCCTAGCTAGTAGTGAACAAGCACAAGCGATCGCTCTTCAACAAAACCTCAATAAAGGTCAAGGTGCTGCCTTGCTCCACATGGCTACTAGCTCTTCGGCCGTCGTGCTAGTTCAAGGTAATGCAGGTGTCGGTAAAACTTATACGATGAGAGCCTTTAAAAATCTCATTGGCGAGCAACCGCTCCGAGGGCTTGCCCCTTCAGCCGCAGCAGCCGATGTCCTACAAACCGAAAGCGAAATCCCCTCCCAAACCCTAGCTAGTTATTTATTAACTCCTAACGAAAAACTTCCTCACAATGAAATTCTTTTAGTAGACGAAGCGGGGATGCTCTCTACTCTCCAAATGGAGCAGCTATTAGAACTCGCTCAGGCCAACAACAACCGAATTATTCTAGTAGGTGATACAAAACAACTGAGTGCTGTCTCTTCGGGCGCACCTTTCAAACTGCTTCAAGAGCGAGGCTTACCTACCGCAGTGATCGATCAGAACCTCAGACAACGAGATCCCAATCTCAAGCAAGTCGTTGATTTGATGGCTAACCATGATAAAGACGAATCCAGCGTTAACCAAGCCTATCAAAAGCTCTATAACCAAGACAAAATCAAACAGATCGTTGCTGAAACTGAAAGGATTTTTGAAATCGCCAATGACTATTTAAACCGCCCCAATGAAGTGAGAGAGCGAACCCTCATTCTAGCTGGCACGAATACAGATAGACAAGAGATCGCCAAGGCAGTTCGCCAAGGCTTAATTAATTCTGGAGCATTAGATGGTGAAAGCCTAACGATTCAAACCCTACGACGTAAAGATATCGATAAATTTGCCATCAGCCAAGCCCATCACTATCAACGGGGGGATATCATCAAATTCCAGACCGAAAATGCTCAGTTCAGTAAAGATTGCTTCTACCGAGTCACGGATGTTAACCCAGAAAACAATACCCTCACTCTAATAGACACTATAGGTGCCGATTATAGCCTTTCTCTAAACAAATACAAACAACGAGAAGTCTATCAAGTTCAACTCCTAGAAATCCGTCGGGGGGAGCAGATGCGCTTTACCAAAAACATCCGCACCAAAGAGCATCAACAACTTAACGGCCAGCGATTCACCGTAGAAGGAATCACAGAAGATGGTCAAATCACTATTCAAACCAAGGGGAAAACTTTAACCCTGTCTCCCTCTCAACTCTTGCACAGTGACTATCGTTATGTCGATACGGTGCATAGCAGTCAGGGACAAACGGCCGATTATTGTATCTATTCAGCTTCTAATGCAAAAAGCCTCACGATTGGTCGAGAGAGTTTTTATGTAGCTGCGAGTCGGGCAAAACAGGAATTTGTTGTTTATACGGCCAGTGTGCAGGATTTAGGAGTGACTGTTCAACTGAGTCGGAAGAACGAGAACGCCTTAGATTTAGTAGACTCATCTCGAAGAAAAATTGAAGCACATCAGGAGAACACTTCGCCTCAACTTCAAGAGCGTAAAAGAACGGATGAGAAAGAGAAATCTGGCCAACCCATCAATCAACCCGTTACCTCATCGCACTCTCATCAGTTGTCGAACCCTCCTGAAAATCAATTTATCCACCCCTCTATTTCTGCTGATGAGCCTTCAACTCAAAAGTCTCAACTGACGGATGCTCTTCTTCTTAGCCACTTGCGTTCAGTCGAACAATGGAAAAAGACCTGTCCCCCTGAACCATCGCTACATAAAGGAAAAAGTCTTAAGAAACGGATTGATGAGCTAAACCAACTCAAAGCCAGAAAAGAAAAGCAACTCAAGATAGAACAGCAAGAACTCAAAGAATTAGGCCAGCCTCGCTCCCTACTTAATCCATTTGGGGTTAGAGCCGAGGTAATCGAAGAAAAACAGTATGAGATTAGTTTGACTAGGATGGCTCAAAGCGACATCGGGCGACAAATCTCTCAAGCCGAAGCCGACTTCAAAGCTTGGCAACAAAAAGCGAGAGCCTACCTGACTTGGCTAAAAGATGCCAAAACCCAAGAAATGCAGCAGTTAGCCGAACAATTGGAATCACCAGACGTTCAAAAACAGCTTGGGCGTATCAAAGAAGGGTATGCTATCTATGAAGCAGCCAAGTCGATTCTGAATCGGGAAGGAACTCAAAGCCAAGAGGGACGAGTTTTTCAAGGCAAGCGTTATCGGGTCGAAGAACGAGGGGATACTTTAAGGATTTTCTCTAATGATTCTCCACATCCTCTTTTTCTAGCTACTGATCTAAGAAAGGCGGGAGGGATAATTGAAATCAGCCAGTTCGATTTAACCCAAGAGGATAAGGAGATTATTCAAGGGTATGCTAAAGCATTAGAGAAGCAGCACAAGGCAGAGAACAAGCCTAAAAAGCAGCTAGAGAGATAAAGTTTGAGTAGAAGAGCTTAAGTTTTTGAGAACATTTTCTTCAAATTATGCCCCAGAGAGACACCATTCACCATCTTGTCAAACAAGCCCTCATTAAAGATGGTTGGGAAATTACCGATGATCCCTATGTAATTTCTTACGGTGAGCGATTTTTGTTTGTTGATCTTGGGGCAACTGAATCTAATCGGGTTGAGTCAATGACAGGGCTGTTCATTGGGGCTAAACGAGAGACTAGCTGTATTGCTATTGAAATTAAAGAATTTCGGGGACAATCTGCCATCGGTGACGAATGAACAGGCAATTGGACAGTACGTTCTTTATCGCCTGTTACTAAGCCAAGTTGACCCAGAGAGAGAAATCTATCTAGCGATTCGGTGAAATCGCCTATGACGAGATCTTCAGTGAAGCGATTGGTAAATTAGTGATTAGTAACCTTCCTTTAAAGTTATTGGTTGTAGATCTAGAAACAATCGAGGTGAAACAATGGATACCACCACTCTAGACCGAGAAATTGTCAAGCAGGTAATCGGGCGATATGCTCAATTGCGTCCTTCTCATGGAGAGATCCGACTTGATACCGTGTTTGACGACATCCATGAGCGTTACGCCTTAATGCAAGTAGGTTGGGACAGAGGGCGACGGGTTAGAGGAAATTTAATTTACATCACACTCCATGAGGGGAAAGTGTGGATCGAGTACGATGGGATGGAAAGTGGCATCTCTCAGGATTTAATCGCCCAAGGAATTTCCTCTGAAAGGATCGTTTTAGCCTATCTGCTTCAACCATCGGTGGCCGTAACAGCCACGACTTAGTTTTGTTCTTCCTCACCACGAGCAATTGCTCAATCGATTCTTTAAAGCGTAGGTCACGGCATCTGCTCATTCAACCCCGCTCTTGGAATATGCGGTCAGAGAACGCTGTACCAGTTTTTTCTATTTGAAATGACAAGCTCTTAACCCCTTTGTCACCTCGTCGGAATTAAAGAGTGAGTTTTTTTGTAGTATTAATGTAGTATAATTAATGAGCAGAGACGCTCAGGAAAGAAACTGGCACGTCGTCAAATCGCCGAACCTTAAAAAGTCACGCGGTACACCGCCCTACAAGGGCGGGGAAAACTAAATTTTCGCCTTTCAAAGGTGAGTTTGGAGATACTGTCTTCCCTTAAGAAAGGTTTTTTCCTACAAAAAATAGACGAGTGAGGTTAGAGAATGTCAACTAAGGAAACAGTAGCTTACGGAACCAATTTCCACCTTTACAAAGAGGTACTCGATGAATCTTTCATCTATTTAGAGTTGGAGGGAGTTCAATTTTGTTGCTCCTACAATCGGGTGATGATCCCAATTCCTGTTCATATTTGGGAAGTTATTCGGAAATATCAGGGAACCGATTTATCCTTGGCAAACAAATCCGATGAAGAAATCCTTCAATACGTTGAGCAAAAAGTCGATGAACGGATCGAACAGTATCAAGAGGCGGAGGCAAAAAGTAAGGGTTTAATTGCCTTTTTTGGCTCATTAACATTTGGCTCGGCAGATCTCCCTCGCTCTGAGCAGATTGAGAAGGGAGTAGCTTATTTCCAACGAAAGAGAGAACATCAACAGCAAGTCAAGCAAGCTATTGAGGAATTAGAGCTTCAAAACAATTAAGAGAAAAATCTTTTAATTCCTCTACTAACTTTTACCCATTCTAGATCTCACCTTACGAGCAATTGACAGTAAAATAGTATCAACTGAAAGTCAAACTACTTAGAAGGGGTAAAACCAATGAGCCAAACCCTACCCAAGTATGAAACCGTCAAGAACATCTCCCATCGCTTTTCTCTAGATAGGGAAGCCGTGCGGATGATTTTAGGCATTTCAGAAAGTACGCAGTTTCGCTATGAAAAGAATAATCCCATCCTCAAACCTACTCTCGCTGACCGCTTAGAACGGTTTCAACGGATGACTCTACAAGCAATCGAGTTATTTGAAGATGAAGCGGAAGCGAAACGTTGGTTATCTACCTCGAAAAAGTCGTTAGATGGTCTCAGTCCTTGGCAAGCCCTAGCGACGGATGCTGGCGCAAAAAAAGTAGAGAACCTGCTCTATATGGCTGAATATGGGATCTTTGGCTAGTGTACGTGAATGCGACTCTGTAAAAGAAAACATCAAGAAACTGCCCTTAGCGGCGAAGGTGGCTTGAACCGAGGAGGATAAGGAGATTATTCAGGGATCTGCTCAATATTTGGAGAAACAGCAGAGGGTGCCAGATAACAAGCGTAGCCGTCAGCTAGAGCGTTGAGCTTGAACTTCTGTTGCTAACATTTTCTCTAAAAACTATAGTTTTTATCAAAGAGGTCTATGGCTTTTAAAACCATATCTGCTTATACCGATTCAGAAACCGCCTGCCGAGTGGCGTACATTGCCAAACTTGAACATCGACCACCTGCTCAAATTGCAGGAATGGCTTTAAAGTTATTTGTTGGCTTACCGACTGAAGCACGGGCCGCTCTGTGGCAAATTGAAGCACTGGGAAATGAGGCAGATTTAGAAGAGGTCATGCGCGAGATCACCCGAACTCCACTTCATGCCCAATACAAAGTTGCTCATCGACAGGTCATCGAACAGATGCAGGTTGAAAAATTGGAGCAACTGGAAACTGAAGACGAAATCCTCTCTGCTGCTGTGACTTTGACTCGCCATGACTAAGAGCCTGCGGTTGTGTGTGGCTCTCAATATCTGGTGTGCTGCACTCTTGGCTGATTTCAAGAGGAGACAGGATACATCGTGTCAATATCTGGTCAGAATTGTTCGGGAAGGCACTTTTAGATGAGAATCTTGAGTTTTCGTTCAGAAATTATCTTTGATACAGAAAACGGGCAAAATCCAAAACTTCTCGCTTACGCTCATTAGACAGATGGGCGATCACCGCCGCTACTTGCTCCGATACAGATAGCCACTGCTTTTTTTTTGCCTTCCAAACTACGATAAATTGTTCAGCTTTTAGGGGACACAGAGCTAAAGTTTCCCCATCTTGGTTAGTCAACTCTACTTCATACTTACCATCTCCGAAATCCTCCACGATCGCTCCCCGTTCCCCCACTCGGAGATTAAAAGCTGGCAAGTCTACCAGTAACTCAATTACATCAAATAATTCTGGCTCAGTCATTGTCGTTTCCTCACATACAATGTGACTAAGAAAGCTACATCACGCTCAATAACGAATCTCTCCAAATTGCTTGATATAATCAACTAACCGCTTGGTATGAAGGGATTGTCCTAGATGATCTAAATTGCCTACCAAAATCAATAACTCCCTAGCTCGGCTGACGGCAACATTTAGTAAATTAGGAGTGCGATTGATAAACCAGAGACTATCTTTGACCTGACATTGACGAGTCGAGATAATGATGGCAGATTTCTGACCCCCTTGAAAAGTATGAACCGTACCGAGACTATCAAGAGGAAAATTCTTCCAACGGGATTGTAAACGGTCAGTTAAAGCATCAGCCTGACGACGATAAGGCGAGATGACTCCAATGGTGTTGTGATTATTAGGAGAATTGAGACAGTAACCCGCCGCTAACAACTCCTCAATTACAGCTTCAACCTGAGCAATTTCAGGCTTGTTTACGTGGTCAGAGATTTGGCCTTCAACATGAATAGCGATTAGATTTGCACCTAAGCGAGAAGGCTTAGGATTCGTTTTAATAATCATCTGGTTGCCGTAGCAGAGGGAATTACAGAAGTTAGCAATCTCTGGAACGCAACGATAATGATACTTAAGCATGATCCCGTTGCCTAAATCTTCATCTTGACCACTGGCTCCGGCGGCGCGATGGTAAGCTGTACTAACCGTAGGGCCGTAACGGTCAAAATCAGCATCCGTCAAGCCCCGCCCGAGAAATGCTTTAGCCCAATAACTATCTTTGTCGTCATCGCTGATAGTAACCACTGGCTCTAGTTGGAAAGGATCTCCTAAAAACATAGCTCTTTTGCTCCGTACTAAAGCGGGTATGGGCAGATGGGGAAGGATTTGACCTGCTTCATCGACGAGCAACTGGTCGATACAGCCCTCCATCAGTTCGGGGAACAGACGGCGCAGGGAGTGTAAGGTACTGAGAAACACGGGAAATAGGAGACTGACATGACGATAAATCTTTCGCCATTCCCTCTTTAACTCACGCCTGGCTTTCCAATCTTTATTCAATGCGTTAACGTAAATTTTCAGAGAAGCGATGACTTGCTCTTTTCGGCGGCGCGCCTCCTGTTGCTGAAATTGCCAGGATAACTCGAATAACTCAACTTGAAGCGAGTGATAGTCGGTGTAGAAACGACTGTAAAAGTCTCGATTGGGATATGTGGCGAGTCGGTGTTGGATTTGTTGCTGTTGACGTTGCTGGTTAGCCAGTTGTTGTTGTAATGTTCTTAACTGGTTTCGGGTTTGATTTTTGCTCCTCTGTTGTTCCTGCCATTCGTAAGCTCGATTCAGATCTTGAGCAAGCTGAGTCCGCAAAGAGTCTAGGTGATGGCGATTAAGAATCAGTTCTAAAGGATAGGGAGTGTTTTTGGTCAGAGTAACATCTTCAGAGATGTTTCGGTTCAATTGAGAGATAATTGCCCCGTCATTTTGCTGCTTTAGCCAACGCCAAACGGAGAGAAACCAACTCTTGAGCCGCTCTAACCAAGAACGGGGCGTTGTCTCGGAAGGGGGAAGCTTATGCCAAGTCTGCTCAAATTGTCTTTTGATTCGCTCTACCGCTTGGATGGGAAACTGCTCATAGTTCTCTAAAGAAGGAAATGAAGATTGGTCTAACTCATTCTCTAAACGTTCGATGGCGGATTTCAGATTCGGAATCGACAGGGCGTATTGCTCTAACTGCTGCTCATCCAAAGGGCGTTGTCGTCGGGCCATTTCATCCTGTTCTTGATCGGACTGGAATTCTCTCAACTTCGCCAATAATTGTTCTTTGGTTGACTGCCACTCAGAATGATTGAAGGTTTGTTGATTGAGCCAGTCAATGGCTGTTTCTAATTTAGGGAGAACTTGCGACTCAACTAAATCCTTAGAACCTCCTAAGAGATAGAAGAAATTAGATAATTTTCTGTTTTGAGTTAAGAGCGATTCTACGTTGTTAACGGCTCGATTATTGGTGCTGGTGATTAACGTCAGATTGCTCTCATCTTCCTCCTCGGTTGCTATTTTCACCGCTCGCTTGACAATTTGCTGGGCAATTTTGTGTGACACGGTATCGGTTTTCCCGTTGCCTGGAGGGCCGATAACCGCCGTGAGAGAATGAGAACAAGCGTGTTTTAGGGCTAAGGCTTGATAATCATCGGGCGGGTTAATGGGAAAAGCTCCTAAGAAAATTTGCTCTTTTTCTGGCGATTGAGGTTTTCCAAACAAATACTCGTAGGCGGGATGCTTGGGAACCGCCCAACTCCAATTATGCTGCTCTAGCAGTTCCCGAAAATCTTCTTTAAGGTTGAGCCGGTAAAAAGACAAGCCAAATCGTAACAGATAAGGAGAAGGACTTGAGCGCAGGGGTTTAGACGGTAGCTCGATTAACTGAACCAAATCTTGTAGCGTGGAAGCTGTTCGGTTGAAAGTATTTTCTAAAAAAGCGAAGAGTCCTTGACGGGTTACTAATGAATTTGAATTGGCTTCTTCGTCGAGTCCATATAACTCTATCAAATTCGAGAAAATCGGATGAAACTCAAATTGGGTTAAATCCCATCCTTTCGTTCGATAGTTTCCCGAAAAAATGGAAGAAATATCGATCGTAAAGAGAGGACGAAATTTCTCAAGGCTTTTTTCAATTTGAACAATTTTCGGAAAGGCAACAGCAATTTGAAAGTCTTCTGGCTTGTTTTTCTGTTGAGAAGAAATGATTTTTCCTTTAAGCGTTTGAAATAATGTCCGTTCAATCATTAGTTGATTGCCAATCAGACTGACGTTCTTCTCCCAGACTTGTGGTTCGTTGTCTTTAATCGCCTCGACTTTAGCCTCGGTTAAATCCTCTAACCGAAGATAATCTAGTCCCGTTTCGAGAATGGAGCGAATCTTTTCCTTCTTTGATAAAGATAGGATTTTATTTAACGAGGAAGAATGAGGAGGGTCGGAACCGAAATCATTGTCTTGAAAGTTCATCTTAATCTTGCTGCACTCAAGGAACTTTACTCTAGTCTAGCTAGAATTCCCTAGACGGAGGATAACTCTCTCTTGAACGTGTCAATTAATCTTTAAACCGCCTTACACAGTTTTCTCCTCAGTAGCTTTCTCATCTCCCGTCAAGGCTTCCAGTTGCGCTAAAAGCTGTTCAAGTTGTGTCCGTTTGTCTGGGTTTTCCCATACCTTTGACTTTTTGATTTGTTGATAGGCGGTTTTGAGACGCAGAGGTAATGAGTCGGCGTTTTCTCCAGACGATGATTTAGTCTGAAGCGATTTAATGCGCTCTTTAATCTGAGCCAGAGATAGATTCTGGACAATTGCTTCAGAGAGTAACTGGTTCCGCACTGGCTCGTCTTTGACTCTGGCCAAGGCTAGGGCTTTGGTGTAAGCAATTTTTCCCGAACGCAAAGCTTCGAGAATCTCTGGGGGGAGTTTGAGCAAGGGGAGACGATTCTTGACGAAAGATTCCCATCCCATCCGCCCTAAAGAATCAAACACTTCTTGAATCACTGTCGCCTCTTGAGAATTAACCATAACGTTATGGTTAGTTTTTTCCTCAGAGTTAACCATAACGTTATGGTTAACCAATCCAGTCACTTCATTATTAAGTCGATAGAGTTGGGAGATGACTTCATCAACAGCGATGTCCAGACGCACTGAGAGCAATTGTAAGATCCCTTCTGTTTCTTCGATGGGATTGAGGTCTTCCCGTTGTAGATTTTCAATAAGAGCGAGTTGGAGAGCTTCTTGATTACTTAACTCACGGATGACGACAGGAACTTCGGTTAGTCCCGTTTCGGTGGCCGCTCGATAGCGTCGTTCCCCAGCGACTAATTCATATCCTCCACTTTTTTGGGGACGTACTAGCAGAGGTTGAAGAATCCCGTGTTGGCGGACAGACGCTACCATCTCTTTCATCGCCTGGGGGTCAAAGTAGCGACGAGGCTGTTGTGGGGGAAGATGGATATTTTTAAGAGCAATCGAGGAAGCATCCGCTTTTTCAGTTGAGGCAATTGGGTCAATCCAAGGGGCTGTAATCTGACTGTTAAAAGGTTTTTCCGTTTTCCGAGGACTCATGATAGTTGCTCCATGGCGGCGGCTAAAGAATCGAGGAGAGGGATGACGGCATGATTAGGGTCGTAGACCGCTAACGGTTTTCGTTCTTCCGAGGCATCAACGAAAGCGGTAGCGCGGGGAATCGGTGGGAAGATTTTTCCAAAACTTTCTAGCTGCGTAGAAATCGCTCCCAAGGTGCGGAGGTCGGCGGAGTTTCGCTTGTCATAACGGGTAGGAACAAAACCCGCGATTTGTAATTTTCGGTTGGCTCGATTCTTGACTCTGGTAACCGTTTGTAAAAGTTCATTGGTTCCTTCAAAAGCTTTGACATGGGTTTCGATGGGGACGAGGACGTGAGTGGCAGCAACGAGGGAAATATAGGAAAGTAACCCTAAGCTCGGAGGACAGTCAATAAGGATAAAATTGTAAGCATCAATAATAGGTTCAAGGGCTTCTTTAAGGCGCAGGTCACGCATTTCAGCACTGACTAGCTGCATTTCGGCCGTGGAAAGGATACGGTTAGAAGGAGATAAATCCATGCCGTGAATGTTTTCCTCAATAGGCAGGGGTTTTTCTTCAATGATGGCATCAGCAACGGTCTTCTCTAACTGGGCTGGCACTAAGCCCATAAATTTTGTCAAAGAAGCCTGCGGGTCTAGATCGATGAGAAGGACACGATGCTGTCGTTTATGCAAATGGTAGCCCAAGTTTTGCGTGAGGGTGGTTTTGGCAACTCCTCCAGCTTGGTTAAATAGGGCGATGACGCGGGTGGGTTGGGAGTTCATTGAGCAAAGCGTCGGACTAGACGAGAAAATTACATCGAAAAAACAGACTCGCTTATGTTTTCAAGTATATAATCTGGCTTCTTCATTACTCATGTTTTTTGAATGAGTGCAGCAAGATTTATTCCTCTTCACTAATCTCTAACGATAGGGTTTCCAACTCAGCTTCTAACTGTTCAATCGTCGGTAAACTGCCCTGTAAATGCTCTGGTAACGCTTGTCGTAGCTGATACGTCGAAACGCCAATCGGTTTATTCAAGTCTCGCAGTGCGTATTCAACGATCGTTTGATTTTGGGTTTTGCATAAAATCAGACCGATACTCGGCTGGTCTAAGGGATGTCTTAACAAATCATCTACCGCCGAAACATAGAAATTCATCTTGCCCGAAAACTCAGGCTTAAACTCACCGACTTTCAAATCGATGACCACAAAACAGCGTAAGCGCAAGTGATAGAACAACAAATCAAGATAGAAATCTTCTCCTCCTACCTCCAAGTGATATTGACTGCCGACAAAGGCAAATCCCACTCCCAATTCCAAAAGAAAATCTCGGATATGTTCTAATAGTGCTTTTTCTAGCTCCCGTTCTTGTGCTTCTTCCGCTAGACTAAGAAAATCAAAATTATAGGGGTCTTTCAGAATTTGTTGAGCTAGGTCTGATTGTACGGGCGGAAGGGTCTGCTCAAAATTCGTGATAGCTTTGCCCTGTCGATGGTACAGTTGACTTTCAATCTGATGGACTAATACATTGCGGCTCCAGCCCTGTTCAATTGTTTTGTGGAGATACCACTCCCGTTCGGTTGAGTCTTTTACTTTATCTAAAAGAACGCAATTATGAAACCAAGGAATTTGTGCAGCAAGTTGCTGCACTATTTGTTCATCGGGATAAGTCTCGGCAAACTTCCGCATATATTTGAGATTGCGGGAGGAAAACCCCTTCAGATCTGGAAAAGCAGAACGTAAGTCAGTCGCTAGGCGAGCAATGATTTTAGTCCCCCAACCCTGCTGCTGTTGTCTAGTCAAGATTTCTCGCCCGATTTGCCAGTAAAGTAAAACCAACTCTCGATTAACCGCAAGGGCAGCCCGCACTTGGGCTGTGCGGATGCGTTCTTTCAACTCCCGCAGGAAATTGTCATACCCTTCCCCTAACTCACTTGCCATTATCTATTCCTTTTTTGTCATCGGTAACGTTTTCATTTTTGTCAGGTGTTGCGATTAAAGGGTAGTTTGGGTTCACTTCTCTTACGAGAAAATCAATCAGACTACGGTTGAGGCGGTTGAGTTTTTTGAAGAATTCTAGCAGCACGCTCAATGGTGGCTTCTAACTCGTCTTCAACCAGACTTTCTAATTCTTGCTGCGTTTGACTAGGCAGGGATTCGCCCGTATCAACGGCTTGATGAAATTGCCCCATCAATTCCTGTAGTCGTGCTTGTTGCTGTGCTGTAAACAAGTTATCAGGATGAAATCGTTGTACGATAACGATCGTTTCACTCCTTTGGGCTTCTTCTTGAGTGGCCAAGACTTGTTCAATCTGGTCTAGGGCTTGACCAGGTGTAGAGCCTGTTGCCTGTTGCTGGCCACTGATGGCTCGATAAATAGTTCGCTCACTGGTGACTTCGGGAATTATTTCAATGGTTGTCATCATTAGTTCATCAACTTAGATCTGATTGAGTTTTTGCACTTGTGCGAAGAAGAAAAAGCATCAATTCGGCTTGTCTGTACCTTACTCCTAGCAGCAAAGCTACCCACTCCTAGCTTACTGTCAAAGCTACAGTCCTAGCTTACTATGCTTCTCGATAAGTGCCTTGCCGTATTCATCTGGCTCTGATGTAGAAGGAGATGATTCAAGCTGGTCAACTTCAGCTAACCAACGATTCCATGCCCTCTGATAGTCTCGCTCACCGTTTTCAGAGTAGGGAAGGGCCGTTTTAGCATCGATGGACTGTATCGTTAATGTGACTTCAATTTCTCCTTGGCACTGATTCAGGTATTCCATGGCCTCGCTGGGAATAACCAGTGTGCCGTTTTTAAAATCTAACTTGAAAATTTGGCTACTCATAATTTCTCACTCATCATTCTTTCGATTCATCAGTTAAATCGTCTTCAGCCCACTCTTGGGTTAAAAGACTTTCTAGGGATTCGGGAAACTCCCCCTGTAAAACTTTCTTAGAAAAGACCTCATAACAGTCTTTTTTGTCTCCCTCTTTACGAGGAAATCCCAGCCAAAGAATGATAATAACCTTTTTCTCCTTGAAAGCTTTAAAAAACAGGCGATAGCGGTTTGGCAGTCCCATTTTTTTGAGACGACCGTATTTTTGTAAGGGCTTATTGAGGACAAAATAAGAGGCGAAAGGATCTTGGGGAATTTTCTCTTTAATGCCTGTATCTAGTGCTTTAAGCAACTTGACATCCGGGTGAGTAACAAAATCCTGATGCTCTAGTTTGGATTTTAATTGCTTAACTCTTTCTACTAAGTCTATCCATTGAGCATCGAACAGGGGATGGAAAAAAATTGTCCATCCGTTACAGATGAGAGGTTTCATTAGTCTAAACCAACATCGGCGAGGAGTTCATCGATTTCTCGACTCATTTCTTCAGTATAGGAAACGAGAGACGATGGTTCTTTCATGACTTCTTTCATTAGGGTGTCTAAAAAGAGGCTCATCATCAAGTTTTCTGTTTCCTCGTCTTCTGTTTTCGACTCTGGTTCTAAACGAACGAGGAGAGTATTTTCATCTAAAACTTCAATTTGACCACTGGCAGAAACCAGATGGGGATAGTCTTTAGAAAAGGCGCGTGGGAGTCGAAAACCGTCTTGATTGCCAATTTTTGCAGGACTGATGGGGTAACTTTTGGAAGTCATAGCAGTAGCAACGTCTATGTTAGGGTCAACTGTTATTATAATATGTTATAACATTGAGAAGACATTATGCAGAAGCTATAACCTTAATCCGAGTCAACTTGCGCGCGTTAATCTTAAGGGAATTGGCGACCCCTTGGTGAAATTTAGACCAGACTGAAGGGGTTAGATCAAGTAAATTTATCCTTTAGCTAACTGGACTTTGTAAAAGTACATAAGGTGTGATATCAAGAGACGCTATTTTGGAGTAAAATTTCGAGAAAAGAGCATGACAGTCTTTTTACCTGATAGGTAGATAAAACCCCATTTTTTACAGAAGGGAAGGCGACTCTGATGGCATAGATACACTCAATGAAAGGGACTATAGATAGCACTCGTCGTAACAACCCTTACAGGACTCGCCTTTGTCGTTAGCTCGTTCGCTAAGAAACTGAGGCATAATAGCTGAAATAGACTTTTACTCCCCCAAGACAAACTTGATTGTTCCCGTCCAATTCATTCCCAACCCTCCTTAAAATCAAGAAATCATGTCACATCCAAGGGCTAAAATTGTAGATCATCAAGATGATGCCAATAACTCTCAAGAAGATCAAGTAACAACGAGTAATAACTTGGGCATCGAGTACCAACGACGACTAAAAAAGTCATCTACGGAAGCTCAACTGTGTCAGGACAAATTTTACGAAGAATGTCCTAGTAGTGCGATAACCGATGCAGTTTACACAGCAGGGGTTACAGGCATGGATTTTTGGACACCCGACGAAACCAGCTTAACGGGTGGCAAAGATTTCTCAGCAGGTCGGGTTGAACTGCAAATTCGAGATCGGTTTGACCTGAAAGACTTTGCTGAAATTACCTATCAAGCAAAAGAGGTAATCGCCCAGCATTTTGGAGAGCAAACGCTTAAACTACATTATGCACTAGCAGCGATCGCTTTTCGCCAACCTGATGCTTGGAATCAAAAGATTAAAATATCAGCATCCAAACTTTTAGCTGATTTTGGGGAAGACAGTAAAAAGAGGCAGTACATTCCCCAAAGCGAACGAGATGAAGATGACAAGTTAACCCGATACCTTTCTAAAGAAGAAAAGCTAAGGCAGATTGCTCATCATAGCTACTTGCTCAAACGGTTAGAGGTTTGGGTACGGGAATGGCGAGTTCGTAGTAAAGGCTTATTTACCGTCGAACGTTCTCATCTGTGGGACATTTTCGCCATTACTGAAGTGATTCAAAAGGATCTCTATGGCAACGATACCCTAATTGACATCGAGATTACTTTCCAACCAGGTTTGTGGTTTGAGAAATTTGCAGGGAAGGAATATCTACGGGAGTTCGGCTATATTACCAGTGAAGCGTTAAAGCTAGACCATTACCGAGAAAAAATGGCACTCAGACTGGCTTATTTTGCTCTATTTGCCCTGCAACAACACAAAAATGGTCGTTATCAGATTGAGACGTTACTGAAGCGTATTGGTTATGAAAAGGAAATTGAAGAGGCTAAAACAGACAGAGTTGCTGCTTCTAACTTAAAACGTAGCTTTGACCGAGCCTTGAAAATTCTGGGAAGTTTTCAATACCCATACAGATTTGAATACGAATCGGGTGTACCTGAATGGGTAGAGCCAGACAGTAAAATGAAAAAGCCTCAAGGCTGGTTTGAAACATGGCTAAAGCTTCAAGGAACTTTACATCAACCCGAATTACTACCTAAACGTAAGCCAGAGGCAGCACCAACTCAAAACACCCCTCAAGAAACAGAAGAAGTTCAAAAATCACCACCTAGAGAGAAAGATCAAAAGACATCACCGAAATCAGATAAAAAGCAAAAATCCGCCAAATCAAAGGTTGAGCCATCAGAGCAGCTAACCTTCGGTCAACGAATCAGAGAAGCTCGGCTTAAGACAGGGGAAAGCTTAAGAGCAATGGCTAAACAGCTTAACATTTCCCCGGCTCGCCTCTCCCAGATAGAAAATGACCGTTATCCCCATGAGCTTCAACCGAGCTTGAAAGCTGAAATTTTAGCTTATCTGGGCCTTGAAGACTAGCTAGCTTCACTTTTTGTCAAACTATTTCCAAAACTCCTGTTCTAGTAACGGGAGTTTTCGTTTCAGTCAGCCGTTCCCCAGTGTTTAGATAAGTGTTTAGAAACGGCTAAACAGCTAAACAGACACAAAAATTTACAAAACGCTCTAATTTAGATCGAGTAAGAGTCATAGCTCCTAAACACTTGGGGGTTATTCGGAAACGTTTTGGGGTTATTCGGAAACGTTTTGGGGTTATTCGGAAACGTTTTGGGGTTATTCGGAAACGTTTTAAATTTATAACGCTTACCCAGTAAGTATTTCAGACGTTAAACATCTCCTGAATAGTTTAAGTAGTTTGAATAGTTTGAACGGCCTCAAAAAACGCCTTTCGATGGTCTGTCATTATAAAAATTGTCGTATTATATCTATCAAAGCGACGATGACCCAAGTTAAACACCTCACCCCAATCTCTCATCGACTCATTCAAGGATTACAACGCATTCAAGCTTCAGGGCTAGACTTACCCCTAATCCCCCTAAACGACAACAAACAACCCTTGGGCGACGGTTGGCAAAATCGTCCGTTTACAGCCGCCCAACTCATCGAAGCCATACAAAATGGTGGCGTAGACGTACCCATCCAAGGAAAACACAAAAAAATCCCACTTCAGGGCGTAGGACTGCTTACTGGCCGTCCCATCACCATCGACGGAAAAACTTACTACCTGATGGCACTCGATCTTGATGGAGCCTCAGCACAGAGTAAAATCAAAGAACTATCAGACGGCCAACCCCTGCCAAAAACCGTCGCCTTTAGTTCAGGTCGCCCTGGTCGCTGCCAATATTTATTTTTAGTTAAAGAAGAATTCAAAAATGCCATCCGTACTAAAAAAATCAAAACAGGCATCAAAGGCGACGATGGCAAAATCGAACAAGTCGAATTTCGATGGACTAATCTACAATCGGTCTTACCTCCTTCGGTTCACCCTACTACTGGGCAATATCATTGGATTGAAAGCTGTGCCATCGATGAAACTGATCTAGCGATCGCTCCCACTTGGGTCATTGAACAAATGTTAATTGATACAACGACTGCGTTCGTCAGTCACCCGCAGGCACTGCCGAAGGAGGGCAGTGAACGGGTGACTCAATCAGAACCGTTATTCCAACAACAAAAGCATCAGGTAGGCAGTGTACCGCGTGACCAAAAATGGACAGACATCGACTTTGCTCTCTCCTACCTTAATGCCCTCTCGAATAACCGCGCTGACGACTATGACTCCTGGCTCAACGTTGGAATGGCACTTCATAGCGTCGATGATTCCCTATTAAATGAATGGGACTCTTGGAGTCAGCAAAGCAGTAAATATCAACCCGGGGCTTGTGAGAAAAAATGGAAATCCTTCTCGAATCACGGTGGCATCACATTAGGTACACTCGCTCACATGGCTAAACTTGATGGCTGGCAATTTCCCTTTACCCCGAGCGTTCGTTCTCCTAATCATCTAAAAACGCCTGCAAGCTCTGGAGATTCTCTCTCTGGTTCACAAAAAACAACTGTCACCGGTGACACTTTCAATAACAGTGACAGGTCAAATCCTTATCCACTAAGCCTTAGTGAAACTGTCACCTCTGTCACTACACTTTTAAAAGCTGGTTATCGAGATTACACTGAACGAGCCGAACTTGATGCAATCTGTGAACGCTCCTCGATGAGTAAAAATGCCTTCACCGAACTCGTCAAAGCCATAAGGTGTGAATTAGACGAAATCCAACCCTCTGACGAGAGACGACTTAATCAACTCATCGATTGGCAGAACGCGACTCTCGACTTCAACCAAGTTCTTCCAAAAACCTTAGCCGATGCTCTCCTTCACGACGCTCTAATTCTGAACATCGACCCCGTTAGTCTCTGGCAGTATTTGCTCCCCACAACCATGTCCCTCGTCGGCAAGAGGGTCAACCTTGATGCCGAATCTCACCAGATTCCCGCCATCGCTTGGACTTGTATCGTCGCTGAATCAGGCACCGGGAAAACTCGTGCTGAAAATGTCATTCTCGCCCCCATTAAAGAGCGTCAGTACAGGGAGTATGAACGCTTTCGAGACGAGATCAAGAAATCTAAGGAACAAACCAAAGCCTCACTCAAAGATGACGAAAAGCTGAACCTACCAAAAGGTGAGAAGAAATACCTCTTTGAAGTGGCCACCATTCAAGCGATGATGCGCCGACTTGCCGAACAGGAGGACAATGGCTCTGTGTGGGCAAGAGATGAAATCGCCGGGCTGTTTAAGTCATTAAAGCAGTTTTCTAAACAAGATAATGAAGCCGTAGAATGTCTCTTAAAAATGTGGGACGGCACAGGCTCATTCGTCGAACGGATGGATGCAGAAAATGATTCCTACTCCGTCTTTGAAACTCGATTAAGCATCACTGGAGGCATTCAACCCGGAGCATTCCGCCAGGCCTTTAAAGATCCCGATGATGTTCAGGGCTTGCAAGCAAGAATGCTGTTTGCACTGCCCAAAGTCATGCCAGCCAAACGGGTTAAAGGGTATTGTATCTTAAGTGACTTGTTACCCCCCCTTTACGATTGGTTAGAAAATTGCCCCAGAGGGATAATTAAACTGTCTCGTGACGCAGATCTGCGTTATACCCATTTAGTTGAACTTCTGGGAAAAGAAGCAGAAAGTTGTCCCACTCCTGCTGTGCGGGCCTGGATGCGAAAATTACCAACCCAATTACTTCGGATTGCTTTAGCCCTGCACTTGCTTGAGTGCTTCTATGAGCGGAATCGGAACTTTTGGGTTCTTGGAAGCGATACTTTAGAAAAAGCCTTAGAAATTTGTCGCTATTACCGCAGTGTCTTCCAAGTTGTTCAAGAAAAAGTAGCTGAATCTGATTCTATAAGTAGCATCCTGCTCAAGATCTGGGATAGTGCCATCACTCAACCCAATGGGGTCACGCCGAGAGATGTTTATCGTTCCGTTAAAGCAATTGCTCATCGTGCCAAAGAACTCGGGCGGTCGGTGGCGGCTTATACTATCGATTTAATGACTCAGTTAGTGCAGATGGGGAAAGGAACGATTGAAAAGAATGGTCGGACTATTCGCTTTGTCGCTTCTGTTGTCGCTTCAAATGCGAATTCCTCCGTTGTTCAGACTCCCGTTGAACCACAGAAGATAAATCATTCAAACTCAGATTCCCACAGTGACCTACCTATAATAAACTACGCTTGTCCCTCGACCGTTGGCAGCGAGGGACGAGCCTTAAGTGAGCCATTAGTTAAATGTGTTACTCAAAAGAGCCATACAGGAATTCTGAATGGCGTGACAGAAGTGACAGAGATTGAAAGTCAAGCAGATACAGTTATTGAGCCGTCACCTCTAACCGAACTGTCATCCGTGACAGAACATTCCACATTGCAGCCAATAGATTTTTTGGATTCCCCAAAAGGAAAATTTCATACGGAATTAGCACCAGAGATTCCCGATGAGCATCGAGAGTCGATTGCAGAAGTTTGTGCTTGGATTGAACTGTTACTACCTGATGGGGGTCAAGCACTTGGGGAAATTATGGCCTTAATTAAGGAAGTTTTTGCTTCAGAGAAAGAAGCAGGGAGGTGGATTTGGCGATCGCTCTCTGAATCAGTCAAACAGTTATTATGGCAAGTCTCACCTGATGATTATTTATGGTTGGTTGAGGGCTAATGACGTTAATCACTCGGTTTGAATTCCCTTTGGCCAAGGCTATCTATCTCCTCAACCGAGCTACTGAACCCGGTCTTGGAGGTGACAAGCGAAAATTCTGGCGTGAGATAATGGGGTTTGAAGAGCCAGAAGCCATTCGAGAAGCCATATTAGCTAAAGTATCTTTAGAGATGTTACAACTCCAAGATACAACCGAGTACGGAACTCGTTATCGGGCTTATATTGAGATAATAGGCCCGTCTGGAGTATCTCATTGGATTCGCACCGTTTGGATCGTTCTATCTAACGAAGAGGTTGCTAGATTTGTCACTGCTATACCAGCGCGTAATGAGGATTAAAATGAGCCAATTTCAACTATTTGATGGGGTCAAGTTAACTGAAGAAATCTCCTTAACAGATGGGGGAGTAGCGACCGTTGGAACTTCTGGAGCAATTGTAGAAGTTTTAAAAGATGGTGAAGCTTATTTAGTTGAGTTATTTGGAGGCTGGGTGAAATATGATGAACAGGGGAATTTTCTTCCCGCGTCCGAGGACGAGGAGGAAGCTTTCATGGAAACGATTGGAGTGGAATTGGTTTATCCTCATCAATTAGTCTTGACTGTTCCAGCACGACAAACGATGGGTGTTAGAGAATATTTGGAAACAATTTTAGATAACTTACCCGAAGAAAAGTTAGTAGAAATTCGAGATTTTGCTGAGTTCTTACAGCAGAGACAGAAATCGGCCTAGAGGCGAGCGTAAGAACAGATGGAAACGCAGAGTAATACTTAGGGAAAATTCCCCTCGGAAGTCAATCTTTTTTTGAAGTATTCGGCAAAAGAGGTGGGGATGAGTGCAACATTAGTTTGTGTAATGTTGTATCCTAAGTTCAGCCCCTTAACGCGCTCGATATGATCGCCAAGCTAACCGATTCCCCAACGGCTGAGGTAACGCCCCATAACGCCCATGAACGGCTGCTTCTTATGTGGTTGGACGGCCATTCCCCCCATACGATCGATTCCTATCGCCGTCATGCCCGTCGCTTCCTAGAGTTTATCAATAAGCCCCTGCATCTGGTTACGTTAGCCGATCTTCAGTTGTGGCGGGCTAATTTTAAAGATCTCGCCCCATCGAGCTTAGGAACGGCAATGGCGGCTATCAAATCCCTACTCAGTTTCGCCCATCAGATTGGGGTGTTACCTGAAAATGTTGGAACGGCACTCAAGAGTCCAAAAGTGAAAGATACCCTCAATGAACGCATTCTCAACGAATTAGAAGTGATGACGATGATTACCCTAGAGACCGATGAGCGCGATCGGGTGATCCTTCGGCTGCTGTACGCGGGGGGGTTGCGGGTCAGCGAACTCTGTGCGCTTAAGTGGCGAGATTTAAAGCCCCGTAACCAGTCGGGACAGGTAACGGTCTTCGGCAAGGGCGGGAAAACGCGGACGGTATTGCTCCCTCTTGGTGTTTGGCAGGAACTTTGTCAGATGCGGGGCGATCGTAAATCTCAAGACCCCGTATTTCCGTCGCGCCAAGGGGGAGGGCATCTTGATCGGACGCAGGTTTATCGCATCGTTAAGGCGGCGGCGAAACGGGCGGGGATCGAGGGGAATGTCAGTCCTCACTGGCTCCGACACGCCCATGCTTCTCATAGTTTAGATCGGGGTGCGCCCCTCCATCTGGTACAGGCGACGTTGGGGCATTCAAGTGTAGCGACGACGGAGCGGTACTTACACGCAAGGCCGAATGATAGTTCTGCGATGTATTTGCCTGGGTGAGCCATGTAAAACAAAGGCGAAGTATCAAAAACACTCAAAGTTGAAACACTCAAGTTGAAAATTTTACCTACGAGATGTTAGGTAACTGACAAATCTGGGTAGTCTAGAAATAGAGTGTTTAAATAATCATTCAAAGCAACGCAACTTAGGCAGAGAACTTGAGATGTAGGAAAGGGATGAGCAATGCCGAATTACTCAGAATGGAACTATGCCATAGTACGTCACTTTTGCCAAGGACGACCAAAAAGCAGCAAAGTTTATCTCAGTGTTGATGAAGACACTCTTGCCCTGATTGGACTCGGTTTTTCTAGTTCAACGAACACGACAGCAGTTGAAGATTTTAAACGAGCCGTCCAACAAAAAGTTGTCTGTGGGGATAAAATTAACCTTGAAAGAATACAGGGATTAGACAATAAGCAAACTCCTCAATGTATTGCATTCTTGGGATTATGTGTTTTAGCCGCTTATTATATGGCAAATGAAGAAGAAATCTCTGATTCTAATTACTTTAAACGACTGAATCAATTATTAGGTGTTAGTCAATCTTGTAATTCGCCTCGTCCTCAAGGAATGAAGTTTGGCAGTAAAGCAGAAGAACCACTTTGGCAGGAATGGAATAGTTGGCTACTTCGGCAAGGCTTTCAATATTCAGCCTGTCAGGGAAAGGGACATTCCAATAAATTTATTAATTATCCTATTTCTCAGTGTTTATTACGACAAGCCGAGCAAAATAGACTAATTAATTTATTTGCAGAAAAGCGATGGACAATAGCATGGGATTCATCAACATTATTTAGTCAGATTAAACGAGAAGCGCAACACAATGGACTGGCTTCTCATCTTAAGAAGTTAGTGCTATCTGAACCACAACGTCATGAAGCACTGGCAGAATTGATTCATGAAATTCATCAACAATGGTTAGAGCAAGGATGTCCTACTCTAGATAAAATTCATCATAAGGGACGGATTTGGAGTCGAAATTTATTTGCAGGACTATATCGTACTGAAGAGCCATTTTGGGGAAATGTAGAATATTTTTTATACCCCAAACAGCAAAGAGGAAGACCATTAGAGAATCTGACACTTGAATACCAAAATCAAAATCACCAATTACGACATGATCGTGACGGATGGTATCTACCCTTAGAAGAACCATTAACAGCACAACATTTAGAAAAGGGGGCCAAATATCCTATCATTCCCAATAATTCAGTTGAACAGCTAATTCTACCTGCTCGTGATTTTTGGATTCTCATTAGTGATCCTGAGAATCCAGATTCAAGTAGTTTTGCATCTTGGGGAATACCAACCCTTGGCACACAATTTATTTTACTCTGTAAACAAGAACTCTATAAAGATTTAGAGCGTTTAAAGGATGAAAGATTAATTAATTGGACTGATGAACCTCAACCAGTTCATGACAACGCTAATTGGATAGAACTCCATCAATGTATGGTTATATCTCAAGCATGGGATGGGATATTTATTGAACATCAAGAATTAAAAGATGCATTACAACCAACAGAAAAATTATCTATTAGTTTATCTGGAGGGTTACGAGTCCCTAATGAAAATGGTTGGATAGAAGGATATCTGCCTGAAATTACGATTTTTGGATTTACTTTAAAGGCAACTTTAAAAGTTATTAACTTGTACACCGAGCAAGTTGTCCAGGAAAATTATGTGACTACTAACCAGCCTATTTTGTTAGAAACCTTAGAAAGAGGCACTTATAGACTTCAAGCAAGTTTTGGACAAGAAGCAGTTGAAAAATACTTAAGGATTTTATCATGGAGCGATCTAAACTTTATTCAAAACAAATCCAAAAACTTAGTACCTATTACAGATAATTTTTCTCTATGCGGAAGTATTTTAATAACACAAGAAATTACGATTTAGTTAATTAAAGATTACTTTAAAGCTTAAAATTTTGAGAAATGAATATGCCAAACAATCATAAAATTAATAATCAACGATGGTACAAGGGATTTTCCCATAAGGGCGATCCGAATAAATTAATCGAGTTGATTTCCAAAAAAGTTAATGAGCATGATTTAAGTAATTTTATTCCTTTAGTAAGAATTGAGAAAAAAGTCAAAAAATACGGGAATTACTACTTTTTTATTGCTGTTGATAACTCGATTAGTGGAGCCTTACCTGAAGATGTCAAGAATTATTTAATGGTACTGCCTTGCTTCAAATTTCCCATTCCAAGAAGTCCTAGTTTTACTTATGAACAAATAAAATCAATGGTAGGGGCTGCCCATGATGTTTTTGATTGTAATAATCCAATTCCTTACAATCCAATTGAAACTATCCAAGACGATGATCCATTTGATATATTTAGCGTTAATAATCAACTAAATTATCAAAACAATTCTCAAAATTACCAACAATTGCTCTACTGGCTATCTTCTGTTGGCTATGGAACTTGGGAATTGTTTAAAAAGACTTGTTTTATTTTAGGTTTAGATGAACCTAAGCGAGTTCTACGAAAACTTAAACTGTTAGGGCATCTTGAAACATCAAGCGATGGTAAAAAATGGTCGATTGCTCCTACTGCTTTAGTCAAAATTAAATCATTAGAGGATATTTCAGAATATACTCTCTGTGGACAACAGAATAAAAAATTAATCAGAAAATTAGAAATTTTAGCAGATATAGACACTATCAATCAACCTAATGTTCCTTATTGTATTCGATTAAAATTAATAAATTTAACAAATATCGAAACAGTAATTTATAAAATTAAAAATGAGATAAATGTATCAATCAGTAATTCTTATAATATTGCTCAAAAGTTAGCTGAAATTCTACCTAATTTGGAACAATGGAAATTAAGCTTAAAACCCTTACAGGGTATTGTAAAAAGTCTTTATGATTGGAAATATTTTCAGAATGGAGATTTTGTTGAGTGTACTTTACCTGAAAAAACAGGAATGTATCAAATGTGGGATAGAGAAAGCAAAAATGCTCCTCGTCGAACGCTTTTTTATGAGCAAGACATCGACACTTGGCGACAATGTGATTGGTATGGTTTACGATTTCTAGCTTTATCTTATAGTCAGCATGATTTGATTGCTCGATATAATCCAGAAAGTTTACAATTAGCTATTCCTCATTGTCAAATGTGGCCAGAATTATATGAAAGAGCTTTAGTATTAGCTTCTGGTTTACTACCGAAGTATCACAAAACAGAAGAACAAAATCTCTGGCTAATTTATGAAAACATTAGCTTAGATTTGGCTCATCAATTAACTCAAAAGCTAATGGTTAACTGTCAGGAGGAAATCATCTAATGTATGATGTTATTGGGGCTTATGAACGGCTAAATCGCATTTATAAATTGTATATTAAAAGTGCTTTTCCTCTGCGGTATCTAACCTTAGCAGATGAACGCGATCTTTTGTTACAACAACCAGGAGTTCTTAGTCAACCTCCCTTAATTGAACCAGTTCCTATTTATCCATCTTCTAATTTAACAATTTCAGAGGCAGCGAATAAATTATCTTCAGAATACCTAGATTTAGCTCAATTAGGACAGCAAGTTTTTCCGCAAAATGTTCCTTTATATGAGCATCAATGGCAAAGCTTAACTGAAGTATTAGAAAATAAAAAAGATCTTGTTGTAACAACTGGAACAGGGTCAGGAAAAACCGAGTGTTTCTTATTACCTTTATTGGCACAATTGGCAAAAGAATCTAATAATTGGAAAACTGCACCACAG
>NZ_BLJI01000042.1 GCF_017312365.1 Chroococcus sp. FPU101
TGCTTTCTCGTATGGGCTTGCGAATAAATGTTCCTATGGCTACACCAGTTCTGATTCCAAAAATATTGCTATCAAGCATCAGTTCAAGCATTGTCAGATCTTTTGGCTGAAGCACAAGGAATGACTAATGCTTGATGGTCAACACTTTCGATTTACAGAGCGAGTTGATTCTTTTGTTAGATCCAGTATCATGCCATATTTACCAATTACGCTTACCAACAGAAATAAGTCTGTAGAAGTGATGGCTTTATTAGATACTGGTGCAAATGTTAATGTTTTACCTTACGAGGTTGGTGTCCAGTTAGGAGCCAATTGGGAAGAACAGACTATCTCAATAGAGTTGAGTGGAAATTTAGCTAGTCATGAGGCACGAGGTTTAGTTCTTTCGGGTACAGTTGCGCCATTTTCACCTATCTTACTTGCCTTTGCTTGGACTTATTAGAGAAATGTGCCTGTAATTCTTGGGCATATGAACTTTTTTGCCGAGTTTAATGTCTGTTTTTATCAGTATGAGTTAAGTTTTACAGTTTGTCCCATCAAAAAATAAAGTGATAAGAATATCAATAATAATTATTTTCTAACTCACCTGCATTACTTCTACTATTTCCCCTGCATTAATTAAAGTGGTACCGATGGGAATTATTGCTAAAGCATTGGTCAAAGCTAAGTTAATTAAATTAGCAGAATTCTGGCTACCTTTGGCTAAATGAAATTGATAAACGCCATCCACTATTTCTAATTGTCCCCAACAATAGGTTTCTCGTTTACCATCCGAGCGCAAGGTTTCAGTCGTAACAACTTTAATAAAATTGGGTGTCCAATTGTGACTTAAACCCGATAATTTTTTAAAAGCAGGTCGAACAAAACGCCAACAACTAACTAAAGCAGAAACGGGGTTACCTGGAATACCAAAATAAAGACAATTATTAGCAAATTTAGCCACTGTTAAGGGTTTTCCTGGTTTAACTGCGACACTCCGAATTGAAATTATACCGCCCAATTCTTCGAGTAGTTTTTCGACATAATCATAATCTCCCACAGAAACGCCACCTGTAGAAAGAACGAGATCAGATGTCGTAATTGCCTGTTGCATGGTTTCTTTTAAGAATTCAGGTTGATCAGGGACTATTCCTAAAGAAATTGGCATACCACCCCAACTTTCAATTAATGCCATTAAAGCATATTGATTTGAATCGATAATTTGTCCTGCTTGTAACGATTGCTCGGGCGTAATTAATTCATCACCTGTTGAAAAGATAGCCACTTTAGGACGACGATAAACCGTTAATTGATTGCATTGTGCTGTAGCTAAAACGGCGATTTCAGGTGCCTTAATTTTAACTCCAGGCTGTAATAAAGCTTCACCCGCTTGATAGAAAGTTCCTCGATGTCTTACAAAGTCCTGCGCTTGTTTAGGTGGTGAGAAAATTACCACTTGATCATCTTTTCGCTGTGTATTTTCTTGAATTACAATAGTATCTGCGCCTTCGGGTAACATCGCACCAGTAAAAATGCGAGATGCTTGTCCAGACTGTAACGCTTTCTGAGGTTTTTTTCCTGCTGGAATATCTTCAATGATTTCTAAAATAATTGAATTATCTTGACTACAATTTTTGACATCCTCATATTGAACGGCATAGCCATCCATTGCTGAATTGTCCCAATACGGAAAATCTAATGCACTCTCCACCGTTTGGGCTAAGATTCGATGATTGGCGTTTTTAAGTGCGATCGTTTCTGTCTCCTGGATCGGTTGGACAAGATTTAAAATAATAGTCTCGGCTTCTTGAGGAATTAGCATAAAGTATCGTGAAAAGTTAACTCGGTTCAAACCGTCTTACTTTAATGTTTTTAGCTCATTTTAATGGACTTCAGCAATCGGACATGAAATTAATGCTCATATCTGAAAATCTTAAATAATTCTTTAAAAAAGTCAAAAACTAGAGAGCCTATTAATGATAATTTATTACGAAATATTAACAGTTTTCTTTACAAAATTGCTCTAATGTAAACTTCCGTAAAGACTACTGAGAAAAATCTTGAGATCTACGTCAGAATTTGTACAAAGTATTAAGCTTTAATGATAAGGATAATTAAGTTTTAGGGATATCAGCACATGGATAAAGATACTCAGAAGTACCGTATGGTTTGCACTCTAACCTTTGGCGACATTTACGGTCAAATCATCATTTGGTTAATTGTCATTTTCATCACTTTAGCTTCCACTTTGGCTTTGTGGAGTACGACACGTCAAATTTATGCTCTAGCAACAGTCGGAATTGTTTTAGTCTTAACTTTACCTTTTTTATTATTTGCATTTGTGACAACTCTACTCAATCATATTGAATTTACACCAATTGAAGCTCCTGTAACGACTCATCGAACAACCCCAAAAGTAACTTCTACTCAAAGTCCTGCACAAGCGGCAAGTTAATTACTCACAAAAAGGCAAAATGGGAATTTAACCCTCTTGTTTTGCCTTTGTCTTATTAATTGAGAAATTGAACTAACTGTTCTAATTTTGTCCAAGCGGCACCCGAATTGAGAATATCTTGAGCCAGAGTAATTCCTTTTTTGTAATCTCCCATCACCACAACTTCGCCAACTTGTAAAGCTAAAGCGGCATTTAAAGCCACTGCATTTTGTTGAGCCGATGTTCCGAACCCTCTCAAAACATTTTTAAGAATTGCGGCATTTTCTTCGACATCTCCCCCTTTTAAAGCAGTAATGGGAGCTTTAGTTAATCCTAGTTCTTCAGGATTGATACTTTCTTGACGTACCTCTTTTTGATTAAGAATCGCTAAATCTGTCCAGTCTCCCAAACCCGCCTCATCTAACTTTTCGCGTCCATGTAAAACGATCGCTTTAGGTGTTCCAAGTCGATCTAAAGCTTGAGCGATCGTCGTTAAAAATTGGCTATGATAAACCCCAATCACTTGTCCAGTCGGGCGTAGAGGATTAACCAAAGGCCCAAGAAGATTAAACACCGTTCGTACTTTTAACGTTTTGCGCAGTGGGGCCACACTTTTGAGCGCGGGATGCCAACCAGGGGCAAACAGAAAAGTAATTCCGACTTCTTCTAAAGCAGCTTCTACCTGTTCAGTCGGTGCAGTCAAATGTACTTTCAAATATTCTAAAACATCAGCCGAACCCACTTTACTTGAGGCCGAACGATTGCCATGTTTAGCGACTTTAACCCCTGCTGCGGCAGCGACAAATGCCACGGCTGTAGAAATATTAAACGTCGATGCGCCATCCCCACCCGTTCCACAAGTATCAATCACTGGGTAAGAATGTGCGATCTGGTTTTGATGTAATGATTGCATCTGTAAAACCTGTGCCATCCCCGCGAGTTCATCTGCGGATACTCCTTTGGCTTGAATTGCTGCTAAAATCGCTCCAGACAAGACGGGTGGAATCTCATCAGTGAGCCATCCTTGCATCAATAACGAAGCTTGTTCAAAAGACAAGGATTGTTGATCTAAAAGTTGTTGCAGTAAACTCGGCCACTCTGGAATAAAATCTGGCATATATGATATCGATTGCGGACATAAAAGGAGTATAGCGAAAAAGGATCACACATCCACTAAGGTTAATCGCCTTCCTCTGTTACTTTTCACAAAATTACAAGTTTTAGCCCAAATATCCTCCATAGAATAGATGCCTGAGAAAGAGTCTTTGACTACAGTAATTAATAAGAATTTGTGTTAGCAAATCTTTTTTAAATTTAAGGAGAAATCAAAGCAATGACTAACATTGAGGCAAAAGGCCCGTTAATGATTATCGGTGGTGCTGAAGAAAAAGATGGAAAGATGCAAATTTTGCGTGAATTCGCTCGATTAGCAGGAGGAACCGATGCCAGAATTGTTGTCTTAACCGCCGCAACTTGTGAACCCGAAGAAGTTGGCAGAACCTATACAAAAGTCTTTGAACGTTTAGGGGTAGCGGATATTAAAATTGTTGATACACGTGTACGGGACAATGCTGATCTTCCCAATGGAGTAGAGTCTATTCAACAAGCGACAGGGATCTTCTTTTCGGGTGGCGATCAATCTAAGATTATTGAACGGATTAAAGGCACAAAACTTGATGAAGCTATCCGCGATCGCCATGAACAAGGGGTTGTCGTTGGTGGAACAAGTGCAGGGGCCGCCATGATGCCAGAAATTATGATTGTTGGGGGTGACTCTGAAAGCGCGCCACGTCTAGACCTAGTTGATTTGGGCGAAGGCATGGGCTTTCTTCCTGGTGTGATTATCGATCAACACTTTGCCCAACGAGGACGTTTAGGACGTTTGCTATCTGCTTTAATCAGTCAACCTGCATCTTTAGGTTTTGGCATTGACGAAAATACTGCACTAATCGTCAGAGGGACTGAGTGTTTAGTGATTGGAGAAGGAACCATCACGGTTGTTGATGAATCCCAATCAACACATAATAACGCAGCGCAAGCACTACAAGATGAACAACTAGCCTTGTTTGATGCCAAACTTCATATCCTAGCAGCAGGATATGGCTTTAATTTAGCCACACGTCAGCCAATCTCCCCACAAGGTCTAGCTTTGAACAATTTAGCCCTCGTTAGCTAATCTCATTTTCGTTTGTCTTAAAAAAATCTAATAGGCTACTGGATAAAAAAGTTACTCACGGAAACAATTCTACAATGGTTATTATATATGGAAAAAATCGCTATTTATCGTCAACAAATTAGCGGTGTTTTGTGGCGATAATCTTTTTGTTCATCGACAATGGAAATAATGTCTTATTTTCGACTCTTCAAAAATGGCCACTATTTTAGCGATCGAAACTAGCTGTGATGAAACTGCCGTAGCAATTGTTAAGGATTGTGAAGTTTATAGTAGTATTGTCGCTTCTCAAATTGATGTACATCGTGCTTATGGGGGAGTTGTACCAGAAATCGCTTCACGTCAGCATTTAGAGATGATTAATATCTGTCTTGAACAAGCAATCGAAGACGCTAAAATACAATGGCCACAAATAGACGCGATCGCTGCAACCGTCGCACCGGGGTTAGTCGGTTCTCTGATGGTGGGTGTAACTGCCGCCAAAACCCTAGCCATTTTTCATGACAAACCCTTTTTAGGAGTGCATCACCTCGAAGGACATATCTATGCTTCATATCTTAATGAGCCACAGCTAAAACCGCCTTTCGTGTGTCTTTTAGTGTCAGGGGGACACACTAGCCTAATTTATGTCAAAGATTGTGGTAGCTACGAAATGTTAGGATCAACCCGTGATGATGCAGCAGGGGAAGCTTTTGATAAGGTAGCTAGATTACTAAGTCTAAGTTATCCCGGGGGGCCTGCCATCGATCGCATTGCTCAAATGGGAAATACTGAAGCCTTTCCTTTTCCCGAAGGTAAAGTTTCTCTTCCAGAAGGAGGTTATCACCCCTATGATTCTAGCTTCAGTGGCTTAAAAACGGCTGTTCTCAGGCAAGTACAGAAGCTTCAGAGCGAAACAAAACAACCACTACCGATCAGCGACCTTGCCGCCAGTTTTCAGACGACTGTTGCTAAATCTTTGACCAAACGGACGATCGCTTGTGCTTTAGACTATGGAGTGAAAACGATCGCCGTTGGTGGAGGGGTTGCGGCGAATAGTGCGCTAAGGCAACATCTCACCGCAGCCACAGCCATGCACGATCTTGAGGTACATTTTCCCCCGCTTAAACTCTGTACCGATAATGCAGCCATGATCGCTTGTGCCGCAGCCGATCATTTTAACCGAGGTCATCGATCTTCTTTATCTTTAGCTGTACAATCTCGTTTACCGATTACAGAAGTCATGAGTTTATATTTATAATGTTTGGTCTGATTAATCTTAATAAACCTGCTACTTGGACATCTCACGACTGTGTAGCCAAAGTTCGGAAAATCCTTAAACTTAAACAAGTTGGTCACGGGGGGACTTTAGATCCCGCAGCGACGGGTGTTTTACCCATTGCTGTCGGTAAAGCGACTCGACTCTTATCTTATATGAGCGATCGCAAAGCCTATCAAGCAAAAATCCGTTTTGGAGTCACAACCACAACTGATGATCTAGAAGGGGAAATTATTCAAACTCATTCGGGTGAACATTTAACCCTCGAAGTTATCCAACCCCATTTAGAACAATTCATCGGCAAAATTGAGCAAATTCCACCGATCTATAGTGCTATTCAGCGAGACGGAAAACGACTGTATGAATTAGCGAGAAAAGGCGAAATTATAGAGGTTCCGAGTCGAATTGTTGAAATAGATGATATTAAAGTTTTGAACTGGACACAGGGAGAATTTCCCGAAATTGATTTAGCGATCGCCTGTGGTTCGGGTACCTATATTCGTGCGATCGCTCGTGATCTCGGAAAAGCTTTAGGTGTCGGTGGAACTTTAGCTCAGTTAATTCGTACCGAAAGCTGTGGTCTACATTTAGCCGATAGCATTACCTTAGAACAATTAGAAATACTACGCACACGTAATAATTTTACTTTAATTTCTCCATTAAGCGCACTGACTCATTTAGAAACCATTTATTTACCCTCTGATGACGCTCAACGTTGGTGTCGAGGACAAGCAGTAGCGATTTCTCTTGAGCCGCACCCTCATCCATCGGTCAAAGTTTTAACAGAAGAAGGAAGCTTTTTAGGGATGGGAATAATTATTAGTGACTCTGATAACTTGATCTTAAAACCGAAAGTTGTTTTAGTTTAAATTGCTCTGAAGTATTAATGGTCTTTCTGCAAGCTTTTAAATGATTAAGTGCCTTGGAATAGAGTATCAAAAAAAAATTGAGAGTCAATTATAATTCTTTTTTTAATCTCGTGTTTTATCTATTTACAAGAGTTGACTAAATTATAAATAACAAAATACAATAGAAATAACTTACTCATTTAGTAAATTAAATATAGGGTGCGTTTAAAGTGTGTCCTATTGAAACAAAGCTTCAAATCCTATTACTTCAAGTTTTTTTAGTTGAAGAGAATTTTTTTGAGTTTTGGGAAGACGCAGCCAAGGCAATTCAAGATATGATAACAGAAGTGATGGACACACCATTTTATCTTGTTTTGGTCAGATCAATCAAGCTCTAGAAGACCTCAAACAAAATTCTTATGATATTGTCCTACTCGATATCATTTTATCTGATAATAAGACACTAGACTCTATTGCTCAGATTAAACAGCTAGATCCTAAAATACCAATTGTTGTTTTAACGAATCTTAATGACAAAAGACTGGCTTTAGAAGCAGTTCGACAAGGAGCGCAAGATTATCTGCTTAAAAGTCAGCTAGATGGAGAATTATTAATACGCACAATTAATCATGCAATTGAGCGTCAACGAATTAAAGACGAACTCCAACAGCAAATTGCTAGAGAACGTCTACTAAGACGAATCATTCAAAGAATTTTTTACTCTTTTGAACTCAGAACTATTTTAGATATTACAGTCGAAGAAGTCCGTCAATTTTTCAATTCAGCGCGAGTGAGCATTTACTGTTATAAAAATTCAGAACCTAGTAGAATTGTCGCAGAATCAATTGATTTGAATAAAAAACAAGAAACAGCTACTATTATAGCTCAGATTAATGCTTTTATTCCTAATCCCGCTTTTGCTGATGATGATTCTTTTACGCTGACTAATACTAATGAAATAGAAGAACTTAAGCAACCTGTCTTTAAGGCGATTTTAGCCGTTCCTATTTGGCGTTCCTTACCGAATAGTGTTCCAGTGCTTTGGGGACAACTGATCATTCAAGATACTGAAAAATTACGACACTGGCAATTTTGGGAAATTGAATTTCTTAAACAATTAGCCGCACATTTAGCGATCGCAATTCAACAATCTGAATTATATCAAATCGTAGAAAAACAAGCCCTACAAGATGGTTTAACAGGAATAGCCAATCGTCGTCAATTTGATCAAGTTTTACAAAAATTATGGCGTAACCTGTCTACTACTAAAGAACTATTAACCATCATTATGATTGATGTTGATTTTTTCAGTGAGTATAACAATAGTTATGGTCATTTAGCAGGAGATGATTGTTTAAAAAAAATTGCACAGGCTATACAACAAGCAAGTCAACGAGAAACTGATTTAGCGTGTCGTTATGGTGGTGAAGAATTTGCCTTAATTTTAGCCAAAACAGATACAGAAGGAGCATTGACGGTTGCTCGTCATATTCAACAAAACATCAAACAACTTCAATTAGTTCATACCTCTTCTGATGTTAGCGATTATGTAACGATTAGTTTAGGAATTGCAACTTGTATTCCCACATCCTTCAGTGTACCCGAAAATCTGATCGAACTTGCTGACCAAGCTTTACGTCAAGCCAAACATGAAGGACGCGATCGTATCGTTATTTCTCAACTCCCCTCACAATAAAATCAGCAACTGTACAATACCTATAATCATGTGACATTTTATCATTGTCTTCCTACTGATTGCTGTCACGATATTGTAAGTCTATCTGCAACATAACTATACATATAGTCAGATTGCTTTGAGTCATTGAATATAACTTACAGATTAAATCAATTAATTCTGGGGAATGGTAGAGCCTTGCATCCTTTTATAGTATCGTTTTAATATAAAAATTTTTTAATGTAGGAGACTCAATAAATGAATACAGCAGACTCTACTCAGAAGACACCAGAAGCTGCTCAAGCGAATACGAACAAACCAGCTAACGTTGTTTGGGGAATTGGCGTTTTAACCGTTTTTGGTTTAATTATTGCCTTTGCTGCCCGTCTATAATCCAAAAAGAGAAAAGATATGTAGGGGTTTGGTCGCCAAACCCTGATTAATTTCATTTAAACTTTGCTATCATCTTTAGCTTTAGCTGCATACTCAGTAAATCGATTCATATCAGCTTGTAAAGTCGTTTCTACAACACGACCAACAAAACCATTATCCATCAATCTCGCCAACCAATCTGGAACCCCATAAGCTACCGTTAGTTTAACGATACTACTACCATGACGATCGTAAAACCTCACTGCACCTCGATTCGGTAAACCGTCAACTGATTCCCATTGAAGAATCTGTAAAGGAACAACTTTAACCGTTTTCGATAACCAGGTAAATTCCAAAGCACCACTGGCTAACTTCCAACGGGATAAATCAGGATCATCATCCATCACTTTAACTGAATCGATCCATTTCATCCAGCGAGGCATCTGTTCTAAATCTGACCATAAACCCCAAACAAAATCAATAGGGGCATCGACTTCAGCTTGTACGGTGTGTTCTAACCAACTTGTCATAAATCTATTTGTAAAAATAATGCTTACTATTGATGGTCAATTCGGGCAGTATTACCTACCCGTATTAGCCTTAAACGACAGAATGAAGCCGAGTTTTTAAAGTTTCAGCTTGTCCTAAAATTGCCTTAGCCGCTTGAAGTCCTGATAAAGTTGCTCCTTCCATACTATCGATATAATCTTGTTGTGTATAGCTGCCTGCTAGGAAAAAGTTAGGAATTGGTGTAACCTGATTAGGGCGATAAACATCCATTCCAGGGGCTTCACGATACAGAGATTGGGCTAATTTAACCACACTATACCAAGTCATATTCAGTTCACGCGATGAGGGGAACAATTCATGCACTTGTTTTAAAACGTGTTGGGCGATATCCTCATTTTTCGCTTTAATAAAAGGATCACCGGGAGTTAAAACCAACTGTAATAATGAGCCAAGTCCTTCTTTATAATAATCACTGGGACTGGTTAAAGCCATATCAGCAAAACAGGAAAAATCAGCCTGATGAGTATAGAGTAAATTATCAATCCCGACTGCTTTCTCTAGCTGTTTGCTTCTTAAAGGGTTTTGTAATTCTGTCACCCATCCATCAAAGCGTAATTGTACAGTTGCCACAGGAACCGCATCAAGTTTAAAGATATTATTAAACTCCGAATACTTACGCCATCCGTCTGGAATTAAACGCTGTATTCCAGGTACATCACAAGCACAAACATAGGCATCAGCAGTAATGGTTTCTTCACTTTCACCATTTGCGACGACAATACCTGTTACTTGTATTTTTTCGCCTTCCGTGTATTGAATTTCTCTAACACGCCGTCTGGTGTAGATTTTCGCGCCTCTCGATTCTAAATAATTAACAATAGGTTTGTGTAAATATTCATCGGGTGAACCTTCCAACATCCGTAACACCGAAGCTTCGGTTTTAGCGGCAAAAAACTGGAAGATAGTTAACATACAACGCGCCGAAATGTTTTCCGTATCGATAAAACCAAGCGCGTAAGCAATAGGGTTCCACATTTTCTTTAAACTTCCATCATTTCCCCCATGACTCCGAAACCAATCGGCAAAACTAATTCGATCTAGTTCTCGAATACTGTTCATGGCTCCTTTAAAATCTACCAAACCTCGCACAATTGGGCTAGTTCCCAAAGCCAGAGAATTCGCCAGTTTATCGACTGCTGAGAGTTGGGAAGTCGTGAAAAAAGCTTTTAAACCATGAAACGGCGCACCTGTCAAGAAGCGGAAATCAAGTTCACCAACTTTCCCGCCTTGATTGATAAACGTGTGGGTATGTTCTTTTAGTAAGAGAGAATCAAACGCGCCTACTTTTTTCATGATTTCAAACAAGTTGTAGTAGCAACCAAAGAAGACGTGTAACCCCATCTCCACATGATTTCCGTCTGCGTCTACCCAGCTTCCCACTTTGCCACCGACAAACGGACGTGATTCAAAGATTTCGACTTCACAGCCACTATCAACTAAATCCATAGCTGTTACCATGCCAGCTAATCCAGCACCGACGATCGCAACTCGCATTCACTCAATTCCTAGTAACATTTCTTTATTAATACTATATCCTGTTAACCGATCACTAAGGGTTAAACTCTTCGTTTACGGAAAACCGCATCTTAACTTAACTTCCAACTCCTCTAAAATATAAAAATAAGACCAGTCTACCTTTATTAACAAAAATCAACTTAAAAGCTATGGGATTCTTTGACTCAGAAGTCGTCCAACAAGAAGCTAGACAACTGTTTGAAGATTATCAATCCCTGACACAACTAGGGAGCGAATACGGTAAATTTGACCGTGAAGGGAAAAAAATGTTTATTGAGAAGATGGAAGAGTTGATGGAACGCTATCGAGTCTTTATGAAGCGATTTGAGCTTTCAGAAGATTTTATGGCACGCATGACGGTTGAACAACTCAAAACCCAACTCGGACAATTTGGGATGACTCCTCAGCAAATGTTCGATCAGATGGATTGGACTTTAAAACGCATGAAATCCGAGATTGAATATTAATCTTAAAAAAGAAATCAACCCCGCTAAGATTATAGTCGGGGAGGCTCTTTAATTAGCTAATTGCTTGACGAATTTCTTGCATTTCTTCGGTTGCTAAACGTGCGCCAAAACGACTCACGATTCGAGATGCGGCTAAAGAGGCGAGATTTCCTGCTTGGGTGTAACTCATACCGTGAGTGATTCCATAGAGGAAGGCACCTGCATACATATCGCCTGCACCAACTGTATCAACTGCTTGAACGGGAACGGGCGCAATTTCTAGTAAGTTTTCTCCATCAAAAATAATTGAACCATTGGCACCGCGAGTAATGGCAAATTTTTTAGCTAAGGTTTTAAGATATGCGATCGCCTCATCTAGTTCATGGCTATTTGCTAGTTTCATCGCTTCGGTTTCATTGGCAAAAATGAGATCTAATCCATCCCCAATCATCTCTAAAAGTCCATCTTTAAAAAAGCTAGCCATATTGGGATCGGACAAGGAAAGTGAGGTTTTAATCCCTGCTTCTTTGGCAATTTCTTTCGCTTTAATGGCAGCATTTTTTCCAGTAGGTGATGTTACTAAATAACCTTCTAGATAAAGATATTCTGAGTCTACTAGGACATCAGGAACCAGTTCACTCGCTGATAGTGTTCCCGTAATCCCTAAAAAAGTATTCATTGTGCGATCGGCATCGGGTGTCACCATGACTAAACATTTTCCTGTTGTGCCACTTGCGCGATCTGTATTTCGTAAATTAGTATCTAAACCGCAGTTAATTAAATCTTCTAAATAAAATGTGCCAGTTTCATCATTAGCCACTTTACAGGAATAAAAACCTTTCCCACCTAGTTGACAAATCGCCACCATTGTATTAGCAGCAGATCCTCCACTACACCGTTTACAGTGAAGCTTAGTTAATTTAGCGACAATTTCCGCTTGACGAAATTCATCAACGAGAGTCATCACCCCTTTATCGATACTCAATTCTTGTAAAAGTTCTGGAGTGACTGCAAACTCCATATCGACTAGCGCATTACCAACCCCATAAACGTGATACTTTTTACTCATAATCGGATTCCGTTGCTTAAATAATCTTTCTGTATTAAACCAAAAAACCAGAGAACAATATCTCTGGTTTAAAAAATCAAAATAACGTTATTTCTAATTTTCTGTATTCTGTGCAGGAACCGAAAAGAAACTGAGATGATTAAGAGTTCTTTTCCAAGGATGGCTTTGCACTTCTCTAATTAAAGTGGTTCCAGTCCAAGATAAATCAGGAATCGCTAGATTAACGATCGTTTTATTGGGTGATGCGTCTCTAAGTAACATTTTTGCATCTTTTTCTTTGATCATTAGCTGAATCGATTCGCTACCGTTGTGTCCATATAAGGTAGCAGGGATCAGCCCTTCACGACGTAAGGCTCTAGGTTTAGCTCCTTCGGGTCTTTTTTGACATTCTACATTAACTGACATCTGAGTTTACCTCGATAAACGATTATTGAATAAGTGAATTATGAATCAAGTAATTCATAACTCAAAATTTCTCTGGGGGTACCATTTTCATCTAACAAGGCTCGTTTTGGCCCATGAATCGGATCTTCAACGATAATTGTTTGATCCCGACTTGCACCTAATGAGATGATAGCGATCGGTACTTCCATTAATTCGGCCAAAAACTTGAGATAATCTAGGGCTTGTCTGGGCAAGTCTTCTAAATTACGACAATCACCTGTATCTTGTTGCCATCCAGGAAGAGTACGATAGATGGGTTTACATCGAGCGAATTGATTTGCGCTATTGGGTAAATGATGACAAATTTTGCCATCAAGTTCATAAGCGACACAGACTTTAATTTCCGATAGGGTATCGAGTACGTCTAGCTTGGTGATGGCTAAACAGTCTAAACCGTTGATCCGTACCGCATAACGACCAATCACTGCATCAAACCAACCACAACGACGCTGACGACCTGTGGTGGTACCAAATTCGGCACCGCGATCGCACAAAATCGCCCCGACTTCTTCATGCAGTTCAGTCGGAAAAGGCCCCTCACCGACACGAGTGGTATAGGCTTTTGCCACACCAATTACTCGGTCAATTACGGTCGGCCCAATTCCTGAACCCACGCAAGCACCGCCCGCGACGGGATTTGAGGAAGTCACATAGGGGTAAGTCCCGTGATCTAGATCTAATAATGTCCCCTGGGCCCCTTCAAAAAGAATATTTTTCTTTTTAGAAATGGCTTCGTATATTTTTAGAGAGCTATCAATAACATGAGGTCGTAATTTTTCCGCATAGTCCAGATATTCAGCGATCACTTCTTCTGGCTCTAAAGGAGAGATATTATAGAGTTTCTCTAAAATGACATTTTTATAAGTTATTGTCCAAGTTAGTTTTTCTCGTAAATCATCAGCATTCATGAGATCGATCACACGAATACCTGTCCGTTCAGACTTGTCGGCATAGGTTGGCCCGATACCGCGACCTGTGGTACCAATTTTATGTTTACCGCGTCGTTCTTCGGATGCCTTATCCATCAAACGATGATAAGGCATTGTTATATGGGCTATTTGTGAGATAAAAAGATTATCTACTGAAATATTAAGAGCTTTGAGTTGCTCTATTTCCCGCAACAGAACAGACGGATCGATCACCGTACCAGAACCAATGATACACTCAGTATCAGGGTAGAGAATCCCAGACGGGATTAGGTGTAGCTTGAATGTTTGTCCTTGAACTACAAGGGTATGTCCTGCATTGACACCGCCTTGAGGACGCACTACTACGTCGGCTGATCGACTCAACAGGTCTGTAATTTTTCCTTTTCCTTCATCGCCCCACTGGGCACCTATTACAATGACGTTAGCCAAGAGTCTATTGAGTTAAGCTAAACTGCACACACAAACGACTATTATCCCTATTTTTGTCAACAACTGTCAAGCATTTTTTTTAGTTAGGGTCAGTTAGGGGTGCGCGGTTTAACTTTTCTTATTCCCTTGCCGAGATAAGCTAAGACAAATCCAGTTAAACCCATCATCCCAAATTCAAAATATTGGCTAGTGGCTAAAGCGGTTCCAATTAGCAAAATCAATATTAAAATTACTGGTATTTTTCGAGATTTAAACATCTTTTTAATTAAATCAAAAAGGATAAAGAATTTTTATTCTTCATCCTTCTATTATTCTAGCTTTACTTTTATAAGTCAATTGGTGATTAAGCTTTGGGGGTTTTAGGAGCTTTGGGCAAGAATTTTAATAAAGCATCTAAACTATCATCTATTTTATCTAAGCCAGATTCAACTTCTTTTTGATAGGATGATTCAGCTTTTTTGTAGGATGATTTTGCGGTTTTATATTCGCCTTTAGCCGTTTCGAGTTCATCGAAATAGGATGTAACATCGGCGGCAATTGGGCCTAAACTTTCTTGTAGCTCAGGTGGGGCTTTTTTCGCTAGACTACTGACTAAAGAACGAAAACTTTTGTTTAGTCCTGGTAGGGTTTTATCGACTTGATCCCAAGCACCTTCTTTAAACAGAGGTGCCAGTTCATCATAACCTGCTTTAATTTCTGTTAATTGAGTGCTATATTTTTGTACAATTTCTGAGGCATCAGTTAAAGAAGCCGCTTTAACGGGTGCAGCGTAATTAAAAGTAAAAATAAACGTGCTGACGAAGGCGAGTAAACCTGCGATCAATTTTTTCCAAGAAATCATACAATATCTCCTTAATCAATTCCTATTGTCTTTTTAGAGGTCATCTGACAATTAACGCTAAGATGTATTTTTACTATCTTAGCTAATTTTTCAAGATCTTCTTATATTCAAAAAACTAACATTATCTCAATTATTTTAGAGTCTTTTTCATTATTTCTTAAACTTTCATTTATGTAATAATAAGCACATTTTTCTACGACAAAATGTCAAAGTTTGAGACAATTATCAGTTACCAGCCATCAGTATTTTGTTTTTTTACTGATGACTGATGACTAATTACAGATTACTAATATACGGGCGGGTGAGTTTATCGAGTTGTTGTACCATTAAACTAAGGAATAAGCCGACATCTGTAACGACACCGACTGATTCAACAGAACCGCGATCACTTAATTTAGTCACGACGGCGGGATTAATATCCACACAAACCATCTTCACACCCGCAGGTGTCATATTACCAACACCGATCGAATGTAACATCGAAGATAGCATCAGAATCAGATCGGCTCCTTGTATCAGACGAGCATATTCACTTTGTGCTTTGATCAGATCCATTTCCGTATCGGGTAATGGGCCATCATCTCGAATTGAACCCGCTAAACAGAAAGGAATCTGGTTTTTCACACATTCATAAAATACGCCCTTTGTCAAGATACCTTGTTCAACGGCTTTAGCAATACTTCCACAGCGACGAATTGCGTTAATGACTTTCAGGTGATGCCGATGTCCGCCGCGAACAGGTACACCTCTTTGCAGATCAACCCCTAAAGAAGTTCCCATCATCGACTGTTCGATATCGTGAACCGCGATCGCATTTCCCCCCAGTAAAGCATCAACATAGCCATCACGTATCAGTTTAGCAAGATGTTGACCGCCTCCAGTATGAATGACTACAGGCCCCGCAACGACGACAACTTTACCGCCTTGATCGCGGATTTTACGCATTTCCCAGGCGATTTGTTCTACCACTAATTCGACTCGTCTTTCGCTGGAGACACCCGCACCCATAAAGGTAAATTCTTGGCTACTGTTGCGTTGTTCTCTAGATTCTGCTTGACGAATGGTACGAATCCCTTCAACACCAATCATCACGCGATCGCCAACTTTGAGATCACGCAATAAGGTACAACGTGCTGTAAAACCTTGTGGAGTTTCTTCAACAACGATCGCCCCATCCATCCGTTGATTCTGAACTTGAATCCATTCACAATTAATCCGTACTTCTGTCGGATAAATCGTACTTACATAAAAATCATCGGGAGCGACACCATCTTGTGTTACGACTACTGTATTAACATCACATAATTCTTGGGGTCTAGCCACAGCACCTAAATCAATCAACTGGATCATGATTTCTTCCATGACATCATGAGAAGGTGCAGAAACACGAACTTCAGCAACCGAGGTACTTTGACGCTCAACACCTAAATTAAAGTTTAAAACTTTGAAACTACCGCTACCATTAATAACGGTATCCAATGCTTTATTCATAATACCTGCATCAAGTAGATGACCTTCTAGCTGGATAATACGACTTTCGATCGGATCATTTGCATGAACATCATCTTGACGCGGTTCAGTCACCCGTAAGGTTAGACATTTAGCCGCACCACCTGCCTTGAGAAACTCAGCTAGGGGGGTTTCGACGACCTCAAAACCAACATCAGCGATGCGTTTTTTGAGATCATCACTCACTTTATTCATAATGATGATGCGATTAATATTGACTGCATTACAAGCAAAATTAGCCGCGTCTGCTTCTTCGACAATAATACGTTTCTCTGCGGGTACCCGTCTTTCGATTAGATGATTGGAATAGGCATCAAAAGCGGGTGGATAGTAGAGTAAATAGCCATCCGTCAGGGGACAAAAACAAGTATCTAAGTGATAGAACCGTTCATCGACTAAACGCAAGGATAAAACTTCTGTATCTAACCATTTAGCAATATAGGGATGTGAGTCAAGTTCTGTCCGAAAACCATACCCCGCCCACAAACAACGACCTTCACGATCAAATAACGCATCTCCCGCACCTTCAAAGGGTAAGTCTTTGGGGAGTTCGTAAACGGTGAACCCATTTGCTTCAAACCATTCTTTAAAATAGGGTTCCTCACCTTGGCGTTCTTTGTGGAAAAAGCGACTTAAAACAACCGTTGAGCCTAAAACTAAACCTGCATTAGCGGTAAATACCATGTCAGGCCAACCTTTTTGGGGTTCGACCAAATCTACGATCGCTCTATCTTTAATAATGTGATAAAGTTGCTCCCACTGAATCACTGCTTTATCTTGTGATGACTTGTGTACATTCCCTTCCATCCAAGGATTGATCACATAATCTACATCATAGTGATCGGGAGAACACATCAAAAAACGAATGGAATCCATCATATCTCGCCTAGAAAGGTTTTCTTTCATGTTGACACTTTCACAATTTGGTTACATCAATCTGTTACATAGCACACACCCTAAAGATTCGATGCTTAAAAATACAAAGACTAACTGCTTTATAACGAGCAAATCATCTCGCTTCCAAGAATCCCATCGCCTATCAGGACGTGGGAGTGCCAACAATTCTCTTTATCCATTGTAGGATTTTTTGACAAACTTCTGGCTCATTAGGCGAAAACTGTTTTAAATTCGTTAGAGGGTGTTCTGTAACGCCACAAATCAATCCTTGAAATTTATCTAAGCTTTGCCAAAATTCTTTGGTTAATGGGTTGGTTGAAGCATCATAAAAAACCCAAAGATATTCAAAATGGGTTTGACTACGGCAAAGTGTATTCCAATACAGTCTTAATTTAGCCATCGTTTCGGGTATACCATGTTCAAACGGTGGACATTTTTGCTGCAACATTTGATCATAAATATCCACTAAAGGATGACTGGTATCGATTAAGTCATTACTGTTGATACAGATGAGGTGAATTTTTTGACTGAGTAAAGGATCTTCTTTGATTAAATGACTGAGTTGTTGTGAGAAGCTAGGCGGAGTCGTCGGAGGTGTAATTACTATATCTAGAGGAATATTTTTAGGGGCTGTAGATAAACTACTTTGATGCCAAGCTTGATAGAATTTTGGATAAGTCATCTGTTGGATACAGTGCCAGATGATTTTTTGACAAGCTAAATCAGTATGATATTTAGGATCATACAGAAAAGGTTTGAGATGCGTAATTAAATCAGCTAGTTGAGAGTTTAATAAAATGGCAATTAAACTTTCAGAGGCTTGAATACGAGTCGCCTGATCTTCACTAAATTTTAATAGTTTTAATAAAACTGCGATCGCTTCTTTGTTTCCTAAAGCAATTTGTCCTAAACTTTTAGCCGCTTTTTTTAATGTATTGGTGTCTTGTGATGGTGTAATGAGACGAATTAAGGCGGCGATGGCTGCGGGGTTTGATTGTCCAATTTCCCCTAAGCTTTCGGCGGCTAAACTTCTGATATCCTTATCTTGGGTTGATTTGGCTTGTTGAATTAATAACCATAAAGCTTCTAAATTTCCTGAATCAATTTTACTAAGGCTGACGGCGGCTTGTCGTTTGGTAAATTCATCTTGACTACTATGGATCAGGTGAACTAATGCTTTAATGGCTTCAGGGTTACCTAGATCGATTCTGCCTAAACTTTCTGCGACTTCTCGACGGGTGGCTTCATCTTCGCTTTTTTCCATGAGTTCGACTAATGTATTAATCGCAACTGGATGATTAGGGGCGATTTTGCTAAGGCTTTCGATCGCATCTTTTCTAAGAAGAACTTGTGTACTAGATTGAACTAATCGGACTAAGGTGTTAATGACTGCTTGAGAACCCATCCCAATTTTGCCCAGACTACTAACGGCTAACCACTGAGTTAACATAGTTTGATGACTCGATAGCAGATGGATCAAAGCTTCAATGGATTCAGGATTACCCGAACTGAGTTCGCCTAAACTATAAACCGCTTGTTGACGAATTTCTTCGGAAAAATGATCTTGTAGGAGTTGAATTAAAACAGCAAGGGCTGTCGGGTTACCTGGATCTATTTTTTCTAAACTTTCGGCGGCTTGTCTACGGATGCTAAGATTTTGAGTAGTGCGGATTAATTGAACTAAAGATGCGATCGCTGTAGCATTTTCTTGACCAATTTTTTCTAAACATTCAAAAGCGCGTCGTTGGGTAACTGGTGAATCTGTTGCTTGAATTTGTCTAATCACTGTTGTGATAATTTTCGGGTTTCCTTGACCAATTTTTTCTAAACTATTAAAGGCGGTTTGTCGTAATTCTTCTTGTGGACTGAGAGCGATTAAACTGGTTAAGGTTTCGATGGCTTGTTGATTTCCTTGATCAATTTTTCCTAAGATTTCCGCGCCTTGCCATTGTAAATAGGTTGACGGCATTTTGATGAGATCTTGTAAAGCTAAAATGGCACTGGTATTTCCTTTTCCTAGTTTTTCTAAGCATTGGAAAACTTGTTCTTGTATTTCGGTTTGATGAGTTGAAGTTAATAGATTAATTAATATAGATATTGCTTTAGGATGGCGAATTAAACTTAGAGCTTTTTTCGCTTCTTGTCTCATCGGTTGAGAATAATTATAAGCATCAAATGACCATTGAATCAAACGATTAATAATTTTCTCGCTATGCTCACTCTCGGCAAATTCTGTTAGTCCTGCTGCTGCTAAAAAATAAGCGCGTTTTCCATAATAATTTTCTGAACTACATTTATCTTGAAAGTTCATTAATTCTCTAATCAAGGCTTCTTTTTCTGCCTTTAAAATATCATCACGTCCTAGCCAAAAAAGTATTGTATTTTTCCAAAGTTGGCTAAAAACTGGATAATCTGAACTAAGGCTATTACTGACTAATTCTTCACTCCAGAAAAATTGCCAATTATTAATTGCTAAAGCGGCTAAATAATCTTGAAAGCTGTTATCTAAAAAAGTGTATATTTTTTGATTGGTCTGATTTGCGACTATGCCTAAAAGTTTTAACCAACCCATTTGAACTGCTAACTGAAATAATGGATGATTTTGTTCTGATTCTTCAATGATTAAATGATTTTCTAGTGTTGCAGAATATCTTTTTGTCTGCATTGCTTTTAAAGCTAATTTTCCTAAAAACTGATTGAGTTGATTTCTTATTTCAAGCGTGGTTGTTACTTTTTCAGCTTGCCATTGATAAAACTCTGTAACTAATGCTTGATAGAGTTCTGTGCTGGTTTGAGGAAAATGTGGATTATGTTGATACCAGAGACGACATAATAATGCAATTCGTAGTGGAGTATTAATCAATTCTTTAATGCGTTCTTGTCCAAATTGATCTAATGCGTTACACAATTGTTGAAGTAAATCCTGTCTTTGTTGTTCTTCAAGAATTGTTTTTTCTTGCCAGCTAGAAGACTTTGGGTTGAAATAAAGATGAGCAAAACACTTTTTTACAAAATGTTTAATCTCATCAATGTTATTCAGAGCTAAGGTATAAAATATATCAAAATTAAACAGTAAATTTTTATCAGCTTCCCAAACATAATTACGGCTGCTTAAAATAATTTTTGCTTGCTCACCCCACCCTTTAATTTGTTGATTAATCATTGAAAGTGGGCTTAAAATCGGAGATTCTGTCAATAAATGCTGTTGTTGTAAAACTTGATCAATGCCCATTTCATCAACGCCATCTAGTAATAACCAGACTCGCTGACTGTTAAGTAAAGCTTCAAAACTATTCTGCCAGTCAAATAAAATATAGGGTTGAGTTTTCTTGGCACGTGGTAACCATTTTTCTAAGATATATTCTTTTAAAGAAAGTTGACCCACATCTGATAGAGAAATCCAAATCGGAATATCTTCTGTATTTTTTAAGATCCATGAGGCGACATTTTGCAGAAAAATCGTTTTTCCTGTTCCCGATAATCCGATAATTGCTAAACGACGACCTTTACTTTTACTTTTTTGTTGTTGGATAATTTCACTAAAAAATTGTTCTTGAGTGTAGCGTTGTGTAATTTCGAGTTTTTTTCGTGGGTATAAAAATTCTTTTTTGTTGCGATCGACTAATTCTAGTGTTAGATTTAAGTCTTCCCATTCTGTTTCTGATTCTTCGGGCAAAGTGGTAAAAGGATTGATCGGTAAAGACTGTTTTAGCATCAACTGTCCAACTCTACGCCAATCAATCTCCGCTTTTTGAGAAGATGCCTTCGGTTCTACACAATATTCTGACATCATTTACGACTTCTCTCGACTCTACTCATCTTAGTTTTCCCAAGAAAAGCCTCATATTGATAGTGAAACCTAAATTTTTTGCCGCGTTGTCCAAAATAAGCATCGATGCAAATCAGAATCTTAAAAAGATGTTACTCGTAGTACACTTCAACTGCTGCAATGGAGGAGAATAAGGTAGATGTCTTTGCCAATTCCTGTCAGCCGTTTTTAGATATGACGACTCAAATCAATACAAAAATACTATATAATGCTGATTTCCTTCTTTGGTTGGAAACGACAGCTAATGTATTGAAAACTCGCCAACTCGAGCAACTTGATTATGATAATCTGCAATAATTTACCTTAATATAGAAGATCGAAGCTGATTTAATGAACCTAATAAAAACTATCGATGCAAATTGCACTTAAACCAGACCAAGAAAAATTTATCCTCGAAAAGCTGCAAGAGGGTAAGTACCAAAGTGTTGATGAGTTACTAGCTTTAGCATTTCAACTTCTTGAAGAACACGACTCAAAAAAACAACAACTACTTGAGTTAAGAGAAAAGATTGCAGAAGGAACAGAACAAATTCGCAAAGGAAATGTGATCGAGGGTGAAATGGTCTTTAAACAGTTGCAAGACAAGCTAAAACAATAAATATGGGTAGCTACGTTTTTTCTGAACTAGCAGTCCAAGATCTCAATGAAATCTGTGACTTTATCTCACAAAGTAATGTAAAAGCTGCTAGTCAATTATTTGATGTTATTCGACAAAAATGTAAGTTAGTCGCTGATTTTCCGAATATGGGAAAAGAATATGATTGGATTACGTCCGATTTGCGCGGCTTTGTTATTAATGGCTACATTGTATTTTATTATCCGCGTCAAGATGGAATCGATATTGTACGTGTGATTAATGGACGGCGAGATCTAAAAGCTTTGTTTAAAGAATTTAGAGATGAATCACAATAAAAGTCTAAACGGATTAAGTTCAAATCTTAGCAGTCTCTAGCAATCTACCTTAACATAGAAGATCGGAATATCTATCGAGGCAACAAACACAATGGGGGGAGACAATAAAACCAAGTTGAAACTAGACAGCAAAACGACTAAATTAGACCTAGTGACACCCGAAGAAGCGACAAATACTGTTTTTTCATCTTGGACGATCGAAGATAGCGAGAATCTTTATCGGATATATGGTTGGGGTGAACCCTATTTCTCAATCAACGCAGCAGGACATATTACAGTCTCTCCACAAGGCGATCGCGGTGGGGCTTTAGATTTATATGAACTCGTTGAAGCCCTGAAAAAACGCAATATTGGATTACCTTTATTGATCCGCTTTTCTGATATTTTAGCCGATCGCATCGAACGTTTAAACGCCTGTTTTGCTAGAGGAATCGCCCGTTACAACTATCCCAATGTCTATCGGGGTGTTTTTCCCATCAAATGTAACCAACATCGTCACATCGTTGAAGCTTTAGTTAAATACGGCAAACCCTATCAATTTGGACTGGAGGCAGGTTCAAAACCTGAGCTAATGATTGCTTTGGCGACCCTAGAACCCTCTTTAAATGAAAAAAATGACAAATCACAACCCATGCTAATTTGTAACGGCTATAAAGACAAGGAGTACATAGAAACCGCGTTACTGGCGACCAAAATCGGTCATAAACCTTTTATTGTCATTGAACAACTCGAAGAACTCTATCTAGCGATTAAAATTAGCCGTCAGTTGGGAATTGAACCCAATTTAGGGGTACGGGCAAAACTGAGTACTAAAGGGGTTGGACGTTGGGGAACCTCGACAGGCGATCGTGCTAAATTTGGTTTAACGGTTCCTGAAATTATTACTGTCGTTACTGAACTCGAAAAAGAAGGGATGTTAAATTCTCTACAACTCCTGCACTATCACATCGGTTCGCAAATTTCAGCGATTGGTGTCATTAAAGATGCAATTCGAGAAGCGAGTCAAATCTATACCCAACTGGCTAAAATGGGCGCAAATATGCAGTACCTTGATGTTGGTGGTGGTTTGGGTGTAGACTATGACGGCTCAAAAACCAACTATTACGCCTCAAAAAACTACAATATGCAGAATTATGCTAATGATATCGTCGCTGAGGTCAAAGAAGCTTGTGAAGAAGCCGAAATTCATCCCCCTGTAATTGTCAGTGAAAGTGGGAGAGCGATCGCATCTCATCAGTCTGTACTCGTCTTTGATGTTCTCGGTACTGGTGAAGTTCCTGTTAATCCTCCAGAAGCGTTACAAGAAAAAGAACCTCTCATCATCCGCAATCTGTGGGATACTTATTCATCAATTGATGTTCAAAATTACCAAGAAGCTTATAACGATGCGACTCAGTTTAAGGAAGAAGCGATTACATCTTTTAATTTGGGTTATTTTAGCTTAAAAGAAAGAGCCAGAGCAGAACAATTGTACTGGGCTTGTTGTCAAAAAATCCTACAAATTGCCCGTCAGCAGGATTATGTTCCAGATGATTTAGAAGACTTAGAGAAGATCATGGCTTCTATTTACTATATCAATCTTTCTGTTTTCCAATCTGTTCCCGATTCTTGGGCGATTGATCAACTTTTTCCGATTATGCCGATTCATCGTTTAGACGAAAAACCCACCCAACGGGGCATTTTAGCGGATCTAACCTGTGATAGTGATGGTAAAATCTCTCAATTTATTGACCTGAGAAACGATGTAAAATCGGTTCTTGAGTTACATTCATTGCAAGATTGCGACAAACTCGGAAACCATAAACCCTATTATCTTGGAATGTTTCTTGTCGGTGCATATCAGGAAATTATGGGCAATCTTCATAATTTATTTGGTGATACTAATGTTGTTCATATTCAGATGAAACCAAAAGGATATGAAATTCAGTACGTCGTTAAAGGTGATACGATAACAGAAGTTCTGAGTTATGTACAATATGATGCAGAAGATTTATTAGAGACTTTGCGTCGTCATACAGAAAATGCTTTACAAGAAAATCGCATGACGATTGAAGAATCTCAACGTCTTCTTAAAGATTATGAACAGAGTTTGCGACGATATACCTATCTTGTGGATGATGTTCAGTAAGAGGTTTTCGGTTATGTTTTTTCCATATGTGGCTAAAACGCTCTAGACGGAATCTTGAAAAGAATTTAACCGAAGATCTAACGGGTTACCTATTTATGTTCCCTAGCTTGCTGGTATTAGGAACTTTTGTTGTATTGCCTATTTTATATGCGGCTTTTCTATCTTTCCAAAAAGTCCAGCTTTTAGGGAATATTGAATATCAATTTGTTGGCTTCAATAATTTTATACGATTAATTAAAGATGACCGCGTTTGGATTGCGCTTAAAAATACAGCCGAATATGTTGCGATCGTAGTTCCATCCCAAACTATTTTAGCGTTATTGTTAGCGGTTAGTCTAAATTCTGACATTAAAGGGAAATATTGGTGGCGGCTCATCTATTTTTTGCCGACGATCACCTCCTCTGCGGTTCTGACGTTGATTTTCATGTGGATTTACAATACAGATGGACTACTAAACTATTTCCTAGCTTTACTTCATCTACCGACTTACAACTGGCTTGACGATCCAGCAGTCGCCCTTAAAAGCATTATGATCATGAATATTTGGTCAACTGCGCCCTTTTTTATGGTGATTTATTTGGCTGCACTGCAAAATATACCCCAGCCACTCTACGAAGCAGCAAAAATCGATGGCGCGAACAACTGGCAACAGTTCATTTATATTACTCTCCCCTTACTAAAACCCGTCACTTTTTTTGTCATGACGATGGGAATTATCGGTACTTTTCAACTGTTTGATCAATCTTATATTTTTTCGGGAGGTTCTGGCGGCCCGAATAATGCAACGCTGACAGTAGTTCTATTGATCTATCAGTATGTCTTTAAAGATTTACAAATGGGCTATGCAGCAGCACTCGCCTTTCTATTGGCACTTGTGATTATCAGTCTTACTTTAATTCAGCGTCGATTGTTTGGAGGCGAAATTGGTTAGCAAACGGAAAATATCTAAATTCTCGTGGCTCCAATGTTTAGTATACATTCCACTGACACTTTATGCTGTAATAACGCTTATACCGTTTCTGTGGGCGTTGTCTACTTCTTTTAAGCCTCTTTCTGAAATTGTCAGTGATGGCATGAATTTTTTACCCCATCAGTTCACTTTTCAAAACTATTCATCTATTTTTTTACAAGAACCGCTATTCCTGCGATGGCTGTTTAATAGTGTTCTGATTGCTGTTGTTGTAACGATTTGTAACTTATTGTTGAACTCGATGGCGGGATATGCACTGGCGCGGCTTCAGTTTCGGGGTAAGCAATTCTGGTTTGTTCTGATTCTCGCAGTATTAGCGGTTCCTGGTCAAGTTACGTTACTTCCGACCTTTTTAATACTCAAAAATTTAGGTTGGCTGAATTCCTATCAGGGGATGATTGTCCCCAGTATCGTCAATGCTACTTTTATCTTTATGATGCGCCAGTTTTTCTTAAACTTCCCCAAAGAACTAGAAGAAGCAGCCGAACTCGATGGACTAAACCGCTTTGAGACGTTTTGGTATATTGTCCTACCTCTGGCTAAACCCGCATTAGCAGCACAGGCGATTTTTGTTTTTATGGGAAATTGGAATAATTTTTCATTACCATTGGTAATTTTATTCGATCCAGAGATGTTTACCTTGCCTCTGGGACTGAACGCTTTTAAGGGACAATACAATATCTATTGGAATTACATCATGGTTGCTTCGATGGTTTTTACCTTACCCGTTTTGAGTATCTATGTCTTTTTTAATCGTTATTTTATCCAAAGTGCGATGTTTACAGGTACCAAAGGCTAATATTTAACTAATTGGTAAATCGAGCCAATCACTAAGTTCAAAAGTCAACCAATCTAACTCAGGTTCGGACAATTGATCATCATTTCCTAAAGATAAATATTTTGTCCCCATCCAGATTTTAATCTCAGGATGCACTTTTACATAACCGTTTTCTGAGCCTTCTTGATAATAAATTTGAGTCCGTTCGATTTTACTGATTCTTTGACGGGATTTAGGTTTAGAAAAAGGATAGTCTATACCAAATAGTCGATTTTTTAGTGAAATTTGCTCAGAATCAATGCGTAAGTGAGTATGCCCAAACAATGTAAAGAAAATCCTTAGAATAAGCCACAATCCTACACATAAATGACCCGTAGCAAAAATAGCCATAAACCAGCCCCCTGAAGTCCATGTCGTAAAAGCACTGGAATACCAAAAAATCAGAAAACCATTCCAAAAGGTAGCAAAGAGAATGAGCGTTATTAGTCCTAAATGAAAACCTTGAGGTGGAAGAAAAATTTCTAAAACATCATCTTTTTTAGATAGCTGAACCCTAGAATCAAAGGGTTTAGTTGGATTTAAAGATTGAGTTTCGACAATCGCTACTGGTTCTAAAAGCGCGTTAATAGCCACTTTCGCTGACGAGAACCGTTTTTCTAGACTCGGTTGGATCATTTTTCGTAACCATCGAGTGAACTGAGGAGAAAGATTGACAGAAGATTCAAAATCAAGACGTAAATCTTTTTGTGGAAGATCAGCAGGATGTTGTCCTGATGCAAGGTAAATTAAAGTAGCTCCTAAACTATACAGATCAGAAGCTTGAACCGCACGTCCCCCAAACTGTTCAGGAGGCATATAGCCATAGGTTCCAACAATCGTAAGGGTATTCCCTTGATTAGCTGCCGCTTGTACTGAACCAAAATCAACGAGATAAACCTGACCGACTTGATGACCCGATCGATTAGACAATAAAATATTACTCGGTTTAAGATCGCGGTGAATAATGGGCGGGTGTTGGGTATGTAAATAATCTAGGATATGTAAAATAGCGATCGCTAGTTGTTTTAGTTCTTCTTCTATAAAAGTGCGACCTTCATTAATCTGAGCTTCAATTGAAGGTGCATCCAGATAACTTTGTACTAAAGCAAATCCTTTTCCGTTATTGTCATCAATTTCAAAGTAATCAAGATATTGCGGAATTGCAGGATGAGATAAAGCTTGGAGTGTTTTCGCCTCACGTTCAAAGAGTTTAAACGTTTCCCAATTGAGATGTTGATTAAAAAATAATAACTTAATAACGACTAATTTTTGTGTCTGCTGATCAAAAGCCAGAAAAGTTTGTTGGCTATCTCGTAACCCAAGCTGTTTTTGAATTAGATAACGTTGCTTGATGATTTCGTTAATGTTCATATCGTTCAAAGCTTGTTTATCTACTAATATAATCGGCAGACTTGTCTAGTCATGATTTAAAAACGATTACTGAGATTTTTAGCAAATGATAGTGTTTTCTGCACTGGATTGTGTCCATACTTAACCGTATTAGGTAAGCCACAGCCAGAGTAGATCATGGCTTTTTATTAATATTACTATTTTGTCCAGTTTATCATTACTCTTACTATGCAGGTCTACTGAAAAAGTAATTAAACTAGAGCTAACTTCTTACTAAACTTGTTTAAGCAATGGGAGACACCTCATATGTCAAACCAGAAACCGTTAAAATCTGATTTGAATCACGCTTCTCGATTGCCAGATATCTTTGAGTCAGCACCTACGCTGACAAGCTTTAATACTGATTGGAGCAACATTATTCTAGAAGCTTTTTGTCTTCCACCAGGCAACACGCCCGAATTCTCTCTTGCTCATTACGTTATCAGTATCAATGTGGGGCCAAGAGTTTTGGCAAATCAGTTTATTGAAAGCAAATGCCAAAAAGCAATCTTTTTTCAAGGTACGCTTGTGATTTGTCCGTTATATAGTGATCATTTCTTCTGTTGGGATAGCACGCTTCAAATGATCTCTTTAAGTTTGAAGCCAGAATTATTACGTCTGAGCGCAATGGAGCTATTAGGTAAAGATTGTGTGGAATTAATTCCTAAATTTGGATTTCAAGATGAGTTAATTCATCAGCTTGGACTGGCAATGTATACAGAACTATGCTCACAGGGCAGCAGTAGTCGTTTATATAGTGATACCTTGGCAAACGCTCTTACAGTTCACCTCTTGCGAAATTACACAACTCAAAAGTATCAAACTCCAAATTATAACGGTGGTTTCGCTCAACATAAACTAAGGTTGGTTATTGACTACATCAACGATAACTTAGAGCGTGAGTTGAGTTTGAAAGAACTGGCGGCACTCACCCAAATGAGCCAGTACCATTTCTGCCGTGCTTTTAAGCAGACAATCGGGTTTAGCCCCCATCAGTATTTAATTCAACAAAGGGTAGAGAGAGCCAAGCAATTGCTTCAAAAAGAGGGGATGAGTATTGGTGCAGTGGCTAATGCCTGTGGTTTTACCCATCAGAGTCATTTTCACCGCCACTTCAAACGCCTGACTGGGGTAACTCCTAAAACATTTCTTAATTCATAAAACGTTACGCAACTCATAGCAAGATTGTGCATAAGTCGCAAAAATGTGCAAGATTTTTCTACTGCGGTAATTTATGGTCAATATAGACACCTGAGTTATTGAGTAGAGGACTAAACCAATCGATATTACCTGAAACCGAAACGATTAAACAGCACCTCCATCGAGTCAATAGTCCTGTCTAGTTACTGAGTTTAATTTTATTAACCTTGAAAAAAATGAACTTAAAAAAAGGAATCCAATTATGGCTAATCCAATTTTCATTGATATTTTTGATGGCAACTTAAATGACAATAACTCCATAGGCGGTACTAATGATGATGACATTATGGTTCTAGACAATGGGAATGACACAGGTACTGGTGGTAGTGGTGACGATATTATCTTCGGCAATGGAGGCAATGACAGTCTCTCTGGTGTATCTGGTGATGATGAAATTCATGGGGGGACTGGAAACGACACTCTTGCTGGTCTCAACGGAGATGATACTCTCATTGGTGGTGCTGGTAGAGATATCTTGGCTGACAGTTTTGACAGGGCTATCTTTCGATATTTAGCAGTTACTGATAGCAATGCTGGTGTTAATAATCGTGACCTAATTCAAAATTTTATCAGAGGTTCTAATGATATCGACCTATCACCAATAGATGCAAACTTGAATGCGTCTGGCAATCAGGCTTTTACTTTCATCGGTACAAATAGTTTTTTTGGTGCTGGTGTTGGACAAGTACGCTACTTTCAATCGGGGGGTAATACTTAATCGTAATGGGAAAGAATCTTTCTAATCGATTCTGTGGCACGTTCACTAATAAATGCTTGTAAGTCTTCATGGGTCGCGGGTTCTTCAGCTTTGATTAATTCAAGTCCTAATTCTTGCATTGCCTCATGCTGGGCCGTGATCAGATCTCGAACTGCTTCATAACCAAAGTCGATCGCTTCAATAATATCCTGTTCTGGTAGTTGATTGGCTCCAGCTTCAACCAT
>NZ_BLJI01000043.1 GCF_017312365.1 Chroococcus sp. FPU101
AGACGCTCAACAGTTTAACACCACTTAGACAAAAGGATTATCGGCAACTATTACGAAATTGCCGTAATCCTGCCAGGCATTCATAAAATCGTAGTAATCAATAACTGAGGCCTGTCCGTTCGGGGTTCCACTGTCATTAAGAATAATGTTAACTGAGCCATCCGATTCGCAGTCAATTCCTGTCACCCAAACAGCATGACCTCCATTAGCTTGCTCTATAGGATTGCCGTACGAGTCACGTTGAGGATTCCATATTTCATTAGAATCTAGCCCTACAATTGGCTTGTCACCTATTGCCAGAGCATAGGCTATGCTATTAAGAGTTGTATCGTATGGTTGATATGTCTGAATGTTTAAAGCGTTGAGAATGTAACCAGTATATTGTGAGGGGGTACCACCTTGAGGGTCAAACCATCCCCACTGTTGAGCGTAGTTGCTGGCATCATCTTCGGAAACATATTGACCCGTTAATGACGATAAACACAGATTTGAGCAACAACCGCACAGGAATTTTGACCCTGCTGTTGTCGCCAGTATTGAGCATCTTCGAGTGGATTCCCGTATTCAATTGGATCGTCATACAAACTACCCAAACTTTCAGTAGCGTTCGTTGCTAAATTACCTACATTAAGTTGATCGAAAATAAACAAAACGCCATAATCGTTAGGAGCATCTTGGACTTCTAGAACATCTAATTGGGTGTCGGTTAGCACTTCTGAAATAATAGTATTGGAAAGCGAAAGTTTCTGATCGAGTGAAGATGTAGTTGAAGCATTAGTGGCTGAATTCAAATTTTTACTAACAAAAACATCGCTGAAATCGTTAATCAAATTGCTTGAAGTGAAAGCCTCAAACGGAAAATAGGCTACCATTGCGCCTAGCAATACATCACTCATTTGAGAATTAAATCCTATTCCCGAAGTAGCGGAATAATTGTTGATAGGACTGTATGTCATTTCAAAAACTCCTTTTCAAGCTAAATTCTACTCATTCATCTTTCTCAAGATTTGGTAGTTATGCAGATGCTCGAAAAGGGGAATGGCTAATTAAATGTTTAATATCTAAAAATGTAAATTCCTGATTTTGTCAATGATTAAAAATCTTTTTCGTATAACAGTTCATCTATAAGGTTTAAATTAATGAAAATATTGTGAAAATAAGTTAAAATAATGATAGATGTGTTAAATAGCTAAAGGATTGATTTAAGCTAAATCCTCTATTGTGAACGGTCAATTTAAGTCGTCCATTGCTAGACCCCTAAAGAAGCGTTCATATTAATCTTTAGAGTAACCCTATCCTTAAAGCTTAAAGCTATGTTACATTTCTTTATAGAGGATGTCTTTAAAGATAGCTCACTCAAAAGTTATCTCGGCTCTCTTGGTACAACGTCATCGTACTTTAAACAAATTTCAACTTGACGCTGATCACGCTAGTCAGATAGCCTAGTAGATTAGCCGAAAAATAGCTCAACTACCGAAATATACAGCAACCTCTAGACTCAATGTTTACCAAACAAGCTACCGACTCAAAAGTCTATAAATGGTTTAACGATCGCTTAGAAATTGAAGCCCTTTCTGAGGACATTTCTAGTAAATACGTTCCACCCCACGTCAACATCTTCTACTGTTTTGGTGGGATTACCCTAGTTTGCTTTCTCATTCAGTTTGCCACTGGGTTTGCGATGACATTTTATTACAAACCTACTGTAGCTGAAGCCTTCACCTCGGTTCAGTACCTCATGAACGAAGTTAACTTCGGTTGGCTAATTCGTTCAGTACATCGCTGGTCTGCCAGTATGATGGTTCTAATGATGATATTACACGTTTTCCGAGTGTACCTCACTGGTGGTTTCAAAAAACCTCGTGAATTAACTTGGGTAACTGGAGTTGTCCTAGCCGTTATTACTGTTACCTTCGGTGTAACTGGATATTCCTTACCTTGGGATCAAGTTGGATACTGGGCGGTTAAAATCGTATCTGGTGTACCTGCTGCTATTCCCGTTGTCGGAGATCAAGTTGTAGAACTGATGCGTGGTAGTGAAAGTGTTGGACAAGCAACTTTAACCCGTTTTTATAGCCTACATACTTTTGTCTTACCTTGGTCAATTGCAGTCTTTATGCTATTGCACTTCTTGATGATTCGTAAACAAGGTATTTCTGGCCCTCTTTAAAATCTAGTTAACAGTAAACAGTTAAATAGAGAAAAGTATTATAAACTTTGAAATCATGAAACTGTTCCCTGATAACTGAAAAAAATTGCTGATCCTGAATGCAACTAAGGAGAAACTGATCAGATGTCAACTTTAAAAAAGCCGGATCTCAGTGATCCCGCACTACGCGCCAAACTAGCCAAAGGAATGGGTCACAACTACTATGGTGAACCCGCTTGGCCAAACGACCTGCTTTATGTGTTCCCCATTGTTATTTTAGGAACCATTGGTTTATGCGTTGGTTTAGCTGTTCTTGACCCCGCTTTAGTCGGTGAACCTGCTAACCCTTTTGCTACTCCTCTTGAGATTTTACCAGAGTGGTATCTTTATCCAGTTTTCCAAATTCTGCGGATTCTTCCCAACAAACTTTTAGGTATCGCTGGTATGGCGGGTGTACCTTTAGGTTTAATGTTGGTTCCTTTTATTGAAAACGTCAATAAATTCCAAAATCCTTTCCGTCGTCCTATTGCTACTACAGTTTTCCTAATTGGTACTCTAGTTACACTATGGTTAGGTGCTGGCGCAACTTTCCCAATTGATAAATCTTTAACCCTTGGTTTATTCTAAGGTCAAGTAAGATTATTTAAAAATTTGATGTCTATGATCGCTTTGGCTATTCTTCAAGCTCGATCTTGTAGGCATCAATTTTTTATGTCTCAAATTTTCTTCACCTCAGCCCCTATCTACTCGAAAAGGAATCTGACTTTAGCATGAAATTTAATATTAAAGTTAAATTTTTTATCTACTTACAGGTTGAACATAAACTCATTATTTTGAGAGAGGTTCATTATTAATAAGTGTTCTAAATTTAAAAAAGAGATCTAGAGCAGTTACTAAAAGAACTAACCAACTTAAAACTTAATCTCGATCCAGCAATTTATTTGATATTTTTTTTTATTTTGGAGTTTAATCATGACAAACACCAGTAAAGCCAAGCAAGGCTTTGCTTCAATGGATAAAAACAAACAAAAAGAAATCGCTAGCAAAGGTTCCGTTCAGGAAATAGATGAGCAAGAGGACGAAGATGAAAATGAGTTATCTAGCAAAGGTAAGCAGGGCTTTACTTCAATGGATAAAGGGAAGCAGCGTGAAATTGCTAGTAAAGGCGGTAAGTCCTCTCATAGCGGTTCTGGTAGCAACAAATAAACTAATTGTCGATGTGACCATTAGAAACTAAATATCATCAAAGATTAAATAAACAGGAGAATTGATATGCAAAGAGAAACAAAAAATCAAGAAGAACATGAGATGAGTTATGAATCTAGTTCCAGAGAAGAAGTCGTAAGTCCTAAAGAAAGAAACTTAACGGCTAATCCTGGTGATCGCATTTCCGACGAACCTCAAACCATCGAAGAAAAAGCCAAACAGATCGCAGTCGATGTTCCCGATATTACAGGCGATCACATTAAAGTTCCAACTTATTTCATTGTTGATGAACCAGATGGAGAGAAAAAAGCATTGCATCACGTAAAAGATGCAGATGAAATATCTGATGTCATCCGTCAAGCAAGAGTCGATGAAGACGGAAATCGCATCTGGAGATAAAAATTAATAATAACTTTTCGGACTACACTCTCTCAAACAGTGTAGTTTTTTTGTTCAAAAAAATTAATAATCGTTCCTAAAACATAGGACAATATGTTTGCTGTCTTATTGTTTGCCGAATCACAATGCAATTGTTTTCGCACCTAGAGCAACTGATTTTTAATCTTTTTCTCTTAGGCTTAATCGTCTGTGGTTTATCCTTGTTAAATGCCTCTACTGCCTCTGAGTCTGATCCACCGCAAAAAACACCAAGCAAACCCGTCTATCGTTCCTTTCATCTAGCTTGCTTACTTGAAGACGCGCCCTCAAGTTCTCTTAAAGGGCAAGCTTACGAACTCGCTATACCTCTAATGACACCCTTTGCTTGTGTTGTGCCGCAAACTTGGCATGACTTTTATCAGCATTATTTAGCTAAATCTGGAATAAATTATTGGGAATGGCAAGATAAACCCGAATCTCAGCAAATTTGTCCTGCTTTAACCGCCCTTTTTAACTTAAACGAACCAACTGGCTATGCTAAAGAAATTTTAGAATCTCTTGCTGAACAAAAAAATCCTTTTTTTCATTCTTTAGAGAATACTAAAAATATCAAACAAGGGAACATCTTTCGTCAAAAAGAAGACCATTACCAACAGGGAAAGTTTGCCGATCGAGAATTTCGAATTCAATTCGCCATGCGTCACGCATTTAAGCAGTGGCACAGTGCAGCAATTCAACAAATAGGTCGCCAAAAACTAGCCTCTGTTTATCAACGGTGTTATGGTGTGTCATGGGATGTTGTGCAAGAAATCACGAGAATTTCTAAAACTTCTTTCCCAGCACTTATCTTAGAGCAATCTTCTGCTTGGTGGGAAATTTTAGGAGTTTCTTTTTTAAGCAGAGGAGAATCGGTCGAAAAAGCTTATAAAACTCTAATGCTATTATGGCATCCGGATCGAAACCCTCATCCAAATGCGACCGAAGTAACAATACGCCTCAATATTGCGTATCAACAATATCAAGCTTTGCCTCAAGCTTGGCCCGCGTTACGCAAATGGCTGTCAACTGAGCTATAAGCTGATACAATAAATCGATTTAGTGAGGAAACCCGACTGAACGGAAACATGATGAAAAAAATCAACACGGACATCTCAATCGGGACGCGACAGGCGCCCCAACGTGTCCTCCCTTGCTTAAATTCTTTGGCAATTCTGATGATCGCATCGTTAGCATGGTCAAATTCGGCTATTGCTAATGACGTTAATTTATCAACAAATAGCGATTATTTAAACGAAACTGAATCAGTTGACATTTATGTACCGCCACCAGAACAGGGCAACTATCGAGTTTGTGAAGTTTTGCTTAGACCGACCATTAACAGTATTATTGAGAAAAACACTGGAAAATGGGGTATTTTAGTCGAAAAATTAGAAGATCGTACCGTTATTTATAACTATAATGCCGATAAATATCTAATTCCCGCTTCTAACATGAAAATTATTACAACGGCGGCGGCTTTACAAAGATTAGATCCAGAAGCCCCGATTCGTTCTACCTCAGTTAGAAATTGGGTGACAATTACCAATCAAAGAAGTAATAATGCTTATGCGGATACCCTGTTGCGCTATATTGGAGGCCCCACGGCGGCGAAAACGGCTTTAGCCCAAATGGGGATTAATCCGAGTTGGATTCGTCAAGCAGATGGTTCGGGAATATCTCGTAATAATGTCGCTACCCCTCGTGCATTTGTAGAAATTTTACGGGCGATGTATTATTCTCCGAAACGAGAAGTCTTTCATGCTTCTTTACCGATTGCAGGTTTGAGTGGAACGCTAAAAAATCGCATGAGAGCAACACCCGCCCAAGGAACGGTTTATGCTAAAACTGGAACCCTCACAGGGGTTAGAGCTTTATCGGGTTATATTCATCATCCCCATTACGGAATTTTGGTTTTTAGTATTATTGCTAATAATCCGAAACAATCGGGAAAAGCCTTGGTTAAAGCGATCGATCAAATCGTATTGCAATTAAGTCTCGTTACACCCTGTGAACTATAAATGACTATGCTTGCTTTCATTACTGGAGGAACAGGATTTATCGGGGCTAACCTGGTTCGTTTATTGCTAGAACAAGGTTACAGTGTTCGGGCGTTGGTTCGCCCAAATAGTCCTCTTGACAATTTACACGGTTTACCGATTGAAATTGTTCAAGGAGATTTGAATCATCCAAATCTTTCAGAACAGATGCAAGGCTGTCAAGTTTTGTTTCATGTAGCGGCACTCTATTCGCTGTGGCAAAAAGATCGAGATAATTTATATCGTTGTAATGTTTTAGGCACGAGAAATATCTTAGCGGCTGCCCGAAAAGCAGGGATTAAACGAACAGTTTACACCAGTTCGGTCGCGGCGATTGGTGTTTGTGATCCCCCTTCATCGGTTAATGAATTCTATCAGAGTCCAGTTGAAAAATTAATTGGGGATTATAAAAAGTCTAAATATTGGGCAGAACAAGAAGCTGGCAAAGCTTTACAAATGGGACAAGATGTGGTAATAGTCAATCCCAGTACTCCCATTGGCCCCTATGATCTTAAACCCACCCCGACAGGTGATCTGATTGTCCGTTTTTTGCGCCGTCAGATGCCTGTTTATGTCAATACTGGATTAAATGTAATTGATGTTCGTGATGTGGCTTGTGGACATCTTTTAGCCTTAGAGAAGGGAAAAACAGGAGAACGTTACATCCTTGGTCATCAAAATATGACTTTAAAACAGATTCTCGACGAATTATCTCAAATTACGAGCATTCCAGCCCCATCATCCCAAATTCCCTCATGGATTCCTTTAAGTGTCGCTTGGATCGATGAAAAAATTCTCACGCCTTTAGGAAAATCTCCATCAGTTCCCCTTGATGGTGTGAGAATGTCTACACAGTTGATGTTTTATGATGCGTCGAAAGCCGTTAGAGAATTAGGTTTACCTCAATCATCGATTCATACTGCTTTAAAAGATGCTGTGGAGTGGTTTCAAAAAGAGTTACTCTGAACAAAAGTAACCCTTTCTGAAATCCTTTTTTCCTAGGCTTCTATGACAAAGTCAGTAGATGCAAGAATAAGATCAACGGGCGCACCAATCGAGGCAAACTTTGCACCTGTACCAAATCCATCAGTGATACCATTGGAGTTAAAGAATAAGCTATTGGTATCTGCACTAAAGACAATGCGGGCTGTACTATTATCGGCGGCATCCTCATTCGCAACAACCGCAAAATCAGACGCATTACTAAAACCATTCCCAACATTACTCAACAAACCAAAAGTACTCTTAGACAGAACGATTTTATCAAAACCTCTACTGAAGGTTTCGATCGTATCAATCCCAAAATCACCAGCCGTAAAGACTCCTACGGTTGCCGCAAAGACAAAGGAATCATTACCAGAACCACCATTAAGGATATCATTTCCTGCTTGACCTCGTAAGCGATCGTTATTTAAACCACCAATTAGAAGGTCATCACCAGCACCACCAATTAGAGTATCATCACCACTGCTACCATCAAGGGTATTAGCTGCACTATTTCCTGTTATTAGGTTATTCAGTGTGTTTCCTGTACCATTAATTGATGTAGTTCCTAACAACTCTAAATTTTCTAAGTTGTTTCCCAAGGTAAAAGTGACAGAAGATTTTACGGTATCAATACTTAAAAAATTTAAGGTTTCTGTAATAACATCTCCAGTCGAATCAACGACATAAAGATCGTTACCTAGTCCTCCTTCCATCGTGTCGTTACCTGAACCCCCATCAAGGGTATCGTTACCAATTCCTCCATCATCCCCTTGGAGAAGGTCATTACCAATACCACCGAGTAGGCTATCATTACCGCCAAATCCACCAATTAGAGTATCATTTCCCGAACCACCATCGATGGTATCGTTACCCCCAATACCATCAATGGTATCATTTCCCTCCAAACCGCGTAGAGCATTATTACCATTGCTACCTTGTATGTCGTTGTTGAGGGTGTTACCTGTTCCGTTGATGTTGAGAAGAGTTACAGGATCAAACAATTGCAGATTTTCGACGTTCTGACTCAAAGTAAAGTCAACAGAAGATAAAACGAAATCAGTTCCCCCAATTAGTCCTTCTACAACAACATCTGCAACGTTATCAACAACATAACTATCGTTACCTAAACCACCAACCATACTGTCGATACCAGTACCTCCATCAAGGAAATCACCACCAGTACCTCCAATCAGGGTATCATTCCCTGCTAGACCTTTAAGAGTGCTACCAAGGTTATTTCCTGTAATTCTGTTATTGAGTTCGTTACCTGTACCACCGAGGGCATTACCTAGTAATTCAAGGTTTTCGATGTTAGCGGTTAGGGTGTAAAATGTGTTAACAAAGCCACTGGGTACATTAAATCGAACGGTGTCGAGTCCAGCATTTGCTCCTTCAACGACAACATCAATACCAAAGAGATTATCGATTAGATAAATATCATCTCCAGAGCCACCAATCAAAGTATCAATACTGTTGGTCAGATCTAAGATACTGCCTATACCGTTAAGGATATCGTTTCCTTCACCACCCGATAAAGTATCTTGACCAAATCCTCCAACTAAAGAATCATTACCAGAATCTCCACTGAGGAGATCGGCACCACTACCGCCAGACATGGTATCATTTCCACCATCACCAAACATAAAGTCTTGATCGGAAGTTCCAGTAAGATTTTCGTTAAAGTTTCCAGTTTGTCCAAAAATAAAAGCCATTTTTTTTCTTTGTGTCCACGATTAACTGTATTTGTGGGCGTTTGCCTTCAATAATTACAGTATTTACTTTCTCATCGGGAATCACCAGGATTTCTGGGCATTTTAACGCCAAAATTAAGGCAAGTTAAGGACGTTACTCTAAAGTCTAGAAATTAATAGTATTTTGAGCGAATGAACAATGGGTTATTGATCCTTAAAATGCCTAAAGTAATGGATTTACTGTTCAAGACGACGGACGATCGCATTTTCCCACTTGTCTTGCATTTGTTGAATATTAAGATCAATCACAGTCTGATCCCATACTGACATTTTTAAACAAGGATCTGACTTTATCTGACCTATTTGTTGCCAAGCTTGTCCTAAAGTTTCAGTTAGATAATTTTCCCATTCTGACTGTAGTTTTGGATTGATTGAGACAATAATCCGACTGGCAGATTCACCAAAAAGTACGGTATCGAAGCGACTTCCCGATAAAGCGACAGTTGCACCCAAACCGCTACTGATACAACACTCTGCTAAAGTTACTGCAATTCCGCCATCTGCACAATCATGAGCCGATTTGACCCATCCTTGACGAATGCCATCACGACACGCTTTTTGTACCAATCGTTCCAAAATAAAATCAACTACAGGGGGTTTTCCTGCTACTGTACGATGAATCGTATTAAGATATTCCGAACCGCCCAAAGTCGGAACCACTGAAGAACCGAGTAAATAAATTAAATCCCCTTCATTTTGCCAAGCTTGACCGCATACTTTAGTAATATCAGGGATGAGTCCGACCATTCCAATTACAGGAGTCGGATAAATGGGCTGTGGGTTGCCTTGTGAATCTACGGTTTCATTGTAGAGAGAAACATTACCACCCGTCACAGGAGTAGACATTTCTCGACACGCATCAGCAATACCCCGACACGCTGAAGCCAGTTGCCAGTAACCAACAGGGTTTTCTGGACTGCCAAAATTGAGATTATCGGTAACGGCTAACGGTTCAGCACCCACACAGCTAAGATTACGAGAGGCTTCGGCAACGGCAGCTTTAGCCCCTTCATAGGGATCTAAATAAACATATCGCCCATTACAATCGGTTGTAGCCGCAACACCAATGGTAGATGTACTTGGATCAGCATCAATGGGACGAACCCGAATCACGGCTGCATCTGCTCCACCGGGTAATATAACTGTATTATTCTGCACCTGATGATCGTACTGTCGATAAACCCAACGTTTTGATGCGATCGTTGGTGTATCTAGAAGTTGTAATAAAATCTCGTTCCAAGTTTTAGAATCAATTCCCTCATTTGTACAAGCGGGTAAACTTTCCTCTGTCCATTTTGAAGCATCTGTTGCATATTTAGGTAATTCTGTCAGCAGTTCACGATGATAAATTGGGGTATTATCGGCCAAAGCAGTAGCGGGAATATTGGCGGCAATTTCACCCTTAAAGAGAATTCTAACGATCGGTTCTTCGATCACGGTTCCTGCGATCACCGCTTGTAGTCCCCAACGGTGAAAAATCTCGATTAATTCCTGTTCTCTCCCTTTTTGAGCAACAAAGAGCATTCTTTCTTGTGATTCCGAGAGAAGATATTCATAGGGAATCATGCCCGTTTCCCGTACTGGAATTTTATCTAAATCCAGTTCAATTCCGACACCCCCTTTAGCCGCCATTTCTGAGGTAGAACAAGTAATACCCGCCGCCCCCATATCTTGCGCTGCGACCACTGCACCTGTTTTAAACGCTTCTAAACAGGCTTCAATTAAGGATTTTTCGAGAAAGGGATCGCCAACTTGTACCGCAGGGCGATCGTCCATTGATTGATCTGTTAATTCTGCACTAGCAAAACTTGCGCCACCCATGCCATCGCGTCCCGTTGTGGAACCAACATATAATACTGGATTTCCAATACCTTTTGCGCCAGATTTAACAATTTCGTCGGTTTCCATCAATCCTAACGCCATCGCATTAACTAACGGGTTACCGCTATAGGCAGGATCGAAATACACTTCACCCCCAACCGTTGGAACCCCGACACAATTACCATAATGTGAAATACCTTCGACTACACCTGTAAATATTCTTCGATTTCTGGCATCATCTAAATTCCCAAACCGCAAAGAATTTAGAATCGCAATAGGACGCGCCCCCATGGTAAAGATATCTCTTAAAATGCCTCCGACACCCGTCGCTGCACCTTGAAACGGTTCTACTGCCGAAGGATGATTATGAGATTCAATTTTAAAAGCCAGTCTCAGTCCGTTTCCTAAGTCTACTACACCTGCGTTTTCTCCAGGCCCGACGAGAATGCGATCGCCTGTTGTGGGAAACTGTTTTAATAAAGGTCGAGAATTTTTGTAACAACAGTGTTCTGACCACATTACACCAAACATCCCTAATTCTGCTTTATTGGGATGACGACCTAAACGGCTAACAATTTCTTCGTATTCATCGGGTTTGATGCCTTCTGAGGCGATTTCTTGCGGAGAAAAAGGAGCAGACATAAAATAACTCTAATTGTGGAGACACCGTAAATTATTGTATCTGATTCTTTACGTCTACCGAAGCTAAATAAAGACTGCTGGTGACACATGAAAAAATTCACCCAAAGCTTTAGCCTGAGATTTACTAATCGAACGTTTTCCATGAACGATTTCTGATACAACTCCTTTTGAGCCGATTTTACCGACTAAATCAATTTGTTTGACTTGATTTTCTTCCATTAGATGCAGTAAAACTTCATGCGGTGTTGCTTGCTCTGGTTTATCTTGTTTTGCATCGAATTCTTTAATTAAAGTCGCTATGAGTTTCAGTAGTGCTGTTTCTTCAGGTATGCGATCTTTTTGCTTCATTAGCTCTAAAAGAATATGACGAGCATTATCATACTCTTTTTCATTCTCGATCACTTTGGGTTGAAATTTTACTAAAAGCTGACCATAAATAGCTTTATCAATTACAATCATTTTTCCTCTAGATTGAGTGAATGTACAAGGGGAACAATCCCCTAATAGATGGTTTATCCAGTTGTTGGCTGTTTATTAGAATTGATATTTGTCATACTCGGCGTGGGTCAGAAAAGTCTCATAAACGATTATTTGCAGGGAATAATCAATTACAGTAATCAAGCGATAAGAATTTCCTTTTATATTAAACACGGTTCTACCCTTTACATAGTCCGCCGATGGATAGGTTTTTCTGACTTGTGTAATATTGCTCCATTCTGCCTCCTCAACCACTCTCATCCAAGCTTCAATTGTTCTATGTGTATCACCATATTTTGCTGCATCCTTTCTCAGTTGATACTGACCAATTAGCTCCATTAAGACACCATTGGAGATTACTTTATAATGTTCTCGTTATGAAAACTATTTGTCAAGGTAAAGTTTGACTATATTTTCAGCATCAAGATAGATCAGCCACTTTAGGGCGATGATCTACAATGATTAGCATGAAGCGATCGTACTTTCCCCTATTGCTCACGTTTCTCTTACTGAATGGTTGTCAAAAAGACCAATTAACCATTCCTTCGGATACTTCTGTTGCAGCGAACCCGACACAAATTCAAACTCAAACCTTACAACCTAGTCGTATTTCAATTCTAAAAGAAAAACTCCCTGCGCCTTTCGCCTCAGATAGTGCCTCCAAATCACCCGAAATTTTACCCATTCCAGCACAACCTAAATTAAATGTCCCACAAGGATTTCAAGTTAATGTTTTTGCCGAAAATCTAGATAACCCGCGTTGGTTAGTATTAACCCCGAATGGAGATGTATTAGTTACTGAAACTCGTCAAAATCGAATACGTTTACTTAAAGATACCGATAAAAACGGTGTCGCCGATAGTTACAAAACCTTCGCAACAGCCGAAAATGGCTTAGATTTACCGTTTGGGATGGCTTTTTTGGGAAACTCTTTCTTTTTGGGAAATCAAAATGGGGTGTTACGTTTTCCTTTCTCTAAAGATCAAGAAAGTCTTAGCGGAACAGGACAAAAAATCGCAGAATTACCCGGTGGGGGTTATCGTCAACACTGGACAAGAAATGTTGTTGCTTCACCAGATGGACAAAAATTATACATTTCTATCGGTTCTCGTTCTAACGTTGATGTTGAAGAATTGCCTCGCGCTTCAGTACAGGAAATGGACTTAAAAGATTACCGTCTGAGTACCTTTGCGTCTGGTTTACGTAATCCAGTAGGTTTAGATTTCCATCCCGTAACAGGGGAACTTTATACCAGCGTCAATGAACGAGATGGCTTAGGAGATGATTTAGTTCCCGATTATCTGACTCGTATTCGTCGCGGTGAGTTTTATGGTTGGCCGTTTGCTTATCTATCGCCAAAATTTCTCGACCCTCGTCAAGTGGCAAATAACCGCAGTCGTAACCCACAATTAGCCGCCACAACAAAAACCCCTGATGTCTTATTTCAAGCGCATTCAGCCGCTTTAGGGTTACAATTTTATGATCAAAAAACCTTTCCCGCAAAGTATCAAAATGGTGCATTTGTCGCGTTTCGTGGATCTTGGAATCGTGGACAGGGAACAGGGTATAAAATTGTTTTTGTCCCATTTGGCCCAGATCATCGACCATTAGGCTATTATGAAGATTTTCTGACGGGTTTTCTAGTCGATCCAAAAGTTCCGAGTACTTGGGGTAGACCCGTTGGTTTATTAGTATTGCCCGATGGAAGTTTGTTAGTAACTGAAGAGATGAATGGTCGGATTTATCGGATACAATATCGATCGCCCTGACTTTTGTCTGACTTTTTATCTGACTTTTACCGACTGATCTAAATCTTGTTGAAAGATATATTGGTGTCATCCGCTTTCAGATTGGAGTGAGTCTCGTGACAAAGCTAACTAACGGAAACATCTCTCACTGGCGTGTGTCATGTCGCTTGTCACACGATAGCACAGCAAATCATCAATCCAAAAGTGAAATCAAAAAAACGTGGCTATCTCGTCTCGCTGAAGACCATCTACAACAAAGTCAGCAGGAAAAAGATAGTATTATTCAATGGTTGCTAGGTGAAAGCGAAACAGAATGGAACAATTTGACCCTAGAACAACAAACCAACCTTCAGCAATATTATAACGATCGCTACCAAATCTTAAAACAGCGTTATCTTAATGCTACAGCGACTCAAGCTTATCAAAATTTGATTAATCGTTTATGTTCTTTGGTGGTTGTACATCAAAATTTTCAAAATTGGCTTAAAGCTAACCGAGATGGTCAACGCGCTTTACTGAAAGTTGTACAAGAAGTGATCCAAGAGATGATACAAACAGAGGATTATGTTTTACAACAAATGAAATGGATCGCTCAATGCACTATTGATCAATCGTTACGAGATCGTCTGCTTTTGGTCAGTATTGAAGAATATAGCCTGCGTTCTGTCGAAAATCAACCGTTATTTTTACATCGTTTATTAAACTATGTCCGTCGTAACACTAGACAAAAAAGCGTTTTAATGCTTCTTGAACCTTTAATGTTAGAGGATGTCAATCAGACTTTAAGCGAAAATCAGGATGTCCATCAGTTTTCTAAAGTCATGGTAGAAGTTCGCTATCGGGTTATATCGGCTTAAAGAAACCAATTTACCTTAAACGACCTGAACGCATAATACTAATAATTAATCCCAATCCCATAAAACTAGCGACGGTAAACAAAATATCGCTAATAATTACTAAATGTGTGGTAGATGTTTTAGTCGAAATAATCGCCGCACCAATCGTTAATGAACCAATAACAATACTAAACGCTAAACGATTAACTGATAATTCTAAAGTCCGACGCAGTGGATCTAAATCCTGTAATCTGACATTCCATTGCAAGGTATCTGAAGTCAGTCGATCTAAGAATACATCGATTTGTCGCGGACTTTTTAAAGAAATGGATTTTAAATCTAAAATCGTCCTCAGAGAAGATTGTAAAGGCGTAACTCCAATCAATTGACGTTCAAAAAAATCCGTCATTAAAGGTTTGACTTCTTCTATAACATTCAGTTTGGGATTAAATTTTCGTCCTGCACCTTCTAAATTCGCTAAACTTTTGGCATATAAACCCAAATTACCTGGAAGTCTTAGCTTATTCTTTCTGGCAATTTGTAACATCTCATAAACCACCTCACTAAAATTAATTTGAGCCAGATTCAAATTGTAGTATTTCCGTAGCATTCGCTCAAAATCGTTTTCTAACTGAGAAGTACTCGCAGGTTGAGCCGAATCTGATAATTTTACCGTTAGTTGGCTACATCTTTGAGCGTCTAAATCAACAATTGCTAAGAGCATTTCTGTTAAAATCTGTTGAGTTCGTGGATCTAAACGTCCAATCATGCCACAATCTAACAGTGCAACTCGACCATCCTTTAGATAAAAAATATTCCCAGGGTGGGGATCTGCATGAAAGAATCCATCAATATAATATTGTTGGAAAAAAGCCCTCAGTAAAAGACTGGTTATTTCTTGACGACGTTCTTGAGTAGTTTTTAGAGTTAAAGGTTCACTGAGATCCGCGTCTAATAATTGTTGACCATACAACCATTCTAAAACTAAAATTTTTGAGCTACTGAGTTCCCAATAAACTTTAGGAACCACTAATTGTTTAGGGTCAAACCAGCGCGTTTTTGAGAGATTTTGCTTTAATTCTTCAGTAAATGAACCTTCTTGTCTAAAATCTAATTCCGCTTTAACTGCTTTTGTAAAATCATCTGCTAAATTAACAACATCATAGGTTCGGCCAAACTCCGTCATCGAAACAAGTTCAGCAATTCCTCTAATTAATGCACTATCTTGAGCAACAATTTTCTCAATACCAGGACGCAAAACTTTAATCGCTACTTCGTCTCCATTTAATAATGTAGCGCGATGAATCTGACCAATTGATCCCGCCGCTACTGGTACAGGATCGATCACTTGAAACACTTCTTCAAGAGGTTGGTTTAATTCTTCTTGAATCACAGTTTCAATAGCTAACCAAGAAACGGGCGGAACTTGTGCTTGTAGAGCCGATAATGCTTCAATATACTGGGGTGGTAATAAATCAGGACGAGTGCTTAAAAGTTGCCCTAACTTAACATAAAACGGCCCCAATTCTACTAAAATTTTGCGTAAAACTTCGGGTGTGGGGATCTGTGGTTCGTCGTCTGTTCCTCCAGTCAGAAGACCCCGCATATAGTCCCATCCATTGCGGAGGACGACATCAATAATTTCTTTTTGGCGAGTCGCGTAAGTCAGTGCAAACACAGGCGTAATGATTGAGGCGTAAGTTTAAGAAAAAGTTAATCAGAAATCATCCGATTAACTCTTTCCTTTGATCATTATAGTAATTGTTCTAATTGAGGGTTGTCTTGCAGTAATTTCAGTACCTGTTTGATATCTTGTGTGCGGTTCTTATGCACGACTAAAGTCGCTTTACCATTACGGACAATCACAACATCTTCTAAACCAATGGTTACAATCACTTCATCGGCATCATTTGCATATAAAATTGATCCTTCGGTATCTAAACCGACATGAGTGGCTAACTCTACATTCTTTTGACCTTCTTTATGTAAAAGTCGTTCGAGGGCGTTCCAGTCTCCTAAATCATCCCAACCAAAATCAGCAGGCAAAACATAGGCTAACTGGGTTTGTTCCATCAAAGCATAGTCAATACTTTTTTTCTCTAAGGTGGCATAAGCGGCTGTCCCTTGTTCTTTTAGTGGACGGATAATATTAGGAGCGTAGGTATCGAGTTCATTTAAAACGACTTCTGCCCTAAAAATAAACATTCCGCTATTCCAACTAAAACGCCCTGTTTCAATAAAGGTTTGGGCGGTGTCTTGATCGGGTTTTTCTGTAAAACGACTGACGCGATAAACGGGTAGATTGTTATATTCTCCTTCTTTTTCTCCCTGTTCAATGTAGCCGTATCCAGTTGAAGGAAAATTAGGTTGTATGCCGAGAGTGACGATCGCATTCTTGGTTTGTGCGACTTCTGAAGCAGCTTTGAGGGTGTTCTGATAGGCGGTTTGATCCCCTATCCAGTGATCCGCAGGAAAGAAGCCTACAACCGCATCATTGCCGTAGCGTTTGGCGACTTCTAGGGTAGCCCAAGTGACAGCAGGGGCGGTATCTCGTCCTTCGGGTTCAATTAATAGATTCTCTTTGGGTAAATGGGGGAGTTGTTCTCGAACCACATCAGCGACTAATGCAGATGTGATCACCCAAAGATTATCCCATCCTGAAGAGAGAGGTAACAAGCGATCGGCGGTAGACTGTAAAAGACTGCTACCAGTGCCATCAAGAGATAAAAATTGTTTGGGTTTTTGACGACGACTCAACGGCCAAAAACGTTCACCTTTTCCACCCGCTAAAATAACGGGAATAAGCACTTGATTCATTGTTGCCTCAAAGATAATGCAGATTGCCCCTATTTTGAGGTGAATTTTTCGTGCTTGTCAATAGACTGGTTTCGGTTATTAAGTATTTCTACTTACTAATCTGGAATAATCTTAGATAAGATGCTGCGATCGCTTTGTTTAGCATGATTATTCAGTAATCTGTATGTCTAGCGATAATTTTGTTCAATCCAGATCCTCATCTGTTCTTCAGAAATACGTTTCACAGATTGACCATTTTTAGGATTGTAGGCACTCCACCAAATATTTCCATTTTGATCAACCATCCGCCAAACTTGCAATTCTAATGAAGTATTGAAGAACTGACTAAAATTCTGACCAATATTTGATAATTTTGTCCAAAATGACGCTTGTTTGACAGCTTTTTGATTAGATAACTGCTCTGATGGTTTATAAATTAAGGTTTTCATGACGAATCACTCTTTTTCATTGAATTGTTATTTTCATCATATGAAGGGTGGCTTAAAGAAACAATTCATGGATTAGATAATGAGCCATCAATTACACTGATGGATAATTCTCTAGATCTTCTCTTTGTGTGGAGATAATTCTAGTCAAAAAATGTGATGGCTAAAACGATGATTTATGAGCGTTCAAACCATTTAAAACTATCGCAATTACAGGTATTAGTAGCGGTCACGGATTATGGTAGTTTTAGTGAAGCAGCCTTACAACTTCAGATGTCCCAGTCTGCGGTAAGTTATGCAATTGCAACACTAGAAGAAGAGTTAGGAGTCGTCTTATTTTTACGGGGACGCTATGGGGCTAATCTTACCCCAGTCGGACAGCAAATCGTCGATCGAGCGCGACAAATTTTGTCTTTAATGGACGATATCAGTAAACAAGCTGAATTTGCTAGAGGTTTAAAAGGTGGACAAGTCAGAATTTCTTCGTTTCGTAGTGCAGCCACTCACATTTTACCCGAAGTGATCGCCGAGTTTTGTCAACGTTATCCAGCACTGGCTGTCAGCATTGCAGAATATGATGATTGTCTAAATGTCGAACAAGATTTACGAGAGGGACGCGCTGATTTAGGGATTATTTATTACTATCAAAAAAATCATCAAGAGTTTGAGCAATGGGAACTGATGCGCGATGAGTTTGTGGTTTTATTTCCGCCCGATTTTAAACTCAAAGGACAATCTTTAACATGGGAAGAATTAGCCACTTATCCTTTAATTATGGCTCCCGATGGAGATACTTGTGATGCGATGGTGTATGAACATAGTGCGAAATATGGTGTTACTTTGCAAGTGATTTATCATGTTCGTTCTGATGCCACAATTGTTAATATGGTCGCTAAGGGTTTAGGTGCTGCCATTACTCCTCGTCTAGCTGCTGAACCCATTCCTGTTGGTGTACAAAGCTATAGTTTGCCAGTACCTTTTTATAGAATGATTGGGATTGCGATTCTTAAAGATGCTCTTTTAACACCAGCTACTTTTGCGTTTTTGGATCTTTTAAAAGCACAATTTAATCATCCCTAGAAATCCGTTGACGATGTTTTTCAAGAGTAATATGTAATAAATTTAATACTTCTGTAGCTGTTTCAATAATTTGAGGAGGACTAAAACCTGCTTGAATAACTTCTTTAAAGAAAGATTTAGCGACAATTTTGGCGAGTTTAGTCGGATGGGGATCAGCTTCTTGGGTTTCTTGAATTTCCCTAACAACGGCTAAGGTAACAAATTTCGATTTTAGAATATTTTGTAAATGAGTAATATGTAGAGCTTGACTGGCTATTGTCGCAAACAGTTTGAGCAGTTCTAGATCTGACTCATCAAAAAATTTTTTCTGTATAGGTTGTTCAACAATGATAGCACCACTAATTTGATTATTTTGCCACAGAGGAACTGAGATTAAGCTAGTTGAATGATGTAGGTAATTTTTCGGTAGCGTAAAAGGAATAAATTTACTATTTTTAATCAGCAACGGTTGTTCCGTTTTACTAAGATAACTAGCGATCGCTTGTTCTAGAGGAGAAACTTTGAGTTCAATTGAATGAGGAACATTAGCACAGTAAATAACTTGAAAACAACCTTGGTCATCGGATTGAGTAAACTGTAAGATCGAGCAACGACGAGCATTTAAACATGATATCGTTTGAGTCGCGATAGCTGGTAAACTCCCCGCTACACTAGAGTCAGTTCTATTGTCTCTAGGTAGAATCATGGATTGAATTGCTATATTGTTATCGGTATTCATCACAATGTCAAAAATATAAAGGATAAAAACTTAAAAAGGACTCAGCAAAAGAGATACAGCACGTTTAGAGAAAATTTACTTTAACAAGTCTGTTATTTCTTTTAAATTTCAGGGAACTATATAATTGTAGCCTTTGCAAAGAGTGCTAGTTCAAAAATGAGTAATGTACAAGATATCCGTCATGTTCTAGTCGTTGAAGACCAAAAATCAAAACGAATTGTTTCTCTCAAAGAAAGTACCTATTCGATTGGTCGTGATCCAACGAGTTCAATTATCATCTATGATCGTCAGGTTTCTCGTCATCATGCAACATTATTGCGAGTAACAGATTATCATAATCATCAAGAGTATTATCGTATTATTGATGGTAGTTTACAGGGTAAAAAAAGTACCAATGGCTTAACAGTCAATGGTAAATATTGTTTTTCTCAAGAGTTAAAAACGGGTGATGCGATCCGCTTTGGTAGTAAAGTCAAAGTTAGTTATCATCTCATTAGTGATTCCGCAGAATTAGACAAACTCAAATCGACAATTAAAGAGGAAGAATCGCCCGAAATCACCCAAATTCCGCAGCATCTCCCTTATAATGCGACTTTAGATTTTGATGCCAAAAATTCTTTAATTTTGAAACTCAGCGACTCCGATGAAGTCCAAACTTCTCTTTTAACACCAATTCCAACAGTAGAAGGGAGTCCTTTCCCTATGTTTGAACTTAATTTTGAAGGAGAATTGATCTCGCTCAATACTGCCGCTACTTATAAATTTCCTGAATTAAAACAAGATCGTACTAATCATCCGATTTTAAATGGATTAATACAAGCAACATCAGCAAAAGAAGGAACTTCATATGTTCGAGAAATTCAAGTTGGGGATGATACTTTTGAGCAGCATATTCATTATTTAAGTGATAGCAAAGTGGTCAGAAGTTATTTATTTGATATCACTAAATATAAGCGTTTAGAAAATCAACTGAATCATGATGCGTCTTATTATCGTTTTTTAGTTGAACAAAGCTCAGAAGGAATTTTACTGATTCAATATAATACTAAAAATATTATCGATGCGAATCAGTCCTATTGTCGATTAACTGGATATGAATTAGACGAACTTAAACAACTTAATCTCTATCAAATTGCTGCTCTTGATAAAGAAATTGTCGATAATGAACTGGCTCAAGTTGAACCGAATAAATTATCTCGGATCGAAGAATCATTACATCGATGTCGAGATGGATCACTAATTAGTGTAGAGGCGCGAATTAGTCGCAGTATTTTTAAAGGAAAAGAAGTATTTTGCTTTGTCATTAAAGATATAAGCGAACAAAAACGCTCAGAAGAAAGAATGCAATATCAAGCCTTTCATGATGCACTAACTAACTTACCCAATCGCGTTTTATTTAGTAAACAATTAACCCTAGCATTAGCCGAAGCCCAAAGAAATCAAACACTTCTAGCAGTGATGTTTTTAGACCTAGATTCGTTTAAAAATATTAACAATACTTTAGGTCACGCTATTGGCGATCAACTCTTACAAAGCTTTTCTCGACGCTTAACGGCTTGTGTTCGTGCAGGTGATACAGTAGCACGTTGGGAAAGTGATGAATTTACTGTCCTTTTACCTAGAATTAAAAATACAGAAGATACAGTCAAACTTTCACATCGCATTTTTGAAGCTCTTAAACAACCTTTTATCATTGAAAAATATCAACTTCAGCTAAAAACCAGTATTGGCATCGCGATTTATCCCCAAGATGGCGAGGATCAAAATAATCTTTTAAAAAATGCTGATGTGGCTCTCAGTCGTACTAAAAAACAAGGGCGTAATCATTTTCAATTCTATACACCACTGATGTCAGAAGAAGCATCGGCTTTATTAAAAATTGAAACCTTGCTTCATCAAGCATTAGATCGTCAAGAATTCTCTTTAGTCTATCAACCCCAGATTAATTTCAAAACTGGGGACATTACTGGAATGGAAGCCTTATTAAGATGGAATCATCCAGAACTAGGAGAAATTTCACCTAATAAATTTATTCCTCTAGCTGAAAAAACCGATCTAATGTTACATATTGGAAAATGGGCTTTAAAAACGGCTTGTCAGCAAAATTTAGCTTGGCAAAAAGATGGTTTACCACCCATTTCAATCGGTGTTAATTTGTCAAGTCGAGAATTTCAACAACCCATTTTAGCTGAAATTGTAGCCAGAGTGCTGGATCAAACTGGATTAGATCCCCAATGGCTAGAATTAGAATTAACCGAGAAAACCTTGCGAAATCATTTAACAGCAGCACAGCAAGTATTTCAAGACTTACAAAATTTAGGGGTACGTCTTTGTTTAGATGATTTTTGTACAGGTTATTCGGCGATCGGTTATTTAAAGCAATTTTCTTTTAGAACCGTCAAAATTAGCCAAACGTTTATCCGAGACTTACGCGGCAATGCACAAGATTTAGCGATGATTGCAGCAATTACCTCTTTAGGTAGAGGTTTTAATACACGAATTGTGGCGGAAGCAGTAGAAACGCAACAACAAATCGAGCTTTTACAGAGTCAAAACTGTTACGAAGCTCAAGGTTATTGGTTCTCAAAACCGCTTGCTACCGACCATGCGACCCAATTTTTAATAAAAGGTTATTCTACGGTCGTCTAATGTCACTTTCAAAATCTATCATATTTAATGATAGTTTAATCATGGTTTCGGGAACTCTAAAATTGAGGACTGTGTCTTTTCCGAAACCACAATGAATCATTTATCATCTTTTCGACATATTTTAGTGATTGAAGACCAGAAAGCTCGACGAATCGTCGCTTTAGAAGAAGCTACTTATTCAATTGGTCGAGAATCTAGCAATTCAATTGTCATCTATGAATCTGTTGTATCCCGTCGTCATGCGACTTTCTTACGAATTAGAAAATCACCTCACGGAAATGAGTATTTTTACCGTATTGTTGACGGAGATTTGGAGGGGAATAAAAGTACTAATGGTTTAATTATTAATGGCTTAACGTGCGAATCACATGACTTAAGGCATGGTGATGTTGTTTTATTTGGAGGTCGAGCAAAAACAAGCTACTATATTATTCCTAGTACAGTAGAAATAGCATTATTTAATCCGATTGATTCTAGCCTATTAGAAGAAGTAATTGAACAAAGTAACATTGCTCATAATAATAGTTATTCTACTTTAGTCTCAGATAAAAATGATCAAGACAATTTAGAGAAACAAGATTTAGTTCGTTTAGCTTCTTTTCCTGAACTAAGTCCTAATCCAATTATTGAAATTAACTATCATGGTGAGATTACATACACTAATCCTGCCGCTAATATTAAGTTTGAGAGTCTCCGAGAAGAAGTATTAAAACATCCTATATTGAAGAGTTTAATTGATCAATCCAAAAATACCGAAGGAAATCTTTTATTAAGAGAAGTCCAAATCGGTGATAATGTTTTTGAACAATATGTACATTACCTGAGTGATAGTCAACTTATCAGAAGTTATATTTTTGATATTACCGAACGCAAACAAAGTGAACAAAAACTCAAATATCAAGCTTTTCATGATCTCTTAACCAGTTTACCTAATCGAGCATGGTTTAATAAACAGTTATCGATTTCTCTAGAACAAGCTAAACGAAATAAAGGTGTCATTGCGGTAATTTTTCTTGATTTAGATGGCTTTAAAAATATTAATGATTCTTTAGGTCATTCTTATGGCGATCAAGTTTTACAGCAATTTGCTAAACGATTAGTCAATTGTGTTCGTGCAGGTGATACGGTCGCACGTTGGGGAGGTGATGAATTCACAATTTTACTACCTCAAGTTCGGGATGAAGATGATACGATTAAATTAGCACAACGAATTATCGAAGTTTTGAAAAAACCATTTCATATTAAAGAGCATCAACTTTATATCAAAACAAGTTTGGGGATTGCTATTTATCCCAGAGATGGAGATAATGAAGAATCACTTTTAAAAAATGCAGATGCAGCATTATATCGAGCCAAAGAAAAAGGACGAAACCGCTATCAATTCTATAGTTCTACAATTACCTCTAAAGCATTGTTATTGTTAAAATTAGAAAATTCGCTTTATCAAGCGATTGAAAAAAATGAGTTTTCTTTACACTATCAACCACAAGTTAAACTCACGACTGGTGAAATTACAGGAGTAGAAGCATTATTAAGATGGTATCATCCTGATATGGGTCAAGTTGCTCCTGCTAAATTAATTGCTTTAGCTGAACAAACAGATTTAATTGTTCCGATTAGTCAATGGGTTTTAAAAACAGCTTGCTCACAAAATTTAGCATGGCAACAAGCAGGATTTAAACCGTTACCCATCACTGTAAATTTTTCGCCGCGTCAGTTTCAGCAGCCAAATCTAGTAACAATGATTGAGCAAACTTTAGCAGAAACTGGATTACCTCCTTATTATTTAGAAGTAGAGATTACAGAAACTAGCATTATTCACGATGAAAAATTCGCGGCACAAGTTTTTAAAGATTTACGTTCTCTTGGTGTTTCTATTTCTTTAGATGATTTTGGGACAGGTTATTCTTCTTTAAGTCATTTACAAAAGTTTCCGTTTCAAACGTTAAAAATTGATCAATCTTTTGTTCAAGCGTTGCAAGTTAATCCTGAAGATACAGCAATTCTGTCAGCTATGATTATGTTAGGTCGTAGCTTTAATCTTAGAGTAGTTGCCGAAGGAGTTGAAACCCTACAGCAACTTGAAATACTTGAAAAATTGCATTGTGAAGAAGTACAAGGATACTGGTTTAGTCGTCCGCTTAAAACTGAAGACGCTACTCAGCTTTTGCTACAACATTGTATTAAACGAGATATTACAGAAAACTCGTCCGAATTTACTTATAAATAGGTGTAAAAAAATATTTTTGTCGATTCCATAACACTTTTTTGATCATAGCTTTGTGATTAATCTACTCATTTTGAGTGATCACAATCACATTTTTAGGTTATAGATATCATTGCTTAAATCGTTGAAAGCCTTCATGATTAATTATAGTTAAATCTTGATTTTAGAGCTAACAACTTTTAGTTCATTGGATGGGTTAATATGATTTATTCTCCATTAAGCAAACATTTATTTATTATTGAAGATAAAAAAAGTAGAAAAACGATCGCATTAGAAGATATTAAATATACGATTGGCAGACACGCAGATAATCAAATCGTCATTGCTTCAACACAAGCATCTCGATTTCATGCTACTTTAGTGAGAAAAGTTAATAGTCAAAATCAAGATTATTCCTATTGGATTTTGGACGGTAATCTAGAAGGTTGCAAAAGTCAAAATGGAATTTATGTTAATGGTGAAAAATGCTTAGTTCATGAATTAAAAAATGGTGATTTAATTAATTTTGGTTGTGAGGTTAATGCCAGCTATCATCATATTAATAATGTTTTTGAGACTTTAATTCAATCAGATTATTCTTCCCAAATTGACAAGAATAATTCAGCTATAGGCAATTCTATTTCACAAAATAAAAACCAACGTACCTTAGATTTTACGACATCTAATTATTTAGACACAAGCAATCAAGTCGATGCAACTATTCTAGAAAATAATTATTTAGATTCTTTAACTCAATTACCAAATTTAAAGTTATTTAATGAACATTTATCATTAGCAATTAACAATGCACAAAAAATACATAAAGTTTTAGCCGTATTTTTAGTAGAAGCAGAAAACTTTCTAAAAATTAATCAACAACTAGGGTCAGATTATAGCAAACAACTGATTAGTGAGTATACTAAAAAAATTAAAAATAGTCTACGTTCTGGTGATATTGTCGCTAGTATTAAAGAAGATAAATTTATTATATTAATTTCACAAATTAATTCGTTTGAAGATATACAAACAATTAGTCAAAGAATTTTGAAAAATGTTAAAGAACCGATAGAAATTAATGAAAAGCCTTATTTTATAAGAACTAATATCGGTATTGGCACTTATCCCAATGATAGTAATAATGGTCAAGAGTTAATTCATAAAGCAGAAATTAATTTACAAATAACTAAACAAAAAACTAATTTATTACCCTTAGCATCTATCGGAAAAAAATCAGTTCATACTTTGCAGTTTTATCAAATTGAAAAACTTTTACATGAAGCAATAGAAAATGAAGAATTTTCTTTATATTACCAACCTCAAGTTAATGTGAATACTGGAGAAATTCAGGGAATAGAAGCCTTATTACGTTGGGAACATCCAAAATATGGACTACTAACACCAAGAAGATTTTTACCTGTTGCTGAAAAAACCGAATTAATTATACCAATTACTCAATGGATCTTAAAAACAGCTTGTGAGCAAAATTTAGATTGGATTAAAAGTGGATTAAGCTATTTACCGATATCTGTTAATATTTCACCTCGTCTATTTCAAAGTCTTTATCTAACTAAAATGCTATCTCAAGTTTTATTAAAAACTGGGCTAGATGGAAGTCTACTAGAGCTAGAATTCACTGAAAATAACTTGCTTGAAAATATCGAAGAATCAAACCAAGTTTTACAAACTATTAAAGAAATGAAAATTAAAATGGCTATTGATGATTTTGGGTTAGGGTATGCTTCGCTTAATTATTTGAATCAGTTACCCATTAGTAAATTAAAAATTGCTCAAAGTTTAATTAGAGAGTTAAAATATTACCCACAGAAAACAGCTTTAATCTCGGCGATTATTGCGTCTGGACAAATTTTAGACAAGCAAGTTGTAGCTGAAGGTGTAGAAACACAGCAACAGTTAGAAATATTACAATCTCTTAGATGTGATCAGATACAGGGTTATTTTTACAGTCAACCCTTAACAGCTATAGATGTGGCTCAACTTTTTACTTCACCTCGAACATTAATTAGTCGTTAATGAGAGAGTAGGCAAAAGACAAGCTTAATCAAGAAAGGGGAAATCTTAAATGAATGTGACAATTTTCTAATTTTTAACAGATCTGAGGATAGGTTAGTCGTATTATAAAACACTCGCTCCTTGTCTTTAGACTCTTTCTTAGAAAAACTTACATAATAAATCAAGAATAACAATTGGGCTTCCTATTAACCTAAGAGTCTAGGCAAGATGTCATCTTCAATTTATGTACTCTTATTTTGGTTGAGCCAAGCAAAATGTTAGCACTCTATATTACTCTGACAACTAGCTTATTAGTTGGGGCTGTATTTCTACATTTACTCCCTCGTTTGGGAAAAAGGGGGCAAGAATGGTCAGAAAATCTTTGCTATGCGCCAGCAATTGATCTATTCTTAAGCTACTTTATGTTATTGCCCCTTCTAGTGGGTTTTCTAGTACAAAAAGGAATGGGTTTAGGAATTGGTTTAGCATCAGAATTAAGTGCATTATGGCTGTGGATTCTTTTTCATGAATTGATTCATCGAGAACACTGGCAAGAGGCAAAAATTCATCGTACTAATAGTAGAATTATTGGCGGATGGCGTAATCATTTGGCAGTTTGGATTACAGCATTAGCCATTCCTGTTTTTTGGGTTGTTCGTTTCGCCGAAATTCTTGTATACCCTCCCCTTACTCAATTAGTTAAATTACCGAAATACAATGCAAAAGACTGGGTAAACGTTTCTCGTCATAAATTTTCTGGCTTAATCGGTTATGATTTGATCTGGTGTTTATACTGCGATTGGATGACAGGCGTTTGGTCATTAGGCACAGAAATGTTACGCAATGTTGAATCCTTCTGGTGTCCCATTCGCTTCTATTCCGATAAAAAATGTGCTAACTGTCAGATCGATTTCCCTGATATCGAAAATGGTTGGATCTCCAGTGATGGTACGATGCAAGATGTCGAAAAATTGTTGACTCAAAAATACGCAAATGTCCAAAACTGTTCATGGTTTGGTCATGGCGATCGCGATACACCTCATGACTAGATGGCATGGTGAACTCAATCTCATTTACCGCTACTCCTCGGATACGACTCTATTAACCCATCGTTACGCCAAAGCCCCCCTAAAAATTCAACGTTCTTTTTATCCTGAAGGTACAGAGATTTGTCATAGTGTTTTACTGCATACTGCGGGGGGTGTTGTTGGTGGGGATAATCTAACTCAAACCATTCATTTACAAAACAATGCCCAAACAGTGATTACGACGACAGCAGCAGCTAAAATTTATCGCAGTAACGGAGCAATTGCCACTCAAACGATTAACATCCAGCTAGAAGATAATGCCTGTTTAGAATGGTTACCCCAAGAAACCATCATTTTTGACGGCGCAGTGTATCAACAGGATCTTAGGGTCGAATTAGGGCAAAATGCGACATGGTTTGCTTGGGATATCACCCGTTTAGGACGAAGTGCTAGGGGAGAACGCTTTAGAACAGGCGAATGGCGATCTCATACAGAAGTCTGGCGAAACGGATCACCCCTTTGGATCGATAGACAAGGGTTAGTGGCGAATGAAGAAATGCTAGACAGTCCACAGGGTTTAGCGGGTTATCCTGTAATTGCTAGTTTAATCTGTATCGGTCAACCGATTTCAGCGACAACCTTTGAGCAAATTCGTCACCGATGGCATGATGGGAATTATCAAGGGGAAACAGGACTTACACAAACGCTTGAAGATGGCTTACTGTGTCGTTATCGAGGCTTTTCGACTACCGAAGCGCGCCACTGGTTGACCTTAGTTTGGCATGATTTACGCCAGTCTTTGCTAGAGCGATCGCCAATTATACCGAGAGTCTGGGGAGAATTACAAAATTAAAACTTTTTAATTCAAGCTTGAAACCATTTCAGCTATAACCTTATAGTGACGTATGATGAAAAAACTGAGATCCTATGCAACTAACCCCCCAAGAAAAAGACAAATTACTGATTTTTACGGCTGCTTTACTGGCAGAAAGACGCAAAGCAAGAGGAATTAAACTTAATTATCCTGAAGCAGTCGCCTATATCTCTGCGGCAATTTTAGAAGGGGCAAGAGAAGGAAAAACCGTTGCCCAATTAATGAGTGATGGTACACAATTACTAAGGTGTGATGAAGTGATGGAAGGCATTTCTGAGATGTTGCCCGAAGTTCAAGTAGAGGCAACCTTTCCCGATGGTACAAAATTAGTAACGATCCATAACCCTATTCAATAGAAATAAAACCATGATTCCAGGCGAAATTATTGCTTTTTCAGGTGAAATCGAGATCAATGCAGGGAAAGAGACCATTCGGATCTCAGTGGCTAATACAGGCGATCGTCCGATTCAAATTGGCTCACATTTTCATTTTTATGAAGTTAACGAAGCTTTACAATTCGACCGAGATGCCACCAAAGGAATGCGTTTGAATATTCCTGCGGGTACAGCAGTTCGATTTGAACCAGGAGACGAAAAAGAAGTCGAATTAGTGGTACTTTCAGGAAGTCGAGAAATTTATGGGTTTAATGCTTTAATTGAAGGAGCATTAGACGGTAAAAAAGGCAAAAAGAGAAAATAAGATCAAGCCCAATTCGGGTTAAAGTAATCAAATCATAACATTGAGTGAATGGGTCAATGAAACTTGAATGATTAATTGGGTTGTAATTTGCTTTTCTAGTCCACCGTGAAATGAATTTCACGTCTCATAGCGCAAGTCCATTAAAATGGACTAAAAGTTTTGCCCTGAGTCGGTTTTAACCGACTTAAGCCTTGAGACGACAGTGAATTTATTTACTGGAAATTTAAAAGTAAGGTAAATATTTTTAGCCGGTAACGGCATGCCTTTCTTTTTAGTGTTGCAGGTCTGATGTACCTGACCATTTTTCCAACGCAAGAAGCCCCGCATAGCAGGGGCTTTTTGCGTTTTAGTCCAAAAATTGAAATTTGAACTGTTCTTTCCTTCGGTTAGCTTACTATAGGGATACCGATGAAGAAAATTTATTACCTTAC
>NZ_BLJI01000044.1 GCF_017312365.1 Chroococcus sp. FPU101
TTTTTCAATAATTGGTATAACACAGAAAAGCTCAAAACTTTATCTAATGCGCTCGCACAATGGAAAATTGCTAAATCAACGACAAAAGCCGAAGATTACCTCAATCAGGCTTTAGCTAAGTTCAATCAAACAATTCAGCCGGCCAGAGAAACGTTTAACTCTAATCATGATTCATTGAATCATTCTCTAGATATTCTTGAATCGAATCTTACTCAAACGACTCAAGCACAAAGAGTTAATGTATTCTGGGAGCCTGAGTATCCAGATGAACCACCATCAAATCTTTTGTCTCATCACTGGAATCAATTAAAAGATAGTGCCATCCATCCCGATTTAATTGCCCTCAATGCTGAAAGCTTATCGGGGAATGCGGTGTATGAGCGTCTGTTGGATGAAAAACTTTCTCGGATGGGATCGGGTCAATACGTTACTGCACCAATGGCGCGGGAGATGAAAAAATACGAACAAGTAGCTGAAGGCGGCTGGTGGGGCCATGCGGGAATTGACGCACTTTCATTAGTCGATCTTAAAGCGGGTGAAAAACCTAAGATGGCGGATTGGGGCTGCTTCAAACCCGACCACCCCAGAATTGACCAAGCGAAAAGTGAGAAGAAAGGGAAAACCGAGTATCGGAAATATGAAAATCCTGCCCTTGCCCCTAGAGTTCCTTTCTTACCTCAAGTCAGCGAATCACTGGCTCAGAAAATCTATGAAAAACATGGCATTAACCCAACTGAGCAAGAACGGCAGAGTGGTTTCTGGTTTGTGGTTAAACAATATCCACAGATTCCCATTACGATTACTGAAGGCTTTAAGAAAACCCTTTCTAGTCTCAGTCAAGGAGTTGTGACAATTGGTTTATCTGGAGTCAATCACATCTACCGCGCTAATGATTCACAAGGTAACAAACTCCCAACTCGTGAACTCAATCCCGAAGTGGCGGTTTTTGCTAAAGAAGGACGGGAATTTTTGTTTGCTTATGACTCGGATACGAAACCAACGACGATCGTTAACGTGCGGCGCGATCGCGTCAGGGGAATCGAATTACTTGAATCGCTCTCTTGTCCTTGCTCTGTGCTGACTTGGAACTCCTCTGATGGCAAAGGTCTTGACGATCTAATTGCAGCTAAAGGGCCCGAAGCCTACCTTCAAGCACATCAAAATGCCGTTTCTTCAGAGCAAGATAAACGAATTCACTACCGCACCGAATATAATAAAATCGTGACTCAGATAAAGCGCGAAATGGGTTCGGTCGCTTCACCCCGACTGGATCTAGAAGTTTACTTGAGGGCAACTGCTAAAGGTGAAAAAGCGGACGGCATTAGGGTTGTCGGTGAGTCTGATACAGCCCGTTCCCTACGGAAAAACTTGCCAAAAGAGGCAGAACTTTATGCCAAAGCGATTGAAATGAGTGCGGGTCTTTACGAGCGTTTAGGAAGAAAAGCCGCTCAGAAAAACCTAGATGAGCTACTTCGGCAAACGGTCTCTCGACAGATGGTTGCATTGGGATTGGAGAAAGAAGACCTTGCTCTTAAACCTTCTTCTCGTCTGTCTCGTTCAAGATAAGCTTGCTGTCGGGAGTATTGGTAAAATTAACCGCAAATTAGGAGAGTGCGATTAAATGTTAGACATCGTTAAAGTGACATTTCGTCGAGTTATTATTCCTGGGGGCTTAGAAGTGATCATGGAAATCTGGCCTCCAATAGAAGGGAGAGGTCATAAACCTTCGATACAGGTCTGCTGTAACTCACCCGACCCCGACCCTCTTATGACGAAGAAGAAACGGTGGAGGAAGCTTGGAGAAGTTGGCTATTTACAATTGACCAAGCGTTCTCCTATCCGATGATTCCTTACACTAACTTTTTAGAAGACGTAGGAGAGTGGGAGCGGTATTACGGCGGAGTCGATTGGGATAAATACGGCCCGTGTCTAATTAGCGAATCTGAAAGCGTCGATCTTGGGCGCGTCTTTAAAGTCAACAAGAATTATTTTCTAGTGGGTTTAGACCATCAACCAATTTTCCTAGAAGCGGGAAAACCCAATGATTATCACTAGAAATCTACTACTTTGAACCAAGAGCTATCCTGGCTATCCCGATCAAGACGAGGTGCTTTATCAGTGCGCCCTGATGTGTCGAGCGTTGGAGCTTTCAACAAAACGCTTTCTTATGTATTCTGAGTTTGGGTGGAGCCAGCGATACAAGCCCATGCTAGATCTAGAAGCGATGAAGAACATCGCCGCGAATGAGGTTAGCACTCTCGTAATTGACGGCGGCTGACTTGAGCGACTTTGGTCTTAGACCCAAGATTTTCGATAATCGTTATCCTCATCCATTAATTCAAATAACTTTTCATCTTGTTCTCTCAAAAAAGCTGAATAAATCATCGGGCCGTCGTGATCGTCTGGTTCAAAAACGCACTCCTTAACGGGTTCAAACTTAACTACCTTTCCATCATCCTCCTCTATCTCGTAATCTAGCTGTCCTAGCTGTCGTTCAAATTGCTCAGGTAGATCGCTGATTTCATACTGATCATTATTAATAATTTTCAAGTCATCTTTAATTACAAAAGATAAATCTGATTGGGGAGTGAACTGGTATAAGGTTATTTGTTCTTTCCTCACTTCATAAGTTTTAATTGTGCCATCTAGCTTAGTTAACAAGATTGCCAGATAATCACTTTTTGGCTTATGTCTAACGTCAGCATAAGAGCAGAAGTAATCAGCCTCTTCAAAATTTGAAAATTCTCCAATTTCTATGACTATTGCGTAGCGTTTACGCTCACACTGTTGCCAGTCAAATTCCCAGGCTGTTCTAGTTTTGTACATAATGAATATTGCTACTTGATAAAAGTGGTTCTTTCTACAAAGCAGGACGTTCTAACCATAGGGCAGGATTATTTCGCCAACGATCGGCAATATGAGCGTAGATGATTGTCGTCCTCGGATCTTTGTGTCCCAGTAAATCCTGAACTTGGCGCAAGGAGGCTCCTGCTCTCAAAGCGAGGGTTCCTGCGGTATGTCTAAGTGAATGAGTACTTAAATGACGTTGCTCCGTGTTAACCGTTCGCCCTTTTTTCAGTCTGGGTGTCGTCGCCTTTTTAGTTTTAGAGCCATCTTTAGTATCTAGTTTTTTTTTGGTTTCTCTTGCGGGTGTTGGTTTCCAATCATTGAGTTGAAAATATCGCTCGACAATCCTTTGGATGGAACGGCGAGAGAGGGGTTGTCCACGAGTGCCATTGGCTAGAGAGATAAACAGAGGTTTTTCTGAAGATAGTTTTTCACCATCTCGTTTGCGGCGACGTAAATATCGTTCCAACAGGTCGGCTAGATCTGGAGTTAACGGAACAATCCGACTAGAGCGTTTCCCAGAGACTCGTAGCCCCACATCTTCTCCCTGTCGTACAATGTCTCCCATTCTGGCTCGGTGCATTTCGACGGTTCGGCAACCTTGTAGTGCCATTATTGCTACGAGAAAACGATCGCGTAAAGCCGCCACCGTATCCTCCGTTGGGAGACTTTCAAGGAGGCGGTAGAGTTCATCAGGTTGTAGATAGTTGATGCGCTCGGCGGGGTCATGACGGCTTAATGGGGCTTTTAAGCCTGATGCGGGATTGGATGTTAGGTAGGAAGCTTCGATGAGCGCGTCGTAGAAACGGCGAACGACGCTGAGTTTTAATGAGATGGTGGTCGTTTGATATTTTTTAGAAATCAGCCAGTGGCGGTAGGCTTTGAGGTTGGATCTCGTTGCATCTAGGGGGTCTAAATTCCCTTTCTGACACCAAATCAGAAATGCCTTAAGGTTGGTGCGATAAGTCTTGCGCGTATCGTCTGAAGCCGCTCCATCACCCACATCAGAATTCAGAAATTGGGTAAAAATTAATTCGTAGGATTCGGTTGGGGTCAACTCGACTGAACCGATTGTTACCAAGGAAGAACGCATTTTTGTTTAATGCCCCAAACCGCGAAAAGTCTTTTTTTATTATAGTTGCTCCGTGCCAGTGTCGGATAAAACCTTTTATACGACTCTCATTTTAAGGGAAAAAAATTACACCATTCCCGCAGACGCGATCGCCTTTTTTTACTCTAAAACTAATAAATTGATTTTTCTATCTACGACTAATTTTCGATTTTCCAACCATTTTAAACCGAGTAAGATCTCAGTAATCCCTTCACCAACAACTACAGGTATGGTTGACTCCTGATTATCAAAGACAACTCTCCCTTCATAGACTAAAAATTCACTTTCTCCAAGGGCGGTCGCCATCTCTCTCCTCTGAGTGAGCATCCAGCCCAGTCCTAGAGCATCCTGGCTGTTCATAGCCATCCAATCAGTGAATCCTGTATCTAGTAACCCACTCACTGTTATTAAATTTCCCTCATTGGTGATTAAATCGATCTCAAAATATAATTCTCCTTTGCTCTCGAAAAAACCTTCGATCATATGCGACCGCAGGCTCCCGTCTCGTTGAGGCACATAGCGTACAGATCAGGAGTCGGATATTTCTCTTTAGCTTGGCGTAAGGCAGCCATCTCATCGGGAGCAATGAAATACTCCCCACTATTGGGTTCGATAATGATGTACCAATCTCGGTACTGTTCCATTAAGTCAGGGGCGACACGGCGGAAAATCTCCCGACACCGCTCGGCGAAAGCCTGATTTTCAGCCAATGCTTGGGCGATCTCAGTCTCATTACGTCTTGGTAGATTGGCGAAGATGGGTTGACGGGGTGGAACTGCCCGATGAAGCGATCTTGTCATCTTAATTTTTTCGTCGTCATATTATTATCTATTGTCGCTTATTTTTGACCGAAAAGTTATGGTTCCATTGCACATAGTTAAGTTGCCACCAAAAGCTGTAAAATCGTTAGATCACTCGTGTACGCTCCATTCGCTATGCCTAACCGTTCTCCAAAAACTGACCATCTGAACCGACAAGTTCCCACTTGGTTACATATGCCGACTAAACCGATTCGTGTTCCTATTGCCTTAATTGAGCAAATAGAAAGCTACGCAAGGATGTTAGACAAAAGTGGTCTACCAGAACTTGAAACCGAACCGAAACAGAGCCAGCCAAAGGGGATCAAAACTGATGTGATGACTTATTTTGGCATCAAACCAAGTATTTCTGAATTAGGTTGGGCGGTAATAAGAGGGTCAGAGGGGCAACATCCTTGTGTCGATGGTGTCATACAAACTGATTCAAAACAGGCGATCGCCTCACGCCTAGCAGAGATAGAATTAGATTTAAGCTTGTTGTTGAAGCAGTTTCAGCCAACAAGGGTCGTATTGGAGAATCCATTTGTCAATCTTGAGTACAAAAATACTACCTCAAAAACTTTGCAATGTTTGGGCGTAGTCCAAGCGACGGTTTACCGTCAGTGTGGGGTTGCGCCTGTTCTCCTCTATGCAGCGACCTGGAAAAGTCATATTGATTCGCCAAAAGCCACAAGGGAAGATTTGGCTTTTTCGGTTAGATTGTTGTTTGGCCTAGATCGCTTGTCGCTTAATGCCTCTGTCGATGCTGTTGCGATCGCCTATGCGGGATTTTGTGGATTAGGAATTCAGTAAGGTTAAAATGTCTTTTCTAGTTGTTGTTTTCGCTGTTGGATCTTAATTTCTTCTAATTTCAAAATCAAATCTTCCAATTGAAGACAAGCTAATTCTAACTTCTGACGACGGCGACGAGAATTGGCGACAGTTTGTTGAACCTGCTCTATTGATGGTATTTTTCTTGATTCATTCATAATAGTACCCAATTTGTCTAGATTTTCTTATAATTTTAAAATCAATTATTAAATTTTTGTTGTTACCTCTTTTAGTTATTACTAAATAATTAATTATAATTAAGGTAATAATTAAAAGTTTAAGCTTTTCTATGTACGATACTGATTATTACCGATGGACACAGCAACAAGCCGATGCCATGAGGCGTAGAGAATTACAACTGATTGACTGGCAGAATTTAATTGAGGAGATCGAGGGTTTGGGAAAGAGTGAAAAACGAAAACTAGAAAGTTATTTAGCTCGTCTTCTGGATCATCTTCTTAAATTAACTTTTTGGGAAACTGAAAAACGGTACAATAAAAGTCATTGGGAAACTGAAGTAGCTAATTTCCGCTTTGAAATCGAGAAAGTTTTGAAGGACAATCCCTCTTTAGCCAATCTAGTTGAGCCAATTTGGGATGAGATTTATGATAAACGTGTCAAAGTTATGTCTAGAAGCTTTGCCATTCCCACTCATCCAAGAATTTCTTTATCAGATGCGTTGAATGATAACTGGTTTCCTGAAAATTGACATTTTTTAGTTGACAAAACCTGTCTATTTTAATTCATAAAATAATAATGTTTTTTCTAATTGTTTACTCCCGATTATCAGTTTTTGATGGAGAGAACAAAAAGTCTTGAAGGTTATCATAGGGTGTCTAACTTTCATTTAGGAGCCTTTCCTTTTTAAATACGACAGGGTGTCTTTTGACAGAATTTTCAACCGAGGCATAGATTAGTCGGAATAGCGATTTTACGGCTGTTTTTCATGTCTAACACTGCCGACCCGGTCAACCCTGTTTCTGCTCCTGAATCCCCAGTCAACCGCTTTTACCGCACTGTCTGGCGCTGGCATTTTTACGCGGGATTGTTTGTGATCCCGTTTATGCTGGTGCTGGCAACGACAGGTATGATTTACCTATTTAAGCCGCAGTTGGATGGACTAATGTATCACCATCTCCTCTTTGTTCCGCCAGGCGGAAAGATTACGCCCTACACTGAGCAAGTTAATGCTGTTCAGTCGGCTTATCCCAATGCAGCCGTTTCTAAAATCGTGTCTGGTATTGCACCCAATCGCAGTACCGAAGTTCAAATCGTCGCGGGTGACAAGCGTCACTTGGCAGTATTTGTAAATCCCTATACAGGTGATGTGTTAGGCAATCGCAACGAAGACAATAACCCCCAGGCGATCATCCGCAAAATTCACGGAGAGTTGATGATGGGCAAGTGGGGCGATTATTTAGTGGAACTAGCTGCCTGTTGGGCTTTAGTTTTATTGTTGAGCGGCTTGTACCTCTGGTGGCCTCGCAACAGATTCAAGCTTTTTGGAACCTTCATTCCGCGTTTGAGTCGTCGAAACAAACGGGTATTTTGGCGAGATCTGCATGCAGTTTCGGGTTTTTATGGAGTCTTGCTCATGGGGTTTCTCATTCTCACCGGATTACCTTGGTCAGGATTTTGGGGTGACACCTTTGCGAAGGTCTGGAGTCAATTTCCGCAGTATGTGTTTGATGGTGCGCCGCAATCGACCCCCCTGACTGGTTCGTTGAATCAAAAAGGCATTCAAACCGTACCTTGGGCAGTTGAGCAGTTACCGATGCCGCGATCACTTGGTACTCCCGAAACATTATCACTCCTAGTACAGCATTCGCATTCCGACATACCTGCCGAGGCTGACAGACCAGAGAATACAGCAGTTAATTTAGATTCAATAATAGCTGTGGCTCAGTCGCAGAATCTACCAATGGGATTCAGTGTCAGTCTGCCTGCTGATCAAACTGGAGTTTACACGCTCGCCGCCTTTCCCAACGATCCGCGACAGGAGCGGACAATGCACATCGACCAGTATAGCGGTCAAGTGCTAGTCGATGTGGGCTGGCACGATTACAACTGGGTGGCCAAATCAGTTGAAATGGGCATCGCGGTTCATATGGGTAAGTACAGTCTGGCGAATCAACTGCTGATGCTGGTTGCCTGTTTGATCATCATTTTGCTGTGCGTTAGTGGTGCAGTGATGTGGTGGCAACATCGCCCTACGGGACGATTAGGCGCACCTGCAATCCCTACCACTGTGCCAAGTTGGAGAGTCCCATTGGTGTTCGTGGCCTTGTTGGGTTTGGCGTTTCCCTTGGTGGGATTCTCGCTGGTGGCGGTGCTGTTACTGGATTATTTAGTGATTTCTCGAATTCCATTACTGAAGCGAGCCTTGAATTAGTCGAACGACAATCCCATTAACCGTTTTTCTGATTTCCTCAATATATTTTGACACCTGCTGTGAGGGTCAATGAATAATCATTCTTTTTTCTACTCCATCAAAAGAAGTTTAAAACGCGAACGTATTTCTCGGTAAACCAACTTTTGTATTTTAGTTCCACTCTTCTGATTTGCCGTTCTCAATATTAAGTCGTGAGGTGTAGTTTAGTGCATCACGATAAGCTAAAGATACTTCTCTAAGCAGTTCTTTTTGTTTAGAGCTTGTTTTTAGTTTTAGCTTTGCGGTAATTACTTGCTGCATTATCTTCACGACATTGGTGTAGATTATTATAGTCGTGAATTTCTTGACCGATCCCGTCACCAAATCAGAGATTATGGTGCAGGACTCCTGCTTTAAAACAGTTGAAGCATCAAAGCTTGAAAATTGGTTGAAGAGCCACTTTTCATTCAGCAACACCATTTTTCGAGTTAATTTAAAAACAAGCGAGAAAAATGACACATTTCAGAGCCAATAGGAGTCTATTGATATTTGGTAGATCAAGCTTGCTTTCAATAAATTTTCTTGACGGCTGGTTCCAACGACCGAATCAATTTTTGGATAGGTGAACTTATATTAGTAAAGGACTATAACAGATGCGATGGCACTACCCAATTGTTCTAGGAGTTTTACTATTAGTGCTAATTGGATTTCTCACACAAGTGGGCTTGGCTCAGAACTCTCCTAAAAGCGATCTGCCAAACCAAAAGCTTACTCCCGTGCTGTTGGAGAATGTACAGATATTTAATGGCATCTCCGAACAACTGTCCGCTCCATCTAATGTGTTAGTAGTTGATCATAAAATCCAGACCATCTCTACTACACCAATTCCAAAACTGCCCAACACTGATGTGGTTCAAATTAAAGGCGGGGGACGGGTGCTAATGCCTGGGCTGATCGATGCTCATACCCACTTGCTTTTAGAAACTATTGCGCTCGAAGAACTTCTCTCACCTAAGACCTCGACGGAGACTGTGTTTGAGAAAGCAAAAGAGAACGTTACAACCATGCTGATGAGTGGATTTACTAGCACTCGTGATATGGCAGGCCCTGTGTTCGAGTTGAAGAAAGCCATTGACCGAGGCGATGTAGTAGGGCCCCGCATCTGGCCTTCGGGGGCGATGATCTCCCAGACGGGTGGACATGGCGACTTCCGCTCACTCCAAGAGCTTCCCAGAACCTCTTCTACCCCACTGAGTCGTGCAGAAGAATTTGGACAGAGTGCGATCGCTGATGGAGTGGATGAAGTCCTTCGTAGAACTCGTGAGCAATTGATGCTGGGAGCTAGCCAGATTAAGCTGGCGGCAGGTGGGGGTGTCGCCTCCAGCTACGACCCGATAGATGTCAGTCAATACACAGAATCAGAGCTTCATGCGGCTGTCGAAGCCGCCGCCAATTGGAACACTTACGTTGCCGTTCATGCTTATACACCTAATGCTATCCACAAACCGCGTGCAGGACACAGTTCGACTAAATCTTACGTTGCCGTTCATGCTTATACACCTAATGCTATTCAGACGGCGATTCGTGCTGGAGTCAAGTGCATCGAACACGGCCAATTAATGGATGAAAAAACTGCCAAAATGATAGCGGAGCAAGGGATCTGGCTGAGTATTCAGCCTTTCTTAGACGATGAGGATGCCAATCCATATCCAGAAGGCTCTGCCAATCGTGCCAGACAATTACAAGTGGCCGAAGGAACTGACGTCGCCTATAACTTGGCTAGGAAATACAACATCAAAACAGCTTGGGGAACTGACACCTTATACAGTGCTAAAAAAGCGACTCGACGAGGAGCAATACTTGCGAAAATGGTACGCTGGTATACCCCTGCTGAAGTGTTGAAAATGGCAACCCGTACCAATGCTCAATTGTTGATGTTGTCTGGCCCGCGCAATCCTTATCCTGGAAAGTTAGGTGTTGTCGAGGAAGGTGCGCTAGCTGACTTGTTGCTCTTTAACGGCAATCCTCTAGAAAACATCCAATTAATTGAAAACCCAGATAATTTCGTCGTAGTGATGAAAGACGGTGTAGTTTATAAGAATCTCCTCAATCGGTAAGTTGTCACAGATCTATATGACGTATTATTGAGTTAACTTGACAAGATCCATCGAGCTCAGGCTCGATTATCTCTGCGGCTGACAAGAATTTTTAGGCTTGTCGGGAATTTTAGGAACGGTTGAAACAGGACTTTAGTGTTAGGGTTGAGGGATTGCGAATGTACGAAACGCTCATTATGCTTAAGCCTAGCAGCACTTTCCGCATCGACGATTTGCGCCGTTTGTTGTCCGATATTGCAGCATCGGAAGAAGTATTCGTTGAGCAGGCAGGCTACCAGATACGACTCGTGACAGAAACTTCGTCATTGAACATTTATTGGAACGACGCGGCACACGTTGTCGAGGAAAGTAACGAGATTGCCCAACAGTTTGCTATTCCTTGCACAGATTGTCGTGTTCGCTTCGAAATGAGCGGCGACGATTCTGAGATGGAATTGTTCAACGACTACTTGCTAATCAATCAACGACTGCAAGAAACAGGACAGTTTGTTATTTTTGACGCACAAGAGTGCAAATTGCTTTTTGAAGATGAATAACGCATTTGGTCGATAGTGTAGCAAAGATGTTGAAGTACAATCAGGTTATTCGGTTTGCCTACTAAGGACTAAATGTCAAACTACTCCCTTAGTAAAAAAAGAGAGGCTTCAAAATGACATCAAGAAAGTGGTGGGCTATCTTCATTATCCTCTCAAGCATAGAAGCTGTTTTGCTTATCAAACTTGTCATGACTAAATCTTTGACAGAATTACTGATTGCGATGCCGCAGGCACGCTTCGCGCACGCGCTTATTGCTGCCCTATTGGTCTTCACTACTCGGATTGAAACTAAAGATTTGGACTAGCAAAAAGGGCGTAGTTCAAACAGTTTTTTTAGGAACACAAGTTGACCAAGAATAGCCATTGTTAGAGTATGGTAACTAGAACAAAAATACTTAAAAGCTCCACTTCTTCGGTTTTTTGAGTCAGGCAGCGATCGCACAATATTAAGTTAAAATACCGAATTTATTATCATAATCTCCTTGCCAAAGATAAACATTATTTATAATCTGCTGAGTATGACTTTGAAATAAGCTCGGTTTAACGGCAACAGAATATTGATAAAGTTTTCTCCATTCTTGCAGTCTCCTTTCGAGAGAACTGAGGATTGACTTGCAACATCAGCTATTCCCTTAATCGATCTCACCTTTCATGAAAAGCTTTTTCCTGTGCTAGAACTTTCTTGCAACATCAGCTATTCCATTAATTCGATCTCACCAAAGAGGAAGGCAGGACTGATGAGCCTATAATTTTCTTGCAACATCAGCTATTCCCTTAATTCGATCTCACCTTCTCCAGACCAAGAAACTTTAAAAGAAGTGATTCCTTGCAACATCAGCTATTCCATTAATTCGATCTCACCTGTAGAATCCCATAAGGATAGCGATAGCTGAATTCCAGAATCATTTTGCGCCGCGCAAGTTTCAAAATTAGGTTGAGAAATCTTTTTCCATTTTTTCCTATTGCGCTTTGGAGGCCCAAAAGCCTTTGGATCAAATAATTGCCCAATTGCGCTAGGGATCAAGGACGGTTGGATTACCTCAAAGCTAAATGAGCTATTGGTTTCAGTAGAGATCGAACTCAGCTTCTCCTCAGCATCTCCACAAGGGCGCAGGGGAGAAAAAGATAATGTTGTGTTCACAACGTGAACATATCCCGATTTTTCGGGTTCCTGCTTCTCCGTTGCCACTTTGGACAACTCTACAGGCTTAACGTTCCGCGTACAAGCGCGGTAGCTTCTAACGAAGTCTGCTCTAGATCGGATAACGATCGCCGATGCTACGTCTCTCGGATCTAGGTAGCCACAAGCCAAGCATTGATGAGTCCTTTGACTTAATGACTTTTTAATAATATTTTGGCAAGACGGGCATTCTTGACTACTATAGGCGGGATTAACTTTGACCAATTCTCGATCGGCTACTTTCGCCTTTACTTCAATCATCGTTAATAACTGGCTTAATCCAGCGTCAGCAAAACTTTTGTTCAGTCCGCTTTTAGCTTTGGCGTTGTTCCGTTCATAACCTTCGTCATCAGCAAGTTTTTTAGGCTTAGGACGACGAACTAAGTTAGAAATTTTTAGATCTTCGACGGCTATACCGCCAAAGGATCTAACGACGTAGGTAGAAAGCTTGTGATTAAAGTTGCGTCGCCTCATCGCTACCTTCTCGTGAAGACGAGCGATCGCATCCTTAGTTTTTTGTTGGTTGCTGCTATTGTCTACTTGACGGGCTAATTTTCTCTGTAACCGTCTCAGCCGTTTCTGAGATTGCCTGTAGTATTTTGGCGGGTCTACCTGTTTGCCTGCATCGTCACTATAGATGTACTGTAAGCCCACATCCAACCCGCAAGCGCGATCAGAATCTTTAACCTTTAGAATGGGAAAATTACTCATCAGTTGTAGGTAATATCCAGAGGGTCGTTTACAGATCTGTAGCGTTCTGGGCTTAATGTTAAAATCCCATCGTTTCAGCAACCCTTTGTTAACGATCTTTAATTCTCCGAGAACCTCGACACCTGGACAAATAACGCCATTCGGTTTGACCTTTATGTTTTCAGGCTGTAAGCAGTAAAGAGATGTAATTCGTTCTCCCCTCTTATAACTTTTGAATTTGGGTAGATGACGCTGCAACTGTGTTTTATCTTTGTAGGCCTTCCAGCTATCAGCTAGATGTTTGAGAGTTCCCGATACGAATTTCATCGGTACACCATATAAGGCTGATTGCTCCCGATACCTCTCTCTCGTCAGCCACCCTACTAAGAATTTATATCCATCTCCTTTTAATCGAGGGCTAGGAGGTAGTGGCAAAGAACAGCAAGGGTAAAAGCGATCGCCCTTTTTGCTGCTAATCTGACAGGTAGCCGAAAATCCTTTCTTGGAAAAACTAACTCGCCGTTTCTCGATACCCTCTGTAGGGAGTCTTTGTAGATTAAGTTGTTTTTCCAACCATTCATAATATTTTAATGATTGATGCTCTAATAACAGTGATAGTCCTTCATTCCAGACCCATCGCATACTGTTAAGCCAACTATCAACAATCTGCTGTTGTGCTTTTGTTAGATCGAGCTTAAATTCAATTGTTTTTGGGGCTAGATCGGAGTTAAACATATTCAACGATGGGATTTATCTTTTTCTTGATTTAATTAGCTTGCAACACGATCGTCTAAAAACAGCTAAGGCAGTTAAGAAGGGTCTAAAGCTTGAGGGTTAATCATCGAAAGTTACTCCTAAATCGACCCCTAAAACTTTTTCAATTCTTCTAATGACATCCTCGGATACCCATTTGCGCTTTCCGCTTTCAAGCTGATACCAGTAAGCAGTAGAAATTTCAGCCAACGTTGCCAGCACTTGTACAGAACGACCATCATTTTCTCTCGTCGCCTTTATGCGAAATGGTAAATCTGGGACGTTGATTTTTCTGACAACTTCCATCAGCAAAGCAGCCATAGGTATTCCTTATTAACTCTACACTAATATTTTATCATAGTTATATACAGGTGTAGAAAACTGATGTATAATACTAAAGTATAAAGAAAGACGATCGCTCTCTCGCCAAAGAACAACGATCGCCTTTCTTTTAAAACCTTTTATACAAGGATTTAAAACCATGTTAACAACACATAATTCCGTTGTCACTCGCGAATTTGACGTAATCGCTTTGGAAAACAAGCTGGAAGTTGATTACAACACTTCCATATCCCCGTACATCGATATCGAAATTGATGGAGTAGGAGACAAACACGGTACGACTTATCGAGTTTGGTGCGATCATCATTGTCTAGGCACGTTTTACCGTTTACCGATGGATAATAAGTGGTATGCAACGCCGTTTTACAGTAGTGATAAATTCGTCGCTACTACTGAAGCTAAATCTTTCTCTACCCACCATAAAGCTCAAGCTCATATTGTTAGCTGTTGGAAAAGTGTAGAGTAAATAGGGAATAGAAGCTGCGATTGCGTAATTCTTTAAGCGTTGGAGACGTTTCGTGTCTATGACATTGCAGCTTCTTAAGACGACTAAAATCATAATTGAGATTAATACAAATTGCGCCCAAGCAAGGTACGCCAATACCCTGCTTGCACGACTTCAACCCCACTGCGAGTCACAGTAAGGAGGCAACCCCATTATGTCAGGAAAAGTGCTGAGAGTAATTTTTCTAACAGGAGAAGCAGAACAAGATGTTTCTGAGGAAAATCTAGTAACTCTTAAGGTAAGTTCCTCAAATGGTAATTACTTATTGCTAGAAGGTTTCGAGAAACTTGAACAAGTTGTTGCTCTGTGCTTACAACAGATAGATCGAACATTGTCCTATCAGCTTGATTTTAAGGTGGAGTTTGTTGAACGGGTAGAATGACCGTAAATGTTGTCCAATCTCCTTCACGATGCCAAGTGATTGAACCCCCATTTTTTTGAAGCAATTGTTGGCTCAGATAGAGTCCTAAACCCGTTCCGTCCTGTTTAGTCGTGAAGAAAGGATTAAAAATAGAATCCATAGCTTTAGGTACGATTCCATCACCGTTATCCTTAATCTCAATCTTAACTCTCTCCTCCTCCAGAGAGCTTTCGGCAAATACTGTAGGGATAAAATTTGGTGTACTTAGCTTTTTCTCAATAACTGCATCACAGGCATTGTTGATTAAGTTAATCAAAATTTGTCCTAAATCTTCTGCTACCACCTTTTGTTCTCTCATTGTCGGATCTAAATCAGTTTGATGAATAATTGAAATGCCGAACTTTTTGCTTTTACTGTAGCAACTGACTTCGAGGATTGATTGGATTAATCTGTTGATATCTGTTGATGTAGGTACAGCTACTCTGGAGTAAGATTGCTGGAGCAGCATTTTAGTAAGATTTGAAGCTTTTCTCGAATAATTAAGGATCTGTTCTAAATTCTCTTGAAGATGATTTAACTTATCTTCAAATTCTTCTAAATATTGTCCTTCTAATACTCGATTTTCTTTGAAATGACTAATATCTTGAAATAAGCTGTCTAGCCAATCATTACTAAATTCGGTATAATTTTCCACAAAATTCAAAGGATTATTAATTTCGTGGGCTACTCCAGTTACTAGCTCAGATATAGCTTTCTGCTTTTGCCCTTCTATAATTCTCTTTTGTGCTGTTTCTAAATCTTTCAAAAGTTTTTTATATTCGGTTACTTTTTCCTTTAACATTAAACCAGTCGATAGCACAGAAACGAGCAGAATTTGTAAAAAGGAAGGAATTAAAGGTAGCCACCAGCCGTTTAAAAAGGCAAGAAAGCTAACCCCGAAAAGACTGGCAGCTAGAATTAAAGGGATTAGCAAAAATGAAAGCAACCCAACATAAGTTTTACTTTTCTTAAACCTCCATAATAGAAAGCTTAAAAGCAACCCCCAACTTAAAATGAAACTATATTTAATAAAAGCTTCTAGCCAAGAATCAGGAAAAACGTTGATAATTGGTCTACCATCGAGAACTGCACTGACGATATTACTTGTTTCTTGTGCTACATATTCTACTCCATAAATAGGTTGAGGAACCCCATCAAACGTTCTACTATAGGGAATAAAAAACTGATCTTTGATGGAGACGGCGGACGTTCCAATGATGACGATTTTGTCTTTCAAAAAATCCTTTTCAATTTTCCCGTCTAAAACTTCAGAGAAAGAAACCCTTTTAAAACTTTTTTCAGGGTTTCTAAAATTGACGAGAATTTGATAACCGCCAGATTGGGCCTGATGGTATCCTCCATCATTTTCCTTCAGACGATAAAAATTAACATTTCCTAGTTTTATCCCTAATCCATCTAAGGTTTTTTCGGGAAAAATCCCTTTTTCTTGAAGATATAGAAAAGCGAGGGTCGTGCCAATGCTGTAGACTGTATTTTCAAAGTGATTTTCAGCTTGTAGCAACGATCGCCTCATGATTCCGTCGGGATCGTGCAATTGATCGCCTGTTGCCACTTGTCCAAGTTCTTCTAAAGCCGGATGAGAAGGAATTTTCGGTAGCCCGATCGCTTTTTTTCCTCCATATAAATTAGGAGTAGACCTGATTACCTGTTCTAACTCTTTTGTCCCTTCTTTGACTGAAATATCTCGAAAGAGGTCTAACCCGATCACGTTTGGTTGTTGCTCCTTAATGTTAAGGATAAGTTGAGCTAGTGTGAGGTCGGTAATTGGATAAAGCTTTTTCATCTCGCTTTCTTCCAATCCCACAATTACGATTCGCTCATCGACAGGCTCTAAGGGGCGAATCTGAAAAAACCAATCATAAGCTGACAGTTCGAGTGGTTGTAACCACCCTAATAATCTCATGGCGATGACAATCCCCGAAGCGGATAAAAAAGAGAATAAAAAAGGGTTTTTCAGCTTGACCAGAAAATTCATCTAAATTTTTTAAATTTGTCTTTTTTCTATCTTAATTCCTACTTGTTTAAGTAACTCATTAAATTGTGGAGTGTTTTGCGTAAATTTCAAGGATTCGTGCCATATTCCTTGACTTGCGTATAGATTTGCCTGTTCCCATGTTGAAGCTTGGTTGATTTTCCTTGATAAAACTGGAGGAAGATCTACTCTTTCGATCAATCCCGATACCTCCTCATTTTCGTCAATCCGCTTCGGATGAGACTGACAAACCAGCGTAATTGACCACTGATAAATTTGGTCAACTTCAAGCTCAATTGGGAGTTGAATTTTTGTCACTCCCTCCTGAGCGATTTCAACTTGCTTCTCAATGATCGCCTGCGACTCATCAAATTTTGATAAGGTTAAATAAATTGGGCTATTAGTTGGCTTCTCTTGAAAATAAATGAAGACTTCAGTCTGCTTAGAGGTCGTCGTTCCGACGAATTCAGGTGGCGTAAGCAATGTAACTTTAGGCAGGTTTCTCTGGCACCCTCTAGACATCGAAGAGGAAATCTGTTGCGGAATTCTTTTTCGATTTGTTGGAGCCGAAAAAGTAATTTTCTTTTTATTTTGAATGGTTTGAGCTTCAATCTCATAAGATATGCTTAAAGCTGCTACTAACACACTTATGAAAAGTTTTTTCATTTTTAACAACAATTAAGATCGCTAGATTAGGGAAAAGATAATGAGTAAAAAGAAAAAAGTTCTTGTTTCGATTATTATAAGTTCCTTAACTATGTTTTTTCCGCCTTCCTTGGGAGTGAAAGCTGAAGAGATTTATCAAGGCAAGGAACAGTTAGCTAGAGAAATGTATTGGAAAGGAGAGTTTTCCGAAGCCATTAAAGTTTGGAAAACCCTAATCGACTTAAATCTGCTTTCCAAACAGCAATAGGCTGAAATTTACTCCTACTTGGGAATTGCTTACAAACAGATGGGTCAGCCAAGTTCGGGTATTCGTTATTTGAAGCAGTCTTTAGATTTGTACGAGCAACTAGGAGATAAAAAAGCAAGCGAAATCAAGATTGAGTTGGCTAATCTCTTTAATGATATTGGTCAAGGGCAAAGAGCGATCGCTTTGGCAAAAGAAGTCCTGGAATCCATTAAGCCGACGGAAAACTACCTACTCGAACCTCTAGCCTTTCAAGCGATGGCAACGGGGTTTCTTCTACAAGGTGAATTAGATGCCGCTATCGAATCCTATCTAATAGCTCAAAACCTGGCTCTAGGTCAAACCGAAGTGTTATTCAATATCAATAATTATCTAGGAACAGCTTTACTAAAAAGAAAGGATTTCTTCAAGCATCAAGCCTCTTTAGCTGAAGGAGAAGGCTATGAAGACGAGGGAAAAAGACTGAAAAACTTAGCAGAACAAGATCATCAATCGGCTTTTACGATCTTTATCAGTAATGCAGAGTTAATGAAAAAACATCATTTCTCTAACCTGACTACTATCAGAACTTATCTTAACGCTTTTGAAATCACTAGCGATCGCCAATATCTTACCCTAGCAGAAAACCTCCTAGCCGCTATTCCTTCTTCTCGCTCAAAAGCTGAGTTTTTGATTAATCTAGCTAAATTTCAAGATAATCCTCTTTCATTACTAGAACAAGCTAAGGCAATTTCTGAATCGATAAACGACTATAGAACTCAGTCCTTTGCACTTGGGCAAATTGGAGCTTACTTCGAGCAACAACAACAGTACCCTCTGGCTTTAAAGTTTACCCAAAAAGCACAGTTAGTTGCTCAGACGGGCGAAACTGATAACAGTTTATACCGTTGGCAGTGGCAATCAGGACGACTTTACAGAGCAATTGGAAAACAGGAGGAAGCTTTAGCTTCCTATCGTGGTGCGATCGCCTCACTTCAAACACTCCGCCATGAGATCGCCACTGCCAATCTAGATTTTCAATTAGATGTCATCGAAGAAATCCAACCGATTTACCGTGAACTCCTTTCCCTCCTTCTAAACGAAAGTGACAATCTAAACAACCAACAAGTTCGGGAAATTCTAGATATTAGAAATCAACTTGAGCTTACGACGCTACAGGGATTTTTTGGAGATGCTTGTCTTGAACTCCAACAACAACAAGAAAGCAAAACACAGAAGAGACTGCAGCCAAATGTAGCTAAAATTCATTATATTCTTCTTCAAGAGAACTCTTATCAAATTTTAGAGTTACCCAATGGCTCGTTTCGGGTATTTTCCCTAAAAATTGGCAAAGCGGATTTAGAAGGAAAACTGATGAAGTGGCGCGAAATGTTACTTACTTCTCGAATTCCTAGAGCCTATGAACCATTATCAAAAGAACTATACACAATCTTGATGGGACAAGTGGCTCCTTTTTTACCTCTCCAAATAAAACAGTTAGTGTTTGTTAGTGATGGGCTGTTACGCAACGTCCCTCTAGCTGCGTTGATGGAACGAGACCAGTTTTTAATCGAGAAGTATGCGATCACATATTCCCTTGGTCTACCGCTCAAAGCCAAGCCTTCGAGCAATTCTTATGATTCAATTGCCTTCGGACTATCAGTAGAATCAGATTATTTTCCACCTTTGCCTTTCGTTCCTGAAGAGATTAACGCAGTAGCCAATATTTTGCAGGGACGCGAATTTTTGGATAGCCAATTTACTGAAAAGAATTTTAAAACACAAATACAGAAAAATTCTAGAATTATTCACATAGCAACTCATGCTATCTTTTCAGGGTCAGCGCAAGACTCCTACTTCCAGGCGTATGATTCTCTAATATCTCTTGGTGAGTTGGAGATTTTACTAAGAAGGTCAGAAGGACTGCAATTATTGTTTTTGAGTGCTTGTAAAACAGCTTCTGGAAATGAACGCTCGGTTCTCGGTTTAGCAGGAGTTGGAGCAAGAGTAGGTGTTCCCAGTATCGTTGCGTCCCTATGGTCAGTAAGAGATGAAACGACAAGTTATATTGTTTCGGATTTTTATTTGACTTTACGAGGTGGAGCTTCTGACATAGACTCACTCAGACAAGCTCAGTTAAAGATGCTACAGCTTTATCCTCATCCGAAATTCTGGTCATCTTTTGTTATTATTACCAATAATAATTTTTGATTTTTTTTAGAGTATGTAAAGTAATCCTGCTTTTAATTAATAAACTTAAATTAATTATTTAAACTTATTTTTAGTGATTTAATACGCTTGAGAGTGTGCTTCAAAAAATCTGAATTGTCCAAATTATTATGAAATCTCCAAAAATAATGTTTTAATAGATAAGTAACAATAACCTCAACTTCGAGCATCGCTAAATCTTGGCCGAGACATTTATGCGCGCCTCCTCCAAAACCAACAAAGGCAAATGGATGTTTTTTATGTTCTTGCCTAGATGGAGAGAAACGTAAGGGATCGAAGACTTCAGGGTTAGGATATAACTGCGGTAATCGATGAGTTAATAAAGGTGAAAGAATAATATACCAGCCTTCAGGGACTTGACAATCAGCTATTTCAAATGATTTAATTACTTTTCTAGGTATCGTATAAATGGGAGGATTTATTCTTAAACATTCATTAAGGATATAGATGAATAAATTAGAATCTTCTTTCGAGAATAAAGTAGGTTTTGAAGATTTATCTTTCAACTCATCTCTCAACTTCTCTCGCCAAAAAGGATTAAATTCCAGTTGTACTATAATCGAACACAGTAAATTAGCTGTAGTATCATGACTTCCAAATAAAATTGCTAAGATTTGAGAAGCAATTTCTAAATCTGATAAGGAGTTTCCCTCCAAATCTCTCTGCTCAAGTAAAATATTTAATAAGCTAGATGTGTCAGACAATGTTTTATTTTGCCTCCTTTTTGAAATAATTATCCTTAAATACTCCTCAAGATTTTTCTTAGCTTTTTTCGCTTTTCTATATTTTGTCAGAGGAAAATCGAATCTTAAAAGACTTGAAATGCCTGCAAGAATTTCTAAAAAAAGTTGGCTTAACTTGTTGACTTCGCTATCCTGGAATGCTGAGGCTCCCAAAATTAGCCGACAAGTGATCGATAGAGTTAATTTCTTAAAAAAAAGCAGAGGTGAGAAAATTTCCTTTTTTTGAATACGATCAATAAAGAATTGGTCAACAGTTTCTTCTATCATACTTATGTGATGAGTAAGAGTTTCTTTGTTAAAAGCGGGAGAAATTAATTTTTTACTTCGTTGATGTTCTTTTCCATCTTGTAAAAGTAAACCTTGGCTAAAAAAAGGTTTTAAAACCCACCACCCTTGATTAGAAGAAAATTTATCGGCTTAATCTTTTAAAATTAGCTTATAGGCATCTGGTTCGGCTAAACAAATAGCATTCATGTTAAAGACTCTTGTTTTAAACATACTACCGTATCGCTCGAACCGTTCTAACCAAAAATATTGATTATTGTATAAAAGTTGTGCGGCTTCTCCTAAAACTGGATAACCTACTTCTCCTTGCAGATTATAAAAATTTTTTACTTTTTCGCTAGATTGCGCCATAATAATACTACAATTATGATTGTCCAATTATCATAAAATAATTCTGCTTTCTTGGCAACTCTTTAAAATGAATAACCTTAAAATCTTTTCGTTCTTGATAATAGCTATCAGCTTACAAAATCAATTAATAAATCCAGAATATACTTTTTCTCAGGTAATTCCTGATAGTACTTTAGGCATAGAAAGTTCGGTTGTAAATCCAATCAATTCAGAAAACGATCGCATCGACGGTGGAGCAATACGGGGCAAAAATCTTTTCCATAGCTTTTATGATTTTAACGTCAATGAAGATAAGGGTGTGTACTTTGCCAATCCTGCCTCCATTGAAAACATCTTTACCCGTGTGACAGGGAATCATCCCTCACATATATTAGGACGCTTAGGCGTATTGGGAGGAGCTAACCTATTCTTCCTCAACCCTAATGGCATCTTATTCGGTGCTAATGCAACTCTCGACTTGAAAGGAAGCTTTTCAGCATCAACGGCAAGCAACATAGTTTTTGAAGATCGATCCTTCTTTAGTGCGTCAAATCCCTCTGAGTCGATTTTAACAAGCTCGATTCCGACAGGCTTAGGTTTTTTAAATCCAACGGGAAAAATCCAAGTAGAAGGAACTGGACATAATTTAATTCAGCTACCAATTCCTGATACACCTAATCAATTTTTAAATTCCCCTAAAACTGGATTGACAGTTGATGCTCAAAGGACGATCAACCTAGCTGCCTCTCAAATTATATTTAATGGAGGGATTCTTACGGCTCCTTCAGGTAATATTGAAGTTTTTGGCATAGACTCTGGAGAATTGACGATTAATTGGCATAATCCTTATCTTTTTTCGATAGATTATCAAGTTTCTCAAGTAACTTTTAATGATTTATTCTTAACTCGACTTTCACTTCTTAACGCCAGTGGTACTACTAACGGAAATATTCAAGTTGTTGGAAAAAATATATTAATAACAGATAGCTCTGCCATTTTTATTGAGAATCAAGGGAGTCAAGCACTCGGAAGCATAAAAATTCAGGCAACTGGAACTTTAGAAAATTTTGGAATAACGGAACTATCACCGATTTATCCTAATTTTGTTCGTCCTGGTCGCGGTATTTCTAGTCAAGCGAGGAGCGAAGGTAAAGGCTCGGATATTTATATTCTTGCCGATCAATTAATCCTTAATTCATCTGGAAGAATATATACTTCTCAATTTGCTGAAGGAAATGCTGGAGACATTTCAATTGAAGTGAATAAAAACGTTGATATTTTAGGTGTCGCTCCTAACGATCCTAATTTTTTAATTAGTTCACTGATTGCTTCTGCTTCTGCTGGCAGTGGTAAATCTGGCTCAATTACTGTTAATAGTTCCAGCTTGTCATTACATCAAGGAGGTTTTCTGTCAACTATCGCTTTAGGAAATGGAGCAGGTGGAGATATACTTCTTAATGCCGATACAATTCTAGTAGAAGGACTTAACAAAGCTAGTTTTTTTCCTAGCTTAATCTCTGCTAATAATCAGAATACAGGACTAGCTGGAAATGTCTATGTTAATGCAAAATACATATTAGTTGAAAATGGGGGCAGGATTGATGCCTCTAATCTAGCTTTGGGCAGAGCAGGAAATTTGTTTATTACTGCTGACATCATTGAGGTTAAAGGAAAATCTCCAGTTTCAAATGCACCAAGTTTGATTACAGCTTCAGCTAGTATTCCTAGCGAATTATTGCAAGAAGGTCTATCATTACCTGATATTGCCGAAGGAACTTCGGGTAACTTAAAAATCTTAGCCAATCAAATCTTAGTCTCTAATGGAGCTTCGATTAATGTGGCTCATGACGGAACAGGAGACGGAGGCATATTAACTATTGATGCTAAATCAATAACCTTAAATAATTCTCTCATCGCAGCAACTTCTCAAGCAGGACTGGGGGGAAATATTTCTCTTACTACTGATCATGATATAACTTTACGAGGAAACAGTGCTATATCAGCAACGGCTGGCGGTACGGGTAATGGTGGTAACATTAACATCAACTCTAGATTTTTAATCCTAAAGAATAACAGTTCGATTACTGCTCAGGCTTTTCAAGGAAGGGGAGGTAACATAAACCTGACAGTTGAAGGACTACTTGAATCGCCTCAATCCCTCATCTCCGCCTCAAGCGAATTTGGGGTGGATGGACAGGTATCGATTGAGCGTAGCTATAAATTTGAAGATGCACTTTTAATTCCAAATTACGATTATCTGCAAATCGATGAAATTTTAGATAGGTTCTGTAATACATCTGAACCTAAAGGGAGTTTTCAGACGATCGGTTCGGGTTCTCTTCCCCCTTCTCCTGAAGAGGGATTGACCTCCACCGACAGTTTAATTACGATTCCAAAACCCTCCTCACAATCTATCCAACCTGAACCTTCGGAGCAAACAGTGATTGTCCGACCTGAAGCTAAATGGAAAGGTGGTCGTATTGTGGAGGGCAATACCCGTCTTCGTCTACCTGACGGGCGGATAATCTTAATTGCTGTTCCTGACTCACTTAAAATTTCAGGTGATTTAGCCTGTCCTGCATCAAAGCCCACGCCAAATAATTGAGAAATATATTGAATTCCCGTAATCCTCAACCCGATTAACTCTGATCAAAGGAACCCCATAATACACTGAGGCTGCCAGATCGCCAGCTAATCCTAAATCGCCCATCTCATAAACCAATCCTATACCTACTGATGCTAAACCCGATGCGATCGGAGAGAAGCGATCACCATTATTCCAACCTACTCCCCCATCAACGAACGGTGCTACATGAAGCACTCCATTCACTTGAGGGATACGAACTACAGGGATTCGCAACTCTGCCGAACCAAAGAAGCCATTATCACTGATAGACAGATCCTGACGATACCCTCTAACACTTTCAATTCCTCCTAAACGGAATTGTTCATCGGAAACTAGAGGCTGATTAGCTATCTGTAGGTTTGTTCTCAGGATTAATGAAAGGTCGGGGGCAAAAAGACGAGTATAATAAGTTTGAAATTGCCAACTAAAAAATTGAGAATCGGGTTCCAATTTTTTAGTGATCTCGAAAACCTCGACCCCAAAATTAAATTGTGAACTGATGGCGAAAACTTCGTTAAAGGAGCGAAAAAGGTAATCTTGAGAAAATCGTAAAGCTGAGGTTCGCGTCCGCCCAAACTCATCTTGTCCAGGCGAAATTCTAAACCGTTCTCCTCCAAAGAAAGAACTAGACTCAGTACGATTGAAAGTTAATCCTAGAGAAAATTCTTGGTTGAGAGTTTTCAGAATAGGTTGTCTAAACCCTATCTCGTAGTTTTGAGCTTCGGTTTCCAAATCAAGAATGTTTACGGGATCTTCTATAAGATTGTTGGATTGATAGTTGTAGGCTAACCCAATCCTACCGTTCTTTGCATTAACTGGAACTGAGAAACCGACTCCTACTCCATTACTACCATCCGTATTTTGATAGGTTACTGACAAAGATTCTCCACCCCCAAATAAACTAGATTCTCCAATCTGTATGACTCGTTGGAAAGAGCCAACTGCGGGAGATCTGCCGTTATTCAACAAGACTCCAACTTTAAAAGAATCCTCTTCTTCAATTGAGAGAGTTAGGATACTTAGTCCGTCTGAAGAACCTGGCGATAATTCTGCATTCAATTTCTTCACTAACGGATCGATAGCGAGAAGTTGAAGCTCTCGGTAAAGCTCTCGTTCATTTAGCGGAACCTCTCCAAGTGACGGTAATCGATTTAGAATATAACCCCGTCTTAATTTTTTTGTTCCTATGATTTCGACCTGCTCGATCACACCTTCAACGATTTGAATCGTAATATTTCCCTGAGATATATCTACTTCGGGAGCTAAGAAGGCCGCCGTAGAGTTAAAACCCTTGCTCACATACAATTGAGTGATGGCACTGCGGATAGCCAATAAATTTTCGCTAGTTGCTTCAAGCCCGATCAAGTCTTTTACGACTTCTTGTAATTGTTCTTGCGTAAAAATAGAGGAACCTAAGATTTCGATGGAGCGAATTTGAATAAAAGGAGGAATTTCTGTTTCTTCTCGCTTCAGAGTCTGCTGTATCGTCTCTTGCGCTTGAGAAGTAGAACTTGAAAAAATTATGAAAAATGCTAGGATTAGGCTAGAGAAAAAACGAGGATTCATCGTTTGATTTTGTCTCCAAATAATAATATAAAATAAGATTATGGCGATTCCAAGACTTTTATTTGTTGATGATGAGGCAGAGACAAAAAAACTTGTCGATCAGTATCTTAAACTGTCTAAGGAAAATTATGAAATTGTTTTTGCTAATTCGGGACAAGAAGCAATAGAAATTCTTCAAAAATCAGAGCCATTTGATTTACTGATTACCGATCTTAAGATGCCTGGAACTGATCACGCGATCGCTGCCTTAGATGAATCAGGATATGACTCGACTCTTGTGTTACCCAAGCCGAAATACAATAAGCAAGAAGTAATTCAAGAAAACACAGAACTTAAGTGCAAAAATCAAGAGCTTGAGCTTAAAAATATTAAGCTTAAGGCTGAACTTGAGCAAATTCAGCAGCAAACCATCGATTTACCTATAGTTCAAGAAGAAGTAGAGTTAGAAAAAGAGGAATTAGACATCGAAGATTCTACAGTGTCTGAGTTACTGGCAGTGAGTGATCATGAAGAAGCAATTGCAACAGTATCAGAAATTGACAATATAGAAACAAAGAGCGAAATCAAAACGCTTAAAGACTTGAAGGGATACAATGCGATCGCGCCCTTCGATGGAATCTTGAAATCGGGAACTCTTGGCAGTCAGAACGGGACAAAACATACCGTTCAGTTTAAGAAAGCAGAAGACCGTAAAATCTATACTTTCGATTTTAGCGAGGTTCAAGTCGAGTATGGCGATCGCTTTCACAATTTGAATGATCTGATTGAAGAACATAATCTAACAGTAGAAGAAAGAAATGCAGAAGAACTGCGACTTGATTTAGAAGACAGAAAAGCTCAAAAAATGGTGGAAACAACAAAAGGTTTTGGTTTCTCATCGACAACCCGTACTCACTCCCCTAAAAATAAATCAGACAAACTACGCAAAGGGTTTAGCCCTGTGGGGAAGAGAATGGGAGCGCGTTGATCAGCAAGTCGGCTTTAAAGACAAACTAGGAAAGTGAGCAAGAATACTTAGAATAGATGATCGGACTGACCAACGATTATATTTATTCAAGCTTGTAGAAAAAAAGCGAAAGATGAAAAAAAAAAACTGACAAAAACTTATGTCAAATTGCATTGGTCGGACTGTCTACTTTGCCCAACCTGACGGTAGATTAGAACGCTTAGGGCAAATTTATGAATTGAATGATTTGCATCTGGCGATTATCGATCACGGCTTCATCGTTTGCTATTATCGCCGTGATCAAATTATACCAATTATTGAAAAA
>NZ_BLJI01000045.1 GCF_017312365.1 Chroococcus sp. FPU101
ACATTTAATGAATTGGTATAACACTAAAAAAATGTCTAATACTAATTTTGGTAAACCGCGTCCCCTTGGGCAAGTGCTAGGGCTATCTGTTGTCACTTTAGCGTTGTATTATGGCTGGTACAAATGGATTATTCAAGAAGAATTGCGCCGTTATAACGGTTATGGATGGTCTGGTACTTTATGTTTACTTCCTTTTGTGATCGGTGTTGCTTTACCTGCGATCGTCTATTACCTATATCCGTCTTTAGGTAGTTGGGTGAATTCACTTTCTTTGCTGGGAATTGTTTGGATCTATATTGTTCAGTTTCGTCTCTATCGGACAGTTAATGAACTGTATGAACGTGAAGGATTGAGAAAACCGTTAACCGTGTGGTGGTTGTTCATTCCTGGATTAAACTTAATGGTTGGTTTTAGACAAATCCATTTTCTTTCTTTATATTGGGCAAGTAAACAAAATACGACCATTGATGATCCAGTCGCTAAGGCTATTCCACTGATTTCGCTCAATATTTAGCTCAATTCAAGTTGACGGAAGACAAAAAAAGTCGCTATGATAATTATTACAAGGCTGCTGCGTTGGTGTCTGCCAACAAAGTTTATTGATCTATGCTTGTTTATTAAGGGAACTATAAAACCTTTGTGCGGTAGTAGACCGAGCTTGTACTCGGAAACAGAAGCGTGAAGCATTAGTACCCACCTGGATTAATCCAGGTCATAAACTGAGGTAAAACGGCACAGCAGTCTTCCTTTTTGATGTATTTCTGTTTCTGCACGATGCAAGTTTTGTCATAATTTATTGATAAAAATCGATTCAAAGCGTAAATAAGAGGCTAAGATCACTTAAAATTTAGGTAAAGACAATGAAATATTGTAGAGCCTAGATTGATTCAGCTATCAGAACGCCTTGCCAAGCAGGAGTTTCCCGCCAGAGTATGGCAGTTAGAACAAGGATTGACCGTTATTTATCATCATCTTCCTGTAGCGGCTGCGACAGTAGTCGATGTATGGGTTAAAGCGGGTGCGGTAACAGAACCCCAAAACTGGTCGGGGATAGCTCATTTTTTAGAACACATGATCTTTAAGGGGACAAAACGCATTCCCCCAGGGATTTTCGATCAAGAGATAGAATATCGAGGTGGAGTGACCAATGCAGCCACCAGTCATGATTATGCACATTTTTTTCTAACGATCGCAAACTCCCAAGTATCCGAAGCGTTACCCTATTTAGCCGAAATCTTATTACAAGCAGAAATTCCAGACGAAGAGTTTTATCGAGAAAGAGATGTTGTTCTAGAAGAAATCAGATCTTGTCAAGATGATCCAGATTGGATCGGTTTTCAAACCCTATGCGAAAGTATCTATCAGTGTCATCCCTATGGACGGTCTATTTTAGGAGATGAGGCTCGTTTGATGCAACTATCGCCGAATCAGATGCGTTGTTTTCATCGCACGTATTATCAACCCAAAAATATGACGGTCGTCATTGTGGGGGGAATTTCCGAAACAGAAGCATTACAAGCAGTCCGTCAATCCTTTGCTAATTTTAGTACACCTTCAGAATGTCCAGTCAGTGCGATCGAAGCAGAACCCCCGATGATTGGGATACGTCGATCGCAACTTTATTTACCACGTCTAGAAACCTCTCGTCTGACGATGGCCTGGAATGGGCCAGGTGTGGAACAATTAGAAGATGCTTTTGGTTTAGACTTAATCTCAGCGATTTTAACGGGTGGACGATCTTCCAATTTAGTGAGAAACTTAAGAGAAGAACAACAATTAGTACTAGATATTGATAGTTGTTTCTCATTGCAACGTGATTCTAGTTTGTTTACACTGAGCGCGTGGTTAGATTCAGAACATTTAGACAAAGTAGAAGATTTGATTTGTCAAGAAATTCTACAATTGCAAACCAATCTCATAAAAGACGAACAGCTAAACCGTTGCAAACGAATTTTACTCAATGATTATATTTTTTCGACTGAAACACCAGGTCAGATTGCGGGTTTGTATGGCTACTATCAGACTATTGCTCAAGTTGAATTATCATTCACCTATCCTAAAGTCATTCAAAACCTACAAGCGAGCGATGTGCAACGTTTAGCCAGTCAATATTTTTCGGCTGAACGTTATGCAATCACGATTATGCAACCAACGAGTTAAATTTTTTACTGTCACAACAACAAGTTAATCATGAAAGAGCAACGGGTGCATCGGTTGATGTTAGATAATGGCATCACCTTATTAGTAATTGAAAATCAAGCGGCGGATTTAATTTCTGGGCGTATTTTCTTCAAAAATGCGGGTGCCCGATGGGAGAAGCGCGAAAAAGCTGGATTATTTCATTTATTAGCCGCAACACTAACCAAAGGAACTCAGAAATATTCATCGGTCGAAATTGCCGAAAAAGTCGAATCTGTTGGTGCAGGTTTAGGTGCCGATGCCGGTGCGGATTATTTTGTGATTAGTCTTAAAACGATTACAGTCGATTTCGCTGAAATATTGTCCTTATTAGCCGAAATTATTAGATTTCCTAGCTTTGCTGAACCTGAAATCCAACTCGAAAAACATCTAACACAACAAAGCATACGCTCACAACAAGAACAACCCTTTAACGTCGCTTTTAGTCAATTACGAGAAGCAATGTATCCCGATCATCCCTACGGTCTTTCCATCTTGGGAACAGAAGAAAGCGTAGCACAAATCACTCGCTTTGATTTAGAAAATTGTCATCAGACACATTTTAGACCAGATCAAATGATTATTAGTCTTTCGGGTCGCATTACCGTCGCAGAAGCCGTAAAATTAGTAGAAGATGCGTTTAAAGATTGGACACCACCGAGTGATGCGTCTATTCAAGCTAATTTAACTCATTTACAAGTCAAGCCCTCGCAAAAAATAACCATGCAAGATACCCAACAATCGATCGTCATGCTAGGGTATTTGGGAGCATCGGTCAAAGAAGAGAACTATGCGAGTTTAAAGTTATTGAGTACTTATTTAGGAAACGGTCTTTCAAGTCGCTTATTTGTGGAATTGCGAGAAAAACGCGGATTAGCTTATGATGTATCGTCATTTTATCCAACTCGTCTCGATCCATCGCAATTTGTGATTTATATGGGAACCGCACCTCAAAATACAGCGATCGCCATTGAGGGTTTACGAACTGAAGCCGAACGACTCTGCGATACTGAATTAACCTCAGAAGAATTACAAGCGGCTAAAAATAAATTATTAGGACAATATGCACTCGGCAAACAAACGAATGCCGAAATGGCTCAATTATTTGGCTGGTATGAATCCCTAGATTTAGGCATCGAATTTGATGAACGCTTTCAAGAAGACATTAGTCAGATTACACCAAAAATAGCTTTAGAAGTCGCTAAGCAATATTTAAGACAGCCCTATCTTTCTCTAGTTGGCCCTGCTGCCGTTTTAGAAGGGTATTAAAGCTCTTGGCAGTGGTAGCAACAGTTAAGTTAGAATGTAAGTATTTAAAATATTGGATAATGATGGATCTTTTAAGTAAAAATACCTAGTTATTTGAACAAGCCTTAAGATGCTCACAAACTCGATGGAAAAAGTCGTCATTATCATCAATTCTGAATCACATGGAATTGGAAAACCGTCTCGGTTGTCTCCAGTTGCTGAAAGAATGGTAACCGCTTTAAAACAAGCCATTCCAGAAACGATTACTGTAGAAGTCATATCGGCTGCGTCGCTTTGGTCAAAATCAGAATCTCAAAAAATTAGCAAAGGCAATATTATTTATTGTCCACTGACGATCCAATTACCTCATTGGTTAGATTTTCCAGCCCGCACGATCTATCAGAGTTGTCGAGATATTGAAGCGAGACGCGCTTGGGTGGAACAAAAATTAGCCTATCAAACCAGTATCGGAGATTCATGGTTAGGGGATCTTTGGTTACCGATCGCATTAACCCACAAAGGGCCATTATATGGCGAAGTGATCGGAGAAGGAGCTATCCCCAATGCCTATCAACAACCCGTCGATTTAACTGATGATCTCCGTCAACCATTGTATTATTTAGCCAATCAATTACTCGAAAATCTCGCTGCACCGCCATCGGTTTATCTCCTGCAGTTTAGTTTACTCGGTAAAGACATCGTATTTGACCGTCTTTGGCCATTTCCCGCCGCACCTGCAATCGCTTCGATTAAAGTACAGAACCCGAATTTATACGCCTGCTATTGGCACTGTTTAACTAATCAGCCGATCTTAGATCTAGCAATAGTACCATAAATCTATGATTTTGTCAAGAGCAAAAAAGATAAGTGATACTCATCTCGTTCAGAGTCTGAATCACCTTACCCCGAACTAGAGTAAAGCTCTTAAAATTTTCTCTGAGGCTAGGGAAAAAATGCAACAATTTTATCTAGGAAATGTCATTTTTTATAATGAATGTATAGACATTCTCTTTTTTTAAAGTCTGAATTAGAACGCGAATGGCGGAACGGGTACAGAAAATACTATCTCAATGGGGAATTGCATCACGGCGAAAAGCGGAACAGCTTATCTTAGAAGGCCGCGTCCGTTTGAATGGACAAGTGGTTCAACTCGGACAACAAGCCGATCCAGAATGCGATCAACTAGAAGTCGATGGTCAATTGATTCAACAGTGCGATCGTCCTAAATTGATTTATTTGTTGATCAATAAACCCCTGGGAGTCGTTTCAACCTGTCATGATCCCCAAAATCGCCCCACTGTCCTAGATTTATTGCCAAAACATTTGTCTTGTGGACAGGGAATTCATCCAGTCGGTCGTTTAGATGTTAACTCAACAGGGGCTTTAATTCTAACCAATGATGGTCAACTAACCTTAAGTTTGACTCACCCCCGCTATCATTTACCTAAAACCTATGAGGTTTTGATAGATGGCAATCTTTCAGAAGTCAGTCTTCAAAAATGGCGGGAAGGAGTTATGCTAGAAGGTAAAAGAACCTTACCTGCACAAATTAAAGTCCTCGATCTTACTCCTCACCACAGTTTATTGCAGGTTATTTTGACGGAGGGACGTAACCGTCAGATTCGTCGTGTCGTTGAACAGCTAGGCTTTCAGGTGTTAAAACTACATCGAACAGCGATCGGTCTGATTCAACTCAATCCCCATTTATTACCGCCTTTATCCTTGGGTGACTATCGTCTACTAGAACCCTGGGAAATTGCTTTTCTGCAACAACACATTCATCTAGGCATCGGAAAAAAGCTGCATCGGCAAAATCACTATGTTTCGCAAAAAGCCTAAAATTGACCCAATCGTCCAACAACGGGAGAAATTACTAGAACTTGGTTCCCGTTTACAACAACTGCGTACAGAAAAAAGACTTTCTTTAGAGATTGTCTCGCGTAAGACAATGATTCCTCGGCGTTTGTTAGAGGCTATAGAGACAGGACAAATTGAGAGTTTACCCGAACCAATTTATATTCGTTGGTTAATTAAACAATTTGCTGAAACATTAGGCTTAGATGGTGCCGCTTTCTCAAGTGAATTTCCCGTTTATGCCAAGGCTCCTGCCGCTCAATCTAACTTTTTGTTTTTGCGGCTACCTAACTTTCAGTTACGCCCTTTTCATCTTTATTTTTTATATGTTTTACTACTTTTATTTTCAGTTAAAACCATTTCTAATGTTTTAGAACAATCCACTTTAGAAATCAATCGTTTACCGAGTCCCGTGATCCCTTCTATCCAACCGCCTCCGATTCCTCAACCTATGCCGACACCAGTACAAGCGGTCACAGCCACTAACTCACCCACTAAAGCAGAACTCGATAAATCGGTAATTGTTGATATCCAACTCAAAGATGACTCTTGGTTAAAAGTTATTTCTGACGGAAAAAAAGAATTTGAGGGACTACTACCAGGGGGAACCCATCGTACTTGGAAAGCGGATAAAGAATTAACAGTACGTGCGGGTAATGCAGGTAGTGTATTTATTACTGTCAACAAAGAACAAGCGAAACAACTCGGACAACCAGGACAAGTTCAAGAGGTCACCTATACGGCTAATTAAAATATAAATTTTAATACAATAATTAGAACGGCTTGAGCAACTTAATAATTGAGTTGCTTATTTTTTTGTTAAGAAAAACGTTACAATTTCAGATTCTTCATATTATAAGAAAAATTACATTTAGCTGGATTAAGATTTTGGATTATACTCAAAATGTTACTTTAAAGATAAAGCGTATTAGGTCATCTACTCACTGGTTATAAACATGGCTACTTATACAGTTACAAATTTCGAGGACTCAGGAGAAGGAAGTTTACGGGAAGCCATTGAGCAAGCAAATATTACACCAGGTGCCGATCTAATTAACTTTAGCGGTGTGACTCAACCCATTATACTAACCAGTGGCGACGCGCTACAGATTACTGGCTCACTAACGATTTTAGGAACTGGAATAACCGTTAGTGGAAATAATAGTACTAGAGTTTTTAATATTGATGATGGAACCGAAGAGGAGCAGAACGTCGAAATTGTTGGCTTAACAATTACTAATGGTTTTGAACCCATTGGGGGCGGAATTTTTAATCTAGAAAATACAACGATTACTAATAGTATTATTACTCAGAATGGCGGCCATCTCAACGAAGATAGTGGAGGGGCAGGCGGTGGTATTCATAATCAAGGAACTCTACATCTTGTTAATAGTACTGTTTCTGGGAATTCAGCTTTGAAAGGTGGTGGCATACTTAACTATCTAGGTGAAATTACTATTATTAATAGTACAATTTCGGGAAATACGGCGACTAATCAAGGTGGCGGCATTTATAACGGTGGCTATGAACCTTGTGAGCTAACTATTATTAATAGTACAATTTCGGGAAATACGGCGACTAATCAAGGTGGTGGCATTTATAACGGTGGCTACCAAATTACAGCAAATCTTGTAAACGTTACGATCGCTGAAAATACGGCTGCGTCGGGTGGAGGAATATTTCACTACAACAAAGATGTAAGCACACTTGCCATTACGAATACAATTATTGCTAGAAACAGTGAAGATTTAGTAAGTTTTAATAATAGCGCGATCACCCAGAACAACAATATTATAGGAGATAGTGAAGCTCTTAAACTTGGGCTTTTAAATAATAACGGTGGGCCGACGCTGACTTATGCTCTAATGTCTGGAAGTATTGCGATCAATGCTGGCAATAATGAGATTGCTAATGCTAATGGGATCACAACAGACCAACGAGGACAAAATCGTTTTATTGATGGAATCGTCGATATTGGGGCTTATGAATTTTCTGAAACAACTTTCCCTGAATTTGATCCCGCACAATATGGCGCGTCTAATCCTGATTTAATTCCTTATTATATTAACGCGGGCCACGATCTAGCTTTTTTGACCAATCATTATTTAACTTCTGGTCGTTTTGAAGGTCGCTCAACAGATACCTTTAATGAATTTCGTTACGTTGCCTCTAGTTATGTCACTGGTGGTGATTTAATTGGTGCTTTTCATTTAGATGGTGGTGCCGCGACTCTACACTATATCAACAGTGGTTTTGTTGAAGGTCGTTCTAAAACAGCTTTCGATCCTGCACGTTATATCAATTCTTATGATGATTTATTGAATTATCCCTCTATTGGTCAAGATACCTTAGCCGCCACTCAACACTTTATTACAGACGGCTTTGCGCCAGATGGACGAAATCCTAATCTTTTTCCTAGCGATCGTTATCTAGCTTCCTACAGAGATTTAATAAATGCCTTTGCACCAATTACTGATTATGCAGCCAAGATCGAAACCGCTTCTAATCATTACCTGAATTCTGGACGAGGAGAAATGCGGTCAATTACGTTTGATCCTACCGTTTATTTAAACAGATATTCTGATGTAGCCGCCGATCCTTTTTTTGGTGCATCACTGGAAAGAGCCACACAACATTATCTTGTACATGGTTTTTTTGAAGGTCGTCTGCCCTACTAATCTTGTATTGCTCAACTTTTTAAGAATGTTGTAGGATAGCTTGCAAATTTCAATTCTAATTTTTAAAGTAGATATAGCATTTCTCGTATAGATGAGGTGCAGATTAAATGTAGGGGTTTGGTCTCCAAACCATCCAAATGTATGTCATTAATTTGAGAACCGCTATATTTGAACTCAATTGCTCAAAAAAAATCGCGATTTTTCAGAAAGTTCATAATTATCTTAATGAAAATCATGATTTTCGAAAAACCTGATTTAAAAGCTAAAAATAGCAGAATTTTTGATTAAATGGAAATTAAAATTAAATTAACTAAAAAAATATAATTTTTTATTTACTTTATAAAAATTTTATGCTATTAAAGTATTAATCATTATTAATTCTTGAATTTGGTCATAAATCAAATAATATGTTACGGAACTTAAACAATTTAAAAACAGTATTCCTCGGCACGACTACTCTAGCATTAATTTCAATGGGGATGCCAGATATCGCTCAAGCACAATTTAGAAGTACACTTACGACAGATCGTTATCGAGCAAACTATAAAAACATACTTCAGAACCAAATAAGCACTGGTACGCAAACCCAAGGGAGATTTGTAGGTGCTATTCAAAATTTTGAGGTCATTGATCCATTTCCTCCAATAGGCAGAGTTCCCAGATCTTATAGAGGCTTTTTGACATTGGAAATAAGGCAAGTTCCTAATTCAAATTACTTTGTAAATTCCAACTTTTCTAATATTAGTGGGCCAATCTATGAATATCGTTTTCAAGTCACTAATTATAACAATATTCCTCTTGATCCAAATGCTACACCATTCCCTTATGATAATAATGGATTTATCAAGAAGTATATTGCTGCTAGTGCCACCTATAGGGTGGGCAGCCAATCTTTTTCATATAATTTGGGAACAGGAACTTCGCCAGATCCGACCCAAAATCTATTGACCTCTTTAGGAGGTTTAAACACCATTTTAGGATTAGCCAAAACCGCAGGATTCGCAAGTATTGATATTCCATCTAACATTATCTTAAATAATGGGGAACGCGCCGCAGTCACTATCGAGACAATGCCTACTCCCGAACCCAACACATCAGCTAGTTTAATCGTTATAGGTTTAGCTGGTAGTTTTTTTGCTCTTAAAAGGAAGATTAATCAGGGATAATGACCCATGAAACAATTTTCGACCATTTGGCTCTTACAAATCACGCTAGGACTTAATTTAATCGGTGCTAGTCAAATAAACGCACAAATTACGCCAGATCAAAGTCTACCCGAAAACTCTATAGTTACTCCTCAAGGAAATATCTTAAAAATTGATGGAGGAACCCAAGCAGGAAATAACTTATTTCATAGCTTTACAGAGTTTTCGGTTCCTACTCAAAAGACAGCCTATTTTAATAATGGACTTTTGATACAGAATATTTTTTCTCGTGTTACGGGAAATTCCATTTCTAACATTGATGGAATCATTCAAGCTAATGGTACTGCCAATTTATTTTTAATCAATCCTAATGGTATTGTTTTTGGCCCGAATGCTACTTTAAATATCGGGGGTTCATTTGTGGCGAGTACGGCCAATCGTCTGATTTTTTCTGATTGTTTTGTCTATAGTACCACTGAAACTCAAATGAATCCTCTCCTAACCATTAATGTACCCATAGGTTTAGGATTTGGTTCTTCTGTTGGTCAAATTAAAAATCAATCTCGTGCTACAGTTCCATCTAATTTAATTGGACGGGATGTAGACCCAAAAGTGTCGGGACTTCAAGTCAAAGACGGAAAAACTCTAGCCTTAGTTGGAGGTGAAGTCATTCTCCAAGGGGGAAACTTGACCGCAAATGGAGGAAGAATAGAACTCGGAAGCGTTGCGGGTGAAAGTATCGTTAGTCTAACTCCCGTCGAGAAAGGATGGCAGTTAGGATATCAGGGAGTACAAGCATTTCAAGATATTAAACTCTTTCCGCGTACCATTGTTGATACCAGTGGCAACACAGGAGGAGAAATTCAGGTACAAGGCAGACAAATTAGTTTAACAGGTGATGGAAAAGGCTCCCCCGTTATCCTTTTTTCCAACACCTTTAACGAAGGACAAGGCGGTGATATTGTTGTTAATGCTTCTGATGAAATCAACATTAGCGGCTATTTGAATGGCTTTCAAACTACTTCATCAAATAACGGTACTTCTGGAAATCTCCTCATTAAAACGAAAAAGCTAACTTTAACCGATGGTGCGCTGCTCTCCGTATCTACCAAGGAAAAAGGCAACGCAGGAAATATATTCATTGAGGCTTTTGATGTTGAAATAAATGGTAGCTCAAAAGTGTGTTTTGGCTCTTTCTGTTCTAACTATAACAGTGCGATTACCGCCCAAGCTGAACCAGGCTCTCGTAATATAGATAATTTAACAGGTAATGCAGGCAATATAACTATTGAAACTCAACGATTAAAATTAAATCAAGGTGTTATTTCTACCACTACTTTTGGGAAAGGAAATGGAGGTCAATTAAATATTAATGCCTCTGAATCAATCGTCATTAATTCCCCAGAATCAATCGGACTATTCACTAAAGGTGGCATTTACGCTATAGCTACTCAACTTTCTAGCGGTAATGCAGGGGAAATCAATATTACAACTGGACAGCTAATCGTCGAACAACAAGGACTTATTTCATCGCAAACAATTGGTACAGGTGATGCAGGTAATATTACTCTAAACATAGAGCAATTAACAGTTAGAGATGGCGGAAAAATTAGAGCCTCAAGCTCCTTGCTATTGAATAGAGATAGTTTTGGAGAAGATGGAACCCTCAAACGAGGCAACGGAGGGACGATTATAATTAATGCCACTGACTTAATTGAGGTAACAACTACAGGTAATATATCGACACGAGCCGAAGCAACAGGAAATGCAGGTGATATTATTCTTAATACGGGTGGACAGTTAGTAGTCGAAAAAGGTAGTACAATTATTGCGGATACGATCGCAACAGGAAATGCAGGTAAGATTAACCTTAATGTCGGACAACTAATTGTTCAAGATAGAGGAAGAATTAGTTCAGGTTCTTTATTAGGTATACAACCTTCTAATAGGCAACGCGGTAACGGGGGAACGATAACGATTAATGCTGCTGACTCTGTAGAGGTTAACAATATTAGTAATATTTTTACTCTAGCAGAAGGAACGGGAAATGCAGGTGATATTATTCTCAATACTAACGGACAACTCACTGTAGACAAAGGCTCACAAATTACAGCTAATACTTTTGGGTTAGGAAATGCAGGAAAAATTAATATTAATGCTGGACAATTATTGATTCAAGATGGAAGCGAAATTAGTTCGGGTTCTTTATTAGGATTTAACCCATCTAATTCAGAACGTGGCAACGGAGGAACCATAACCATCAATGCAACAGATATTGATGTATCGGGTACTTTGACAATTAATGAGGAGACATTTACAAGTCGTATCCTAACTCTAGCCGAAGGAACGGGTGATGCAGGCAATATCAATATTAATACTAATAGTTTGAACGTTACAGATAATGCTCAAATCACGGCAAGTACCACAGGTGAAGGAAATGCAGGTAGTATTGATGTGACAGCATCTAACCTTTTTGTCGGAAGTGATGCAAGTATTTCTGTAGAAACAATTAGCACTGGAAATGCAGGTGATATTACTCTTAATGCTAACGGACAGCTAACCGTAGACCAAGGTGCTTTTATTTCTGCCAATACTTTTAGCACAGGAAATGCTGGAAAAATTGCTCTTAATGTTGGTCAATTATTGATTCAAAATGGCGGAGAAATTAGTTCAGGTTCTCTGTTAAGCGATAATGCTTCTAGTTCAGTACGAGGCAACGGGGGAACGATAACGATTAATGCTAACTCCGTAGATGTAAGAGATGCAGGTAATATATTTACTCTCGCGCAAGGAACGGGTGATGCTGGAAATATCTTACTCAATACTAACGACTTAAACGTTACAGATAATGCTCAAATCACCGCGAGTACCACTGGAGTTGGAAAAGCAGGTAGGATTGATGTAACTGCATCGACTTTTTCACTTCAAAATAGGGGACAACTCCAGACAACCACCGCAGGTACTCAAGATGCAGGTAATATTAATATTCAAGCAAATACACTTAATCTAAATGGACTTGGAAGTGGACTTTTTGCGAATACGGATTCTAATTCGAGTGGCAGGGGCGGTAATATTTTAATCAACTCCCAAACGACTAATATCCAAAATGGCGCAACCATATCAGTTAATAGTCAAGGTATTGGAGTCGGTGGTGATATTACAATACAGGGAAATTCTCTAATATTAAATCATCAAGCATCCGTAGTCGCTCAAACCGCAAGTACCGACGGTGGAAATATTACTCTTAATCTAAACGATCGCCTTCTACTCCGCAACCAAAGTAATCTTTCAGCTACCGCAGCACAATTTGGCAATGGTGGCAATATTACAATTAATGCTCCCTTTATTCTGGCGGTTCCCCAAGAAAATAGCGATATTACGGCGAATGCTAGTCTAGGAAGTGGTGGCAACATCAACATTACAACACAAGGTCTTTTTGGGATTCAATTTAAAGACAAACCAACACCTTTGAGTGATATTACTGCAAGTTCAGAATTTGGTCTACAAGGCAACGTCAATATTATTAATCCCAATGCAGATATTATTAACCGCTTAGTCGAATTACCCGAAAACCCTGTCGATGTAGCGAGTCTCATTGCGGAAAATGTCTGTACAGCAAATGAAGCTAGAGGAAGTTCTTTCGTAATTACAGGACGCGGTGGCTTACCTCCTAATCCTCGTGATCCTTTAATTCAAAATGGTACCGTAGATTGGGCAACCCGTTCTCAAGAAGAACCTAAATCACCTGTTATTTTAAAAGAACGATCTCATTCGCAACAACCCGTCATTCAACAGATACAGGGTTGGAAAACCGAAGCCAATGGAACAGTGATTCTGACGGCTGATGCTACTGTTGTAACCCCTGAGTCTCCTATTCTAGCTTATCCAACTTGCCAAAAGATGCACAATTAATAAAAGTAAACTGTAGCAAAATATACTTTTTAAAATGTTTTAATAGAAATAGCAGGTGATATCCATTATCAGGAGAAAAAGCGAGATATGTCTAAATCTTTACTCGCCGATGCCAGTCTTAGATTAGAAAAAGCCCTAAAATACGTTTCCATCTCCGAAGATGCGATCGCACGACTCAAACATCCAAAAACCAGTTTAAGTGTATCAATTCCCGTACGGATGGATGACGGTTCACTGAGAATATTTCAAGGGCATCGAGTCCGCTACGATGATACTCGTGGCCCAGGTAAAGGAGGAGTCCGTTATCATCCGAATGTGAATATCGATGAAGTACAATCCTTGGCGTTTTGGATGACCTTTAAATGTGCCTTGTTAGATTTGCCCTTTGGTGGGGCTAAAGGAGGCATTACCCTAAATCCGAAAGAATTATCAAAACAGGAACTAGAACGGCTGAGTCGGGGTTATATTGATGCGATCGCGGACTTTATTGGGCCAGATGTCGATATCCTCGCACCCGATGTTTACACCAACGATATGATTATGGGTTGGATGATGGATCAATATAACATCATTCAAAGAAAAATCAGTCCTGCCGTCGTTACAGGAAAACCCCTGACAATGGGAGGTAGTAAAGGACGCGATACCGCAACAGGTACAGGGGCATTTTATGTTATTCACGCCATGTTGAGTAAATTTGAGCAAAAACCAGAAAATACGACCATTGCAGTACAAGGCTTTGGGAATGCGGGTTCAGTCGTAGCCGAATTACTGTATAAAGCAGGTTATAAAATCGTAGCGGTTAGTGACTCACAAGGCGGAATTTATGCAGAAAAAGGACTAGATATTCCCAGTATCAAACGACATAAAGAAGACAACAAAAACATAAAAGCTCTTTATTGTCAAGATAGCGTTTGTGATATTGTGGAACACCAAGCAGTTAGTAATACAGAATTATTAAACCTTAAGGTCGATGTACTGATTCCTGCGGCATTAGAAAATCAAATTACGAAAGATAATGCCGCACAAATTCAAGCTAAATACATCTTTGAAGTGGCAAATGGCCCCATTTCCTCAGAAGCCGACGAAATCTTAGAACAAAAAGGAATCTATGTCTTTCCTGATATTCTCGTCAATGCAGGAGGAGTAACCGTCAGTTATTTTGAGTGGGTACAAAACCGTAGTGGACTCTATTGGCGGTTAACCGAAGTCAACGAACGACTGAAAGAACGCATGGTCACTGAAGCGGAAAAAGTTTGGGTCATTGCCAGAGAATTCGATGTGGCCTTACGCACTGCTGCATATATCCACGCCATCGAACGACTTGGCGAAGCCTTAGATGCCAAAGGGACGAGAGATTATTATCTCAAAGGTTAACCAATGTAGGGGCGTTCTTTGCCTGTAGGGGCTTGGTAACCAAGCCCTCAAAAACACGATTAAACCGCCGCACCCAGAGCAATATAACCCAGTTCCTCTAATTTGCGCCACACTTTAGCTACGCTTTCATCTAATTCTTCTAAATCAGTCCGACACTCAACTTCAGGATTTGCTGGCGGTTCATAAGGGTCGCTAATTCCAGTGAAAGTTTTAATTTCCCCTGCTCTAGCTTTTTTATATAATCCTTTTACGTCTCTATCTTCACAGACTGACAGAGGCGCATTAACAAAAACCTCAACAAAATTACCAATTTTTGCTTTAACTTCTTCTCTAATTTCACGATAAGGCGAAATTGCAGAAACGAGAACAATTACACCATGACGAGTGAGTAAATTAGCCACAAATCCAATACGGCGGATATTTTCATCACGATCTTCTTTACTAAATCCTAAACCTTTGGTGAGATTAGTACGAACGATATCACCGTCTAATACTTCAAAATCATAACCTTCATCTGTCAGCTTTTTTTGTAACGCTTCTGTAATCGTTGTTTTTCCTGCACCACTCAATCCAGTTAACCAAACTGTTACGCCACGCTGTTTCATACTTAATCCTTTTTTATAATTAATATCCGCTTCAGATTAGCGCGTTAACCCTCTTAATGGCAAGCAGTTTTTAGCCATTTCAATTATGTCATCACAGAAAACAAGATGAAGTAATTACATAACATCCATCTGAGGTATAATTAAGAGTTTGCAGGAAACACATTGGGAAGAAGGAGATCAGCCTCATGGCTCGAATGTACTACGACGAAGACGCTAACTTAGACTTATTATCTGGTAAAACAGTTGCTATTATTGGTTATGGTTCACAGGGACACGCCCATGCACTTAATTTAAAAGATAGCGGTGTTAATGTGATTGTTGGGCTATATCCAGGCAGTAAATCAGCCCAAAAAGCTCAAGATGCAGGAATTCCCGTTCATAGTGTAGCAGATGCCGCCGCCGCCGCCGACTGGATTATGATTTTGTTACCCGATGAGGTACAAAAAACGATTTATACTAATGAAATTGCGCCTCATTTAAAAGAAGGAAAAGTTCTTTCTTTTGCTCACGGTTTTAATATCCATTTTGGCCAAGTCGTCCCCCCTGAAGGTGTTGATGTCGTAATGGTTGCACCGAAAGGGCCTGGACATTTAGTTAGAAGAACCTATGAACAAGGACAAGGTGTACCTTGTTTATTTGCGGTCTATCAAGATGCAACAGGACAAGCACGCGATCGCGCTATGGCTTATGCTAAAGGAGTAGGTGGAACTCGTGCGGGTATTTTAGAAACAACTTTTAGAGAAGAAACAGAAACCGATTTATTTGGCGAACAAGCGGTTTTATGCGGTGGTTTAAGTGCCTTGATTAAAGCAGGATTTGATACCTTAGTAAATGCGGGATATCAGCCAGAATTAGCGTATTTTGAATGTTTACACGAAGTTAAATTAATTGTTGATTTAATCGTCGAAGGCGGATTGGCTAAAATGCGTGATAGTATTTCTAATACCGCAGAATATGGCGATTATACTCGTGGGCCTCGCGTCGTGACCGAACAAACCCGCGCTGAAATGAAAAAAATCTTAGAGGAAATTCAATCTGGTCAATTTGCTAGAGAATTTGTCTTAGAAAATCAATCGGGTAAACCTGGTTTTACCGCGATGCGTCGTCAAGAAGCAGAACAACCCATCGAGGAAGTCGGTAAAGATTTACGAGCTATGATGAGTTGGCTAAAATAATCTTGAATAAAATCGTAGGGGTTTGGTCTCCAAACCCTAACTTATTTGGCATTGTTGGGACTAGCCCTTTTTAAGAATTCATTGACTTCTTTTTCCCGTTCCTTACTCGGTCGTTCGGGATTTTGATCAGGGAAAAGTGCCAAAATCTTTTGATTAAGCATATTCCGAGTGTTGCGGCTATAGGTATTAAACGGCTTAGGTAAAAATAGATCCCCAGCCGTGATAAAAAAGAAACAACCACTAATCAAAAACAGCGTGATCCACTTTTTCGGCATATTTGTTCATAATTATCTAACTCATCTTTATATTTCCCTAGTTCTCCTCAATTGTTTACAACTTATCCAACAAAAATAGGGTGAGATTTTTCCCACCCCGTTTCATCTTCAATCAAACAGCTTTATTTATTGGGTTGAGGAGTCATCCGTAAATAGGGTTTAATTTCTTTAACACCTTTGGGAAATTTCTCTCTAGCAGCATCAGTGGGAATAGAGGGAACAACCACACAGTCATCACCATCTTTCCAATTAGCGGGAGTTGCCACTTGGTGATAATCCGTTAACTGCAAAGAATCAATCACTCTTAAGATTTCATCGAAATTACGCCCTGTACTTGCAGGATAAGTAAAGGTTAGGCGTAATTTTTTATTAGGGTCAATAATAAAGACACTACGAACCGTGAGATTATTTAATGAGTTGGGATGGATCATGCCATAAGCATCAGCCACTTGGCGATCGGGATCGGCAATAATGGGATAATTAACGGTTGTGTTCTGAGTTTCGTTAATATCACTAATCCAGCCGCGATGAGAATCAGCATTATCGACACTTAGCGCAATTACTTTAACATTTCGCTTGTCGAATTCGGGTTTTAAGCTGGCAACTGTGCCTAATTCAGTGGTACAAACAGGAGTATAATCGGCAGGATGAGAAAATAAAACAACCCAGCTATCTCCCGCCCATTCGTGAAAAGAAATTGTTCCTTCACTTGTATCTTGAGTAAAATCGGGGACGATATCACCTAATTGCAGAGCCATAATCGAGATTGCCTACATACGCATAAGATAGCAATTTATTATAGTAATACAAATCCGTTAATCTACACTAAAACTATAGGAATTTGTAACAATTCTTGAGCTTTGCTTTGATTATCTTAGCAAAATATGGTGGAACCATTGTTCAGTGCGATCGCCCAACGCTTGTAATGAGTAATCTTGTTCGGCTGAGGAACGACAAGCCATACGATCAATTGTATTAATTTTTTGGATCGCTTCTACTAAACCCGTCACACTATCAGGTTCAACCAAAAAGCCTGTTTTTTCATCTTGTAGGACTTCTACAGGGCCACCACGACGATAGGCAATGACTGGAACACCACACGCTAAAGCTTCTATCATTACATTACCAAACGCTTCCACCCAACGAGGAGTCATTAATAACGCCCGCGCTTTCCCTAAATATTGTTGTAATTCATCAGTCGAGAAAAATCCCACATATTCAAACGGTGCATTGGGATAGTCTTGTTTAATTTGCTCCCAATAAGCAATATCTTGTAACTTACCAAAAATTTTAAGCGGAATTCCAGTTATTTGGGCGGCGGCAACTGCATCTTCTAGGGCTTTTTCGGGGGCAATGCGACCTACCCAAGCCAAATAATCATCAGGAGAATTAACATACTTATATAAAGGTAAATCGATCGCACTTCCTAAGCAATGAGCCTCTTTGATGCCAAATGTTTCAGCTTGCGTTTGAGAATAAAAAGTAACTAAATGGGGAAATTGATCGACCGTTTGTAGAATAATATGATCCATTGCCTCACTGACTGAACCCATACTGACTAGATGAGCGACTGGACAAGCCGTAAAAAAAGGCGTAAGGTAAAACGGCAACCAGTCATAGGCAAAATTAAAAATCAAATCATATTGATCTTGTACCTTTCTAGCATATTCCCACATATTGCCTAAAACCGAATTCGGCGGGAGACAAATCAAAATATCACGTTCTTGACTTTGTGCCGAAATTTGTAACTGTCCTGAGATTTCAATAATAGACGTATTCGGTAAAGCGGAATTTTCAGGGGCTACAACATTCACCTGATGACCACGACGGAGCATTTCTTGGGCTAGGTTATATAAAGTAAATTCTACACCGCCCCCAATTCCTGAACTGAGTGGCCCAACTGGAGTAGACAAAAATAGTAATTTCAACATTAATTATCTTTAAATGGTGAAACTTGTTCTGTCTTTACTGGTGGTGATTCAGTATAAGAAGCGTCCTCAATATCATCTGAGTTAAAATCTGAGTCATTTTGGTCAACTTCAACCGAGCTAAAGTCAAGTTTAGGAGGTAAAGGAATATTTAACTGTTTCATCGCCCATTTAGCGGTATCCTGTACTTCCGTATCTGAGTCATCTAGAGCATGACCAATCAGTTGGGTGATTTGAGACATGATATCGTAGATACGGGTTAAATCTCGGATCGCATTTTTGCGAACTTGAGGATTTTTATCACTCAAAGAAATCGCCAAAGCTTGATTAAGTGGTCGCAAGGTACGGGTACAAATTTGAGCTAATGCTTCCAAAATGAGACTTCTTTCATAAGAATCAGCATCACCCATTACATTAACCAAAGGCTGCATCGAACGTGAATCCGACATTTGCGCTAATTTCCAAATCGCCCGTCTGCGGGTTCTCGGTTCGGGGTCGCCTAACTCACCAATCAATTGTAAGATTAGGTCAGCATTGGGAATTCGGCTCGGTGTTTGGATAATCGAGGTAGTATCTTCTAGATCATAATCTTCATCGTATCTAGAGAAATTATAAGAATTGTTATTCGTTTCGCTAACATTGTCAAAATTATAACTACCCTTATTCGTCGCGGTTTCTGGGGGCGAAATGGTTCTTTTACGACGGTAGTATTTATCGGTTGTGGGGACTTTAATATTAGGTATTTTATCGCGAAATTTAGAAGCTAGGGATAATAAGGCCCCTGCTGCGGCTAGAGTAAGTAAACCTGCACCTAAATAGAGCGGAATTGGTGAAGCTTTCTGAATTTGAGGGGAATTCTCTGGCGCGGGGGCCGTAGGATTGAGAGGAAGACTGCTATTTGGATTGGCTAGAGACTGAACACTTTTGATTGCATTCGTGGCTGCGGGATCATTAGGACGTAGCGCGAGGGCTTGTTGAAAATTTTGTAAAGCGGTTTTATATTCTTTGCGGTTAAAAGCATTATAGCCATCATCCATCAGACGATTGTATTTAGCCTGACTATCACCTGTCAAAGAGGGATCTTTGGCAGCGTTCGGGGTTGTGGTTTGAGCCATTGCCGACTCAGCTACAAACAATCCGACTCCAGTTAAATTTGCAGCACTTGGAGACAGTCCTAAGCAACTCACCCATATCGTCAATAAGATTGAGAATCGATAACGCATCATAAAACAACTAATTTAATAAACATTTAGCCAAGAGATTTTTTTTAACTAATACCATAACAGGTAATAATTAAATTTTGATGACCTTGGCTTGCTAAGTTTGCCTAAATTGCTAACTTTTACCAAAGATCCCATTTCTTCCTCTATCATGTCAGTTTTTTTCTGCAATGGCATTACCTTTAACCGTAAAATTATGCCCCTTGATTGTAACTGACAGTTTGTCAAAAACAAAATGAATCATTTTTATGAGATGATGGCTGATGTGAGCCATTGTTTATCATGTATTAAAGTATGAACTTGCCAATCGGAGATAGGATCAGGATAATCTAGACGATAATGACCGCCTCGGCTCTCTGACCGAAATATTGCACTTTTCAGAATCAAATAAGCAATATCTAGTAGATTTAAGGTTTCAAGACAAATTCGTAATTCTGTCCAAACTTGTGAAGAAGGAAAGATAATAGTTTGCTCAGGTAACAAATTTAGAATAGACTGACTGATTTTTAGTGACTTAAGTTGCTTACGCCAGTTTTGGACTTGTCTTAAAGCTTGTTCGAGAGGTGCATGAGAGCGACAAATGCCTGCATTTTGCCACATCAAGATCGGTAATTGTTCCCGAACCGAGTAGATCAATTGTTTCTCTTCCTCCCAGTCCGCGCTCTGAATTTCTTGAATAGTGGCTATAAGTTCAAGAGAATCATCTTCAATGACTAAATGTGCCAATTGACCCGCAAAAACCACACATTCTAACAGAGAATTACTCGCTAGGCGGTTTGCGCCATGAACTCCCGTACTAGCCGTCTCTCCGATCGCATATAATCCAGCAATAGAAGTTTGATTATCTAATCCTGTTGCTACTCCTCCCATCCAATAATGGGCCGCAGGAGCTACTGGAATCAAATCTTTAAAGACATCTACTCCCCATTTCTGACACAAACGGATAATATTCGGAAAACGATAGCGAAGGCGTTCTGGCTCAATCATGCGTAAATCTAAATAAACATGAGCATGGGCTGGATCTAAAGCCGTTTGTTGTAAGTGGGTATAAATCGCACGACTGACGACATCTCTAGGGGCTAATTCCCCATCAGGATGATAATCAAAAACAAAGCGCGAACCTGTTTTATCGACTAAATGCGCTCCTTCTCCCCGTACTGCCTCACTAATCAAAAATCTGGGGGCATTGGCTTGAGTTAAAGCGGTGGGATGAAACTGGAAAAACTCCAGATCTCGTAACTTAGCACCTGCACGCCACGCCAAAGCAACACCATCTCCTGTACTCACCGATGGATTAGTGGTTTGGGCAAAGACTTGTCCTCCGCCTCCAGTGGCTAAAATAACGGCACCTGCTTGAATCCACCTGATTTGATGTCCATGCAGCAAACTAGCTCCTTTGCAGCGTTTAGTGACAGGATGAAGCCACAAATTTAAGGCGATGGACTGGGCAAGAATTTTAATATTCGGTTTTTCTAAAACTTTGGCGGTCAGTGTACTAACGATCGCTCGTCCTGTGCGATCTGCTGCGTGTAAAACCCTCGGACGTGAGTGAGCCGCTTCTAGAGTCATGGCGAGTTCTGTGTCTTTACGGTCAAAACTAACGCCTAAATCGACTAATGATTGAATCGCTGCTGCGGCATGATTGACTAAAAATTCAACTGCTTTAGGGTCACAGAGTCCCGCCCCTGCTTTTAGGGTATCCTGTAAATGGAGTAAAGGCGAATCAGTCGGAGCAACGGCAGCAGCAATACCCCCCTGCGCCCAATCACTCGCTCCAGTTTTGAGTTCATCTTTGGTGACTAAGCAGATTTGATAATGGGAAGGTAAACATAAGGCTGCATACAAACCAGCCGCCCCAGAGCCAATGACGAGGACATCGCATCGACTGGGAATGGAAGGTAAATCAAGTTCTGTCAAGGTGGTAAGCGTGTGTTTTCAATTCATTGTAGCGTTGCCGTTGTCAATCTGAGCGGCCGATTTTTAGGATAAAAAACATGAGCGGCAAAGTCTATTTAATGGGTTCTGGGCCTGGAAAACTAGATTATTTAACTCTAAGGGCATTCAAGTTATTATCTAAGGCTGAAGTTTTGATTTACGATGCTTTAGTTGATTCACAGATTTTAGAATTTGTCCCCTCTAACTGTCTCAAAATTGATGTGGGTAAGCGCGGAGGTTTACCTAGTACGGAACAAGCTACGATTAATCAGTTGTTGATTGAGTATTGCCAAAAAGGTAAAAATGTGGTGAGGCTAAAAAGTGGTGATCCTCTGATTTTTGGTCGGGTTTATCCAGAAATGCGATCGCTTCATGACGCGGGTTGTTCTTTTGAGTTGGTGCCAGGTATTACTTCGGCTTTGGCTGCACCCTTACTCGCAGGAATTCCCCTAACGGATAAAGATAAGGGGCGTTGTTTTGCCGTCTTTAGTGGACATGATACAGATATACTAGATTGGTCGGCTTTGGCGAAAATTGAGACGCTAGTGATCTTAATGGGTGGCAAGTCTTTGGCTATTATTATTGAGAAATTACAAGCACATGGACGCTCATCTGATGAACCTATAGCGATTATCCGAAATTGTAGTCTTGTTACACAGCAGATTTGGTTTGGAACCTTAGCCGATATATTAGATCAGACCTTAGATGTGTCCTTATCTCCCTCGATTATTATTATTGGTCAAGTCGTCAATTTAAGAATTATGAGCGATCATCTTCCGTTAAGGGGTCAAACCATTTTAGTAACTCGTGCTGCTGAACAATCTAGCCAATTTAGCCATCTATTATTAGAACAAGGGGCGAATGTGATAGAAATGCCTGCCTTAGAAATTCGTCCCCCTTCTAGTTGGCAAGGTTTGGATCATGCGATCGCAAATCTTAATCAATTTGACTGGCTTATCCTCACATCAGCCAATGGTGTAGAATACTTTTTCAACCGTTTAGCCACCCTCGGCAAAGATACCCGCGCTTTATTCGGGGTCAAAATTGCTGTTGTCGGCAAGAAAACCGCAGCCACCCTAAAACAGCATGGCATACAACCCGATTTTATTCCCCCTGAATATGTCGCAGACTCTCTATGTGATCATTTTCCTGAAACATTAACACAGAAAAAGATTTTATTTCCTCGTGTAGAAACAGGAGGGAGAGAAGTTTTAGTAAAAGATTTAACACAACGCGGTGCTACAGTGATAGAAGTTGCAGCCTATGAGTCGGGATGTCCTGAAACAATAGATCTTCAAGTAGGAATAGCTTTACAACAGCATCAAATTAATATTATTACTTTTGCCAGTTCCAAAACCGTACAAAATTTTTATACACTCATTCAACAAATCAGTAACACTCCTCTATCTTTACTAGAGAATGTTTGTATTGCTTCTATTGGCCCGCAAACTTCTAAAACCTGTCTCGAATTATTAGGAAGAGTCGATTTAGAAGCCAAAGAATATACCCTAGAAGGTTTAACCGATGCTATTATTCAATTAATCAGGTCAAAATAATGCCGTCACGTTCTAAAAAATCAAAAGACTTTAATTTTAATTACGAAGAAACGATCGCCTCTGTAGAAGCAATGATTGAACAAATTGAATCAGGTTCTCTAACATTAGAAGAAGTTTTTGATCAATTTGCCCTAGCTGTTAATTCACTCTCTCAATGTGAAGCATTTCTTAATCAGGGTAAAGAACGCATGGATTTACTAATCGAAGTTTTAGAATCATCACCAACAGAAAATTTAGATTTCTAATGATTTTTCTCGTTCTGGTTTTCCATTATTGATAAACTGCTCAACTGATTCATTAGTATTGCGCCATAATTGTTCTAATTTGGTTGCGGGAATGGTGAGATATAAAACATCACCTGGTACCAGAATAATGTCTAATAAACTCCAACTATGCACCGTTTGAAGATCTCGTTCAACATATAAAGGAACATAGTCTGCTTCCATTGCCGTTTCTTTAACGGTTTGATCACAGAAAGGATGATTGGGTGTAATGAGTGTAGCAACAGCAACCCAAAGCAGATCATCAGTCATCCCATTTCCTAATATTTTGCCTCCTAAAGCGGCGGCTGTAAAGGTATGAGTTGCTAAGTCCGTTGCACATAAAACTGCTTCAAATTCAAAAACTTCTTGACTTGCTTTACCAAATTGGGGATCTTGACTGCGTACTACTAAATTAACTTTTGGTGAAATTGCTTTTGCAGTGAGGGCAATTTCTACATTAACCATATCATCGCTAGTCGTGACTAAAATAGCTTCTGCTCGTTCTAGGTTAGCCGCTTTGAGAGTTCCAGCAATTCTAGCATCTTCTATAATAACGGGAACACCAAGCGATCGCGCTGTATGTAAAAAGCGATTTTTGGCATTTGCTTCAACAATAACCACATCATGACCTTGTTTGTACAATTGCCGTACAATTTCCATCCCCAATCCACCCAAACCACAGACGATATAATGATTTCGGGTGGGAACTCGCGCTGCATCCCAAAATTGTTTAAAGCGACTGCCTAAAATAAAATCATTGAGCAAAGCATAACAAATCCCGATCACCCCTGCGCCGACAATCATCATAATTGCGGTATAAACTTTAATTTCATCTGATGCTTTTTCGATTACATCTTCTTGTCCCCCTGCACCTGTAATCATCCCTACAGAAAAATAAAAGGCATTGACTAAAGAAACTTTAAAATTTGTGCTGACATACAATACTGTGGAAAAGCCAATCATTAATAAAAGTAAAAGAATGACCAAGGCTACCGATTGTACATGATGTTGATATTGTCGCAAATTCGCAATAGGTTTAATTAATTTTCGCCACCAATACCGTTTTTTAAGTTTCGTTGTTGGTTGGGAACCCATAATTAAATGATCGCCAATTTGCAATTGTTTTCCATTGACAACTGCTGAAACTAAATCAACTTCCTCTCTAGCAGGTAAATAATAAATTAACATCCTTGAAGGATTGTCCCAAAGTTCACTTAATGGCATTCCTTTCCAAGGATGATCATCATCGATTACTACTTCTTGAATGGGCCAAGTTTGATTATACAGTCGTAATTGACCGATTGCTTTATCTCCTAAGGCTGCAAAGGAAAAAATCGGAGCAGCTAAAGCCGAAACACTCATACTAACGTGGTCTGGTAGTATTTCATCTAATCGTTTGCCGAGGGTTTCATTAAATAACCGATTAATAATTTTAATTCGAGGATTCATCAATCGGGCATAGGTTAGAATCGCTAAATTTAATGAATCATCATTTGATGTTAAAACTAATGTTTGTGCTGTTTGAATTCCAGCATAACTGAGAGTGGTTGGCGAACGTAATTCACCGACAATAATATCTCTTTGATACTCAGATGAGATCGGGCGATCGCTAACTCCAGTGACTGCGGCTCCTTGGTGTTTTAATAAGCAAAAAATCGTGTACCCTGTACGTCCTAAACCACAAACAATAATTTTAGGCTTCATTGCTTTATTCGACTGACTGAATAGGGATAGCATTTCTAATACTGTTCACCTATTATCCCCAAAGACAGGAACCGAAAACTGTAACCGATCGTACTGATGCTTAAGCACCGACGAGATTTGAAGTCAGAGAAAAACTTTATATTGTGCGGTGGAGTGCTGCCTAGAAGGCAAAGCAGACAAAACTAAGTAGGTGGTCAGAATT
>NZ_BLJI01000046.1 GCF_017312365.1 Chroococcus sp. FPU101
TTCGCAGCTATGTGCCTATTACCCCAGAATTGCTGCGGCTTACCCAAGTGAAAATGAACCCTCTAAGTTTTTGAGCAGATGAAAAAAGTGCTAACTATTACTCAATAGCCTTGATAGAGGATCGAGCTATGAAAAAGTACATAATTCGGCTGTTGCTCGTCATTTATGTGTTAACTGGGTTAATTGCTTATGTATGGATAAATCCCGCCACCTCTGCCTCAAGCTGTCCAATCGCAAGTTTTACGGCAAAGGTTAGTAACGGTATACTGTCCTACAGCCAAGTGGGAAATAGACGAGCGGTTTTGCTGTTGCATGGTTTATTTGCCAACAAGGAGCAGTGGCATAGTATGATGTGTTGGCTGTCGGAAGCGGGTTATCAGGTGATCGCTCCTGATCTACCTGGTTATGGCAAGAGCAACGGTTTCACGATAGAAGACTATGCTTTAGAAAACCAAACAGCACGGTTACATGAGTTGATGAAAGATTTAGGCATCAAGTCTTTTGATGTAGCAGGTAGCTCAATGGGAGGAGCGTACTGGCGAAGCCAGATCCCGCAGGGATCGCCTATCTATATGCTCAACGTTTTCCTCTTCAGGTGCGTAGCCTTGCTTTTATCGGTTCCCCATTAGGAATTACTGATTGGGCAAATAGCGTTAAAGAGATGATTTTCCAAGGAATTAATCCTTTTATTCCGATTACCCAAAAACAGTTTGAGCAAGAAGTGGATCTGCTTTTTGTAACTCCACCGACCATTCCTGATTCAGTCAAAGCCGAAAAAGTTAACGATTACATAATTCGCAATCGTCATTATCAGCAGGTTTGGGACATTGTTAATCTCTATGATGACCTACTGTGTAAAAGTGAACCTCCTCAGTTGCCTACTTTGATCATTTGGGGGACAGAAGATCAGATTTTCGATATTAGTGGCTCTTCTCGACTACAACAATGTCTTGCTGGTAGTCAATTGCTCCAGTTACCTCAAGCTGGTCATCTACTATTGATAGAAAATGCCGATGCGGCTTCAGCCAAATATGTAAACTTTTTACGAACTACCACCAAATAGCAAAATGTAGTAACTCCTGATTATTGTTTAATAATTGTCTGAACTCTTTGAAGTCTGGACTGAACATTATATTTCATTGATAATCTTCTTGGTGAAGGATTTCTAAAGCTTCTAACCTCGCTTCATCAGGTTGAGATTGCCAGTATTTAAAGTCTTCTTTTAGCCCTTTTAAATGAACTTTTTTGACTTTAATTTACCTTATTTGACTAAGAGTTACTTAACTGATCTTATTAATTTTAATCCTTTTTTAAAAGAATTAAACATTGTTGTCTAATTAGCCTTATTAAATTATTTAAAAATTTTTCAAAATGCAGAATAAAGCTTTAGGAATGGGATCGAGAGTGCCATAGTATTGTGTTTCTTCTGCACTGAGTAAATGAAAATGACTTTGGAAAATTTCTTGAATGTCAGATGGTGTAAACCGATAGGGGCCAGATTCTCTAGTTTCTAGAGTGCTAAAACATTTAAGGAATAAATAGCCCGACGGTTTGAGTAAATGGGCGACAACGCTTACATAATTCTGTCGCCGTTGCGGAGGCAGAACGTGAAAGCATCCTCGGTCTACAATCATGTCAAACTGTTGGTCAAGTCGGCTATTCAAAATATCATCTTGCATCCAGAGAATACCTAACTTTGCATCTTGGGTTTTTTCAATCGCCTTTTCAATAGCCGTTGTTGATAAATCGGTAGCTGTTACTCGAAAACCTAGTTTTGCTAAAGCAATTGCTTGAGTACCTAGGCCAGTGCCAATATCTAAAACCGTTCCTTGAGTGAGGTTTAACTGATGCAAAGCTCGCTCTAAATCAGGATCAAGTGCTTTATAAAACCAGGGCATCGACTCGACGGCTTGCTCTTGATATAGCTGTTCCCAGTCGGGAAATTGTCTATCCATCAATCTTTCCTCTTTTCTATAATTACCACCTTAAACCTTTCTCGCTCCAAACGGTTGACCGAACTACGGCTAACATTCCTTGTTAAAAGGCGAGTCCTACGGGATCTGGCTTACGTCCACCATGCCACTTATAGATTAATTCCTTCTCCCACTGTCTCAAAATCTTCTTATTCGATGGAATTTTAAATTTCAATGGCTGAGTTTTTTTCTACATCTTTAACATGACTCAAATCCTCTTGGTGTAAATGTTCAGTTATCCTGGCAAAGTTTGCTGGATCTTGATCCCGTCGATGCGGTACAGGTAAAGGTATTCCTTGCTGATCGCCTACTAAGGTAGCAGTAAACTCTAGAGATTCTCTGAGTCGTTTAGCCGCGTAAATGGACATATCTCGTGGCACGTTAATGCGATCGCGCAAATATCGTAAGGCAGAATCAGAGCCTGGCGGAGGAGTACAGGCGGCTCCAGTCATTAAATGGGTTAAAGAACACCGCAGAGCTTCATCAAACAAGCGGTCATCGGCGGGATTGACTTTAATTATGTTAGTGCGGTGCTTGAGTACTCGAAAAAGTGCTTCCTCTCTAGAGGTTTCTGGTTCTGGATAAGCCACATCGGGTAATCCCAACCAAGGGCCATCATTTACCCGAGCCTTGTTAAGAAGCATCTGAGGTTCGCCATTTTCCCAACAACCACCCATCTGAGGCGGCAAATCATGGACATGGGTGTGAAAGTCGCTTTGAGTGCCTCTGTAAGTAAGTCGGCTTTCCATCGCGTCAAACCAGGCTGACAAATAAGGATTTTCTTCCCGTAAGGAGTAGCCTTTATAGTAGAAAAGGCTGGCATTCATGCGCTCAACATAAGGTGTAAAGATCACATCGACTATGCCGAACTCCGAGAGAAAGTAAGATCCAGAGGTACTAGCTAACGCCTCCTCAACTTTGGCGACAACTGCTGTGAATTGTTCTCGGTTATACTGTTCTTCTCGGTTGGAACGAGGAGGGTAACAAAGCCAAGAACACCAAGCTCGGAATAACATCCGTTCCAATCGCCGTAGCGGAATTACATTAGGGTCTTCCATCGACCAACCCAAGGGTTTAAAGACTCGTTCTAGGGCGATTAAAATGTCATCACTTTCCGTAATGATGCGTCCATCTAGCTCGATGGCTGGCAACATCCCCGATGGCACTTTGCGTTTGTACCAGCTTTCTTTCTTTCCATAGCAAAACATCGTGACTTTAGAAATGCGGTAGGGGATTTGTTTTTCTTCTAGCCAGAGCCAGACTTTCTGACAGTAGGGACACCAAGCGTGGTTGTCGCGGTAGAGTGTAACTCGTATCTCAGATTCTGAGCGATTAAAAAGGCGCAATCGAGCTTGAGCATTGGTCGGCCCGTTGATTGGATCGATTTGAAAGTCTGTTAAAGATTGAAGTTCTGTCCAGCTTAGAGGTAGGGTGGTCATAGGAGTTGGTGTCTTGACAAAATCAATATTATCGATTGCTTATAAGTTGACTGGTTAGGATGACGATCTCAAAGAGCGATCGCCAAATGTTTGAATTGTCTTTTCAGCTTAACATTTGTCCGTCCGTACTATTTGGCATGATTAAAACGGGTTTCTGCTGGTGCATAATTCTTTAAATGGATTAGGGCATGGATAATTGCAAAATGCGCTCAAGTAACCAAGGTGCAAAATGTTGACACCAAATGACCAGATGACTTTGCCATCCTACGAGAATTTCGTTGTGATCATGCTCTAGCCCTTGTATCAAGGCTTTAGCGACCTGTTGAGGGGTCATGGCTCTCACCCAACGAAAACGCTTGAACCCTCGAACCATGTCAGTATCCGTTAAGGTTGGTAACAAAGTAACCACCTTGATCTGGCGCGGGGCAAGTTCGTGGCGTAAAGCCTGACTAAAACCGAGAATGGCAAATTTCGTGGCTGAATAGGTTGATAGGGTGGGAGCAGCTACTTTTCCCATTAAGCTAGAGACATTAACGATAGTCCCTTCCTCTTGAGAAACCATTCGTCGAGCCACACAGCGCGTCATAGTATAAAGCCCGATCAGATTTAAGGAGATTTCTTGATAAACATCAGGAAGTTTAGCCGTTAAAAAAGGAGTTTGGTAAGCGACTCCAGCACAATTGATCAGAAGATGGATCGCTCTATAGTCTCGCCAAGTTTGAGCAATAGCTGTATTGACACAGATGGGTTGAGTCAGGTCTAGGGGTAAGACAACAACAGAAATGTCTGCATTTCGGTGAGCAATTTCTTGAGCTAAGGCTTCGAGATGTTCTTGAGTCCGAGCCACAATAATAAGACGTTTGAGGCCAGATTGAGCTAATTCTAAGGCAATGGCACGGCCGATCCCGCGAGAAGCTCCCGTGACTAAAGCAGTTTTTCCGTATAATTTCATAGTTCAAACCTCACAATCAATGAAGGGATAGATGACTTGCTATCGGCAAGTTGATGCGACGGGACAGAGGGGATTAATTACGCCACAAAGCAGTCAGCTTCTACAGATGGTGTAGAGTGCCAGCAACGATAATGGTGATCTCGAAAAAGATTAAATTAAGCTTTCTGAGTTAGAAATTCTGTTGAAGCAACTCAGGATGAGACAAGAAAATGTTAAGAATTAGAAGACTGTATGCTGTATGTAACGAGGTGAATCTAAAGTTGGCTATGGAGAATGGTTTAAGGTCTCCTCAAGAATTAGAAATGGGAAAGAAAAGGCTCTTTTAAATCCAAGACAACATCGCTATTATCAATTTCTTGTTTTAATTAGGTGATAACGGGACTAGCGATCAAGCTTTTAACGATTGCGCTCACTTAATTTTTAAGAATGCTCGTTTAAGTTTTAGGACTTAAATTAGTTCAACACATTCTAGGTTTGATTGATTTTGTCCAACCGAGTCCTCCTTCTTTTCAGCCAGAAACCAGCCCAGCATTAGAAAAAATCCGCTTGACTAATAAAGGGTTTGTCATCATTAAGAATCTACTAAGCAAAAATACTTAGTTACTGTTTGATATTCATACTCTAGCAATTTTGACAAGAGACGACAACATTTCTTAACAGTATTGAAAAATTGTGATATGCCTTTACATTATTCTCAGAGAAGCTGCCCATAGCGAAAAACATGAGAATTATGACCTACTTTGAGATTTCCGATTTATCACCGCTAGAACAGGAGTTAGAAGATTTCCGACCGCATCTGGTGATTATTGATAGTTTGACTTCAATTACCCGTGAAAGTGGACTAAATGAGAAAGATGTCGAATTTGCTAGACCGATTTACAAACTTAAAGATTTGTTAGGTCGCTACGGTGCAGTAGGGATTTTGATCCATCATCAAAACAAAGACAAAGAAGCTAAAGGCATCGACAAGGTTAGTGGAAGTGCGAGAATTGTTGCGGCGACTTGGGGCATCTGGCAACTTCTCGCATCAGACCCGAACAATGAGCAAGACTTGACCCGTTGGCTAAAAGTTAAACCGAGAGAGGGTGAAGCAGTGACTTTGGCTTTGGAGATTAACCCAAAGGATACTTGGGCCAGTAATGGGATTTTCAACTTCATCGGTGAGTTCGGTGACGAGTCAGGAATTAAACGATCTCAAGGTGAACGGGTGATGGAATTGTTAAAGCAGTTTTCACCGAAAGGTTTGGAATATCAAGAGATCGATAATTGTCTAGGAATCGGGAAGTCGTTGTATACAGTGCTTGACCGCTTGGAAGACCGACAGATGATCTCGAAACGGCGATCAGCTATCAATCAGCGACGGTGGGTTTATTGCTTGCCTGAACATACTACAAGAAATGATTATACTACAGAAACTCAAAAGGACTCTCCCTCTCCCGCACAGTTCTCTAGTCAGGTTGAATTAGTGGATGAAAGTATTAACTCATCTGTTGTTGAGGATATTCAACACTCATTCAACACCAATTCAACAACCGTTCAACACTCTGAAATGGAAGAAGTTGATGAAAATGAGCTTAATGCTTATGAGACAATAGTTGCAGAGGTTGAAGCTTTAATTCAACAACCCACTAATATTAAGGGGGAGAGTGAGGGTGTTGAACAATCAAGCCCCCAAAACGTACTACAAGATGAAGAAATTTTAGAAATCGGCGATCACGTTATTGATGTAATAACAGAGGTCAAAGGTGTTGTCGTCGGTTTTAAGGATGGTCGAGTCGTATTTGATTGTCGTAAGTTCGGACGGTGTTCTAGACCTTCGGAACTATTGTTCAAACTTTAGAAGAAAATATAGAGGGACAGTTTTAGTAATTTTAAAGAAACTCGTGGACAGCGAGCGCATTGTGAATTAATGAGTGTTGTTGTAGATTGGTAAAATCCTACCTCTCAAACCAGTTGAGGTAAAACTTTGGTATTGTTGTTGATTTGTTAACGCTTCATCTAAAAACTTTGTAATTTAGAGGTTTGAGGGATAGAATAACATTTCTACAACATCACCGTCGTCATAATTTTAGAGTTGATTAATCTTAAGGTATTTTTATTCAAGCCCTTTTCGCTTTAAACTTAGAGCGATCTCCCTGATGCAAATTAATTAGTCCCTCAATTTCATCGGGGCCGACCAACTGAAGCCATCCACTGCCGTTTACTTCGTCCATTTCATCTTGACCTTCCCAAGTAAAAGAAAATCGCTCCCCATCTTTTAACTCTTCTATATATCCATCGAGATAACCCCTTACTAAACCGAATTGAAACTCTCCTTCGTTAGTGGCTTCAATTTCTACATAGGCTTGGGTTTCCATATTAAAGTAATCTTCATCCCACATTTCCATCTCGAAAATGTGCCATCGCCCGATAAAAGGATGAGATTCCTCTTTCTTGGTAAATCTGGTTACGCCCATTTTTAAATGCTTGAAAATTATTATAATTTCATCTTAGCGGACGGAAGATTAATCTCGAACACACCTCCCCTTGGGATCGCCTACGGCGAGCGCGCGTAATTGATGTTTTAACTGGAATTAAAGGAGTCGTTGTGGGCTTCAAAGATGATGGTCGAGTCGTCTTTGATTGTCGTGAGTTCGGACGGTGTTCACGCCCTTCAGAACTCTTGTTCAAGCTTGAGCCGAAAATGTAGAAAGAAGCATTTAGCGATCAGCTAGTGATCGGCGATTGCCTTAAATATGTTCATATGTACTAATTATTTTAGAGATAGCTTGAGCAACTTTGGATAACTAATAGAAGTAATAGCTAATTAAAGACTCAAAAAGCAGATCTACAGTTGTAAATAGCAAGAGTAGACTAAAAAAGCCGATTTTTTCGTTCGTCATTTAATTGAACAAAAGTACAGAAAACTTTAAAAGTCGTTGTTCAAAAACAAACAATTGCTCCTTTGAAAGCTAACTACAACTGTAGAATCATCATATACAGTACTTACTTTTTCGCCCCTAGTTAAGCTAAAAAAATTAATTATGACAGAATGGAATGCAATTGGATATCAATCTGTTTCCAGCCTTCAGGAAGCGCTCGCAACAAAACAACTTTCTCGATTAACATTAGCGAAATCTGCTCGCATTTTAGATATTGGCTGTGGCAATGGTAAAGTGACAGCAGCGATCGCCCAACACCTTCCTCAAGGATCAGTGCTAGGTGTTGATGCTTCGCAAAACATGATTACCTTTGCTCAACAGAATTATGGTTCTCCGATTCATCCTAACCTCCACTTCGAGGTGGGTGATGCCCGCAAGCTAACCTATCAGCATGAGTTCGATCAAATTGTTTCTTTTAACGCGCTTCATTGGATACCCGAACAGGATGCCGTCTTATGCTCGATTCACACTGCTTTAAAAACCGATGGGCAAGCACTTTTACGATTTGTCCCTGAAGGTTCTCGTAAGTCTATTGAGGATGTGGTAGAGGAAGTTTGTCAATTACCTCGCTGGAGTAACTATTTTCAAAATCATCAAAAGCCTTATTTTCATCCGACACCTGAAGCCTACCGCATCCTGGCAGAACAAAATGGGCTAAAGGTTTTGCAAATTCAAGTCGAAGACCAGTCTTGGGACTTCCAAACTCGTCAAGCTTTTTTTGCTTATTGCCAAGTGACATTAGCCGAATGGACGCGATTTCTGCCCTTAGATGAGTGGACAGCATTTATCACTAACATCCTTGATCGCTATCAGATCTATGCGGCAGATACTCCTAGTGAGAATAATACCTTTAAGTTTTATCAGATGGAAGTAGTGCTAACTCCCTTGTGAAGCAATTGATAACTTCTTGCCACTGACAATAAATACGATAAATGAGCAGAAAAATTGTTGAGATTGAGCGAATTGTTGGAGTTCACTAAGCCAGTTTTCAATCTCAGGCTGGCTGGTCATGCCACTTTCTACAGCTTTGTGGGCGGTTTGAACCAGAGACAAGACTTGATCGGCCAATTCAAACTCAGTGAAAACAATTGTCTCAGGATTGACTTGCAGATCACTTAATCCTACCTGACGAAAATATCGGAATAAATGCCGCCCGATCCAACCGCAAGGAAAGCTATCACACCAGAGGTTGAGCAATTGACGGGTTAGAGGACGCTGCTCTGAGTCTAAGACAAATGTTCCCCAATCTGGTTCGATAGCCACAACCCAACCGCCAGGACGAACTACTCTAGCCATTTCTGCGAGCGCACTCTGGGGATTGGCAATATGTTGCAAGGTGCGATCAACCCTGGCGGCCTCAAAAATCTGATCGGCAAAGGGCAACTGCTGCGCGTCTGCTAAAATGAACTCAATCGGTAAACCCAAGTTCTCTGTACTGGCGAGTGCTTGATTCAACATCATCTGACTATGATCCACAGCCGTTACTTTGCCTTTGGTGCCAACCAGTTTGGCCAGCGTGATCGCATCTTCTCCCGTCCCACAGCCTATTTCCAGAACGGAGGCTCCAGACATTAGGTGCATCTGCTCAAATGTTTTGTGTTTGTACCGATAATAGGATTCTAAAGACTGCTGCAGTTTCAAACACTGAACAAATTTTTGAGATGAATCTGTCCCGTCTACATTTTTAAAATCACTGGCAAAGTATGTCATGTCGCTGATTCAACTCCCGCTTGCTCAATCATCTAGTTTTTTAATCTTGTCAACTTAACTGATTTTAAAACTTAAAGTACACTTTTTATTTAATCATCATCAATGACGGGAATTGCTGATATTTTCTATTTCATTATTTCTCTAGTTATTTGATTAGATGTGTCAGCTATCAAAAGCAGGTTATCAAACGACCGCTCTAGATTTGGTTCTGTTGCCAACTTTTTATAGAGACAGAACATCTTTAACTTTCTCACTTTTTAAATAACTCTTTGAAAAAGAGATTCAATCAATTTTTTCTGAGCATATCCCCTTTTCTGATCTTATTAATCTGTCATGCGCCGAATTGCATTCATCTGCCGTTAGGCTTCATTCTTTTTTGATTAATGGCACCAAGTGCATCATGTAATCTCGTTTTCCAATTGGCACACCAGCCATGCGAAGAATGTCATAAGCCGTGACCATATGGAAGTAAAAGTTCGGAATTAAAAACTCATTGACATAGGCATGACCAGACAACTCAATGTAGAGGCTCTGCCCCTCGTAAATGCGCGTCATCTCAGATAGCTTTGCATCTTCAGTATTAATGCCTAAAAGAAGTTCCTTGGTGTTTGCGATGTGTCCATATGCCTGTGCTTTAGATGTGACGTCTGGATCTAGATTACTCGCAGGTTGGCCATCACACCAGAGAGCAAAATTGCGTGGTTGATTGCAGGTGAAAGCAATTTGTGTACCGAAGGGAAACATATCAGCCGCAATACGCTTTTGAAGGAACGACTCATCATCACCAAAATGAGCTTGAGCTAACTTCAAGAGATGCTCAAGAGTCGCTAAACGGCTTTGGAGGAGGGTTCGGATTAAATCTACATTCTGGCTTGGCATTTGACGCTCACTCAAGACTTAACTCTATGTATCCTAGCTGTATCTAGGGTTCTGTTGCCAAAAATTTAAGCCACATTATATATAGAAGATCTTTTCAAAAAATTTACTTTTGCTCTTCTACCTCTAGCGGGTTCAAAAATTTTGGCAACAGACGGGTTTCGTGTTGTGACGACCACAGGTGAAGTAATGGGAGAGGAGAATATTTACTACACACCCGAAGCTGCATTAACTGAGGGTCGGAAGTGGTTGGGTTTAAAGCAATGCTAATGGGGCTTGCTCTATATTAAGTGTGATGCACTCTCCATTTCTTGTGAAAAATCGAGAATCATTACTTATAAAAAATTGGTGAAATACCAAAGTGGAACAAAATCCGAGGAAGGTTGAGGAAAGGTTTGGGAATCGGGTTGAGTAACTGGGACATAATCAAAAGGATTGACATCCCACCCTGGAACAGATAGATATTCAAATGGAGTAGGAGGATGAGACGGATAAATAGCTCTAAGAATCTCAAAAGCAGCCGAATTACAATTAGATTTCCAGAGATGATAGGGAAGATTAGCTTTTATGATTTTCAGAATTAAACTTTTCAGTAAAGCTTCTTTTTCTAAATCAAAGTCAGCGTCAATTAATTGAATCAAATTGGAATCTGATGTATATAGATTTTTTCTTTTTTGCTGAGAATGATAGTTCAAATTTTTGAAGAAGCCGATGGTTGTTCCTAAAAAAGGAGGAGCGAAATAATCAATGGCAAACTTAGGGCCTGCCCAATATGCTTTCAAGTTTGACTGATGGCAAATCACAAGATCAGTGTGATAGTGATTAAAAGCAATGTGACGATATCTAATTTGTAGAAGCATTTTTGTATCCTCAAAAAATTTAAGGTTAAGAAAATGAACTAAGATGTGTTAAACTTCAAATTAGTTATTCAACCAAGAAGCCAAAGCTAAATAGCTTCTTTAAATTCGATATAAAGTTTACGAAAAGCATTTTTAGATTCGTTTTTTGACAAACTTCTAAAAAAGGCTCTCATCTGCTTTAAATTGGATTAATTAAACAAAGAGTTTCTTCTGACAATACTTCTATCAATTACAAGAGTATTACCAAAGCATTAATGGCTAATAGCATTGCAGTTGTAAAAATCGTTAAAACTTGACGTTCTGTATTTTTCTCTAAAGATAGAAAGAAAATAGATAAAACTAGAATCCAAATTGTAAAACCAAGAAAGGGCGACATCAAAATTAGAATCATGAGTCCCAGTCCAATTTCTAGAATGAAAAAAATTGAATGATTCATATCTTTTTTCCTGTAACATAAAAGTATTTTTAAAAAGAATTCATCAAAAAATCAAAAGTGAATCAAAAGTCTAATTAAACTTAATTAATTAGGCTTATTGATTTTTTCTATTACATTCGGACAAAATTTATTTAAGTCTAAAAATTTGTCATTGGTAGGTTTAACTTCCATAAAAGTTAAACAATTTAAAACAAAATTACTGATGATAACAAATTGAACGATTTTTTGGAGAGACATAGTTTTTCCTTTTCTGTAATAAAAATATAATTTGGATAAGCAAGTAACTTTGCACTTATAAGGTTGGTAAAACATCCTTAATGAAATGGATGGGGCTACAGTTTTGGTTGTGATTTAACTGCCGATGCCTATAAGTCATTCATTAATGGCATAAATTCATTAACTCATTAGTTTCAGGAAAAGAACCCTCACGAAACCCTCCATTGCCATCATTTGCCATCAGCCTTTCAAAAAAGGCTTTTCAAGCGTTTACTTTTAGTTATGATTAGTAGTAAGAAACTTAAGGAGCTTGGTATGTCGTGGAAAGAATTTTTAGATGGAGTGGCTGATGCTTATGGCTTGTCTCATGATGAGAAAGAAGCTTTTCTAAAAAGATTTGCTGATGAAAATGCTAATGACTTAGATACACAGGTTGCACACAAAATAGGTGGTCATGGTATTAGTCCAGCTACTTTAGAAAGAAGATTAGGGGCTGTCTACCGTAAATTTGCTTCAAGTTGTTCTGGATTAGGTACTGGTAAAAAAGGACAATTTAAAACATTGCACAGTTGGCTGAAGCAGCAATACGCTAAAACTCGAAACACCACGAAAGAATCATCAAATTTAATTCCCGAAGCCGCCTCAGTTAAAGTTCACTGGCCAGAAATCTGTAACAAGATGCTCGAACCTCAAAAAAAGTTAAGTAGTAACCTATTGCTACATTCTGATGAAGATGCCAAATTTGAGCGAGAACAGATTTATGTCCCTCTCGCACTGATAGAAAGACGAAAACCAGATAAAAGAGAAGGCGAATTTGCTCCAGAAGCAGGTACAAGGTTATACGAACCGCAATATGAAGAGAAACAGCGATTTGAGCATGAAACTTTTCTACAGCAGATCTTAGCCAGTGGAGAAGGGAAAACTAAAGGGGAACGGATTGCACTCATCGGCGAACCAGGTGCAGGAAAAACAACTCTTCTACAGACGATCGCTGATTGGATTTTAGAGCAAAATCTTGGTTTGCCCATCTGGATATCCCTAGCCGAATTGGGACAGAATAGCATTCTAGATCTATGGGGTTATGTACAGTCAACTTGGTTATCATCAGCCACTTCTCCAATACAGAAAAACATTGCAGAAATAGAATTAGTACAACAGATTAAGCAAGGAAAAGTTTGGCTGTTGTTAGATGGAGTGGATGAAGTTGCTATTTCTGGAATACAAACGTTACAAGTCATAGCTAATCAATTACAAGGATGGTTTTCTCAATCGCGGATAATCTTAACTTGTCGTCTCAATGTTTGGGAAGCCGATAAGAATGCTTTGGCAGAGTTTGAAACTTACCGCCTGCTGGATTTTGATTATCCTAAGCAGGTGTATCAGTTTATCAATAATTGGTTTAGTAATGATGATGTCCAAAAAAAAGAAAGATTAAAGGCAGAATTAGAAAACTCTGAGAAAGTCCGTTTGCGAGACTTAATTCAAAATCCTTTGCGGTTAACGCTGTTGTGTGCCTCTTGGCAGAGTCGAGAAGGCAATTTGCCCGAAACTAAAGCAGGATTATATGCTCAGTTCGTCGAACAGTTCTATAAATGGAAATGCGATCGCTTTAAGATTGAAGATGAGGAAAAAAATTTATTAAACAAAGCATTAGGGCGTTTAGCATTACAAGATATTGATTCAGGAACTAATCGCTTTCGTTTGCGGGAAAGCCTTATTCGTGAGGCTATTGGAAATGATTCTCTGTTTAGCAAAGCATTACAACTAGGTTGGTTAAATAATGTTGGGATTGCAACAGAAACCTCTACACACGAAAAAGTTTATGCTTTCTTTCATGCTAGTTTTGAGGAGTATTTTGCAGCTTTAGCGATTGAGGATTGGGATTATTTTGTGCCTCGTAACCATATAGATAAACCAGTGGAAGGAAAGCAGTATCGTATTTTTGAACCGCAGTGGAAGGAAGTGATTTTGCTATGGCTGGGGCAAGGAAAGATAGTAAAAGAACAGAAAGAGGAGTTTTTTATAAAATTGCTTGAGTTTGAGGATGGTTGTGGTAAGTGGAATTTTGAGAGAGTAAAACAAGGCTTTTATAGATATCAAGCCTATAAACTAGCCATAGAAAGCATTGTAGAGTTTAAAAATTGTGCTAAAGCAAATGAAGTAGTTGAGACAATTGTCAAGTCAATTGGCACTTCTCAAGATGAAAATACTTGTAGGCAAGCTGTAGAGAGTTTAAGAAAAATTGGACAAGGCAACCCAATGGTAATCAAAGGTTTGCTCGATTTACTTCACACTTCTCAGCATTATTATATCCGTAGACAGGTGGCAGAGTGTTTAGAAGAAATTGGACAAGGCAACCCAATGGCAATTAATGGTTTGCTCGATTTACTTCACACTTCACAAGATTACTATACCTGTAGGCAGTCAGTAGAAAGTTTAGGAAAAATTGGACAAGGCAATTCATTGGCGATTGAGAGTTTGCTTAAATTAATCAGCACTTCTCAAGATGATTATGCTCGCAGACAAGCATTAGAGAGTTTAGAGAAAATTGGACAAGGCAATTCAATAGCGATTCAGGGTTTGCTTAAATTAATCAGCACTTCTCAAAATTACTATATCCGCAGACAAGCATTAGAGAGTTTAGAAAAAATTGAACAAGGCAACTCAATAGCGATTCAGGGTTTGGTCGATTTACTTCACACTTCACAAGATAAAGATACTCGTAGACAAGTAATGTACAGTTTAAAGAATATTGACCCAAGAAACCCTTTTGTAGACGAAAGCTTAAACGAGTTAATTTGTACTTCTCACAATGAAAGTATCCGCAGGCAGGCGATGGATAGTTTAGAAAACAATGATTTAAGAAGCCCTGTTTTAAACGAGGATATTGACGAGTTAATCGTCATGGATGAGGACGACAAGTTAATTGACATGGATGAGTTAGTCAATACTGCTATAGATGAATGGATTCGTAGTCAATTGACAGAGAATTTAGGACAAATTGCACAAGACAACCTAATGGTGCCTATAGCGATTCAAAAATTGCTTAAGTTGCTCGGCACTTCCCAAAATGAAAATACTCGTAGACACGTGGCATACTATTTAGGGAAAATTGGACAAGGCAACCAAAAAGCAATTAATGGTTTGATCAAGTTGCTTTGCACTTCTCAAAATATAATTACTTATTGGCAAGCAGCAGAAAGTTTAAAGAAAATTGGACAAAACAATTCAATGCTGATTAACAATTTAATTAAGATACTTCTAACATCTGAAGATTACTATACCCGCCTACGAGCAGTATACAGCTTGCAAAAAATTGCCCCAAGTCATCCTGTCGTGAGTGAAAGCTTACTCGAGTTAATCCGCACTGCCCCAAATAAAGATACCTGTATGGATGTGATAGAGCGTTTAGAAGAAGTTGAACAAGGCAAACCAGAAGCAATTAATGATTTAATTGAGATAATTAGCACTTCTGAAAATGAAGATATTCGTAGACAAGTAGCAAAAAGTTTAGGAAGAATTGGACAAGACAATCCGAGAGCAATTGAGGGTTTGGTCAAGTTAATTCATACTTCTCAAGATTACTATACCCGTGAGCAAGCAGTATACAGTTTGCAGAAAATTGACTCAAGTCATTCTAGTGTGAGTAAGGGCTTACACGAGTTAATCTACACTGCACCGAATGAAAATATCCGTAGACAAGTATTAGAAAGTTTAGAAAAAATTGAACAAGGTAACCCAAGGCCCATTGAAAGTTTGGTCAAGTTAATTCAGACATCTGAAGATTACTATACCCGCCTACGAGCAGTATACAGCTTGCAAAAAATTGCCCCAAGTCATCCTGTCGTGAGTAAAAGCTTACTCGAGTTAATCCGCACCGCCCCAAATAAAGATACCTGTATGGATGTGATAGAGCGTTTAGGAAAAATTAAACAAGGCAAACCAAAAGTAATTAATGATTTAATTGAGATAATTAGCACTTCTGAAAATGAAGATATTCGTAGACAAGTAGCAAAAAGTTTAGGAAGAATTGGACAAGACAATCCGAGAGCAATTGAGGGTTTGGTCAAGTTAATTCATACTTCTCAGGATTACTATACCCGTGAGCAAGCAGTATACAGTTTGCAGAAAATTGACTCAAGTCATTCTAGTGTGAGTAAGGGCTTACACGAATTAATCTACACTGCACCGAATAAAAATATTCGTAGACAAGCATTAGAAAGTTTAGAGAAAATTAGACAAGGCAATCCAATAATAATTAATGATTTAGTTGAGTTAATCGGCACTTTTGAAGATGAAGATACTCGCAGACAAGTGGCAGAAAGATTAGGCAAAATTGGACAAGGTAATCCAAAGGCAATTGAGAGTTTGGTTAAGTTGCTTCACAAATCTCAAGATTACTATACTCGTAAACAAGCATTAGAAAGTTTAGAGAAAATTGGACAAGGCGAACCAATAATAATTAATAATTTAGTTGAGATAATCAGCACTTCTGAAGATGAAGATACTCGCAGGCAAGTAGCAGAAAGTTTAGGCAAAATTGGACAAGGTAATCTAAAAGCGATTGAGAGTTTAGTTAAATTGCTTTATATGTCCCAAGATAAAAATACTCGTAGGCAAGTGGTAGAGAGTTTAAAGAAAGTTTTGCAAAAAGCACAGATGGCAGATGTTGTCACCATCTTACATAATTTTTTATCAGAGGAAATTTACAAAAATAATTTTGATCAATTCAAAAATTGCTACGAAGTTATTTGGCATTGCGCTCAAACCTTATCCTACCCAAAATTTTATCAAGTTTGGCATAACCCCCCTATCCCTTCCCATCCCGAAATCTCAGAAATTACTGCTGTCAGCTTTACTTCCGCTTTTCAGTCTCTCAATTTAGTTATCTTACCTCAACTTCTCTACACCGCGATCGCAGCAGATTCCATTATGAGGGATAAAGTAGAGCTAATTTGCCTCGACAGTAGCAAATTTATCGAACCTGACAACCCTGCTGCCGAAATGTATGATCAAATGCTGAACTTAGGTTATCTAGAGTGGGAGAATGGGATACCGATTGCCCTATCACAACTCAAACTCTATTGGCATTCTCTGCGTCGTCGTCCAAGCAAAAAACTAATGGTGATGATTGTTTATCATGCTTTCAACTCATCTCCAAAATATTCTTCTCCATTTCTTGATGCTCTGAGTAAGTTTGAGGGTGCAATCTGTATTATTAGCAATGAACCTCTCTCAGTAGCCCTGCAAAAGTTTTCACCCAGTCAACCGAATTTAGTCGAAGCGATTTTAGGATGGGTTACTCAAACTATTTTAGAAAGCTAATACTATACTCGCTAAATAAGGCGATCACATAGCTAAACTAACAAAGGTAAATTTTAAGTCTTACAGTTTAATCGATCTAGCTTGAAATTTTGGTAGATTAGTTATAACAGTATAAGAGCGAACCTAAAAAACACATAGAGATGACCCTAGCCTTGTCCAATGAGATGATAAAGCCAGAAGACTTCGAGCCGCAACTGAAGCGGGAAAAGCCTCTTGTACCTGGATATTGGACTGTGGGGGAGTTAGCAGAGGAGTTAGGAACTTCAATTCGTAAAGTTCAAGTTGATATTACAGGAGATGCGAAGCTACGGGTTAAAGCCAAAGTAAATGCGATAAAAGTTGGCTCGGTGTATTTAGTTCCTGATAGTGATGCCATTAAGTATATTCAAGTTCAACAAAAGCGAATCAAAAAAAACATTAAATAATTTTGATTTTGCTTGCATCTAGTTACAAGCAGACCGCTATAATGATAACAATGCAACTAAAAAAGCCCCTTAAGGTCAGCACAAGACACTTAAAAAGGGACTTCTTTAGCGGTATCACCTAACAAGTTTGACGGACTTGTTAGGTGCGTTTACCTGTTCATAATTTCTATGTTAGAACTCAATTCTACAACGTTAGAAGGTCAATTGACAAATCCTACGTTGATTCAAACAACTCTTTACGCATCAGAATGGACTGTAGGAAGCGCGATCGCCCCTTGTCTCACTCAAAAATGGCTGACTGAGATCAAAGATTTCAAAGGAATCGCGTCTCTCCTAAACTGGAAAAGTTACAACCTCACGGGAGGCTGGTATGTCAGATCAGTTGACCCAATCACAGGACAGTACACGAATCATGGACAATTTAAACCCTCTGTCCCTCTATTACTCGATGGCAAACCGCAGAAATATTTCTCATTTCCGAAGGGTAAGGGGACAGAGCCGATCTTTGCTCCGATGACGTTGGAATTGTGGAGAGCGATCGCTACTTTAAACGGTATCCCCATTGTCCCCGAAGACATTGATGAAAGCAGAGAGGATCTTGGCTTTTGGTTATGGGTTTTAAAACATCCCGAACTCCCAATATCGATCACCGAGGGAGCGAAAAAAGCAAGTTGTCTGTTATCGCACTCTGAAGTTGGGATTAGCGTTTCAGGAGTATGGAATGGACAACAAAAAGGAAAACTTCATCCGTCGTTATTGCCATTTATTACACCAGGGCGGCTCATTAACTTAGTCTTCGACTCCGATGTAATGGTCAAATCCCAAGTCGAAGCAGCTTTAATCCAGTTTGGACGGTTGTGTAAGCAGCAAAAAGCTCAGGTTGCGATCGTACAATGGGATATGGAGCTAGGTAAAGGAATTGATGACTTAATCGTGAATCACGGAGAAGAAAAGTTCAAAGAAATCATGGGAAATGCCGTTTCTTATCGGGAATGGTTACAATCACTCGAAGTCCAAGTTACTCCCTCTACACCCCCGAAGGCTCAAAAACCGCCATCGCCTGATGCGATCGCCCGTTCCTTGCGAGAAAAATATCAAGATAAGTGGATCTGGAATAATGAACACAAAACATGGCTTGAGTACGAGAAGAAGCAACGTGGTGTTTGGACACCAGTAGAAGACTTATATATTTCAGTACAAGTGAACCTAATTTTAGAAGCCAGAGGAGTCACAGGATACGGCGCATCTTATCTCAGAAATATTGTTGAACTATTGCGCCATCAACTGTACTGCCACGAATGGAACGAAAATAAAAATCTTTTACCTTTCCTTGATGGTGTCTATGATTCAGCGACAGGTAAGTTTTCGGCTCATGCCCCAGGGAATCGACTGACTTGGGTACTGCCTCGAAACTACACTTTACTCGATAACAGTTGGTCAAGTATAGATCGTTGGCTAGATGAAGCTGTAGCGGGAGACATGAATCACAAGCGGTTACTGTTGTGCTTTGCGGCTGCGGTTTTAAGAAGAAGATCAGATTTACAGAAATTTCTTCATGTCATCGGACTAGGAGGAAGCGGTAAAAGTACCTTAATGAATTTACTTATTTCCGTCGTGGGCCAACAAAACACCGCTTCGTTGGATCTAGATGCGTTGAATGAGAAGGACGCGATCGCGGATCTGTTTGGTAAAGTTTTGTTAGTTTTCCCAGATCAAGACAGTTGTGGCAAACAGGTGTCTAACTTTAAGAAGATCACAGGTCAAGATTTACTCAGAGGACGGAAACTGTACAAAGATGCCTTCCATTTCCGTTTTGATGGGATGGTAGCGATCACATCCAATCAGCCAATCTTTCATGCAGGGAGTGGACGGTGGTTAACCCGACGAGCCATCATGATTCCGTTTAAGCAGATTATTGCTAACGATCAAGTACGGGACTTGGAAAAAGAATTTGAGTCTGAGCTATCAGCATTTACTCATCATCTGCTTTCTATCCCAGAATCAGAGATTGAATCGGTTTTACGGGGATTAGCAGGGGGGCAAAAACTCTCACCGACACTGTGGGAATCACAAGTCAGATCTGATGGGTTAGCAGAGTGGGTTAACGAACATCTCATCTATGATTCTTTAGCTAAAACACAAATTGGTGCTAATGCACGGGAATGGAATGATGATCAATATAATCCTGTCTCATCTACTCTATTCGGGTCATATTGTTGGTCTTGTAAGAATACATTGCGATCGCCCCTTACTAAAGAAAACTTCTCAGCTAACTTACTTGAATTGCTAACAGCTACATTAGGGTGGCAGGTGGAGAAGAAAAAAAGCAATGGCATGATGGTGATTTCAGGGATACGGTTAAGAACTTCTGGAGATAGCGAGATCCTAACCATTGAGGAACAATTATTACAGGGAGGCCTTGTAGAGAGTCTTCGAGGAGAGGTGCAGGGAGACTTGAAAACCTTGCCTGAACTGACTCAGGGAGAGCAGGGAGGCTTGTTAAACCAAATAAAGGAATTAGAAAAAGAGAAACAAAACTTGTTGGAGAGACTGCGATTATTAGAAGAAAAAAATTATGTGTTAGATCCTGAAAGTCATCAAGCAGGCTTCTCCTCCCTAGTCTCCCTAACCCAATCGGAGCAGGTTGTACAAGCCTCCCTGAGTTTAAATGAGCCAGTCTCCCCCAAAGCCTCCCTAGATTATTCAACTTACCCCCATCGAACATCCAATGATATTCGGGCTAAACAGAATCAAGCCGAACGTTGTAAAACTTTAATGTTGCTGTGTACCAATTATGAACAGCTTTTGCAGTTTGAAAGTGAAGCTGGTTTTAGCAAGAGTGAGATTGAATGGGTTTATACTTATCTGTTAACCCGTGCAGAACAAGCCAAGGTAGATGAAGCTTATTGTCTACATCAAATCAGTTTGTTTGAATCAGTTAACCAAGAGATGAACCAACTCATTGCAGCAATTGATGTGGAATTAGACCGTTTGGGATGGACAACCGCCCAAGCTAAAAAGTATGTACAGACCACTTATCACAAAAGATCACGCCAACTCCTAAGCGATCGTCAGTTGATGGAGTTTTGGCAGTATTTAAAACAGGAGAAAACAAATGGAAATTAAAGAGCAGTTAGAATCAATCTTAGAAGGAATCCCAACGTCAACTATGCCATCTCAAAGAATCGCATTTTATGAAAGTTATGAAAAATTATATGGTTATTCATTAAAATGGAAAGACCAACAGATCGTTAAGAGAACTTTCATTTTAGAAGGAAGACCAGACATAACAGGATTAGATGATGAGGAACTTGATTTTTAGATGATGTGTGTTTGTGACATTTCAATCATGACTAACTATTCACCATTATTAATCAAAAAGCCCATTGTGCATGACTTTAAAACTGGTCAATGTAAAGCTTTGAAGAACTTTCAATTAAATTTTGTTCTCTTTTACTGCGTGGCTAGTCATGTAGCTGAGTGCTTTGAAATGAAGCTCGATCAATTGGTCGTAAAAAGGGTTGAGCTTGCATAGAGGTGGAATAGAGATGATCGTGCGATTAAAAAGCTTAATTGTGCGCTCAAATGGGCAATGAGTTGGTATGATCTGGCAGATTAGCCAAGCGAGGCGTAAATTATCAATTTCCAATAATTCAAGCCAGCATCTGACTGAAGTAAAAAAATTAATTCTGTTAACTACGCTAGAACTTTTCATAGATTTATAGCTTTTAGGTTAATATTTATCCTAAGAGCTAACAACTATTAAATCATTAGAGTTTTAGGTAAACTTTATTACCTTTTTCGACAAGGCATTGATTTTTAATCAAGGTCATCTGAACAAGGAAGCTTTCATGGCGGTCGGCGCAAAAGACGCTCTAGCCGAACAAACAGTCAAATAAATTCTTAGTTTTTGTACCGAACGTTCGGTTAATCAGTTGAGAAGGTAGAATGAAGAAAGAAAAAGCTTTTTTTAGAGCAAACTGTTATCACCTGACATCCGACGAACTTGTTCAACAGAAATCGGTTTCGGTTCAAGGCGTTGAAAATACTCGACTTGCTGTAGGTAAGAACGAGCTTCTTTGAAATCTTTGAGTTGAATTAAAACCATGTCCTGATAAACGGCATCAACTGGAGCGATTGTTAACGGAATCAATTCCTGTAATTGTTTTTCAGAGATTGATTGTTCCAAATATTTAAGAAAAAGGTCACGTTTATAAGAACGAGTAGTCAGTAAATACCAATTCACTTGTCTAGCTTGAATTAAAAGTTGATGCTGTTCTGATTGTAGCCGATGATGACGTTTTTAAAAATGTGCTAGAAATCGATGTGGTCATGAGACAAAATATAGACCGAGTCAGCTTTACCAAAATTGATAATGATAGCTTAAACACAGCCAGAAGAATTTTATTTTTTTAGATAGATGTCAAGCTGCTTCTGCTCAATTTGAGTTTAAAGTAAAAACTTGGTACTTAAAAAGTAGTACAATTGTTGAGCAAAAAACTTTAAGTTGAATAACTATGTTATAGTGAAGAAACGAGAAATAAGAGCAGTGCCAAGTTCGTTGTCGATATTAAAAAGATTAAGTTTTTTAGATTAGTATTAGCCAGCTTCTTTCCACAATTTTCGCTCTCTACAAAGTTCCGAATGTAATTAGGGATATAAATTCATGTCTATTTTTATTGGTAATCTCTCCTACGAGGTAACACAAGAAGATCTTTCTGAAGTCTTTTCCGAGTATGGGAAAGTGCAACGAGTGCATCTGCCCACTGACAGGGAGTCAGGTCAGAAAAGGGGTTTCGCTTTTGTAGAACTAGAAACTAAAGTTCAAGAAGCGGCCGCAATTACGGCTTTAGATGGGGCTGAATGGATGGGGCGCGACCTCAAAGTTAATCAAGCCAAAGAGCGAGAAGACAGAGGCTCAAGCAATGGTTATCAAAGAAGAAGCCGTTACTAATTGCTCAATTTAATTTGAGGAAAAAACAAAAGACTAGAGAAATACTACCAAAAAGTTAAGTTAATTTTTTAGTAGTATGACTCTAGCCATTAATAAGCACTATTATTGTGGTCTAAACATTTTTAAAATCTGATTCAATAGTTCAAGCTTTGACAAATTATTCAACAAAATAGTTGTTTTTTAGTTTTTTCATAGTCAGGTTTTTATCATGTTTTGTGGATGAATATCTATTAAAAAAATACTTGACTAGAGGAGAAATCAGACATGATTCGCTTTGAAAATAATATTTGGTATACCGATACTGAATTTTGCGAAAAATATAGTTTTAGCAAGACTCAACTTTTAAGTCTTTTTAGACAAAATCGCCTCATGAAGCATGAAATTCGATATGTAGAAATTAGGAAGCAACGGTATTATCGCAAAATGGGAATCAATCAGCAATTTGGTACATAATAGCTCGACAGTTGTCTAGAAGAGAAGGTAAGAATAAATCCTTTAAAAAGACAAGGCTTGATCAATCATATTTTTGTAGAATTCAATAAAATACTTCTCAACTTAACTGTCCCGAAATAAGTTAAAGATTTGTAACTCCTGTTCAAACTAATTCTTGATTACCTGACATCCGACGAACTTGTTCTACTTTTAGTGGCTTAGGTTCGAGACGTTGAAAATATTCAACTTGTTGTAAGTAAAGACGGGCTTCTTTTAAATCTTTGAGTTGAACTAAAATCATGTCCTGATAAACAGCATCAACTGGAGCAATCGCATTAATAATTAATTCTTGTAACTTTTTTTCGGAAATTGACTGTTCCAAGTATTTTAAGAAAAGATCCCGCTTGTAAGGTTGAGTGCTGAGTAGATACCAATTCATCTGTACAGTTTTTTTGTGCTGTATAAATTGTAGAACATTTTGCAATAAGACAGTTTTTGCTCTTTGATAATCATTCGTGATCTCAAAGTTAGGGAGACTATTTAGGAGAGTATCAGGAGAGGTATGGAGAGGCTTAAAACTCAGACATAGCAAGAGATAGGGAGGCTAGGGAAGCTTAAATTCATCAAAAATTTTTAACAAAACTAAGAATTAATTGAGTAGGTAACTACGCTTTCACGCGATGAGATCAACTTTGTATGTAAAATAAAGAAAAGAATTGAGATTAAAAATCAGCAACGTCTCCCTATCTTAGACACAGTAAAGGTTGTAAGTCTCCCTGTATGTCTCCCTAACCCACTCTTAGATAGTCTCCGTGTATTCAAATAAATGTTGAAAGAGTTATTTGGGCTTTCTCGGAAAGGAATAGCTTCTCGGATTGTCCTTTTACGTTGATGGTGATGGTGATAGTTGGTCGTTTGATGAACGACACTCGGTAGAATAGCTGATTAAAATTAAAAAGAGCATTCATGAGCGTGTTTTGCAATTAGGAGATTAAGCAATCATGGGAGAAGCTAAACGGAGAAAGCAGATTTTGGGAGAAAGTTATGGAAAAATCCCTGATGTGTTAATTGAAGGAACACCGCAATGGAAGAAACACATAGAAAAGTTTGACCAAGCTTGGTGCAGCAAATGGACAGAACTCATGCAAGTTGTTGAGCATCAAGAGCTAGGAGATGCTGAAAGTTTTGACCCAGCCGATTTGATTCAAATCAGAGAAGAACTAGAAAAATGGCTGGCTGAATACCTGAGTGTCTACCGAGCCAAAAACCAAGAACAATTAGTCTGCATCATTCTAGACGACCACTACGATGAACTGAGCGAATTGCTGATTGAAGCCGAAGAAGCAAATAACTCAGAAAAAGTTCAAGGGTACTCCAAAAATGCGCTCTTATGGGTTATGCAAGCATTGTTTTATTTTTCCCTGCTGAGTCCGTACTTAACACCTCAAAGGGCAAGAGAATATACTAAAGCTTTAAATAGCTTCTATCAAATGACAATCGAGGAGAAACGGCAAGATGGAATCGATGCTGAAGAGTTAGACGCAATAACGATTTTATTTTCAGACGCTTTAGGTAGCTATTTTGAAGAAAAACCGTCACAAGAATCAGTAAGCGATGCCCCATTGGAATTAAAATACAGTGTTCCTAAACAAGAATTTTTTAGTTAGGAGAAATCACCTGTGCAATTATCCGTTTACGTGTTCTGACGGTGGTTATGGTTAGTGATTAATCAGGCAACTTGAGGAACTGAGTAATTTTTTGTTTAGGGTGATAGGTACGGTTGTGAGTATTGTTAGTCAGTCCCAAATCTTGATGATGTTGTGAGATCGCCTTGACCCATTACTGGATATTTTAAAACAATTTCGGAAAGGAAAAAATCAAAGTAAGTTAAGCAATCGCTCTTTTAGTAGTATGTTGTACAACTAATATAGTTAGTCAAGAGGAATTTTTAGATAGGGAGGCCATCACGGAGAGCATCAGGAGAGTTGTAGGGAGACTTAGAATATAGACAGAGCAAAAGATAGGGAGGCTAGGGAGACTTAAGCTTATGAAAAGATTTTCAAAAAAACTAAGGATTTATTGAGTAGTTCATAGCGAAAAAAATCAGATCAACTTTGTATGTAAAATAGAGAAAAGAATTGAGATTAAAAAATTAGCAACGTCTCCCTATCTCCGACAGAGTAGGGGTTAGAAGCCTCCCTGTATGTCTCCCTGCCCCTCTCTTAGATAGT
>NZ_BLJI01000047.1 GCF_017312365.1 Chroococcus sp. FPU101
TTTTTCAATAATTGGTATAATTCATTCTGTTTTTTATTGATAAAAACAGCAACATCAATAGGAGAAGTATTCAAAATTTTCCCCACTCGTCCCCCTAAACGATTATCACTAAAAGCTGGTCGATGCCAACCTACTAATACTAAATCTACTTTATTCGCTAAAGCTGTATTAGCAGTTTCTAATGGAACATCATTAGAAATTCTGATAATTGGTTGTACAATTTTTCTGAATTCGGGTGGTTCTAAAGTTTGAATTAAATCTTCTAGGATTTGTTTTTTTTGCTGAATTAATTGAGCAGCCGCTTCTGGTGTACTTTGATATAAGTAGTCTTCTTCTAATTCCACTAAACTAAGAGGATAAACAATTGATTGATTTAATCCTCCAATTGCTACGGCAACTTGTAATAAAGCCTGTTGCGTTTGGGGATTAGCAACAGGAACTAAAATAGAATAAGTTGTGAATATTAGATAACTTTTGTTCTGATAATTCTTCTTTAATAATATCTTTTCTAATTAATGCTTTAGGGTAGGTTTTTTCGAGTAAAGGTGAGGTCATGAAAGTCGTCATTAATGCCATAATAACTAGCATGGTAAATAAAAGAGGAGAAATTACACCAAAACTTAAACCAATATTTAAGACAATTAATTCAGTTAAACCTCTGGTATTCATCATCCACCCCAAAGCGGAAGCCTCTCTTTTAGGAATTTGACAAACTCTAGCCGCTATATAAGTTCCGACATATTTTCCAGCAATAGCCACCGCTACCACTAAAGCACAAAGTAGCCAAGTTTGAGGATTATTCAATAAGCCTATTTCGGTTTGTAAACCACTATAAGCAAAGAAAATCGGTAAGAGAAATATTAAAACAAAATCTTCGGTTTTTTCGGCTAATTCTTTGACTAAACCAGGATGTTTAGGGAGGGCAGCCCCTAATAAAAATGCACCAAAGATTAAATGAATTCCAATATATTCGGTAATGAGTGCTGATACGACAACACCCATATAAATTCCCGCTAAAACAAATTGAGTTAATTTACCAGAACGTTGATAGTGAGTTGCTAATTTATTCAGTAGCCAACGTACTGCCATTAACATAAAAACAATGTAAATAATTGATTCGATAATGGTCGGAATTGCCCCGATCATGCTATTTGTACGAGTAACGGCGATCGATACTGCTAATAAACACCATGCAGTTACATCATCAACGGCGGCACAGGTTAAGGCAAGGATACCTAATCGAGTTTTTTGTAAGTTATTTTCGGTGATAATCCGCGCTAAAACTGGAAAAGCTGTGATTGACATAGCAGAGCCTAAAAATAGCGCAAAAGCCGTAAAATTAACGGTCTTATTAGAAAGAATTGGATATAAAATTAGAGCTAGTATACTACCTAAAGAAAAAGGAACTACAATACTGACATGAGAAATCAAAATCGCTGTATTAAGTTGTCCTTTTAAATAGCTTGGATTCAGTTCAAAGCCTATCAAAAACATAAAAAAGATTAAACCAATTTGAGATAAAACATTTAAAAATGGTAAAGTTGCGCTTGGAAATAAAATCGCGCTAAGCTCAGGTGAAATCAACCCTAATAATGAAGGGCCTAACATAATTCCAGCTACAATTTCTCCAATGACTAACGGCTGTTTTAACCAGCGACAGACTAGCCCCATGAGTCGGGATAATCTGCTCACAAGCACCACTTGAACTAGCACTAAAACAACAGTTTGCATAGATTGTTAATATTTTTTAAAGATTGATTGAAAGAAAATAACTGTGACTGCTACAAGTATAAAAGTAATTTCTAATTCTTGAGCAATTAATTAAATAACTTGTAAGGGTTTGAATGTTAAACCCTCATCAATTTCTTAAGTTTTTTGTAATCCTAAACACAAAAATTACAAAACTTATTTTCTCCCTAAAAGTTTATCGCGTAAATTTTGAATGCGATCGCGATATTTAGCCGCTTCTTCATACTCTAGTTTTTTGGCTGCATCTTTCATCTTAGCCTCTAGTTGTTCAATTAATTCGGGAATTTTTTCTAAAGGGATCTCACCCACTTTTTCCGATATTTCTTCTAATTGTTGGGCATTTAAACGACGAGAAATATCTAAAAAGGCCAAAATTGAATTACTTTCTACTTTCTTGTCAATCGGCTGAGGTGTTATCTGATGTTCTTCGTTATATTCCATCTGAATAGCACGTCTTCTTTCCGTTTCTTGAATCGCTTTGAGCATACTATCAGTTAGATTATCTGCATATAAAATAGCTTGTCCTCTAATATGACGTGCAGCGCGTCCAATGGTTTGAATTAAGGATCTTTCTGCTCTTAAAAAACCTTCTTTATCAGCATCCATAATTGCCACTAAAGAGACTTCGGGTAAATCTAACCCCTCACGCAATAAATTAACCCCAATTAAGACATCAAACTCACCTTTTCTGAGAGATTGTAAAATTTCAATTCTTTGAATGGCATGAATTTCAGAATGTAAATATTGTACTTTAATACCTCTTTCTTGGAAATATTCCGTTAAATCTTCTGCCATCCGTTTCGTTAATGTCGTAATTAAAACCCTTTCTCTAAGCTTAATTCGATCTTTGATTTCCCCTAATAAGTCATCCACTTGTCCATCAGTAGAACGCACGAAAATCTCTGGATCTAAAACCCCAGTTGGACGGATAATTTGTTCAGCAACTCGATCTTCTGATTGCTCAATTTCCCAGTTTCCAGGAGTCGCCGAAACAAAAATACATTGGCTGACTTTTTCCCAAAATTCCTCAGCCTTTAGAGGGCGGTTATCTGCGGCACTCGGAAGACGGAAACCATGATCGATTAATACTTTTTTGCGAGATTGATCCCCATTATACATACCTCTAATTTGCGGTATGGTGACATGAGATTCATCGATCACTAATAGCCAGTCTTTAGGGAAATAATCAACTAAACATTCGGGGGGTTCACCTGCTTTTCGTCCTGCTAAATAACGCGAATAATTTTCCACTCCATTACAATAACCCACCTCTCTGAGTAATTCTAAATCATAGCGTGTGCGTTGTGACAATCGTTGTGCTTCTAGTAATTTTCCTTCTTTTTCTAACTTTTCGACTTGCTCTTTTAACTCTTGGGCAATTTCTTCGCAAGCTTGCTCTAGCTGTTCTTCTGGGGTAACAAAGTGACGTGCTGGATAAATATTAATTTTGTCTAAACTTTGTAAAACTTCACCAGTAATTGGATCAATGTAACGAATTGAATCTATTTCATCCCCAAAAAAGTCCGCCCGAATAATTCGATCTTCATAAGCTGGAACAATTTCTAAAACATCTCCTTTAACGCGAAAATTTCCCCGTTTTAGATCTATATCATTACGGGTATATTGGACAGTTGCTAAATCTCGTAATAATTGGCGTTGATCGACTTCTCTACCAATAGCTAAAGGAATAGCCGCTTTTAGGTATTCGGCGGGCATCCCTAACCCGTAAATACAACTAATTGAAGCCACGACGATGACATCTTTTCGCTCAAATAAAGAACGGGTCGCCGAGTGACGTAACATATCGATTTCTTCGTTAATTGAGGCGGTTTTTTCGATATAGGTATCACTAACGGGGATATAAGCTTCGGGTTGATAATAATCGTAATAGCTAATAAAATATTCAACAGCATTATTAGGGAAAAATTGTCGTAACTCATTACACAACTGTGCTGCTAATGTTTTATTATGGGCGAGAACCAGTGTCGGTTTACCAATCTTTTCAATAACAGCAGCGACTGAAAACGTTTTCCCCGTTCCAGTTGCACCCAGAAGTGTCTGAAAACGATGCCCTTGCTCTAATGATTCGGTTAATTTTGCGATCGCACTTGGCTGATCCCCAGTTGGTTGAAACGGTGCTTGTAGTTGAAATAAACTCATAATTATTGCCGATATTACAAACGCTTATCAAGAATTGGGAAGGAAAGGTGTATCTTTATAGTAGGCAGGATTATAAAAAGATCATTAAACAAGCCTGAAAACGAAAAAAGTATTCAAACTATTCTTAGGATGAGCGAAGGAGAGATAGTCAATGACTGTAGAAAAACTAGAATCTAACGGTAATTCTAGCCCAGCCGACGAGGAAAAAGCGACGACCTCAAGAGCTAAAACGGCGGCTAAAACCAGTAAAGCTAAAGAAGAAGTGGTAGCGTTATCGGTTAAAAATGCAGATGACGAAAAAGGATTAAAGTTAGCCCATGGTTCTGCGGCTTTACCAGGTAACCGTCCAGTAGAAGCGAGCCACCTTCATATTATCAGCACTTACAGATCAGTTGGTGGAATGCGTCCCGTTACAGCGAGTGGCATGGAAGTCAGTGGAACCCTAGCCATTTCTGGAAATCGTCCCATTGCAGCCAGCCATTTACAGGTTCATGAAACCTATACCGTAATGGGTAATCGTCCAGTAGCATCCAATGAAATTGATGATCCAGCCGCTTTAATGGGGTTTTTGGACTAAATTTGCAAATAAATACAAAATATCGCTGATTAGTCCTCGTCTCTCACGGGGACTTTATTATGTGTTTTAAATGTCGCCTCATCTCTATCATCATTGAATCCTAAAAAATAAGATAAAATCTTCAAGATAACTGCCATCGAATTTAATTAGTACATCTCAACTATTATACGATTTATTTTACTGTTTGTGTTCAAGCTTCAAATGTTAGTGTTTTAATCATTCAGTGACTATAAAATGTCTTTTTTCAATCAACTGAGTCTTCAATCAAAAATTTTGACAATGCTAGTGTTGGCAACACTTCTATCAATACTACTGACGGGCATCTTGAGTTATTACACAGGAGAAACATCCTTAAAAGAAACTGCCATTAATCAACTTGTTAGCGCACGGACTGGAAAAGCTGACGAAATCGAATCTTATTTTAAGTTTACCGAAAATCATGTCCTAACCATGAGTGAAGCAACGATGGTGATTGACGCGATTAAAGGTTTTAAAAACGTATATCAAAAATTAGATAGTACCCCATTAAAACCCGAACAAAAACAAAACTTATTAGAATATTATCGTAAAAAATTTATTCCACGATTAGCTCGCAACGTATCGGGTAACCCAATTGCTGAAACCTACTACCCGAATACACCTGCTGCTGAGTATCTTCAGTATCATTACATCGCAGCAAATCCTAACCCCCTTAGGGAAAAGTATAAGTTAGACAATGCCAAAGATGGGAGTGAGTATAGTACACTACATCAAAAATACCACAGTCGCTTTAGAAATATTGCCGACAAAATGGGATACTATGATATCTTTTTAGTCGATATTGATACGGGTACCGTTCTCTACACCACTCAAAAAGAAGTTGATTTCGGCACCAATTTAAAACTCGGCCCCTATGCAGGTAGTAATTTAGCACAAGCTTATCAACAGACGCTGCAATCAAGAGATCCCTATTTTGTCAAAACAATCGATTTTGCTTCCTATCGTCCTACCTATGGCAAACCATCTGGCTTTATTACTACCACCGTTTTTGATGGAGATAATTTCATTGGGGCCTTAATTTTTCAGTTGTCTTCAGAACGCATCAATCAAGTCATGACGAGTCACCAAAAATGGGAAGAGGTTGGGCTTGGTGAAACAGGTGAAACGTATCTCATAGGACAAGATTTTCTGTTACGTTCTGCACCTCGTCTTTTTTTAGAAAACGCCGAAAAGTACTATGAAACTTTGACAAAAAATAACATTCCTTTAGAAGAAGTCCGACAAATTCAAAACCTAGAATCACCGCTTTTAGTACAGAAAGTAGAAACCGAAGCCGTTAAACGTGCCTTAAATGGTGAAACAGGAACAGCATTGTATTCAGATTATCGGCAAGTACCCGTCTTAGGAGCCTTTGCACCTGTTGAATTAGGTGATTTTAAATGGGCCTTGGTTGCCAAACAGGATCAAAAAGAGGTCTTTAAAGGCGTTCGAGATTTGTTTAACCGCCTTATGGCTAGTACTGCTATACTGATTCCACTCTTTACGTTAGGAGCGATTTTCTTTGCGCGTTTATTAGCCCATCCCATTAATAAATTGATTGCAGCAACCAAAAAACTAACGGCAGGTGAGACGGATGTTCAAGTCAAGATTAACTCTAAAGATGAAATTGGAGAACTTGCTGACTCTTTTAATCAAATGGCCCTGATGATTCGCAGTAAAGAAGAAATGGTGACGCAAAAAATCGCAGAAAACGAGCGTTTACTGTTAAATATTTTACCTGCGCCCATTGCCAAACGTCTCCAAAGTGGTGAACAAGATATTGCCGATAGTTTCCCGAATGTTACGGTACTTTTTGTCGAAATCGAAGGTTTTAACGAACTTTCGCGGGATCTTTCACCTGACCAAGCTGTCACACTATTAAATGAATTAGTCAGTAACTTCGATGAAACGGCGGAACTTTATGGAGTCGAAAAACTAAAAACCATTGGTGAATCCTATCTTGCGGTTTGTGGTCTATCCGTTCCCAGAGTTGACCACGCTAAAAGAATGGTTGACTTTGCTCAAGCATTGCTGAAAACGATACGGCGTTTTAATCAAAAACAAAATGCTAATCTTAATTTAGATATTGGGATTCACTCAGGCCCAGTGGTTGCGGGAATTGTCGGTAAAACCAAATTTATCTATGAATTATGGGGTGAAACGATGACCGTAGCGAAAGCCATTCACAGTACACCCGAACAAAATATCATTCAAGTTAGCCAATCTGTTTATAACGCTCTCCAAGGATTATATTACTTTGAACCTCTAAAAGAAGTAGAAGTCAAAGGTAAAGGTAAAATTTCTGTTTGGTCTGTTCATCCCCTTGATTCATCCCTGGTTCTTGGGGAAAATGTGGAGGTGAAGTAATGATGAATGGTTTATTTGACCTTAGTAATCAGTTATTTTGGATGTTGGTCGTTGCTGTGGGATTTCCCTTAGCCACCATTTTTTTAGGCGAAATCAATCTACGTTTGCGACGTGCCAAACATCCTTTGTTTACTCCGTTGAGTAATCTACGAAATTTAATTTTACCGACGCTAACTCTTTTTCTGTTGCTGTCGAAAGTGATGGGTTTAGCAAGAGATACAGTTGGGGTCAGGATTTCGGAAACTCTATTATGGATAGCTGTTATCTATACGACTCTTAGTATCGTCAATGTGATTCTTTTTGAAGATGCTCAAGAGGGAACTTGGCAAGCGAATGTCCCCAAATTATTTTTAGATTTAAGCCGATTTTTTCTGGTTTTAATTGGAACCGCTATTGTTTTATCAAGTGTTTGGCAAGCGGATTTAGGCGGATTATTGACTGCTTTGGGTGTCGGCTCTTTAGTAATTGGTCTTGCACTCCAAGATAGCTTAAGCAATATCTTTTCGGGGATTGCTTTATTATTTGAACGACCGTTCAAATTAGGAGATTGGATACAAGTTGACGATACTTTGGGTAAGGTTGTCCAAATTACTTGGCGTTCCGTCCATTTACAGACCAAAAGTGATGATATTGTAATTGTTCCTAACTCAGAATTAGCGGGAGGCACCCTAAAAAATCATAATCGCCCTATTTCGGTTTATCAGATTAAGGTAGAGTTAGGCTTTTCTTATGATGATCCACCTAATAAAATTAAGCAAATTATGATACAAACGGCATTAGAAACAGAAGGGGTATTAGCTGAACCACCTCCTTTAGTTCTAACTTCAGCCTATGCCGATTTTACGATTAATTATCAAGTGTTATTTTATGTGAGTGACTATAGTCAAGAATTGAGTGTGCGCGATCGTTTTATGACTCGTGTCTGGTATGTTGCAAAAAGATACAATCTCAACATTCCTTATCCCATTGCTGCCGAGTATCAATATCAATCGGCTACACCCACTCCAAAAATGTTAGCAGACATCGCTAAAAAAACGCTGATGCAGATTCCCTCTTTAAATCAATTTGGTTCGGAAATGCTAGACACTCTAAGTAAAAAGGGAACTTGGCTAGATTTTGCTAGAGGTGAATTTGTGATTTTAGAAGGTGAATCTTTACGGGGTTTATATCTCATTATTTCGGGGATTGCAGAAATTCTCGTAACTGATCAAACGGGACAAAAACAAATTATTGGACAATTAGAAACTGGTGAATTATTTGGTGAAAAAGCATCTTTAATTTGTGAGCAAATTAGCGATGTTTGTGTGTTAGCGGTTGAAGATTTGCAGGTACTATTACTCGATAAAAGTACTTTACAAACGCTCTTAGAACAATCACCTCGTTTATCTTATGAAATTGGTGAGATTATGGAATTACGCCGCCGCGCTGTTAATTCTGTCTTAAATGCCGCTTAAAATTCTAGTTCGGCAAACAGTTCAGCTACAGCCATTTGAAAACCTGGAATAATATTTTCACCATCTAAGATATCTTGAGAAGTTAAAAAACCGTCAGGTTTAGGAGAATGATAAATTAATACATATTCTTCTTCTGGATTAATCACCCAAACTAATTTTGTATCATTATCAAAATATTCAATAATTTTGTTATGAATTTCTTCCACGGTATTACTAGGGGAAAGAACTTCTACTGCTAAATCGGGTGAACCTTGCCAAAAACCTCGCGGTAATTTTTTCAGTCCTTGTAATCGTTCTTTAGCAATAAATGATACATCTGGCGAGCGTTTATTACCTGTTTTTAGAGTAAAAGCTGTACTAGAATCAAACATCAATCCTAGTTTATGAATTCGCACATAATTACCTAAAATAATCATTAAAAGACTTGTAATATAACCATGTTCTGCACCAGAATTACTCATAACTAACTCACCATTTACGATTTCATATTGATTTCCATCATCGGGTAAAGCCATAAAAGCTTCATCAGTCCATTGTTGATGAAGGGTTTCTTCTGAACTAGCCTCAGTTACTATTTTTTCCGTTGAAAGTGTCATAAAGCCCCCTTATAAAAATCGTCTTAAATCAAATTCCTCATTAGATTTTTGTGTTTTAAATCTTTGAGTCTTTAAAATCAATAATAAGCGTTCCGTATAATCGACAGAACCCTTTAAATCTTCTTGCAGTTGTTCTAACCCACCATTGGCATATTCTTCAAAAATTTGAATTCTTTGTGCTTCAGCTTCAAGATGATAAACAGAAAGAATCTGAGGATCTTTTGTGGTCGTAATTGCCATGAGCTTTATTAAACTATCATAACCGCGTGAAATAAAAATTTCTGAACTAATTGGCGCGGGTTCCTTGGCTACTTGTTCGACAGGGACTCGTTTTTGATAGTTTACCCCTAAAGCAGCCGCAAAAGCGATCGCATCTGCATAAGTTTGGAATGGCCCAGAATTTCCATTAAAATCCACTAATGTTTGCACGAATTCGGCTTTATCTCTCGCAATTCTGACCCGATGAATCGACATAGACCCGTTTACTATCTATTTCCTCATTCATCATAGGCCAGCAACCCCAAAAATGTCGAAAAAATAGAGACGCTTTGACACGTCTCTTTATTTAATATTTCAAAGTATCTCTATAGCAAATACACCAAAATAAATAGAATCACCCAAACCACATCAACAAAGTGCCAATATAGTTCAGCCGCTTCTACCCCAAAATGAGATTGACTTGAATAATGTCCGCTTTCTCTAGAACGCCACAGAACCGCTAAAATCAGGAGTAAACCTAACGTTACGTGTAAACCGTGAAAACCCGTCAAAACATAAAAGAAACTGGCAAAAAGATTCGTTTTTAAGCCAAACTCTAAATGAAAATATTCATACCCTTGACCGAGTAAGAAAATAATTCCCATTAAAGCAGTTAAGCCAAACCAAAGTTTTAAACCCGAAACATCATTTTTTCTAATCGCGCTTTGTCCTTGGTGCATGACAAAACTACTCGCAATTAGAATAATGCTATTGATGCCAGGTAACAGCAATTCGCGTTCGGGGGTGCCTTCAGGGGGCCAAACCTGTGATGTAGAACGAAAAATCAAATAGGCTGTAAATAAACCTAAAAAGATGGCACTTTCAGCAATTAGAAAAGTTACCATACCAAACATTCGTAGGTCTTGATGTGCGCCATGATGACCGTTAGCCGACCCATCTTGATGATAATCTAACGCTAATTTGGCTTCATCGATCGCTGAACTCTGCATAACTTCATTTTTCCCTATTTTTAATATTAGGGGTGGGACGAAAAAGCCCACCATTTATCACTTTTCTATTTAGATTCCGCGCTGACTTCTGCGAGAAGTTCTGAGACTGATGCTTCTTGTAGTTCTTCTGTATCAATCCCATAATCATAGGGTTTAGCCCAGAGAATCGGTGCTTCCTCAAAGTTTTCAATAATTGGGGGTGATGAGGTTTGCCATTCTAAGGTTAACGCACGCCAAGGGTTACGACCTGCTTTCTCACCATTAAACACACTCATAATAAAATTGAGGGCAAAGGGTAACGCCGCAATCCCCATCATATAAGCCCCAATGGTACTAAGCTGGTTAAGTCCTTGGAATTGTGGGTCATAGAGTGCCACACGTCGGTTCATTCCCATTAATCCAAGTTCGTGCATCGGCATAAAGGTTAGGTTTAGCCCGACAAAGGTCAGAATAAAATGAATTCTACCGAGGGTTTCATTCATCATGCGACCCGTCATCTTAGGATACCAATGATAAATACCCGCAAATAAACCTAGAACTGAACCACCAAACAGCACATAGTGGAAGTGACCCACGACAAAATAAGTATCATGGACATGGATATCAAAAGGAACCGATGCGACCATAATTCCAGTGATTCCACCAATGAGGAAAGAAGACAGAAAACCAATTGCAAATAGCATCGAACTATTTAAACTGAGTTTACCGCCCCAAATCGTTGCACACCAGCTAAATACCTTAACGCCCGTTGGTACAGCAATTAACATCGTTGCTGCCATAAAGAACATCCGTAACCAACCCGGTGTACCACTGGTAAACATATGGTGCGCCCAGACAATTAGACCTAAGAAACAAATTGCTAGACTAGAATATGCGATCGCACGATAACCGAAAATCGGTTTACGGGCATGAACGGGTAATACTTCTGAGATAATGCCAAAAAATGGCAAAATCATGATGTATACGGCGGGATGGGAATAAAACCAGAACAAATGTTGATAAACTACAGGATCTCCGCCCCCTGTTGGATTAAAAAAGTGAGTTCCAGCCAACAGATCAAAAGAAAGAAGAATTAGGGCGGCGGCTAAAACAGGGGTTGACAAAAGGATCAAAGTAGACGTGGCTAACATCGCCCAACAGAATAGGGGCATACTGTGGATATCCATATCGGGCATCCGCATTTTAAGAATGGTCGTCAAAAAGTTAATCGCCCCCAAAATGGATGACGTTCCACCCCCTAACAAACTTAAAATCCAGATTTCTTGACCCCATTTTCCCGTCATCAGACTCAACGGAGGGTAGGAAGTCCAACCCGCTTGGGGCGCACCCACCGCAAAACTCATCAGTAGTAAAATACCACCGATGGGGAACATCCAAAAAGCCACCGCATTGAGTCGCGGAAAAGCCATATCTTCAGCCCCAATCATTAGTGGAATCAGATAATTCGCAAACCCCGCACCTGCTGGAACAATCCATAAAAAGATCATGACTGTTCCGTGCATCGTGAGAAACTGATTATATAGATCTGGAGCGACAAAATCAGGATTAGGGGTAGCAAGTTCAGTACGGAGAACTTCGGCAAAAGAACCGCCAAAAGCAGCGAAAATGAAAGATACTACCAGATATTGAATACCAATCACTTTGTGATCCGTATTAAAAGTAAAATAATCGATCAACTTCCGTTCTTTGTGGTGGGGAGTTGGCTGAGTTTTTGTGACTTCGGCTGTCGTCATAAGAATTAAAAAGCGTTATTCGTGTTGGTGTTCAGAATGAAGTGATAAAAGAACATCTGAAGATATGCCCATTTCTTTAGCGTAGGGGGCTAGATATTCTTCGTTAGATAGTGTCGTGGTGTTCACAGCAACTTTTTCGGTGTCGGCGGTTTCTGCGGGGGCGGGTGCATTCGCTTGTACCCACTTCTCGAAATCTTCCGCACTTTCTACAGCAAAGGTTGATTTCATACCACCATGATAAGCCCCACAAAGTTCAGCGCAGATGATGGGATAGGTTCCAATGAGATTCGGTGTAAAACCAAGTGTTGTTTCTCTACCTGGAATGACATCTTGTTTAAGACGTAATTGAGGTACCCAAAACGCATGAATCACGTCACCTGCTGCCATTTGAAGTTGAACGGGACGATTAACAGGAACATGAAGTTCACCTGAAACAATTCCCGTATCAGGATAGGTAAAAATCCATGCGTATTGAATTCCGTTGACATTAACCCTCAATGGTAACCCTTCTCCTGTTGCATCTATGGAGGGGCCAATACCTAAAGCCATCATATGATGATGACCTGCCATTGCTACCTGAGAAGGTGCATTATTGCGCGATGCAACTGGATCGAGTCCACCTAGATTATTGTAAACTTCAAAACTATAAACGGACAGGATAAAAACAATAACAGTGGGAATCGCTGTCCAGAGAATTTCTAAAGGGACATTTCCTTCAATGGCTGGCCCATCAGTTTGATCGCCCTTGCGTCTGCGAAAGCTAATTACACAATAGATTAAAACGCCTTCAATGAGCAAAAATAGCCCCGTACCGATGGTCATCATCAAGTTAAAAATATTATCTACCTCCTGTGCATCCTTTGAAGCAGCAACAGGTACTAACCCGTGATTTTGACCGTACCAAAGGCTAACGAGAGTCAAAACAATACCGATAACTAGAGTAAGGATACTCGATGGAATTTTCACGGTCTTCTTATCAATTTAATTTAGTCCTATATATCACGGTAAAGCAATCTTCTGGGAATAACTGAAGTCGAATGAACATTCTCGATATATTTTTATATTTTCTTTGGGATCATTGAAGTTACGGGATCTCTGATTTAAGGTTAATATTAATTATTGTTAAGAATATTGAGGTAAATCTGAAGAATATATAAAGGGTTGTAGCAAAGCCCAAAAAATTCATTCAGATTGGTAAATAGGAGGTGAAAACCTTCAAAGGAAGTGAGAGGACGACAACGAGATAAATTATGACCGAATCAGTTCTTCAGCATCAGACAAGGCTGACGCAGAACCCATCACCTAATGCGATCGTTTGGATACGTCGCTTAGTGTGGAAAATAGCGATCGCAACTCTGTTACTCATGGCTGTGGGAAGTGCAACACGGGTCATGAATGCGGGTTTAGCTTGTCCTGACTGGCCGTTATGTTATGGGCAACTTGTCCCCAGTCAGCAAATGAATTTACAAGTTTTCTTAGAATGGTTCCATCGCCTAGATGCCGCCTTAATTGGTGTTAGTACAATCGCATTAGTTGGCTTATCCGTCTGGTTTAGGTCAATCTTACCGAAATGGCTACCTTGGGCTTCACTCTTGGCTTTAGGGCTAATCGTCTTCCAAGGTGTACTAGGGGGGTTAACCGTCACTCAACTGCTGAGATTTGATATCGTGACCGCCCATCTAGGAACCGCTCTACTATTCTTTGCTACACTGATTATTATTGCTATCAATCTGACTCCCTATCAAGGAACTGGTGTCGCGCATCAACTGAAATGGTTTGGATTAACCGCAGCCGTTTTAATCTATCTACAAAGTTTACTCGGTGGTTTGGTCGGATCGCGTTGGGCTGTTCATCAGTGTTTAGCGACATCTCAACTCTGTATCGTCATGAATAGCCACTTGTTAGGTGTCATTCCCGCTACTCTGAGTACACTCATTGTTGTCTATCTATCTTGGCGCACACCTGGTTTACATCCAAACTTGCGAAAACTAGCTTATAGTGCAGGGAGTTTAGTATTTCTACAGATTCTCCTCGGGGTTGCAACGCTACGATTACACTTACAAGTCGAACCTTTGACCGTCGCTCATCATACCGTAGGTGCCGCATTATTCGGTACTTTGGTCGCCTTTACAGCCCTCTCCTTACGGGATCGGCTGATCCTTATCTTACCCAAAATGGTGTGAATAATGACAGTTACCAATGCTTCCCGTCTTCATGACAATTTTTTACAAGTTATTAAAAGTTATTACCAACTCACAAAACCTCGAATCATTCCCCTACTTTTGATTACGACTGCTGCCGCTATGTGGATCGCGTCGCAAGGTAGGATTGATTCATTTATCTTTTGTATCACGCTTTTGGGTGGCACTTTAGCTGCTGCTTCAGCCCAAACCTTAAATTGCATCTACGATCAAGACATTGACTATACCATGCTCAGAACGCGGGCGCGTCCCATTCCATCAGGACGAGTTCAACCGCGTCACGCTCTCATTTTTGCCATTGTTCTAGCTTCTTTATCCTTTAGCCTATTGACTCTGTTTGTTAACCTGCTGAGTGCGTTTTTAGCCCTCTCTGGCATTATTTTTTATATGCTGATCTACACCCATCTGCTTAAGCGTCACAGCCCCCAAAATATTGTAATAGGTGGTGCAGCAGGGGCCATTCCAACCCTAGTTGGTTGGGCCGCAGTAACAGGTGAACTCAGTTGGACTGCCTGGGCTTTATTTGCGCTGGTTTTCCTCTGGACTCCGCCGCATTTTTGGGCTTTAGCATTAATGATTAAAGATGATTATGCTCAAGTCAATATTCCGATGATGCCAGTCGTTGAAGGAGAAGAATCAACCAGTCAACAAATTTGGTGGTATACGCTGATTGTGGTGCCATTTTCCCTCGTTTTAGTCTATCCTTTGGGATCATTGGGAATTATTTATACTGCGATCGCTCTCTATCTCGGTGCCAATTTCCTCTTTAAAGCATGGGACGTGAAACAGCATCCCTTTGATAAAGATAAAGCGCGATCGTTGTTTAAATATTCCATTCTCTACATGATGTTACTTTGTACGGGAATGGTCATCGATAGTTTACCCATCTCTCATCATTTAATCAGTGTGATCTGGTAAATTATTTCGTTTGCGTACTGATAGGGGAGTATTTCAGCTTGAACTTAATTGCCGTCTTACTTCCCTAAACGGTTTTCTAAAAACAGAAGTGGTCTAGCGGGTGTCCTCTTGCACCATCTAAGATAGAAAATATCTTTACTTGATTCCTCAATGACGCAATTTGACCCTAGCCCTAGCAATTCCGCAACAGAACCGATTATTATTGCTCAAGATGTAGAAAAATGGTACGGTAATGGCTTTCATGCCCTCAAAGGGGTTAGCTTAAAGGTTTATAAAGGGGAAGTCGTGGTGATTATGGGGCCATCGGGTTCAGGAAAATCGACCTTTATTCGGACTTTTAACGCCCTAGAACCGTTTCAGAAAGGTACCATTACGGTTGATGGGATCAAACTGACCCACAATTTAAAAAATATTGATACGATTCGTAGTGAAGTGGGAATGGTTTTTCAACAATTTAACCTATTTCCCCATCTAACAGTAATGGATAATGTCAAGTTAGGCCCGATTTATGTACGCGGTTGGAATCAAAAAAAATCGATAGAAATTGCCACACAACTTTTAGAAAGGGTGGGCATTCTCCATCAAGCAAAAAAATATCCGAATCAACTTTCGGGAGGGCAACAACAACGAGTAGCGATCGCACGTGCTTTAGCCATGCAGCCTAAAGTCATGTTATTTGATGAACCCACCTCAGCCCTTGATCCAGAGATGATTAAAGAAGTATTAGACGTAATGCGGGGTTTAGCAGATTCTGGAATGACAATGGTTTGTGTGACTCATGAAGTCGGTTTTGCAAAAGAAGTAGCGGATCGACTTGTTTTTATGGCTGATGGTCTATTGATTGAAGATACCACACCCGACGTATTTTTTAATAACCCAAATCATGAACGGACTAAAAAGTTTTTATCACAGATTTTGCACTAATCTATAGGTATCGTAAGGGTTTGGTAACCAAACGCCCTACAGTCTTATCCAAAATCTAGATTAAAAATAAACAAAAATCAATGAATCAATTCTCTCAAATCTATCACGCTCAATTAGTTGGTGGAAAAACTTGGCGAGTTTCGGTCATTCCAGAGAATTTAGCGATCGATTTTGATCTCTATATCTTCGATCCCCAAGGAAACGAAATAGCCAAAGATGCTAGTAATGAACCTGATGCTTACTGTACCTTTACCAGTTTAATCGATGGGGTCTATCAGTTTAAAGTCGAATCCCCTGATGAGTCTTGTGCTTTTACGATTAAAGTTGATCCTGTTTCGATTCTGTTCTCACGCTTATATCATCATCGCTTACCCAGTGGCACGTCTTGGAGTGTGGCAGTAATTCCTAGTGAGCCTAATGTTGATTTTAACCTGTATATCGAATCCCCAGAAGGTGAACAATTAACCCAAGATAGTAGCCCTAATGCAGATGCCTATTGTACATTCACTACGACTGTCGAAGGGGTGTATAGTTTTCGGGTTGAATCATTAAAAGGAGTCAGTGACTATAATTTCAAATTACAACCGCTTTCAAATAGTTAATAAGTAAGTCCCCTGCTTCATCTAAACTTTTACCAAAAGCGATAATTCCTTCTTCATGACCTTTCATGACTAAAATTTGGGCTTTTAATAAATTAGCTTCTTGACATAAACGGATAATTTCTTTAGCCATTTCTGGAGTGCCGTATGCTATTTCTCCCGAAGTCGTCGGAACTTGATCCATTAATTGTCGCCAGAGTTTTAAATGATGAACATGAATAATTCCCTTAATTTCGGAATTAGCTTCATAAATTGCGGCATGAGTCAAAGATTCCGAAGACGCTTGAATTGGGCCAAAACAGGTTAAATAATTTTTTTCCCAATCATAATCGCTCACAGTTGTATAATGCTGCTCATTAAGCGTTGTTAGATGTCCTGTTTGCGTTCCAGAAACAATAAACTCTAATGAATTTCTTTTTCTAATACTAATGTTGCCAAAACCAATCCCATTTTCATATTGACCAATCAAACCTAGTTGAAATAGTTTTGTTCTCCACTGATTGATATTTTTTAGGGTTACTGGAGGTAAAGCATTTTCTTGAATCCAGTTACAGTGATACTTAGTGTATCCTTCATCGAACATAAATGGTCATTCTCCACTAATTAAATCTAATCGGAGTCTAAAGGTAGTGGTATCTCTAGTCAATCGTGTTAAAAATAACACCTAAAAGGGTCAAAAATAGCTAATCTAGTAGAGGAAAGCCAAAACAAAAGCCACCAATGTCAAACGAGATCACCGTCGATATTGAAAATGCTGTAGAAAAGCGGCGTAATTTTGCCATTATTTCTCATCCAGACGCGGGAAAAACCACTTTAACCGAAAAACTGTTACTTTACGGGGGCGCAATTCATCAAGCGGGCGCAGTCAAAGCCAGACGAGATCAACGAAAAGCGACTTCTGACTGGATGGAAATGGAAAAACAACGGGGAATTTCCATCACTTCTACAGTTTTGCAATTTGAATATGATGATTTTCAGATTAATCTCTTAGATACCCCCGGTCACCAAGATTTTAGTGAAGATACCTATCGAACTTTAGCGGCTGCCGATAATGCAGTCATGCTGATTGATGCGGCAAAAGGCTTAGAACCCCAAACCCGTAAGCTTTTTGAAGTTTGTAAGATGCGAGAATTACCCATCTTCACATTTGTTAATAAGATGGATCGTCCTGGACGAGAACCCCTAGAATTATTGGACGAAATCGAACGAGAATTAGGTTTACAGACTTATGCAGTAAATTGGCCGATTGGAATTGGGGATCGCTTTGCAGGAGTATTTGATCGTCGTGATCAGAACATCCATCTTTTTGAACGACGCGAACACGGAAGCAGAGAAGCACAAGAAACGGTGATCCCACTCGGTGATCCCCGCATCGAACAATATTTACCCCAAGATCTCTACTATCAGCTAAAAGAAGATATTGAATTACTCGCAGAACTCGGATCAGAATTAGATCTAGAAATGGTTCACGCGGGACAAATGACCCCAGTCTTTTTCGGGAGTGCGATGACCAATTTTGGCGTACAACTGTTCTTAGATGCGTTTCTCGACTATGCCCTTAAACCCATTGGTCGTCAATCTTCAATTGGTATTGTTGATCCGACTTACCCTGAATTTACAGGTTTTGTTTTTAAACTACAAGCGAATATGGATCCAAAACATCGAGATCGAGTTGCTTTTGTACGGGTTTGTACAGGAAAATTCGAGAAAGATATGGTTGTGAATCATGTTCGTACTGGTAAAACGGTTCGTTTGTCAAGACCTCAGAAATTATTTGCTCAAGATCGTGAATCAATCGAGGAAGCGTATCCAGGGGATGTTATTGGTTTGAATAATCCAGGGGTATTTGCGATCGGCGATACGATTTATGTAGGGAGTAAGCTAGAATACGAAGGAATTCCATGTTTTTCGCCAGAATTGTTCGCTTATCTTAAAAATCCTAACCCATCGAAGTTTAAGCAGTTTCAAAAAGGAATTCAAGAACTTCAAGAAGAAGGGGCAGTACAAATTATGTACTCAACGGATGATTTTAAACGAGAACCAATTTTAGCGGCAGTCGGACAATTACAGTTTGATGTCGTACAGTTTCGGATGTTGAGTGAATATGGAGTAGAAACACAGGTGGAATTATTACCCTACAATGTGGCGCGTTGGGTGAAAAATGGCTGGAGTGCAGTAGAAAAAGCAGGACGCTTATTTAATTGTATGACGGTGAAAGATAACTGGAATCGCCCCGTATTGTTATTTAAGAATGAATGGAATCTTAATCAAATTATTGAAGATCATCCAGAATTAGAATTAAGTAATATTGCTCCCGTTGGTTCTGGTCTTCAACCTGATAAATAATAGGGGAAAAGGTTTAAGGGTTTATCCTTTCGCCTTCCCTCAAACCTAAATAGGTAGATTTAATCGTTCTTCTATCTTGGAATCAGTTAGAATTCTTTTAATTAGAAAGAATTAAGTAAACATGGGCGACACAGTTTTAGATGTTCGTAATTTATCTGTAGAATTTAAAAACGAGAATCAGATAACCCTAGCCGTTGATGAGATTAGTTTTAGTCTAGAACAGGGAAAAATTTTAGGCATTGTGGGTGAGTCGGGTTCAGGAAAATCGGTCACCTCTTTAGCTATTATGGGTTTGATCCCTCGCCCTGGTAAAATTAGTAGCGGTGAAATCTGGTTTAGCCCTGCAAAAGCACAAAACTCCTCAAAAGTCAATCTTTTAGGTTTGGCTCAAGACCAATTACGACACTATCGGGGTGGGGAAATTGCTATGATTTTCCAAGAACCGATGAGTTCATTAAATCCTGTGTATAATATCGGTTTTCAGATTACTGAAGCCATTCAACTGCATCAAAAGAATATTACCCTTGAACAAGCCAAAAATCAAGCGATCGCACTTCTTCAAGAAGTTAGACTACTTCCGTCTGACGAACAGCTAGAACAACAATATATAGCTAATAAAATCTCTAATTTACCCGTCAAAACCTATATTCAACAACAAAAAGAAGCGATTTTAAAACGCTATCCTCACGAATTATCGGGTGGACAATTGCAACGGGTGATGATTGCAATGGCGATTTCTTGTGACCCTACTATCTTAATCGCAGATGAACCAACAACCGCATTAGATGTAACCGTTCAAAAAGAAATTTTAAGACTATTGCGGGAACTGTGCAAAAGTGAACGGAATATGTCGATGATTTTTATTTCTCATGATTTAGGGGTGATTAATGAAATTGCTGATACAGTCGCGGTGATGTATCAAGGTAAAATAGTCGAACGCAATAATAAAGAAACAATTTTACATCATCCCCAACATCCCTATACAAAAGGGTTAATTGCTTGTCGTCCTCATTTGACTGAATTACCCGAAAAATTATTAACGGTTAGTGATTTTGTGGTGTTAGAAAAAGACTCCCAAGGTCAAGTCATTTCTTTAACTGAGAAACAACCACCCGAAATTAGATTTATTTCATTAGAAGAAGAACAACAAAGAATTTTAGAAATTGAGAAAAACGATAATTTACTATTAGTCAAAAACCTATCGGTTAAATTTCCAGTTAAAGGTATTTTTGGACAGAGTAAAAGCTTTTTTAAGGCTGTAGATCATGTGAGTTTTCAGGTCAAAGCGGGAGAAACTTTAGGTTTAGTCGGTGAATCTGGATGCGGTAAATCAACATTAGCCAGAACAATTTTAAAATTAATTCCTGCAACAGAAGGCGAAATATATTTTAATCAAGAGAAGATTTCAGATTGGTCAGCAAGTCATTCAAAACTACGTTTATTGCGTCAAAAAATGCAAATCGTTTTCCAAAATCCCTATAATTCTTTGAATCCTCGCCTCACGATTGGAAAAGCAATCTTAGAACCGATGGTTATTCATCAAAAAGAAGGAAGTGAGCGAAAAAGACGAGAAAGAGTAGCGTATTTATTAGAGAGAGTTAGACTAAATCCGAATTGGTTTAATCGTTATCCTCATCAATTATCGGGTGGACAAAGACAAAGAGTTTGTATTGCAAGAGCTTTAGCATTAAATCCTCAATTTATTGTCTGTGATGAATCCGTTTCCGCGTTAGATGTTTCTGTACAAGCAGAAGTCTTGAACTTATTGAAAGAATTACAACAGGATTTTCAACTCACTTATATTTTTATTTCCCATGATTTAAGTGTAGTCAGATTTATGAGCGATCGTATTATCGTCATGAACAAAGGTAAAATCGCCGAAGAAGGAACCGCCAAAGAGATTATTAATCATCCTAAAGAAGATTATACTAAGCGGTTAATTGCCTCGATTCCTAAATTTGAAAAACCCAATTTGAATTAGTAAAGACGCGATAGCTCACGTCTCTACAATATTATTAATCGTGTTTTTGCAAAATGATTAACTGACGAAAATATCTTCGTTAGTCAAAGCTAAACCCGTATTGAGAGTTGCAAACTGTATCGCTGCTGTTGCACCTATTCCATCCCTGTCAAACAACAACGCACCAGTCGCACTATTGTAAATAATACGATGACTCGCCGCAGTAGCAGACGCACCAATGATAAATTGCTCAGACGACAAAAGTTCACCTTCAATTAATCCACCACCAAAACCCGAAGCCGAAACGACAATTAAATCATCATCTGGCGTAAAATTAGTAATGCGCTCGTTTCTGTCATAGGGACTAGAGAAGGTCAAGGAATCAGCATCAGAGCTTCCTGTTAGAGGATCATTAGCGTTAGTTGCTATCTGAGCCGATGCAAAATCATCATTAAGAATTGTTCCCGTTACAGGTATAGTGGTGTCAATCGTGTAGCCACTGCCACTTGCTAGAGTAAAGATGACAGTTTCATTAGGTTCGACGCTGGTATCATCTTTGGGGCTAACTGTAATTCGAGCCGTCGCTGAGTTAGCCACAAAAGTGACGGTATTCCCATTATCGCCAAAGTCAGCATAGTCACCCCCTTCGACGGCTGTACCACTACGGGTAAAGTTCACTGTTAGAGGTGAGGTTAGACTCCCAGTACGAGTAAAAGTATAAATGAAAGTGCCTGAACCATCTTCGGTAACGCTAGATGGAGAAACTGCTAGAGTAACACGTGGTAAAGTGCTAGTCCCATCATCGTTAAGAATGGTTCCCGTGACGGGTGTTGTCGTACCAATCGTGTATCCTGTACCACTTTTCAGAGTGAGTGCTACAGTTTCATTGGGTTCGACTACTGTATCACCTGTCGGGTTAACTGTAACTCTAGCAGTAGCCGAGTTAGCCGCAAAAGTTACATTTGTACCAATATTAGCGTAGTCAGTGCCTCTAGTCGCTGTTCCAGTAATACCATAGTTCA
>NZ_BLJI01000048.1 GCF_017312365.1 Chroococcus sp. FPU101
ATGCCAGCATTGATATTTCCCTGTTTTAGGGTCAATGGTAAGGTCATTTCCTCCACAGACCGGGCAGATGTAACGGTTTTTGCGATTCGTGGGTTCTAGAGAGGCAATGTGATCTAGGATCTTGAATTTTTTTTCAGTTATTGTAATCATTAGTTTTTACTTTTGGATGTCCGAGGCTTTACTACCTCGGCTTTTTCTTTGGTTGTTACTCGACTCTAGTGGATATACTAGCACTACTAGCAGTTTGTTTAGTATTAGATTTATGCCAACATATATGTAGAAGGCAAAGAGATAAAGATCTATGGCTGTAACGATGAGAACAGAGAAAACTACTGATAGGCGTGAGCAGATAAAAAATAAGGCTGCTCAAGCAGCAGCCAAGGCATTAAGAATATATGAAGGAGAATCAAAAACAGAGAGATTTTCAATAAAGATGACTCCGACTGCTAAACAAGGACTAGAAGATTTGGCGGATTCTCTCGGTCTATCAATGGCAGAATTAGTTGAACAGATTGGTAGAGGAAAACTTCGCGTTGAATCCGTTGAGGATTCAATTGCTTAATATGTAACAGTCAGAACTTGATCTGGATCTGTAAGTTATGAAAAATCTGACAATATTTAACTGTCAGACGAGTCAAAACTTTTACACCTAAGCCCACTTCACTTTACATCCTTTTCAAACGAGCAAGGAGAGATTTTGTTCGAGTAATTGCTTTAGGTGTATTAACTCCCGTGATGTAAGAGAAGGAAGCAATTTCTTGATCTTGGTCAAAGCTTTAAAAGAGTCGCTCCCCGTTTCAGATTGCCACCAGTTTTTGGCATCGACTGTTTTTTCTTCAGGGTACATTTCGTTGTAATCTTTATCTCCTATCTTTTCTGAATTTCCTAGTACCTTGTGAAAAGCTTTTCGCTTTGTGGGATCGCCATAACGGCGTTCATGGGTGATCGCTATATTTCTGAAGTAGTGAGGATTCGTCTTACGTGGCTCAATTCCTTTAAATAAGGGATGTTCTTGTTCGGCCAAGGCGGCTGAAGCCGTATAGACAGAGCTTCTGACGATTGAGAACAAGTCTCCAGCCTTGATGGGTAAGCCGAAAGTCTCGAATATGTTGGAGCCAGTAGAAACAAAAAGAAAATTCTCTCGAAAATTTCGGCGAGCTTGCACTTGAGTTTCATAGTTACGTAGCCCAGATTGATAACGCTTTTCTAGTTGAGCGGCTTTTTCTGTGTTTCCCGCTTTTAAAATTTCCTCTTTTTGCTGTTGGAGATGTGATAGATATTGTTCTAACTCCATTTGATTCTTATATTCCCGACGACCGATAAAGCCTAACCAGTTATCTAAATTTTCGGTAGCGATGCGAAATTTTGGAAGCCAGACATCGATCCATTGGTCAAGATCAGCGACCACAATCGGAGGGAGTAAATCCGATAACATGAAACACCGTTCATCGCCTGTTTTGTTGTCTTCTGGTTGAAGAGATACACAATATCCGTCTCGATTTCGGTGTAACGTTCTTCCCAGTTCAAATTCTCTCAATTCTCGTTGTCGGACTGGACAGTATGTAAGGATAGCCACCAACAAATAACGTTGCCAAGCTCGAGCGAGTGCCATCTCAGAACGTGGAGACCCGTAGGAATCTTTAGGAGCGCAACAGCGTCGAAGGTAGAGAACGATTTCTTGACATTGAGCGAAAGTCATTTCTTTTTCCGTCCGCTTAGAACGTTTAGCCGCTTGTTTCTGCTCTTCATACCGCTTGGCTAATCGATTATTGATCATCCGAATTTCTTCGATGATGGGAATATCCCGATATTGAGGACGTTTTGATTCGTGACAGAACTGCCACTTAGCGATATTTAGAGCCAGATCGCAAATCCCCATCGCCCAACCACAGGTGTTCCCGCGAGTGTTAATTCCCCAACTGATGTATTGCTCAATCACTCGAACATCTGCTAATTTTTTGATTTCTAAGACATCAAGTGTCTCTCCTTGAATATTTTTTAACCAACCTAATACGCCAAGAACCCGTTGCCGATGGTTTTGAAAGGTTTTCTCCCGCATTTTCTGATCTTGACGTGCTGGAACATATTCTCCGCAACAAAAAAGATGTAAATTCGCTAATTCTTGACATAATTGCGGGGTTAACTCTGATTCTTTGAGAGCATATTGTGTTTTTTGATAGTTGGCTCGACCTTGATTAGCTTTCTTTATGTTTTTTTGATAACGTGTTTTCGGAGCATACTTACCATTGTTATTACTTTTTTCTTCCTCTTTTTGTTGTTGCTCTAACAACCATGTCTGGAATTGCAGCAGAGCGGGTCGATAAGTCGTTCTCTCCACGTGCCGAGCGAGTAGCCCTTGGCTAACTAAAGCCTGACAAGATTCACTTAAAATTTTCAGAGGATTAGCTAAAAGAAAACTTTCAACGGTGACTTCTTCTAGGCAGAATTCTAGCTTTTCTCTTTCCAAATCGCCAGCAGAAAATGAATAATTTGGTAAATTTGGTAAAATATATTTCCGAAGCGCAGTTTTAAGATTAGGCAGTTTTTTACTAAGAGAAGGAACTTGACCACTATGGCTAAATAAATTTAGCGCATCTAGCAGGTTATTAAGAAGCATTATCATCTCCTTACTGTGAGACTAAAACGTTATTCAGGATATTTCTAATTCTAAATAAACTGATTGTGTTTGTCCATGACTTGCGGCTCGCAGGGTTTACACAATCACTATTTAATGTATTGCTTTCTTGCTTCAATGTGTTTATTAATCAGCAATAAACAATATATTTATTAGGAGCGTAGGAAAAATTTTTCCTACGCTCCTACGCTCCTACGCTCCTCTAAAAGAAGATAAAGATTGTTTAAATTTTCAAAAAATAAACATATAAATCATCAATCGTAGATTAAATTTCTAGCTAATTAATCTGTATTTCTTATAAAATTATTGTAGTCAAAAAAATATTATTATTTTTTAAAATTAGTTAAATTTACTTTTCCCTAATCCGATTTTTTTGTTAGGATAAAAAAAATTAATAGCTAATATGGACGTTGTGTAGCAAACGGACAAAAAATAACGCTGTGCGTATAATATATGTTGTACGCTTAAATTAATTGAACGAGAGCGTATAATCAGGGCAAAATCCTTAAATTATCTAGTCAAAAACTTGACGTATAACAAAAGTGCTTCCAAAAAATTAGAAGCCGAACTCGACAAACTTAAAAGACGACAAAGTTTACTCTGTCTTGATTAAAGCACTTTGGAGTAGATGCTAATTATACGCATAGCGTTAGTTTCGTCCATCTGCTACATAATGTCCGCGTAGAACAATTAATAAGTCTCAATCCCAATAAACTGCCATTTATTTGAAGGGACTGAGGGCTATGAGTATTAGACAACAAGCTTTTTAGCTCGCTTGTCACCCCGTCAGGCCGTTAAGTCTCGTAGTGGCTCTTTCTGACGACGTGTCATTTTCTCTCTTTCACAATTATTGGCTATATTCATGTTACTTACCTACTACTATACTTTCTTAAGCAAACAGGCGGTCTACATACATGTTGTGACCTGCAAATCTAGAAAGTAAAAAAGTATCCATCTAATAACTGGTTATGCTACACCAGTAATCTTTAAATAAGATTTAGTTCCAGAGTGAGATCTCAAAAAAATACGGGAATAATGAGGATGAACGAAAAGTGATGAAATGGCTCGTTTTTTCTCAAAGGAGTATAGATTATGTGGGGCAAAATCTTTCTAGGTGGAGTTGGTGCTGTTTTAGGTGGGCCAATTGGAGCGGGCATAGGTGCTGCTATTGGTCATAAGCTTTTTGATTCATCTGAGCAAAGTATACAAACTAGCAACAGTAGTTCAAGTGATGAACTTTTTGATGAAGATACTATTACTGATGAAGATACTATTGCTATAGCTCACTTTGTCTGTTTCTTTGCAACTTTAGCGAAGTTAGCAAAAGCTGATGGTCGTGTAACCAAAGATGAAATAATGGCAATAGAGTCACTGATGGCAGAAATGAATCTTGACAGTGAAACAAGAAACCTAGCAATCGAGATCTTCAAAGAAGCTAAAGATAACGATACTCACATCAGTGAGTATTTGGAACAGTTCGCAGCACTTACTCAGTACGACCAAGATAGGGCAACCTTTCTCATGCTCAGCCTTTGCTCTGTAGCTGCCGCCGATGGTGATGTTTCAGTTCAAGAACGTGAGATGTTACGAGTTGCAGAACAATCTCTTCGGTTAAAATCAGGAACGACTGATATGTACTTGGGCAAGGAGATGAGCTTACAGGAAGCGTATAATCTCCTTGAATGCACGGCCAATATGACGGATTCAGAGGTTAAGCGTTTGTACCGCAAAAAGTGCATGGACTTTCATCCTGATAGATTAGCCAGTCAAGGTTTACCACCAGAATTTACAAAATTTGCTAATGAGCAGATGGTGAAAGTTCATGAAGCCTATGAAGTAATCTGCCGTATGCGAAGTTGCGAATATGTAAAATAACAATCTCAAGGCACACCGACCGCCGACAGATTATTTGATAGAAGCAAAGTTAATTGGCGGCGAGTGAGGGAGTAACAAGTAGTGGAACCTAATTTGGAACTGTCCTCATCCATTTTGAGGACGTAAAAGCTATAAAATCTGCAAAAACTGCAATATGGCTTTCTAAGCGAAGCTAAAATTAGCGTTGTGCTTTTTATTCCAAGTTACCTTGCTAGTGGGCAAAGCTCCTAATTTAGTTTGGTTTCTGGTACTTACCGACTAAACTTCACTTTTTGTACCTTTAAAAGGCTGTTTTGTTGTCAAAATCAGATTCATACTGGTGTCGGAACTTGGCTTTAGTGGATAACACTTTTCCTTCAAAAATTGCTGTATTTTGTGATTTTAATCACAAGGTGGCTTGCCGTCAATCACTACTATCTATGAAAAAACATAATAAAATTAAAAAAATTAGAAGAAGGAATTTTTTCAAAATGTCAGAGAAACCCAAGTCGAAACCAGAGTGTCCTATTCCTAAAGAAATGAGAGAAACCATCAAAGAAACTGCTGAAGTAGTTGACAAGCATAAACAAGTAATTAGGAAAATAAGCCCATTTCATCTATAATTTTGAGCGAATTGACGTGAAGCTTGGGTCATGTTGCTAAGCTGTGAAAAATCTCAAGTTTAAACTCATATTTTCTGCCAAACAAACTAATGCTCTTATCGTGCATTTGAATCGTTAAATTCAGTTTTTAGTGCATCTGCTCATAGTCTGAATAAGGCGTTTTTTTCATCTATTGGGAAGTAGGCTTAGGAATAAAGGCTTCAAATTCCTGCTCCGAATTTGACTGGAATTAAGCCTGGATTACGTCAAGTGGAATTAAGGTAACAAATCGGTTTTCAGATTGGCTAACAATTCATATGTAGACGTATATTCGTTCGGCAAAACTGGAACCGAACCTACAGTCAGAAAACTGCAACCATTGGTTGCAGAAATTGGCTCTCCTCACAACCTCGTCATCATGGAAAAGTGTCAAGCTCTACACTGTCTTTCCACTTAGTTTAGATATTGTCATTTAATGAAAATTACAATTAGCGGCGACTTGAAAATTCAGCCGCTTTGTCGAGACGAAGCGGGCTTCATGGTTAAGTTTTCTGGCTTTCTAGGTTTCTGTAAAGCCAAAGCTTCCTCCATTGTTCCAAAATCTCCTACATAGAGGGGCAGTTGCACCTTTTCACCCTTATAAAACTGGCGCACCAAACTCATTACTTCACTGGCAATTTGTTGATTGAATTTGAAAGTTTCCCAAAACTCCTGGTCATGCTCGATCACCTGCAACTTGACTTCACCTAGCTGGTCAAAAAAGCGTGAAAAGATAAAAGAACGCTGTTCTTCTCCAATAGACATCAAAACCATTAAGGAGTCATCGTTATTGTTAGATTGAATGTCCAAAACTTGGGTTTTCATAATTTTCTGGCATAAATGCCCTGAAGCGTCCAGTATTTTAAAAATTCCTCTTGTTCCATTTTATACCTTGTCCCATCCCAGGGATCTCGAATTGAAAGAAAGCCATCTTCATCCCAACCATCTACAACCACTAAATGACCCAAACGCGCCATCGGTTCTCGGAGTTCGGCGATAAATATGCCTGTTGAGACTAAGGCAGAAAGTAACTCAGTATCACTGGCTCCAGGAAGTGCTAATCCTCCTCCAACCCATTGCCTGCCTCCCCTCGAATCGAGTCTTGAGAGGGTTCTTGCCAAATTAGAAACGGAAACAGGTGTTCCAGTTTCTTGTGCAATTAAAGTCTGAGTGATCTTGTCGATTCCTAATTCCTTTAGTACCATCTCAGCACAAGCAGGGCCACAACTCAAAGGGTTTTGCTGTGGAACAACATCTAAGGAGGTTACTTCATCAATAACTGGCCAATTCCCCCCAGCACCAGAGAGAAACGGAATGGAATCATCTTCTTTCAATCGTTTACTAATAAAGGAGGTCTGTCATTCCCCCTCAAGCTCCTCTCTCTAATCAATTTTAAGAGAACACCGTCCCTCTACGCCTCAAATCTGGGATTACTGAGCCAGATGACCGCCACTAGCTGTTTATTTGATTCCTTTCGTAATGCCCCGACTAAAATCGAAATCTGTAGTTGTCTCTTAAAGCGGCTACAGGAGCGTAAGACATTAGAGTTAAAAGATAATAGAAGTGAAGAAGAGAGGGAATTAATCATGAACTTATCACCCGCTTATTTACAGCAACGTGAAGTCTGGAAAGAAGAAGGACAAGGCTTGCTGATCGAAAAACTCCTAGAAGGGCGATTCGGCACCTTAGATGAGGAATTAAAGAGTTTGATTCCTCAGATCATGCAGCTTGACTTATCTGAGCGCACGAAATTACTGCTCCAGATCGCGAACCTGTCCCGCTCAGAATTAATAGCTAGACTTTCGGAGTCATTGAACTGAAATCGTCTCGTTCTACTTCAACCTAAGTGAGAAGGTTGCACAAGTCAATGAATTCCACTACACAAGAGTAGGCTGGCTGCTCTCGTTATTAAAAACTAAGGGCGGAGCGTGAGTGAGATCACTTTCTATTTTTAGGAAACCTGATAAGATAGGACTGCTGGAAAGCCAAAAAGTCAAAGCATGGTTACTAAAAAAGAAGCGAACGAGTTCGCCCAAAAGTATAACTGGACAATTAAGGATGCAGAAAGAGCTTACGCTAACATCACTCTTGAAAACGCAACCGAGCAAGAGCTAATCACTGCTTTGCTCGCCTTCGCAGGCCCAGAACTTCTAGAACGCCAGCGATTGCAAGCCGCTCAAAAAGCCCAAGTCACTAAGAAAAAGAATTACATCGAGAAAATCGAAGCCGACTTTGCCAGCAAGATCGAGGAAGCAGATCGCCAAGTTAGCGAGTTACGCAGTACCTTTCTTCCTCTTATTGCCAAGCTCTACAATTTCGCTAAACCGTTCGGGCTTAAAGATCCTTGGATTGAAGCCTTGCTCGTAACCTACAACAATTTTTTAAGCAATCAAAACGACGAAGTTGCCTAGAATTGTCGAATTCCAAATCGGCTCATGCACCCTGAAAAAGAAAATTTTCTACCATGCAGACTACCACCCGCGCCCAACTCAAAGGATACGGACTTAGTAATTATCTAGCTACCGCGCTCACCAAAAGCCTGAAAAGCGTTAGAAAAGAGAGAAATACCCATCACTACGCCATTAACGAAGTCATCATCAACGTCAGAGCGTACAAAGAGGGCAAGCGAGTCAAATCAAAAACCCGCTTTTGCCTAAATGCCCTACTGAACACCCTTATTGAGCGTCAAGATAATTTTTACGTCATTCCCTTTAGCAACAGTACAGACAAAGAACTGGGCGAATTAGCCAAACGCGCTTATCGAACCCTTTCAAAAACCGTAAAAACACTTTCCGTCCTCAAAGCTGAGGCGGCTACTATCAAGGGGACTCAAGATGGAACAAGAAAATCTAGCCGAAAAGTTATTCAAACTCAACTCGTCAATTAACGACTGGTTGACCGATACGAAAGTGCTGGTCAATGAAATTAAAGCTCGGCAAGACCCACGCCGTCAGTTTAACCTCTGGCGTAACAGTAGCGAGGGAAAAGACTGGAAGCGACGACAGCACTCTAAGCAAGAGCGTAAATGCGCCCTCTGCGGTGATTACGTCCACATTCGCTATGCCCATATCGATCACATCAAACCGATCGCCAAATATCCGGCTCTCGCTCTTGCTCTTGATAATCTACAACTCGTTCATCCTCGGTGCAATCTCACTAAAGGGACAACTACCACATTCGCCATTGAAACTTCAACTCATTGCGCTCGCCCCCTCGAAAAGAGAGATAGCAACGATTAGGGAAATTAAGGCTCTTTCGCATTTTTCAGAGAATGATTCTGCTCAGGGGTTGAGCCAAGAGTCATGCGAACTTGGCTTCTTCAAGAGCCAACGAATTAAAACGGCAGTTCCCCTGAGATAGTTTTTTCCTCATTCTCGCTCACTGAACATACATCGTTATACGTGGGTTTTCCGACATGAGATAACATCGATAAGCTAGAAACGGCTCCTCTAACCTGAGAGGGTGACACTTCTAGGTATTTCTGTAACTCATCTAGGGTGCGGTGGCCGCTTACTTCTTGGATGACCCGCAACGGGATTCCTGCGTTGCTCATCTGGGTTAGGGCGGATCTTCGGAAGCTGTGGGTACTAACACCTTCGATGTCTAATCGCTCACAGGCTTCTCTTAAGATTCTGGCCGCCGAATCGGGGTTGATGTAACCTTTGCCATGACGACCGGGGAATAAGAACCAAGTGCGAGGGGAGGGGTAGTAGTTCATCAGAAGAGAGCGTAAGTCAGAGATAACGGGGATGGTACGGGTGGCGAGTTTCCCTTTGGTGTTTTCTTTGCGGATGATGATCTCGTCTCGCAGCACGCCTTTACGGTTGTAAACGTCGGTCAGTCTTAAGGTGACAGCTTCGTTGATGCGACAGGCGGTGTAGAGGCAGATGCCGAACAGGGCGCGGTCGCGGGGGTTGGTTAGTCCCTCGTTAAAGAGCAACTGGATTTCTTCGACACTCAGAATCTTGGCCCGTCCGTGACGGTTGATTTTCACTTTCTTACGCTTGCCCTATAGGAAAGTCTAATTTTCATTAAACATCTAGATGCTTAAACATTCAACTTTTAAGAAAGCCTTGAGTGAAGTTAGGATAAAAAAAGAGCGAAAAAATGGCTTTTGATTGGCGTTAAGCAGTAAAAAGGCAAAGAGCGTCTCAACCAATTGATTTGATTCATCCTTCAGGAGAGGGAAAAGACGATGGCTAAAATTACAATTGAAGTTCCCGACGAACTCTCATCTCAACTGGCCCAAGTTGGCGATCGCCTGCCCGAACTCCTTGCACTCAGTCTTCAACAACCGGCTATCCCTGCCCAGATTTATCGTTATATTCTTGATTTTCTAGCTTCAGAGCCGACAAAAGAAGAAATTTTAGCCTTTCGTCCGACTCCTGAAATGATTGAACGTCTCAAAATCTTAATTGCGCGTAGTAAGGCGGGTGATCTAACTCCATCGGAACAACGGGAACTTGATGAATACGAGCGCATTGAGCATCTGATGATCCTGCTCAAAGCAGGAAGTCTCCCTCACCTCACATCAGCTTCATGAGCAGTACCTATATTCCGGCGGCTCTACGTCGAGCCGTTGAAGAACGGGCTAAATCTTGTTGTGAATATTGCCTCGCTCCGACGACCCTTTCCTTTTTCCCCCATGAAATTGACCACGTTATTCCTGAAAAACATGGCGGAAAAACGGAAGAAGGTAATCTGGCCTATACGTGCTTGCGTTGTAATCGTCATAAAGGAACTGACTTGGGATCGTTTGACCCCCAAACGGGAGAATTTTGTTTTCTATTTAACCCACGAACGCAACAATGGTCTGAACACTTTTGTTTTGAAAGCCTTCAAATAATTGGACTGACACCCTTCGGGCGCACAACGGTCAAATTGCTCCAGTTAAATAGCTCGGAAAGATTAGCAGAAAGACAACGACTCAAAGAGCTTGAACAAAACATCTAAGTGTTTAAACATTCAAACATCTAGATGTTTAAATTGAAGAATCCCTAGATTTTAGCCAAGTGTCGATCAATTCTTCAACAATGCCACTCATTTCCCGCTCTTCTTGAACCGCTACTGCTTTGAGTTGTTGGTGTAGTCGCTTAGGTAGATAAAGGGTAGTCCGCACGTAATTCGGGTCAGTGCTTTTGCTGGTACGATTGGCTTGGGCTTGAGTCGGTTGAGTTTCTGTGAGGGGATTGATTCCTCCTCGTTCTAAAGCGGCACTGAACAGGTCATCAAATCGGCTCTTATCGGGTGCTTTTTTAGTCATGATAAAATTTCTCTCCCCACTTTTAGATAACAATCCCAGGCGGTTTCTGCATAAGGATCTTTAACTTGATTGACGAGTACCCCTTCTAAGGCGGCTTTTTGAAACACCGCTAACCGCCGAATTCCTGCTTGAAAAACGGGAAGTCCCGCTTTGACGAGCGTGGCTTTTGCTTCTTCTCCTGTTTTAGAGGGCGGGGGAGGAATTAAGGTCAGCAGGATGCGATAGTTGGAGGAGAGCGAGTGCAGGGCATCGACCATTTGTAAGGTAGCTCCTAATGCTAAAGCATCGGGACTGGTGGGCAGAACGAGTAAATCACAGCCCATGGCGAGGGTTTTAAGTTCTTCGAGTGCGGGCCGGGCAGGGGTGTCAATTATAAGGTTTTCATACTCTCTGGCAAATTTAACCCCTTGTTTTTCATCGACTACTTTAAAAGGTAGCTGACCTTTACTGGCCCAAAGTAAGGCACTGCGGTTTAAGTCGCCATCGACAAGCAAAGTTGGGGCTTGGGTTTGAAAGTAAGCCGCCAGGTGCAGGGCAGTGGTGGATTTTCCTACGCCTCCCTTAAACGAGGCTACGGTGACGATCATAGAAAATGTTGCTTTTCTTACAAGTTGATAATAGCAGATGTTTAAGCATCTAAACGTTTAGACATCTAAATGTTTAGATGTTTTTATTTCAGAACCTAGCTGTAATGCTGGTCATGGCTTTTTACCGAGTCAGATGAATTTAGAGGGGGTAAAACTAGCTAGCCTCTTGCGTCAACCTATGATAAACCTTCTCTAGTATCCAGTCCTTCACAGCACTACCAAACTCCTTGTCATCTATAATTTTTGCAAAAATATCTTGGTTTAAATCCATGCGCTCAATCAGCTTTGTCAAAAATATCTCCTCAAAGCCATATCTAAAATTCTGAATTGAGTTGCTTTTGGCTTGCTGTGATAATACTTGATCCTGAACCAATGCTTCCTCAATTTGGCTAAAAAAGTATTTATCTGCTTCAGTAAAATCGGTGCGAAATCTTTGGTTGAGGATGTCGATAATTTCTGAGAGTTTAGCTTGTGTCTCTTTTTCTCTAGGTATGCCAGCTTCAGTTATTGGTTGCAGATGTGATTCTGCATTTTTTTCTAAAACAATTCGACCTTCTCGGATTTTTTGTAATCGATAATATTCCAGTGCAACTTTATCAGTCAGTTTAAATACATCGCTTTGGCTGCGTTTTGGTAACTTAGTTTGCAGCAGACGAGCAAAAGCATAGAATTTCTCTAGTTCTTCATCTGCAAAGGGCATAATCTGTGCCAAGAAAGCATATAATCTGATAAATGCAGTTAGACTATTTTTAAACTCATCTTGCTCTTCTTCGCTCAATCCTTTAAAACGATCTATAGCAGGATCTACTAGGGAATGAAGTCGGCTATGATCTCGTTGATTTATCTTCTCCTGAGATTTAAAAAATACCTGTGCGAAAGCATCTACCTCGCTAGGCCAGATAATTTGGTAGCCATCTAACCTATTTTTTAAGTCATATAGTCGGTTAGGATCTGTGGTCGATGCTAGTGTGGTTTGTTCATAATAAGGTTGGAAAGCATCAATAATTTCTTGCTCTTCATTAGCAAAATCTAAAACAAAAGTATCTTCTTTTCCTGAACAAGTGCGATTCAAGCGGGATAAAGTTTGTACGGCTTTGACTCCAGAAAGTTTTTTATCCACGTACATAGTATGTAACAATGGCTGGTCGAAACCAGTTTGATACTTGTCTGCTACAATCAAAAGTTGATATTCACCAGTTTCAAACTTTTCGGGTAATTCCCGTTCACCAAAGCCGTTGATATCATATTCAGTGTATTTAATAGCCGTTTCTCTATCGGTAAAACTGGTAAAAGCTACCAATGCTTTGATATCAACGTAACCTTGTTTTTTTAAATAGTTGTCAAATTCTTCTTTATAGCGCACTACGTGAGGGCGAGAAGCAGTCACTACCATTGCCTTGGCTTTTCCACCAATTTTGTGCATGACACATTGACGAAAATGTTCGATAATCACTTCAGTTTTCTGAGCTAAGTTATGGGGGTGCAGCGATAAAAACCGGGCTATAGCTCGACTTGCTTTCTTTGTATTAATTTTAGGGTCATCGGCGATCGCTTTAGAAATTTGGAAGTAAGTTTTATAGGTTGTGTAATTTTGCAACACATCCATAATGAAACCTTCTTCAATTGCTTGGCGCATGGAATACAGATGAAAGGGTTCTGGATGTCCTTGAGCGTTCATGTGGCCAAAATCTTCCAGCGTTTTTTGTTTGGGTGTGGCGGTGAAAGCAAAGAAGCTTAAGTTTGGTTGTTTACCACGAATACGCATCTCTTTGCGGATATTGTCTTCAATATCATCTTCTTCCTCAGTCATGCTTTCTTCTTTAACTGAACGGCTGAGGTCATTAATAGAAAGGATTTCTTTCATTTTCTTGGATGTTTCACCGCTTTGAGAACTGTGGGCTTCATCCACAATTAGGGCGTAATTGCGTTTTGGTAGTTGGGCAATGTTATTTTTTTCCAAGATTTCCTGAATCTTATCTAAGACAAAGGGAAATTTTTGCAAGGTAGTAATAATGATATTAGTGCCAGAAACCAAAGCTTCAGCTAGTTGTGTAGAGTTTTTATCAATTTTTTGCACAACACCTTGCTTATGCTCAAATTGATAAATTGTGTCTTGCAGTTGCTGGTCTAGTACCCTTCTATCAGTGATGACGATGACTAAATCAAAAACTCGCTCATCATGGTTGTTGTATAAACTAGCAAGTTGATATGCTAACCAGGCAATAGAGTTACTTTTGCCACTACCAGCAGAATGCTGAATTAGGTAATCGTGTCCTGGCCCCTTAACTTTTGCATCTGCGGTTAGTTTGCGAACAACATCCAATTGGTGAAACCGAGGAAAGATGAGGGTTTCTTTTTTAGCGGATTTCCCATTAAGTTTTATGTTTTCTTGCTCTAGATGCAAAAAACGACCCACAATGTCTAGCCAACTGTCTTTCGCCCAGATATCTTCCCAAAGATAGGCAGTTTTGGTGCCGTTGGGGTTGGGTGGGTTGCCTGCACCTTTGTTGTAGCCTTTGTTGAAGGGTAAGAAACGGGTGTTACTGCCATCAATGCGGGTAGTCATCCAGACTTCATCTGGGTCTACGGCAAAATGTACCAAAGCACGGCGTTTGAATTGAAATAACAAATCTCGGTGATCCCGGTCTTGCATATACTGGCGTTTGGCTTTATCTACATCTTGTCCAGTAAACTGGTTTTTTAGTTCTACGGTGGCGACTGGCAAGCCATTTATACTTAACAATAAATCTATTGAATTTTCATGTTGAAGGCTGTAGCGCACCTGACGAGTTACAGTGAGGATATTTTGGTCATAAAGTGCTAAAGTATCAGGATTGAGACCACTGGCGGGTTTGAAAAATGCCAGTTTGAAGCGTACACTGTAGTCAGTGATGCCATAGCGCAGTACGTCTAGCATCCCCCGTAACTCTAATTCTGCATAGAGCCTTTGAATGAACTTTGGCTCTACAGCCAAGCCGTGAATTTCTGAAAGCTTTTGCCATGCTTCTGGCTGAGAAGTTTGAATGAAGTGGAAAATGGTGGCTTTATTAAATGCTAACTCGCGGCTAAAGTTGGCAGCATCGTCTAATTGATAGCCACCATTGTGAATCAGGGAGTTAACGATCTCAAGTTCAAAAGCTTGTTCTGTCGTTTGGCTGGTCATTGCGCTGAACTCCCCTTACTTTTTATTTCCTCTATGAAATACTGGTAAGCTGCTTCGCGGAATATGTAAATCAGTCGTTCACGGTCATTGTCAGGAAGGTTTTCTTTCAAACTACCATCTACACCATAACAAGAACAAATAAAATTAAAGTCTTCTAGTTGACTAAATTTAGTTATGTCTTCAATAATATTCGGTAGCTTATCTTCTATCAAAGTAAGTGTATCGGGATCAAAATATCGAACGTCGGGTTTAGTGTGCGGATTAAAGCTTCTGCCCTGAAAGTGAGGCTTTCCTTCTCTTGAAGGCCAATGGATGCCAAAAAATTCTGAAGTTCCAGATTTATAAATTTTAGCAATTTGAATAGCTCCATCTACGGTTCTAATATCTTTATCTCTGGACATTGCTATTAGAACTTGTAGCGGTTCCATGTCCATTTTGTCATCTTGCTTATCATTATCATAGACTAATTGTTTATAATTTTTTGATGCAATATCAGCTAGATCAGTTGGGTCGCTTAAAAAAGTGTAAATACGATTTTTATTTGGTTCATCCGTACATTCTATGAATACAAATCCTTCAGCATCTTTCGAGTAATAAATTTGCCAGATACGAAAACGGCTTTCTACCCAACTCCAACCACCAAAAAGGAATTTAGCTCCAGCTCTCAGTTCATGAATATCTAGCCCAGAAATTTCGTTAATGATGGTGGATACTAATGAAGTAAACATAGAAGAAAGATCAATTAATACCTCTTCAACATCAGTACGCGAACTTTGCAAACGCCTACTTAGCTTGATAGAAGAAATTAGATTCAAGATTAACGGATAAGCCCGACCTGTCTCACCAGCAAAGCAAATTAAACAATCTGTTCTGGGTAATTCAAATAATTTAATGCCTTGATTCCATTTTTCTCCCCCAGTTAAGGAACTATCAGTTGCAAATACTAGCTCCTCAACATTATTTTTTTGCCGAATCCAGGCAACACAAAGAGTCATACAGCCACCTCCTCTCTGACATCTATTTTGCCTGTTACTGCGGCTGTAATTAGAGTTTGACGATATTCTTGAAGCTTTTCGATTTGTTCTTTGATTCTGTCTATTACTTGATTTATAGCTGCTGACTCTGAATCCAGAAAATTAGCTATTTCAACTTGTTCTATTGCACCTTGTACGTTAGATGGAGGAATTGCTATGAACTGCTCTTTGATATTTTCAGCATGAACATTTTTGTTAGCACCACCATGTAGAGTACTAATAAGTCCTTCTTTGAAAAACTGGGAGCTAAATACGAAGCGAAGGAATTCTAAATTAACATCTTTAAATCTAAATCGAATGAGGTATGAGGCAAAAACAGAACGCTCAGGCTCCCTAACTAGACCGAACCGTCCAATAGTTCCGCTACGAGCAAAGAGAAAGTCGCCCTTTTCTACCTTGAAAGCTCGCTCATCTTTTGAAGAAATAGTTACAAATGGCATATTTTCAAAGGAAACATTAGCAGAGTCATCAATGTCAGTAATTCTGACTAATTTCACCCCTTCATCAATATATGCTTGCTCAGTGTAATAGCCCTGCTTATGTTCTTTAGTAATTCGTCTAATACGAACTATTTCCCAGTGTTCAGGAACTTTACCAATCCACGAAATACCAGAGTCTCTCATAAGGATGTTAGAGTTTAATCCTTTAGTTACAGCTTGGTTGATTAAGACTGTGCGTTTTTCTTCGAGTAGTTGGATGAGGCGTTGTTTTTTGGTGATGAGGGTGGCGAGCGCAGCAGTTTTGCGGTCTAGAAAGGAGGCGATCTCACTTTGCATATCAGGTGGAGGAATTGCTATGAACTGCTCTTTGATATTTTCAGCATGAACATTTTTGTTAGCACCACCATGTAGAGTACTAATAAGTCCTTCTTTGAAAAACTGGGAGCTAAATACGAAGCGAAGGAATTCTAAATTAACATCTTTAAATCTAAATCGAATGAGGTATGAGGCAAAAACAGAACGCTCAGGCTCCCTAACTAGACCGAACCGTCCAATAGTTCCGCTACGAGCAAAGAGAAAGTCGCCCTTTTCTACCTTGAAAGCTCGCTCATCTTTTGAAGAAATAGTTACAAATGGCATATTTTCAAAGGAAACATTAGCAGAGTCATCAATGTCAGTAATTCTGACTAATTTCACCCCTTCATCAATATATGCTTGCTCAGTGTAATAGCCCTGCTTATGTTCTTTAGTAATTCGTCTAATACGAACTATTTCCCAGTGTTCAGGAACTTTACCAAAAAATCGAATCTCAGGATTTTCTATAGCTAGGGTCATTCAATCACCTCCCCAAGCATTCCTCTGATTTCCTCTTCTAAATCCTTAATCTCCTGCTCAATCTCCTCCAACGGTCTAGGCGGCACATACTCATAAAAATGCCGCGTAAACGGGATTTCATACCCAATCCTCGTCTTACTCTCATCAACCCACGCATCCGGCACATGGGGCAATAGTTCCCGCTTCATGTACTCATCAATATCATCTTTCAACGGCACATTTTCATAGTCTCTCAAGTCTGTATCTGGTTCTGGGTTGCCATCTTTATCAGTGCAGATATTAGCAGTTTCATCCCGTTCAGCTAAAGCATTCAAAATTGCTTTTTTCACCTGGGCTGAAATTTTCAAATCAGCCGCTTTCAGTGCAGCCGTTAAATCTGTTTCAAACTCATCCCGATTTTTGTAGAGACGATTTACCAAATTCCGTAACGCTTCTTTAATAGACTCCTGTAACTGCTTCCCTTCCTCAATTTCTCGTAAAGCAACCCCACCCCGTTTTTTAGATTCAGCTAAATTCACAAAGGCGGTTTCAGTTTCTAGCTTGGCTATACGTTCATCACTCACTTGAAAATTAAGCCTTAGCGGACGTTCTACTGTTATACGCCAATAGCCAAAATCTTCGTTATCAAAAATCTTACTAACAATGACATCCTGTTCTTTGCCATCTACCTCAAGTTTGCGTTTAGCATCCTGCTGAAACTCGCCATAAATGCGGGTAATTTCTGCGATGTGATTGGGCTTGCCATCTTCACCATCCCCAATTTCATTACGCTTATTTCCCAAGCTGCGGCTCATTTTTCTGTAATCATGAATGCCATTAACAAGCTGTATCTTGCCTTTACGCTTTGGGTCTTTGCAATTGGTAACAATCCAAATATATGTATAAATTCCAGTGTTATAAAATAGTTGGTCTGGCATAGCAACGATCGCTTCTAGCATATCGTTTTCAATAATCCATTTGCGAATATCACTTTCACCACTACCCGCACTCCCAGAAAATAGCGGTGAGCCGTTGAATACAATAGCAATTCGAGAACCGCCATTATCCCGCTTCATTTTAGAAATCATGTGTTGTAGGAACAAGAAAGAACCATCAGAAATCCGAGGTAAACCTGCTCCGAATCGCCCATCAAATCCTTTCTTTTCATATTCATTTTTAATGTAGGTTTGCACCTTTTTCCATTCCACACCAAACGGAGGATTGGACAACATATAGTCAAATGTTTCGTGTGCTAACCCGTCAGTGGTGAAAGTATTGCCAAACTTAATATTGCTGATATCCTGACCTTTAATCAACATATCAGATTTACAGATTGCGTAGGATTCAGGGTTAATTTCCTGACCAAAAACCACAGGTTTGGAATCTTGGTTAAGTTCTTTAATGTACTCTTCTGCCACAGACAGCATTCCACCAGTTCCACAAGCAGGGTCGTAGATGGTTTTTACAATACCTTTTTGAGTTAGAGTATCCCTATCATTAAGAAACAGCAGGTTCACCATCAGCCGGATAACTTCACGCGGTGTAAAGTGTTCCCCCGCCGTTTCATTAGACAATTCTGAAAATTTGCGAATTAACTCTTCAAAAACATAGCCCATCTCCATGCTGTCTACTTCATCAGGATGAAGATTGATTTCAGCAAAGTTTTTGACAATTAAAAATAACAGATTTGCTTCATCTAAACGATTAATTTGGTCATTAAAGTTAAAATATTCAATTATTTCCCTGCCAGCAACAGAGAACCCATTAATAAAGTTTTTGAGATTAGCAGCTACATGATCTGGGTCTGCCTTGAGTTTTTGAAATGTAAACTGGCTAATATTGTGAAAAGTTACGCCAGCTTTTTGGTTTAGTAATGGCTCAGGATTTTTCAGATTCATGGACTTTACTTTCGTTTCGTAAAAGTCCATCACTACTGCCTTTGTTGGTTCTAAAACACAGTCCAAACGGCGCAACACCGTAAACGGCAGTATTACTTTGCCATAGTCAGCTTGCTTATAATCACCGCGTAAAAGTTCAGCAATACTCCAAATAAAACCAGCTAGCTTTCTTACTTTTTCCGTTCGGGCCATTCAAAACTCCAGGGTAGACGCATCATCTATAATTTCTTGCAGCACCTAGCACAAGCGATTTCCAATTGTCTGGTGCAAGATGTATTCCTAGTTAAATTCCACAAATAATTCTCTAACTCATCTGTCAGTGCTGCAAAGTCTTCCATTATCAAGTAAACCATTATTAAGTCAATTCTCTCCTTTATAATTCCCAGCTATAAAGTATTACTGAGCCGAGGTTGGGAAATTTATCAAGTAACAGAACGAATCAAATTCCCACCACACAACACTCCATTAGCCAAAGTATAAATTTTGTCTCCTTTAATGTCTTCAATCTTGCTTACAGTGGTGATCTGCCAGCACTCTAAAAGATAGCTATACACGTACACCGTCTGCCCTACTTCATAAATGGGTGACGAATCAGCAGAAGCCAACTCTTGCTCTAAGGGGCAATTAAATTTAGTTTCTTTCTTTATTTGGGTGGGTTGAGATGAAATTTCCCCAGTGGGTGAATTAAAAGTGACGACCTCGGTGACGACTGAGGTGATGACTGAGGTGACGACCTCAACCCCTTGCTCTGACTGGATTGGTGACGAGGTGACGACTTCGACCCCATTTTCTTGATCTTTTTTACACTCGTTTTGACATGGCTTTAAAGTTGAATTAACTGAGTCAACCGATTTCTGTGTTAAATTTTTACTGGCTTCAAACTGCTCACCTAGGCCGTCACCCCCGTCACTTTCTTGCTCTATCAAGGCTTTGAGGTCGTCACCTAGGCCGTCACTTAAGCCGTCACCTAAGCCGTCACTTTGGGCTAATACCTCATCTAAATAAGGAATTTCGCCATCATTGGCAGTTCTTAATCTTACTCCCGTAATCATGCGTCCTGTGTTCGTTCTAATTTTTTCAACTCCCCATTGCAACGTTTGCTGTAATAACTCCAGCAAGTTAGCTGAGAAATTATCTTTAGTTAGAGGCTGACGATTCGATTGACGGCAATGTAAACAGTACGAACCAAATAAAGTAGACACAGCAGCCTCATAAGGCTCGTTAGCCCATTCTCTCGCATCACTGCCAATTTGAGTTTTCGCCATCGGGTCATGAATTAACCAATCATTAACCCAACTGGCTAGACCGTCAGAGCGAATTTGTGACTCCCAAAGGGTATTGGAGATTCCACCTTTAAATTGACCCCTTAAAACCGCTTCTATCTCGCTTTCTGGAATCGATAGTAAGTACAAAGTTAAGGCAGAAAGTTCGGGTTCAAATTCTTTCTCTAAATCTCGGATTTGGGAATCAGGAATCGTTAACTTAAAAGGAATCATAATCGCCCGTCGGGTTAACCAGCGTCCTGTGCCAGCATGGAAAATCGGATTATTGCTCGTCACGGCACACATCCCCTCAAAACGGAAGTTGAAGCCATCTTGGTACAAACGACGGCCTCTGAGTAAATCCCCGCCTGTGAGTTTTTTAAAGTTAGATAATTGGCGGCCAGCACTATCTTGATCTGGAAAAACCACTAACACTTTGCCAAACAAATCAGCCAGTGCGTCTTTTTCATTTAGGGTTTCTAAATCCATCGAAAGGGTGTTCTGCTGCCCGACTAAGGCAATGAGTAAATTCATAAAAGTACTCTTACCAGTGCCTCCTATGCCGATTAAATGCAGGAATTTCTGTAAATCGGCCCGTCTTCTTAAGACGGCGGCGGCGTAACAGAGCAAAATCCGCTTATGTTGTTCGTTACCGCCTGTAGCTTCGTTTAACCAGTTATCGAGCTTCGTCCAAGTGCGATTTAAAACGTGATAAGGACGGGGTAAAACCCATGTTAAGCGATTACCAGGACAATGTTCTCTGGTTTTGCCTGTATCGAGTTCCAGAACACAATCGCTAAAGGGTAATAAGTTTTTCTGATTTCCCCAGAGGCGTAGATAAAGTTCGCGTTTTAAAAGTTCAACGATGTTGTTTAAATAGGATACGCCATAGCCACTGATCTGGTGAGCTTTTAAGAGGTAATGGACTTGGGTTGAAATATAAAGATCATCGATGGGATGCCATACGCCCATTTGTTCGAGTTCATAAGCCATCCAAGTTTTAAATTCAGCACAGTAAAGCCATTTGTCCCGATATTTCTCGGCGATTTTGGCGGCGATGAGGTCGGGTTTGGGGGGTTTACTGATGGGTAAAACTTCACTTTCGTCGTCATCGTTTTCTTCAAAGGGTTGGTTCGTCCGTTGGGCAACGGCCGTATGAATGGCCATTTCTAAACGTTTGATGAAGTCGTCAGTATTCATGTTTTGTGTTTTTCCCCAAGCGACCCAATTGGCGATATCTCCTTTATGGGGCATTTGATCCCAAATTTCAAGGGGATTAAGTAGGATGACGGGAAATTGAACTTGACTGGCGGCTTTGAGGATTTGTTGAGCTTTTTTTTCTCCCGCTTCGTCATAATCATGCCAGTAAATTAAGCCCGCGACTTCTTGATCTTTAAGTTGTTTTAATCCGAGGGCGATTTCTTCATCTGTCCAGCTTCCCCCCTGCCATGTAATGCTAACGAGTTGTAAGCTACGGGCTTCTTCGACGCATTTTTCTCCTTCTAATCCAAAGACCCATTTTCTTTGGCCGTGGGCGAGTGCTTCAGATAAACGATAGAGTGGCCAGTCTGAAGGGCCTTTTTTCCACTCGGTTGTACCATCGGGTTTAATCTGGGCTGGCCGAATGGTCTTATCATGACCTTTGGCATTTTCTAGGTTTTCCCATTCAAATCGGCTGACCCATTGGGTTTTAGAATACCAGTAACGGGTTTCTTTCGCCGTTGAAGAAACGCCTTGTTCAATGAGCCAATTGGGAAGCTTGGGGTTGGGATTGGCTTGAGGATGGTCGTTAGGCGGCTCTGGTAAGATGGCCAGTCTCATTTCGCCTTGTGGAATGGAAACAGGTTTAAATGATTTTCGAGTTTGAGAACTTCGACGTTTTCTGGTAGAATAATGTAAAGAATTGTTGGATTGTTTGACCTGCTCCCAAGGCGCAATCGCCTCACGGATCTCTCGGCACTCACAGCC
>NZ_BLJI01000049.1 GCF_017312365.1 Chroococcus sp. FPU101
GAAAGTAGCAGGGAGTGGAGAAGTAGGAGAAAACATCACCCCATCACCCCGTTGCAAGTTAATGTTAGTCTCCGGCTACTCTGGCATTGGCAAATCTGCATTAGTTCAGGAAATTTATAAGCCAATTACTCAGAAACAAGGCTATTTTATCTCTGGCAAATTTGACCAACTTCAACGGAATATTCCTTACTCGGCGGGCCGCTTCGGTTAATAAATCTTCAGATTCTTTAGTAATCACCAACCTCGGACGATAGCGAACTCGTACAACATCGACGGGTACATTGGGGCGTTCCTCTCGAATTAACTGCACCGCTTCTGATAGTCCCTTCAATACGGCAGGCTCACAAATGACGGGGATTAAGATGCGATCGCTGCTCAGAATTGCTTGTACTGATGAGACACCCAAACCAGGGGAACAGTCCATCAAACAGATCTCGAATCTATTCAACTTAGCCAGTGCTGGAGTAAATAAATCAGCATCAGCCTCTAATTGAAACATTCCCAAGTCGCCAGGGATAAGCCAGAGATTCTTAGTCTTAGTTTCTACAGGTTGAATCTCACCACCGCTTAACCAGTTCAAAGCAGTAGGTACATCTCCATCTAGACCCAAACCAAAACTAAGGGTTCTTTGCCCGTCGAGGTCGATCAGTAAAACTTTTCGTTTCGAGGTAGCGAGGCAAGCTCCCAAATTTAAAGCTGTCGTGCTTTTACCCGTCCCTCCTTTGAAGTTGAAGATAGCTATTTTTAACATCACATCCGATTAAGGTTTAATACCTTTAGAGGTTTATGAATTTTATTGATAATAGGTTTAAGGTCTAATTGTTTAAAAGTCTAATAGGTTAATGGATTAATATCTGTATCGGTTAGTTCCATCTTCCCTATATGGGTTTAGAGTTTAATCTTTTAATAGGTTAAAGGTCTAATAGGTTTATAGGTTAATGATAGACAGAGTGTCGCACTAAAACAACTTTTTAAGTTCATCGGAAATGCAATAGCCAGACTGGGTAGCTCGTTCTCTACAGGTAAGCAATCAAGCGACCGCTTCCTATCACGGCCGTCCACAAGATGAGGGAAATGAGAGCGATCGCTTTGACTTTAGTGGGTGAAGAAACCCCAACATTCCATTTTTGGCTCGATTTAGAGACACTTTTCTGATAGACAGCCGCATTAATAGCAGCCAGCAGAATGAGCAGCAACTTGAGACGAAAGGCGAGATTAGCGGCGATCGCTGTTGCGTCAACGATGAATAAACAAAAACCTGTGAGGATTGTTCCCCCAAAACTGAGGTAAACCCAAGGAAAAAGATGTTTAGCCAAGGCAGTAATGGGTAAGCGACGGGAAAATCCTAACAGTCGGAGGTCGAACAAGAAAACCGCCCCGAACAAGATAGAAAAACTCAAGATATGCAGGATTTCCAGTAAGGGATACAACCATAGAGACTGACGTACAGACTCTGCCAGCCAACTCGACTCAAGCCATTCCATCAGCGTAACTCGACTGTGCGATCGCCAATGATGATCCGTTCAGCCCGTATCTCATTCGCTTGGCTACGGTGGGGGTAGCCAACTAACTTGACTTGCCCTCCGACGGCTAAATCTTTCTGTGGCAGTCCGCGACTCTGCATTCGAGAGGGGGGTGCTAAAATTGCCTGCCAAACTTTTTTGTCAGATGTTTCAACTTGAATGACAACATGGGGGTTAGCATAATTAATGCTCCGAATTACCCCAGTGAGGTTAAGAGTTTGCTGGTTGTTGTATTCGCTCCATCCGTGATGGGCAATGACGGGTCTAACTTCAAGCCCTGGAGTGACGAGAGTAGAGGCGACGAGGACGGCAGTCAGGACAAACTTATTCAATAGCATGGGGTGTAGCTTCCAAAGAGTCTTGGGTAAGCATTGGTTCAACTTGAAACCGAAACTGATCTTCGTTAAGAATCAAACGGTTCTTTTTTAGGTTAACGTTTTCTTAACATTAAAGGGTTGATGTCTTTTAGACTAGCAGTATGAAATTAGATGGATTGATGCGAAGACGAAGCTTTTTAGGGATGCTGGTAACTTCTAGTGTGTCTTTCAGTTGCCAGAATTCTCTGTCCACACTCAAACGTCCGACTCTGACAAGGACAGTCCAAAATTCACCCCCTGAGACGATTTTTTCAACGGTTGAACAGTCCCCCGAACAACTGTGGTCGTTACTCCAGCAAGCTGACGAGACAGGCTATGTCATCCTGTACCGACACGCTTTAGCCCCTGGTGTGGGAGATCCGTCGAATTTTCAATTGAATGACTGCTCGACTCAGCGTAATCTTTCCCAAGAAGGCCGCCAACAAGCCATCCGTCTAGGTCAAGCCATTAGAAGTAGAAACATCATTGTGACCAGAGTTTTATCAAGTCAGTGGTGCCGTAGCCTAGAAACTGCTCAATTGATGAATGTCGGGAAAGTTGAACCCTATGAACCGTTGAACTCGTTTTTTGAGAATCGCAGTCAAGCTAATGCCCAAACGTCTCAAGTTCGTCAATTCATTTGGGAATGTCGCTTTGAGCATGGAGTGATTATCATGATTTCTCATCAAGTGAATATCTTAGCCCTCTCTGAAGTTTCGCTCTTTTCAGGAGAAGGTGTTGTTTTGCGAGTCCGCAACGAACCTCCTAGTATTGTAGTTTTGGGTCGGCTTTCGGCTTGATTTTAAAATGTATGGCTTTTCTATAGTAAATTTGTTGATCGTGTAATCGTAAGGGATACCGAATCATTCATCCAATCACATCTCAAATAATGCCATGATGTATGAGGTGGCGGACTGGTTCAAACTTATAACCACATTGCGGACAAGTACCTGTTAAAAACGGATGACGATCAAGAATTTGTAACTGTTCTTCTGATGTGTAGCGAGATGGATGATTATGAATAAGCTTGTTGCCGTACCATGTATAGTTTTCTCTGAGCCATAATTCCTCTTGTGATGTTTTCGCTTCTTCGTCTACATTAGGATTTTGGCGAAAATCTAAACAATAATCCTCATCAACTCCAAAAGGATGAAGCTGGCAGACATGATCTAGTTGGTGGGAGTAAAGTAGGCAGCGCACGCCGCAGGCGCAGCGAAAGCTGACCGCATTGGTCAATTTTCATGGCCGTCATCAAGCTTTATCTCTATTGTGTCTCAAAAAGATGATTGCTTTAACTAATAGAGGATTACTAGCCATAACTTGGTTTCTCTAGATTTTTCTATTTTTTGTGCATAACCACTTGTTGCCTAAAAAAAGGAATAGACAGAACGAAAAAATTCAATCAGCTACTTTATTAAACTTAGGAGAGTTTAAATGGGACTGCAAGAAGAATTAGCTCAAATATTTAAAGACTGGGGGCAGGAATTAAACTCTCAAGAGAGAGAGGCTTTGAAAAAAGATGCTTCTGGATATACAGATGTTGAAGTATGGAAAGCGAAACATATTGCTCTGGTCGTAACAAGCGGTGTAGTGGCTGGAGTTACAGGCGGCCCTTGGTCATACGCAGCTATTGTTGCAGATTTGCTTTGGTGCAGAAAAGTAGCTCCTTTAGGATGTTTAGGAATTGGCTATATTTATGGGAAAGATGTTGATATTGAGCAGGACATGAATATGATCATGGCTATCTGGGCTGGCGTTGGAGTCGCTTCTGCCAGTGTTCCCGCAGGTAAAGTTGGTGTCAAAGTTTCATCCAAAGTAACGATGAAGGTGGGAACCAAAATTGTTCCAAAACTAGCAGCTAAAGGAACTGGTAAGTTAGCTGGTAAGGTTGTCGGTAAAGTTGTTAGCAAAACAGCGTTGAAGTCATCTTCTAAAGCTTTATCTAAACTTACAGCCAAAATTGTCGACAAGGCTGTTGCTAAGGTTTTTGCCAAGGCTGCTGCTAAGGTTGGTGTAGGTTGGATACCCATTATTGGGGGAGCCGTTTCTGGTGGAATCAACTGGTGGCTACTCAGTTCAATGATGGATGCTGCGGAGCAGTACTACTTTAATCCATATGTAGTTTTTGATGAAAATGAGTTAGCAACAATTTAATCAAGAAATCTGGTGTAGAAGTGTACAAACTTAGATGAAATAAGCATTAAAGAGGCAAGACAGCAGTAAATGAAAGCATTTCGTTGCATAATGCCCAGATCGCTATTGTACAGAACCATCCATCCAATCGCATCTCGAACAATGCCAGGGCGAGTGAGGTGACGGGCTGAATTCAAATTGCCGATTCATTGAGCAAACTTGCCATAAAAGCGACATTCATTCGGAGAATTTCTAGCATCAATTGGTCATTGAGCAGTGTAAGTGTATCATTGGCACTGTGAATTGCATTATTAGCACTATCTGCCCCCTCGATGGTGAGGACAGCAGGTAAACCAGCATTAATAAAAGGAACATGATCGCTGGCAAAAGGATTAAGAGAGGTTTGTACCGTTAACCCTGTATAAATTTCTGCTGAATAAGCTAGTCCATCAATAACAGCTTGAGATAGTCTCGCTCCTTCTAACATGACTGTAGGTGTAGCCGTGTTAAGAGAGCCAATCATATCCATATTAATGACCGCCTTGATTCTAGAACGCTCTGCTTGGGTTAAGTCCCTGACATACTGCTGACTCCCAAATAATCCTTGCTCCTCACCACCAAATAGAACTAAGCATAAATCATGCTGATGCTCATAATTTTTCAAAACTTTAGCAATTTCTATCACCCCTGCTGACCCACTTCCATTATCATCTGCACCTGGGGAAATCCCTAAAGGTTCATCGTCATGATTAATAGAATCTAAATGGGCTGTCAATATAACTAATTCTCTGTTGTCTGTCCCCTTGCCTTGCTTTTGTGCAATGACATTCAGACTTTTTTCACCCCTTACAGTAATTTCATCAATCCGAGTTTCGTATCCTAGGAGATCTAATTGTTCCTTTACCCAAGTTGCTGCTTCCGTATAAAATTGACTGGTGGAGTAGCGAGTCGGAAAAGACACCAATTTTTGTAAGGTCTGCTGTAAGCTCAATTGAGAAATCTGGTTCACTAAATTCTGAATTTCGGTCGAGGCTCGAAGTCTTGTAGCTGAGGGTGAGCGAAGTTGAAAAACCACTGGGTAATCCTGTAACGGACGAATGGCATAGCAGGGTTCATCTCCTTTGTCCCATTGTTGAGCTTGTTGAGAATCTAATTCCACCACCAGAAACCGTCCTTTATCCATCAGCACGGGAACATCAGGATGCTCCTTCTGAAAAAGTCTTCCTTTTTGAATAACTAAGTAGAGATTTTCTTTCTGACTCGGATTGGAGTTTTGTTTGAAAGGAGTAGCTCGCCGTCCTGTTTCTTGAATAATCTGTTGCCAGTCAGACTCATTGGCAATCAGCAAAGCGTCTTGTCCAAATTGTACCCAACTGGTTTGAGAGAATTTTGACTCGCGGTAGTAAGACTCACAAAACTCTGTTGATGTTAAACCTGTAAAAACTTGCATGACTTTACTCTTTGCTAAACATGAATTTTGAATAAAGCTTTTGTCAAAGCTAACTCGCATTGCTAATCGATAAACAGGACTTCACCCTAAAGAGCGTTAATTCAAAGAACAGATGAAGTCCTGAACAATTAATAAAAAAGTAGAAATTTTAGACAGGAGGAGTTAAGGCCTCAGAAGTCTTGAGCGAATTTCGCGGGCCGTCTAAAATAGCGCGCATTCTGGCTACTTGACCAATCGTAAACATAAACATTGAATCATCATCTACATAATCCATGTAGTTCATGAACATATCTCCATTAGGACTATTACCACAAGTAATCCTTGGAAATTGGGGCTTGCCTATATTACTATTTGCTTGGTTAGGGGTATCATCCACGTCATCCGAGCCAGTGCAGGCTCCAAAATCATCTCCCCAAATATGTCTTAAATTCAGCCAGTGACCGACTTCATGGGTAGTTGTTCGACCTTTGTTAAAAAGATTGCCAGGCGATGCGGCAGTACCGATATCGCCAAAAGCAGTATATAAAATGACAACTCCATCAGTTTCGGGTTCGCCACCTGGAAACTGAGCATATCCCAAAAGACCACCGCTTAGGTTACAAACCCATATATTCAAATATTGATCGGCAGGCCAAGCATCCTTACCACCTGTGCTATCAAATTTCACCTCATCAGTAAAACTAAAAGAGCCTTGGCTAGTTCGAGTCCGAGTAATTCCTGTGGTTGGTCTTCCTTCTGGATCTCTGACGGCGAGTTTAAATTGAATATAGGTATCCGCTTTGAAGGGTTTAAAAGGATCTGGAACGAGATTTATATCCGCATTGGTCATCCGATAATCTTCGTTGAGAATTCGGATTTGGCTTTCAATTTGTGCATCAGAAATATTCTCAGCACTAATATTAAAAACAACATGAACCACCACTGGAATCGTAATGACTTCAAGGGGAAAGGGAGTAGTCAACATCCGTCTAGCAAAACTCCTGCTTTCATTCTCGATAGCAAGTCGTGTCTGCCGATAAGACGGTGATGTTTCCATTAAATAGGCATGATGAATCATGCTCCCGCAAGTCCGTGTTTGAGGAAAACTCATTGTTTTAGACCTTAATTATTTAGAAAAAATAATGGTTGGGAACTTTCATCAATCAAAACCTATATAGCTAAACTCAGATCAATCCAGTTCTAAAAAAGTAATAATAGGAGTTTAGAACTTTGATCCCTACTTAGGGCAGATTCTCAAAAAAAATGTTTAGCTTATAATTATTAAGTATAAGCTAAAGAGACAGAAAAATTGTTTAAAATTTATGAAGGTAAATTAGAAAAAAGCGTTTATTTCTTTACAAAAAATGTAAATGATTATTATTCTCAAAAAAGGTCATTGAAAGTAAAAGATGCTCTTCGTAAATCGCTTAAATCGCCGCTCCTTTTTGCTTTTATTCAGTAGTATATTGCTCATTCAGTTAGGCTGTCTAGAACGTTCTATGGCAAATCATCTCCCCTCAACAATTTTTCAACATTGGATTCATTCTAGAGAAGAAGATACAGAAGACATCCAAGTTTATCGTCCAATCGGCTATCAATTTCCACCCTCTAGAGGAAGAAATGGATTGGAGTTCAGACCAAATGGAGAATTTATTTTATATGGGTTAGGCCCAACTGATCGACCTCAAAAGATTGTAGGAAGTTGGACGGCACAATCTAATAATAAGATTAAAATTGACGTATCAGTGTGGGGAGATAAGGGACGCATGATGGAAGTAATTTCCTGTGATGAGAAAGTCTTAAAATTGCGCTATCTCGACTCCACAAGTTAGAAAATAGGCCTTCTATCCCACGAGATGGGGATAGCGATCGCTGTTGACGAAAGCAGTATTTAACAATTTACTGCAAAGCGTGCATCAATCTAAGTATCTATGGACTTAAAACAGCTTTTTAATTTCATCGGAGATGCGATAACCTGACAAGGTGACTTGTTCTTGCTTGAATTTAGTTAAGCTACAAAAATAGTAGTGAACTATAGTTTAATTAAGGAACTGATTCATTGCTCCAGCCACACCTAAAACAATGCCATGATGTATGAGGTGACGGGCTGGATTCAAACTTGTAGCCACACTGAGGACAAACACCAGTGAAAAAGGGATGATTGTTGAGAATTTCTAACTGTTCTTCTGCTGTGTAGCGAGATGGACGATTTTCGATTAGATCATCGCCATACCAAGAGTAACCTTCTCTTTCCCAGAGTTCCTCATTTTCTTCTACCGAATCAGGATCAGGTCTAAAGTCTAAGCAATGATCGGACTCAACACCATCAGGATGCACCACGCAAACAAAGTACAGTTGATGAGAGAAAAAATAACAGCGATCCCGCTTTCTATCTGCTTCGCAGCACGCACTGGAGGATTTTCATCTATAGTTATTAAACTCTATTTCTAATATGCCTCAAAGAAAACGTGCGCTCTACGTGCCGTTAGAATCGCTTGATCGAGCGTTACAATAGAATTTTAGTACTATTTACGCACTTGTCCTTAATAGAGGTAGCCTTGGAGTGCTTCTTCCCTCCCAATTAAAACCGCTAATTGCTAATGTCGGTGAGGAAGTTAGTCAGATTTTTTTCTCGTCCACTTTAAGTTGTCGCTATTACGACGAGCTTGAAGCATTGATGTTTTTCAACCCGCAACAGGGCAAGTTGAGAAATGCCGTTAGCCAATTAGTTGATCGCTATGGCAACCCAAAAATCATTGAAGAGCAAGGTTGGCTTCGCCTTCAGATTGGCTCGTCTTTAATGACACAAACGCTTTTCAGCTTTGATCGCCCTACACATGGAGAGTTGATTGGTGTGGTCGTTTACACCCGCGAGTGTCTTGAGCATTTAACGATTATCCATCTAGCGGTTAGGGAAGATTATTCAATTTCTGGTCATCATGGCGCTCAACATCTAATGCTGCATTTGATCCAAAAAGTCAGAGAGATTGGTACCCGTCTTAAAGGAGTGGAATCGGTCAGGATTCTCTATAATCAGTCACTTAAAGAAATCACCGTCCGCCATGCTATCAGTAATAACGGCTCAGTCACTTGACAGACTTGCTCGGCTAAAACGAGTAATGGATTAGCGATCGCTATTAAAGCAATAGAAATTGAAAGATCTGAGACTAACTTAAGCATTAGTGTAAAAGCTAAAGAGAGTAATACTTTATCTGAATGAGCTAATCTTGACATAATAAGCAATTACTTCGATTTATTCTTTTTTAAAGCGCAAAATGACATTTTATGAATTATGGGAGTTTCGCTAGTTAGTCGCGCGCGTGCGAGGGAAACTTTCTCTCATTCAGCAACCGATTACTCATGACTGGTTAATCAATCTTGTATTAAGGCAATGACTCACAAGCAACACCATCTTTATCACCATCTAGACGAAAGCGATCATTGAGAAATGCCTCTAAAACTCGTTGTGCTTCTGCCTGAGTCCGAAAGTCTGAGCAATTACAATCACTATTCACACAAGCAGGAAGATTACTTGAAGTAGGCTGACTTCTAAGAGTTGGTTGACGAACAGGAGTTGACTGACTCGCTCTGTTTTCTCGCCGCCAATCCCAAGGCATGACAGGATTACTTTAATTCCAAAAAGCTAGTTTTCGACTTCTGGCACTGTTTTCAGCCGTTAGTAAACTATCTTTCAAGTCTGTACAATTATTGAGGAACTGATGGTAAACAACCGCGTGACCTTCTTGAACCATAATTAGATTGATTGAGCGATTGCCTTGAGAGATTTTAGCCACTTTCCTACTTGTCCCCGACGTAAAATAATTTCTTGAGCGCTCATAAATCGTTGGCTTTTTGTATTTTCAATTCCCCGCCACTGTATCATGTAGTTGAATTTGAGTCATACCAATAGATTGATTACTTTGATTATAATTAAATTAATAATAGACAGATCTCGATTGGAAAAAAGGTTAAATGATTATGAAAACTATTCAACTCAGTGACCTTGAAAAGTAAGTTTTATTACCAAATAGAGAAGTTATTGCTGTAGAAAATAAGGGAAAGTTAATTGGCTATTATTATCCCGTTGTTGACCAAAAGAAAGTTAAGCAAGCTAAGAAAGATCTAGAGCAAGTTATGGAAAAAGTCTTAGCTGAAACGGGCTTGACTGAAGAAGAATTTGTAACAGCTTTCATGAATGCTTGAAACAATTCGACATTAGCGGTTGATCAAGTGCTAAACTCTTTTTGACTTACAGCAAATTGTATACGAGTGAGGTATAGTTAAAAGAAAATCAGAAAAAAAATGAAAGCCTACTCACTTGATTTACGTTCAAAAATTATCGAAACCTATAAAAACGGTGAGGGTTCAGTACGACAAGTAGCTCACCGATATAAGGTAGCGCGTAGTTTCGTGCAAAAACTAATTAAACAAGATAAAGAAAAAGGAAATGTAGCCCCACTACCTCACGGAGGAGGGACGGTTTCAAAATTAGAGGCACAAGTGGAACTAATCGAAAAACTATTAGAAGAGAAAAATGATGCTACATTAGCTGAACTTTGTGAAAAATTAAAAGAGGAAACAGGGATAAAGTGTAGTATTGCAAGTATGTGTCGCTTTTGTCAAAAGCATAATTTAACCCGAAAAAAAAACTTTTTACGCAGCCGAATTAGAAAGAGAAAAAATACAAGAACAACGTCGATAATATTGGCAAATGATACAGGAAGTTAAAGAAGAAGACTTAATCTTTATCGATGAAACAGGTGTTAATTTAGCCTTAACGAGAACTGCGGAAGGCAGCCGACCGGCAGATTGCCGACTTTTAAAGTCGGCAAGCGGCTCGGCCTATGCTCGTTCAAAAAAAGGGACTCGTGCTATTAGTTCAAGACCTTACCCAAAAGGCAATAATATTACTTTAATTGGTGCAATTGCTAAAAGCGGTTTTCTCGGAGCTTTAACTTTTGATGGAGGGACTGACCAAAATGTCTTTCATGTATTTATCGAACAAATTTTAGTTCCATCTTTGTGGCCAGGAGCCGTTGTCGTGATGGACAACTTATACCAATTTTCTAAAGTCCTGCAAGAGATAAAGCTTCGCAAATATAGTTCCACCCCGTTAAAGATTGAATGGTTTTTTGAGAGACAGAATTAAGCAAATTAGCAATTTTATCTTTTAAAGCATCTAAAGACTCAAACAAGCTCCAACTGATCTGATTCTTAAGAAATAACCAAAATCTTTCGATGAGATTAACTTCTGGGCAATAAGGAGGCTGAAAAAACAAGATAATATTTGAAGGGATCTGTAACTGTTTAGCGGTATGACTTGGGGCATTATCAACTTGAAGCAAATGAATTTCTTGGCTAAACTGTTGTGAAAATTGGTCAAGACAAACTTGAAAGCAAGCAGTATTCAAATGCGAAAATTCATAGAAAAATGAATCTCCACTTAACGGTTCAACTAACCCATAAATGTAATAATAGTCAAACTTCCATCTTCTAATTCCTTTTGGTTTGACTCCTTTTAAAGTTAACTTTCTCCTCTCTATTGTTTTCAAACCTAATCTTGTTTCATCTTGACACCAATAACGAACTTTTTTCTGTTCATCTACTTGAGTGGCTAATTCCTTAAGCATTTTTACTCTTTGATTAAGTTGCTCTATCCATTCTTGTATCGCGCCTAGCTTTTGTTGATTACTTTGAGGTGCGGAAGGCGCTGCCGCTTTCCTGTCGACTTTGAAAGTCGGCAGGGTCGGCAGTCTTGCTACTTTTAATTTGGCTTGAAGCTCTTGTCTAACGACTCGATAAATAGTTGTATAGCTAGCTTGTATTTCTCCTAACGCTAGACTCCATATTCTCACTTCTTCATAGCTCTTAAAACCTTCTGGATCTCTTAATTCTTGTTGTAGTTTAGCAACGGTTTCGACATTTAGCTTTTTGGGTCGTCCTGTGCGGGGCTTCTCTTCGAGTAATGCTTCTAATCCTCCTTCTTTATACGCGTGAAACCAGCGATGTACCGTACTTTCCTCCCGACCAACTATCACCGCTATATATCTGACGGTTTCGGCCACTCCGATTTTTAATAAGTAGAGAGCTTGCACCAAGCGCAAATCCTAATCCTGATTTTTGCTGTTTCATTATCTCTCTTAGCGTTTCGGCTGTTTCCGTTATTTCAAGTTGAGGAATTCCTGTCATTTAATCATTAAACTTTTTAACTAAGTCTAGCACGACTTTTGCAAAATGATATTACCCGTGCATAAAGTCAAAAAAATTCAAGAGCTTTTAGAAAGTGCTGGTGCTAAAGTGATTTATTTATCTCCTTATTCTCCAGACTTTAATCCCATTGAAAATTGTTGGTGCGGAAGTCACTGCCGCTTTCCTGTCGACTTTAAAAGTCGGCAGGGTCGGCAGTCTAAAATCAAAGAATATTTGCGAGCTATCGCGGCTCGCTCTCGTGAAGTTTTAGAAGAAGCGATTACTGATGCGATTAATTTAGTTTCACTCCAAGATATTAAAAATTGGTTTATTCATTGCTGCTATTGTACCTCATCTGATTGAAAAATGCTGTAACCCTCTTCTGTCACTCTGGTAGAGAAGGAGTTAGTTGAAACAGAACTGTTAACCATCAGGAACATAGGCATTAAACTGATTCATGAGGTCAATAAGTCTGAGAAAACCTTGTGTTAAAGGCGGAATTGGAAAAACCGATAACCAAGGAGTAATCAAGCAACAAAAAACCATCGGTTGAATGATTAATCGAAGATTATTAAGGAGATTTTTCCATCCTTTATGTTGATTCCACCAAGGATGTTCTTGAAATTTTAAGAGCAAGGATGGTGAGTTAATCATCCTTGAACAAGAGGAAAGATTTTGAAAAACTTCTGACTGAAAGCTTACCATCATATAAGCACTCATGACAATTTCCCACCATTTTTCAATCTCCTCATAGCTAGTTAAGCGATAATCAGCCCAACCCAACTCATCTTTACACTAGACCTTTTGCGGAATTCTAATTAGTTTGCTAATTTTAGCTCATAGTTATAGAGACCAGCAATTAGGTTAACTCGTAATCCAAAACGCTTGCGGCGATTCCGATAACAGCTAGACAAACACCGAAAAATTTTGAGAGATCTAATCACATTTTCAACGAGGACTCGCCGAGATGCTAGTTGATAATTATCGGACTTCTGTTGAGAACTTAAAGAAGCTTTTCTTGACTTTTTATGAGGTATCAAACTAAATTTGTGATAGCGTTTGATGCCCTGATCACCTTAATCACCTAACAGGCATATTCCTTGTATGATAGCAATTTTGCTTTTCTTAAATAAGTGAAAATCGTGTCGCCTACCTCTACCAAAAGCTGTACAGATAATTTCTTTAGTTAGTTGATTGATGAGCAGTTGTGTTTTTAGAGTATGATAGCCTTTGAATGCCACTATAGTAGCTTTTCTGTTTTTTTTAGGTCTTTCAACTTGAGTCTCTGCTACATCGATAACAATTACTTCAATTTCCGTCTCGGTCTGTTGCAGTTGTCGTTTACGAAAGCAGGCGGAATTTAGATTTAATTAGAATATCTTCAATTCTTCGGACAATCCGATAAGCTGTTGATTCATGAATTCCCCAATCTTGAGCAATATGAAAAAATGTTCGATACTCTCGAAGATATTGTAAAGTTAGTAAAATTTGCTGAGGAATCGATAGTTTAGAATGGCTACCTCTTCTACCCACCTTGGCTTCTAGCACTACCTGTATCATTTTTTGAAAAGTCTCTTGACTCACACCATAAGCTCGTTTAAAGTCGAAGGGCGACATAGCTAAAACTTGTTTATAACGTATCATTAATTAAATTGAGTTAATTTTTCTTCTTTTTATTTAACTCACTTTTCTTTTTTACGCAAGAGGTCTACTGTTTAAAACCATATTCTATCCAAGTTCTCAGCCCATAAATATTACCTACAGTTTTTTGAATATTTCCCGTCTTATTAGTCATGAGGAACCAAGTTGAATTAGGGGGCAACAGGGCTTGATCCGTCGTAATTTCCCAATATCTTAAAGAAGTTCTATGTCCAAAAATAATTTCTCTAATATAGTGTACTTCTATTTTATTAGATGAAAAAATGCGGTCAAACTTTTGCCATCTTGTTCTTGTAACCTTTTCATGAGATAGCATCCACACTCCATGATTTTCTCGAAGAGCTACAACATACTTAAGTCCATATTTTTCCACGATGCGGCGAAACTGACTACTAGGACTTTCAAAAGTCCTCTTTCTCCATATAAACTATCGGCTAAAACTATCTCAAACTGAAATCCCCGCTCAACTAACTCTTCGATAATTTATGAACGCTAATTCGATTTTTGTTTTATAAGTATCTTTTTCTTTTAATCGTTTTTTGGGTTTAAAAATTTTAAACATTAATGGAAAGCTCATATTTTCGACAACTCCATAGGCATTGACTGAGACGATTCCGTTGTCTATCTTTCATAAATTTCCAATGTATTGACGTTCTACATAATCGGTTGTTTTCCCTTTCTTTCTATCGCCTGTCTTATCGAGCACTAAAATAAATTTAGCTTCTCCTAAAGCTTTAAGCAGTAGTTCTATTCGCTTTTCTCTAAACTTCTCTACTAGCCAAGGCGATTTCGATAAAAAGTGATGTAGGGGTTGTGCATTTGTGATTCCTACTACTTTTGCTATCGCTGGTAAGGTTTTTCTTTTTATCTCTGAAATCATTCCCAGATGAAGCCACTTAAAACACTCAAAACTTCGAACTTCTGGAAAGATTTCTTGATAGCCCGCACAATATTGATCGATAAATTCAACTGTTGTTGCTGCTGGTCTAGGTAAGTTCATGGCTGCTCCACCATCTACTAAAGGTTTAAGGCTTAGAATCTATTTTACCTTGACCAGAGTGACAGAAGAGGGGTAAAAGCATCTCTATTCCAAAAATGCATGAGAAGCATAGGACTTCAATTACTGCATTTTATCCTTTCAGCTACAATAGATAACGATGTAATCAATTGTTTGTATATTACCATAAATTATTAAAGCTTTTTAATCAATTTTTCCTGATCTGTATTATTTGATTCGGCAATGTCAGTTAACTAGCGTTGCTGATTTTTATGTTGAGCTACTACGAATTATTAAGCTTTGAAGATTACGATTAATAACAAATTCAGCAATGCCATCAGGCAATTTTAAGAACTGAGAATAATGATGAAGCTGCTTACAAACGGCTTTTTTAAGGGAAGCTTTTTGAACTATTTTCGAGATAGCCATTCTTCTATCTCCTCATCGGTAGCTTCACTGAGTTCTAGGGGCGGACGCTCTGAGTCTTCTAACCTACCATTTGGGTGTAGCCCTTCTTCTCGAAGTTCTCTTCGCCATTGGTTGATTACCCTAGCAACTTTAACTCCGTATTCTACCAATCGTGCTGTTGCTGTTCCTCCAGAGACTACTGTTGCTATCACAACTAAATCATCTACACCTATCGCTCGGTTTGGTTGCTTCTGTATCTTAATCGAAGCCATTTCTAACGCAGTTTCTAAGGATTCTACATCATAGGATGGAAGTTGCGATGATAGCACGATACGACAGATAGTAACTTCACCCATCTATTTCCCCTCATCAATTAATTTGAAGCGCGAGCATTGCAGTTCTCTTGTATTTTCGAGGTAGTCGGCTAAAGCACTTAGAATGACCTCAGTTTTTGAAGCATTTACTTGAGCCGCCCGTTCCTGTAATTTTTGGAAAAGATGTGAAAGAATACGAATTCCAACCTGAACAGTTGACATTTTTGCGGTTCACTCACGTCCAATATATAATAGCTGCTGTTTTACTGTCTGGTCAGCCCGCCCTTAACACTTATTTATATTTTGAGCCAATAATGGCTAAATCCTAAATCACTTTATTTGCTCTACAGTTGTTGAGCGCAAGAGTAGACTAAGAAAGCCAATTTTTTCGTTTATCATTTAATTAACAAAAGCTTTCTCGCTTTAAAAGTCATTGTCCAAAAACCTAAAATTGAGTCTTTTTTTGCTTACTACAAATGTAGAGCAAGCTTGATAACGAGATTTTTTGGGAAGTCTACGAGCTGAAACTGGCTAACGTAGCTTCGCTCTTTGCCTAGGCACACCCCTCAACCCACCCCACTTCTGGGAGTTTTCCGACCCTCCAACGAGTAACTTTTTTGCCATCTGTCTCAAAAAGGACACGATAGCTTTGATCTTGAAGATCTTGCGGCACAAAGATGAGATAATGCCCAAGTGGTTCGTATTCATGGGGTTCTACTTGAATCTGACCAGCATAAAGCGATTTAATCTGATTTTCGCTATCTCCTACCTTTGCTCCACTGAGGGTAGTCACTTTGGGATTGGCGATATCGATGCGTGAGATGCGTCCGTCCGTCACCATGAAATCAACCCCACTCAGTCCCGTTTGTGGTTTGTAGTATAAGCAAGATGGCTCTCCACCACTGCTTCTTTGTATTAATTTGACTCCTGCGGCACGCGATGCTTCTTCGATTGTCATGCCTACTTTAACTGGGCCAATACTATTAACGGACACCTTGGAAGTTTGGGTGAGGTGCACGGACTGCTTGTTCTCGGAGGCGATCATTTGAGGAGAACTTGTGAAAGAATGAAAAATCGGCATCAAAACGGCTGTCAATATGACTAATACTACTGGATACCTCACTGCACCACCATCTCCTTTCTACTACCAAGCCAATTAATTATAGTTTAGCGAACGCTGTTAATGTCTCCCATTTCTAAATCGCCATCCTTCAACTGGGAGTTGAAGGCACATAGCTGTCACAGAGTGCTTGCATAGTACAAAAACGTCAGTTCGGGATAAGGAAATCAAGAAAAGGCGGGAGCGTTTTAAGCTGAAAGAAATTGGAATTAATCAGCACCCCCACCTATGTCTAGTAAAGACAGCATTATTTTGTCATGTAGATGATTTCTGTCAAAAATTTGAACCCAAATGGCACTCAGAAGTCCTATCAGCCCAAGTAAAAAGCCGTAAACGAGCTAAAAAAAATTGATTTTGAGCGAAATTATGACCATTTTAATCGCCTACCATCAAAATCATTACCAAAATTTTAAACACTACTATCTCGATTACGTCTGCGTCTAAAAAGCGAGGAGCTTTCCCGCAACTGCCTAGTTATACTAAATCCGCTTTTAAGAGTAGAGTAATAAATCAAGAGTAAGTGAGCCAGTGATAGTCAGTTAAATTTTTAATCTCTTCTTTCATATTTTCGAGGACACAACAACGTTTGACTAGGATTTCTTCCATTTCTTCAAGGCTTTCAAAATATTCATTGACTAAGGGTTCATCAACTAAAGACCACAATCTTTCTGCTGGTTGTAATTCTGGAGAGTATGGAGGAAGAAATTCTAGATGAATCCCCTCTGGAACTATCGCTTTCTGGCTCTTATGCCATGCAGCATTATCTTCGACGACAAGAATTCTTTTTTTAGATGAAACTCCAACATCAGCCGCAAAAGCTTGATAAACTAAATTTAACCATTGAGTATTGACCCTAGGAATTAAATACCACCCTTGTTTTTCCAGTTTTTGGTTCAACAAATCCATAAACATACAACCATTCATAACGGTGCTGCACTATTGCTATGGGTCTTTCTCCCACCTTTGACCAGACTTTACGCAAAATCGGTTTTAACCCGACTCGATGTTCATCAAAAAACCAGATTTCTAGGGAACTTTGCGGAAATTTCTGCTGTAGTTGTTTGACTTTAAGCGGTAAATCTTGTTTAAACTTAGCTTGTTCTGCTTGATCTCCCTTTCTATGTTTCGGTCTAGGTTTGTGCCAAGAATAATTGCACTTTTTTAAGTAATCCCATCCTCTCTGATTCCAAACTTTTTCGACTCCCGTTTCTTTCTCAATCCATCTGGCTACTTTCGGCCCTGTCCAGATTCCACCATCCGAGGGTCGTTTTTTAAAGGCTTCGGTCAATGATAGAAACTGTTCGTCATTTAATAAAGGTTTAAGCCCTCTGGGATGCTCTACACTCTCTTTTTTCTGATTTTTTACCCCTTCTATTCCTAAATCATTATAGTTTTTCAGAATTTCCCATCCATAACTATTACTAATTCCTACAGCTATCGCACTATTTTTTACATTCCATCCCAATGCAATTTTCCATAAAAAATGCCATCTTCTGCATTCTACTGGGTCTTTAGCCTGACGATAAATGTTTTTCAGTTCATCTAAACTTAAATGAGGGGCTAAGTAAGCTCTTTTAGGCATTTAGTCTCTGTATATGTTTACACTGTTATTATAAACGGATTTAGTATTATCAAAGATTTGTCGAATGGATGCCCTCGACGTTGCTATTTCTAAGTGTCTATCTTCAGACCTGTTTTAGCCAATGTACAGGCATCAGTTTTCGTATAGGCTACAGCACTTCTTCGTTTGTCATAATCGTCGGATTGCGAGTCATCGAGTTTTCCAAAATCTAGCCGTTCGCGGAAAGACTTCTGTTGATTGGTTCTTCGGTTTTAAGCTGCATTTGGTTGTTAATGAATTAGGAGAACTGTTAAAGGTTTACGTCACTCCAGGAAATGTCGATGATCGTCAGCCAGTACCTCATCTTCTTAGCTCTTTGTGGGGAAAAGTTTTTGCCGACAGAGGTTACATTTCTCAATTATTGACCGAGCAGTTAAGGCAAGAAAAAGGGCCTATCGTTCTTTGTCAAACCTCGAAAGAATATGAAAAATCAATTAATGCTACTTCATGATAAGCTTTTAGCTCGTCAACGCTCTATCCCTATCGACCATTATTGATCAACTCAAAAATCTTTCCCTTTCTTGACATTCTCGTCATCGTAGCCCCGTCAATTTTTGCGTTAATCTTCTTTGTGGCTTGATCGCTTATTGCCATCAACCTAAAAAGCCTTCTCTTTCTCTAGATTAGACTTTACCTTTATTTGCTTATCCCGAACTGACGTTATCACAGATTTTTTTAAAGTATTATACACAGGAGAGGCTAACATTCAGTAGACTGTCGCAAGTTTGTTGATCTCGAATAATAATTGGTCACCGTGTCTTTAACAAAACAGCTTAAGAAGGCGGTGTTGCTTTCTTTGCTTAATAACATAAACGATGTCTGGCGTGAGAGAACTTGAGTTCTAACCTTAGAGGGTTACGCCTGTTTCAATCTTTTGCTTTAATTTCAACTTAAATCAATTTGTTGCTTTTTAAAGGTTGCGCTCCGCCATGTTGATGCCTCTCGATTTTTTGTTTCGTTTGTTGTCCAATCTGATAACAATTGCCCTGCTTAGTTGTGGAGCTTACATTTACTATCAGTGGTACGAAGGTGTATTAGTTAGCGATCGCTGGTTGTACCTGAGCATCGGATTATTGTTATGGTCGTTCTTAGGCTTTCTCCCTATTTTGCTGCTCCATCGGAGTGGACGAGATGAACCTAAACCGATGCGTAGCGACCGAGTTCAACGTTTGACTCGACCCGATGGTAGCGAAATTCAAGTTGAATTTTACGGCTCTGAACGCGCTCCAACCTTAATTCTGACACACGGCTGGGGGCCTGATAGCACCGTCTGGTATTACGCAAAAAAGCAACTAAGCGATCAGTTTCGCGTCGTTGTTTGGGATCTACCTGGTTTAGGCAAGTCTAAAAAGCCTCAGAATCGAGACTACTCCCTAGAAAAGTATGCTCGTGACCTAGAGGCAGTATTGGCTCTCGTGGAAGAACCTGCCATTTTATTAGGACACAGCATGGGAGCGATGATTCTACTAACTTTTTGCCGTTTATTTCCTCAACAACTGGAGCAGAAAGTGGCTGGCTTAGTCTTGGTCGATGGAACCTATACCAATCCCGTTAAAACGACTACGCTGAACAAACTGTTACTAGCACTACAAAAGCCATTATTACAACCCTTACTTTATTTGGCGATCGTCCTCTCTCCCCTACTATGGCTGATAGGTTGGCTGAGTTATTTGAATGGTTCAACGTTACTTACAACTGAACTTTCTGGTTTTACGGGCAGAGAGACGCGAGGACAGCTTAATTTTTCGAGTTTGATTGGCATTAAGGCTTCACCAGGCATTTTGGCACGAGGAGTTCTGGCAATGTTTAAGTTTGATGAGACCGCAACGTTAAAAGACATCTCCGTTCCTACGCTAGTGGTTGTTGGCAAGTCCGATATTGCTACGCGACCCTTTGCCAGTCAACGGATCAGTACTGAGGTACCGCAAGCTAAACTCAGCGTACTATCTCCAGGGGGACATATGGCACTGATGGAACGCAATCAACAATTTTCAGAAATCATTCGCGCATTTAGCATTTCTTGCTTGAAGTTAAAAAAGTGAATTAAACTGACTAGACTTCTTGCAAAAGTCAGT
>NZ_BLJI01000050.1 GCF_017312365.1 Chroococcus sp. FPU101
TGCTCAAGTTTTTTGAATTCTTCATCTGTTGGATTAGCGGCACTTGAATTAGCCTCACACTCTCGCTCATAGTTATCTTCTTTAATTAAAGTCAAAAGCAATTTACTTTCATCTTTTGACACGTAGGGGTCAGACGAGGTAGGGTTTTCAAGTAACTCATATCCTTCTGATTGCAGTTTATTCAAAATACATTCTCGATAATTCTTGGCTTCTAAATTCTGGAAACAAGCCATTTTACCCCATGAGTGAAGGTTTTCGGGTTTACTTTCATCAAGAGCCATGATCTCAGGAGCCACAGAATCAGCCACAGCTAAGGAATTAAAAATAATTTTGAATTTCTGATGTTCTGAGCGCAACAATCGTTTATAGTCGGTTTCACCGTTTCCTACTCTTTCATTAGAAGATTTGGCCACCCAGATGTGACGCGGTACATCATCTCGAAGACGGTCTAATCCTTGACAAAAGCCGTTAACCGTCTGTTTGCCTGTGCCAAAGCCAAAGACGCTCGTAAAATGATTTTTAATGTTGATACTGATTCCAGTTTCTAGAACAGGTGAAGCAACAACAACATCGTAATCCAACAAAACTTGATTCAAATTCGAGATCGCTTTGTAAGCCGGGTGTGAGGGGTCTTTACAGGTATCAGAATCAAGCACTAAGATTCGTTTATCAGGGAACTCGATACTAATCCCTTCAGCTAGATTTCCCGTCGCTAACTTTGATTTAGCATCTTTAGCCCCTGTGAAGATAATCGGTTTACCCCCGTCTCTAATGTGAGTGAGTAGAGCAGAGTATAAGGATTCGGAATCGTCGTAAACAAAAAGCTTTCTTCCTTGACTTGATTTAAAGGTGTTTTCTACTCCCCAAGTTTTAACAGGAAACCCAATCGCTCGTTCTACATAATCGAGAGAGATTCGGCTTAAATCAGCGTCGGCTAAATAAATCTTGCCTCCTGTAGCAACAACCGTTCTAAGAAGTGTTTGGAAAGTTTCAATAATTGAGACTCGATTAGCTTGACAGGTGGGAGAATTAAGCGTATGCCAGAGAACCTGTTCAGCCTCATCGATAATCACTAACGCGCCTTCCGAGTCGGAGGGGTTGAAGCTTGGATTAGCATTTGGGTGAAGTGAATCAATACAGAGGCAGTAGCCTAATATTGCTCCCTGTTCTGAGGTTCTAAGCTCTAATCGATAGGGCAATCCGAAACGATTTCCCAACTCCTCAAGCAATTTAACTCGATGCCCAATCACGAAGCAGCGTTGACCCTTTGCGATCGCTTTAGAAACAATTTTTGTTAATTGCTCCGTCTTACCCGTTTTCTTGGCTGATTTAAGCCAAATAACTTGAGCGTCGTTAGGGATTGCTACATCAAGGTATCGCTGGTTAACCGTCAAGTCTGGGTAAAGGGTTTTAAAGCCTTTAAGATTGAACAATTCAAGGCTTGTACGGCTGTTGTAAACCTCATCAAAATATTCAGTTCCTCTAGCTGCGATTAAATCGTCAACGCCTTTTTCATGGCAATCCCAAGTTATAACAGAAACCTGACTACCTTTGAATTTAAAGGGGTTTCCAGTTTTTAAAGTCGCTTGTCTAACAGCTTGTCTTGTTTTTGGCTTGTCGTCATTGTCGAAACAGAAATTAATTTCCCGTCCTTTAGTGGCAAACGGTTCTAATTGGGGAATGAGACGGGGTAAGCCGATTACATTTCCCAAATTGTCTTTCTGTTTTCTGATTCCATTCCAAATGCCAGATAATCCGACAGCACAATAACCAGCAGACAGCAAAGAAGCGGTTTTCTTAACTCCTTCTGTGGGGATGATAGGCACTCTCATCGCAATAACCCACTGCCAGAAACCTGTATCCTCAGTTTTTAAAAACGTCTCAATAGTGGCAATCCCAATCGCCTTAGCCATCCGTTCTTTGTAGGAATCTTCTAACCCGCACTTGGTTGCTATCTTTAATCCGATTCCCCAAGTGACGTTAAGGAAAAATGCTTCAGTAGGAACTTTAGGAGGGTGTTCGTATTTGATGGGTTTTCCTTTTTCATGGTCAATTCTAGGCTTATCAGGTTTGAAACACCCCCAGTCTGATTCCTTCCCTGTAATTGGGTCAATCGTGCCACACCACCAGCCACCATCATTTAGATGAGAATACCGCTTTAACCAGTTATCCCGTAGCCGTCCGTCGTTACGGCGTTCGTCGTCTGGTAGTCCGTAGAGAAGGTGTTCGTAAGCCTCGTTACCTGATAGGGATTTAAAGTTAAGTTCGATTAACTCAGGGGCGATCGCGCTCAATAAAAACTCTTGGTAGTGATGGCGATGAATCATAACTCACCCCAACACGTTCTCGGAGTTCTAGTAACTGACGGTAGCCGCGTGGAAGGCGTTTGTTTTGAGGTTAGGTCAGTAGTTATCTGACTGAAGTAAGCTTGAAAGTTGGTAGTCGCACTTGATGAACAGGCAACAGAATTTTTGGCTACACTTGTCTGTACCAGCCTTTCTTTGGTAGGATTGTACATAGAAAGAATTCAATATTTTGTTTGAATACGTGAGAAGCCCTGCTAGTGCTTGCAACAATTGGCAGGGTTTTTCACGTACTAAGATTAGTGTATCTTGTTTGTTCTATAATTAGAACACTTTGAGCCAAAAAGTTTGTTAAGATTTTTTGCGATTCCGATATTTTTGGATATATTCCAAAGCATCTTTGTCGGGAACGAGAAGGACTTTAGCCACTTTATAGGCTTTGAGAAAGGGCTTCATTCCGATAGAAGGCCGTCCCAAAGCATCATATTGAACCTTGCGAGAAGTCGTCCCTATCTCAGCCGCAATTTCCTCAAGCGTCCAATAACCAGGGACAGTTGGCTCAATCCTTTTTAATGGGGGGTCAAAGTCAGATGGATTTCTGACCATCGGTTCAGTAGTGGCTAGGGGATTAGGCATCTTTGACGAGTAATGGAATACTCTTAATTATTCCCATGATATCAAGGGTATTTTCAATTTCACATCAAATTAAATGACACGACAGCCACACGACCAATTAGCCAAAGAATACCTAGAGGAATTATTAACCCCTTTAGGGAAAGTCGAAACCAGCCGCGACGTTAGAAGCGAAGTAACCGAAATCGATGTCTGGTTCGTTCCGACCACCCCACAAACTGCCAATCCCCCCAATCTAGGGTTACTAAGCTTTATGGCCGCCACTAGCTGTCTATTTGAACCCTATCGTAATGCCCCGACTGAAATCGAAATCCGTAGTTGTCTGTTGAAGCTCTACACCGTTCACTCTGAGCTATTGCGGAAAGCCAAACGGGAAAAACAGTCGTTATCAGAAACCGAATTGCCGTTTTTATGGATTTTATCGCCTTCGTGTTCAGCTAGGATACTAGACGGATTTGGAGCTTTTCTCAAAGAGGAAGAAAACTGGGTTGAAGGAGTTTATTTTTTCCCAAACTTGTTCCAAACCGCCATTGTCGCTATCAACCAACTTCCCGTCACCCCCGATACACTCTGGTTGAGGGTTTTAGGCAAAGGAAGCACCCAAAGACAAGCCGTAGAAGAATTAGCCAACTTACCAAAAAGTCATCCGTTCCGAGATAGCCTGTTAGAGATCTTAGCTTCTTGGCGTAAGACATTAGAGTTAAAAGATAATAGGAGTGAAGACGATTCGGAATTAATTATGAACTTATCACCCGCTTACATACAGCAACGCGAAGTTTGGAAAGAAGAAGGAAAGCAGGAAGGGAATTTAGAGGGACAATCCCTCATCGTGGCTAGTTTGCTTTCTGAACGATTCGGCACTTTAGATGAGGAATTATCTAATCTGATTCCAACTCTAATGCAGCTTCCTCTACCAGAGCGCACGAGATTACTGCTCCAGATCGCCACTCTTTCCCGTGAGGAATTAATAGCTAGGCTTGAGGGATCATTGAACTAACTGGCTCGTTCCACTCTCGCAAGAGTAGGCGGGCTGCTCTCGTTATTAAAGACTAAGGGTGGAGCGTGAGCGAGATCACTGCAATTTTTGGGAAACCCGATAAGATAGGATTGCTCTTTAAGCAAAAAAGTCAAAGCATGGTCACTAAAAAAGAAGCGATTGAATTTGCCAAAAAGTACAACTGGACAGCTAAGGATGCAGAAAGAGCTTACGTCAACATCGCTCTTGAAAATGCAACCGAGCAAGATCTAATCACTGCCCTGCTTGCCTTCGCTGGGCCAGAACTCCTAGAACGCCAACGATTGCAAGCCGCCCAGAAAGCCCAAGTCACGAAGAAGAAAAATTACATCTCGAAAATTGAAGCCGACTTCGCCAACAAAATCGAGGAAGCCGACCGCCAAGTTAGCGAGTTACGCAGTACCTTTCTGCCCCTCATCGCCAAGCTCTACAATTTCGCTTCTCCGTTCGGGCTTAAAGATCCTTGGATTGAAGCGTTACTCGTGACCTACAACAATTTCTTAAGCAATCAAAACGACGACGAAGTTGCCTAAATTGGCTCATGCGTCATAAGAAGGGAAATTTTCTACCATGCAGACCACCACCCGCGCCCAACTCAAAGGATACGGACTTAGCGATTACCTAGCTACCGCGCTCACCAAGAGCCTGAAAAGTGTCAGAAAAGAGAGAAATACCCATCACTACGCCATCAACGAAGTCATCGCCAGCATCAGAGCGTACCAGGAGCGCGAGCGGGTCAAATCGAAAACCCGCTCTTGTCTAAACGCCCTACTCAACACACTTCAAGATCGTCAAGACAATTTAATCACCGTTTCCTTTACCAACGGCACAGACAAAGAACTAAGTGAACTAGCTTTCCGCGCTTATCGAACCCTTTCAAAAACCGTAAAAACGCTCTCCGACCTCAAAGCTGAGGCGGCTACTATCAAGGGAAAAAAGGATGGAAGAAGAAAATCTAGCCGAAAAGTTATTCAAACTCAACTCATCAATTAACGAATGGTTGACCGACACGAGAGTGCTGGTCGATCAAATTAAAGCTCGACAAGACCCGCGCCGTCAGTTTAACCTCTGGCGGAACAGTAGCGAGGGAAAAAACTGGAAGCGACGACAGCACTCTAAGCAGGACAGGAAATGCGCCCTCTGCGCTGATTACGTCCACATCAGCCGCGCTCATATTGATCACATCAAACCCATCGCCAAATATCCTGACCTCGCTCTCGCTCTCGATAACCTGCAACTCGTTCATCCTCAGTGCAACCTAACCAAAGGGACAACTACCGCCCCTGCATCGAAATTCCAAGAGAGCGATCGCACCCTCGAACACCGAGATGGCAACGAGCGGAGAAATTAAGGCTGATCTCCTCTCTTTGAGGATGATTCTGGTAAGAAGTTGAGCCTCAAGTCGGGCGAACTTGTCTCGACTTCGAGCAACGCTGCTGTTACGGGCTTTTCACCCATTTGATAAGCCTCCTCGAAGGCTAAGGTTAAATGCTGCTCGATTTGTAAGGGCGTTCTCAGCCGTGTTGCTAACAAATCAATGGCATCGGACGTTAGGATGTCCTATTCCCTCTTAACGCTTAAAATTTCCCCCATCACTATAGAAAAGGGGAATTGCAATGTTAATTTTACAGAGAACTTGGGTATTATAAGATTGCTTCGATATTCTCTTCAATTATTTTCATTGCTCTCTCTCGAATTTATATACCAAAAAAAATAATTTTTACTAAAAATATATAGCGTTTAGTGTTTTTTACAAATTTAGAATTTATGGGGATAAAATCTAATAAAACTTTTGAAGAGCTTCATAGAAGAATAGATGTAGTAACTAGAGTCCGTTACATCGCCGCACGAAGGTTAAAAATTCATCAACGTTTATCTCAATGGGTTATAACGTTAATTTCAGTTATACTTATTATTATTCCATTATTACAAACATTTCAAATAAAAACTAAAGTCAGTGAACAGGCTCTTAATGTTATTGAAGTTTTTTTAGGCGTAGCTATTTTAGCTTACTCTCTGCTACTCAATATGGAGAATTATACCAGTAGAGCGGAAAAGATGCAGTCTTGTGGTGTTGAGCTTACTTTTCTAAAAAGTAGAATTTATCCATATATACATTATAAGCATAATACTAAATTATATAATCAATTCGCAGAAAAATATAATATTATATTAGAGAAATACGAAAATCATGATGATATAGATTATAAATTTTTTACTTTAGAAAAGCCACAAGGGTTTTCTAAAGAAAATTTTTATTTTGCGTGGATAGCTATCAAAATTCGCTTTTGGTTAAGTTTTTCGCATTATATAATCGTTATTTTTATTTTAATTGCAACAATATATTATATTTTTAAATAAAACATAGATTTTTTAAATTAATTATTTATAGTTTTGTTATCTAAAATCTAGGGAATAAAAACGCTAATTGTCGATTTTCCGCTTCTAAAATAGCGAGAGCTATGGTCGCTACCTCATCAATTCCCCTCCAAACGGCGATCAGGACACCTGAATCAAAATAAGTTCTGATCGCTTTCAATCACTTTTTCCCCGTTGTTGGGGCAAACTACCGCAAAGCTGACACCAGGGGCAATCTAGCTTAAAACGTTTGCCACGTAAAGCTTTTAAAAAGCCAAAATTAGCGATGCCGCAGGCACGCTTCGCACGCGCATCTCTCTTAAATTTTGCAGAAAATAGCTATTTTCTGCAAAAATGGCTCGTTCTCTGATTGAAAAAAAGCTATAAGTCTTATTAATTAAGGCTTACAGAGAATTTTGGGAGAAGACAAAAAAAGCGTCTCAAGGACTGAAAACTGCAAAATTTCTTAGATTGCACTTCGTGGTGGTTTTGCTAGGTTTGCCCCAACTCGCACCCCGGATACGGATACTGTTGGCTTAGATAAAATCCGTGAATCTACCATATGCGAGGTAATCTTTTTAGAGTTAGGTTCGATTAAGACCATTTGGAATGCACTCTCGCCATGCCTGAACCCAATTATTTGAGAAACTTTTTTCATAAAGAAGATAAGAAAGATAATTTGTTTGATGTCAATAAAGGTATGAGTTACCAAGAAATTTTGAATTCAAGCCAAAAGTCTCAAAAAGATATTGTCATTCATTTTCCGATCAATCTAGCTGCTGAATTTCATCCGATTTCAAAAGCAATATCAAGAACTGCACCTCTTAAAGGCCATGAGACTCCATCAAAACTTCTAACCGTCCAGATGCGTCTAATAAGTATGGATTCTCCAGAGAAAACTTTGGTGTATTCCTCTAGTAAAAAACCAGGAGCAAAGCTGATTAAATCAGATTTAGATTTCATTCCTTTACAGTTTTTCACCGAAGAACTTGACTTTAAAGTTGTAATCTTGCATGGAAGAAATTGGTACGAGGTTAAAACAAAACATTATCCAACGCTGAACATTGTTATTTATTGCTTTTCAGGAAAAGAAAGTATTTTTAAGCTCTTTCGTCGCTATACCTTAAAGGATGCTCAGAAACAACGTAGGGTAGGTAGTGCTGGACTTCAGGAACTCCTAAAGCAAGTAAAAAGTGGATTTATCAATGAATCAAACTCATATTTACACGCCGGGAAGAAAAACTGGATAAATCAATCCATTGAACTTCCTTATCTGTTAAAAGCACCACCTTTATCGATGGACTCCGATAATTTCTATTTTAAAGTTAGTGTAGAGTTTATAGATATTTGTGCCATTCACGGTAATAATAAAGATTTATCAGAAGTTGCCTCTAACGTTGAATTGACATACCTCCCAAAAATTAGCCCAGAAGAGGAAGATAAAATTCGAGATATTTACGACTCTGACTGGGAGCGTTTTTTAGCATTCGCCAAATCAAAGTGTATATATCATGACATTTTGCTTAAATACAATGAAAAAATGTCAAAAGTTTATCAGGACTTGTCTGTGCCAGATTTAAAACCTCCGAAACTGACGATTGGTGCTACAGTTAGAAATTTATTAGAATCTGCTGTTATCAATGAAGTTAAACAAGCTAATCCGGAAATCTCTATCCTAGAAATTAAAGATTTAATCAAAAAATTAATGTCCTATGGTTCTTCTAATTACTTACAAACAGTATTTGAAAGGGAAGTATCAGAAGAATTTCAAGGTAAGCCAGATAGAAAATTACAGAAAGAAAAACAAAAGAAGCTAAACGAGAAGCTTTTGTTGACAAAAGTAATTGGCGGTCGAACTTACTGTGGTCAACCTTTATATCTTTCCAAACTTGACGAAAGTGAGGTTATTTGCGACTCAGATATTAAGCAAGCATATCCAACAGTTATAAAACAGCGTGCTCTTCCACTAGGACATTTAAAAGTAGTTAGAGATATAACGCTTAAAGAATATATAGAAATACATCGCCAAAGTGGGAATATAGAAGAAAATTTAGAGCTTGTTTATGTAACCGTTGAAGGTGAAGAACTACCAGAGTCGCAGAACTTTCTTCCATCAGTGACCTACAAAACTTCAAAATGTTTAAATGAAGATAAGACTCTAGAAGCGAGTGATACTCGTATTTATACGCATCAAATTATTCAAGCACCATTTACAACTTCTACTTTCTATTGGTTAGATTACGTGGCTACTCCTAAGCTTAGAAATTATATCAAAGAAAACGGCAAAGTTTTAATTGGAGGTTACTATCCTAAAGACAAATTTGTACCTTTGGATAAGCTAAGTGAAAATTTAAATAGTTTTGAAAAAGACAAAAAATGGACAAAGGTAGATTTAGGTGAAATTTTAGTAAATAAACTTATTGAACTACGTAACAATTACAAGAAAAAAAACAAAGGAGGTACGGATGAAAGCGAAGCAATGAATAATCTTTTTAAGCTGATGAATAATACCATTTATGGTGCGTTTTCCAGCAGAAATTTTGACATTTGTAATCCCATTGTAGCCAACAATGTAACCAGTGATGTTCGCTTAATGGTTTGGTGTATGGAAACAGCTTTAGGAGGCTTCCAAACAATAACTGATGGTGTATCTTGGTGTCTGAATCGTGTGCTAGTAGGAACAAACACACGCTATAAGTCTCGATCTCTTGATTCACGCCACCACTTAGTTCATCGATTACCTGATCAGACGGCTCTAGAACGCTGTCGTCAAGGCTGGAATTGGGCAGCGATAGGTGATGCACGACTTTACAAATGGCGTGATGCTGATATTTTAGAGTTCCGTCAAGGTGAATCAAGTCCCATTGAACACTGTCAGGCGTATGATGATCAAAGTAAGCTGCAACCACATCCTCTACTTAAACGTATAGATGAAGAGCTAATTCCCAAACATCTTAAAACTTGCTTTCCAAAAGATTTTATAGAAAAATTTATAGATAAACTTAAATTTGAAATTGAATCCAAAGGTTTATACACCAGCATTACTATTGACGGGACAGCTAACTATTTTTTGACACCGCCGAAGTCATACCCAAAACCAGACAACGAGCCAATTATAAAGCGTCGAAGTCATAGGACTAAACAAGGAAAAGCCAAGGAAGTATTCACAGAATACTACCAGCAAGATTTACGCTCTCCAGAGCGCGTTGCAATTCCGAGGCCTTATACTGACTATGAGATAATATCGTGCGGAGATTATAAACAACGATATGAGTCCCATTACAAATATTCAATGTTAATACCTGGAGACTATGAGCCAAAGGTTAAGAGTTTTCAAGCCTTCCAACTCTATCAATTCACCTTCCGCACTCATACTCAATACGAAAAGTTTAGAAATGAACATCAAAAAGCAAGAAAGAAATATGGATTGTCGGCAGAGCGATACCACAGGTGCTTAGGGGAGAACGGTGAAGTAGATCAATGTCATATTCATATTAATTACAAACAAATGCTGGAAGAGTATGACAGTTCGCTATGTCCTCAGAAAGCAAAAAATTCTTCTAATTCAAAGCTATATCTTACTTACCGCAGTTATCAAATTGGGAAAAACCGCTCGCGCTTGCGGAAGTATGAATCTTTGCAGCTAGAGCCGACACCGAAAGGAGAGAAGGACAGATTGAATGAAGAACTTCGTCGGCTGTTTGACTATGAACAATCGTACAACGAGGAATTGTGACTTGCAGAATAAAATGGCGTAAAATGCCAGGTTATGCTTCACAGGTCGAGGTACTTAAAAGGGAATAATAAAGCCATAAATTGGCTTTATTTCAGTCCGAGGCGATTATGATTTCAGTCCGCTACAGTTACAGAACTAAAAAGCTAAATCAGTGCAGTGGATTTCAGCAAAGTTATTGATACATAAGATTTACATGGCATTTGACTCTTCCTATTGACTACAAAATCCTGCATATATTTTGGGTATGGTCACTATCCCCAGTGGGAAAGCAGTCGCCATCATCAACTCATCAGTCCGACTGACCAGTTCGCAAAGGTTCTCATCGGCAATTTTAGACGAGAGCAAAGCCGATGCCTTGCTGACCCTGGCACATAAAGCCCCCGTATTGGTTGCTGGTTTGTATAAGACTGATGGTTTGCTCTACCTATACCGCCTCGATGAGCAAGGTGCATTGAGCCACTCTGCAAAACCGAGTCTCAAACAAACACCAGTTTCTTTTGTCAATCAACAGAAAGTCTGGAGAAGACTTATCGAGATTCCCTTTAGTGCTTGCTGGCTTTTCACCTACCAGCAACGCCAGCTAAAACTCCAGCATCGTCCAGAAACTCAAAGCTAATCCCATACCCTAAAGAAAGAGGTAATTCATGTTGTCATCAGCCTACGCCCCCATTATTAAAGATAACCATCAGGTTATGGAGGATTTGGTTAAATATCTTTGTCCTAGTTGGATTCTCAATTTTCCTACGACCAATAACCACTCGCAATATCCCAATTTTGATTGTATGGTCACTATCCCCAGTGGGAAAGCAGTTGCCATCATCAACTCATCAGTCCGACTGACCAGTTCGCAAAGGTTCTCATCGGCAATTTTAGACGAGAGCAAAGCCGATGCCTTGCTGACCCTGGCACATAAAGCCCCCGTATTGGTTGCTGGTTTGTATAAGACTGATGGTACGCTCGACCTATACCGCCTCGATGAGCAAGGTGCATTGAGCCACTCTGCAAAACCGAGTCTCAAACAAACACCAGTTTCTTTTGTCAATCAACAGAAAGTCTGGAGAAGACTTATCGAGATTCCCTTTAGTGCTTGCTGGCTTTTCACCTACCAGCAACGCCAGCTAAAACTCCAGCATCGTCCAGAAACTCAAAGCTAATCCCATACCCTAAATAAAAGCCGCACTTTGTAGTCAAATCGGTCAAGGGTCGCTACAAAAGGTAAACTACGACTATCTTGAGACGCTCTTTTTTTTCTTCCCTCTAAAATTCCTGAAAACCATAGCTGATAGGCTGGGTTAATCCTAAAGCCGTGTTCTCATCAGACCGCTCTAAGTTCCCTAGAACGGTAATTTAACCTTGGTATATTGCGCTCCGTAATCACCAGGGAGAATATGCAGGTATTTACTGGTCACATCCAGCCCCGAATGCCCCAACTCCTGCTGCTGTAAGTGGAGCGGGCTGCCGTTAATTAGCTGGTGGGTTGCCCCAGTGTGCCTGATCCAGTGGGGGCTGACCCCATAAATTCCCACTCGTTCCCCCGCTGCTTTAACGATGCGCCATACTTGTACCGTCGAGTAAGCTTTGTGTCGATAATTCAGAAAGATGGGGTCATTCCCTTTAGCCGAAACTAATTTAGCCGCTTTGAGAGCTTGCCAAAGGTGCGGTGTGATGGTCACTTTCCGAGTTTTACTCCCTTTGCCAAATAACGTCACCAAAGCCGAGCCATCGGGTTTTTCTCGAAGATCCTTCCAAGTCAGGCTACAGAATTCCGATACTCTAGCGCGGGTTTCATAGAGGAAAGCTAACATTAACTGATGCTGGCGATTCGGTTCGGTCAACAGCATCCTTTCCCACTCCTCTTCAGTCAGAATCCGTTCGGAGATCGCATCTTTGACCTTGGGTGACGTGACCGCCGCACCAGGATTTTTAGCGAGCAACTCATTCTTCTGGGCAAAACTGAAGAGGGACTTGACCGCCGCCACCTTTCGTTTGCGAGAGGAAGGCGCGTAACGTAATTCCAGACTGGTATCCCAATCTTGAAGATCCGCCAACGTCATTTCCTCTAACCGCTTACGGGTGAAATCTAACAAGTCCTGTACATCGGTTAAATAGGACTTACGGCTGTTTTGGGACTTACCGTGAAGCCACATCTGGATGATTTTCAAATCCATCGGTATTTCTAGCCCCTTTAACCCATTACCCATGAAAGAAAGATGCGAAATAAGATTTGTTATCTTTCATCATACGGTGAAACGGTGCGATCAAAGGAGCCATCAGCTTCAAAGTTTAGGTTGGCTCTGATTCCTCTAACTGGGAGAGATTGTTCTGAAATTCAACAAGTGATCCAATAGTAACAGCTTGTCTGTGCAGGGTTTTAAGAACAGAAGGGTCTTCGATTTGGTTAATCGCCTCAACCAAAGAGGGCGGAACATCGGAAAACCGAATCGTCAAAACATCGATGACATCCTCTCGTCCTTTTTGCAGGATTCCTTCATCTAGCCCTTCTTGACGGGCGAGACGTTCGACACTGGTTACATAAGGCATTTGTAAATCCTCCTCAAAACGTCTAATTTCTTGTTTGAACTCGCTTTCAATCCGATCTGGTAGGGTCATCATCCAGTCAATCAGCCTGAATAACTCTAAGATATCCTGTCGGCTGTATCCCCGTTGATAGAGACTCTTGGCTATCCTCAATTTTCCTTGATAACGAAGGAGGGGATCTTGGTTAGTTTGCTGTGTGGTCAGATGCGCCGCCACGATGACGGCAAAGGGATTGGGATTTTCAGAAAGAAGATCGCTTCTAGTTTGATAGTCTAGCAGTTTAACTATTGGAAATTCTAAAGAAACTCGACACCCCCAAAGAGAGTAGCGATAAGCCGAAGGTCGCCAAGAGTCCTGCTCATCGGCCAGAACCGCGAGACTGACCACTGGCCGCCGATACAGGTCGAAAATGCGGTAGTTATAAACGTACATCCGTTCGGCAAAACTGGACTGGACTTGGCTTTGAACTTCGACATGAATTAGCACCCAGATTTCAGAACCGTCGCCTCGCCAGACCTTGACCAGTTTATCGGCATAAATGCGTCCGAGTTCGGCATCTCGTACTATCTGTTGAAATTCTTTATCGAGAAATTCATAACCTTTCCTCCAATCGATGTTGGCCTCAATTTGGGGAAAGAAGAACACCATAAAAGGTTGAAAGTAAAGTCCGAGGGCTTCTTTCCAAGGGTTGTCGTAATCGGCACGTTGATCGGTCATGCGATGAGGGTAAAACAACAGTTCAAAGATGACCCTACTGCTTTCTAGTTCGTCTGTCTAGAGGCGTGGTATTAATAGAGGTAACGATATGTCCAGTACAGTACAGGACACAACACAGGACATGACAGAAATCGACCGCCTTCCCTTATCCCAACTGCCAGAACGCTACGGCATTGCCCGTTCTGCCCTTTATACCCGTCTGAAAGATTTGCAGATTGAACCGATTAAGGAGGGTAAAAAAGCCTATGTCGATGGTTCACAGCTTCAGTTACTTGATGAACTGCACGAACACATTCAAGGTGGAGGAACGACGAATGAGTTTTTAAAACAGAAAGCCTCTAAGAGTACAGGACTGTCTAGGACTCCTTACAAAACACAAGAGTCCAGTTTAATTGTACAGGACAGTCCAGGACAGATCACTCTACAGCCATCGGGGTTAGTGGCAGTGGTAGAAGCGATCTTTCTACGACTGTTACCGAAAACAGGCAGTCGTTTATCCTATCTACGGGAGTTAGAAGAAGCTTATGAAAAGGGTTGGCTGCTTAGTACATCCGAATTAGCCGATCTGCTAGGGCTATCGCCTAAAACGGTAGCCGCTTACGGGCAGCAGTTTGAAGATGCGGGTTTCGTGTTCACGAGGGCAGGGACGAGAAAGGGAGGGGAAATCGCTTGGGCAATCGATAAGGGTTATGAAGTTGAAGCAAATCCACAGCAGTCAGGCATCGGTATTAAAGAGGCTTTTTCGTCAGAGTTCGATCCTGAACCAGATTAACTATTATTAGAAAATGATTTTACTCCTAATAACACCTGCTTCAGCAATTTTAGTGAAAATATGCCGATGAAGTTCAAAAGAAAAAATTTTTACTTTTTTTATTGATATCTAGTTGCTTTTTTTTATTAATATCTTTTGATTTTTCCCTTGTTGCTCAACAATAGTGATTAGCTCCTAATAAAATTTTTATTTGGACTACAATAATGTTACTTTAGTTAGGGTTTCCAATCATTTAAGAATAATCTCAGAGAACTCAATTCAGCCAGATAGTTAGTAAGTTTAGCCTTTTGGTTTTCAAGAACAGAACAAATTTTTTCTTTTTCTCCTTCTTTTGTTTCTCTGTCTTGAATTAAATTATTGAAAATATCTTGGAAGCGATTGATATAATTATTAATTTGTTGCTCGGCATTCTGAAAATCATCCTCAATTTGTTTTTCAATAATTCTCTCAAGAAATTTATTACTTTCCCTAACTTGACTATCTATTTTTTTATTAATAGCATTTGTAATTTCTCTTAAATCAATTACATATACATCTTCTGTCCCATCTTGATAGGGAACATTTACATAATACTCTGACTGACAAAAACCTCCGCCTCTCTTTTCGGCTTTAACTCGTATAATAGCTTCCTGTTGAGTTTTCATTAAATTGTCGATTCCTAAAAAATCAAAAACTGGAAATTGAATAGGGTTAGTATTTAGTTCAACTTTTAAAGTCTCTCCAATTAATCGAGAAAGTTCATCAGATATCCCTTGAATATCTGTTTGAATTTGTTGAGTCAATACTTTTCTAACTGCGGTTCCATAAGTGATTAGTTCATCTTCAGTGTTGACCCACCATGATTGAATATGAGGCGTACAAAAGTTATTAATATTATCAATTAATTTTTTCGCTTTCTGCTGATCTCTATACTTGATTGTATAAGGATCAAGCTCTGGTTCTTCAGCCTGATTATTGTTTGAGGGTTCTCCTTTCCAATCTTCCTCTGTTCCCGTTAGCGTATCTAGTAAAGAGCAACTAATTTTAAATATTACTTGTTTTAAAGGTGAATTAGGTATCATTTCTAAAACAACATTTCCTAATGAGCCTACTAGATTTGAAAAAAAATCCCAACCATTTATTTCTTTCTTGCTTGCTCTTCTAGAAAATAAAGAATTTACTCTTTTTTCAGGTTGAGTTTGTCGAGCTTCTACCAGCTTATCAATTTCTTCTTTTATATTAGTTTTAGCAATTTCAGCGAATTCCTTAATTCCTTCACTAAAACCCTTAATAAGTATTTGTTTTTGGTGTTTAATAGATGTTTTTACTTGGTTAACTTTTTTTTCAGCTAGAGCGGAATATTGTTGAAAAATCTCAACTTTTTGTTTAAGTTCTTCTAATTCCATCTCCCATCCACTGATGCGTGTGTTCAGAGTATCTTCAATGGCTTTTGCTGATTTATCTAATATGCTCAGAACGTCGCTTAGAAGATTCCAACCAGAATTTTGTACAACTGTTTGAATTACTGAGTCTTCAATAGTTGGAATTCCGCTATCTTGTAAGGCTTGTGGTGCAATTTCATAAGGTTCTGGAATATAACGTCTTCCCTTTTCATCTTTTTCAGTATATTTAGCCGCAAATTTTTGAATAAAATCTTCTTCTTGACTATTTGTTGCCTTTTCCTGCTGGATTAACTTGGCTAACAATCCTTGCCAAGCACTAGCAGGATAAACAATAGGGTCAAGGATTCCAAAACCCATTAAAGCTTGTTTTAAGTCTTTAATAACATCCTCAATGGGACGATCTTTTTGTGCTATCCTATCAACCTTATTAAGAATGAAGTAGAGTTTCCCTGTATTTGCTTGCAACGTTTCTTTACGCCGCTCTATCAACTCCTCAAGTAACTCTGAATTGGTGTTGTCTTTAAAAGAAGTGTAATCTAAGATAAACAAGATTGCATCGCAGGTTCGCAATGCCTCTAAAGCAGTCTTTTTCAATTCAACCGTACTGAACTCTGCTGATTCCCACTCATTGGGGCCAGGAGTATCAACCAAGGTGAAACCTGCAAGAGATGGGAGTTTACCGATTGCCTCTATAGGATGTTCTAACTCAAAGCGCATGATCTTATTGTCATTTTGAGTTGCCCGAATTTCATGAGTACGTTCAAGAAATCTGTGACGAATTGCTTCTGCCTCTCCTTCGGCAATCATAATAGGCTTTCTTTTCCCCTCTCGATACTCTAAAAGTCTTGGTTTAGAACCTTTATTGATGGGGCGGATATCTGTACGGCAGACTGTACAAGCTTCAGATTCACTCGCTAGTATATCTGCACCAATTAAGGCATTGAGAAAGGTACTTTTACCCGCTTTCATAGCTGCAATCACAGCTACCTGATATTTCTGCTCCTTCAAAGCTTTAAGAGCTTTAGTGATATTATCCTCAATACTCTGTAACCCTTTAGTCTCATCGCCTTCACACAGCCGTTCGGCTCGAACTTCTTGAAGATACTGTAATAATCTTGTACAAAGGGAAAAAGGTCAATTTTTCAAAAGTTCCTTAGCGGTATCGCGAGCCTTAAAAGGGACTCAATTGTGACCGATTAGTGACCAAATACTGACCAAATACTGACTGATTAGTGACTAAACAGCCGTCAAGCAGCTATTTTCAGAAAACGAGTCAGTCTTAAGTGACCGATTAGTGACCAAATACTGACCGAATCCTGACCGATTAGTGATAAAAGCGATTTTTGGGCTAAATTGAGGTGAAGAGAGGGGTACAAAAAGTCTTGATTTTTTGTCCAGCTAATCTTCGTATTCCTCTTCAAGATCAAGCTCTGCAAGTAGCAAACTTTTTAAGAGAACAAAATAAGGGATGCTTTTTGAAGTGGCAATTTGTCTGATGCGATATTCATAGTTGTAATCAAACCAGGCGGCGGTACAGAAGGCGTATCTGGTTTTTATAGGGGCATTAGAGAGATGAGGAAAAGCGTTGATCGCTTCAGTCGGCATATCATCTAATGAGTAAAACTGAGCCGAATCCGCGAAATCGGCATAGTCTTTAATTAACTCTTGCCCTAAATGCTGATAAGCCAAGGCTTTTAGCTGTAAAATGGACATCTGTTGAAAATTAGGTTTTTTAGTAACTCGCTTAATTTCTGTCCAGATTTTCATTGGCTTTCTTTCCCCCCTTTCGAGGTAGCAATTTTTGTCTTTTCGCTTCTTTCATTTTAGTGAGTGCCTTAAAGGGAAAGAGTCGAATCGGATTCCTCATACGGCCACCTCTTCCCATAAATAACTATTATTAGAGAGGGTGGACACGCTCAATGAATCTCGTTCGTGCCAACGGCTCAAAATCTCGTTCCGTCCGTCAAGATTGGGGTCTAGTAATTGGTAAACCCGTTTTCGGTTGCCTCGACTCCCCTTACGACCGATACAGGTAAGTTTTAATCCCAGTCGCCCTAATAGCCTTTGTGCGACGGCCACAGGAGAATCTTTTTCTGGGTTAATCGTTAAGCCCAAAACAGTCTTGATGGCATGAGCGTGTGGAACAATAATATTTTTGAACCAATCGGCTAGAGAATCGTTATCGTGAAGGCTTTCAGGATTGAAAAACCGTTCAATTTGTAAAAACTCTAAAACTTTGATTTTTGGAGTTAAAGCGATTTTATTGACATCAGGCTTAAAGACAAAACCACCATTCTTAGAAGCTAAACTCTTGACCTTTTTCTGCTCTCTTTGTGTTAGAAACGGCTTGCCCATTGTTAGATAATAATGTAGGGTTAGTTGACTAAACCAGCCCCCGTCGTCTCTGGCTACCATTTCTGAAGTAATTTCTTCTGTTAAATAACGACGGCATAACTTACCTTTTCTGTGAGTGTACCGTTGCTGCGGGGTTTTGTCGTTTTGT
>NZ_BLJI01000051.1 GCF_017312365.1 Chroococcus sp. FPU101
AGTATCTAACTTCATATCATAGAGCAACTTTAAACAGTTTTTCTATTGATTAAGAGCTTCAATTAAAGTAATCAATTTTGCCTCCTCAACCACATAGACTTCCTCGATGCACAGATAATCGTCAGAATTAATTGATTGTACTGGAGAATTGGCAATTGAAGTATTGATCTCGATGGGATTTGCCATGACGAGAATTTTGATGGCTGGTTGAGTAAACAGTTCTCGGTAGTTTTTAAACAGCCAATCCGTTCCATTTTGTAGATTTTGAACGGGATTAAACTGGAAATACCGTCTACCGTTATGTCCTTTTCGATAAGTTAGTTGATTTTTAGTTGAGTCAAAATAAACTCTAATCGAGGACTTCTCATATTTAGGAGGAAGGATTGTTCTTATTGAAATAGCAAAAGTCTTTCCATTAGGTAAATTTAATAAGTAATCAATAATAGTTTGGTCAATTTGTAATCTTCGATCTTCTAAAGCTGAGTAGATTGTTGTTTTAGGTTGAGCAAAAGCAAGTTTAAGAGTTTCTCCGATTCTTCTTGAGGCTTCAAGTTGAGTATATTGTCCCAACAATCTGACAGATTCACTAATTTTTTCAGAAGAGAACCACAGAAGTAAAGAAAATACAAGCAGACCGCCACTAGGTAGAAGACCAGTCATCATGGCAATTGCGTATAACACAGAGGTGAGTGCTGTAAATCCATAAATCTCTCTTTGTTTCTCAGCCTTGTGCTGAGGGGTGTTATCATCTTTTTTCTGCTCGGCTGGTGTAGCTTCTATTTGCTCATTAATATTTTGGGTATGGACAGCCTTTTTTGGACTAACCTCATTTCTAGCTTTTTTCAAACCCACAATTTTCATGCTGCATCCCTACTGTACTGTCTTCTTCCTACTCTTACTCAAGTATGAACGATTCTTTCCGCCTTGCGGTAAGGTTTCTACCTTCCATTATTTCAACAGAGGAAAACTTCAGCACGTTTATCCCTAATACAATATGATTATTCAAGATTTTCAAAAACAACTTTGACTTCTTTGAGAGAAATCATAAGTGTCAACGGCTCAATGGGTGACGCTTTAAAACCAGCCTTAAGGTAAAAAGTTTTAGCTTCTTCCGATACCGATAGAGCATGAACAAGAATTGCTTTGATGCCTGCCAAGTGACTAGCTTTTGAAGTGCGTAAAATGGCATCTCGTAACAGGCCTCTCCCAATTCCTTTCCCTTTCCAAGAACAATCGACGGCCAAACGGGCTAAAATCATCACGGGAATCGGATTAGGCATATTCCTTTTAATCAAGCTAGTGGCGATTTCCCGTTCGACTGAGCCAACGGCCAACGCATAGTAAGCGACGACTTAGTTCCCGACACAGACTACATAGGTACGGTACGTCAAGCTCAACTTGCGGCTATGAATGGTTTGATTGATTTCGTCAAGTTTGGCTAGTTTAATAGAGATTGGTTATGATTAATTTAATTTTTAATTGACACAAGTGATGCCTCAATTTGACGGCTTAACTCTCATCGGTAAATTGACAAAATTTTACCTTTTTTCAAAAAGAATTAGTTAAGAGTAAGCCTTGATTAAAGAGAAAAATCCTGAAAATTGGCTCAATGAAACAAAATTTGATTAAACTCAACCCTAAAATGTCAGTTGTTTGTCCCAATAAAGATGAGGCGATAACGCTCTATCAACAAGTACAGAGTTATTTTGATGGAGGACTGGTTTATCAGCCTGAAAATGTCATCTTCGATGTAGGAGCAAATATCGGTTTATTTAGCCTTCTGGCTAGTCAGCAATGTCAGGGAAACTGTCAATTGTATGTCTTTGAACCGATTCCTGAGATTTACAATTATTTAGAAACCAATTTAAAAACACTTTTGCCTCATCCATTTTTTTTATTTCCCTTTGGTTTAGGGGAAATTGAACAAGAGCTAGAGTTTACTTATTTCCCCAAAGCTACAGCTTTATCAACCCGCTATATTGAAGAACTCGAAGTTGAGCGACAACATTATTATAGTCTGGCTAAAGAATCTTTAAAAGAGGCACCCTTCCCCTGGAATTTACTAACTTATTTGCCTAGTTACTTCACCACGTATTTACTTAAACAATTAATCAATAAAAGGTTAGAAAGCGAAGTTGTTGTTAGTTCAATCAAGCCTCTTTCAAAAGTAATCGATGATTATCAGGTTGAGCGAATTGATTTACTGAAAATTGATGTTGAGAAAAGTGAATTAGATGTTTTACAGGGAATTGACCTAAAACACTGGAATTTAATTCGTCAAGTAGTTGTCGAAGTTCATGATCTCGATAATCGAGTAGAGTTCATCAAAAATTTTTTAATTCAAAAGGGATTTAGAATTACCATCCGACAAGAACCGTATTTCGAGAAATTAGGCGTTTTTACAGTTTATGCCCAAAAATAATTCTATTTATCTTAAGTGTTTTAATTCAAGGTTACTTAAGAACTTTTCAATACTTACACAGGATTGAGCAACACCGTTTTCTTGTTGAATTTGCGCTCCAACTGTACTAGCTTGTTTCAACAATTGATGATTATTCAGGATTTTGGTTAACGTTAGAACGATTTCTTGAGTTTGATAATGCTTTAAAAATAAGGTCTTGCCCACACCTAATCGTTCAACTCTCGCTGCATTATCGAACTGGTCGGCTCCAAACGGAACAACGAGCATCGGTTTACCAGCTTTGAGAGCTTGAGCCGTTGTCCCGATTCCTCCCTGATGAACGATCGCTTTACCAAATGGAAACAGAAGAAAGTGCGGCGCATAATCAACCGCGATAATTGTGTCATCCAGTAAATCGCTAGGTTTGTTTCCCAGATTTCTACCTGTTAGTAGTACAGCCCTCTCTCCTAATTTCTTAGCCGCCATTGCACTCTCAGAGTAAAAAGTTTTCCCGACTTCGACTGCCGATGAACCCAGAGTGAAGATCAAAGGTGCTGTTCCTTTCTTTAAAAATTCCCTTAACTCGTCAGGTAGCTTATAATCAATCGGCTCAAAATACGAAAACCCCGTTAATCTAGCTTGTGCTGGCCAATCAGGCTGTGGTGGGGCAAGCAAAGGAGAAAATAAACCTAAAATCAAGTCAGGAGAATTTTGGTCGTCAAAAAATGGATCTTTCGCAGGCGGTAATCCTAATTCTTTTCTCAGTTTTTGAATCGGATGACTCGTTGAATAGAACGAAAATTTAGAAAACTGAATGAATAATCGTTTAAACCATAAAGGGAAACCCTGCAAGTTGAGTTTGGGATTGAAGATAGGTAGGTCATGAGCCGAAAAAAAACTAGCTGGAGCTAAAGCGGTTGAAATCCAAGGAATTCTTGTTTTTTGAGCAACAAGTGGGGCAGCGAAGGCAATCGGATGGGAAATCAGTAGTCTTGCATCTTGACAAATTTCCCCTAAATCATTGTAGCTATCTTGAAGATGAGGTAATAGTACCTCAGAGAAAAGAAATTTAATTCCATCAGGCCGAAACGTCCTTTCTACTAGCTCAGTGCGGGAAAAGTATTGTTCTACGTCGGGTCTGATTGCTCTAAACTCGATTCCTTCTGGCTCGACAAACTCTCGAAGACTTTCTTGAGCCGCTATGATGGGGTTGTAGCCTCGTTGTTTTAATTCTTTTGAGATTGCTAAGTAAGGGTAGAGATCACCTAACGAGCCAATCGTATTAATAACTATTTTAGATTTCATCAGTTTTCCCTTAGCTATCTCTCAAGTTAAAGTAAGGTTGAAATTTAGAAATAATTTTAGGCAATTATTCTTTAAAAAGCCATGATTACCTTCTACAACCCAATCATCGAAACGACTTTCTGTTTCTCATTTGTGCTGACACCTCAAGGAATCGCTAATCGGCTTGCAAGTCTTCCAGCACTCTTTCAATTTTCATTTTAAGAAGTGGAACCTTGTCTTAATTAAATGTGTTTTATGGCTATAGAACATCAGTTTTTCCCATAATTGTCCAATTTTGAGACTAATGGTGCTGTTTTCAAAAAAGGCTAGGAACAGTTACCAAATTACCTGTATGTATTGCCAGTTTTTGATTTTTTCATCTTTCGAGACTAATGATGCTTTATAGACTAAGCAACTGGCGACGATTAGACGGTCAGATGGATCGCCATGAAAGTCTCCTGGTAATCGGGTTGAAAGTACGGAGATCTCAGGAGTTAAGGGAAGTAATTTGACCTTGGGACGTTGAAGGGCCACATCTATCCAGACTTGCACATCTATTGATAGTCCAATTCGCCCTTTGGCGACAAGCATAGCCAATTCCCAACAACAGATTGCAGGAATGCCAATAAGGTCAGTTTCACTAATGCTCCTAGAAGCGTTTGATGAGAGATTTGTGGACTCGTTTATCCACCAGATCCAGGCATGGGTATCGAGAATGATCACTGTTCGGCATCCCACTCTTCATCTATCGGGGAAATTAAATCATGCTCAAAGATCACACTGTCTTTTAAAGGATTAATTTTGCTTGGTTTTTCACTCGGTATAGAAGTTGGTAAAGGTTGCTGGAATGCCAGAATGATGCGATGCAAGACTTCAAGATGTCCCTCATCTACTGAGTCAATTTCAATTTTTAACTGTTCACGGTTAATCATAAGTGTCATTAGATGAAAGTTTTTTGTTTTTTGTCGAACTAGAAACAAGTAATCTATTGAGGGTTGCGTTTGTTAAACCAGATTTCTAGTTTCTCTTTTAACATCTTTTCACCACCCAATGACTGAAACGGCTTTCTGTTTCTCCTCGGCTGAAACTTCTAAATAACGTTGTAACGTCCCTAAATCATTATGGCCCGAAATCTCTTGAATATGTCGTAAAGGAATCCCCGCATTGTGCATTTGAGTTAGTGCCGTCCGTCTGAAGCTATGGGTACTCACCCCCTCAACACCGATGCGTCGGCAAGCGTCTTTTAACAATTTATCCGCCATAAATCGACTTAGATGACCCCTACCGTGCATTCCTGGAAATAACGCCCCATCATTAGGCGGTTGATATTGCTGTAAAATCAGAGCAAAAGCGGGTGTGATGACGACTTGACGAGTTTTCAGCTTCCCTTTGGTGGTAGACTTACGAAAAGTAATGGTATTGTTGCGAACATCCGTGACTAACAGTGCCAACGCCTCCGAAATCCGACAACCCGTAAACAAACAGATGGCAAAGAGCGCACGAGCGCGTTCTGAAGTGAATCCTTCTTTAAATAACCGTTCTAATTCACTAGCGGTTAAGACTTTAGCTTGTCCGTTGCCGTTGACTTTCATGGGAAATTTTTGCGCCTTTTTCCTTCATTCTACGATAGTCTGTTTTCGTTGAATAGACGCTACAAGGGCGAGGTTTCGTTAGCTGAGGCTAATACACCTGTATAGTTTTAAATATCTTATAGGGGGTTGACTTCAATGAGATGGTTGTAACCCTGATCTTCTCGTTCCACTGATAAGCTTTCATTATTTCCGTATTTACGATTCGTCGTGTTTACATAAATTTACATTGAAGAAAAATTTACCTACCGACTCTCCCATTTTTCAAGCCCTAAAGTTGTTAATAAATAGACGATCAGTTATAACCTAAATTAATTTGAAGCATCAGGTTGAAAAGCCTTAATGAACTGGATTCTCTTAACTGGCTCACTCGCCTTTTTACTGCTTAGATTTCCCCTCAGCCTCTCTTGGTTAGAAAGTCAGGCTAAGTTACCCGTCTTCGCTCAAACGCCAAATGCTAAAAAACCTGCCTCTACCCCTTCTCCTCAAGTCAAACTGTTAAGTGCAGGTCAAGCTCCCCGACAAAAGTTATCTTTTAATCCTTCTGAGAATAGTCAACAAACCATCAAGGTCAAGGTGAATCCTGAGTTCAAATCGGCTATGAACGGCCAACCCATTCCTGATGCTAGATTGTCCGATGTAGAGATGACAATTCAGACTAAGGTCACAAAAATCGAGCCGAATGGAAATATTCACCTTGAATTTATCTACTCACAAGCTCAGATTAGCCCAATACCTGGTCAACCGCCTCAAGAGAATCGAGAGTTGGCTGGCTATCGAGGAACGATTATCGTTGACCGACAGGGGAGAAGAAAAAATGGCAATCCGTTTATCTCGAACAAGACTCTCGATGACAATACAAAAAGTGCTTTTGAATTCGTTTCTAGCTTGCTCGTTCAATCGTTAATTCCTTTGCCGTCTGAACCGATAGGCGTGGGGGGAAAATGGCAAGTGACTCAACCGCTTAAAGTTGATCGGATTAACCTAACTCAAATTAGTACCTACAAGTTAGTGAGTCGCACTGCAAATCAGGTCAAAATTGCTTTGACAACTCAAGAGCAAGCAAAACCTCAGTCAATTCAAGTAACAGAGAAGCCGAACACGCCATCACCTTTTGTTCTTTATTTAGAGTCTCATCATGCTAAAGGTCAAGGAGCAGCGACCTTAAACTTGAATCAAGTGATGCCAAGCAATCTGACGATGAATTTTCAACTTGAGCGACGGATGAGGATGAAGATGAACAATAATCCACAAGCTAATATTATGACGATTCAAGGGTTAGTCGATTTTCGCTTAACTTCTAATTAAGATGAATTGAGCGAGTCTTAATAACTCCATTTTTTGACCTTGGATTGATTCTTAAAGCGATTTAGTAAACTGGCGAGCAAGATGAAGATTTTAAAAAATCAGCAACAATCATTATTGATCAAGAAAACGAGAATTTTGTTCGGTCTATCATTCTTGTTATCGAGTAACATGACTGGTCTATCTGTTGCCCAAGCTCAACCAGACCCATGTCCCTATCAGGGAGTAACTGCACCGAGTCAGGAGACGAGAACATTTGAGCATCAAAAGTTAGGTTTTTCTTTCCAACTTCCTGCCAATTATAAAGCCATCAAGCCCGATTCAAGCACAGAAGTAATGGTGATCGATCCAGCTAGTTATAGCTTTACTGAATGTATTAAGAAAGTGGGTTTTGAAAATATTCCCAAACTTAAAGGACTACATGAAGATTCTCTTTGGCCAAGTATTTCTATCTTTGCTCAATCAGGACACTTTAAACATAGAGCCGATTTGATGGATGCGATTAGAATACGTGGGCCGATTGAACTTCTAGGAAGGACAACAATCTCTGGACAGGAAGCAATCGTTTATCTTGTAGAGACGCTTCAACACGAAATTCAAATTTCTTTTGCCACACCAGACCAGAAAAATTTAATTACTATATGGACTGAAGCTGAATACCAACCAACACCTTCAGGACGTTATGTTCCGTCTGCTATACCAAATGAGCAAGTTTTCCAATCACTTCTTGATACTTTTAAGTTCTCTGAAACTGTTGATAATTCTAGTCCAGTCAACGTAGGAGAAATTTTGAAAGTCAAAACCTTTTTTAATGGCGATAGTGATACAAAGCCTCCAGGTCAGTATTTAATTAATAAAGTAGATTTACCTAACCAATCGCTGCCCCTTTATATTATTTCTCAACAAATGATTCCATACGTTTCTGCTTGTGCGATTGGAATTGATCGCTGGGTTTGCTTCAATGGGGTGTACATTCCTAAGAAATCAACTTATCAACAAATATTAGCATTAGGATTAACTCAATTCGCAACGCTCCAACCAACAAAACAATGGTTGAATAATATGCCTTGCCTTCAGGTGAGTGATCGCCAATTTAATATTAATGAAATTTATTGTTACGATGGCAATAAATACAAAGAATTTACTCAAAAGAAAAAATAGCATTTTCCCCCGCATCTTTCTGTATTTACAGAAAATTACATTTACGCTTTTACAAAAAATGTTGCTCCAACAAATCCCTAACTAAATCTGCCATCGGTATGCCCTGCTCAACCGATTTCAGCTTGATCGCCCGATGGAGATTTTCGGATACATCGATCGTCAACCGTTTCATTTTAGTGGGGGAAACTTCTTTAATTGGTTCAGGGGGTGTGCTACGAGTGGATATCCAATCCTCAATGTTGGCTTCTGGGGTGACGGGCTTGGGGGTGATGGGAACTCTTTTAGCGGACATAGGTTAATAACTCCTCGACTAACGTTTCGATCTCAAGAGCGGCCTGTCCCTTCGGGTCGGTTTCCAAAACGGTTTCTCCTGTGGCTGCTGATTCAGCAAAGGCTACTCGTTGACAGATAGACTTAGCAGCAATCGGAAAGCCAAACTGTGAGAGGGCTTCTCTCACATCTCGCCCAATCGCTGTATTTACGATTTTACGATTAATTACAAATACAGTTTTCAGATTTTCTTTAAATATAGAAGCTTCTTTGATGAGATTGATAACTTCCTGTGCTGCCCAGACATCGTAGGGAGAAGGTTGAACGGGAATGACCACTAAATCGGCGGCAATAATCCCCGATCTGGCTAGTTCACTAACTCTCGGTGGCCCGTCGATCACTACATGGTCGTAATCCGAGGCGAGTTTGGGTAAGTCTCGATGAATGGTGGGGCGATCTAGACCGATGACGTTAAACGGAGGAGGTGTTGCTCTAGCGGCTGCCCAATCTCTTGCCGATCCTTGAGGGTCTGAGTCGATAAGTAACACCCGTTTTCCCTTTCTTGCCAGTACATGAGAGATGTGAATGGTTAGGGTCGTCTTGCCCACACCGCCTTTTTGATTCTGGACGGAGATGATCATGGGGTTTCTTTACGATTTGACGATTAATCGTATTTACAGATTAACACATTTACGGATTTCTGTATTGACTTTTCTCGTTGCCCTATGTGGCTTAAAATTATGGCTGTCGGCGAAAATATAAGGTTCGTGCAACCAAGGGCAAGCAATTCTTTTGTACTATTCTTTCAGCCCTTTTTTGGGCAGATGGGAAGAAAAATAGATAGAAAGATCTTGAGTTCGCGATTGCAAAATTCGTCTACTTTTTTTACCTTCGATTATCTAGTTATTCAACTTTGTAGTATGCTATAGTTTATTTTTACTACTTGGAAAAAGGCCTGAAGGATTTTGCAGGATTTTGAAGGGTTTTGAAGGGTTTTGAAGGGGAGCCTGAAAGCTTGATCGGGCAAGGGTTTCAGACTGTCAATTTTGAGAAGAAAATTCATCTAGTTGAAGGGAATGAAAGTTTTTTTGTTGCAGGTGCAGGAATTTGCAGGAATTTGCAGGAATTTGCAGGGTTTTGAAGGGGAGCCTGAAAGCTGTAGCCTGAAAGCTTGATCTGGTCAGGGTTTTGGCAGATATTTGGGTCATTGTAATTTGACAAAAATACTACAAAAAAAATATTATCAACTACAAAAAGGGAATTTGATGCAAGTTCAGAGTTCATTCAAGCTCAATTGAATCAGAGAGTTCAAGTTGAGATCTCATCTCTAAAACATTTTGGTGAAGATTCTGACAGTAATTGATGCTTTTCGGTAACTCTAGCTCAAGAGCATGATCTGATTGCATCAGGATACGATAGCTTTCCAAAGATGGTAAATCATCTTCAGAGAACAATTGGTAGGCGATATTGAGATCGATTAATTCAGGAGTCATTTCATAGTGATCCTCTTCTAAGTCAGCAATGACCGACTCTTTCAATTCAAGGTAGAGGCGACGATTGATCTGATTTTCTTTCTCAAGAGCCGAACGAATCAGCGAGAACCTTTCAAAATCTACTTGACTAAGGCTGTTTAATTCAACCATCCATAAAAGATCAGACTCAGTGGCTTGAAACAGCTTTTCTCCTGTAGAAGCTGATTGAAGGGTAATAGTAGTCGAGTTTTCATCTCTGCGATACTTCAAAGTGTAGAAATCGCCTTCGTATTCAGTGGTGAGTTGGAATCTGAGGAAATCTTGGAGCAAAGAGATGGTTGAATTAATGGGTTCCGAACTGCTTTCTCGTTCACGGTCTGTATCGGTTGGAAAAATAGATTTATTTTGGGCAGATGGGAAAGAAGTTATTTGCTGCTTAATTTCTTCTCCTGCCTCAATTTCAATGGCAATTAACTCATTAAGTTCCTCATTTGCAGCGTTGCTAGAAGCTAGTTCAAGATTGATCTCGTTGATCGTCTCGTACAAATCCCCAATCTGGTATTTGTCTCTAAATTCTTGTAGATTTCCCTGAAGAATAGATTGTTCTCTCATGCGGTGTAGTTCTGGCCCTAAGTGGACTTGAGCGATACGGTCTGTAATCCCTTGAGCGACTAAAGTACGATGGTCGATCTTCTCCTCAACTAGCCCAAGATTTTTAAGAGCCGCATTAACGTGATTAGCCCATGCTTCTCTCTGCTCTACTAATAGCTCGGTTGAATTCCAGTCTCGATTTTTCTTCAAACTAAAGCCCTGTTCGCTAATGTCTCTCATGGTGAGCAGCACATGAAAATGAGGATTATCACTGTTCAGGTCATGAAAAGCCACATCGGCGATCATGCCCCGATTAACAAATTGTTCCTGCACATACTCTAAAGCCAAATCTTTCATCTGCTCTTTCTTGAGTTCAACAGGTAGAGCGATATTAAATTCACGAGCAAGCTGGGAGTCTTTTCGGTTCTCGGCTGCTTCGACAGTATTCCATAACTTCTCACGGTTCCTCACCCAATCAGGAGCGTTTTCTGGAGCCAAAATTATTGTCGAGTCTACCCCTTGTTTTTTGGTGTAATCAAAACGAGTCCCCAACCGTTGATCAGTTAATTTATCACCAGCACGATAAGCAGCAGCAGCAAGAATACTTTTGCCACCACTACGGGAGATAATTTTGGCTGAGGCGTGATAGATGGCCATCGAATGAAATGAGAGTAACAAGGTGTGATTAACTTCTTTCCCATCTGCCCAAAAAATAGATCATTACGAAGCGATGAGATTGAAAATAAGTCAGAAGTTTTTGGAATCTATCGAGGGGGTGTTCAGAGGGGGGTACCCCCTTTGACGCATGGCGTTATTTGTCCAAGTTTTGTCTGAGCGTTAGCGAAGGTCAAAACTTGTTGACAAATAACGTATAAGTGCGCCATTACTGCGCCATTACTGCGTAATGGAAAGCAGACGATAAGCTTAGTGTAACACTTCTAGGTTTTGAACGTAGGCAGTAAGTTGGGGGAAGAGCTAAGATGGTTCTATCAAGGCTTTGAAAGATTGAGTAATGAATAAGCGATTAGAACAGTTGTTAAAGAAGCAAGAGGAACTTAAGGCTCAGATTCAAAAGATTAAGGCGACTGAAGCAACACAGAAGCGTAAAGAAGATACGAGACAAAAAATTCTCTTAGGTGCTTTAGTGTTAGAGATGATGGAGAGAGGGGAATTAGATAAGAATGTTATTTACAAGCGGTTAGATGGGTTTTTGTCTAGGTCGGGAGATCGGACGTTATTTAATTTACCTGAAAAGGAAATTAAGGATGAGCCAACATCGAGTTCAGATCCTAAGCCAACATCAAATTCGGAAAGTGTAGGCTTACCACAGTCTTTTGAGGTGTTCCTTGACTCGCTCGGTTCTGATAGGATTAAAGTTCTCAAGCTCACTCGTGACTTGACTAATTTAGGACTTAAGGAGGCTAAGGATTTAGTAGAATCGGCTCCGACGTTGTTGATGAAAGTCAAGAGCTTAGATGAAGCACAGGGGATGAAAAAGCAATTAGAAGAGTTCGGAGCGACTGTTACTGTAAGAAAGACTTTTGACTGACCCAGATAAAGAATATGTTCGGGTCAAATTTAGGTACAAAAGCTAGGGAAACCTTGCCTGATGAGGCTGGTTATTTGAGAAAAACAAAGTAGTTAATTATCTGTCCAGACTCAGCAGTGTCGAGGTTTAGGAATTGGGTTGGTGTGGGTCTTTGTCTTCAATCGAACACCTTTTAATCCAACCCGATTCTGACCCTGCTTTTAGATAGAGTTTGAGTCTAATTTTCTTCTCTTGTGAGACGATTTCGGATTACTTTGAGTCGGTACGCCTTGCATCTTTATCCTTAAAATCGGTGACGTTTTTTTTGTAGTCGTCTTTGATCATTTTTTGAGATAGCGATCGCCGCATTCGGTGAAGATGGATAAGGCTTGTAGGGGATCGAGCGTGCAATCACAGCGACGAGCAAAGCTCCATTAGAAATGTACTCTCCCATGTCGTTTTCAATTAAATGCTTTAATCGGTAGCTACCCACGCTAGGGGTTTTAATAATGGTCATCTCACTCAAAGACGACATACACAACATCACTTGACGTTTGAAATTATCACTTAACATTGTTTCCGTTTCTAATTCTCGATTCCAGTTCTGCCATTCATAAGGAATTAAACCGTGCGGACATAACCAGGGTTCTTTTTTAATCGCCTTCAAAATGGTTGGCTTACGCACAGAGAAAAAAGTAATTTTCTTTGGCGGCTCATAACTTTTTTGTTTGGCTAGATAACGGACTAATTCTTGCGCTCGTTGTTTTCCAATGACAATTCCCGATTCAAGTCGAGCATCATTAGCAATATCAGAATAGTCGAAAACTTCGCCATCAAGTTCTACGGTTTCGGTTCGTTCATTGTAAGCCAAGCGATTATCGTATTTTTGAATTAACCAATCATAGAAGAGACGTATTTTTGGCTGTTTTTGAGTAGATTCATCCATAATACTCTTTCGCTTCTAGGGAAGAAAGTACATCTTTAGTTTAACTTTAACCGTTCAGCACACTTGGCCCAGACGCTCTTCTTTAGTTAGCCAATTTGTTAAAAAAGAAAACAATTTTAATTGTTTTCATGACAACACCTCACAGAGTGCGAAAATCTGAGTTAGTAAGTTAACCCTCGTCTCATCTGGAATAAATTCCCATAAAATCAGCCAGTCTGATTGAGAATATATACTTAAAAGGCTTCCAAATTCCTCTAAAAGTTGGTCATTTTCTGCCAGTGGTAGGAAAGTTTTGCCCAAATATTCCAGTTCGGAAGTATTACTTTTTGGTGGCTCATCTCCACTGGAATTTTTTACACATTTTACTTTAAAGGACTCTATAAGCAAAATGAGTAATTTTTTAAACCGCGAGATATGTTGCTGAGAGTAGCCCGTTAAAAAGCTTACAGCCGTTTGTGTAACTTTCTTTCCTTCACTGGTTAACTGGGTGACGGCTTCACGGATTAAGCGTATAGTACGTTGGTTCTTAGTTTCAGCATCGGGTGTAATTTCTTTAGCTTTAACTTGATTGACTTCACCTAGCCAAGAGAGGTCATGATTCGAGAGAACAATAACCTCAAACTGGCGTTTAGGATAACGGCTAGCCCGTAGCCGTCCGATCTCTTGTTTCACTAAAGAATTGACTCGATGCTGGTAGTAGCGGCTAAAACTATCTGTATCTTCATCGGGATCTTTACCCATAATTACTGCAAAATTATGTTTGATCGCTTCAAGATTAGGCATCGGTAGCCCATCAACAATTAGGGTAGATTTGCCTTCTACGGCGTTCGTCCCTTGAGAGTGTACAAAATGGTTTAGCGCGTCTGGATCGTCAGAGGAATGCCTTTTTGGGCTAATTACAGCGACATTCTCTTTACCCTTGGTTTCTCTAATATAGTCGATGATCGCCTTAACTCTCTCAACCTGTCGCTTACCGCGCTGTTGGCCTAGTTTTCCTAAGTCAATGACCTGAGTGTAAGTAATATTGTTGATTTCTGGTGATTCACACTCGATTACCTCTACCGATTCGCCTAGACGGGCTTCTAAGTTTTTAGGAAACTCAGTAGCCGATAGGAAAATGTTTTTATAGGCTGAATGCGCGATCGCCGTTAATCGTTCGTCTGGGTAAGAGATGGTTAACTCGCCATTAGCCATATTGAGGTAGCCGCGACCGTCAAGGGCATCAAGACAGTGGAAAAGCCAATCTTTAATAACTTCTTGCTTTACAACGTCGGCTAAATCATCGTCTTTAACTGAAAATTTGTTTCTGACTTGACGCGGTAGATCGGCGATTTTTTCGCCGTATTCATTAACAGGATCTAATAGTTTTTCTAGGTCGTTTCTGAGCCAACCTGCTAGGGAATTATAGTCAAGATCGCTAGGTAAAAGCAATTTTAGTTCGTCTTTTAATTGTTTTCCTGACCAGCCAAATCTAGGTTGTTTTTTCTTGAATAATTTTTTAAGCCGATTTAAGAACGGGTTAATCTTAGCTGCTAGTTCTAAGTCTTCCGAGACGGCTACAATCACTGCGTTTACGTCTTCTTCCGTGACTTTAACCGTTTTAGTGGTATTGAAACTGTTCTCGCTTTCTTCCCAAAAAATTAAAGTACGACTATAGTCACTATCAATTGAATCACTTAAGCTAGAAGGATGTATTACTAGCCGATCCTCATTTTTTAAAAGTTCCCGTCTTTGATGGATGTAATCATAAGTTTTGCCCATTGAACATAACTCAAATTGAAGACAACCGCGACAGACGACAGATTGATCGGATGCGTCCTTAATATTCTTACTGGCCAGCACGGCTAAGGTTTTGGGACGGTAACAATTAGGTTCAACTATTAAAGGTTGATCATTGTTTTTACGCCGTCTGATTTCTCCTAAATTGCTTCTCGTTAGCCCGTTGTGCCTTCCCTGAACAACAGGCCAGTCTTTCAAGGAAGGAGTGGTAACATTCCTGGGGTCATTGGTTACATAAATTATTCGATCAATTTCGCCATCGAATAGATCGACAGTTAAGCGGCCCGCGTCAAAGGATTTACCCAAACCCGTTCCACTAACGTCAAGAAGATTTTTTGCTTCGGAATCGAGCCAAGTCTGAAGGCGATCGCATTTTTGATATTTTTTCGATTCGATGGGTAAGAGTTCTGTTGGTTCCGTTTTTCCAAATCCTACGGGCTTAATTCGATTTGCCTTCTCTGTAAGTTGGGAAACAAGCTTCTTAAATGTCCATCGATTTTTAGAAATTAATTTATCTTGTGTAGGTTTTTGATTGGGTGAAAAAGCTAAAAATTCGTCAACTGATAAATAAGCGATCGCCTTTAACTTGTCGTTACTTATCTCATCAATATCGCCATCAGATTTTTGAAGTTGTTCCCACCATGCGACATCAATCTGATAATTCCATGATTTAAGTAGGTCAAAAACTTTAATGTACTGGCTTAAAACGTTATTATTTTGAAAACTACCGCCATCGGGAAATAAAATAACCCGTTTGGCTCCCAATTGTTCTAAAGACTCCTTAAAAATTGCTGAACTACTGGCAAAATTCCCTCCCGCAGCACCGATAACAGGAATTCCTAATCTTAGACTGGTTAAATAAGGTTTGAAGCCCGTACCTTCCGTTAATCCTACAATGCCATCATCAGACACTTGAGACGGTTTATAAACAGCGATAGGTAATTCACCGTTTGGTAACTTGGTTGATTTAGCTTCGTTTGACAACCAAATATATTTATTACCGTCGTCTAGGTTATCCTTTCTAAGTTGAAAACCGACATACAAGCCGTTAACGTCGGGAATCGGGATTAGAATTCCACCATTCGGAGTGATTAACCCTAACCCGCGCTTATTCGTTCCTGCTAATCGATTCGAGACAGAAAAGTCTAACTTTTGCCACTGGGTAACACTTCGATAATTAGCCGCTTCTATCTGAGAATCAGTAAAGCCACGATTTTTAAGCTGTTCTCTGTGGGAGTCTGATAAAGTTAATTGTTTTAAGATTTTACGGATTTCTTTATCTCTCTCTTTTAAAGACAGCGATCGCTGATAGCGTTGTGAGATCGCTTGTTTTTCTTGTTCTCGTTGCTGTTTCCATTCAGAACGCTTGGCTTGACTCCATGAGAACGCATCAGCTTGCTCTGCCCACAAACCAAAGCCTAGATTATCAAGCCCTCGGAAAATATAATCAATCGGGTTAGCTTCGGTATGACGGCAGTGTATCAAGCCGCTTTGAAGATTTTGCCGACAGTCTTTTCTCGCACCATCACAGACGGGGCAAGAAAGGCGGGTGAAGCGTTTCCAGTTATTCATGCTTCACCCCCAACTGCCCAAGTTAAGAGGGCATCTGGAGGTTGTGGAAGCAATTAGCTCCTGATAGTTTTGACCGTTTCGTTTTGGTTTCACTGTCCGACTCCTTTGTTTTCATCGATTGAGTCGGGACGAGCTTTTATTTAAATGACCAGTTCAACCCCTTTACCATAAAATGTCTTGCCGTCCATCGTTCGATGTGGCACTAGGTAACTAACATCTCTAAAATGCTCAATTCCCTTGCTGCCTCAAATCGCACTCGGCAAGCAAGGAAACATTAAGAGAACATTTGTTAAAAAGTGCATCATTCGCTAGGATAGAAGTAGTTTTTTATAAATTTGTGGGGGTTGAGTTGTAAGCTCGTCCCAATTCTGGTCACGTCAGCGTGGCTATATCCACTTTTATT
>NZ_BLJI01000052.1 GCF_017312365.1 Chroococcus sp. FPU101
TTTTTCAATAATTGGTATTATTAGACCAAGACGAATCCTAAATCAAGTATAAATTTCAGCACAAATCCTCAAACGTCTAATTTGATGGCGATGATACCTGAAACAAAAGTTTTAACTTTAGATAACCAGTATGTATAATCCATGTTTGCTCAAAATCAAGAGCTAACGAGAAAAATTATTACTCAATTAGCTCAGTATAAACATTATTAATTCGGTAATTTGGTCATTTCACCAGTCAAAAGATTACCCGTAATTGGATTAATTTGATTGACAATAAAAAAAGCTGATTGCCCTACTTTAATTCCGTTATCAACTTGAGCCTCGGTAATAATAAACAAAATATCACTTTCCCCAGGAGGGGTAGCAATTCCAGTACCATCTGCATTAATATTATAGGGACGAACAAACGGCGCAGTTACAAAAATTCTTTTTCCTGTTGTTTCTCCTGGAAGATTAACAATTGCTTTGCCAGAAAAACTACCCTGTCCATTATAAGACATAATACCTAAGCCTAACTGCGAAACTCGTCCACCATAACCAGATAAAGTATAGGCATATTGACCCTTAAGACTAGCATTGGTAAATGTTCCATCATCAGGTAATTTAGTCGCTTCTAATTTAAGTAAACCTCCCGTTTTTTCGTCTAACTGTTCTTGAATTAAATTAATTCTTTCAGCTTGTTTAATATTATCTTCTTTTGCCTTGGTAATCACAAACGCTAAATTATGGTCAGTTGTTGTACCATTCGGTAAGGACATTTTAATGACACTTTGTCCTGTTCCGTCTGGATTAACTATATATGTTCCACTAAAAACTGCTTTAGTTAAAATTCTCTCAGCAATGGAAGCACCTGGTAAATTTTGAATGCTCGTTCCAGATAGCTTACCTTTTCCGTCATAATTGATGACACTAATCCCCGCTTGCGGATATTGCCCACCAACATTTAAGGTCACAACTGCATAATTTCCTCGAATACTTTCATTATTAAATACTCCATTAGCATGAGCTATTGTTCCATATTCTACAAGACCAAAAAGAACTAAAATAGACATTAATAAGTAGAATAACTGATGCCTTTTCAGCAAAACAAGTTTTTGAAACATATCAAATCATTCAAAAAGCGAACTAAGGGTTAGGGAACAAAATTCAACATATCATAATTGGTCAAATTACGATAAAAAAAAGTATTTAAAGGAGCAAAAACTTATTTTATGTCTCATTTTAGAGAAGTCCTAGAATCAATTGTTGTCTCTGCGAACCAAATGGCTCAAATTGAAAGGCGCATTTTTGCTGCACAGATGCCTATTGCTGCACTAATGGAAAAAGCAGCCAACCGAGCCGCTACCCGAATTCAGCAACTTTACCCACTTTCACAAAGTCCAGAAGTGGGAATTTTAGTCGGGCCTGGACATAATGGAGGAGATGCTTTAGTAGTTGCCAGAGAATTACACTTACAAGGGTACTCTATTTCTCTCTATAAACCGTTTCATCAACTCAAAGAATTGACCTTACAACACGCTCAATATGCAGAAAGTTTAGGTATTCCTCAATCCGAACAAATAGATGCTTTACAAAAGTGTCAGTTAGTGATAGATGGATTATTCGGTTTTGGTTTAGAACGATCGCTTACGGGAACCTTAGCCGAAGACGTTAATCAACTCAACCAATGGCAAAAACCTGTCATTAGTATTGATATACCTTCGGGTATTCACACCGACACGGGAGAGGTTTTAGGAACAGCCGTTAAAGCAACTCATACCCTCTGTCTCGGTTTATGGAAGCGGGCTTTTTTCTGTGATCAAGCTTTAGAATACATCGGAAGTGCTGAACGGATCGATTTTGGCATCCCTCTCCAAGACGTATGGGCTGTTCTTGGAGAAAACCCACCCATCCAACAGATAATCCCCTCAGTTGCCCGTTCCTTTCTTCCCTTACCGCGTCCTCTGGTGACACATAAATACAAACAAGGTCATTTACTCTTGGTTTGTGGTTCTTCTCGCTATGCAGGAGGGGCAATTTTAACAGGTTTAGGGGCAAGAAGTAGCGGTGTAGGAATGCTTTCTATTGCGGTTCCTCAGTTCTTAAAACTCATGCTAACGAGTCATTTACCAGAAGCCCTGATTATTGGTTGTCCTGAAACCGAAACAGGAGCAATCGCAGAATTACCTACATTAGATCAATATACTGTAATCGCCTGTGGCCCTGGTTTAACGACTGATGCCCAAAACGTAGTTACACAAGTTTTACAGAGTAAACAACCTTTAATCTTAGATGCCGATGGTTTAAATATCCTTGCCCAACTCGGCGTAAATATCCTGAGCATCCGTAATAATTTAACAATTCTTACACCCCATTTAGGTGAATTTAAAAGACTATTTCCAGATTTAAACTCTTCTGATCGCATTACAGCCTGTACTGAAGCGGCACAAAAAAGTAATGCAATTATACTATTTAAAGGAGCCAGAACAGCGATCGCAGATCCAGATGGACAAGTCTGGCTGATTCCAGCGAGTACACCTGCTCTAGCTCGTGGTGGAAGTGGCGATGTACTAACGGGATTAATTGGAGGTTTATTAACACAGTCCAAACAACCTCCTAAAAATGTCGTTGCTTTAGCCGCATGGTTGCACGCGCAAGCAGGAATTCTAGCCGCCAAAGACAAAACCGAATTAGGAGTCGATGGCGTAACATTAGCCCAGTATATCAATCAGGCGATTACTGATCTTGTTTCAGTTTGATTGTGTCGCCACTTCTATCGGTACAACTATAGGTGCATTATTTTGTCGCTGAATTTGATAAGAAACGCGACTAACTCCCGAAGGACAACAAAGCGCGTCTTTTTCTAAGTAACGATTAAACTCGACGCTGAAATTGGATTCACCCGTTAGAAACATTGGCCCAGTAGAACCATCTGTACGAGAATCCATCAACTGAGGTGAAAGCGTACCCGCAAATTGACCATCCACAAAAATAAACGCTTGATATTGTAATGGACGACACATCCCATCTACATTACTGGTCGCTGTAATTAAAGTCGTTCCCGCATAGGATTGTATCGGGCCAAATAACATCCAACCATTGCGCGATAAACTATTATCTTCTGGTGTTGTCGGACGACGGAAACCCTCTTGACACTGTTTAATTAAATTAGCATCAATTTCAGCTTTAGGAGCTTGTGGGATAGGATTTTTAGGTTGATTCCAATTTGTAATATTTTGATGATCTAGCCACATCTTAGAAGAACTCGAAGAAGTAGGGCGTTCAGCATCCGTAAAAATCAGGGTTCCAGTCCCTTTTTTCGTGCGATAGGTTAATTTCAATTCTCCCTGTGCATTAATATCAAACCGTTCTACTAAAGGTAAAATACTTAAAAATAGTGCTTCTTGACGCATAATATCTTCAGGACAAGCTTTAAAAGTCGAAGCAATTTCAGGTTTAATCGTTAAATTTTGTTTCTTAGTCTCATAAGCGGTACGATAGCGATTACAACCTGCTGAACCCGATAAATTGCTTTGTTCAAATGTGATCGTAACAGGGATATCGGGAACTAAAGAAGGAACATCACTCCAACTCTGTAACTTCCAAGGTGTACCTTGTAGCGGAGGTTGTTCAGCAAGAACCACTATGCCATTCGCAACCACAATCAATAAACTGCCTAAAATACTCTTAATCATTACTAATCCTCAACAACCATATTCCTCATTATGGCTTCAAAAAAAAAGAGAATGGACTAATCTTGATCAGTCCATTCTCTCTTACTAGCGCAAACTGGTATTCTATTTCCAGCCGCCTTCAGATTGAGCTAAAACGTAGGCTGCTACATTTTCGATATCATCTGTACTGATACGTCCAGCAAAAGCAGGCATCGCATTTTTACCCTTGGTGACTTGGGTTACAATTGCCTCAATAGAATTCATGCTGTTTTTTTCTAAATCAGCTTTTTGTAGAGTTTTAGCTGCATTAACAACATTTTTGCCACCTTGATGGCAAGCTGCACAGTTAGCTGTAAAAACTTTAGCACCACTAGCAGCATCACCCGCGAAAGCAGGCTGAGTCAAGCTAAACAGCGTGACCGAGAAAAATAGAACGATCAGTAATAGTAGTTTTCTCAACGGAGTTCTCCTCTTGATGATTTTCGGTTGGTTCAAATTGCCCCTAGGCCATCGTTAAAAAAAGTGTTTTTTTTGTCAAAAGACAAGTTGTCAAACTTTGTAGTAAAATCAATAAAGGGAATTAAAAGCATAAATCTTCAGTTCTTGTCAAAAGACAAGCTGTCAAACTTTCCTCATCAGATGAATTATTAGGGGTTACTCAGAATGTCTAAAAAACTCGGTTTGTTACTTGCTACGGTTGCTTTAGTGATTACTAGCTTCTTTACCTCCATTGCTCCAGCCGCAGCAGACACCGTTACTGTTAAAATGGGTGCAGATAGTGGTCAGCTTAAATTTGAGCCAGAAAAAGTCACAATCAAAGCAGGTGATACCGTCAAATGGGTCAACAATAAATTAGCTCCTCATAACGTTGTCTTTGATAAAGATAAAGTCCCATCTGCTGACGTAGCAACCAAAATTTCTCACAAAAGCCTTCTTTTTGCGCCAGGTGAATCTTTTGAAACCACCTTTAGCGAACCAGGTGTCTATAGCTACTACTGCGAACCCCATCGTGGTGCAGGAATGGGTGGAACCATTACGGTAGAATAAGACCTCACTTTAAATTTTTACAAGATTAGCCCATAACGGAAAAGTCATGGGCTAATTTTATTGGAGATGAGAAAAAAATTACATGATTTGGGAATACTAGGGAAAATAATGTAACCAATCGAAGGAGTAGGATGCACACTGTTTTAGATAGTTCCATTCAACCGAAACCCATTGAACAAACCCCAGCCGTGCAAACTTGGCAATTAAGAAAAGTTTATTTAACAGGGTTTTGGCTCAATCAAAAAATCGAATCTTTAAAAAGTTGCTCGCTAACTGTCTACAAAGGAGAAACGTTTGGTTTACTCGGCCCCAATGGTGCAGGAAAAACAACTCTTCTGAAATCACTCCTTGGTATTGTCCGTCCGACATCGGGTCGTGCCATTCTATTAGACCATTCTATCGGCGCACCGCTACGCGGATCTCTTCGAGATCGTAATGTTAAACAACGCATTGGTTATTTACCCGAAAATGCCTACTTTTATGATTTTCTCACGGGGTGGGAATTCCTCGAATTGATTGCAGGTATTTTTCAAATTCCGCCATCAGTCCAGAAAAAACGCATACCAGAACTCTTAGATCTTGTTGGGTTAGCGCGTCAAACTGCCCGTAAAAAACAGCTACGACAATATTCTAAAGGAATGTTACAACGAATTGGCATGGCACAAGCTTTAATCAACGATCCAGAACTAATCTTTTTAGATGAACCGATGTCTGGACTCGATCCAATGGGACGTTATCAAGTCCGAGAAATTATTTTATCGCTTAAAGCACAGGGAAAAACCATCTTTTTTAACTCCCATGTTCTTTCGGATGTCGAACAAATTTGCGATCGTATTGCCATTTTAGCCAGAGGTGAATTAATTTGCGTCGGTTCTCTCGATGAACTTTTAGGACGTGCTGATGTCTATCAAGTGATTATTAAAGGTGGCAAAGAAGAACAACTTAAAGAATGGATGACGGGGTTAACTTTAGAAGATGGTTACTGGCACGGACAACTAAATGGTGATCCACAAAACTTTTTAAATACCCTACCTTCAATGGACGCTCAGTTAATTAGTTTAAATTTAGCACGTGCTTCTTTAGAAGAATTCTTTATCCGTCAACTTAGAGAACGCGGGATCACCACAAGTCAGTAAACTTTTGATATCTACCTATTTAGGGTGATGAGAGGAATATTCGTTACTGCTTTGATTAAAAGTAGGAGAACTCAGATTTATGCTACACAACAACGATGGGACGACATAACTTACCTTCAAGCAATCTCGAACAACCCATTCAACAAGCTGCATCACATCCTTGGATGGAAAAACTAGCCCGACTTGGCTATGCTGCTAAAGGTGTAGTTTATTTTGTCATCGGTTTGTTAGCTGCACAAGCTGCTTTTGGGGTAGGGGGTAAGACGACAGACAGTAAAGGAGCCCTCCAAACGATCGTCACACAACCTTTTGGTAAATTTCTCCTAAGTCTTGTTACTATCGGACTGATTGGTTATGCCCTCTGGCGAACCGTTGAAACTTTTCTCGACCCAGAACATACTCATCAACATCGACAAGGAGCTAAACAAATCGCTCGACGACTCGGTTATGCTTTTAGTGCTTTAAGTTATTTTGGACTAGCAGCCACAGCAATTAAACTCATTCTCGGTTCAGGAGGCCGTAGTAATAACGCAACAAGAGACTGGACAGCGCGTTTCTTGTCTCAACCTTTCGGTCAGTGGTTGGTGGGATTAGCGGGAGTGCTTGTCATTGGACTAGGATTTTATGAACTCTACAAAGCTTACAAAAGCAAATTTCAAAAACATCTTCGGTTGTCGATGATTAAGCCTCAACAGAGAACTTGGGCGATTATTCTTGGTCAAATAGGAATTGCGGCTCGTGGGATTGTCTTCGCTACTATTGGTGTTTTCTTAACCCAAGCTGCCCTCACCTTTGACCCCAATCGAGCTAAAGGATTAGGTGAAGCACTAGCCGCACTGGCAGCACAACCCTTCGGACGCTGGATTCTAGGAGGAGTCGCACTCGGTCTAATTGCCTATAGTATTTATTCATTGATCGAGGCGAGATATCGACAACTACCAGAAATGAGAGGTCATAGATGATATGTTTTTAAAAAGCCAATCATTCTTCTAAAATTATCAGAAATTATTCAAGTTTATCTTGATGATCTAATTATTTTGGTAGAACAATTGGTGTTTGAGTTAAATGTTAAATGATCTAACAATAGTTTCTCTTCAAAATAATAAGCAACCTTTGATTAACTTAGGGTGTCTCAATAATTAGAATCATAAAAAATTTTATTTTTAATCATTAGTTTCTGATTAAAAAGTTAACTATTAAACTTCCTGACACTGATTACATAAACCAAAAAACTCTAGGGTATGATAATAAACCTTAAAACGATACGCTTGTTCTAGTTTATCTTCTAAATGATGTACAGGACATTCATCAACTGGAAAAGATTGACCGCAATTGATGCAAGTTAAATGATGTTGATCCGCTTGCACTAAACTATAAAGAGCTTCCCCATTAGCTAGAGTGCGAACTTTTACAGAGCCTTCTAATTTTAAAGCTTCCAAAGAGCGGTAAACAGTCGCTAAACCCATGTTTTGACTCGACTGACGTAACTCTATATAAAGTTCTTGGGCCGAAATCGCACGATTGAGGGTTTTCAGAAGTTGAAAAACTTTTTCTTGAGAACGGGTTCGCTGAACTTTCATAATAATATTGGTCTACGTCGTCTGATTACGGATAAATAAAGTATGTCTCAACAATATCAGTGTCAAATTTATGTAACCCTTCGTCCCTCAGTGCTAGATCCTGCGGGAACGGCGATCGCATCAGGACTAAAACAGTTAGGATACAAAGGAGTTGAACAGGTTAGAATTGGAAAGTACATCGAGCTTACCCTCACGGCATCAAATGAATTAGATGCCAAACAACAGTTAGAACAGATGTGTGATCAACTTCTAGCTAACCCTGTTATTGAAAATTATCGCTTTGAATTAGCCCCTTTGTCCCTTCTAACTGGAAATTAATTCATTTAAAGAAAACTATGAAATTTGGTGTAATTGTCTTTCCTGGCTCAAATTGCGATCGTGATGTAGTAACTGTAACAGAAGGATTACTGGGGCAACCGACGCGACGAGTTTGGCACCAAGAAACAGAGATCTCTGATCTTGATGTTATCGTAATTCCAGGTGGATTTAGTTACGGTGATTATTTACGCTGTGGTGCGATCGCTCGTTTTTCGCCGATCATCAAAAGTGTCATTAAACACGCCCAGTCAGGTAAATACGTTTTAGGCATTTGTAACGGTTTTCAAATCTTAACCGAAGTGGGACTATTACCAGGTGCTTTAACCCGTAATCAAAACCTACACTTTATCTGTGATCAAATTCCCCTGCTTGTAGAACATTCTGACTCGCCTTGGACTTCTAACTATACCAATAAACAAATTATTACCATTCCGATCGCTCATGGTGAAGGTCACTATTATGCTGATCCTATGACCATACAATCTTTAGAAGACAATGGACAAATCCTATTCCGCTACTGTAGTCCAACAGGTGAAATAAGCCCAGAAAGTAATCCCAACGGTTCTCTAAATAATATTGCAGGAATCATCAATCAACAAGGTAATATCTTAGGCATGATGCCCCATCCTGAAAGAGCCTCAGATCCCCTTTTAAATGCCACTGACGGCTTTAAACTGTTTGAAGGATTACTTAAGGTCACTCCCCTACTATCTGTTGCTTAAAGCCAAAAACCTGCTATGTTTAGTGGAGAATTATACTACTAAATATAAAAAAGTAGCGGTACAAGCATGACTTATCGGCGGGTATTATTAAAATTAAGCGGTGAATATCTCATGGGCAATCTTGGTTATGGGATTGACCCTAAAGTCGTCGCTGACATTGCCGAAGAAATCTCAGAAGTTGTTGAACAAGGATTTCAACTCGCCATAGTAGTTGGCGGCGGTAATATCTTTCGGGGAGTCAAAGCAGCATCGGCAGGGATGGATCGAGCAACAGCAGATTATATCGGCATGATTGCAACTGTAATGAACGCCATGACTTTACAAGATGCTTTAGAACGCGCTAACATTCCGACACGGGTGTTAACTGCGATCGCCATGCAAGAAGTAGCCGAACCCTACATCCGTAGGCGTGCCATTCGTCATTTAGAAAAAGGGCGAGTCATTGTCTTTGGTGCGGGTTCAGGAAATCCATTTTTTACCACAGATACGACAGCAGCACTCAGGGCAGCCGAAATCGATGCGGATGTCGTCCTCAAAGCGACTAAAGTAGATGGTGTGTATGATTCCGATCCTGCACTTAATCCTGATGCGCGACGTTATCAAAGCTTGAATTATGGTCATGTTCTAACTCATGATTTACGGGTAATGGATAGTACTGCGATCGCTTTGTGTAAAGAAAACAATATTCCTATTGTTATTTTTGATCTCTCCGTTCGCGGTAATATTGTTCGTGCGATACAGGGAGAACCTGTTGGAACGATTGTCGGAGGTTTCTGTGAAGTTAGCTGAAATTAAAGAAAATATGCAAAAGACCATTGAATCAACGCAACGGTCTTTTAATACAATTCGTACTGGTCGAGCTAGTACAGCTTTGTTAGATCGAATCACTGTAGAATACTACGGGACAGAAACGCCGTTAAAGTCCCTAGCTACAATTAGTACACCTGATGCAACGACCATCACAATTCAGCCCTATGATAAAAGTAGTATGGGCTTGATTGAAAAAGCGATTTCGATGTCTGATATTGGCTTAACGCCTAATAATGATGGTCAGATCATCCGTTTAAATATTCCCCCCCTAACATCAGATAGACGCAAAGAACTGGTGAAACTCGCCAGTAAACTCGCCGAAGAAGGAAAAGTGGCTTTAAGAAACATTCGGCGTGAGGGCGTTGATGCAGTTCGCAAACAAGAAAAAAGTCACGAAATCTCTGAAGATGAAGCTCGTTCGTTGTTAGATGATATTCAAAAAGTGACGGATCAATATATCAGCAAAATTGATGAACTTCTAGCGGCTAAAGAAAAAGACATTACCACTGTCTAAAACCGTTGGTTTAAATTATATAAGGGACAAACTCTTAAAAAAGTTGTCCCTATTTTTAATTTGTGGTTTATATTGATCCAGTAGCGTTACTGGATTATTATGAATGTTGTCGCAGTTTCAAAAATTTTTACTAAGTTGGTCACTGACAATTATTGCTCTTTGGCTCACCGTTAAGTCTTTAAGCTATTTTGGTGGCTTAATTAGTCTGCTTCTGACGGCAGGTTTAATCGCTTTTCTATTAAATTATCCTGTTACTGCCCTAAAATCAGTTTTACCTCAACGTGCGATCGCGGCGGCTGTTGTTTATTTAGCTAGTCTGATTCTTGTATCTATTTTACTGGTGACTTTAATTCCGCCAGTTATTGAGCAAGCTAGACAATTACTCATCAATTTCCCCAATTTTGTCGAACTTGCCAAGCAACGTTTAACCAGTCTTCAGAGTTGGAGTGAGGGTCACGGTTTACCCATTGATGTCCAATTATTGACAGCACAGTTTTCAGGACGTTTTCAATTCTTGGCTGAGTCAACTGCTAGAACTGGAGTTAATTTGGTTTTAGGAACCTTTGATCGATTTATCAATTTTATTTTGGTTCTAGTCATTTCGTTTTATATGCTTATTGATGGTCAAAAACTTTGGCTATGGATCACTTCTATTTTTAGTCCTCTGATTCAAACTGAACTTACCGCTTCATTACAACGCAATTTACAACAATTCCTGACAGGACAATTACTATTAGGTACTTTCATGGCAACGACACTAACCTTAGGTTTTTGGCTATTGCAAGTGCCGTTTTTTCTTTTGTTTGCTGTGTTTATTGGTTTAATGGAATTGATTCCCTTTATTGGAGCGACGTTAGGAATTGGTCTTGTTGTCATTATTGTACTTTTTATTGATCCCTGGTTAGCTCTTAAGGTTTTAATCACGTCAGTTATCGTCCAACAAATTAAAGATAATGCTATTACTCCGAAACTGATGGGAAATTTAACAGGTTTATCACCAATTTTTATTTTTATCTCTTTGTTAATTGGTGCTGAAGTTGCAGGTTTATTAGGTGTAGTTTTAGCGATTCCTCTTACGGGTGTCATTAAAAGTTTAGCTGAAGTCATTGGCGATCCTGCACTGCCACCACAAACAGGCTCATTCTTTCAAAATCCTTTAAAGAAACCAGATTTAATCGATGATAATACTTTTTCTTTGGTAGAAACGCCGTTAAATCAGTCCGAAAAATTCTAGCTATGAAAGGAACATACGTTCTTGATAAAGTTGAATAATCTTGTCGGTAACTTCTTTAATCGTTAAGCCATCTGTATTAACTGCGATCGCATCTGGTGCCTTTAATAAAGGAGAAATCGAGCGATGACTATCCAAATAATCCCGTTTTTGGATGTCCTGTTCTAACTGTTCAACACCAATGTGAGTTTGTCCTTGTTCGATTAAATCTTTACTCCGTCGTCTAGCACGTTCTTGGACAGAAGCAGTTAAAAATATTTTTAATTCGGCATCTGGAAAAACTTTTGTACCAATATCTCGACCTTCGATGACAATTCCCCCAATTTTGCCATATTGCTGTTGTTGTTCGAGCATGACTTGACGAACATAACTTTGAGCAGAAACCACAGAAACATTTTGTGTTACTTCAGGGGTGCGAATAGCCTCTGTAACGTCTTCTCCGTTAATTTTAATAGTCATGGGTTGAGAGGGAGATGACGAGGGGAGCAGTTCTAAGTGAACGCCACTGACGATTTCTGCGATCGCTGCTTCATCATCTAAAGGAATGCCTTTTTGCATGACTAACCACGTTAAAGCGCGATACATGGCACCACTATCTAAATAAGTTAAACCCAATGCTTGGGCCACACAACGAGTTACCGTCGATTTCCCCACACCTGCGGGGCCATCAATGGCGATAATGGGTTTACGTTGCCGTAGGATCACGTTATCGATCAAACGAGTTGAACCGAGATAAACAGCGATCGCTAAAAGTCCTGATTCTGTTATTTTTTCTAATGGGGTTAATGTTGTCGGATCAACTAACTCAACATATTGAATGTTTAAATCCTGAACGGTATTTAATTGTTGTTGAACTTCTGTAATTAGAGTTTTGCTGTCTCGTACTCCCTGTTCAAAAGACTGTATAGCCAGTTTCAAACTTTGATACAAAATAGCGGCTTGTTCTTTTTCAGTTGGAGTTAGATACTGGTTACGGGAACTATAAGCGAGTCCTGAAGGTTCACGCACTGTTGGACAACTTCTAATCTCAGTTTTAAGGTTTAAATCATCTACGAGTTGCCGAAGAATAACGAGTTGTTGAGCATCTTTTTCGCCAAAATAAGCCACTGTTGGGTTAACAATTGTCAAAAGTTTAGTGACGATCGTTGCGACTCCTTGAAAATGCCCTGGACGGTAAACCCCACATAAAACCGATGTCATTTGTTTTGGGGGGACAACCGTCGTTAAAGAATGGTTTGGCTCAATGCCCATTGTTGCAGGAGTTGGAGCAAAAATAACATTAACGCCAAGTTTTTCACACAGTTGATAGTCCTGGGAATGCTGACGCGGATATTTTTCTAAATCTTCTGTAGGAGCGAATTGGAGGGGGTTGATAAAAATACTGACAATCGTGATTTGATTTTCTGCGATCGCACGTTTAATTATACTTGCGTGACCGATATGAAGTGCGCCCATCGTAGGGACTAAGCCAATAGTCTTGTCTTTTCCGTGACTGTTAAGATAAGATCGCAACCCCGCGATCGTTGTAAACAAACGCACTGTATCCTCCTACAGAACAATGAAGGCTGAAAAAATTCACCCCTCACAGTTTATACTTTATTCACTTAGATTAGGAAAGGGTTAAAAAGGATTTATCTTCCAACCCATTCCCTAAACTATTCTAGCGTCCTAGAACTTCTAACAGAACGGGAGCGACTCCCGATTGAACGACTCCAATTAACCTAGCTGCACCTTTGGATAAATCGATGATTCGGCCTTTACCAAAAGGCCCACGATCGTTGATCCGCACTACGACAGAACGACCATTATTCAAGTTAGTCACTCTAACCTGAGTACCGATCGGTAGGGTTCGGTGTGCCGCCGTCATCCCATATTGGTTAAACCGTTCTCCATTTGCTGTCCGCCGACCATGAAAACCCGGTCCATACCAAGAAGCCATTCCCTGTTTGCGACGGGTTACAACTCTTCCTTTGGCTTGTTGTGCCGTCTGAGAGCTTTTCGAAACTTTCGCCGTTGGTTTAGACGTACTTGTTGTTTGATTTATTTTTTTCGGTTGAGTTTTTTTGGCTGGGGCTGCATTATTATTAGAAATAGGTCTAGTAATGGCAGCTTTTTCGCTTTGTGATTGAGTTGGCGGAACAGGAGCATTAGTCATCGGTAAAGTCGGCATTTTCGGCTCTGGTACAGCCAGAGATGTCTGATTAATGATCGGATTTTCTAAGGCTTGGTTTTCCAATACTGGTTTTTCTAATCCATTAGGCTTAAAAATTTCCGATTGCGACGGCGCAAAATTATTCCGTGTATCTACTGTTGTAGATTGATTTTCTGTGGTAGACTGAGGTGTTAGAGCTTCTGTATTTGACTGTTCTTGTACAACAACGTCTGTTAAGGAAGAACCAAAGGAGACCTCGGCGGAACTAACTATAGATATAGCCGTTCCGATGGCTGTAATACAGACAGCCTTAATTAACACAGCTTCGGTTAGCTGATTCCAAATTTTACGTTTCATGATCTTGTTTAGACGGTTAGCAAATGATAGTCCTCGGAAAACTGCAATTTGCTAACTTTACCTCCTCACAAATTTACACAAACTAAGCTTTCTACATAGTTCTGTTACACCGTAACATGATTCTTCTAGTGGGGATCGCATTTGATCCTATGGTTTTTTAAGTTTTTAATAAAAAATTTCAATCACCTATTGTTTAAATCAAAAATCTATCATATGATGGAAGGTTTATTATTTTTCTCCACTGCTTTAAGCCACTTTGAACAAAATTAGTTAGCTAGAACACTGATGAGTTATCAATTTGAGTTTGTTTAAAAATAGTAAGGAGTAGAGAAGATTTACAAGAATTTCAAAAAAACAGTATAAATTGATACGAAAAAACAGGATTGAAGTTGAAATAATGAATCAAAAACTAAAAATTATATAAATATTTTCAATAGAGGATTGACAAATGTTACTTTACCATCTGCTATTAGCTAAATTAATACATTTAATTATAAAATTTTATCAATCCGATCAAATAAAAGCGAATAAACACAATCTTAGGTATTTATAACATCTAATCTTTTGAATATATTTTATTTATAGCCAGATTTAACTCTGTCACAAGACTCCTTATTAGTGACAGAAAGTTTTAGTAGAATTTCTAGCTATTTTCAACAACGTCAAGCCCGTTTTTAAGATAAATCGCCACAAATTTAAAGTTTGAGAGGATCAAGAGTAAGAAATAAAATCTTTCCTTGCTCTTGATCACTATTAAATACACATGATGTTATTCAACTATATTGATTCCGACAATACGTCTTTGATCATCAAAAATCACTAACATCTGTTGAGTTGCTCGTTCAAACTCTAGCGTCATGATCACAACTTCAGACTCATCGACTGATGAACCTGAGCTAACATCTGTATCTACAACACGTTTAAACATACCGTTCGCTTTTTGCAAATTGTCCCATCGCTGCTGAACTTGCTGCGGAAAAATTTCTGTTTTCAATAAAGGATGTAAATACCCTCTAGCGCGAGGAAAGTCCCTTTTTGCTAAAGATTGCACTAAAATTTCTGAAATTTCAGAAACTGATTCTAATCTAGGAAAATCAACACCAACGATCTGCTCATCTTCATTAAAAGTAACAATGATATTTCCTTGTCCTTGCTCAAATTGAGACTTGATCACAACTAAATCGGAATTGACTGTATCAATAACCTGTGAGCTAACTTGCTGTTTAATTTTTCCAAATTTATTAATTGTATCTCCCCAAATGCTCTGTATTTCCTCTGCGGTTATCTGATTTGCAAAATCTGGAGCCAGCAGTTCTCTAGCTTTGCTATATTCTCCACGATTTAAAAGCTCAATCATAGTCTTCGCTCTTTCTTGCATCGTTGCTTTTTCCGCTTCGGTTAGAGGAACCTGTACCGTAGTTGTAGTTGGTGTTTGAGCGTGAGTAGGTAGAGAAAAAGCAGGAATCAAAACCAATAATAAAGTCCAAGGCAAATGTTTCATAAATAACGAAAAGCGAATCACCATTTTTAAACTCCTGTGTGGATTGAATGACACCAACAGCGATTAATACATTATTAGATTTTCGCTTAAGAAGAAAAAGTTCCTGATTTGACTGATCATTTTGGGAATTTTGACATAATTGCCAATCCTTGTAAAAATAATTGTCCTGATTGAATCGTTAACTGTTGAATCTTTAAATCTAAACCATCGATCGCAAAAGAATTAAAATTTAACACTTTTGTCAATTCTTTTAAAATTATTTCATGGATAAAGACAGGTGAAGAGCTTTCTGTTGGTTGTATTTCTTCTAAAACAATTTCACCTAGCAAACTAATTGACGGAATTACCTTGACTGATGCAACCCATCTTTCTTTTGTACTTTTATTTTCTAATTGAGTATTGACAATAATTTGATCCTGTTCTGTAATATTACACCAAATTTGCTGAACCACTAGAGATATCGATTGCTGATTATGTAGTGTTTTGCTCCAGCTTTGCGTGCGGAGGGATTGCTCAATATCTTTTTCATCTAAAACAATAGAGATAGTACCTTGACTGGGTTCAAGCAGTTTAATATTACCCATCAAAGCTTTAAAGGGATGAACCATAATTTTAGTTAAATTAATCTTCATCTCTTGTACTCGCAAAAAAGGATTGAGCTTAACACCTTCTCCACAAATCGTAATTGACTCTAAAAGACCTTTCGCTAATTTTTCTGGATCAGTTTTAACTTGTACAGAAACCTTTTCCGCCTGTTCTATTTGACTAGCAAGAGCCATTTCAGCAATTTTATTAATGGTTTTTTCGCCAATATCTTCTAGTTTAAACATAGCTCTTTTGTGATTCTAAGCGGTTACTATCTAAAAAAATAGCCCCAAAATGGGGCATCTTTCATCATATAAGAAGGATGAGCTTTCATCCTTCCTTAACAAAAATTAAGTTTAGAGAGCATTACCGCGAGGTAGTACTTCATAATGACACCGATTGCCCAATAATAATCGGTTGAATTGCTCCCGATATTGATAAGGGAATAAGTAAGATGATAGAAAGGATTAAAGTCTTATTATAAAGGCGAGCATAGGGAAGTAGACTTAGGACAAGTCGCCAATCATTGTCACGACTTCTAGCGATAGGTTTATTAAATTTAGAGGAGATTTTCATTAACTTTCAAG
>NZ_BLJI01000053.1 GCF_017312365.1 Chroococcus sp. FPU101
TAAAAGCTCAAAAGTTTAGTTAATTGAACATTTTGATTGAATTGTAAAAAACTAAAAAGAGCGACGATGATTAACATCTTTCTCGCTCTCCACTAAAAATAACTTACTTTTACTATGACACACTCAACTATATTCCAACAAGCCCAAACCCTAACTCCGACAGCTACCTGTGCGGTTTGTCCCTTCTTCAACGATTACAACGAGCCACGAGGTCGTGGCTGGTGTCAAGTTTTCGATCACTATGCGTTCCGTCATCACCCTTGCACCAATACCTGTCGCTCGGCTATTCAACCCCTACTTGACTTACAACCAATTACTGTCAGAGTTGAGTTAGTCAGTAAAGAGTTAGATCCTGATGAAGATACTCCCGTTCACCTTCATAGCTTCGTTACAGAAATAACGGTAAGCAAACCATCAAAGGAATCTGTACAAAATGCGATCGCTTCTCTTGGTCACTCCTCTGAGTACGACATTGCACATTACTGGATTCCCCAAGAACCACAAGAATTTGACGCAATCTAAGTCTTCTCCCTGACGGGGTGGGATAAAACTCACCCTTTCCTTACTTTATTTGTTGAGGCTAATATGATCACTCTCATCTATTCGATTCCTGTTAACTTTGTTAAATTAATCCGCACGATCGCAACTGCCTATCATCTTGATTTTGACCGCGATTACTTATCCTTACGCCTTGATCAAGATCATTCCGATGAAATATTACTCATTGAAAAGTTAGATCAACATCGTGGTGTCGTCTCCTCCTTTAAAACGGAGCAAGGTTTGGAAAAGCCCATAATCTCACTTGAATTTCTCATTGAACAGTTCGACAACTACTCAAGTGAAGATGAAGATTTCTATCCTGAATCATGGATACCTTTAAGTCTGACAAGCGATCGGCAAGATTCAAGGCTGATTGCTTCTGTTGACAGAGAAGGAAAACTGACCGCTTATGATGACCTAGCAATGAAGGAAGCATCAGACCTGTGTATCAATTGGTGGCGAGAACTGGAAAAACAGGGATGGCATGACAACGGGAAGCCAGCTACTAACGTTACTGCAACAGTACGCTATGCCAAGTACCAAACGATCGCTCAGAAACTTTGCGATGCTCCAGTTATTGAGTTTGAGGGCGATTATCGGATTAAGGCAAATCGTTTAGGATTGTACGCCTTGGTTAATTCGATTACCAATGCTTTAACTGAGGTGTCGAACAACGGCAATGGTCACGAAAATAAAGCTAAAGTATCTGTCTTTGACTTACAAGCCGAAGTTCACCAACTGCAAGTAGAAATACTTAATCAGTTCTGCTGATTGGTCTAAATCTCATTGATGAACAGAACTTGCTATCCTTAAAAAAGATCTTCGATAACGATGAAACCTTTTCACTGGAATCCGACCAAAAATCAACAACTCATCACTCAAAGAGGACTTTCTTTTGATGAGATCGTTCAAGCCATTGCTCAGGGTCAGTTACTCGATGTGATCGAACACCCTAATACTGAGCAATACTCCCACCAAAAGATCTTCATCGTCAAGATTAAAGATTATGTTTACTTGGTTCCTTTTGTAGAAAATGAGTCTGAGATTTTCTTAAAAACCATTATTCCGAGTCGGAAGATGAAAAAGAAATATTTAGGAGGATAAAATTATGACTTTCAATGAACAAGACGAAAAAGATTTACTCGCCAGTGTTGAGAATGAAGAATGGATTAGCGTTGAGAATTTTAGTGAGGAAAAAGAACGCTATCAGGCTGATGCCCAACATCAAATCGTTTATCAAGGAATCAAGAGCTTATTATCGCCAGAAGACCGTCAAAAAATTGAGGAATTAGCCAACCAGCTTAATCAATCAATTCCCAGTGTGACAAGAGATATTTTACATAAATATTTACAGGGAGAATTAGTCGAAAAAACAGGTTAAAGCTTTGCGACAAAAAATGAAAAAAGAATTTATAACGAGAATTTCACTTTCTGAAGCCAAAAAGCTTAAAGATTTTAGCGATTGGGAAAGGGTAGAAGCAATGAGTGATGATGAAGCGATCGCCAATGCTCTTGATGACCCTGACAATCAACCGCTTACCTATCCTATGTCCAAAGATGTTAAGCCCTTCAAACGGGTTAAGTAATTGTAATCTTCTGAAGAACCGAATAATTAAGCCCATTAAACAGAGAAACAGTAGATGTCTCCAGTCAAACTAAGCCATAAAGGTTTTCAAGCCTTAGTTGATTTATTGGGATATGTCAATGCAGTGGGATTTTCACGTCATGAAGATCACAAGATTAAAGACTATACCCAAGAACGTCATCAATGGCTAGATCAATTAACAACTGATGAAATTCTTGCCGATCTTGCCTTTAAACAAAATCAAGAAATTCCAGAATAACCAAGCTTATTAGACAGAAAGATTAGAACGACAATTAGGCTTTTCCATCCCTCTCTTTAAATAATACAATTGTATTAACAGAGTGCGTGATCTTTAATCACGAACAAAGACACTGAACTAAACAAGGAACTTTCCAAGGAACATTAACCATGAATGCTCAAACCGATTTCCTACAAGAATTTGATGAAGATGTCAAAGCTTCCTCGACTATTCCTTATCTTCAAGTACAGAATCCTCCAAACCTAACACTTGCACAAATACAACAATACAAGCCTCCTTATGGTTGGTTCATCCCCTCGGAACAGGGTGATTTGGTTGACTTTAAAGCAAACGAGCATTTTACTCCAACTCGTTTAACCTTTGGCGAGGACACATCCCAACCCAAGCAAGTTGATGGCTGGCTAACACAGCGAGTACGAGTGTCTATTCTCCATAAGAGTTCAGGGGTAGAAGTACAAGAAAAAACGAACAGAGGATGGCAGTATGCAGGCCAAGCCTACTATAAAGGACAGTTAAGCAAATATGGTCAATTAGCCGATAGCGATAAAGAAAACTATCGGTTCAGAACAAGATATCTGTTAGTGTTCTTGGATGAGAACAATCAGCCTCTACATCGTATACCTCTACAGTTAAGCATGGGCAGAGGCACAGGTGGGACATTTGATGCTGAAGTCAGGCAGTTTCGAGGTGAAATTGAACGAGTGTTCTTCAAATTACGGGGTGAACCAACTAAGACTTTGAGTGACCGCGCCCATGCCCTCACAGTATTGGACATGGAGTTGGGCATTCACAAAGGCGATTCTAAAGCACCGTTTATCGTTCCAGTAAAACGACTGACACCTAGCGTTGACGGCATCGGGAATGAGACAGTGGTTGATCGTAGAGAGCGCAAGGTGAAGTTGTTAGGGGAGTTCCTTTCATCATTGCTCATCCCGAAAAGTAGCGAGACAGAGCAGTTCCTTGTGGGATTGTGGCAGGAGTACCAAGACTTTCCGACTCGGTTTAGTTCTCTTCAAGTTGAACCTGAAGAAGTGTCTTCTAAAGCTCAAACTGTCTCTACAACCTCTGCTTTTTCTGAATCACCCTTTGAGCCTAACTGGGGAGAAGACGATTTTTAGCACGGTGGGGAAAGGCGAGCGTTATTGAGTAGCAGCGCGATCGCCTAATCATCACATTATCCTTGCGGTTTGGAGCCTTACGAGAAATCGACGGCTGTAACCCAGTCTATTTTAACGTCAGTTCGGGTTAAGCAGATTGAGGTAAAGCCCACTCCATTTGAAAAGAGGGCTTCTTGGGCTGCTGGCAATAAGCAATTAAGCCGCAGAGGATATTGACACAAAAATTGACAGGACTTCTGTGACGTGAATGTCAAGAAAGAGAAATATTTTTGAGTTGGTCAATAATCGTCGATAGGGATCGAGCGTTTACGGGACAATAGCTCCAAAATGAAGGCGCATCAAGCGATTTTTCATGTTGCGTCGAGGTTTGACAAAAAACGATAGGGCCAAAATCCTGCCTCAACTGCTCTGTCAAAGGTAGTGACGCCAAAATGTGGACAAGGCATCTTAAACACTTATCAAATCAACGTTTGAAATTGGTCATCCCCAGATTTACTACACTACCCATAATCACCGTTCCATTTGCTCTACAGTTGTAGATAGAATAAGAGACATTACTTTTAGCTTTTTAAGTAACGACTTTAAAAGATTTTTAGCTTTTGTTAAGTTATTTAATGAACGAAAACATAAGCTTTTTTAATTAGCTCATCTTATCTACATCTGTAAAGCCCCTATTCCAAGAGATTTATTATCGTGGCGCATAGCCGTTTAAGGTTTGCCTTAGATTGGCTGCTGCTTCGGGGCCACGGAACGAGCCTGCGAAAATTTGCTGGGCTGTAATATTTGGTTTTCCATAAAATTCAGCATTGCGACTGTTATCCATTTCCAGTTTAGTTCCCTCTAGAGAGACCCCGCCAAACAATCCTTCTCTATTGCGAACATAGGTATAGACATCAGAAAGTGTTGAGGTTCCAGTCACTGGAGACGCTCCAGTCGGGCCAGCCGTCCCTGTAACACTTCCCCCCAATTGAAAATCTTGAGCTAGAGCTTTCTCAAGGCTCTTTTTGGTATTGAAAACGATAATTATATCGCTCGATTGAGCACCAACCTGTAAGCCAACACTTCCCCCCGTCAAAGTGACAAAGGCAGGATTACTCCATCCTCCTTTATTATTATTAACGACCAATACCCCTGCACCGCGAGTTCCACCTAAGATAAATCCAGCTTTAACAACATCAGGAATAATAGCGATCGCTACAGCGTTTTGCCGCACCGATTTAGGAATCTGATGCTGGGGTTCAGCTATTTCATTGGTTAGCACTTGTCGAGCCGACTCGACGCTTTTAATAGCATCTTGTTGACTAGCTAGAGCGGCGGGAATTGAGATAGTAACGACTGTGGCAGTTAGAGCTAAAGCCAAAGATTTTTGCAAGTTCATAAAACCTCTTTTGTCAGTTTTAAAATTCTTTTTAGTTTTATTATTTTAGCATTTACCTATTAGTAAAAAGTTTCTTGACAGAAAAAATAGTATAATAAAGTTTGAATAGTGTGAAAAAATCCTGACGGGATGACAAGCAAGCTAATTTTTTTTTTGTATAATATTCATAGCCCTTAATTTCTTCTAATAAAATAGCCGTTTATTAGGATTAAGTCTGATTATTCATCGGCTCAATCCAAAGAAATGTTTGAGAAAGTATTCAGCAACATTTATACAACTCTAGCCAAAAATGACTGTTTTTCGTGCTAATATTTTGAACTTTTCTTTTTCAACTGATGTATTCTGCTCTACAGTTGTATATAAGATGAACAAATTAGAAAAGCTTATGTTTTCGGTTTTTAAAGACCGAAAACGTAAGCTAAAAAACTTTCAAAGTCGTTGTTCAAAAAGCTAAAAGTAATGTCTCTTATTCCTAACGGTGTGACGAAGGGTTTAGAAGCGGAGCAGAAGTTAAGAATGGGTGGAATATATAATAAAAAAGAATCGGTCTTTTTAATTGAGTAAGACTGAAGACAACAAATGTTACCAGAATTGTCTCGCATTCATCTATCAAGGCGCGTCCTCTCTTGGCTTGAAAAGCCAGGAGAGTGTCGCCGTCGTCAACTGAGCCAAGCCCAATTATTAACTCTTGAAATCTTGGTGTCTTCTAAAGCTCAAACTGTCTCTACGGCCTCTGCTTTTTCTGAATCGCCTTTTGAACCTAACTGGGGAGAAGACGATTTTTAGAGCGGTGGGAAAAGGCGATCATTCTTGAGCAGCAGCGATCGCCTAATCATCCAATTATCCTTTTAGCGGTGAAGCTGCCTTCTGTCGGTGGAGGCGAGGGTCTCAAAATACTGACCATGAAAATCAAAGGGAAGATGGTAAGGCAACTTAACTCTGGCAAGTTCATTCCATGATTGAGCATCCAACACTAATAAAAAGGAGTTTTCGGCTTGCACATTTAACACGACTGATAAAATTATTCCTTCATTTTCAAAGATGGCATTGGGTGCAGCCACAAAGACAGGTTCACCAGGGTAACAGTCATGCGAGTGCCAAAGCTGATTTGTTCCGTTTTGAACATCGACTTTGACAAGTTGATCGATAAAGTTACCCGACTCAGAGCTTCCGACTCCGTAAACAAATTGATAGGGATGGGTATTACAGCGTTGGTAATTGATTCTCGGTAACTCGATTGGTTCTGAAGTGAGGACTTCGTAATCGGCGATCGCATTATTTAATGGCACATGATAGCGACGAAGTTCTCCTGCTGCAATTACTTGTTCTCTTTGATGCAGTAACGATTCTAAATATAGCGATTGAATGACTGATGAATCGGGATAGGCGACCAGATCTACGATCACCTCGCCATCAAGCTCAAAAGCATTGACATGATGGAAAGCAAAAAATGGCTCACTTTGAGCCGAATGAATTACCTTACCATTTTCCTTACTAATAATAAGAAAACGGGTGCCTTTTTCTGGCTTCCACTGGTAGTTTTCAATGTAAGGCTTACCACTGAACATCAGACTCAAACGACTGAGGAAGAGTGGAAATTCGACAAGGAGCAGGTAATGTTCGGTCATGGCAAAGGTGTGCATATAAGCAGGTTGCTTGACTCGAACTGAGCTAATTAACTGGCGCTGGTGGCTATAAGCATCCATTCGGTAGATGCTGTAGCTACACCTGGGAACAAGGTTAACCAAATAGCTATAGACGGCATTCTCCTGATAGTCAAAGTGAGGATGGGCGGTGGTAATTTGTCCTAGCACGTGATCTTGGTAATGAAATTGCTCTATTGTGTTGAGGGTTTCGGGATCGAAGACGATTGGAAAAGGTGATTCAGTCACGGAAGTGAAGCACTCGCCTTGCATCGTAATGTTGACGGTGGCATTGTCGGTCAGCCGAGGCAGTGGATCGCTCAATCTTTCTAAGAGTGAATGGCGAGCCGTCGTGCCAAATTCACCACGACTGATTTTACCTTTAGCGATGGCTTCTTGATAGGCTTGACTTTTAAGAAAGCGATTGGCAAAACAAACTTGCCCATCTTTGAAGGAAAACTTGCGGAGCATAGCCAGCCCGTCGAACCAGTGATGATAGGATTGTTGGCCCACTTTCAGAGTTCCTGGCCCAGTCCGAATCAGGCTTCCTGTTAGCCATTGGGGAATACTTCCCTGAATGGGTAGGGCTTTTAACTCATTTTCTTGAGCAGTGGCACAAAAGCCGAGATGGTAAGGGGCGATCTCCATAAATAGAGTGCTTCTTTTCTTTTTTTTGACCTTAGCACGAAAAAATCGCCGATGAGATGGTTCAGAAGATGGATTTACAGGCTAAAACGCTTCAGCTTTAATTCATGGATTTGACCAGAAGCCATACATTTTCTGCAATGCGGCTGCACGCCCCTAACCATCTTCGACCCTCAGTTAATGCAGCTTCGGGTGTGTAGTAAATCTTCTCATCTCCCATCACCTCACCTGTAGCCGTTACAACACGAAACCCGTCTGTTGCCAAAATTTTTGAACCCGCTATAGGTAGAAGAGCAAAAGTAAATTTTTTGAAAAGATCTTCCATCTATAATGTGGCTTAAATTTTTGGCAACAGAACTCTAGATACAGCTAGGATACATAGAGTTAAGTCTTGAGTAAGTGCCAAATGCCAAGTCAGAATGTAGATTTAATCCGAACCCTCTTCCAAAGCCGTTTAGCGACTCTTGATCATCTCTTGAAGTTAGCTCAAGCTCATTTTGGTGATGATGAGTCGTTCCTTCAAAAGCGCATTGCGGCTGATATGTTTCCTTTCGGTACACAAATTGCTTTCACCTGCAATCAACCACGCAATTTTGCTCTCTGGTGTGATGACAAACCTGCAAATAATCTAGATCCAGATGTCACATCTAAAGCACAGGCATATGGACACATCGCAAACACCAAGGAACTTCTTTTAGGCATTAATACTGAAGATGCAAAGCTATCTGAGATGACGCGCATTTACGAGGGGCAGAGCCTCTACATTGAGTTGTCTGGTCATGCCTATGTCAATGAGTTTTTAATTCCGAACTTTTACTTCCATATGGTCACGGCTTATGACATTCTTCGCATGGCTGGTGTGCCAATTGGAAAACGAGATTACATGATGCACTTGGTGCCATTAATCAGAAAAGAATGAAGCCTAACGGCTCTACAGTTGTAGATAGCAAGAGCTAGCTAGAACAGCCGATTTTTTCGTCCGTCATTTAATTTAACAACAGCTAAAAAGCTGTAAAAGTCGTCGTTCAAAAACTAAAAGTTATTTTTTTGATTCGAGCTACAACTGTAAAGCAATTGATTATTGCTCTTTTCTCAATAAAGAAATACACTTTAAATGTAATTGTTATTTAATATAAGTAGAAAGCTCTGAGCAGAAACGTAACAAATCAAACTGTTTTGTTTAACTGTGTCTTAGCTTGTTGGTTGAGAGATGTGTTTTTGCAAAAACCGCTTGAGAAATGCCTGACTTTTCGTTAACTATTTTTGCCGCTTTTCTACCTCTAGGGCTACTTGTTTTAGCATTACTTTTAGGAATTTACCTGCTGCTAGCTTACTTAGTGCTACCAGCTTGGTGGCGGCACTACGAACATAATCCGAAACTTGAGCATTCGCCAAAAACCACACAAACGGCAGAAGGGCTTCCAGGCGATCCGCTCAATATTGGCTTGGTCGGAACACAGACTGAAGTGGTGCAAGCTCTGCTTGCTGCTGGTTGGCATCCAGCCGACCCAATTACACTGCGTTCAAGTGCTGGCATAGTTGAGAGCGTCTTGCTAAAGCGTTCCTATCCAAACGCTCCCGTTAGCACCCTTTACTATCTTGGGCGAAAACAAGATCTTGCATTTGAGTTACCGGTTGGCAGTAGTGCCAAGCAACGCCACCATATCCGTCTGTGGCAGTCGAGTGACTTGAGCAATGAGGATAGACCTTTATGGCTTGGCTCTGCCACGTTTGACAGTTGGGTTGAATTGAGTCACTACACTGGACAGATTACCCATCACATTGACGCAGATATTGACAAAGAGCGCGATACTTTGCTTCATAACTTAGAACAAGCTCATCAACTCGTGAGTGTTTATCAAGTTACAGGAGTTGGAGCCACTTGGCAGGGGTACAATGGTGGGGGGGATTGGTATTATACTGACGGTGAATTAAGTGTTGGAATTTTATCGACTGATAATATTGCTCAACTAGATGTTCCATCTCATGCGCCAAATCCTGTTTCAGTTGAAATTAAACATCGGCTCTGGGTACGGTTGCGGGCGTGGTTCAAATAGGGTTAAGAGAAGCCAAAGTGTCACAGGGTGCAAAGTAGAAAGTAAAAGACTTATACAGCAAGCATTCCATAATTAAATTAACTTTATAAGAAGTGAGTTAAGATTTGAGGGAAAATTGAACAAGAGAATAAGAGTTTGCGAGTTTTAAATCGGTCAAATCTTAGGACAAATGTTCTAGTTTGCACTCAATGACAGCTTTGCTTTTTTAAGCCTTTGTCATTGCCGCGAGCAACTGCGATGTCGAAGTGCAATACATCTTCGCGCTTGCCTAGCTTTGTATAAAGTTCAATGGCTGGATCATCACCGATGTCTGCCTGGACAAAAATGACATAAGCTCCACAAGTTGCTGCTACTTCCTTGAGAAGCTCAATTAATGCCGTTGCGATTCCCTCCCGTCGGTGTGCAGCAGCAACAGCCAGATCGTAGATGTAAATCTCGCTACGCTCCTGCTCGAACTTTTTAAGCTCATATGCCGTCAGACCGCCAACGACCTCACCTTCTTTCAAAGCGGCGAGCGCAATAAAGTAGTCGCTCTTAAGCAGTTGCCTCAAGTAGTCTGGACTAGGACGATTCTTGTTATAGGTCTCCACCTCATCAAACGCCTCGCCAAAGACCGCTAATAGAGCTTCCATTAATGTAACGTCCTCTGGCACAATCTGTTGAATGGTTAAGTTCATTGGGATTTCCTAAGCTACATTCGTGTTGAGCAGCAACGCCGTCGAGTTACCATACAAGTAGGATCTCTTGATAGCCCGCAAGAGCAGAGTTGTTATCTCGCTGGGAAGCACTGACTTTACTCCAACTCACATACCATATTAAATGACACTCCACCTATCCGATTGATAATCTTGCTTCGTTCTACAGTTGGTAGTGTCTCAAAAATGTGGATCAGGCATTTTGAACAACTATGAGATAGGCATTTACAATCGGTCATTCACACTGAGAGCTACACTACTTTTTTTGATACATAACATTAATTAGAGAAAAATTCCCGACATTTTAGGCATTTTAAAAATATCTTGTTTTAATAAAATTATTATTTTTAAGATAAATTTGTTGTTTTAGAGATTTTTAATTTAAAAAAGCTATTTTTTCTTCAAGACTTTTAATTATTTCTCTGTAATCCTGCTCCATCTCGATAATTACTATTTTCTTAAAATGCCTATATGTCCTAGATAAAAATTTTTTAACGAGTCATACTGAATTAACAAATTATCTTTGAGTAGTTTTTTTATAACTCAGACAATTTGAATTTGTGAAATTTCGAGAATTTCCGAAAAGAAGGATTATTGCAATTAGAGGATATCTTTATGTCTGACAATACTTTATTCACCGCTCAAAATCTGGGTAGTCTAACTTCTACAACCTCTGTCAGTGGATTAGTTGGCGATACAGACTTTAATGATTTTTATCGCTTTGAGCTAACCAATACTTCTAATCTCAACATTGTCTTAAAAGGCGATGCCGACCTCCGCTTGATTCGGGATTTTGATGGTGATGGTGTAGTTGATGCTAACGAAGTAATTGCTAGTTCGGGTACTACTGGCACTGGGACTCCTGGCACGGTTTTTGAATCAATTAATCTTTTTAACCAAGCTTCGGGAACTTACTTTGTCAGAGTCACTCGATTTAGCACCAGTGATACCAACTACCAATTAAGCTTGTCTAGAGATTCGATTAGCAATTTAATTGCCCAAGAAGCAGGAGCCGAGCTTGGAAATCTCTCGACAACTCCTATCACACGATTTGGTTTTGTCGGTAGTAGTGATACTTCAGATTTCTACCGCTTTAATTTAGCTAGTACTAGCGATATTAATATTTCACTAACAGAGTTAAGTGCTGATGCAGATATACGTTTAATTCGAGATTTTGATGGTGATGGTGTGGTTGATGCCTCTGAAGTCATTGCTAGTTCCACTTTTGGTAGTAGCGTCTCTGAAGCAATTAACGTCAATAATCAAGCGGCAGGTAATTACTTCGTCCAAGTGTATGCTTTTGGTATTGTCAATGCTAATAATACTAACTATACCCTGCGACTATCTAATGCTTCGACCAATAATTTAATTGCCCCAGAAGCTAATTTAGGGACTCTCTCAGCACCCCCTGCTACATATTTTGGTTCTGTGGGTGATACAGATACCTCTGAAATTGTGCGCTTTAATTTAGCCAGCGTTAGCGATCTCAATATCTCACTGACGGGGTTAAGTGCCGATGCTGACTTACAACTGATTCGAGATATCAATAATAATGGTGTGGTTGAGGGTGGTGAAGTTATTAGTAGTTCGACACGTAGCGGCAATGTCGATGATTCGATTAATTTGAGCAACCAAGCAGCAGGTAATTACTTTGTCCAAGTCTATCAATTTGGTGGTAATACTAACTATACCCTGCGCCTATCTAATGCTGATATCAGTAACTTGATTGCTTCTGAGGCTAATTTAGGTAATCTCTCAGCAACTCCTGCTACATTTTCGAGTTCGGTTGGTAATACTGATACGTCTGATGTCGTGCGTTTCAGTTTAGCCAGCACTAGCGATCTTAATATTTCAGTAACGGGATTAAGTGCCGATGCCGATGTGAGATTGTTTCGGGATACTAATAATAACGGTGTGTTCGATCTAGGAGAAAATATTACTACTGTCACACGTAGCGGTAATTTGGATGAGTCTATCAATCTGAACAATCAAGCAGCAGGAACTTATTTCGTTCAAGTCTATCAGTTCGGTAGTAATAATACTAACTACACCTTACGTCTATCGAATGAGCAGCCTAGTAATCTCATAGCGGTACAAGAAAACTTCGGCCTTCTAACGGCGGGTGGAAATGGTATTACACGCACTGATTTTGTCGGAAACAGCGATACCTCAGACATTTACCGTTTTAGCTTAAACAGTACCTGCAATCTAACGGCTTCTCTCAACGGGATCACGACTTTAGTTGCTGATGCTGACTTGCGTTTATTCCGTGATTCCAATCAAAACGGCATCGTTGAGTTAGGTGAAGAAATTACTCGTTCTAGTGGCGGTGTTACTCAAGAACTTATTAATCAGGTTTTAAGTGCTGGGGATTACTTCCTACAAGCCTATCAATTTAGTGGTGAAACTAATTATAGCTTGACCGTAAATGCGGTTTAAGCTAAAACCCTTAAGATTTAGGAGAAGATCATGGTAGGAATAATGATTGAAGGCAAATGGACAACGAACTGGAATGCACGAGAGCAAAAGGGTGTATACAATTCGATTCCAACTACGTTTCGCAATTATGTAAGTGCTAATGGAGCGAGCGAATTTAAGGCAGAAGCAGGACGTTATCACCTTTACGTTTCTTTTGCGTGTCCTTGGGCGCATCGTACTTTAATTATGCGAGAACTTAAAGGGTTGAATCAGGTAATCTCAGTCTCGAACGCTGATTTAATTCTTGGTGAGATGGGCTGGAGGTTTTCTCAAACACCAGAATCTGCTTTTGAGAAAATAAATCACCCTCAGTATTTGCAAGAGATCTATTTAAAAGCTGATCCTAAATATACAGGGCGAGTTACAGTTCCCGTGTTGTGGGATATGCAAACTCAAACGATCGTCAATAACGAATCACGTGAAATCATGCGGATGTTGGATGTAGAATTTGCTCCCCTAGCAACACGGAACATTGATTTATACCCATGCCATCTACAACAGAAAATCGATGAAGCGATTGATGCCATCTATCAACCAATTAATGTCGGGGTCTATCATGCTGGTTTCGCTACTTCGCAAACTGCTTACCTTGAAGCAGTGAGCGAACTGTTCGAGCATCTACAGCGATGGGACAAGGTTTTAAGCCAACAGCAATATTTGTGTGGGGAGCAACTTACTGAAGCTGATCTTTGTTTGTTTGTCACGCTATATCGCTTCGACTCGGTGTATTATGGTCTTTTTAAATGCAATAAGAGACGGATTCTCGATTATCAGAACCTTTGGAATTATCTTAAGGCACTCTACCAGATACCTGAGTTTAAAGTGACGTGTCATCTACAGCAGATTAAGCGTAGCTATTACATGAGTATGACTGAGATTAATCCCAATCGGATTGTACCGATGGGGCCAATCATCAATTTTGACGAACCCCATAATCGCGCTCGCTTCGGTAACGTTTAGTATTGAGGAACTTAAAATGATTGATATTGGACTCACTCATGTAGCACTTCCCGTTTCAGATCTTGAGCAAAGTATTGCTTTCTATTTTACTTATGCGGGTATGCAGGTTGTTCATCGTCGCCTTGATGCAGAGACAGGTGTTGCTGTCGTTTGGCTTTGCGATCGCACTCGACCGTTTGTTGTTGTACTGATCCAAATCAATCCTGTACGTCCTATCCTGTCTCCATTAGCTCATCTTGGAGTCGGTTGCAAAAGTCGTGAAGATCTGGAGCGACTTTGCCAAATAGCTCGGCACGAAGGTAGATTACTCTCTGAACCCAAAGATTCTGGGTATCCGATCGGGTATTGGGCTTTTTTGCGAGATCCAGATGGTCATACGCTTGAACTATCCTATGGGCAAGAAATTGGTCTGACGTTGGAATCTTAGGCTCTACAGTTGTAGTTACCAAAAAAAGGTTACAAAAATGTCTGACACTCTTTGGACAGTCTTCACGCTACAAAGACTATTTGTGGTAATAAGGAACTATCTTAAAAAGACTGTCCTACTTTGTCTAGATTTTCGGTCGGGGTAGGATATCAACGGCGTTCGCTAAACTATAATTAACTGACTTGGCAGTAGAAAAGAGAGGGTGGTGCAGTGAGATATCCGCTTAAAGTAGTGTTAGTCATCTTTACAGCCGTTTTGATGCCGATTCTTCACAATCTCACAAGTTCTCCGATGGAAATTCTTGACAAAGTAGGACAGCCTTCTAAAAAACTGATTGATTGTAGTATAGATGAGCTAACCAAACAAGGCTGTCCCCCTTCTACTAACTTTTTTGGATTTCCTCAAATGATTGCCTCAGAGAACAAGCAGTCCGTGCGCCTCACTCAAACCTCCAAGGTGTCCGTTAATGGGATCGGCCCAGTTAAAATAGGCATGACAATCGAAGAAGCATCGCGTGTTGCAGGAGTCAAATTGAGACAAAGAAGCAGTGGAGGAGAGCCATCTTGCTTATACTACAAACCACAAACGGGACTGAGCGGGGTTGATTTCATGGTAACAGACGGACGAATCTCACGCATCGATATCACCAATCCCCAAATCACTACCCTCAGTGGAGCAAAGGTAGGAGACAGCGAAAATCAGATTAAATCGCTTTATGCAGGTCAAATTCAAGTAGAACCCCATAAATACGAACCACTTGGACATTATCTAATCTTTGTGCCGCAAGATCGTCAAGATCAAAGCTACCGTGTTCTTTTTGAGACAGATGGCAAAAAAGTTACTCGTTATCGGGCTGGAAAACTCCCAGAAGTGGGGTGGGTTGAGGGGTGTGCTTAGGCCAAGAGCAAAGCTAACGTTAAAATTATTGAAAAAAGATTAGTTAACCTAAGCGAGAAGGTTGCGTTTGACGAATGGGCAAGTAATGACAATGATGGTTGGCAGCAGAAAGCTTCAACAATAACAGCGTACATCTTCACCACATTCATCTGCCAAATAACAAAGTGCGCGGAATCTCAGGCTAACGATCTGTTCATAGAGAGGATTGAGCTTGCACAGAGGAGGAAGATGCACTAACCAACGACCCCATAGGGATAGCTTGCGCTCGAAAGGACACTGAACGGGGATAACTTGGCACAAAAGATGAGCAAGCTTTGGATTATCAATTTCTATGCGATCAAGCCAGTTACGAATAGGTTGGAGTAGGGTAGAGTTTAACATGATAGTAGTCCTCGAATTACTCTTGATGTTGTGTATCATAGATAGGGATTGAGAAGAAGTAGAGAAGGAGCGTCTTGCCTCTGCTAGATGGGGTTGTAGGCACTTAGCTATCACAGAGTGCAGTAGCAGTCTTTCAAAACCAAGCACTTGTCCGATTGTTTTTAAAAGGAGAAGATAGCTCCTTCAACATCATCCGTAGCTCGGTTTCGGAGTCGGCATATATGATACAGCCAGTACGGGGGTTGATCGCCGAACAAAAATTATTACTTCTGTTGATGGTAGATTCGTGATGCTGAAACATTTTTCGTTTAAGTGGTTTTAGATCGATTAGAAACATAGAATTTAAACTCCTTTGATTGAAGCAAAGCAGGTTGGATTAATACCAATTATTGAAAA
>NZ_BLJI01000054.1 GCF_017312365.1 Chroococcus sp. FPU101
TATTGGCGACAGGTGCATCATTGACAGCATTTACCGTAATATTGACAGTTGCGAGATTAGAAACATTACTTGTTGTGTCAGATACTCTGTAGGTAAAAGAATCTGTGCCGTTGTAGTTAGCATTTGGCGTGTACGTGACAGCACCCGTAATAGAGTTAATTGTATAACTACCATTCGTTGGTGCAGTAACAATAACAACTGTACTGTTTGAAATATTGTTATTTGCGTCGGTGTCATTGCTTAAAATATTAATGACAATTGAGGTATCTTCATTGGTTGTAGCGGTGTCATTGTTAGCAACTGGAGCGACAGGAGTCGTATTTTTAAAAACTTGAATATTACCATTACTATCTCCATAAATAGCATCTAACAAGCCATCACCATCAATATCAGCAAAAGTCGGTGCGGCCCCATTACCGATATCGGTCAAATTAAATGGTAAAAGTTGACCAGTGGCAAAACTGGGATTAGTGGTACTACCTGTGTTTTGGAAATAAGTAGTAGTCCCATTTTGTTCTCCAACGAATATATCTAAATCTCCATCAAGATCGATATCTACCACAGTCGGAATAGTACCAGACCCAACTTTTGTCAGATTAAAAGGATTTGTGAGTGCCGTTGTTGAAAAAAAAGGATTTGTGGCACTACCCGTATTTCGATAGAAGAGAACATCGCCGTTAGTTGTTCCAGTAAAAAGATCCTTATCCCCATCACCATCAATATCAGCAAAAGTCGGTGAAGTGTTTGTGTTACCAAGATTTATTGCATTTAGGGGATTGCTGGTACCTGTAACCGCCGTAAAAAGAGGATTAGTGACACTACCTGTGTTTCTGTAAAAAGAAAAAGTACCGCTTCCTGAGCCAATAAAAGCGTCTAAATCGCCATCACCATCGATATCAGTAAAAGTCGGCGCAGTGTTGCCGTTATTACCAAAATTTACGGCATTCAGGGGGTTGCTAACACCTGTAGTCAGTGAATACACGGGAGCAGTTCTACTACCAGTGTTTCTAAAAAAATTGATGTTACCATCATTTTCCCCAACAAAAGCGTCTAAATCGCCATCACCATCGATATCGACAAAAATAGGTGTACTATTATTTCCGACATCTGATAATCCATAGGGATTTGTGCTTGGTGGTGCTTGAAAACTTGGAGTTGGCATTGTTTTGTGTTATTTCTAAGTATAAGGTCTTCCTTTATTAGGGTTCCCTGAAATGTAGAAAAACCATACAAAGCCACTCGGTCTTTTTTATAAAGTTTAAAAATCTATTTTGTGCGGTTTAGGAATAAGAAGTAGAGACGCGATCTATTGCATCTCTACAAACAATTACCTCAATAATTTGTCAAATTTAATTAAAAGTAGAAAAATCCGTGGGTATTCTTCAATGTTTGACCATATTTAACAATATTCTGATCGTTATTATGTTCAGTCGTTTGATTAACGGTCAATTTGAGCAATCCTGGACAGAAAGCATTTGCTAAACTTTCACCCATATTGATCAGTTGTTCGCTTGTCCAACCTTTTTGATTAGTCGATAACATAGTTTCACCTCTTATGCTCAAGATGCTACTTCTTTTTCTGTGCATCTTAATTTGTTAGATGAAATCCTCTTGCTGTTCTACACTCGATGTAGTTCAGTAGTTAATCATTTCGTTTACATTCTTAATCTAACAAAACACTTCTCAGGATACCATCACCTAAATGGGTGATTAGTAAAACAACAATCTTCCCAAAACCCAGAAAATTTAATAATTTGACCAATTATTGGAGTGACTTGAGTTTTTTGAGGAGAAATTTAATAATGTGTCAGGGGATAAAGAAACAAACCGATTAAAGCAGCACCTAAAACGAGCAACGGTTCTGGTAATTTTTTCTTAAACTGCCAAAGTAAGGCTAAACTAACCAAAGCTATAGTAATTGTTGGTAAATCTACTAAAGTTCGTCTTCCTAAAACAATTACGGCCCCTGTAATGGCTCCTGTGGCAGCAACCGTAACACCTTTAACAAAAGCCGCAATACTTGGTTGTTTGCCGTGTTTTTTAAAGTAAGGTGCGGGAATAATCGTCAAAAAATAACAAGGAAGAAACGTTGCAAGAGCAGCAACACTAGCCCCTGCAAAACCTGCAACTAAAAATCCAATAAAACCAGTTGTAATGATAACAGGGCCGGGTGTAATCATTGCTACAGCCACAGCATCTAAAAACTGTTGATCGGTAAGCCATTGGAACTCTTTAACAACTCCACCATAGAGAAACGGTACGATCGCTAAACCACTCCCAAAAACAAACGCCCCTGCTTGAGTAAAGTAAATTAAGAGCTTCCACAATATTCCATTATTATTCGTAGCGATTCCAGTATGAGCTAATAATTCTATAGGAATAAACGTAAATGAAAAAGATTTTGATCCTTTAAACCAGTTTTTAGGAGGTGCTTCAGCTAACCAAACTAAAATTCCTGCTACAAGAAACGTCCAGATGATTTCCGACTCGGTAATAACTGTAATTGCTACACTAATCAGATAAATCCCCCACAACAGCCATCCTTTTACCGTTTTTTGGCTGAGTTTATAAGCACTATTCGCAATAATGCCGATAACGCAAGCTCCCACACCATAAAAAACCGCTTGCATCCAGCTAATTCCACCATAGCGAGTATAAACCCAACCCAGTGCAACAACTATTACAAAAGAAGGCAGTACAAAAGCAAGTCCGACTAAAGTCGCTCCAAGAATATGATAGTGAACATAACCAAGATAAATCGCTAATTGTGCAGCTAAAGGCCCTGGTGCTAGTTGAGCAAGAGCTAATCCATCAGCATAATCTTTTTCAGAGATCCATTTCTTTTTTTCTACTAAATCTTGGTGCATATAGCCCACTAAAGCAATTGGGCCTCCAAAACCGATAGAACCCAACTTGAGAGCATAGAGTGTGATTTGCCACAGAGAATAAGGAACGGTTTGGGGAGATTCTAATAAACTCTCTTGATCCTGATGATTCATAACTTAGATGTCACTAACTGAAAAGCCTTTTCAACATCACTGTAAAACATATTGCTATTTTGTGCAACACCTATTACATTTTATGATTGAATTGAGAAAAAGCTAAATACAAACCTTCAAATAACTGATAGCCTCTGGTTTCTAGTTCAGTATCTGACAAGTTTGCCAGTAACCAACCTTTGACAATTGTTTCAACCCCTACTGTTTCTGGTACTAAATAAAGTCCATCTCTTAAATCAAGTTCATGAACAAGTTTTGCGATCGTGTGTAAAGCTGAGTCTTCTAAACCGAACCGTAGTAACATCGTCTCAAAACTACATAAATTTCCCTGATGTCCAAACTCTGCTTCTTTCATATCAAAAGTAACTTCAGAAGGTTGTGGATGCAATGAATATCGGATAATTGCTTGAGGATTAATCCAACGACGAATCAACCAAGCACAGGCTAAACGATCAATAAAAGGACGAGGACGAGTTACCCATTGTCTATCTTGATAGTCTGATAAAAGAACAGGTTTTGAAGGTTTAATTAAAGAAGGTTGTAGTAATTGTTCAATTCTTCTTAGATGAATTGCCACAGAATTAGCAGCAGGACAATCAAAAAAATCAAGAGTTAGGATTTCTGTATATCGTTTTTGCAGTTTAGCGAGCTTTTCTCGGATTTGCTCTTTAATTAGTTCATCTGTCGCTGAATTCAGCGTATTTTCTATCTCGGTTGCTTTTTGCTCAATTTCTTCATATTCATTGTAGCGAGCGTCTCGAAACAGTTGAATCAATTGCTCATCACTCAATCCTTCAAACTGTTCGACATGAATTACTAAAGCTTCTCCCTTAGCGTGTTGTACTTCTTGGGCTAACCATTGAAAAGCCTCAATACATTCATCTTTGGCGGGCAAAATATAAACCCCTGTTTTAATGGTAATCGCACCAATACGACGTAAGCGTCGCCAGAGTGTAACTCTTGGACTAGATTGCGCTTTTGAAGGTAGAGAATAGGAAAAAACCAGCCAATTCATAGCCGTTGTTGTAGTTCCCATTTAATACGGTTTAAAATCGATGCTTCATCCAAAGAGTCCAAAATGCTTTTAACGACTGCTTTTGGCCCGTCTGGCCCCCAAGAAGCCCCATTTGCGAGATAGGTTTTAGTGACTTGGGCGATCGCATAACACGAGACACCCGCGACACCTGCTTGAGTAATTGCCACCGAAACATAAGGAATTAGCGAAACCCCCGCAGTAGGAATAGCCGACAAACTGAGTAACCCTTTAAGAGAACTTAAACCCAAAGTCGCTAAAAATTCCGAAGCACTAATGCTACCCATACTAAAACCGATTTTTTGCAGCAATGCGATCGCACCTTGTTGAGTCATTGGCATCCCATACAAATGAGATAATGCTAAAATCATCGCAACATCAATCACCGCACCACTAAAAAGATCAATCACCGTTACGGGGTTAAGCGCGATCGCAACTGCTTTTGTAATCACTGCTTTTTGAATCAATTGATTAGCTGCTTCTTCACGGATCATTAACTTACGCTGTACAATCTGTTCATTCACTTCATCAGCATAGAGCATTGTATTGAGTGCGACTAAAGATTTACCCTCACGATGGAGAATTTCAAGGATTTTAAGCTTTAAAGCATCAACTTGAGATTTACCCCGTACTTTTTTGCTTTTAATTTTGCCGTCTTTGTCTTTCGTGACTTCTGTAATGAGGGGTGACGCAGCTACCATGACAATTTCATCGGGGGAAAGTAACTGTTTTACCCGTTCATCTCGGATTTTATGATAAATTGCCATGCGATCGGCTTCAGGATATTGATCAATTTTATTAAAAGCTAGGATCATCGGTTTTCCCGCTTCTCGTAACTGGGATAACGCATCGTATTCGACTTTAGTAATATCTCCTGCAACAATAAATAAAATCAAATCCACCTGTTTCGCCATTTCTTTAGCTAACAGTTCTCTAGTCTCCCCGTCAACCTCATCAATTCCTGGTGTATCAATCAATTGAATTTGTGTATTACCAACACCTGAAATAATCAGTTTTTTGACTTCGGGATAATGTTCATCCTGGGTCAGTTTCCATTGTGCCGCATCTACTGAACGTGTGACACCATGTAAAGGCCCAGTTACAAAAATGTCTTGACCTAAAATCGCATTCAACACCGATGATTTACCACGTCCCACCATACCAAAAGCAGCGATCTGGACAACAGATTGCTCCATTTTTTCTAACATGGTAACCAGATGGGCAATATTCGATTCTAAACCGATTTTTTCTTGTTCACAGAGATCGATATTAATGACCAAATTTCTTAAAGAATCTTGTGCCTGCTTATAGTTAAGTTCTTCTTGAATTGCTTCAACATCAAGAATAGCTTGCTCGAGTTCTTCAGAATTCCAATGGGTTTCTAGAAAAAGAGAGTCAGTCATGGAACACTAAATTAAAGGTCATTCATTTCTATCATAGACTTCTCCGATAAAGATTTGTTATCGTGAAGTTTAGGTGCAATTAATTACAAGAACGCGATCGTGAGTGCGAAACAGCGACCCGAAACCACTGCCTATGTCAGAATTACTCAACAATCCTGGCAAAAAGGTAAAATCGAAGGGGAAGTCAAAACAGAGTCCTATGAATGGCGGTTCCAATGGCATTTTCGCAGAGGATATCTCGCCGTTCAACCGACATTAGGACGCGCTTTAATCGTCGAACCCCTCGGCCGTTTTTTAGAACGATATGACTATCAGCTAGAACCTGGGGGCGATTATCAATTTACAGTCCGTGCTAAGTTATAATGATAGATCGTGTCCCTAACTTCCCTAAAGTTGGGGGATAAGACATATAATTATAGTTTTGGGATAAATTTTAAACAGGAGAAAATTGCTTATATGTCTCGTTATAGAGGCCCTCGCCTAAGAGTTGTACGTCGTCTAGGGGATTTACCTGGATTGACTCGTAAGAATGCCCGTCGCGCCTATCCCCCTGGACAACACGGACAAAACCGCAGAAAACGTTCAGAGTATGCAATTCGTTTAGAAGAAAAACAAAAACTACGCTTTAACTATGGTGTTAGTGAAAAGCAATTAATTCGTTATGTTCGACGCGCCCGTCGCGCTACAGGTTCTACGGGTTTAGCTTTGTTGCAAATGCTAGAAATGCGCTTAGATAATACTGTTTTTCGTTTAGGAATGGCTGGCACAATTCCAGGGGCTCGTCAGTTAGTCAATCATGGCCATGTTACTGTTAATGGTAGAGTTGTCGATATTCCAAGTTATCAGTGTCGCCCAGGTGATGTAGTAGGAGTTAAAGATCAAGAGCGTTCCCGCAATTTAGTTAAAGCGAATATGGAATATCCAGGTTTAGCTAACCTTCCTAGTCATTTAGAATTTGATAAAAACACCCTTGTCGGTAAAGTGAATAGTGTAATTGATCGAGAATGGATTGCACTTACAATTAATGAACTGTTAGTTGTTGAGTACTATTCTCGAATGGCTTAAGCAAACAAAGATTATTTGTACAGGTTCACTGTTCACGAAAAAGGGTGGGTTTTTGCTCACCCTCTTGTTTTTTTAAATTTATACATTTAATTAATCTTATGCAGTTAATTATTGAAGTGATTCGTCAAGAATTTCAAAAGGCATTAGGGACGGCTTTTGGTGAAGAATATACCCAAGTTGATCCTTTAGTCGTTGTCGCAAGTAATCCTAAATTTGGTGATTATCAATCGAATATTCCTCTAACTTTAGCCAAAAAATTAGGAGAAAATTCTAGAGTGATCGCACAAAAAATAATTAATCATTTAGACTTAAATAATATCTGTAAAACACCTGAAATTGCTGGCCCTGGTTTTATTAATCTATCTTTAAAACCAAGCTATTTAGAATCCCTGCTTAGTGAAATTAATGCTGATTCTCGTTTGGGCGTTGAACAAGCGGCTCATCCACAAAAAATTATTGTTGATTTTTCAAGTCCCAATATTGCTAAAGAAATGCACGTGGGACACTTAAGATCTACAATTATTGGTGATTGTATTGCCAGTGTTTTAGAATTTCGTGATCATGAGGTTTTAAGACTTAATCATGTCGGTGACTGGGGGACTCAATTTGGGATGTTAATTGCTTATTTAAAAGAAGTTTATCCCGAAGTATTAACGACTGCTGATGTTATTGATTTAGGCGATTTAGTCACACTTTATAAACAAGCAAAAATCCGTTTTGATGAAGATGAAGAATTTAAAGAAACGGCTAGACAAGAAGTAGTTAAATTACAAGCAGGTGAGCCAGAGAGTATCCACGCATGGCAACTTTTATGTGAGCAATCTCGTCGAGAATTTCAGAAAATATATGATTTACTTAATATAAAAATTACTGAACGAGGTGAATCATTTTATAATTCTTATTTAGCTAAAGTTGTTACGGAATTAGAGCAACAAGGATTACTTGAAGAAAATGATGGCGCACAATGTGTATTTTTAGATGGATTTACTAATAAAGATGGGCAACCTTTACCGCTAATTGTGCAAAAATCAGACGGAGGTTATAATTATGCAACGACTGATTTAGCCGCTATTTGTTATCGGGTGAAAGAAGACAAAGCCCAAAGAATAATTTATGTTACGGATGCTGGACAAGCGAATCATTTTGCTCAGTTTTTTCAAGTCGCAAAAAAAGCAGGATTTTTACCTGATACAGTAGAAGTTGTTCATGTTCCTTTTGGTTTAGTTTTAGGAGAAGATGGCAAAAAATTAAAAACTCGTTCGGGAGAAACAGTCAAACTAAAAGAATTATTAGATGAAGCTGTTAAAGAAGCAAGACAAGATTTAGAAAATCGTCTAGCTGAAGAATCAAGAACTGAAACAGAAGACTTTATTAATCAAGTTTCAAAAATAGTCGGATTGAGTTCTGTTAAATATGCAGACCTTAGCCAAAATCGAATCAGTAACTATATTTTTAGTTACAAGAAAATGCTAAATCTTCAAGGTAATACAGCCCCTTATATGTTATATGCTTATGCGAGAGTTCAAAGTATTAGTCGTGAGGGTGGAATTGATTTTACTGCGTTAGGGGAAGCAAAAATTGTTTTAACAGAAGAAACGGAAATTAATTTAGCTAAACATCTTATACAACTATCTGACATTATTTTAGATGTCGAAAAAAATCTGTATCCAAATCGACTATGTGAATATTTATTTGAACTAAGTAAAAAGTTTAATCAGTTCTATGAAAAATGTCCTGTACTCAAATCAGAAGAACCGACTAAAACCTCGCGTTTAGTTTTGTGCGATTTGACGGCAAGAATTTTAAAACTTGGATTATCTTTACTTGGAATTTCTACATTGGAGAGGATGTAAAACGGAGTGCGAGTCATTTACTAATTATATTAATGCTGTTAAAAAATGTGATTAACGTGTAGACAATCAAGTGTAGATAAACATAGCTGTAACTATACCAAAGGTTAGTAGCCCAACACTTGAAAGAAACCAACGTACTGTCATTGCATATCTCTGTGGGTCTTCGTCTTTTATATCTAATGCACGAAATAATGTATAGATCTGAAGTCCAAGACTTGTGAGAATAACAGTAACTACGACACGACTTGCCCCTGTCCAATTACCCGATGCTTCAAACCCCCAAAAGCGTATGAAAGCCAATGAAAAGGCTAAAAATACAGTAATAGCAGAAATTATTCCCTGACGATATCCTGTTGGCATATTCTGTTATTTTTTAATAAAGCAGTAAGTTTAATTCCAGTTTACAATAGATTTTTAAAAGCTCTAAAACCAACAATGACGATCTGTTGTTTGAAGTAAAAAGTTAATTTTAAGACGGTTTAGGTTACTGATACTCTCACTGTTAGTCAGTTTTTGCATCAACTAAATTAATTTGATTTTTTCACAGAGAATTCTTTTTAATAGGTTTATTACTTTAAGTCGGAAAAAAGCATCTTTGGCACAGACAACATGACAATTCTTAAACTTTTATTGCACAAACCGAAAAACCTGACTGAGAACCCTTTACACTCACAAAAGGGTACACGTGACTAAAATATCAATATGGCTTATTACTGGTTTAAAGCATTTCACCTAATTGGTGTGGTCGTTTGGTTTGCAGGATTGTTTTATTTGGTTCGTTTATTCGTCTATCACGCGGAAGCATACGAACAACCTGAACCCGCACGCACGATTTTAAAAAATCAATATGAAATCATGGAAAAACGTCTGTACAACATCATCACTACACCAGGGATGCTGGTTACAGTCGCGATGGCAATTGGTTTAATCTCTACTGAACCTGGAGTTTTAAAATCAGGTTGGCTACATATTAAACTTGCTTTTGTGGTCTTACTTATTGGCTATCATCACTTTTGTTCTCGTATCATGAAGCAATTAGCCAAAGATGAGTGTAAATGGTCTGGACAGCAATTTAGAGCCTTAAATGAAGCACCAACGGTTTTATTAGTGATTATCGTGATGTTAGCGATATTTAAAAATCAATTGCCGTTAGATCTCACCACTTGGGTTATTGTTGCGCTCGTTATTGCGATGGCAGCTTCTATCCAACTGTACGCCAAAAAACGCCGCAAAGACAAAGAAAAATTATTGCAATTATCCGAAGAAACAGCACCGCAGGCTTAGACACCTTTGTGCGAGAATGAGAAATACTGCTTAAAATTTGAAAAATTTGATCCGTAATCTACTTTAATTATGACTGCTATCCAAGCTCCTCCGAAAACACGTCGGGTGGTTTTTCCCTTCACTGCGATCGTTGGCCAAGAAGAAATGAAATTAGCGTTACTCTTGAATGTAATCGATCCAAAAATTGGCGGTGTCATGATTATGGGCGATCGCGGTACTGGAAAATCAACGACAATTCGCGCCTTAGCAGATTTGTTACCCGAAATTGAAGTCATAGCCAATGATCCCTTTAATTCTCATCCTCATGATCCTGATTTGATGAGTGATGATGTCAGAAGACAAGTTGATGAAAGCATTTCCCTTGAAATCACCACCAAAAAAGTGATCATGGTTGATTTACCCTTGGGAGCAACCGAGGATCGGGTTTGTGGTACGATCGATATTGAAAAAGCCCTTTCCGAAGGGGTTAAAGCATTTGAACCAGGGCTACTCGCTAAAGCAAACCGAGGAATTCTCTATGTTGATGAAGTTAACCTGTTAGATGATCATTTAGTTGATGTACTTCTTGACTCGGCGGCTAGTGGTTGGAATACTGTAGAACGTGAAGGTATTTCAATTCGTCACCCCGCACGATTTGTTTTAGTGGGTTCAGGAAACCCCGAAGAAGGTGAATTACGTCCCCAGTTATTAGATCGTTTTGGGATGCACGCGGAAATTCATACGGTTAAAGAACCTGCTTTACGGGTCAAAATCGTTGAACAACGCTCAGAATTTGATCAAGATCCTCTGAAATTCTGTAATAAATATCAAACAGAACAAGATGAACTACAGCAAACACTCATTCAAGCGCAACAACTTTTAAATGAAGTTAATCTAGATTATGACCTGAGAGTCAAAATATCTGAGGTTTGTTCTGCACTTGATGTTGATGGACTGCGTGGTGATATTGTAACGAATCGTGCGGCTAAAGCAATTACCGCTTTAGAAGGACGCAAAGAAGTAACAATAGATGATATCCGTCGCGTGATGACTTTGTGTTTACGTCACCGCTTACGCAAAGATCCCCTAGAGTCAATTGATTCGGGTTACAAAGTGCAAAAAGAGTTTAATCGGGTTTTTGGCTTGGAAACTCCCTAAATCCTAAACTACACTAGAAGGTAACTAGCTTTTCAGGAGATGGCAGACGGTTATGATCACGAGAGAACCCAGAGAAAATGTTACCTCGGTTCCTATTGCTCAACTGAACTCGTCTCCTCCTCCATGTACGGAAAAAGAGCCTTTAGTCGAGTTTAAAAGCGTTTCTAAACGGTATGGCAGTAATGTTATTTTAGATCAGCTTGATCTAACCATTTATCGGGGTGATGCGTTGGTGATGATTGGTCCCTCTGGAACTGGGAAATCGACTATATTACGCTTAATTGCAGGATTAACGGCACCTGATGAGGGAGAAATCTACATTAAAGGGCAACTCAGAACAGGATCAATTGAAGACGGACAAGATTTGATGCGAATGGCTCTTGTTTTTCAACAGTCTGCGTTATTTGATTCTCTAACCGTTGAGCAAAATGTTGGCTTTTTTCTGTATGAACATAGTAATCTTTCTCGTCGTCGAATTCGAGAAATTGTCGAAGAAACTTTACAGATGATTGGATTAGAAAATATTGGGGATCGCTATCCTGCTGAACTTTCTGGAGGCATGAAAAAGCGAGTCAGTTTTGCTCGTGCTTTGATTTCAAATCCTGATAGTCTCAAAGAACGTCCTGAGTTAGTGTTGTATGATGAACCGACTGCTGGACTTGATCCGATCGCTTCAACTGTACTAGAGGATTTAGTACGAAAATTAAAGCAAACTCAAAAAGGATGCGGTACTTATGTCATGGTGTCTCATCAAGAGAGTACCATACGGCGGACGGCGGATCGAATTGTGATGCTGTATCAAGGGCGAGTGCAATGGCAAGGAAGTGTAGAAGAAATCGACACAACGGATAATCCTTTAGTACGACAGTTTTTTAGTGGTAGCATTGATGGGCCAATTCAATTCACATGATCGATTAAACTATATTGTTATTCACTCGGTGAGGCCATGATATGCAGCAATCGCGTGCCATTCGAGAAGGTTCTATAGGGTTATTTGCTTTACTAGGACTGGCTATCTTTGGTGGGCTAACCATTTGGTTACGAGGAGGAGGCATCGGAGACAAATCCTATCAGTTTCTCACTAATTTTCCAACGGTGGACGGAATGCAAGTCGGTGCGCCAGTACGCTTTAGGGGGGTCACAGTCGGTAAAATTGTTGGATTAAAACCCAGTAGTAACACGGTAGAAGCAACGGTAGAAATTGCCTCCGTTAATTTACAAATTCCTAAACAAGTAACTGTTCAAACGAATCGTTATGGCTTAATTGGTGATACTTCGGTAGATTTGTTACCCCTTGCCGAATTACCACCCGAATCAGCTAAAATTGATCCCCTGAGTGCTAATTGTGACTCAACATTGATTATTTGTAATGGCGATCGCTTAAAGGGTGAAAATGCCTTAGATATTTTCGCCAGCATGATTGAATTAGCTGAAACTTATAGCGATCCAAAGTTTGTTAATAATCTTAATGGTGCAACGCGAAATGCTTCATTAGCGGCAGCAAGATTAGCCAGATTGACTGATGATGCTTCTATTGTCCTAAAATCGACTCAAAAAGAGATATCGACGGTGACTAAAGAAGTGACTTCGGTTACTCAAGCAGCAAGTCAAACCGCTACCGATGCGTCTCGTTTAATTAATAATAGTAATAGTTTGATCACCGAAAACCGTTCTAGAATTGGTGCAACGGTTGATGAAGCGACGCAACTGGTTAGTAATCTGAATTCATTAATCGGAACAAATCGTTCTAGATTAGTCCAAACCGTTGATCAAATTTATACCGCTAGTTCGGAATTAAATAATTTAGCGATCGCTTTAAACAAAACAGTTGGTACAGTGAATCAAAATTTAGACCAAACGAATACTCAAGCGTTGGTACAAAATCTACAAACTTTAACCGCAAACGCAGCAGCAGCATCGGCTAATTTAAGAGATTTATCAAAAAGTTTTAACGATCCGAATATGATTCTAACTCTTCAGCAAACCTTAGATTCAGCCCGCGTCACCTTTGCCAATACTCAAAAACTAACCTCAGATCTTGATGAATTACTCGGAGATCCCCAACTTCGTGATAATATTCGTAATCTGATCAATGGTTTAGGTAATTTAGTGTCTTCTGCTGACCATCTCGAAGAACAAATTAGAATTGCTAAAGCGTTAGATATCGCACAACAAAATTTAGCAAAATCTTCAACCAATCAACTAGAATTAAATGACTTTCAACCCCCACAACAGATCCAAAATCAACCTAAAATCATTGAAGAAAAACCAAAAGTAGAAGCCTTAAATTAATTACTAAAAACTTATAATGTCTATTTATTCTATTTGTATTACCCTAGGTACGCGCCCTGAAGCTATTAAACTTGCTCCAGTTATTCAAGCTTTTCGCAATTGTTCTGATTTTAAAACTCATGTGATTTTAACAGGACAGCATCGAGAAATGGTTGAACAAGTGATGAAACTTTTCGACTTACAAGCTGATGAAGATTTAAACATTATGCAGCCTCAACAAACTTTAACTGATATTACTTATCGTAGTTTGCAGGGTTTAGAAAATATTTTTCAGAACATACAGCCACAATTTGTCATTGTTCAAGGGGACACTACAACAGCCTTTGCAGCAGCTTTAGCAGCATTTTATCAAAAGATTCCGCTAGGTCATGTAGAAGCAGGTTTAAGAACCAATGATATTTATAATCCTTATCCCGAAGAAGCCAACCGAAGATTAATTTCGCAACTAACGCAGCTTCATTTTGCACCGACTCAATTAGCCGTCAAAAATTTGAATCATTCTGGGGTAACTGGGGAAATACATCATACAGGAAATACTGTAATTGATGCACTTCTCAAAGTAGCCCAACGTCAACCTGTTTGTCAGATTCCTGATTTAGATTGGACACAATACCGAGTTCTGTTAGCCACTGTTCATCGTCGGGAAAATTGGGGCGAACCGTTACAGGATATTATCAAAGGTTTTCAGCTTGTTTTAGACCAGTTTCGGGATACAGCTTTGTTACTCCCTCTACACCGAAACCCGACGGTTAGAGAACCCATTCAAGCGGCACTCGGCGAACATCCAAGAGTTTTCTTGACAGAACCGCTAGATTATGCTGAGTTAGTTGGTGCGATCCAACGTTGTTATTTATTATTAACCGATTCGGGTGGGATTCAAGAAGAAGCCCCCAGTTTAGGCAAACCTGTTTTAGTTCTTAGAGAGACAACCGAACGCCCCGAAGCAGTTGAAGCAGGAACCGCTAAATTGATTGGCACCAATCCTAATCAGATTTTACTTGAAGCAGGGGAATTGTTGAGCGATCGTTTGGCGTATGAAAAAATGGCGAATGCGATTAATCCGTTTGGTGATGGTAAAGCATCCGAACGCATTATCGAGATTGTTAGAGGTTATTTGAATTAAAATTGTAGTGATTGTCAGAAATTATTGATATTAAAAATAGAGGGTTTGGTGACCAAACCCCTACAATAACGTGGTTTCATATGTAAGGGCTTGGTTGCCAAGCCTAAATACTCATCAAAACTATTCAGAATTATTTAGCTAAAGCTTTGACAGCACCAACCGCCGTTCCTGTACCTACTAATGCTCCTGTACCTTCTGCTATAGCTGGACAAAAAGGAGCTACAGCCGCAGCAGGCGGAAAAACTGAGGTTGCTAAGGCATCTGCACCATAACATATTGCTATCATAGTAACAACATTAACAACAACACCTACAGCACCGATTACAGCAGCATCCTTCACATCTTCACCAGTGATAGCTGCCAGAAAATCTGTATTATAAGAATTGAGAAGGTTACTAGAATCAGAGACTGCATAGGCAGGCTTTACAGTTCCTACTACAGCAATTACTAACGCTAATACTAAAGCAAATAACTTTCGTAGCCTAAGTTCTTAAAAAAAGTATACTTAGCTTAATCTACTTAATTTGAAATATTATTTACATCATAGATATCGCATTACGCAAAAACATTAGGACATTGGTGAAAGGCAGCATCTACACAATCTCTAACTGTTTCAAATTCTTTTAATCTTTGTCTCATCCATGTCTTTAAAACAGCCCACCAATTTTCTATCTTATTAAAATCGGGCGAGTAAGGGGGTAAATACCAAAGTTCACATCCTGCTTCTTCAACAATACTTTTTAAACTTTCTCCATGATGAAAGGTCGCATTATCAAGAATAATAAGAGCTCCTGGTACTAATTGAGGAAGCAAGCTTTTAGCTAACCATGTTTCAAATAGATTTCGGTTACATGACCCTTCAAAAGTTAAGGGAGCAAATAAGCTTCCCGCTTTTAAAGCACAAATCCAACTCGTCCTTTCTCTTCTTTTTCCCGACTTGATGGCATAACATCTTTCTCCTTTGAGACTATAACCATAGGGATAATCTTCACGGTTATCTAAGCCCGCTTCATCAACATAAACTATTTTTTCGTGAGCTAAGTAGGTGGTCAGAATTAAGTGTAAAATAGAAAAAGAATTAAAACTCAGTTTTTGAAGTTATGCCAGCCCCTCTAAAAATCCGATTAACTCCAGAAGAAGATGAACAGTTATTAGCCATCAAAACTAATCTAAAAATCTCAAAAAGAACAAGAGAAAGAGCCGAAGCAATAATTTTAAATGCAAGAGGATGGAAAGTGACTG
>NZ_BLJI01000055.1 GCF_017312365.1 Chroococcus sp. FPU101
TTGAACTGTTGAGAAAAGGGTGACGTGTGGCCCACCCGTATCGATGTGATTAGTTTTCGTTCTGTTGCCCAAAAAGATGTTCTAAGATTCTCACAACCTCAGTCCGAATCCCCGCTACTTCAGTACGGAAAAATTCTCGGTCTGCTTCAGCTTGAGTGACAAATTGATTTAACCTTTCTTCTAAGCGTTTGATATTTAAGATTCCATCAAGAAGCACTCCTGAAATACGGGGTGCTTTTTGTTTTTGGGTTTGATGAAAAGTTTAATTCTTTTCTATTTCTGTTAGACAGTTTTTATATTTGAGGGCAAATTTTTCGGCTAACTCACAAAGTTTTTTGGCTTGCTGTTCAGTTTCCTTCGCTAATTCAAGACTATTTGTCAATTTAGCGAGTTGGTCTATATTAGGAATTGTTCTTTTTTCGCTCATTATTAATACTCTAATCGGTTTTTAAGTGTCTTGACGTTTATTCTAGCTTCTAAAACCTGACCTAGTATCATTCCTAAATCTTCTCCTGTTTCTTGAATGATTTCTAAAGGTAGATCTGTCGCGCCTAGTTGTTCAAGAGTTGTTTCTAGATCAACAATTTGACACTTGAATTTATCATTTTTTTTTAGTATCCGCATTTTTATAGACAATAGTAGTAAAGGTTTTTATCGGGTCAATCAAAACTGTTTTGGATATTTACTATACAGCACTTTTGCTCAAACTATTTTCTAGAAAACAAAATATAAAAACAGGGAATAATAAAAAGAGTTAGCAGAGTAGCTAGAGATAAACCTGAAAAAACAACAATTCCTAACGGTTGTAAAAATTCTGCGCCAGTACCAACTCCTAAAGCAAATGGGAAAAAACCGAGTACAGTGGTAATTGTTGTAATTAAGATCGGTCGTAATCTTTGAGATGCAGCTTTTAGGATAGCTGTGCGACGGCTTAAATCGTATTTTTCTTTAAGTTGATTGGCAAGTTCTACCATAATAATCGCACTATTCACGACATTTCCCACTAATAAAACTGCACCAACAACGACCATTGCACTTAAGGGTGTTTGAGTAAAATATAAACCCCAAATCCCACCAGCCAGGGCTAGAGGAACTGTTAGGATAATGATGAGAGGATCGAGGAGTGAATTGTATTGAACTGCCATAACGACAAACACAAGAAAAATAGCTAATCCTCCAAGTAGTTGAAATGAAGATTGTAACTGGCGAGTTGATTCAGTTGTCGAACTAGGGAGAAGGGTTACACCTTCAGGCAAATCGATTTTTGAGAGAACTTGTTCAACTTGATTAGAAGCTTCACTCAATTTAGCACCTTCTGCTAAGTTACCAGCGATAATAAAGACTTGACGCTGATTAATACGCTGAATTGAGCCAGGGCTTTTCCCGATTTTAAGTGTTGCAATATCTTGTAGCCGTAGAGGAGAATTATTAGTTGTAAAAAGGGGAATTTCGGCAAGTTGATTAATATTTTTTCTGTATTGTTCTTGCAGTTGAACTCGAATATCTACTAAGCGATCGCCACGTTGTAATTCTGTCGGAACGATGCCCTCTATAGCAGTTTGAATCGTTTCACCGATGTCTCTTGCTGATAATCCTAATGTTTCTAAACGTGTCCAATCAGGCTGGATTTGAATTTCGCTTTGTTCAGGGTCAGCGTTCGGGCGAAAACGAGCTAGTGTAACTTCCTCATCCAAAGTTTTTAATAAATTTTGTCCAAATTGATCTAATAATTCTTGATCTTGACTTTGTAACATTAAATCAATTTCAGAACCATTGACGGGAGAATTATTAACGATAATTCCTCGAACTTGACCTGGAGATAATCTAACCCGTGTATCTACTAAATTAAGTTTATTTAATTCAGCATTGACTTTTTCGATATATTGTTCTATATTTGTCCCTTCTTGGAGAGTAATGGTACTGTTTCCCCTTAATAAGTTTTCGCTGGTGTTGCTACCAAATAATGAACCTCCACTGGTCGTAAAAGCATATTGTGTTTCAGGTTGCTTTAAAAAAACTTGATCAATTGCTTGCATTACTTTTTGATTATCATTTAAAGTTATTCCAGGCGAAAACTGAACATTAAGATTAGCTTGACCCGTATTAATTCTTGGAATAATTTCTTGAGCAATTTGTGGAGCCATCCAAAGACTACTACCTCCCAATAAAAGGAAAGTCAAAACGAGAGTCAGCCAACGATATTTTAAAACAGTAGCTAAAAAATTTGTATAACTTTGCTCTAAACCTTCTAACTTTTGTTTAAATTGCTTCATTAGCCCAAGTTTAGAAACTCCACTCGATGTTTTTATGGCAAATAATCGAGAAGTCAGCATTGGAACAACAGTTAAAGCACATAGAAGAGAGGCGGCAACAGCGAAGCTAATTGTTAAAATAATTTCATTAAATAAAAGTGCGAAAAAGCCACCTAATAGTAAAAATGGAGCAACAGAAACTAAATTAGTTGCTGTAGAGGCGGCTAAAGCTGATTCAACTTCTTGACTACTTTCTTCAGTGACTTTTATGACATTTTCGTTTTCTCGGTTTTCTAAATGAACGGCAATATTTTCTAGCATTACCGTTGAGTTATCGACGACGATTCCCACACCAAAAGCCAATCCACCTAAGCTAAAGACATTTAAGGATAAACCAAAAAGCTTCATCAAAATAATTGCTGCTAAAGAAGCCAGGGGAATCGCTATTAAAATAATTAATGTTTGTCGGACAGACCCCAAAAAGAAGAAAACAGTTAAACCCGTTAAAACAGCACCAGTGTAACCTGTAGAAACGACATTACTGATAGCATTACGGATAAAAACAGATTCATCTGTTGTGGCAACAAATTCAACATTTTCAGGTATCAACCCTCTAGAGCGTAACTCAGCAAGACGTTGTTTGACACCATCGACAACCGTAATCGTATTCGCGTCGGGTTGTTTACGAATACTAACTTTAACCGCAGGTTCACCATTAAGAGTAACAAAAATTCTTTGTTCTTCCGAGCTATCAGTAATATTAGCAACATCTTTTAAATAGATGCGCTCCGAGTTAATATTTAAAGCTAAATTCTCGATTTCTGAGACACTTTGAAATTTTCCTTTCGTTCGTGTTAAAGGTTCTTCGGCATCCCCGCTTAAACGTCCACCCGCAGTATCTACATTTCTATCTTCTAATGCGGTTAAAACCTGATTTAAACCAATCCCCACCGCTTGCAGACGTTGTAAATCAAGATTAACTTGAACCTCCTCATTTACCCCACCTGAAACATCTACTGCGGCAATACCTGAAACAACACTTAATTCGCGGTTTAACTCTTCCTCAGCAAAAATTCGTAAGGCTAGAGGGTCTAGTACAGATGACCTTAAAGCAAATTCATAAACAGGTAGCTGAGAAGGATCGACTTTGAATAAACGTGGTTCTTCTATAATATCGGGTAACGTCGATCGCGCTCTACTCAAACTAGCAGTCGCTTCATTAAGAGCTTGATCTACATTTTCTCCGACCTCAAAGAAAAGATTAAGACTAATCTGACCTTCACGAGTTTCTGAATATATTTGTACCACTCCTTCAGTAGCACTCATTGCTTCTTCCAGAGGTTTCGTAATTTCTTCGATGGCGACTTCTGGAGAAACACCAGGTGCATCGACTCTTAAACCAATACGGGGATAAGTAATAGACGGTAGAAGATCTACTTGAAGACGAAAAATAAAGAAAACCCCTAGAACAACCAACGCCAAGGTTAGCATCAAAGTTCCGATATGATTCCGAATAGCGAGTCTGCTAAAAGATGGCATGGTTTTTTTGGCTTACTATCTTCACATTAAGATAACAAAAGTTAATCTTTAGACTCTCTATCCTGAGTAAAGGCTCAAATAAACAAGATAACTACTTCTAAAATCTCAAAGAAGATGTTAAGTTAAGTTAACTCTATATTGACCCTTAAACAAGGATACGTTTTTATGACAGTTACGCCTATTAAACAAAAATACGACATCAAAGATATTTCCTTAGCGTCTGTTGGTCAACAAAGAATTGACTGGGCAGCCAGAGAAATGCCCGTCCTTCGCCAAATTACCGAACGGTTTGCTCAAGAAAAACCTTTTGCAGGTCTTCGTCTTGTTGCTTGCTGTCACGTCACTACAGAAACCGCTAACTTAGCTATTGCTTTAAAAGCAGGTGGTGCAGATGCAGTTCTTATCGCCAGCAACCCCCTATCGACTCAAGATGATGTTGCAGCTTGTTTAGTGGCTAACTACGGAATTCCTGTTTTTGCAATTAAAGGTGAAGACAACGACACCTATCATCGTCACGTTCAAACTGCACTTGACCACAAACCGAATATTATTATTGATGATGGCTGTGATGTTGTTGCAACTCTAGTTAAAGAACGTAAACATCAACTGAGCGACATTATTGGTACCACTGAGGAAACTACGACAGGAATTGTTCGTTTACAGGCAATGCTTAAAGATGGCGTTCTCAGTTTCCCTGCTATCAACGTTAACGATGCTGAAACTAAACATTTCTTCGATAACCGCTATGGTACAGGTCAATCTACTTTAGATGGTATCATTCGTGCGACCAACGTTCTATTAGCAGGTAAAACCGTTGTTGTTGCGGGTTACGGTTGGTGTGGTAAAGGTGTGGCGATGCGCTCTCGTGGACTCGGTTCTAACGTAATTGTAACCGAAATTAACCCCGTAAGAGCGATCGAAGCGGCGATGGATGGTTTCCGCGTCATGCCAATGTCTGAAGCTGCATCCCAAGGCGATGTTTTTGTTACTGTCACTGGTAGTATGCACGTTATCCGCGCTGAACATTTTGAGATGATGAAAGATGGCGCAATGGTGTGTAATTCAGGTCACTTTGATATTGAAATTGACCTTAAATCATTGGGTGCAAAAGCAACTGAAGTCAAAGATGTTCGCAACTTTACTCAACAATATAAACTAAAGAATGGTAAATCGGTTGTTGTTTTAGGTGAAGGTCGTCTGGTGAACCTTGCTGCTGCTGAAGGACATCCTAGCGCGGTTATGGATATGAGTTTTGCTAACCAAGCATTAGGATGTGAATATTTAGTCAAAAACAAAGGTCAACTTGCTCCTGGTATTTATTCTATCCCCGAAGAACTTGACCAAGATATCGCGGCTCTAAAATTAAAAGCAATGGGTATTTCCATTGATAGCCTCACCGATGAACAAATTAACTACATCAATTCTTGGACAACTGGCACATAATATCAATTAATCGATAGAATTAAATTAGGGTGGGCTAATGCTCACCTTTTTTATTGATTTGAAATGGAGTCGAAACGTACCTGCATTTAAAACTCAGCTTGTACTGGAGTAGTAACTTTTAAAACGGATTCCTGTTGAAAAGTCTCTTTAAATAATTTGATGATTTCTTGTATTTTTTGCTCGTTCAACGGTTGTTTTAAAAGTATGATGACAATTTTTGTTCTTTCTTTTAAGAGTAAACCCGAAGAATGCAAATACTGACCATAACTATCTACTACCGTTAGTCCCTCTGGAAAACGTGGCGTAATTTCTTGATTAAAAAACTGTTGCCATTCTTGCTCATTAATTTCCCTTGTTGTTGATGATAAACCAAAGTAAAGCTCTACTTTAATCCATTCTTGTTTTTGAGTGTTTAATACTTGTTGACCCCTAGCTGGAGAAATCTGTAAAAAATGAGTAGGTGATAGAGGACTAAGCAAAGAAAAGCACAGAATAAGAGGCACAGAGTAAGTTTTCAAGTTTTGACCTCAGAATTTTTTTTGCAATTATGTTTTATTTTTATATAAAAATTTAATTGACTAATCTAACATTTAATTCTTCTTTAGAGCATTTTAAATCAGATATAAATTGATTTATATAAGCATAAAATTTCTGATTATGCTGTTAAATAAATACTCTAAGTTCCTACCTACAGATTGAATACATACATAGTGAATCTCTCTTAAGAAACAGGTCTTAAATCATAAAACCTCATTAGAATACTAACAGATTTAAGCTCATGATTTGACAAAAGGATGCTTAATTATTGATTCTTGTGGATGATTTAACAATGGACAATACTCTGTTTGATAAAACTTTTCGAGATGACGAGGGTAATATTGTAATTGCTCAGAAGCCCAATTTGCCTATTTTGCTTTGGCTGGGAGCAACTTTACTAAAATTCATAGTTCCCGAAGGCAATCTTTATCTAATTTTAGACACGTTGGCTCTGGGTAGCTTATTCACTTGGGCATGGCTAGAACTGTTTCAGGGGGTAAACTACTTCCGACGCTTTCTAGGTTTAGTCGTGTTGCTAGTAATCTTTGCCTCAAGACTCCAAGCGTAAGATAGGCTGGATTTGACTGGAACATTAGGTACATATTATCGATCAATCGATAGAATTAAATTAGGGTGGGCTAAGGCTCACCTTTCTATTTAAGGCAAAAATATATGCAAGCATCCGAAAAGCTTTTAAAAAAAACAAATTATACTCCCGAAGAATATCTAGAATTAGAAGTTGCTTCAGATGAACGTCATCACTATATCGATGGACAAATTATTCTTATGCCAGGTGGAACCCCCAATCATAATAAAATTACTGGTAATTTATTTTCAGAATTGCATTCTGCTTTAAAACGAAAGCCCTATGAAGTTTTTGTAACTGATGTGCGGGTTTGGATATCTGAAAAACGTATTTATACTTATCCTGATGTAATGGTGGTTGCAGGTGAGGTAGAATTAGCTCAAGGAAGAAAAGATACTATTACTAATCCTTTGCTTGTTGCTGAAGTTTTATCTAAATCGACTCGTAGCTTTGATAAAGATGAAAAATTTAAGGCTTATCGAACTATTCCCACTTTTAAAGAATATCTGCTAATAGAGCAATCTATGATGTTAGTTGAGCAATATTATCAAACTAATGTTAATGAATGGGTTTTTAAAGAGTATATAAATGAGGATGAAATTTTATTGTTACATACAGTTGATTTCCAAATTTCGCTAACTGACTTGTATGATAAAGTAGGCTTCTGAAGTCAATTAAGTAATTTTTAATAAAATATGCTATAGTGTTTCAAAATTTGTTAGATTAAATGTCTTTTAAATTAAAATGTCTAAACTATCTACCGAACTCGAAACATATTTTTTTGAAGAACAACGAAACTCAGCAATTCAATTAGAAGATATTCTAACTTTAGCAGGTGAAAGAATTTTTGGCTTTTTATTTGTGATTCTTGCACTTCCCTCTGCTTTACCCCTTCCCGCACCAGGTTACTCGACTCCTTTCGGTATTTTAATAGCCATTCTGGGATTGCAAATGATAACTGGTGCAAAAACGCCTTGGTTTCCAGAGAAAATGAGAAAAGGGTCTATGAAATTAGAATTGGTGCAAAAGTTCGTCAGAATGGGAATTCCTTGGTTAAAACGAATTGAAGCGATCGCACGTCCTCGCATGAGTTATATTTGTACCAGTGTCACAGGTCGTGTCATTATTGGGATCGCTATCACCTTAATGGGTATTTCCATGATTATCCCCATTCCAGGTACGAATACTTTTCCCGCGATGGGAATTTTTGTAACAGCCTTTGGTTTACAGGAAGATGACGGATTTATTAGCTTAATTGGCTTAATAATGTGCGTTTTAGCTGGTATCCTTTCAACTTCTATTATTATCGCTGTTATTTGGGGTGGCTCCAGTTTACTTGATCTTCTGAAACAATCTTTGGGACGTTAATGAGTAAGCCAAAAGCTTGTGAAAATTATCAAGTATTTGTTACAATTCGTTACCGTATTCAACATGATGATAGTGGAAAATGGTGGTTAGTTTGCCCTTCGTGTTGGGAGGTTTTGGCGAAAGATAACCCTCATTATCGTTATGGTGGCACATGGAAAGCCAAATAATTAACCAACTACAGATAAACCATCTACGATGATAGACGGAGTGTAACACGAACCATTCCAAGTACGATCGCTTCCCAATGCGATGATTTGTTTAAGTGCCGTATAAACATTCCCTGCAACCATCGTATCTTTAACTCGTCCCGTAATCTTTCCCTTTTCGACACGATACCCTAAATCTATATTGATCGAAAAATCTCCAGAAATATCAGGCTCACCACCTAAAATCTGATCAATAATAATGCCATGATCGATTTGCTCGATCAAATCTTCTAAAGTTCCCGAACCTGGTTCAATAATCAGATTAACTAAATCTGGAGTTGGATATCTTCCTAAACCAGGACGAAAACCATTCCCTGTCGTTTCGGTATTTAAAGATCTAGCCGTTGTCCGATCGCAGTAAAATTGTCTAATACGTCCTTTTTCGATTAAAGATAAAAACTGTGTCAGTGTACCCTCATCATCAAAAGGATAATCATAAGGCGATAATAAGGGTTGTTGCGACAGTGTAATCAAATCCGATAAAACCACCTCACCTAGCTTATCACTCCAAGGGGAAGACTTTTCTAGAACTAATTTTCCATTAAGTGCCGATGCAACCGTACCCCATAACGTTGTTGCTGCATTCGTTGTAAACAAAACAGGAACTTTCCCCGTCGGAGAAGTTACATTAAATTTAGCCCATTGTAAACGCTGTAATAACTGTTGAATCGTTGCATGGGGATTAATTTCTCCTCTAGTATATTCTCCATCATATACCCCTAAAAAATCTTCACCTCTCACCCATTCCACACCCAAATAGTAGCTCACTGAGGTATCCGTATACTCACAATGTAATCCTTGAGAATTAACTAAAAGTGTTGTTTCTACTTCACTATCGAATTGAGCATTACAGATAACATCAGGATACGCATCTCGAATTTGTGTAATTGCATCCTTTCCTAATTCCACTAATGTTTCCGTAGCGATAGACTCACCCACATTGGGACGAATATCAGTACGAGCATCTGCTAAATCTATGGTTTCTCTTGGGTTAAGATCTGAAAGTGCGATCGCTTTTTCGACTAATATTTGAGGTTCCACATCACCATAAGCAACCGCTAACCCTGGGCAATTATCTTTCCATAATCTTAATGCAGTTCCCTCCGCTTCAGCACTTTCTAGCTGCTTGAGACGGTTTGCTTCAAAAAAAACAGGACGAGACAAAGAACGAGACTGATATACTTCAGCATGAGACGCACCTGATTTTATCGCTAAGTCTATCAGTTGTTGCGGATCTAGGGTCATGGTGGTTTAGACAAGATTAAAAGAGCTATCCTTTGATCATAAGCTTTGGAATTCAATCTATGCAAACCACGATTACGACTCTAACCCACGCACTCAAAGAATGGGATACCGCAATTACAGCATTAGAAAAGGGTAAAACAATACTCTTACTGCGTAAAGGTGGAATTAAAGAAGAAAAAGGCAAATTTAGTGTTAAATACGAACAAGTATTACTGTATCCCACCTACGAACATCAAAAACCAGAATTACTTAAACCCCAATATGCAGCAAACGTGACTCCTGTTAATCCAGGTTGGCATCCTGAAACCATTAAAATTAGTAGTTGGGCGCAAATTACCGATATATTAACCGTAACTGAAGAAGAAACCGTTACTCGTCTTCTTCCCTATCATATCTGGAATGAGAAATTAGTGAGCGATCGTTTAAACTGGAAACCGAAACAACCTTTACATTTACTGTTATTGCGAGTTTATTTATTACCCGAACCCTTATCCATTTTCTATGATGCTACATATGGGGGGTGTCAGTCTTGGATTGATTTATTAGAACCTATTTCTTTAGATTTAAGTACTGCAGTACTCACAGACAAGGAATATCAAGAAAAGGTCAAGGAAATTTATTCATTGGGCTAAGGATCACTTAGTTACAGCGAAACAAGTGTTATCGTGAAAGAATATATTTTGTAGTCTGCCAAAAATATGTCTATTTTCACACTTGAATCAGGAAAACGAGGGGGAAAACCTTGTATTAGAGGAATGCGAATTACAGTTTATGATGTATTGTCTTACCTCGCTTCTGGAATGACCTATCAGGAAATATTAGAAGATTTTCCTTATTTAACTCAAGAAGATATATTAGCTTGTCTTAGTTACGCTGCTCAACGAGAACAGCAAATATTGATTGTTGAGACATGAAGCTATTATTCGATCAAAATTGATCACCTCGTTTAGTTTTCCGTTTAGCCAATAGTTTTCTCAATAGTAATCATGTAGATAATCTTGGATTAGGATCGGCTGATGATCTTCAAGTATGGCAGTATGCCACGAATCATGGGTATATTATTGTTACTAAGGATTCTGATTTTAATGAAATCTCTCTGATTAGAGGTTTTCCCCCAAAAATCATCTGGATTCGTCTGGGAAATTGTACAACTAATGCTACTGAAACATTACTACGCAATAATTTAGAAGCAATTGAAAACTTGAATAATGATCCACGATTAGGAATTCTCATCTTAGCCTAAAATAATCTAAGATCGAAACCATGAGCCGATTAAAAAGAGAGGAAACACTTGCCACATACTATTGTTACCGAAACCTGTGAAGGGGTTGCAGACTGCGTTGATGCTTGTCCAGTTGCTTGTATTCATCCAGGCCCTGGTAAAAACGGGAAAGGAACTGACTGGTACTGGATTGATTTTGCGACTTGTATTGATTGCGGGATTTGTTTCCAAGTTTGTCCCGTAGAAGGAGCAATTGTCCAAGAAGAACGTCCAGATTTACAAAAAACGCCCTAACGAATGACTGATTTACTCGTAGTAGAAGACGTTTATGCTGGTTATGTGCAGGATTTAAACATTCTGCAAGGGATCAATTTTCGCATTGCACCAGGGGAATTAGTTGCGGTAATTGGCCCCAATGGTGCAGGAAAATCAACCCTCGCTAAGACGATTTTTGGCTTATTAAATCCAAATCAAGGTAAAATTCGGTTTAAAGGGCGAGAAATTAACGGTTTAAAGTCAAATCAGATTGTTACTTTAGGAATGGGTTATGTTCCACAAATTACTAATGTCTTTGGAACCCTTACTATCGAAGAAAATCTAGAGATGGGTGCATTTATCCGTAAAGGTTCACTTGCTACGCTCAAAGATAAAATTTTTACGATGTTTCCCCGTCTGAAAGAGCGTCGTCATCAAAAAGCGGGAACTTTATCGGGTGGGGAACGCCAAATGTTAGCAATGGGACGTGTTCTCATGCTCGATCCTGAGTTACTGATTCTCGATGAACCCTCGGCCGCTTTATCTCCGATCCTCGTCAGTAGCGTTTTTGAACAAATTAAGGCAATCAATCAAACTGGGATTGCGATTATTTTAGTTGAACAAAACGCCAAAAAAGCCCTGATGATGGCAGATCGAGGCTATGTACTAGAGAGTGGACACGATCGCTTTGAAGGGACAGGACAAGATTTATTAAACGATCCCAAGGTCGGAGAATTATACTTAGGTGCTGCTTATCACGGCAATCTATCAAACGATGAAACTTAGCATATATTTTTAAAAATGTCAATATTTTTTTAAATTAAATTTGGATTTGGGAACCAAACCCCTACAATTAAACCTCCTTATGATTGGGGTCTGGTATCCAAACCCTTCTATCATCAAAATTGACTATCTTATTGGGGTCTGGTCGCAAACCCTTTTATCATTATTAGTGTGTCTAACAGTCCTAAAAAATCTCGCTCTCTTGTCGGTATTGCTGGTATCGTTGCCCTTGCAACTCTCATCAGTAAAGTATTTGGTTTAGTTCGTGAACAGGTGGTCGCGGCTGCCTTTGGTATTGGCCCTGTAGTTAACGCTTATGCCTATGCTTATGTCATACCCGGTTTTCTTTTTATTCTCCTTGGCGGAATTAACGGGCCATTTCATAGTGCTTTAATCAGTGTACTCGCCAAACGCGATAAATCTGAAGCCGCGCCCTTGGTTGAAACTGTGACCACACTCGTCAGTATTATTTTATTAGTCGTCACCGTTCTCTTAGTAATTTTTGCACCTCAATGTATTGATTTACTCGCCCCTGGACTAGATAAAATTTCTAGGGATATCGCCGTTCAACAACTACAAATTATGGCACCTTTAGCCCTCTTATCGGGATTAATTGGGATCGGGTTTGGTACACTGAACGCATCTGATCAATATTGGTTACCAGGTATTAGTCCACTGTTTTCGAGTATTACCGTAATTATCGGGGTTGGGGCGATCGCATGGCAACTTGGAGAACAAGTCAACGCACCGCAATACTTACAGTTTGGTGGCATGATTTTAGCAGTAACAACCCTGATGGGGGCTATTTTACAATGGTTAGCTCAATTAGGGGCGCAAGCAAATGCTGGAATGGGAAAACTCCGTTTAAGGTTTGATTGGCGTATTCCAGGGGTTTCGGATGTAATGAAAGTGATGATTCCTGCGACTCTCTCATCTGGAATGTTGCAAATTAATACCTATACAGCTTTGTTTTTCGCGTCTTTTATTCCTAATGCAGCCGCATCGATGCGTTATGCCAATTTTGTGGTTTTAACGCCTCTTGGCATTATTTCTAACATGATTTTAGTGCCGCTATTTCCTGTATTTTCTCGTTTAGCCGCCCCCGAAAACTGGGTAGAATTAAAAGTTAGAATTCGTCAGGGATTATTATTAACTGCTTTGACGATGATTCCTCTAACGGCTATTTTTATCGCCTTAGCCTTTCCTATTGTACAAGTCGTTTATCAACGAGGAGCCTTTAATTTAGCCGCATCAAAAGAAGTCGTTCCAGTGATGATGGCTTATGGGTTTGGGATGTTTTTCTATTTAGCCAGAGATGTCTTAGTGAGGGTTTTTTATGCGTTAGGCGATGGAGAAACGCCGTTTAAAGTGAGTATTATCAATATTTTTCTCAATGGGGTCTTAGATTTTCTATTTTATAAACCTTTTGGTACACCTGGCTTAGTTTTTGCGACAATTATCGTTAATATTACTTCGATGCTTGCGTTTGTGTGGATATTACATCGTCGGTTACGCGGTTTACCTTTAGTCGAATGGGGCGTTATTTTATTAGCCTTAGCTGGAATTGGAATTATTTCTGGTTCAGTCAGTTGGTGGTTCAATTGGTTTTGGGAAAAAAGTATCGGTCATAGTAATTTAATATTACAACTATTGGAATTAAGCCTAGCGAGTATCGTCTGTATTGGTGTTTTTATCCTTCTCGCACTTCCTCTAAGATTACCCGAACTTAATATCTTGGTTTCTCGAATTAAAGGAAAATTAGCCAGATAAAGACTGTGAACGGAGGTAGCTTAGGTTGAAAAAGTTTAATGGGAACGAAGCGCAAACCGCTATCTTTTTCCTGACGGACTAACAATTCTTGTTGTTCTAAGATTTGGAGTATAAATCTGGCGAATTGGCGATCGCTTGCCCCCAATGAACGTTTTATAGTCATAGATGGTCTTGAAGCATCTGCATTTGGAGCTTTGCAGACTGTTTTAATTCTTGTTCTAATTGCAGTAAACTGGGTGATAGAATTGGTAAAAATGCGACTTCCCGTAAACGTCGAGCCGTACCACTGGGTTTAAAGTAAGCCGTCTGACCCTTCGCCTCTAATTCTAACCAGACAGAATCTAAAGCTAATCGAGTCAAAGCAATGTAGAGTTCACAGATCTGATTGAAGTGTAAATCATCAAAAGCTTCTAAAATTCCTAATTTCCGCACTTGGGCTTCGAGATTCAGTAAGGTAAGATGTCCATACTGTAGACGATTAATCAGTACTTCTTCATTAATACCATTGATACTTTGTAGAGTTTCTTGTAGTGATCGCCTAACCATCCCTAATGACAACCCACACTGTAGAAACAGCAATGTTGGACGAATTTGCGATACAAAAGAGTAACCCGTTTCACTGACTAACCATTGACGGGATAATTGGACTTGATTTAGATCGAGTGTACTTGTCCATGAGGCCTGTAGTCCCAAAAGTTGCAAATCTTCTCCTCGGTGTAAACCCCTAACCGATGAGGGAACAGCCATAATGATTGACTCTCCTGTAACAGTCTGAGCCGCACAAACGACAATAAAATTTTTGGGTTGTAAGTTCGATACCCAAGGTAGAAAACCTTCTAAAGTGATCGTTTCTTTTGTCAATGATGATTTAATTGAAAGTGGCTCGGTACCTAAAATTAATCCTGTAGCCCCAGAGCAGTCAGCTTGTAGCAGTTCGGGTAAAGTGCGTTCCTGTAACCAACGGTTAGAACTGACTACTAAACATTCAATCATGGCACGTTGGCACCAAAAAATATAACCACTGGTCAGACATTGTTCTGAGACTGTAGCTATAGCTTCGACTGCATCGATCAGTTTACCCCCCACACCCCCTAGTCTTTCGGGAACACCGTAACCTAACCATTTAAACTCTGAGAGTTGTTTCAGTGATTCACAGACGCTAGATCCAGCTATTCCATCATTCAGCCATCCTGCACGTTCAGAGAGCGATAGTTCTAAATTTTTCTGCTGATTAATCATTCTATTTCTTCCTTAAGTCAAAGCTTCTGAACTAAAAAACGATTGTGTAGTAAGTGAAATAGCGATCATAATTTTGACCTGCTCTTGGCCATTTCTGGCTCACTACACAAAAGCTTATGGCAACCTTATAATCAATTCAATCAAGTAAGAGAGATTAGTTAACTGAGCGCATTGACTACATAATCGATGTAGGAGTTTAACTCAACCGCAGCATCGCCCGATAACCCATGATTCGCTTTGATGTATTTCAAGGCTTCAATATACCAGCTTGGCGATAGTTCAAACGCACTATTAATTTCATCTAGACCTGCAACAAGATAATCATCAATTGGCCCTGTACCACCGACGACCAGCGCATAAGTAATAATGCGGAGATAATAGCCAATGTCACGTACACATTTGTCTTTCCCACGTTGGTCAGCAGCGTAGTTCGGCCCCTGTAACTGTGTGGTATAAGGAAATTTTTGATAGACAGCATTAGCGGCACCTTCGGATAAGCTTTGTGCTTTGCCTGTTAGTGATTTAACGGCTTCTAAGGTAGCGTTCGCTTGACGAAAACGTCCGAAAGCAACTTGAAGTTCTGTACTGCTTAAAAAGCGGCCTTGAGAGTCAGCAGAGGTAATACCAATTATTGAAAAATAGGCTACAGATAGGTTAAACTCATCAAAGAAATGAGGACAAAAAGGACAAACCAATGGCAGGAGTCTACAAAATTGAAATTGCAGCAGTCTTGTTTTTCTATATGCTTATTCATCAGTCAATATGCAAAATACCTATAATCCTTTATTTTATAGATTATTAATTTATTTAGTACCAATTTTTCTAACAATCTGGTGTT
>NZ_BLJI01000056.1 GCF_017312365.1 Chroococcus sp. FPU101
TGAGGGTAACAGCTTTATTGAGATAAGGAGATGCGATCGCCTCGATTTCCTCACGAGAGAGAACGGTCGTTGCTTGTACCTCAATTTTTTTGAAGATTGATCCTCTTTCTTCTAATGACTGCGCGTTGATGGTTTGCGGCTGCCAAAGTAAAGCAACTAAATACAAAAGTAATATCAAATATGACACTTTAGCTAAAAATTTAGAATTCTCTGATTTCCAACAGCTAACTCAAATCTAGACTCTGTTGGATTTTAAAAAGATAATCGCACAACCCTAATAGATTCTCAATGTCTCTTGGTGTAGAGATTGTGCCTGCCATCCAAGCATAAATTGTTTTTGCTTTCCTTTGCGTAATTCGCTCTAGTAGATCCAGACAAGCTGCCGAATATCGTCTATCTTCGGGACTAATTTGGTAAATAATGGGTACCCAACGACTGCAGAATTCCCCTACTGTTATTCTTTTTTTGCTTAAAAACAACCATTCTTCAATCTTTTGTTCGGGGAAATTAGACATTTAAAATTTTCTAAGTTTTTAGAAAATAATAGCTTAAATCTGTAGGATTCTCAAATATTTAATCATAAAACTGGGTATTATAAAGGAAACAAGCAGCTATTGAACGCTTCCTTTGTCTTTGCTCGTTAGCATGAAGAATCTCCATATTTTGTATATTGATCCTGAAATCAAAACAGCCGGTCAAATTGTTAGTTATTTCAATCCTAGAGTCTATTCAGATGAGATCAATAAATATTTTCAAGACGAAAAAGAAGCAGTCAAGTATCAATTTATTTTTATTCATAAAAAAGATTTCAAAGAAGGCTTCAATACCCTTAAAGCTCACAATGCAGACCCAATCGCCAGTCAAAGAGGTCTACCGCCAATCGATTTTATTATTTTCACGCTTCCGAAAACCTACAATCGAGTTAAGGCTAATCAAAAACATTCGTATTTAGATTTTTTAGAAAAGATCCACTTTTTAGGAATGGAGCGGCTGGGTTTGTGGAGGGGTTTCTGGGCGATCGGATATCAATTCACTGAGACACTTTGGCGAGAACTCAGTTGGTATGGTGTTCGTAACTTTCTAACCAAACCCGTTATCATTCAAGATCTAGAAAACCAACTTAACCAATACATGGAACTCACTGAACCTTCCCCAAACGCTGCTTTAGAAACTCGCCCTCCTAAAACTTTAAAATCGGGGAAAATAGTAACGCAACGATTCTTACGTCTAAAAAGCTCAGATGGCAAACCCGTACACATGGCTTTACCCTCCATTATCCAAACCAACGATGTGAAAGGACAAGCCGTCTGGCAGTACAGTTATCAAACCGAAGGCAATCAAGAAGAATTAGAGAGCAATGAAAACCCTGTACAGCAGGACATTGAAGGCTATTATTCAGAAATTAGATAAATATATGAAAATCAATCTTTACGCAATGTAAGCTTTCTTGACTCTTATGCTTTTTTTTGTTATCACTTAAGAGTGAAAATAAAAATTAGAGCGCAGCAATCGCCTTGCTCTATCAACTAAAAAATTGTAACGATATGATAACACACACTTTATCCCCTCAAAGTGCAGATTACGCCTCTTTTCCTGGCTCTGCACGCTCTCTTTCATACTATCTTTTGTGTGGTCAAGACTATCGACAGCAACAAGAAAATCTAACCCCCGATGATTTTAAAGAGTTTAGAGAAAAAGAAGGGAAATCTTTTGTCGAGCTTTGTCTAAAATTGCTTAAACAGTGGGAAAACTTGGATGATTGTCTACAAAGCAGCATTCTTGAGCTTCAATTTCCCAAATATCTATCCGCGTCGGCGGCTGTTGCCTTATTAAAAGTTCCCCTCGACGGACTAAAAAACTGTCTTTCTCAACTCAACGAGTTTATTCAAAAGCAAGGCGCACTCACCTCAACAGACATTAGTAAAATCGCTCAATTATTTCACATTAAACCAAAACGTTATTTAATTCTTGGGGAAGTTGCCTCCAACAATGACTGGGAATTTACAGTCAAAAAACTCAAACTTAAAGATCCTGAGCAAATTAAAAACCTAAAAGAACAAGCGCAAACATTAGCGACAGTAGAAGTCCTCACCGATCATATCGTACAAGCCTCAGACCTTCTCGGATACGACATTGCAAAACTCCTTCCTAAACCGAAAAAACAGTTTACTCAAAAAGATTTAGATCTCGCTACAGAACAATTAACCCGAGAAAATGTAACTCTTAAATTAGAAAAAGAAGCTCTTTCAAAACAAATTCAATTTCTTAAAATACAATCAACTCCAAAGCTTACAACCGAGCCTCAAATTGAGATTTTAGAGCAATCAGAAACAACAGAAAGTGTTGACACTTTAGAAAAACAGTCAACTCTAGAGCAACTTAACGACGATGAAGTGCTAAATAAGGAGGATTTATCGCCATCTTCACCCTTACCCCCTTTTATCCCTGGTATGACGGTTAAAGTTCAAAATACTAATCAAATTGGAAAAATCAAGCGAAAATCTTCTTCTGGATGGATAGTCAAACTCCAAAATGGTCTTTCTAAAATTTTTCAACCTGAACAGTTAGATGTGATCAGTCATCCGTCTCAGAAAAAGAATAGCCCACCTAAGTTTAAAGGATTCGGATTAAGCCCACATCCTGCCTAATTTTTCCTTTTTTATCGATGCTGGATACTATTACTTCTTCTGTCGTTCAATGGGATATTTTAATTGTCTCTAATAATCTTTGTTTTATTGAAGGACTCAAACGAATTTTAGAAACTATTGATTCCCTTCGATTTCTCCATCCGTTGAACGAACCCGAACAAACTTTTTTGTTGCTTGAACACATTCGACCTGATTTTCTGCTGGTTCAACACCCACAACAGGATCGATTTCTCTATCAACTTAAACAACGTTATCCTCGCATCTGTTCAATCACGCTTGATCAAAAATCTCCTTACGGTGATTACTGCATCAGTAGTGGAATCTCTTTTAGACAACAACTACAGGAACTCCTGCAGCAACAATTACAAGCGCGTCTACAATTTCCTATTAAAGGTGTTCCTCTCTACCATAACCTTATTCAAAAAGTTCAATTTACTCAACAAGAACTAAATATCCTTGCACTTTTAACCTATGGCTATAACTACGAAGAAATTGCCGACAAATTGAATCTTTCGCGGAATACGATTAAAAAGTATGTCAATCTCTTACGAGATAAAGTAAATGCCAAAGACAAGGCACATTTAATTTGTATTGCCCTTAGAAGCGGGTTGATTGCTTAATCGTTCTTTTGACTCAAAAAAGTAATCATCCGACGGGTGTCATAGATTTTTGGCTAAATATGTACGACTAAATCAGGTTGAACGTAAGACCAACCTTTGATGCTCTCTAATAAATTCAAACAATGCTCAAACCTACTCCATCATCTATCAAAATTAAATTCTTAATCGCTTTCTATTCCGAGCAACTTCCTTTGGCTAATCTTCAAGGCAAAAGTGTATTGCGATCCTATCTCAAGCAATTAGAAGGGAAGTTAAATAAAACTCAGGCATCGTGATTCTGTTACTCAAAAAGTATTATTTGTCCTCTTTTCCCTATTTCCCTCTATCGATTTTCAGGGTACACTAGATGACAACCTTATTATGAGCGATGCGGCAACCAAAGAAAGCAAGTTCCCTTAAAAAGCCATAACGCCGTCTCGATGATTGGCAGTCAGACAGACGACGTTTCCCTAGGGGCTTCTCACGCTCAACCCAACCAAAAAAGGAAAGGATACAAAAAAGGAGGTGAGATATGTAAACTAATTTTTGATCGATTGGCGAAAGTCTTTTGATAGACTATTTACGCTAGCTGTAATAGTAGCGATAGCACCTATCGTAACGCATTATTGCAGTGATAGCAAGATTTTTTGTCAAAATTTACCCAAGTGCGGTCGCAGCACAAAACGACGCTCTTGGCAATCGCTCATTCCCTAAAACCATTATTCGTCAGAGCTAAAGAAGAAAATTGGAGATTTTTCGTAAGGACAATTTACGCGGCAGACAAAGCTCAGTAAATATATCACTTGATTAATGTTTTACTTAGTGGACATATCACAACTGTAAACACTGCAATTGCTTGCCAACGTACTGCTGAAAAATCAACCAACAAATTCCAATACCTCCATTATGGCGGTTAACTGAGTATTGTTGTAGCGTAAATTTTCCTAAATAATCTCCAGCCGTAACACCCACAAGCAATTCAGGAGATTACATTCATGAACGCTTTAAACACTCAACATAGAAATGGACGACAAAGCATTCAGTCCACTGCACTCAACCGACATCTAATTCCTTTAAACAATAATCAACACCTGCGGAATGCAGTCGACCGCCGTATCGCTGACTTTCAAAGTGCGGAAGGCACCGCCGCTTGCAAATCGACTTTGAAAGTCGGTTTGGTCGGCGGTCAGCGAGCGGCACGACTCTTGGATAACGGTTGGCAAAATCGTTCCTTTACTACGGTTTTGGAGGTGTAGGATGGCTAAACGAAACATCAGATATTCCGTAGGCTTTGACGGAAAAGAATTACAAGGTTATTTCATGATTTCTAACAAAGATGCCGCTACAGCGATTTTGAACAGGTTAACTGGCTCTCAACTCAGACTATGGCTCTATTTAATGATGGTTGATTCCTTTGCCGATCAAGCGAACGATGGGGAAAAAATTTATCACACTATTCCCTCTCCTCAAGAAATCGCTACCAAAATTGGGGCTAGTCCCGACACGATCGAAAAAGATATGAGGAAATTGAAAAAGCTGGGTTTATACGAATATCGGATTACCGCTTGGCAGGGTCATAATTTATCGGCAGCTAAAGCAAGAGAAGAATCTGAACGACTGAAAAATAAGAAAACTACAACAATATCAACGGCTAAAATCAAGACACTGCAAGCAGTCGGACTAAATAAGCACCAAGAAAGTTTAAATAATCCTTCTGAGAGTTTAAATAAGCCCCAAAAAAGTTTAAATAATCTTTCTGAGAGCTTAAATAAGCCGCCAGAAATCGCTGAAAGTATTGAAAATACAGAGGTTTTGGCCTCGTCTCAGACTACTCAGACTTATTCAGACTTTAAAAAGACTCTCTCAGAAGACGAGCGAGAGAGATTTTTTTATTTTGTAAAGCAAGAAATAAAAAACTTTCGTGAACCGATTAAGGATCTAGAAGCATGGCTGGCCTCTTATAACGCAGCAGGTCAAAATCGTTGGGAAGTATATTACAAAATGTATATTTTTTCTTGTCAAGGTAAAGATCCTTATCAAAACTCATCGTGCCACGAAAATTTAGACGGCTCAAAAACAACACAATGCCTTAGTTTACATGAAGAAATCGAGCAACAACGACAAGAAGTGCTGGCTTATTACGCTTCATTGCACGAAAACGAGGAAAAACCCGAAACACTTGCTGATAATGAACATGAGAAGGAAACCGAGCTAAATCAGGAGGAAAACCCTGATGTCTGACCGTTTACCTCCGCAAAACATTGAAACTGAAGAAGCCATTTTAGGCGGTATCCTTCTTGACCCAAAAGCTTTAGACCGAATCATCAATGAACTTCCCGCCGAGGCGTTTTACGTTGAAGCTCATCGCAAGATCTATAAAGCTGCGATCGCTCTCCATCGCAACGGGCAACCCACTGACTTGATGACAGTTTCAGCTTATTTAGCTGATTTTGGGGAACTCAACTGGGTTGGTGGTTTAGCACGACTGGCGCAGTTGGTAGATCGTACTGTTTCAGCCATCAACATTGATCGCTATGCCGCTTTGGTGATGGATAAGTATCTGCGACGGGAACTGAGTCGAACGGGAATGCAGATTCATGATTTGGCTCATGACACCACGAGTGAGCTTAATACAATTCTTTACCAATCAGAACAGCAGTTATTTCAAGTCTCTAACCGAAAGCAGTCATCAAAAACACAGCCTAATCTTGATGTAGCGATTGCGGCTTTCAATGAGCTAGAAAATGAAAATCCGATTTATCCGACTGGAATCTATGATCTTGATGAATTGATTGCTGGATTTGAGCCAGGAACGCTGACAATACTTGCAGGACGACCATCAATGGGAAAATCATTTTGCGCGATGTTTCTCACTTTACAGATGATCGTCAAGCATGAATTATCTGTTTTGTTTTTCTCACTGGAGATGACAGCTAAACAACTAGAATATCGTTTGTGGAGTTTGCTGAGTGTTCATCCTGCTTATCGTCATCTTAATTCACTTCCATTGATGAGCGAGCGCATCCGTCAACATCGGGCGAATAGGCAAAAGTTATCTCAAGCTGAGATGGATACGATTATTAAGGTTTTGGGAGTAGCAACTGAATTACCGCTTTACTTTAATGATGATCGAGGGATTACGGTTAGCGGAATGGCTTCAGAATGCCGTCATCTAATTAGTGAAGGAAAAAAACTAGGTTTAGTGGTCGTCGATTATTTACAGATGATGGCAAGTGATACTAGAGAGGGCAATCGAAGTTATGAACTTGGGGATGTGGCTCGTGAACTTTATAAGATGGCAGGAGATCTCAATGTACCGATTCTTGCTCTTAGTCAGATTTCAAGAGCCGTAGAGACGCGAAATAACAAACGTCCGACGATGGCTGATTTAAGTCAGTCGGGAATTCTAGAAATGGTGGCTGATAACATCATCATGGCTTACCGAGATGGATATTACAACCCTGATACGCCAGAGCGAGAAGTACTAGAGCTAATTGTCAGCAAATCGAGACATGGCAGCACTGGTACGGTGAAATGTCTCTTTGAGCAGTCCTATGGTCTGATTAAGAACATGAGGGGGTGAGTATAAATATAGGCGATGCTAATCCGCAATGGAGCGATCCGCTTGCGGATCTGCCGAAGGCAGCGCGTATTCTCCTTACTGGATCTCACCTCGATAACGGTAAGGCTTATTAGATTTTATACAATACACCAATACACAACGTTTCAATAATTTTGCATAATTTTATTTTTCCAAAAAATAAAAAAAGAATTAAGATTTTAGCTTAATACGTTAATATGTTAAATTATATCAGTTTGTTGGCTTTTCCAAGTTTTAAAGTCTCTAATCCGTAAGTCAAATCGTTTCTCAAATTCTACTGGATTAAAGTATTCTAAAATCATTTCGTTACCTTTGAAGAATAAAGATATGAGTTCAATCCAAACTTTTATATCAATATCACCATCTATCCTCCAAAGCTTAATTTTTTTATAGCTATCATGATTAGGTAATGATGAATGTTGACGTTGCTCGTAGTGAGCTTTTAAATAAATTTTCACTGCTCCATCAACATGACGCAAGATTTTTTGATTAATGTCTCGTTCACTATGAACATACTTGTTAAAGTAATAACTTTCAAAAGAAATCTTAATATTTGATATTTCTAAAACTTCAAAAAAATTCAATTCGATCAAGACTAATTCCTTCTGGCTCAAATAAAGAATTTTCATTTCTTTTAACTATGGCTAAACCAACGCTATTTTGCTCGTCTAAATTTTCTTCATCAAAAGGAACTCCATACCAAGTATCAAGTTCAATGATTTGCTGATAAAAATCTTTCGGCATAATTCTTTGATGATCTATCGCAATACGAAATTGATTCTTTGTTTTCGTGAACATATAAAAGGCTTGTAAAGCTCCCAGAAAATTAAAGTTTGGATTAGAGCTATACCCTCTCCGAAGAAATTGATGGTAATGAAGAATGTGATTTTTATATTCTATTCCTCCCTCCATCAACGTAAAATTATCATCAATGTAAAGTAAGTTATCTTTATCTAACTTATTTTTAAGCTCAGGATAAATTTCAAAAACTTTACTGTTTTCATTACTTTGATTAACAACCTTTTTAAAAGATAAGTAGCTGCGTTGAACTTCGGTGACTATATAATAAACAGCAAGTCTATTTTTTTGGTGATCATTATCCCATTTAGAATTCCGGCCAAGCATCATGAAAACACCATCAGGAAAACTGCTTATTAATTGTTCAATCTCTGTATCAGTAGAACAAGATAAGTAACTAAAAGCTTCATCAACCAGTTCACCCATTAGTTCACTAATCGGATGTTGGTTTAGAGGAAATAAGTAGTTTGGTAGATATATTGGATATATATTATAGTGCCTAGCTTGTTCTACTAAACTTTTAAACTTTCTTCTGTTAATAGGTAATTCATACATAGTTTAATACTTTGCTCTAAAGCTAATAATAAATTATATATTTTTATTTTAATATTATTTAATAATAGCACCTTTTAAATAATTTTTGAATTGATGTCCATTCTCCAGATGATTCTTGCACAACAATGGTTTCATTTTCTGCTTTACTTGCTAGAAACGTTTCGCTTATCCACCATCTCTATAATCTTAAACAGAAACTTTCCGCATATTAATTAATAGTTATACAGCCTTTTTAGGTTACTCGTAAATATTTGGTTTAGCTCTTCATAACCTGTTAAGCTCACTGTATCAAATTCTCCCACCAACTGAACAAAGGATGACTTCTAGACGGTCTATATCGTCCTTTAATCCTAATAGCAGTTAGTATAGCGCGTAATTCAGTCAAAGCAGGATTTGTCTTTTCTGACCAATTTTTAATTATTTCTAAGGTTGATAAAATTTGTAAATGAGGTGCTTCTTTTTGAGAAAATGAAACTGCTTTTCTATCATCAGTAGCAATTGCCCACCCTCGGTTAATTGAAATAGCACAAGTTGCAGACTCACCATCATCACCTAGTTCAAAAGCATAGTTTACAAATGTTTCTTCCTCTAATTCTGTCTCAAAATCCACTACTAAAAGTAAACCCTGTGTAATGGCTGTCTCAAACTGAATTGCATCTTCATTCTCTTCGTCTTTGAGGCGTTGAAGGGTTATCAGTTCTTTCTCTCTCACAACTTCGCTAACCACAACCTGAGCAGGGATAGACTTCAAAATTGCAATGAAATGCCCCGAAGCACAGAAGTTCAGAACGCAACAAGCGTCAAGAACTACATGGGAGTGTTTAATTTGCATAACCTAATCTCCCAAATTTCTATACTTGACGCAAATCTAAATGAGCAGTTTCTTCCATTATTCCGCTTGAATGCTCACGTAAGGCTTCTGCAATACGCCGAGCTTCCAAGCGATCAACACCGAGGAGATCTGCAAATCGCCCTTCAGTTATAAGTCCTTGATCTAAAGCCTCAATTGCAAGGTGTTGATAGTGAATGGGTACTATATCAGCACGCTGTTGGATTTCTTTTAAGTCTAGCTCTTGCTGTACCTTTCTTACCTTCAATCCTCGATCACGTAACCGATCCCAAGTCCCAGACGGCAAAAGCCTCATTTCTTCCAATCGATAAACAAGTGCTTCTATAGATACACCATAGTAATGGGCAAGCGTAAACAGATTAGTTGGAGTGAACTTGTCATGAGTACGATACATATCATTAAAGCGTCTGAGTAAACTACTTGTGGGCATTAAAAAATATTTTGGAAAAGCCTCAGCTAGTCGCTCACTCTCTGGTATTCGTTGATATTGTCCCTCAAAATCAACTACAGGCTTTCTTCTATGAGCAAGAAAATGAAGGTATCCATGAGCCATCGACCAACGTCGCCTTTCTTCATAGTGATCTAAATTAATCGCCATACAGCCACCAAGCTGCTCATCATAGCTATAAATTTCTGAGTATTTTGCTGGCATCTTCAGGTAAAAAATTCGGAGACCTACACTCTGTTCTAGGATGTTTCGCAGGAGTGGAATTGGACTATCTCCAAGCCCAAGTCGCTGCCGTTCCGCGATCGCAATACTCTCAGCGGCAGCTTCTATTGGCATATCGGTTACGTCATACTCATGAGGATAGTTCCGAGGAAGAGGAGCATCCATAATTTTTTCAAGCTCTAGATAGTTACGACATAACTCTTCTAAACGCTGGATGATTGGCTTAATTCGTTCTTCTTCCTTCTCATTACGCTGATAAGTAGCTCGAAACTGAACCTCGAAAGGCTCAATGACAGGGTTAGAGCGAACAAAATCACTAACTGCTCGCCCGTAAGCACGAGCCAGTTTAATCAACTCATTTGGTTTAAGGCGACGTTCTCCTTTCTCAATAGCAACGATAGTAGTACGCGCAGCATCAATAACTTTAGCAGCATCAGCTTGAGTCATATTGCACTTCTTACGCGCCTGTTGCAGAAGTTCTCCTAGATTTTTCAGGTCAATATTGTCCAGAATATTTGTAGCCATAGTATTTCTCCTTCAGCCTTGTTGAGCAGCAACCAGATAATCATCCGTTGTTTGGCCATTACTAATTTGATTCAAGATATCTGCCGAGATGCGAAACCCTACAATGTTCCACTCTGCGATATAGGTTTGGTATAGTCGAATCAAATATTTTTGCATATCAGTAGGCATTAAATTTTCTGTTATCGCCACCCGATCTACAATATCATCCAATTCTGGAAATCTTTGAGTTAAAGATGCCCATTGAAGATTAGGAGTGTCTGAAACATCTAGTAAACCTCGAAGAGTAGACACTTGGGCTAGCATATGTCGCAGATGTAAGCTCGTTTCTCCTGCTGGTTTTCTCCCATGAGGTACTACGTAACGAGTTTGGTCTTTGATCGTTGAAGCAGCAAGTGCTTGTTTTCTCAAGATGCAAGATGAGCAGTATCCACATTGAATGGGTTGCTGACGATGTGGCCTATCACATGACATCGTTAACGACGGCAAGTCATTTCTCACATCTTTAGTCAATGTCTTGCACATTTCGGCTTTAGTCCAGAAAAGGAAAGGGTTTTTCACCCTAAATTCTTCTCCTAAAAGCTCTGAAATGGTGTCACTTACCTTTAGCAATGTTAATGGGTGAACTGATCGGGAGTGATCGAGTCCTACAGCAGATTTACTATATGGAAGGTTAATTGCTCCAATTCCATTTTCGTATAAGTACAAAACTCGCTGATTCATTAAGTATGCACAAGCCGCACCCAGTAACATAAATACAATGCCTCGCGCACGCGAAATCTTATTCTTTTTATGCAGGCTACTCTCAGAGAAACGGATTGGAACACGGCAAAGATTTAGTTGATTGGGAAAAGAAGGTTGAAGTACTTTAAATACCTGTTCTTGACGAGCGTAAACGTTATCGCTGCTACCCGTTCCAAACAGCATAAACGAACCCTCATGATTTGTTTTAAGGCGAGTATAAAGACCAGCAAGTGCATCAAGTCCCCCACTCCAGAGTGTCACCTCATCTACGTAAGGATCTGTTGCTTCAAGAAGAGGTTGCTGTTCTACAATACGTCCTGAGTCAAGCCTTTTGTTAAAATCGAATAACCATAGACTTCCAGTAGCCCACTCAAGCAAATCAGAAAGTTTCTCCTGTAAGGAAGTGGTACTTAGTAACTCTGGGTGACGTACTGGAAGAATTACACGAATGCGAGTCTGTTTTTGTCGTAGATTTTGAAAGGTAAGACGATCTGTTGCATGAATTGCAACAGCAAGATCAATCAGGTCAGCAATGGGCGATGGAAACTTTTGTTGTACCCGCCATCCAAACCCTCTGTCATCCACTGTAAGTCCTATTAGGTTAACTTCATCTCTGACATGCTTGATAAATTGAACATTTCCATTACTATTCGCTACGGAGCTAAAAATTAAGGTATAGTCACAATCGTGTGTTTTATGATTATTCATAATATTTGGCCTGCTAGAAGATCCTCATTGAGATCTATTGCTTTCCGAGAAGAACGCCGGGGTAGAGACAATTTAGCTATACTTTGTTTATTAATTGCATCTTTAGCCCATTTGTTGATAGCAATATTGATATTTGGCTGTATTTCTTGAACACGTTTTGAAAGAGTTGTTCGAGCAACACCAGCATAATGTTCAATAGTTAGGGAAATGCGCTCTCTAAATTCTGATTCATATACTTCATTCATATACCGTCTTAGAATTACAACTGAAGGATTACCAACGTCTACTTGTTGACCATATCTAAAATCGTGAAGAACACTTTTAGCAGCTCTTAGAACAAGTTCTTTAAGACCTGGTCGCCCATTAGATTGCTGTACTAACTTATCAAATTCCATACTCAAAGTAGCATAGTCTTCTGCTTCAAGTTTGTTGACAGCACTGATAGCTTGGACAAGTATTTCCGCCATGCTTTGAGCAAGCATAACGGGAAGATCACCTTTATCCTTAATGTCTTGCTTAAGTTTCTTTAGCACAACCCGAGCGCATTCATTACTGGTTGCCTTTCCTTCACAAAGCCATTTGTATGGCTTCTGATAAAGCCGCCTGAGTCCACTATGAACAATATCTCCATCGGGCATAGTATTTTGCCTTTGGTAGTCGGAATTGATTTCTACTATCAAGTTATCTTGCTAATCTGACATTGTCAATGATTAAAGCTAAATTTATTTATAAATGTCAGTTCAGAACGTAAGTTAAAGCTTATACTGCGTTTAATGTATGTGTTTTATGCTTGAGGAGCGATTTACATAAAAGTTTGCATACGTTCTCTATTTGGACGGGCTGTATAAAAACGCTTAGGTACACTAACTGCTCCTGTGGCAATAGAGATGTTGAAGTAAAAGAATAATCGAATTGGCTGTAGATTTGAGTGCATCTGGCAGACTTGGGCAATTTAGGATTCTTATCTTTCAAGCGGCATGAGTAGCCGCCGTTCAATTGCTTTCATCAAATCAGAAGCTCTACTTGCTCCAAAGATGCTCAAAGTTTTTGTTAGTTGATCAACTTCTGCGATTTCATTCTGCCTATGTTGAACACCTAATCCTCCAACATGCAATGCTTGGAACGCCGCATCTATTATTCATAGCCTTCAGCTCCTGCTATAAAATGGCAGTTTATTGAAATTGAGACTCATTAATTGTTCTACCCAATTCGTCATAAATGTCTGATAAATTATCCAAATATCCTCGTCTAAACCGAGCTAAAAGTCACTATTTTTCATTTTTTTCAAACGACCGATATATTTTTTTGTCTCTTCCATCGAAGAACTCGTCCTTTTAAAGCTGAAAATGTATAAGCTAAAAAGATTAATAAAACCATTATAGTTGCTCTTTATAAAAAAGCTTTTGACCCCTTAGTCGTTATAGCCTCTACTTTTACAATATTTGAACATAGCATCAAGTCCATCTCGTTTTTTATAGACGGCTACTCCTTTTAAGAAATGAAGAAGATTAGTCAGTAAATCCCATATTTGTTCCTCCTTTTTACCTCGATCCTTTCTTGAGCCATAAATCCCAATTGTGCCTTGCTTAAATTCTTTTTATTTTTTCACTTTAATCTTTGTCAGAAATATTTTGACTCTAGATTTAATCTCGACACTATCTACTATAATTTTCTACAATCTTTGCAGTATCAGGGAGGCTTGAACAAAGAGGAGAAACTTATGACATTAAATTCTTTTGGATTATCTCGAGCTAATTTTAATAAATTTGCTAAATAATTTATCTTTTTTCCCTGCGTTGCAGGGAATGATTACCTCTTGAATTAACAAAAGTATTATGTCTTATTACGAAGCTCAAACCGTTGAATCACATGGTATTCCTTACATTGAATATCGTACTGAGCCTGAAGATGAAAAATATCTTATTACTATTGAATTTAAACCTTTATCACCTTTAACAATTCATCCTCAATTTACTTTTGGTGAACAAGTCTTCTTAAAAGGGACAACTGACTCTTTTCTAATTTGTGCGTTAGAACTTGTAGAAACCCATGACCAATCACAATGGTTGTATGGAATTCGTCTTCAACAAGGAACTCAAGAACTTATGTGGTTCCAAGAGACAGAATTGACTAGAAGTCTTGAAGCAACTGAGGAGCTTTAATTAATAAACGCTCAACTCAAACTAAAAAAACAATTCATTTTTTGACGGAGAGAGTTAATCAACATAAAGCGATTATTATCAATTTTTTGACTAATCGTTTATTAGAAGTTAGCTAAACTCTCTCTACTGCTTAACCCAAAGCTCCTATAATATTTTTCAACTCAATGAGAAGCAAAAAGCAGCCGTGACTAAATAACTGTTACAACGGCTTAATATAGGAAAAATCAGCCAAGAATCATTTGAAAGATTGCAAGGTTATTGATGCTAGAAACCCTCTACCAACTCGATGAAGAACTAGAACTAATTTTAGATGCTTTAGAATCAGATGATGAGCAATCTAAAAATTTTGCCGAATCTCATTTAGAAGAACATCTTTTTCCCCGAATAGAGGAAAAGATAGATTTATATACAACAGCTATCCGAAAATATGAAACTCAAGTCAAATATCAAAAAGAAGAAGCTCAACGAATTCAATCTCTGGCGAATACCAACGAAACAACCGTCAAATGGCTTAAATCAAAGCTTCAAGAATTTATGGAACGTCGATTTGAACAGCTTGGCGAACGAGGTAAAAAATTAGAAGGTAAGCTCTCTAAAGTTAGCTTATGCCTGAATGGAGGACTACCTCCAATTTGGATTAATCCTAACTTAAAAGAGCAAGATTTTCCTCAAGAATATCTAGAATATGTCCCTCGCTTAAAAAGAACGGAATTAATTGATGCAACTATTAATCTAGGTGAAATTCGAGATCTACAAGGACGCTTAATCGCTAAAGTTATGCCGAGAAATTATCATCTTCGGATTAAATGAGTAGCTAAATTAGCCTATCACAACGTTTTTTAGAGATTTGACTAAACCTAAAAGTCCAGTTAAATCTCTATCTATTAAATCAATTGACTAAATACTAAAAGGTTTATTTATCTCCTAAAAATTTTAGCTAAATTGTATTTTTGTTTAATCAAAATATAAGAGCAGTGCAACGCACTGGTTAAATAATCAGTGAACAAGAGGAACTTTGTATGGCAAACTCTTTAAAAAAAATGCGTCTCATTCAACAATAGCTTATCTCGATGCTTGGTTGTCTTGTTTGCTCATCTCAGACGACGTAGAAAAAAGTACTGAACTAACTCCTGATGAACAACTTTGGTATGAACTCCAAGAAAGTCAATATTTAGCATATTCAGACTGGGATTTACATTTCTAAATCTCAATTTTAATGCGATCGCCTGGCATAACCATTTCTACTGCATCTCCATCGTCGGAGGTATAGTCTTTGATGGTTCCTGTTACGTCGGTTGTCCGTACATAGAATTGAGGGCGATAGTTTTTGAAGAATGGGGTATGACGACCACCTTCTTCTTTGGTTAATACATA
>NZ_BLJI01000057.1 GCF_017312365.1 Chroococcus sp. FPU101
CGACTAAAGAAGACAGCCCGACAGGTGTGGTGGCGAGTTCGGTCGGAGTATCTTTAGTAGCTTCAATAGCAGGTTTATAGGTGGTCGTATTTAATTCCTCTTTAAGCTTGTCCAGTTCGGATAAGTCGTAGACAGCGACGGGTCGGGTTTTGCCCCCTTCGTACTTGACGCTGAGTTTGCCTTTTTGGGTGTAGCGTTCAATTGCTCTAGTGCTGACACCGAGGTAGTCCGCCGCTTCTTGTTTGTTCATGGGGGTTCAGAAAATATCGACAGTGACCGACAGGAGAATTTTTGCTGTCGGAGTTACCATCATTTTACGATTGTCCGAGCCGAACCCCGACAGTGACCGACAACTTTAGGGCGACAGGGTGTAATCGCCATCATCGTGACACTCAAACGATGCACCTTTTAGGTAAATTCTTAAAAATTAGAGCTTAATTTTCTGGGTCAGATATTGCTTTAATACTTCTTTAACCACAAAGTAGCACTCACAGGCGGCATCTTCCATCCCTTCTCGATTGAGGATTGTAATTTGACCTCGGTTGGCACGGATTAATCCGGCTGATTGTAAAGTCCCAGTGACGATGCTAACGCTTGGGCGACCTGCCCCGATCATCTGTGCCAAGATTTCTCTTGTGAAGGACAACTCTGATTTCTGGGTATGATCTTGCGCGGTTAATAACCACCGACAAAGCCGTTCTTCTACACTATGGAAACGATTACATAAGGCCGATTGACTTAATTGCACTAACTTTAGGTAAGCAAAAGCAGCTACTTTTTGCCGTAGCGTAGAAAATTGCTCAAGAGCCTCTTTAAAATCTTCGCTCTTAAGTTTTAAGGCTCTGCCTGACATTTGAACTTCAACTTGCCAGTAGGAAATGTCTTCACCGAGCAGTAGGACGACTCCCACTAGGCCCTCCTTTCCCGTGATTCCCATCTCGACAATTTCACCCATTTCGGTCGAATTTGTCCAAGATAGTAAGCACGTCGTCGGAAAATAGACGCTTTTTATCTGTTCTCTAGGTTGGTAAATAAAATCACTCTGTTGCAATTCAACTTCTGTTAGCTTGGGTCGCAGCCACTCGAACTCGGTTGGCGGTAATGAATCAAGAATCAAGTTGTTTAAAGCCATAGCACAAAAGAACTCTGCATTAATTGTTTTAGAAGTCAGTTCGGCAGCGAACAGACTTGTCTGATTTAAGGTTAATAATCTAGAGCTAGTAGAGAAAAAAGCATTGTCAAGGTAAAAATGGGGTCTCCTGTGAAAAAAAGGATTTTGTGCGTTAATGACTCAGGAGATGAGTGTGAGTTTTTCTCTTTTGTTTTGGCTCTAGCTGGATTTGAAGTCGAATCAGCGCGCTCAGAAGAAGATCTTTTATCAGTGAGCCAGAACAGTCTATTTGATTTATGTTTGTTGAACATCTCTCTTAAGGAGAGTACAGGTTTTGAGTGGCTCGAAAAAGTCCAAGCAATTGCTCCGTCAATCCCCCTGATTATTTGTTCAGATATTGCGAGTGAAGCTCTCCGACAACAAGCGATGCTGGCAGGTGTTTGTGCCTTTTTTACCTCACCGATTGATTTTGATTTACTGGTTACAATCATCACTCAACTGCTCGAACCTTCAACCGAAAATTGAATTGATGTCCTTGACCCTCGGTTGAACCTACTTGGAGTAGAACTTGCACTTCATGAGAGCGAAGTGCCAGATTCGAGAAAAGAAGTTAGCTTGCTCACGGGGCTTCGATTGTCATGAAACAATGACATAGTGGAGGTCAAAAAATCCGACTTCAAAAGTTGTTCTAATCGAGCTTGGCTCTGCTAAAATCAGTATTCTAGTAAGGGTTTTCGGGTTTTAACTCTCAAGCGGCTCTGTTAATAGAATGATTCATCACGTGAAAACTAAAACTTGAACACTTTAATCGTTTTGATGAATTTCTAATTCTAGATGTAGCCAACTGGCAACGATTGAGAGTGTAAAATGCCGTCAATTCCTATCAGTTCTTAACGGAGCTTTTTGTTCTAAAGCGAATTATGAGCGATTTTCCCTTCAGCTTTCTAGAAGAGCTACTTTTTAATCTCGAAAATCATGAATATTTTGTTAATTGAAGATGATGAAGTAGATATCATCGCTTTTGAGCGTCTCTTAAAAAAAAATGCTATTGACCATCGCCTTTATGTCGTTAATGATGGATTAGAAGCTTTGTTGTTTTTAGAGGAACAACATCGTCAAACACTTGGGACTTTTACTCAAAAATTATTAATATATCTCGATCTCTATCTGCCGAAACTGAATGGACTAGAATTCCTGGCTAAATTGCGCTTTGAGCCAAAATTTAAGAAGATTCCTGTTATTGTTTTGATTTCGTTTGACCAAGAACGATATTTAATCGAGCAATCTAACTTGAAAATAGCGGGATATCTCAGAAAACCGATTACCTTTTTCTATCATTAAATTAATCAAAACACTTAACTCGGCTCAGGGGATACTTCAAGTCTTACAGGCCAAGTAAAACGAAAAGTCGAGCCTTTTCCCAGTTCGGATTCAACAACAATTTTGCCCGATTCAGTCTCAACAATTTTTTTGACAATTGCTAAACCCATTCCAGTGTTTTTCGACTGACTGCTGGATGGAAGTGTTTGAAAAATGCCAAAAATTTTTTGATGGGACTCAGGAGCAATGCCTGGGCCATCATCAGTGACCGCAAATTCATAATACTCTCCTTGTGCCATTGCTTTAATCTCAATTAGTCCGCCGTCACGATTGTGATGTTTGATGGCATTACTAATCAGATGAAACAACACAATTGCTAAAAGCGATCTCTTAGTAACGACGGTCGGCCGATTGGGCGGAACCGTAATCATGAAGCTAGATAATGGACTAAATAAATCGACAATTTCAAAGATGAGAAAATTAAGGTCAGTTACTTCTTCTTCTACTTTTCGGCGGCCAACTCTTGAATAAGCTAATAATCCATCAATCATGATTTCCATCTGAGCGACACGCTCACGCATTAACTCTAGATGGTGTTGATTTTCGGGTTCTAGTTGCCCGTCTAGGTCTTCGGTGAGCCATGTGGCGAGATTGGCTATTCCTCTTAGTGGTGCTTTCAGGTCGTGGGAGATAATATAGATGAAGTCATCAGAGTCTTGAGGGCCAACAGTTAAATTGGCCGTTCGTTTTTCAAACCGTTCTTCAAATTCGTTATAAGCTACCTTCAAATACAACTCGATTTGTTGGCGATTTCTCATAGAGCAAAGTAGTCAGTTTTCAGCAAATAGCTAATCACAGTTATTATTTCTTAATATCTAAACTCATAATCAGCAATAATACTTCTAGCTTTAGAAAGATTGGATAAACTCAGCTTTTCTGCTCAATTGCCTATTGTTCAATCGTCGGGGAACTTTTTTATCACTTTTGTTTCTCTTTACTTTGCCTCCAAAAGCTTTATTAATAGATTGACTCAATAGCCAGATTCGCTCCTAGTTAAGGTAAGTAAAAAAGCGAAACAAAGAGAAAAAGCAATGACATTTTTTATAGCAGATTTTAGATTCTTCTACACTTTGATTAGGCTTTTTAACTTAAAATCTCAAGAAGCTTACTCAATGGCGAAGCTGAATTGTCAAATTTTCTTAACTTTTTTTTGCTCAATAATGGCTTATCGTCATTTTGGCCGAGACTAACTAGACGCTGCCAAATGTAGATGAAAAAGAAATCACTCTTTCAACTAGCTAACAAGTTAACCAATTAACCAACTAGGAAGCTAACCATCTGACGAGAGGCTAAAGAGCAAGGTTGTTGAGGCTGCTTACTAACTCTTATCTCGTTGTGCGGCCTGTAGATTAAATTGAATCAACTGTTTCAGCAACTTTTGACAATTCTTAGATGTGGCGATCGCTTTTTCTAGCAGGACTTCTACTTGCTCCCAATTTCGGTTTTGACAAGCAATTATCACCTTCTGGTTCAAATGAACGGCTTGAGCGATTTCAAAATTCAATTGAGCCATCAACACATCGATCATATTAGACTTTCATTTCGGAATTCATTCATAGACTAGAAGCTTTACGGTATAAGCGTTTTAAGCTCTCTTGGCTAGAAAAATCGACTCGCTAGTTTTCTTTTAAATTACATAATCTACTTATTTGATTGACAATGTAATTTATTTTAGATCCTTTTTTCCCTTTTTAATGACAATTAAGCATACATTGTTAAGCATAAAAAGTTGACAATGTAATTGTAATTGTCTAACCATCTCCTCAAGAAAAAAAAATATCCTTTGATAAAAAGCGATTTATAAAGGAGTCAATTACAATAACATAGGTTTATGTATTTACTGTCATTCATTTGAGCATTTAAAGCTTCTTATCCTGATACATTATTCGGACTATAGCTTGATTACATTTTTAAAATTACAAGATATCTAAATTTTGTATTTATTTTTGTATATATTGTCTATATAACAAAAATACATTCAATGACATAATCTTAATTATTTCTATTAACTAACACTCACTTTCTCATTATTCTCCCCTTTCATCTCAGCTTGTACATTAGTTATAATTACAGTGCATACATATTTGTCACTCCCCGTCACCTATGACCGAAAGCTCTAAGAGTACCGCCGTTACCTTCCGTTGTCCTAGTGAAGTCATCGACAGCATCGACCACCAAGCCAAAGCCACCAAACAGAATCGAACTGATGTTCTCGTTGACCTAATCTTAGGTTCAATTCCTAACGTAAAAGTCATTGAACGTTCTAAACTACCGCCTGTCCCTGCGATTTATTATGTCTTTACCCCAGACAAAAAATTATTGTACATTGGCAAAGCCGATAACCTACAGAAACGCTGGAATAGTCATCATAAATATCAATTCTTTATTGAAACCTCTCTTGATTGTCGCATTGGTTACTTTACCCTTAATTCAATAGATAATCTCAATGAAGTTATTGAGGAGTTCCAAAACGAATCTGAAACTACACCTACCGAGAATATCTTAGTAACTAATGGTCAGTTAAACGAACTTAGAGGGGAACTCTACGCCTTAAAACGGCAATTCGACATCACCTTTAGTAGCCTGTCGGCTATAGGTTTAGAAAACCTCATGAAGCGTTTTGAAGACCTCAAACCCCCTTCTGGTCTACAGGACTGGACACCGACCTCTGAAGACCGTCGAGAGGGCATTGTGAGAAGCAACCTGATGAAACACTTCGGTTTTAACTCAACCCCTGATTTAGAGAGTGCAGCATCCTTTTACAACAATGAACCCGACAAATACCTTGAGGAGTTATCAGGATGGCAATGTAGACCTATTGAACTTGGTAGCAGTAGAACCCGTTTTTATCCGCCTCAAACCAAACCTTAAAGCTAGGTCGGAATCAGGTTGGATTGATGGGTTATTTGTTTGAGGCTAATACTTATGCCAACCCGATTCCTAAACCTCGTCACTGCTGAGGCTGTTCGTTTTAATTAATCACTTCGTTTTAGTCTTATCTCCAGCCCCAGCAGGCGAGGTTTCCCTAGCTTTAGGTGGAAGGACAAACAACACTCGCTCTCCATCTCGGTTAGTCAAGAGACTTTCTTACAGTAATAGTCGCTCCGAACTCTAAAAATTGCTTTTTAATCTCTTGTGCTTGAGCTACATTATTAACTTTCATCAACAACGTCGGAGCAGATTCAACTAGATCCTTAGCTTCTTTAAGACCTAAATTAGTCACGTTCCGAACCGTCTTAAGAGCTTTAATTTTATCGGTGCCATGATCCTCTAAAATCACTTCAAAAGACTGTAGGAAAGCTGCACTCTCCGAACTCGATGTTGGCTCACTCTTAAGAACCTGAACAGGAGGTAAATTAAATAACGTCCGATCTCCCGACCTAGACAAAAACCCATCTAACCGCCTGTAAATAACATTCTTATCTAATTCCCCTCTCTCCATCATCTCCATCGCTAAAGCACCTAAGAGAATTTTTTTTCGAGTGTCTTCCTTACGTTTCTGTGTGGCTTCAGCCGCCTTAATCTTTTGGATCTGAGCCTTAAGTTCTTCTTGCTTCTTTAATAACTGTTCTAATCGCTTATTCATCACTCAATCTCTTCTCCGCCTTGATAGAACCATCTTAGCTAAACTCAAACTTACTGCCTACGTTCACCAACTTGAGTGCTACACTAAGGTTATCGTCTGTTTCCCATTACGCAGTAATGGCGCACTTATACAACCTGCGGTTGCGTGCGTCAAAGGGGGTACCCCCCTTTGAAAACCCCCTCGGTTGGTTTCAAAAATCCTCTGACTGACTTTTCAATTCCATCGCTTCGTAATTATTCTTGTTTTTGGGCAGATGGGAAAGAAGTTAACTCTACTCAAGAAAGTTTCATCACATTCAATGGCTATTTATCATGTATCAGCAAAAATCATTTCTCGTAGTGGGGGCAAAAGTGTTCTAGCTTCTGCTGCTTATCGTGCTGGGGATAAATTGACTGATGTTCGGTTAGGAAAAAGTTTTGATTATACGAAAAAGCAAGGGGTAGACTCGACAATAATTCTAGCCCCATCTAACGCACCCGAATGGGTTTATAACCGTGAGAAATTATGGAATCAAGTCGAGGCAGCCGAGAACCGAAAAGACTCTCAACTGGCCCGTGAATTTAACATTGCTCTACCTGTTGAACTCTCTAATGAGCTTCGGAAGGATTTAGCCAAATCCTATGTACAAGAACAATTTGTTAATCGGGGCATGATTGCTGATGTTGCCTTTCATGACCTGTACAGTGATAATCCTCATTTTCATGTGCTGCTCACCATGAGAGACATTACAGAACAGGGGTTTAGTAAGAAGAAAAATCGAGACTGGAACTCAACCGAGCTATTAGTAGAGCAGAGAGAAGCATGGGCTAATCATGTTAATGCTGCTTTAAAGAAAATTGGGTTAGTCGAGGAGAAGATCGACCATCGTACTTTAGTGGCTCAAGGCATTACAGAGCGCATTGCTCAGGTACATCTAGGCCCAGAACTACACCGCATTAGAGAAGAATATCTTGAACAGGGTAATTTACAGGCATTTCGTTCTAAGTATCAGATTGGGGATTTGTACGAGACGATCACAGAGATTAACAGAGAACTGGCTTCTAGCAACGCTGCCTTAGAGGAACTTGATGAATTAATAGCAATCGAACAGGAGGCAATGGAAGAAATTAAGCAGCAGACAACTTCTTTCCCATCTGCCCAAAATATAACTATGAACCCAAACGAGCCAAATGAGGAATCCGACCGTGAACGGGAATGGGAAAGCACCGCAGAATCTATCAATCTCACCGAACGACTTGACGAAATTACTAACTACTTTACAAGCTCTAGCCGAACGGCTAGAGATAGCGGACGAAAACTCCAAAGCCTTGCCGACCGTCTTAGAGGCAGTAGTTACGAAGTTGGAAACAATCGAGAATCGAGTCAATCGATTGGAGACAGTACAGCAGAGGGAGTTGAGCCAACTCCTGAGCCATCAAGAAGACCTCAAAAGCCAAATCAAGGACTTGCAAAAGGCGCAGGTGAAGGTTCTAGAAACAGCCAGCAGCGAAATCCAGAGCAGTCTGAAAACCTACAACAAAAACTGTCTAGTGACTTGGGAAGCGGCACAGAAGGACAGGGAAAATTTGAAAGGTCTACTGAACCAGCTAGATCGCCCCACACTGCTGAAACTGGGGGGTCTAATTCTAACCCTGAGCAGTCTACTCAGTTGGAGCTTAATCAGAATTTTTCCCCCAAACACCAACTTAATCGAACAGATCAAGGGACGGGTGAACAACATCGAGATCAAACTCAATCGTCTGGAGAAGACGAAAAATCGTTAACCAAACAACAACGACAATCAGATTTGAATAATTTGGCCGCGATATCTACCATTATTCGACTAATGCAAGATTTAGACGAAGAAACGTTTGAAGGCCAACGGTATCGATTAAAAGTCTCTCCTGACTTCTCTATCGTACAGATGTACGCTCTAGATGGTCGAGGTTTAATCCTTGAACAAAAAGATGGTCAAATCAGGGGCCAACTATCAGAGGTAGATCTAAAAGCTATAGAGCATTTGAATCAGCAGCTTGACCGAAGAGAGGCACAACGACAGGTAGATCACTGTATGCCTGTTCTAGCCAAACTCTTAAATTATGTTGGTCAATACAGACAGAACAATTCGGTTTATTTTCTCGAATTTAATTTCAAAACTCAAATCATGACCTATCGCTATAAGGAGAACTCCGAAGACTTCCTTGTCGCTCAACAGACTGAACAGGGTTGGAAGTACAAGGAAGGAAAATTATCCTCAGTTCTTGAACTTGAAATCTCCGTTGATTTAGACCAGTGGTTAGAGCAACAGGAGAAAGCCAAAGTCAAAACCAAAACCAAAGAGCGAAGTAAAGATGGCCCAAGTTTATAGAAAGCAAGTGCCTTAACCTTATTTCTTTGGGTTATTGCCGCTTTAAGTATTGCCAAAACTCGATGATTTGCTCATCGAGAAGTTTGATTCGAGCTTTGACCCCGTAAGTTTGAAACAGGTATTCTTTGGCTTGTTCAGTTGTCCAGCCCAAACGGATTAACTCATCATCAATAGCAGCGATCATTTCATTGTAATCATAGGCTCGTTGCTCTAACAGATTTAATTGATCAGTAGAAGCCGCTTCATTAAACTTTTGCTGTTGTGCGGGAGTTAACACATGATGGAAAACCCAATCGATTTCGTTACTACTAAAACCTGACTCTTTCTTAAATCGTGTTAACTCCTCAATATTATTGCAACCCAACATTAACTCCTTACATTTAAAAGCCCGTTTTTCTTTGGCTCGAATGTCATTCGATGTGCGGTGAGGATAAGTCGAGTAATCGATCTTTGGAGATTGAATCGGCTGTAATCCATCACCATCAGTTGTTTGAGCGATTTGATTTGGGACACAAGTGTTTTTGGCTGTGACCTTTGGTGATGGATTCGTGCCGTCACCGTGATGGTTCTGTGATGGCGGCTGTGATGGCACTGAAATGGCTTGTAATTCATCACCATCAATTATTTCAGCCATTTGCTGTGATGAATGTGATGGCAGAGAGCCACTATTTATTGCTTTATTTAAACTAACATCGGTTACTGATGAATGAAGTTGATCTTCTTTTTCAAACGAGTTTAAAAATAATCCATCACATCCATCACATCCATCACCAGTAAGACTTTGAGCCATCACACCATCCCTCACACTATCCATCACATCCGTCACAAAGAGAAAATTAGAAGAATTAAATGCTTCCTTATTCCAAGACTGGCCACCCCCACCATCAGGCGGTGAATTTGGCGGGCTACTATCGCCTGTGATCAATAACGGGTCTAAATCAGCATCAGTGCGAATCTTTAAACCCAAGAAGTAAGCCCCATTGCGATCGCGCCCATGAGCAACATCAAGTTTTAATTGATTCACACACAAATCAGAAAGTAAATTGACAAAGCGACGGACACTAATCGCTTTAGCCCCAGTGTTATGACAATATTCGGCATAATTAGCATAAAGCCACTGGTTAACGTGACAGTACCAAGAATCCGAATCGAGATTTTTATCTCGTTTGGCCACGCCGACGGCCATTCGATAGCCATCACGGTAAACCATCGCATGGTCTAACCAATCGGCTATCGGATTCGTTTCGACCAAACTTTGCGCCTTCATCGCCGCAAGTTTCGGCACCCGTTGCTGATAGTTTTTAATTAAAGCCGTTGCCTCATCAGGTTTGACCCCCAGTACCCAATTGAGTAAACCTGGAATATACGGGGCAAATTCGCCATAGATTTCACCATTACGATGTTCAATTAAATTCTTCTGTTGGTCAGTTTCAATGCGTTGGGTCATCGGAACGGTCATCCGACGGCGTTCTAAACCACTGGTATAATCTCCTGATTGAATAATTTCATTAGCCGCCACCAGCACCATTGCCGTCGGTGTAAAGCCGCCGTTACTCTGCTTAAATTTAACTTCATAAGGCAGTGAATCTTGACCCGTTAAAGCTTTAAGAATTGAAACATTACCCGTATAGCGTTCACTATCGGTAATGACCACTAAACGCTTATCTTTAATTGAAGCCGTTTCAAAGCGTTCGTTTTCGAGTTTCTTTAGTGTCGTCGTATGAACATTACGAAAACCCACTAATGAAATTGCCAATCGAATATAAGTCGATTTTCCCGTTCCCCCTGGGCCAATTAACTCTAAATACTTTTGCCAATCCGTGCGACCCGTAACAATGCCATAAAGGTAGGATCTGAGTAATTGTACTAAATTTTCATCCCCCTGGCACATTTCTAGAAGCCATTGTTTAATCGGGTCACAAACGGCTAGAGGATTGTAATCATAGGGCAAACACCACGTTAAACGATGTTCAGGATCATGGGGCATCAATTTATATGTTGAACGAGAGAGAACACCGTTAGTAAACGGAATAAATTCTTCAGTTTCATCCCACGTTCTGACCGCTAATTCATATCTCATCAGGGCTTCAATGTTCCGAACTAAACTGTCAGTAATTCGCGGCTCCTGAACTTTTTCGTCTTTGGTGATGGTGTACATCGATTGGTTGGCTGTTAATTCAGCGAGGATCACTTGACGGACAAATTCAACGGGTTCGATGCTCCAAATGCCTTTTATTGATGTACTATAGGTTCGCCATTCTTGTATGGACACATCCCAAGCCAGACGCTTTTCATAGCGTTTAACCAACCACTTGGCTAAAGGAAACTGCTCCCAAGAATTCGGATAACCTTCGGGAATAGAAGGCCGTCCATCTTCGTATTCCTCTTGCCAATCGACAAAACGAATGGCTTTAGCGAGTAGCTGCTGTCTAAATTCTTCGATACCGTTCATCTGGATATAATCATCGATGCCCTTGCCCTTATTCTCATCCCATGAAGGAAGAACGTAAACTGGAACGTTAAATTTTGTTAACTGACTTCCGAGCTTATGTAATGCTTTCCTGATATTTCCAGAAGTCGAAATGTCAGCATCGAAGGCCAAAATAAAGCCAAATCCTGCCTTAGCCAATCGTTCTAAAGCCGAAACTAGATAACGTTTGCCTTGTGGGTCGGATTTAGCGGGGGTTAAACCCATTTCGACTCCGAGCAGGGCGAGCGTCACAAGCCCAAAAATACACGCGCAAATGGCTTTAAAACCGCCTTCAGTGATAATTATGTAGGGATGCCCATCGATTTGCCAACAACGGGCTTTCAGGGCATTTAGATCGTGCCAGAAATAGGGATCTGTGGGATGGGCAGGTAAAAGGGCATCATATTCATCTTTAAATGCGGTGCGGTATTTAGCGGCTTTCTTACCTTGTTTGTCACTCCAGGGCTTGTCGGGCTTAAATTGGAACTGACCGTTAGACCCCGAAATGATGATGCCACCCGAACGGGCAGGGTAGCCGAGGAGTTGAGAGGCTTGTTTAATGTCTACGGAGTAGCAGTTAGCCGCGATCCAGTCTGGGTCGAGTCCTCTTTGTTTTTGATGGGTGTCCGAGCCGCAGCAGTGGGTAAAGTGCTTGTCGGTTAAGCGTTTCGGGTCGGATGAGGGAAGATTGGGGGTTGAGACAACGGTATCTTGATTAGCGGATTTGATGGGCGTACTTGTCTGTACCCACTCAGATAAGGTAGAATTGTACATAACTACTTGTTTAAAAATGAATAACAATTCGTGAGAAGCCCTGCTATTTCTTGTACTCTTAGCAGGGTTTTTCACGTATTAGGATTATTATAATCCTAGTTTCAAGTTTTTGAAATTGATTGGCGACGAAGAGTTTGTTAAGATTTTTTACGTTTGGACAAACGCTTGGTATGGATATACTCTAATGCGTCTTCTTCTGTGATGAAGAATGTACCTGTTACTTTAAAAGCTTTTAAGTTTGGCTGAATATTTTTCTGTGGATAGCCAGTAATATCGTATCCCACTCTACGAGTGCTAATGCCCAACTCTGCTGCAATTTCCTCAAGTGTCCAATAACCAGGGAGACTGGGTTCTTTTCTTTGTAGAGGCGGGTCAAAGTCAGATGGATTTCTGACCATTGGTTCATTTGTGGCTAGGGGATTAGGCATCTTTGACGAGTAGTGAAATACTCTTAATTATTCCCATGATATCAAGGGTATTTTCAATTTCACATCAAATCGAATGACACGACAGCCCCACGACCAATTTGCCAAAGAGTACCTAGAGGAATTATTAACCCCTTTAGGGAAAGTCGAAACCAGCCGCGATGTCAGAAGCGAAGTCACTGAAATCGATGTCTGGTTCGTTCCCGCCGCGACACCTGCTACTAACACCCAAAATCTTGGATTACTAAGCTTTATGGCCGCCACTAGCTGTTTATTTGAACCTTATCGCAATGCCCCGACTGAAATCGAAATCCGTAGTTGTCTCTTAAAGCTTTATACCGTTCACTCTGAGCTATTACGGAAAGCCAAACGGGAAAAACAGTCGTTATCAGAAGTCGAACTGCCGTTTTTATGGATTCTGTCACCTTCGTGTTCAGTTAGAATCAAGGACGGATTTGGGGCCAGATTAAATGAGAAGGAAAATTGGGTAGAAGGAGTTTATTTTCTGCACGACTTTCTTAAAACCGCCATCGTCGCCATCAACCAACTCCCTGTTACACCCGATACACTCTGGTTAAGGGTTTTAGGCAAAGGAAGCACCCAGAGACAAGCAGTAGAAGAATTAGCCAACTTAGCAGAAAATCATCCGTTCCGAGATAATTTGTTAGAGATCTTAGCTTCTTGGCGTAAGACATTAGAGTTAAAAGATAATAAGAGTGAAGAAGAGAGGGAATTAATTATGAACTTATCACCCGCTTACATAGAGCAGCGCGAATTGTGGCGACAAGAGGGAAAACAGGAAGGAAAGCTTGAAGGAAAACAGGAAGGGAATTTCGAGGGACAGTCCCTCATGGTGGCCAGTTTGCTTTCTGAACGATTCGGCACTTTAGATGAAGAAATATCTAATCTAATTCCTGCTTTAATGCAGCTTCCCCTACCAGAGCGCACGAGATTACTGTTCAACTTATCGAATCTTTCTCGTGAGGACTTGTTAGCGGCTCTTTCCGAGTCATCGAACTGAGAGCGTCAGATGAGACTTCGTGATAGGCGGTTTTGTCGAAGTCAGTTCCTTCCACTGGAGTGAGCAGGGAAAGGGAGGCGATCGCACCTTTGATTTGTTCGGGTTTAACTTCTAGATATTTGTAAAGTTCATCAAGGGTGCGGTGTCCTGAGATTTCTTGGATGATGCGTAAGGGGATGCCTGCGTTGCTCATTTGCGTTAAGGCGGTACGACGGAAGCTGTGGGTGGATACGCCTTCTATGCCGACACGTTTACAGGCTTGATTGAGTAACCAGATGGCGGAATCGCGGTGCAGGTGGGTGTTCGCTCTTTTGTTTCCTTCGTTGCCTGGAAAGAGGTAGATGGAGTTTTTTCGGGGGGTGTAGGCTTCTAGTTTAATTCTGAGGTCTTCAATAACGGGGATGGTGCGGGTGGCCAGCTTGCCTTTGGTGTTGCCTTTACGGATGATGAGTTCGGGTCGGACGTTTCCTTGTGTGTCGTAGACATCGCGTTTGGTTAGGGTGACGGCTTCAGAGATGCGGCAGGCGGTGTAGAGGCAGACGGCAAAGAGGGCGCGATCTCTAGGCGGGTTGACGGTTAAACCTTGATTAAAGAGTCGTTGAATTTCGTCGGTTGTGAGGATTTTCGCTTGTCCGTGACGGTCGATTTTCATTCATGCTTATCCTTGGAAAGAAATCGGACAAAATAGGACAGCCTTCAAATCAACAAGCTGACCGTGAAACTAATAGACTAACTCAAAAAGGCTGTCCTATTTTGTTAAGACGAGAGTGAATCCCACAGTGCCTTTGTGAATATTGAATCGCCATCGGTGTGTGCAGGTCAACCCCGACAGTGACCGACAGGTTTCACAGATGTCGCTATTAACCCTGTCGGGTTATAAATTTTCGATGTACTCCTCTAGGTCTTTACGCTTGACCCGCCATGCTTTCCCGACGATTTGAGCTTTGAGTTGGTTAGATGCGATCGCTTCTTTTAAGGTTTCACGGCTCAAGCCCGTAAGGGCTTGAACTTCTTTTAGAGTCAGCAGCAGTTTATTTTCAATTCCGACAGTGGGTTTAGCGGTTGGCAGTGCCTTGAGGTAAGAAATCGCTTCGGTGAGTTGTTGCAGTTGGTTGGAGAGGGGAAGGATAAATTTTT
>NZ_BLJI01000058.1 GCF_017312365.1 Chroococcus sp. FPU101
CTAATTCGCAACTTAGTATCACCTAGTTGATGAGCAATTCCTATTCCCTTTTCAAGAATCTCAATTGCTTCACTTTCATCTATCAATGCAGCTAGATTGATCAACTCATAGACTTGACGACGAGAATTAGGCAACAGTTTAAGAATTGAGCCTACAGAAGTACGATAATCTATAGTCGGATTTAACTTCATTAACTGTAATCTGGCTCTAACCGCCGACAAACTATTAAGGTTGCGACTTACTTCCACTGCTTGAGTTGCTGTAGCCAAAGCCGATCGCCGATCTTCTTCAGCTAAACTTAAAAGATAATTGGCTTGCGTTTCATCTTCTTCTAGTTGTGCTGCTTGCGCTTCATCTAAAGCTTTCAACTGACGCTTAGAAAATGTATTGCTGAGATTGTTTAAGGTGATAGTCGTTAAATCAGGATGGTTTAATTGCTCAAACAAATTAAGACTCGTTTTATAGGCTTTGATGGCTTTGTCATAGTCTCCTGAAAGGGTATGACTGGTTCCTAGAATATCCCAGGCAATTGCTTGTGTTTTCAGTTCTTGATTATTCTCGGCTAATTTTATGGCTTCTTCAAGCAAGGGTATTGCTCGTCTAAATTGACCTAAAGCATTGTAAGTCTGTCCTAAATCGCTCAGAACAGCGATTAATTGCGGTTGGAGAGCTTGACTGTTCTGATTACGATAAATTTCAAGTGCGGCTTTCCAATTTTTGATTGCTTTATTCAATTGACCACTTTCACGATATGAAGCTGCTAAATAGCACTGGATTGTTGCTTGATCGATTCCTTCAGATGTAGTTAATAAATTTTCTAGTAAGCTGATTGCCTGTTGAAACTGACCCTTTAAGTAATAATTTTGAGCCTGTTGGACTGATTGAGTGACATCAGCTACTTCTCCTCGGATTGGCTGGATAAACAGATAGTGAATCCACAAAATTAAGAGTAAGCTACTCCAGAATAGAAAAGAAATGTACCATTTTTTAGATTGCTTAATCATCCTTTTTGCTGATTCTGAAGTGTTCATCAATCGGCTTAGATTAATTTAAACTGCTATGATGATAACGATCAATGTATCAAAAACTGTTCATTATTTTTACTAATATTTGTTCGTTGGGACTAATTCAACTATTAGGCTTACTTTTTTGGTCAGAAATGACAATGGCTCAAGGAAAGTCAGGCTATGTTCCTCCTCCACCTGCTAAAGAGCGTCGCCAGAGTGTAACTTCAGGTGGTTAAAGAGGATGTCCGAACCAAAGGGAAGTATCTCTCACCTTACTTGTCCCAAGTTATCATATTCCAACTACGATTTCCCCACATCCTACTTTACTCTTATATATTGACAATATTCCCTCCCAACCCCTACTTTTTACTCTAGTGGAACTTGGTGTGAGTGAACCGCTACTAGAGAACAAGTTGACGGTTAAACGACCTGGGATCATTCAAATTAATTTACCTTCAGACCGCCCTACACTAGAAGTTAATAAAGAATACTATTGGACTGTCGCCATTCTCTGTAATGAGAAACGACCCTCAGAAAATGCTTATGCACGTGCAGTTATTAAACGAATCCCCTTGACGACTGAATTACGCCAAAAACTAAATGCTACGAGTAATCCTCTTACTAAAGCGCAAATTTTTGCCCAATCAGGTATTTGGTATGATGCTATCACGACCAGCTATCAAGCTTATACCGAAGCTCCTAACTCTAATGCCCCTGCTTATTTTTGGCAGTTATTACAGCAAATTGGCTTAAACAAGAGCCGTCTGATGGAAAAGTTTGCAAATCACCGATAGCTTATGTTTGAGCAATTTAAGAGATTAGTTTGGGAATGGCGAGGAGCAATAATCACAGTTTCTAATGTAACCGCGTTAATTACTCTAGTACGCTTGCTCGGCTGGTTTCAGCCTTTAGCATGGTCAAGTTTAGATCTACTCTTTAAAATTCGCCCTCAAGAACCGCCCGATAACAGAATTATCATTGTCGGTTTAGAAGAAACAGACATACAAAAATATAAACAGTGGCCAATCAGCGATCATCTTTTAGCTAAACTAATTACTAAAATCAAAACTCAAAATCCAAGAGTTATTGGTTTAGATCTACACCGAGATATTCCAGTTCCTCCAGGTTATAAAGAACTAACTAAAGTCTTTAAAACAACGCCTCATTTAATTGGTATTCAAAAAGTTAGTGGTGACCAATTTTATCCAACTATTGCACCTCCCCCCATTTTAAAAGAATTAGGACAAGTGAGTGCTAGTGATTTAGTTATTGATCGAGATGGGGTTCTCCGTCGTGCGATTCTTTTTCCGCGAACCCCAGAACAACCAGCTTTACCGAGTTTTGGACTAGCGGTAGCTTTTGAATATTTGAAAAAAGAGAGAATTCATCCAACTCCGTCTACTGATGGTGGTTGGTTAAAATTAGGTAATACTATTTTTTATCCGTTACAAAAAAATGAAGGTAGCTATCTTAATGTAGGAACGGCTGAATATCAGATTATTCTCAATTATCGAGGAGCAAAACAAGCTTTCCAAAAAGTTAGTTTTACTCAGGTTTTAGAAAATGAAATCGCTGCCGATTTATTTAAAGATAAAATTGTCTTAATTGGTTCAAGAGCGATTAGCTTAAAAGACTACTTTTATACTCCTTATAGTAAGGGCGAAAATTCATCTCCTCTACTAACTTATGGTGTAGAAATTCATGCTAATGTAACCAGCCAGATTATTAGTACCGTACTTGATCATAGATCACTGATTAGAACTTGGCCTGAACCTGTAGAATACCTCTGGATTTTTGGGTGGATTTTACTTCCATCCGTTTGGGCATGGCAATGGCGTACTACTCAAAATGCAATTAAGCTATTCTCGATTATTAGTTTAGGAACAATAGCTTTCTCAGTTATTTTACTGGTAAGTGTTTATCTGGCTTTTCTAAATGCTTGGTGGATTTCTGTTATTTCTCCGCTTTTTGGTCTAGGGTTATCAAGTATTATTATCTCTTTTACTATTTATATCAGTCGCCTTCAGGAAGCTAATTTAAGCTTAGAGAAAAAAGTCAAAGAACGAACTCAAGAATTAGAAGAAAATAATCAACAACTTAAGTCAACTTTGCATCAGCTAGAAAATACTCAACAACAAATTATTGCTCAAGAAAAATTAGCTTACTTAGGGGTTATCAGTGCGGGAATTACGCATGAAATCAGAAATCCTGTTAATCTTATTAAAAATTTTGCTGACCTATCATTAGAGTTAGAACAGGAGTTACAAGAATTATTGAAAAATGTTCCAGAAAGTTTGAATGACGAAGAATCTCAAAATATTCATGAATCTCTATCCTTAATCCTTGAGAATCTTGTAACTATTAAAAATCAAACTCAACGAATTGATCTTATTATTAAGGCTCTCCTTCCACAAGCTAATACTCAAGACTTAACGCCAAGCTTAACTAATATTAATCAACTTCTTGATACGGCATATAAGTTAGTTCATCATAGTAAAAAATCACACAATAATACAGTTAAAATTAAATTAGTTACTAATTATGCTCCTTCTTTAAAAAATATAAAAGTAGTAGTTCCCGAACTGACTCAGGCATTAATTAATATTATTGATAATGCTTATGATGCTGTTACACTAAAACAACAAACTCACTCAGATAACTATAAACCTACTATTTCACTAATCACTAAAGATTTGGGAGCATCTGTAGAGATTGGGATCTACGATAACGGATTAGGAATACCGTTGGAACTACAAACACAAATTTTTCAACCCTTTGTTACTACTAAACTGCGAGGCTCAGGAACGGGCTTAGGTCTGTCAATTACTCACGATATTATTGTTGGCAAGCATCGCGGTGAACTCAAGTTTGAAACTGAAGTAGGATGTTACACCAAGTTTATTGTTACTCTACCTAAAAAACTTTAGATATATATCTCAACAAGCAAGAGGACAAAAAGACCATGAAAGTTCCTTATTTTTATTGCTTCATTAATCTTGCTCTTCCTCAGTTTCTTGAAAAATATCCTCATCATCTTCAATCTCATCAGATTCCTCGTCATCTTCATCAGAAAAATCAAATAAATCTCGCTCTTCAAAAAACACCTCATCATCTTCATCAGAAGAATCAAGCGAATCTCGAACTTCAGCAAATAATTCATCTGATTCAGAAGATTCCTTGATCTGCTCATTAATTAATTCAACTTTAGGTAATATCACATGATATTCTTTTCTCCAAGTAGAAATTAAATTTTCATTCCAGTTAACTTGATTACTAATTTCATCTTTAGTACGTTTTATTAAATCTCTCACACCTTCAGAGGAATCAAGCAATATCATTTTGATAAGCTCTATACATCTCTCAGAGCCAGAGCCTTTGTTTATCATGTTTAGTTTTACATTTGACTCCACTAAAATATAAGACCAATGCGGTTGATCACGATTGAAAAAGTTGCTTTCATCCATTTTAGTAATACTATCTGAGATGGCGTTAAGAGTTTCTGGAATACGATATTCTGCAGATATCCTAAGCAAGAATCTTGAAATAGCGAAAAAAAGAATTTTTTGTCCTAAAATAGTATACAGAATGCTAGAATAACGTAATGTTTTTATACTTGTTTTTTGGCTTGTAGTCAATCGAGGTTGCTTCGGTTGGATAGGAATATTTATTCCTAAGTGATCAATTTGTGTTCTCCAATCCTTAAATGGCTGAAGTTCAGTGAAAAACCATTTAAGTAATGCTTTTGTGCCTATTTTAAGAAGTTTGGGATGAGATTCATAATAATCATCCAGAGCTTTATTACGCTCGATTGGTGCATTGAATGATTTCTTTAAAGCTTCCTTCTGATAATCTTTTAATAGTTCAATAGTACATTGGCTAACAAAATCTAAATGCGTTAGATAAGGCTCTGACTGGTTCAATTGTGGTGATGTGGAAGACCATCTAATGAATTTCTCTTCAAGCACTTTTTCCTCTAAAAGCTTTCTAGGAATTAATGCTGATATTTTACTGTCATCAAGTAATAGTTGGGTCTGTTTATCAATTGATTTTGCAGTCTTGTTTATAACTGTAAAGATATTGCGAGTTGCTTTGATTATCTCATCTCTTACAGTTTCGCTTAAATCTGCATGACCAACCCTACCAAGATCTCCAAATACTAAATAAACAACAGGTATATCAAAGATTTCTAAGCAATTGAAGTTGTCATTTATTTGTTGAGGGCTTAACGGTTCTTTTCCAGTATGAGCATCCCAATATCTTTTTAATGAAAGAAGTCTATGTTGACCATCAATGACAATTCTAGCTACGTTTTTATATAACTTTAAATTGACCCATTTTTCTACGACTTTTCCTTGGCTTTTAACTTCCTCAAAGTCCCAAAATTCTCTTTGATTATTCGAGTTAGGTAAAAGTACCACTACAATTGAATTAAAAAAGCGAATTCCACCTTGTGCTAGGTAAGAAAATATCTCTACATTTGCTCTGTTTTCATCTAATTTTCTCTGAACTCGTTCAGAAAAGTTCCAACTGTTTTGAATTTCATCGGCAAATTGAATGTTTTCAACAGCATCACTTTGATCGAGAGTTGATATGAAATATCTAACCTCACCAAAAGTCCCACTAATCGCTTTATATTCAATCGTCTCTGGAGACTGATTATCTAATTCCATTTTTTAACTCCTTTGTGTATTAAATTTAGGTTGACATAGTTGAATTAAAAGACTTTCTAATTCTCTGGAAATATTTTTTGGACAGGGTAAGCAGACGAATAAAAATTCATCATTAGCTTTTAAGTCTGCGTATTTTGAGAAAAATCCGTCATCTCGCTCCAAATGCTGTACATATCTATTTCTTAAGTTAGTAGCTGTACCAATGTAATCTGGACGTTGAAAAATACTACATGATATTAGGAGATTTTTTAACATTCTTCGTTCTTTAGGTTGAGAAACAGTTTTGAGAAATTGAGACATTCTTTGAGACAAACAAACTGATTCTCCACAAGTATCGATAATGAACTTGCTTTTATTATCTTCTTCCAAAAATTTTGTTTTAAATACTGTACTTTTGATGCGAGTATCTATATCATCAGACAAATTGTCTTCTAAAAAGTCAAATGCATGATAGAAAGCATAAATACCTGATGTTTCAGGAAGCTTATAGGCGGCGGATATAGTTGCTGTTACTACGATAAAATTCCTAAAGAAATTATCGTGTACTGTTTCTTCCATATGTGTACGCTTAAAAGAATCACCTAGTCACTAGGAGTGTCATTCTTAGTATTCCTCCAAACTGAATTAGATTATCTAGTTGATTTCACTACAATTTAGAGTAAATTAAATCAAAGTATTCAGTATATTTACGCAAAAATACTATTGCCAGTGAGCTTCCTGAAGATTTTGCCATGAATGAGGAAGCCCTTGAAAATACATTATATTTTGTCAAACTGAGGCTGAGTTACTGGTTACACAGTGAAATCGGCTCTGCAATCGGCTCTCCTAGTACGGTTAAACCTGATGCCAAACTGATTGTCTTTGCGCTAACGGCTCTCAAAGAAGATGAATCTGAGATCTTTGCCCTTATTGCTTTTACGGCTGCTTACAGTCGCTCATTGGAGTATCCCCGTAGTCTCTTTTTCATTGATGAGTCACCCATTCTGATTAAGTTTCCCGCGATCGCTAAAATTGTCGCTGCTCTGTTTGCAAACGGTTCTAAGTCGGGAATTCGGGTTGTACTAAGTGCTCAAGCTCCCGATCAACTGGCTCAAAGTGCCGCCACTAGAGGCGATATCTTGCAGAATATGCACTATCGATTTTTGGGGCGAGTCGAAGAGACTGCAATTGAATCGTGTTGTCGGATTCTTGGTGTGTCTGAAACTATGGTTAAACGTTGTGCTGAGTTTGAACCCGATCGTGTACAAGGAAAAACTCAGTGGCTTTTCTACGATGGTAGCCGCTATACCTTTGTCAATTACTACGCGCCTCCCGTACAGCTTGCGACTTTGGCTAACAACACAGATGAAGCCAAAGTGAGAACCGCTTTAACCGAACACTATCCCGATAACTCATTTCTCGCCCTCTATCAGTTTTCACAAATGTACCGCAAGGCAGCACAAACACGCAAAGGCATCCTTGAAGTGTACGAGCAAGAAAAGCCGATTACCAGCCCTCAACAATCCATGCCTATCGCTTCGTGAGGTAATTTAATGATGTTTTTCCAATCAAATGTTCCTAAATTAAAACTATCAGCAAAACAGAAAAAGCTTACTACGCTTGGGCTAATTGTTGCAGCCATTCTCTCCCCAACAGCCGTTTTCGCTTTCAACTCTTCTTTTATCGATCTAGCTAATAAACTTTCTGGAGGATGGACAGGAGAGGCTTTAGATCTTTACAAGGAAGTCAAGGGATATGTCGAAGATATTACTAATTCAGATGGTCGAGAACTTTTACAGCTTGTCCTTGATAAATATATGGGAACTTGCAATGGAAGCAATAATCAATACATTACTGCGCCTGAAGGACTCTGCGGACAACTTACTGCTGATGGTTCAAAATTAGGCGATCTTCTTGAAACAGCAAGAGGAACGCTGAATATTCCAATTCCACTTGACTATCAAAAAGAAATCCGCTATGAACTCGAGCAGAGTAATAAGCTTCCAGTCTGGGGATACTACACCAATTCAGGACAAGTTCAAGGCCTAGCGATGAATGCAGGAGATCGAGGAGTTACAGCACTTCATGCCGATACGATTCTGGGTGAAGATGGACAGCAGCAGGTATCAGACTCTTTAGAAAATGCGGCCGAGGTCACTCAATCGATTTTAGAAACAGGTGAAGAAGCTTTAAAAGCCGAAAGTACACAAGATGCGGTGAAGATTCTAGCTTGGACAACTGCCCAGCAAGCCATTCTGGCACAGCAGCAAGTCAAAGATGGTCAAATGAGCCGTGTTGACTCACAAATTGCCAATCTAAATTTGTCCAACATCTCAGAAACACTTGATGAGCAACGCTCAGACCGTTATGCAAAAGAGCGTGTTAACGTAGAAGGTTTTGTGAATGCCGCAACGAGAGCAGGTTTGTTTTAAGGAGGTGAAGCTGTGTCTATTTTTCCACCACTGCTTGGTGCGACCTTAAGTGATGTCTTGCAAAATGGTCTCGAAGATGCTCAAAAAGTCTCTCAGACTTGGGACAATAACTGGAACCTTGTTTTTGGCAATGGTTCGGTTGGCGGTCAGACCCTTTATGCTGCTATTACTAACTTGGGCTTACTTTTTGCTGTTGCAGCCCTGATCCTGTCTGGCGTTCGGATTTATCGTGCTTTAAACGAATCTCGACCCGTCGATGCAGTAGCCGTCTTTTGGGCAGTTCTTGCAATCAGTCTTTTTGCAGGCCAGGGAGCATTGTTAGCGATCTGCGTGATTCAGCTTCGCTCTTTAGTCAATCAAGTTTCTAACGGGGTTTTGGCTGGAACACTGGCTGGAGTCAAGATCGATGAAGTGTTAAAGGAATTGCAGGGCGGGATGATTCTAAAAAGTGTTCTGGAGTTCATCTACAAGCCCTGTTTGTCGATGCAAGGACAAGATCAAGTCGCTTGTTTGCAGGGTGCAGCAGGACAGGCTGATGTCATTGCTGATACGATTGGGGCGGCCTTCGGCCCGCTTAACTGGATTGGCAGTATTATTGATCGCTTTAAAGATGCAGGCAATGCTTTGCAACAGGGTGATTCTTTTAGCCTCGTCGGACTTTTTTCTCCTGTCTGGCAACCCATTGTCTACTCGATTCTCTACTGGTGTATGCAAGCCTATCAACACCTGCTAGAGGCTGTGCTTTTAGTAGTTGGACTGATGTCTCCTCTTGCGGTGGGCGGTAGTCTCTATTTTTTCGGGGTCAATTCTCTCGTTGCATGGCTGACTGGGTTTTTCTCTGTAGCACTAGCCAAGATTTGTTTTAACATTCTCGTCGGTCTAGCTGCGGTCACAGCGACCAACTCTGGGGTTAACGATCCAGGCTGGTTCCCCTTGTTTGTCGGAGTTTTTGCTCCTATTATTTCCTTCTCCCTAGCATCAGGTTCAGGGTTTGTCGTCTGGACAGCCTTTACCAGTATCGTTGGCGGCACTGTTACTGCTGGGGCTTCTGCCGTGATGACAGGTGGGATTCCTTTATCTGCCCCATCTCGAAATTAATCGATTATTCTTTTATCCCGTGAGGATATTATGTCATTTAAACTTTTCGGACATAAAAATGAAAATGTTTCAAGTGCCAATGCCGATCGTTCTCAAATCTCCTTACAGCACATTCGCAAATCTTTTGAAAAGAGGACTAATCTTTTAGGATTGTGGGCATTTTTACTCTTAAATCTGGGCGTTTTGGCGTTGGTCTTTGGCTCTAATTTAATTGTCCTCGTCCAAGCAGGACGAATTGCCAATAAACCAGGAGCAATTCTGGTGGAGCAATCGGATGGAAGGGGTTTTTTAGTCGATGCAATTCCTGCAACACAAAGAACGCCTAAAGCCATTCAGCGATTTACATCAGATCTTCTGACGGCTATGTTTACTGCCGCTCCCATTTCGCAAAAAAAGAGTTCATCACAGCGATTGGGTTTTGAATCACAGGGGCAATTTGATGCTGGCATTCGCGTTCCAAAACTAAAAGGTTCCGAAGGTGGAGATCGCGTTACAGTCAGTGCTTATGTTGTTGTTATGGGTGCCATTGCCCCAGAGTTTAGAGATGCTTTTCTCTCTCGACTAGCGACAATTACCCCTCAAGGTGTATTTACAGGTAATACACAAATTTTCTTCAAGATTGATTTTATTGGGGAGCCAATTCCGATTGAAGGGAAGCCTGGACAGTCGACGGTAACTGTTGTTGGGGCGCGTTATATCCTTGATGGCGATTTGGCTAGTTCTTCAAATCCTTTATCTCAAATTGAACCACAGCCTTTTCGTCAAGTTTTGTATCTCCAATCCGTTAATCCTCAGTTCGAGCCACTTCCTGACATTTCTACAGAACTGCAAAAAGAGATTTTTGAGATTACTGCGATCGGACTTCGGATTGTGAAAATGGCTCCTATTGATACCACCATACCGCGTGGGGGAGATTTTCTGGAATTACCTGAGAGTACACCTCAAAAAAATTCAAAGCCAACCGACGAATCAACCCCTAAAAGCAAGGAATAACACTATGTCTGACAAACTCAAACAGATTCAAGATGTTCTGGGGTTCAATGGTTCCTCAACCAAAAACACTACGAATAGCAATACTGCTCCTGCTGAACCAACCAGTACAATACAGGCAACAACTCCTGATGTTCCGCTTGATGCCGACTTAGAAGAGGAGTTTCAGCAACACTTCACCTATCACAGTTTTGCGAGTCACCCTTTAAGTAAGCTTTCACTGGTAGCACTGGGTACCGCAGGAGTCGTTGGTTTTCTTGTCCTTTTTTATAGTTTATTTCAAAATCCAATGGGGAACTTGCAGGCTTCAAACGGAGGTGCAAAAAGTCGAGATGCTCAAACCGAAGAATTATTCGCTCAAGAGCCTGAAAAGAGGGAAAAAGAAGAACTTTTAGCTCAATTAGCACTTTCTCAACAAGCACAACAGATGAAACGCCATCAACTAGACAAAAAATCCGATGCACCTGCACAACCTTCACTTAAGGAAAAACCAGAAAGCCCCAAAGCGAAAATCAGTCAGCAAAATGTGACTCCAACGTCTCCACGAAAAACTAGAGCAGTTGTAAGGCAGTCATCGAGAGACTTTACCACTAATTCTTCCTATAACCAACGTCCTTATCCTGTTAATTCAATATCTACTAACCCAAGAAGAATTGTATCTCGACTGCCTACAGTTCGCTCTGTCCAGCCAAGTTCAAAAGCAATCGATCCTCAAAAACAGTGGCAAGATTTAGCTGCTCTCGGTTCGTTTAAAGCGAAAGGAAATAATATCAGTGCGTCATCTCCTAGACCCATTTCTTTAGTTGCCGAAACGGATGATCAAACTGCTGTCAGCGATGAGCCTTCAACGGTTTTAGTCTCTCAGCAAAAAGTTACCTCAAATTATTCTTATCAAGATGTTCCAGTACAAAAACTAAACGGACGAATTGAAGGAGGTCTTGCTGTACCAGCTAATACCAGTGTTTCACCTAGTCGTGACTCTGAAGAAATTTTGGTTTCTATCGTCCTGAATGAACCAATTAAAGATCGACTCTCAAAGTCATTGGTTCCTACTGGAGCAAGACTAACGGCTATGGTGAAAGTTAACGGCCCAATGATCTCTTTTATACCTCGTAAACTCGCTTACGAGATTGAAGGGCAATATCAAGAAGTAGAACTGCAACCCGATGCGATCGCTATCTCTGGTAAAGATGGCCCAGTCCTTGCTGAAGTCCGAACGGTTGGTGAAGATGGTGGCGGACTTTCAGCTAACCAATTAGGACAACTGGCTGGTGCATTAGGTGGATTAGCTGGAATTGAAAAAGCAACAAATTTAGCTCTAGTGTTTAATGCACTTAGTGGTGGAAGTAATCGCCGCACTCAGAATAATGGCATTCGGATCTACACAGTCAATGATGGCACTTCTGTAACAGTAAGGTTGACTCGTCCTTTAGCTTTACCTCCTGGCGCATCTACGACTGAAACGGCTACTCCAGAATTAGATTTTGAATAGGAGAAACACTTCATGCAACAAACATTACCTATATTGTTGTGTGCTTCAGTATTCTCTTTGAATTGCAATACGATGGCACAAGCTCAAGCACGTCCTACGACAAACTATAGCCGAAACTTCAACGCCAGCCAAATAGAAGCTCGTCAAGGAAAGTTTCCCACTTTAATGGTTTGGCCAGGTGCAGGATTAACCGTCAATCTATCAGGTCTTGCCAATGAATATGTTAAGCAAATTTGGCTTGACGATCCTTCAAAACTGACTCTTGACTATGCGGGTAATTTGTGCGTAGCCCTACCCTGTGCGGGAGGTGTGAAAGTGCTGCATCTGAAACGGATTACTGGCTTGCAGTTTCAAAATCTTCCCGCTACATCTTTAACAACACTAACGGTGGTGACACTTTCCCAACAAGGTGAACGGATTTACAAATTCATTCTTACGTACGGCAAAGGGCGACCACAATACCTTGTTGCTAATTTACTGCCGACTGTAGCCTCGAAACCGTCTAGCCTACCGCGTCTTACGCTGACGAGCCAAACCACAAATCGGGGAATTCCTCTTTCACCCGAACGGATTGCTCTTTACGAAAAAGGACTAACACGCGCTCAACAAGAACTGAATACTACTACCAAAAATCGGCTTGTTTTGACTCGTGTTGAACTATTTTTAGAGGATCTTAAAACAGGCTATGGCGAGGAAGAGGCGCGAGGGCGAAACAATCTTTCTCAAGATACACTTGAGCGCATTCTTCAACTAGGCACTCAATCAGAAGCCGTCAATTAAAAGCGATCGTTCTTAACTTTTTTATAATTCAAATTGTGAAGGTCTTTATGGTTTCCGATTATCTAAAACATCTGACTACTCTCCTGCTTGCAGGCACACTCGCCTCATTTGTACTGCTACCCCCTCGCCCAGTCAAAGCCCAAACGCCCAATTTTGCGGAGCTTTCAATTTCCGACCTCGGTACAGTAATGCGTGATGGCTCTTTTGGAGATATTTCTTGGCGTGCTGGAACACCTGCTTCTGAAATCCTGCAATTAGGCACTTTTTCTGATACCAAATTACCTCAGATGTCGATGGGGTATATTCTTAAAGAGATTGGTCTTTCCCCTGAGCAAGTTTCTTTAGAAGCGGCATCTTTTCTCAAAAAACTTTCACTGAAGGATTTTGTCGATACCATCCCTTCGTTGGGTTCAACTCGATTAAAGCAGGTTGCTCCTTTTAAAGCACTCATCAAACAACAGTTTGGGACTGATGTATCTGAGAATCTATCTAACCGAACGCTTTCGCAACTCTCTCAAAATGCTAATTTCAGTTCTTTAACTCTAGAGGAGTTACCGACTCTAAATAATTATTCTTTGACTTCAATTCCAGGATTAAGCGAACTGCCGATAGACAAGTTTACTGATTGGGAAAGCCTACCGATTTCTAATATTCCTGGACTCGACCAACTTCCTTTTAAAACTTATCTCTCTGATTTGATAGATGTCAACCTACCTTTAGCAATGGCAGATGTTGTGTTTTCTGATGAGGAGGCTAATCGCACCAATACCATCACTGGTAGCTATAACGAGGGATTTCAGGTTCCCTGCAATCAGTCCAACTGCGCTCATCTTGAACTTGGAGATCTACCAGGATGGCCAAAGCTGATGCAAGGTAAACAGTGGATCTCTGGTGATTCTCAGTGGGTGAGTGGGGGTTCAGGATGCCTGACAGGAAAAGAACCAACAGGGCGACATCCCTTTAGTAAAAGTTTTAAGGTCGTGCTGAATGAAACTGATGAAGCAGCAGGACAAGCTCAGTTCTCACTTTATTTTCGTTTTGCCATCTTCTGTGGCACTTCACCCTACATCATCGGGCCATTTCCGTTTTACTCCGTTAAAGAAAAAGATACGGTCATTGTTGGATTTTAAGAAGGAATATCAATTATGCAAACACATCTATTAGACCTTGAACGCTTACTAGAAGAAGCCAAAAAACTGCCACCTGCGGTCACTCCCGACTACCGATGGAGAGTTCTTGAATTTTTTTGTGACGGATATCTGGCTCACCAACAAAGCGCACTTGGCATTCACTATCAAGCCTTTGTATCAACCACATACCGCCCTCAGCAGATTGTGATTGCTTTTGATGGGATACCTGTTTTTGCGCTGAACGGCAACCAAGTTGCTCTTGACCGTCTCGTTCAGCCAATAGATCGCTACCAGTGTAAACCTTTATAACCCGAGGTAATATTGATGACTACTATCGAAAATGGAGAAGCCATTCAAGGCACTCAAAGCGCACAGCAGTTAGAAAATGAATCAATGCGGGTCATGTTTACAGCTATCAACCAATTAGCTGTAACTGTATCGGTACTGATCGAAGAAGTGAGAGCTTTACGTCAAAAGTCCGAAGAACAGCAGCAGAATCCATCACAAGAACAGCAACAAGACTCTGCTTCTGAGCAAGCCAACGATTTATCAAACTCTCCTTTATCTCCTGCTTTATACCAATTCATTAAATGTTGGGAAATTTAATAGAATTAGGGGCAAAAGCACTTATTTTTATGCCGATTGGTTTTGCGACAGAAAATCA
>NZ_BLJI01000059.1 GCF_017312365.1 Chroococcus sp. FPU101
TGGACGTTGTGTAAAAGATAATAGCTGGTCTGCATGAGGCGACTAGACAACTGCTTAAGTAGAGATCAGTTGGTTTAGCAGTGCGCTCTCTGGATCACTTTCCTTCATAAGATTTAGATTACACCCTTCCTCTTTAGACACTTCAAGAAGAAGAAAATGAATTAAACGTAGTTTATCTTAGTGAGAAAGTTGACTAGCAATTGTTAAAAGTTCGTTGAGAGGCATATTGATCGCCAAGTATAGTACACATTTAGTTTAGCTTAATCATTAATAACTACTATTACATCTAACTTACAGCAGTTCTGCGATCGCACCTTTGGTCATCGAAGCAATTGCCTGTTCGGTTGCTCTGGGTAAATGATGATATTTCCCCCCTGCTTTTGCGGCTAATTCTTTAGCGAAACCTGTAGAAACAAATTTTTTCTCAGTATCAACTACTAATAATTTCATGCCCACTGCTCGAATTTTGGCAGCAATATCGAGTAATTCTGCTTTAATATCGGGTTTTTCGCCATCCTCTAAAGTTTCGCCCAGAGATTTAGCTAAAGGAATATTACTACGACCATCGGTAATCGCAACAATCACCACTTGTCCAATATCTCCCGACATTTTTGCATTCATGCCCACGTGTACCGCTTGGGTTAAACCGTGTGCTAGAGGAGAACCACCTCCACAGGGCAGGGTTTCTAAGCGTCTTTTTGCTAGTGCGATCGAACGAGTCGGCGGTAATAAAACATCGGCTTTTTCGCCCCGAAAAGGAATTAACGCCACTTGATCTCGATTTTCATAGGCTTCTGTTAGTAGACGCATCACCGCCCCTTTAGCCGACTGCATCCGATTTAAGGCCATCGATCCTGAAGCATCCACGACAAAGACGATTAGAGAGCCTGCTTTACGTGCGAGACGTTTTGCCCTCAAATCTCCTTCCTCGATGATTACACGGCGTTCTGGATTACGCAGACGACGAGATTTTTGGTAGGGTGCAGCCGCGCGTAAGGTGGCATCGACAGCGATTCGTCTAACTTTGCCTTTGGGTAAAACGGGTTTGATATAGCGTCCGCGATCTTCAGAAAAAATCATACTACGGCTACCCGATTTTCCTTGTCTTTGCGCCGCTTGAGCAAAATAGAGAACGCTAGGATCGAGAATTACACCCTCGACATCAAAGATAAATTCCTCAGGAACGCCTGGGGGATCTTGTTCGGGTTCTTCCTTATTTTCTTCTTCTTGTTCTTCTTGATCTTGGTTTGATTCGTCTTGGGGTTGTTGAGGAGGAGGTGGAGGGGGTGGTGGGGCTTGCTGTTGTTGGTCAGGTGGTGGTTGTAGAATAGTCGAACGGGGAACGATGACCAGTTCAACGGCTCGTTTAAGATCATCTGCACTTAAAAAATTTCGTCCTTCTAAGGCGGCGGCGGCTTTGGCTACTTTTAGGGCAAAAATTTCGGCGCGATGCCCTTCGACACCACCCCGTAAAGCTTCTTCAACGAGATAGGCGATTTGATCGGGTGTTGCTTTGACATCTTTGAGCCATTCTCTGGCTAAAATAATTTCAGTTCTAAGATCGTCTATTTCTTCATGGTATTGATTGAGAAAGATTTGGGGAGATTGAGCGTATTCAATAACTCGATCAACTGCTTGAAGACGTTGATCAAGGGCTAGTACACCATCTGCTGAAAGTGCGATCGCAATTCGATCCATCAAATGCGGGCGTAATGCTCCTTCTTCGGGATTATAGGTAGCAATTAGTAAAGGTTTGCAGGGGTGTTGAAAACTAATTCCTTCCCGTTCGATTTGATTGCGTCCTTCGGTGAGAACGGTTAATAGTTGATTAGCAATTTGTTCATCGAGCAAATTAATTTCATCAACGTATAACACACCGCGATGAGCTTGCGCCAGTAAACCAGGCTGAAAAACCGCCTCACCACGTTTAACCGATTCTTCGACATCTACTGAACCAAGTAGACGATCTTCGGTGACTCCTAACGGGATTTGGACAAACGGCGCAGGAATAATTTCAGTCGGTATATTAACGCTGGTTTGATACTGTTCTTGGGTTAAATTATCCCATTCTTGAGGTGTGTTGGGGTCGCAATTAAAAGGATTATCTTGAATGATTTCGATAGGAGGTAGTAAAGCGTGAATTCCTCTAGCCATAACTGATTTAGCGGTTCCTCTGCGCCCTGCAATGACGACACCGCCGAGAGTTGGATCAACCGCAGCGAGGAGAAGGGCGAGTTTGATGGCTTCTTGACCAACGATCGCAGTCAGGGGAAAAGACGAAGGAGTGACTAAAGTAGGCATTAATAGGGTTTGGCTGCTAAATTTTTATTCAAAAGATTTTTATTTAAACACTTTATTAGTTTACTATGCGAACGGGTCGGCCAAAATTAACAATTTTAAACATCTGTCGGAGTTACGCAGGTTAGGCAGAACTCAAACGTGAATCTAGAGTTTTAATTTTCTTCCTTGAAAAATCCGTGATATTGTTTTTCTAGGTTTAAAGACTTAATCCAAATGTACGTTTGCGACATCTAATTTGCAAACGTACAGGTGGGTTGAAAGATCAAACGTATTGCTTTTGCATAAGGAGGTTGATTGTTTCAACAACCATCCCGACTAGGGGTGGGTTGAAAGCAAGAAGATTCGAGGTGAACAGCAAAAAATTTGCTGCTTTATATTTTTTAATAGGAGGGTTGAAAGGCGCACTTCGTTCAGGAACCTTGTGAGATTTGGAATTATACTTAAAAAATAGCTAGGCGTCTCCATTTGATTAAGATGGCGACATGAATTTGAAAAAACTTAGTATGATCAAGTTATCTCTAAAAATTAAAGCATTTGACATTAATTTGCGAGTTGCGACATTTAATGTGCGAATGTACAAATCGGGATGACACGATTTGAACGTGCGACCCCTTCGTCCCGAACGAAGTTCAAAAATCTTTTTAAATCCTACTACATAAACATTATAACGATTCTCAACAATTATTCCTACCAAATTCCTACCACTAATAGAATTCACTTAGCTCCAGTTTGGCTGAGTTTTTTTCATCTTTTGTATATTATTCCTTAAATTTAGAATTTTTATGCTTGCAGTAATTTTTCATTTCAACCAAGCGTTACACTTGAATCCTAGATTTGGAGTTGTTATCTTCATCTAGAAACAAGCTTAGATAAAGGACAAATGTTAAGTCCGATTTAGGCTTGAGAGTCATTTAGGAGTATTCTAGTGATCGCCCATTTTGCTAGTAAGCAAGAAGCATCCCAATACCTGCAACTGAGTGGGACAACGCTTAAACGATACAGATTACAAGGACTACTGATCGAAGGCATTCATTGGGTTCGGATTAATAGTCGCTGCATCCGCTACAACCTTGACCTGATTCAAGACTGGCTTCATAATCGTCATGACCCCATCGCTCACCAAAGGGCTATTGAAGTCTACCAAGCTAATCTCTTAAGCAATCAGAAAAAGACAACGAGGCGATCGGCGAAAAGTCAGAACTAACAGATAGATATTTATCTCTTGCAGGTCTTCTACCTAAATAAGGATAAACTTGTCAAGGTTATATTTCTAGTAGTCTTTACTATCCCCTATCTATTTAGACAAAACGGATTAGACAAGCGCGATCGTTACTTAACTCCAATTAATCCTCGATCAACCCATATTCGTAGGTATCGAGAATATGACCCAGTCGTTCTCTAAATATATCTTCCCACAAGTCATATGTGATCTTGATCGACAATTCTGATTCGAGATGGTCATAAATGGCAAGGCAATAGCGTTCTGGATCGTAACAAGACCTATAGTATAGACCATCAGGACTAGAAGGGTGGTTGCGTAAAGCTTCTGACCAACGTTGTGCTACTAGATAATCTCCAGTACACAATCTTCCATCAGCGTCTAACTTTGTTAATCCTGCTCCACTTAAATCAACTAACTTCAATGGACGTTTGACTTCTATTTGAGAGATTTGACGATTGATTAATAAACTTTTAGTTACTATCCGATACTTGACTAGCCGTCCAATACTTTCTCTAAAAGCACAAAACTCATCAAGCCCCACATATAAAATTCCATATTCTTGGGCAGGAGCATCAAAACGATTTTCTCCGCTCCGTCCAAAATACAAAGGATGATAGCGAGATTGATGAATTCTCCACAAAGAACTGTTGAGTTCGAGAATCGGTAACGTTCTTGTATGTAGGTCATCTGGCGGTTCTGGATGTATACCTGGTTTATTGTATTCAATCGGCACCTTGTTCTCCAAAAACCCGAATTGCTGTCAAAACTTGCTCGCTATTGTTAGATTGCAACTCTTGTAGCGGAGTTTTTCCATCCAAACGGAGATTGGGTTCTAACAGAAAAGCAATTTGCATCCAAGGGTCATAATCTTTTAACTCGGCTAACACAGCCTCCAAGTCTTTGATGACAGATTGTGAATCAAATTGCCAGATTGGATAGAGATAAGCGTGTTTTCCACGACTGATGCCGATTAACTTATTGGCTCGACGACGTTTATCAACCGCTTGACGAGTAATCCCGAGAATTTTTGCCACTTCTTCTACTGTGATACATCCTCCATTAGCTTCTAGAAGTTCTTGTTTAACTTTAAGTCCTCTTAGTCGAGCATTGGCTAAAGGGTCACTTTTTTGAAGAAGTTCTAGAGATTCGGGCGTTTCCAAAACTTTCAAAAGTAATTCATAATCGGAAGAAGCAGTACTAACATCAACCAGAGAACCATGTTCAGCAAAATGGTTAATCGCTTTAATCGCACGAGTTAGAAAGACTGTATTCATCTCTCGTTGCTCACCTAGTTTTAATGCACGTTCGGTCGCTTCCTTAAGATGACTCGACGATTTGGATTTTTCTGGCTTAGACGTTGCTGCTTGCTTTATGGTCATAGAGATTAAAGCAACTAGGTTTACTAAGTAAATAGTAACGTTTATAAAATAATTAGTCAACTTAGTGTAAAAGTCTTTAGATAGCAAGGACAACTTAGGACAATAGTTAAGTATTAGTTGCTTACATCAAAGTTCAAGTTGACTTTGATCATCAAAATGTTGAGAAGGCAACGAATTTTAGAAAAATTGTCTTTAATGTTTGATTAGATTTTACAAAGGAAATGTTTAACAATAACACGGCTTGCTTTCCATATTTCTTCTCAAAAGATAAGCTAATCTAAGCAAATAGAAGACACTGAGGAAACAAAAATCAGTTAAACGTAAGTTAATTCTAGCTTCGATATTAGAAACTATTCAGACAAAATGCTTGATTTGAACTTAAAATAATCGACTAACTGACTAGGCTTTAACTTTTTTTGTCTAGCAAATGACTGACGGAGATTAACTTGTAAAATGCTGCTCAATGCTTGTTAGTATAAGGAAAGATTCTTCAACAGTCGAGTTGGAAAAAGGAGTAATTATTCAGGTAGACAACTACTCCTCAACAAACTATGAGTGAAATATCTCAGTTAGACTCATTGGTGGTATCACCTCTCAAAACTTCTCTGGCTCTATCAAGTTCGATAATATGAGTTGGATCTTCTTGTAGGATGTCACCCCAAACAATCACTCTTAAGCTATGCTCAAACACTTCAATCAAAACAGTACTTCCCGATGTTGGCTCACAACTATAATTTCCGTAGCCATCAAAATAGATTTCTAATCCATTATTAATGTAAGCAATTTTTTCTGTTACTGTTTGAGCGGAAACACTATCTTTAAGAGTAAATGGTAATTCTTGATCGGCGATTTGATGAGTCATTAGAAAACCTCCTAAAAAAGAATAAAAAGAGGAGTAGACTGTATCGATACACCTCAATGAGTAATACTTTCGCTCCTCATGTCAAGCTGACGTTGCCTCGGATAAAAACACTTCATCTTTAAGGAAGAAAATTGGCTTATCTACTCCAAGATCGACTTTGACACCAAAGAGACTCGGTTCAGTCGCAATAACGCCTTCTTTCCCTTCATAAAGACCTTGATAGCGAGAACTATGAATGATTACTGGTGATCCAATATTTAGGCTTGGCGGGTCAGTTTGCTCGTTTTTGAGAATCTCTGGAGTCAAGGTAGTATCATCCTTAGATGGAAACTCATGTTTTTTAACCAGATAAAGAGTCCCAACGGAGAAAGCCATCTCCATCTCATCTTCGTTTAGCACTTTGACCACTGAGCCATCATCACTGACACCAATTATTCGATACTCTCGCCCGTCGTCTTTTCGGGCAAGATCGCCTACTGCTAGATCACCAGGTTGACACACTCTGGGTCTGGGAGATAAAACTTGGGGTTGCCGTTTCGGGGGCTGCCAAGAAGCGTTTTCGGCTGTGTCAGGATGCTTAGTCAGATCACTGTCAGCCAATCGTTGTAGATCTTCGCTTTCGAGTCCGAAAACGGTTAAGTCATAACTGTAACCTTTGGAGTGGCTATGGTTATTAATTTCAAAGCGTTTTCCGACCGCATGATTGAAGCAAAGCAAATCTCCCCAAACTTTTGCACGATTGTAGGCGTTAATTCCAGCATAAACAATCGCTTTTTGAGGGTCGTAAACCACATTTTCAGATAGTCTAATGCAATGGGATTCTTCATGGTTTGTTTCATTTTCAGCTTGAGCAAGACTCGCTTCTGACGAATTGGTATCCATCTCTGAAGAATCCTCATTTGTTGTTGATTCAATGGTAGTGGTTAGAGCAACATCTGGTAGTAGAGTGGACAATTTTCCATTATCATCTTGATTCTTGAAGATCTCAAAGGCTGCTGTTTGAATTGTAATAATTGCTTCTGGATCGACCGTTTTAAGTTCATCAACAACATTTTTGAGGATGCCTAACGCCTCTACAACTTGTCCTTAAAGTTGAGCCAGTTTTTGAGCTTCTTCACGTTTTTTGGCAATGAGTTGCTCGTAAGATTCAATTTCACAGTTGAGATGTTTTAAGTAATCACCTAAGACGGCTAACATTGTTTTTTCCTCACTTAAGTAGTGTGTCGTTAAATAATTTCTATGTAGAAGAGAGAAGAAGGAAAATTTATGATTATTCCTTCTCCTCATCGAATCTAGCTTCTTCATCGAACAGGCGTTAGCCTTTTTCTAATTCAGTGAAAGAGATAAAATGATTGTGATGTAGATAGGACAGTTAACATCAACAAGAGAATAAACCCTCATTTTTGATCAGTAAAACTAATGAAAGCTAGATTAAGTAACCCGAGTTTAGTTAATTAAAAATTAAGAAAAGAAAGAACGAATAATCTGACGAACTGAGTCATTATCGGGATAGCAATGTACTTCTCGCAAGGTTCCATTAACTAAACGTTTTTCAGATACAGCTAATTGACCCACTGGTGAGTTTTTAACGAAACGACCGAGTTGGGAACGGTTTTGAGCGTTGACGGGTAAACCCATCTCTTGAGCGATTTCCACGACCCCCCGTAAAGTCTCTGTCGTTCCTAGCAAGACGGCTTGTTCGAGAACTTCCGAGATGGTGTGATCGATGAGATACTGAGCCAAACGAGGGGAAATATCGACGACTAATTCGTTGATTTCCTTGATCGTTCGCGCTGCGATGAGAGCTTTTGGCGATGGTTGACTTTGATGAATGCTATAGCCGCCAGTACGTCGGATAGACGGCAGCACTTCATGAAAAAGCCATCGTTGAAACCGCTTGGCTACAGCTTTTCGAGATTTGAAAATGAGTCGATAAAGCCCAGGCTCAGTCACCGTCAGCATTTCCTGTTCACCACCAGGGGTGTATATAGTACATACACCCTTTTCATCTTCATCAAACTTGGCTAAAAGCTGACGAACATTTTGAATCTCTAAAGCAATTCCTACATCTTGAGCAATCCATTCAGGTTTGTCGGGAGTACCAACAAAACGAACTTCTTGGTTCTCAAACCCAAAAACAATAAGATCTGACATAAGCTGGTTGTTAACTCATCGCCAAAAAAGGGCGATAGCACTAAAAGGCTACAAACATCAAGCTATGCCAAGAGTGCTGCCAAAGGGTACGGGTAATACAGACATCCCTTAAGTTTGAGTGAAATCTTTTCGGTTGGCTAAGGCATTTAACAATTGGTAGTCCCTACAAAATAGTGGAGGTACGATAAATCAGGGGTTTCAGCGTTTTTGCTAAGAGGATAATTGTGAGTTTTTGCAACGAGTCTGCTAGATCATAGCCTATAATTGCAGGTTAATTGCGATGAATTGCAACGACCTCCACTCGCTTGCAGGGACTACCTAACAATTACCACATTTCTATTACCTCAAGAAGTCTTGCTTATCGCCAAAGGATACGGTTACTACCCGTACCCTTTCTATCTCCTCAGCCGCTAAAACTGTTTTCGCCGAAAGCCATCAATTTAACCCCTAGATGATGATCGCCAATTTCTTAGCACGGGACAGCCCCGTATAAATGAGATTTCGGGACAGCATGACATAGTGAGTCAGATAAATCGGTAGTAAGACCACTGGATACTCAGACTCCTGGCTTTTATGAATGGAAATCGACCATGCTAGGGTAATTTCATTGAGATCGGCGTAATCATAAACCACATCCCGCCCTTCAAAGCCGATGGTCAATTCATGCTCGACCGCATTAATGGCGGCTACCACACCCAAATCTTCATTAAACACTTCTCGGTTATAATCATTCTTAAGCTGACACCCTTAATCAAGCCACTGCCCAGATACTTCTAAAGTCCAGTCAAAGTGGCGGGTTTGCTTTCCGTGTACTGCTGCACCTCGAACTGAGAGCCGTATTGGGGATGGTTCTTCCAAACGCCTTTGAGTTGAAGAGTCTGTCCTGCTTGAATGTTGGCGAAGTTGCCCACTACTGTCATTAGTTCCTGCACTCTGGGCGATTGAAGTCGGGCGACAGTGTAGCCCGATTCAGAGGCGTGATAGGTTATGCGTTCTACAACACCCGTGAGGGATTCGGGAGCTTGGTAACGGTTGGATTGGGGGGAGTCTTGGTCTGGAGGAGGCATTGTCAGTTAGAGATGGTGGCAATTCTAATTGTAGGAGATCTTTTGAGTTAGAACTAATGAACTAAATTAAGGAATGCGATCGCTGTGTAGGGATACAATATAGCGTTTAATTCAATCAATATCACTTTTTTCTGTTTTGGAAGAATAATGTTTCAGACGATGACATCTGTGAAAATTTCTTGATAATGTGACTATTGGATGTGATATCCAGAAAGTTTCTGGATATTATCGAAAAATATACGGATAATTTCTTGATATCATTCCTTATGAGGTGATTATCCCGAAAGTTTTGGCTTTTTGTTCCCTAAGAGTTGACTAGACGGAAAATTTCAGTATAGTTATATAGTTAGGCATAGTGAGGGAATCAGCCGAGGTGACATCTAATAAGCGTGAGTGGCATGGTACTCATCACTCTTGGAGTTTTCGCCCTCAAGCATTTCGCTGGTCTGGGGAAATGATTAGCGGAATAAATATATTGCCGATCGCAACGGACATGCGTGCGTGGATGTTACAGCGAGGGCACCTATCTCTTATGCCGACTCAAGAAGCTCCAGACAGAGGTGGCTTTACCAATCTTTATACGAGAAGCGGAATTACTTTATCACTCCTTATGTGCAGGGTTATTAACTACTCTCACGACTATGCGCATGGCTCTGAGCCTACCCATGATGAGGTAGATTCAGAAATTGAAAGACTCCGTCTCTATAATGAAATACTTTTGTATTCTGCAAGGCTATGTGAAGTTGCAATTAAGCAGCTCCTCTACTGCACACAGATACCTGAATCCAGATATGGACGAATGGCATTAGGTCAACTGCTTGAGTCGCCATGTCCAACCTGCAAACGGGCAAATGGCAAAGAGCCTCATCTTGTTTCATTAGTTGGCACTCTGGCACATCCATATCATTTGTGCTTAGAGTTCAAGCACTGCGCCATGGATCATATGGCTCTCGTAAACAAATTGAGAAATTCACAGGCAGCTCACTCAGGGGTTCAAGAGCTAAATGTCAAGACCTCAGATATTTCAAGATCCCAACTCCTAGAAGAAAGTAGCGATATACTTAACGGGTTTCTACATATGCTTTTGCACGTTGAGGATCTAGAGCAAAATATGCTGCAAGATTTGGCAAGTAAAACTAACGCTATTAATCTCCTCAAACTCAACGGACTTAAGGCTGAGGACTGTAACTTTAACTTGGTTCCGGACAAGGAATTTGTATTTAATCCGCCAGAATGATGATGCCTAACATGGCGCTCCTAAACTATCGGTTGAGGCATAGCCAGAAGGCTATCTGTAAAGCTATCCTTCCGCTGCCAAATTATTGCATTGTGGTCTAGACTGGGTTGAGAGATAACTCAAGAGCACTTGCTTGTAGGGGAGACGATGGTTAAATTCCGTACTTCTACTTCAGAAGATCCTAAGCCTGACTCTATTGTGACTATGTTTCAGGATCTTAATCGTGATCCATCCATTAAATTCCTTCATTTTCACCAAGGAAAAATTTTGGAGGACTACTGCAATCAGAAAGACAGTAAATCTAATCAAAAATATATTCAGGTTAAAGATTTAGCGATTGAGTTACCTACAGGGACAGGTAAAACTCTAGTCGGTCTTCTTATTGCTGAATATCGTCGTCGGGTGTTCAATGAACGAGTTGTCTTTTTGTGTCCAACAAGACAACTTTGCTCTCAGGTTAATGAACGCGCTCGTCTTTATGGAATTAACACTGCTTTATTAGTTGGTTACCAGAGTAAATATGATCCAGGGCAATTTTATGCATATCAGCAAGCTAAATCGATTGCGATAACTACATATAGTGGAGTATTTAATACTAATCCTCGAATTAATAATCCTGAAGTGATCATTTGTGATGATGCCCATGCAGCAGACAACTATATTTCTGCTCTCTGGACTCTTTCAATTGATCGTTCAAAACACAAGGATCTGTATATGGCTTTATACAGATTACTTGAACCAGTCATGCCAAATTACATAGCGTACAAGATTGAAACTGGTGGAAGTAGCCGAATTGATGTAATTCTCAGTAGATTTACTTTCAACGATCGCTTGGCATGGATATTTAAATCAAATTGGACAAATTTTAGAAGAATTTGTTTCTGAGCACGATGATCTTAAATATTCATGGAGTATTCTTGCATCTCACCTTGAAGCTTGCTCACTATATTTATCACCTGGAAGCATTGAAATCCGACCTCTTATCCCACCAACTCAAACTCATCCATCTTTTTCAAACGCCAAACAGCGGATATATATGTCGGCTACATTGGGAGAAGATGGGGATATAGAGCGAGTCTTTGGAGTTAAGGCAATTGCTCGGCTACCAATACCTGAAGAGTGGCACAAGAGAAGTACAGGTAGAAGACTAATTCTCTTCCCGGATCTTTCGGCTAACAAAGATTCCACAGATACAGCAGTGTCTATGATTAATCAGGTAGACCGTGCTCTCATCCTTGTTCCCGATAATAAGAGGTTTGAGGTATGGGAAACAAAGTTAAAGAAGACGCATGGCATCATTAAATCTGAGGATATTGAGCAGAATCTAGATGCTTTTACTAAAGCTTCAGAACCATCAGTGCTTCTTTTAGCAAATCGCTACGATGGAATTGACTTGCCAGGAGAGGATTGCCGCTTCATGGTGTTAGACGGAGAACCGTCTGCTTCAGGTTTACAAGAATTCTATTTAAGAGTTGGTCTTGGAGCTTCTTCCCAATTACATAATCGTATTCGCACTAGAATAACTCAGGCACTAGGGCGATGTACCCGTGATGAGAGTGACTATTCTGTAGTGTTCGTTTTGGGAGATAAGCTAACACAAAGATGTTGTACTAAAACCCTGACTCAAGGTATGCATCCAGAACTCCAAGCTGAGATTTCGTTTGGTTTGGAAAACTCAACTGACCATACACCGCAAGAATTTGTTGAATTGGCTCAATTATTTCTAAGTCGCTCACCTGATTGGCAAGCAGCAGAACAGGACATTCGGAAGAAACGTGATTCTCATGCAAAGGTTCCCGACCTTACGACTGAATATCTAAATCAGGCAATGCCTCATGAAATTGATTATGTATATGCTTCATGGAAAGGGCAGCACGAAGATGCCTTGAGCATAGTGGCTAAAATTTTAGCAGCTTTAGAAGGAGGATCAGATCTCAAACCATACAGAGCTTTCTGGTTACACCAAGCCGCAGCCTCTGCTTTTCTCGCTTGGCAACATTCTGGCAAAGAAAATTTTAAGCTTACGGCTATTTCATACTTAGATAAAGCTTCAGGAGTGTCTTCAAATATTACTTGGCTAAGTAAGCTACGTTCTGAACTTTCAGGGCAATCTGATGATAATGCTGCCGAGATTTTGCCTACGCTGGAATGGTTTTTGGAAGTTAATAGTCTACTCCAGAAGTGGAGAATTATTGGCAGTAGTTTTGCGAGAAAAATCTCTGAAACTCAGAATGACATTGAGAATAATGATGCTAAATCCTTTGAAAAAGGATTGGCTACGTTAGGCAAAATGTTAGGTGCTAACAGTCATCAGTGGACAGATGATGGTGCTCCTGATGGGCTTTGGATATTCGGTGACTGGCACGCTTTTGTATTTGAAGCTAAAACTGATGAAAATCCTGAAGGTGGAATTTCACTAGATACTGTGCGTCAAGCCCGTACTCATGAACAACGGGTAAGAGCAGATAAGTTGATTCCTGCTTTCGTACCATGTTCTACGATCGTCATTTCACCACGATCAGCTGTCCACAACCTGGCAACTTCTCACGTTGAGGATATTGCTTACCTGTCCCACGATGATGCTATCAAGTTATTCAGTGATGTTGCGTTAGCTCTTGAACGACTTCGAGCATCGGCATCTGGGAGTACAGAAGAAGCCTTACAAGAAAATGCTTTGCAGTTTTATAGAGAAAAATCGGTTGCATTGCAAGATGTTAAAGAACGACTTCTTCGGAGAAAACTAAAAGATTTACCTGTTCAATGAGATGAGACTGTCTGTGGAGTTTAGTGTAGGGTTGCGCCAGAGGGCTAACACTACGTGGCAGCGGACGGTCGAAAGCCGTTGGTGCTGAGTTCAAGGGTATCTGCCGCCGCTGCACTTCACCGTTAGTTCTAAAGTTATCTGTCGATGTTCATGCTCAATCCATAACCTTATCAAGAAGCTATACTCAAAACATCAGTTTTTTGCGGGTGACTACTAATGCACCAAGTTAATTTGAAAGAAGCCCAGACTCAACTAGCTTTTCTAATTGAAGCAGCAGCAGGCGGTGAAGAAGTGATCATCACTCGCAGCGATGGAGCATCTTTCAAAATTGTGCCAGTTAGCACAGTAGAAGCGAGTCCTAAATTTGGTAGTGCCAAGGGGTTGGTGAGAATGTCAGATGATTTTGATGAGCCATTGGAGGACTTCGAGGAATACGCTCCATGAAGCTTCTGCTAGACACGCATACGTTTGTCTGGTTTATCGAGGGGAATCTCAATCTTAGTGTAGGAGCGAGAAATTTAATCGAAGACCAGAGAAACCAGAGATTTCTCAGCATGGCAAGTCTTTGGGAGATGTCGATCAAGGTTAGTCTTAGCAAACTAGAACTCAAAATGACATTTACTGAGTTGGTTAAGCGTGAAGTGTATGGAAACGCAATTAAGCTGCTCGAAATCCAACCAGAGCATTTAGATGAGTTAGCAAAGCTGCCTTTTCATCATAAAGATCCATTTGATCGGCTGATTATTGCTCAGAGTTTGGTAGAGCAGATACCTGTGTTGACAAAAGACAGTGCATTTGTCAATTACCCTGTAACTGTACTTTGGTGAGCGGTGCAACTGGCTAACAAGGCGTTGGTTAGGATTTGCCCGAACGATTAAAAGTACTACAGGGCTAAGAAACTGAGTCCCGAACGAATCCTGCACTTGTTATTCCAGACCCAACTGTGAAAACAACTGACCATGAAAGTCGAGACTTCGGTACTGTTCCAGACGAAGCAACCATTCTTGCCAAGATGCCTCTAGTTCCGCTTTTTCTAAGGTGAAAAGCTGTACCGTATTAGGAGTAATAACTACAATCAATCCTTGTAGAACTTCAACATCGAACAAAAACTCATAAGCCGCTCGGTAAGCAGCAATCTGAAGCTTGGCATCGGTCAGCCATTTCGCGCTTTTTTCTCGGTGGCTAGTCTTAAAATCAAAAAGTGTTGGAATATCCTGCCACTGGGCTAGTAATACCAATTCATTAAATG
>NZ_BLJI01000060.1 GCF_017312365.1 Chroococcus sp. FPU101
ATTTTTCAATAATTGGTATTATCTTAAACCGTAGTCGTGCCGTAGAACTTCAGCAACGGTTACAGTCTTTAATTATTGAAGAAGAGGAAATAACCTGGATCGCCGATTTTCCCGCTTTTGCTCAACAGGTTTTAGAATGGTATCCTGAAGACTTGATCGGTGCGCCATCTCAAGAAACATTACCCACCGAGTTAGAAATTAGCTTACCCGAATACGGAGAAATTTTAGCCCCTTCCTATGCAGTTCGTGATCCAGACACTAAAGAATGGATGATGTTGATCAAAGTCGTTAAACCTAATTTACCTCTTGATGAGGTGGAGCTGGAGGATGCAAAATGGCGCGTGACAGTACAGGCGAAATTTGAACGACTCTTACGAGAAACACAGATCCCCATCGGTATTCTGTGTAATAGAACTGAAATCAGGCTAGTTTATGCCCCTAGAGGCGAATCATCAGGATTTTTATCTTTTCCAATCAAAGCGATGGCGGAGGTGGCAGGACGGTCAATCTTAGGGGCTTTGGAGATGCTTTTGGGATCTGATCGCCTCTTTAATCTACCGAGCGATCGCCGTTTACCTCAACTTCTCGCAGACAGTCGCAACTATCAAGCAGAAGTCTCAACGAAACTTGCAGAACAAGTATTAGATGCGCTGTGGGAACTCTTGCGAGGGTTTCAGATGGCCGATGTCGCAGTTGATGGAAAATTATTAGGGGAATTGGCAAAAAATAATCCTCAACATATTTATGGTGGACTCATTACGACATTGATGCGCCTCGTTTTCCTGCTGTATGCCGAAGATGAGGGATTAATGCCCAATGATTCTATTTATCAGTGTAATTATTCTGTTGGTGGTTTATTTGAACGGTTGCGGGAAGATGCGGGGAACTATCCCGATACAATGGATCAGCGATATGGTGCTTGGGCGTGGTTACTCAGTCTGTTTCGCTTGGTGTATGATGGCGGTGGTGCAACTCCAGAGTATTTACCAGCAAGACACGGACAATTATTCGATCCTCAAGAATATCCTTTTTTAGAAGGGAATGGCCAATCTGAGATCCCGCGTATTCCTGATGGGGTAATCTATCGGATATTGGATAAATTGCTGATTTTAGACGGTGAAAGACTTTCCTATCGTTCTTTGGATGTCGAACAAATTGGCTCAGTCTATGAAGCAATTATGGGCTACACTGTCGAGATGACAACAAGTCTCTCAATTGGAGTCAATAGCAAACCGAAAGGCTCTAAACATTCTACGACTATTGTTATTGACATAACACAGTTATTAGCCACTAAACCCGCAGAACGATCGAAGTTCCTCAAAGATACAGCTAACTGTGAACTTTCTGCTAAAAGCGCAAAGGATCTTAAAAGTGCGAAAATAGTGGAAGAATTAATTGCATCCTTAGATCGTAAAGTATCCTCTCGTACTCCCTATATCCTTCCCATAGGTGCATTGTATCTACAACCTACCGAAGAACGTCGCCGAAGTGGATCGCATTATACTCCGCGTCAGTTAACCCAACCGATTGTAGAAACAGCATTAAAGCCTATTTTTGAGCAATTAGGAGAATATCCGACTGTAGAACAGATTTTAGAGCTAAAAATCTGCGATTTAGCGATGGGTTCAGGGGCTTTTCTCGTTGAAGCGTGTCGTCAGTTAGCCGAAAAAGTAGTCGAAGCATGGAATAGAGAAAAACTCACCCCCAACCCCTCTCCTACCAGTAGAGGGAAGGAAGTTGAACCTCTTTTACTAGCGCGTCGTTTGGTTGCCCAACGCTGTCTCTACGGAGTCGATAAAAATCCCTTTGCGGTAAACCTAGCTAAACTCTCTCTTTGGTTAGTCACATTATCTAAAGATTTTCCCTTTACTTTCCTTGATCATGCCCTAAAATGCGGTGATTCGTTGGTTGGGCTAACCCGTGCGGAAATTGGTTCATTTGCAAAAGATCCCCTAGCAGGTTTACCCTTAATAGATTTACTGAAAGAAAAAGTAGAACGGGTTAAAAACTATCGTCAACAAATCCAATCTCTCGATACTCGTACCGACGAAGATGCAGAAGAAAAAGTTACCCAACTGCAACAAGCAGAAATGGAGTTAGAAGAAGCGAGATTAAGGGGAAATCTAAAAATAGCCGCTTTCTTTGCAGGGAAAAACAAAAAGGAACGGGAAGAAAAAGAGAAAGAATATGCTGATATACTCCGAAAATGGGGAATTTTTGACCTCACCCCCCGCCCCTCTCCTAGCAGTAGAGGGGAGATAGAAAAACTCTCTATCATTCCCTTCAACTGGGAAATCGAATTCCCTGAAGTATTCGAGCGAGAAAACGCAGGATTTGATTGTATTGTCGGAAATCCTCCGTTTGCTGGCAAAAATACCGCTATAAACGCCCATATCGAAGGCTATATGGATTGGCTAAAAGAAATTCATCCCGAAAGTCACGGAAACTCTGATTTAGTTGCTCATTTCTTCCGTCGTGCTTTTACCCTACTCCGCAAAGGTGGTACATTTGGACTGATTGCAACGAATACTATTGCTCAAGGAGATACCCGTAGTTCTGGTTTACGCTACATTTGTCAGAACGGAGGGACTATCTATCAGGCACAAAAACGGGTGAAATGGCCAGGGTTAGCTGCGGTAGTGGTTAGTATTGTTCATGTTATAAAAGATACTCGCTCTATCTTCTTACTACTTAATGGTAAACCTGTATCAAAAATTACCGCCTTTTTATTCCATGCGGGGGGACATGACGATCCTAAACCCTTAAATGCGAATGCGGGTAAAAGTTTTCAAGGTAGTATTGTTTTAGGGATGGGTTTCACCTTCGATGATACTAATCCTGATGCGACACCTATTGCAGAGATGTACAGATTAATCGAAAAAGATCCCCGCAATGCTGAACGAATTTTCCCTTATATTGGTGGAGAGGAAGTTAATAGTAGTCCAACGCATGATCATCATCGCTACGTGATTAATTTTGGCGAGATGAAAGAAGATGAAGCAAGACAGTATCCTAATTTAATGGCAATTGTAGAAGAAAAAGTTAAACCTGAAAGATTACGACAAAAGGATAAAATTGGTAAAGAAAAATAGTGGCAATTTTTAAGATCTAGACCAGAATTACATAAAGCGATCGCACCTCTTGATCGGGTTTTGGTTATCAGTTGTGGCGCAACATCTCACGCATCTTTTACTTTTTTACCTTCAAAGATGGTATTTGCAAATACTCTAGCAGTTTTAGCTTTTCAAAATTACTCTACATTCTCCATCTTACAATCTCGCATACATGAAAACTGGGCTAGATTTTTGGGTTCATCCATGAAAGATGATCTGCGCTACACACCCTCAGACTGCTTTGAAACCTTCCCTTTTCCAAACCTCACCCCTGACACAGAGGAGAGATTAGAAAATTTCGGACAAGAATACTACGAATTTCGCGCCCAACTAATGCAACGCAACAATCAAGGATTAACCGAAACCTATAACCGTTTCCACGATCCTGATGAAACCGATGAGGATATCATACACCTGAGAGAACTACATCAACAAATGGATCGAGCCGTCTTAGATGCTTACGGATGGACAGATATTCCCACAGACTGCGAATTCTTGTTAGATTACGAAGAAGACGACGAAACTGGCAGCAAACGTAAAAAACCCTATCGCTATCGTTGGCCGTCAGAAGTGCATGATGAAGTATTAGCGCGTCTGTTAGAGCTAAATCAAGCAAGATACGATGAAGAAGTGAGATTAGGCAAAAAGACGCAGAAGAGAGGAAAGAAAACCTAATACAATTTCTATACTGACCAATCTTCTATTTGTAGTTCGCTAATTTGTTGAAAATCTGCTTGGTTACGAGTCAGTAAAACTGCTTTATTGGTTAAAGTTATAGCGGCTATTTTTAGATCCATATTTCCCAATCGAGGATAAGATTTTCGCAAGCGTTGATGTTCTAGAACGGCTATTCGATTGAAAGGAACAATTACAATAGATTGATAATTAATGACTAACTGTTCTAATCCTTGGTAAGCTAAAACTTGTTGCTCAATCGTTCTTGCCTTCGATAAAAACAAAAGTCGCCCTCTAACTTGCTCTTCATAAGTAATGATTGTGACTGCAACTTCTGGATTATCGAGGGTTGCCAGCCTTTTTAAGATTTGTTTTCCTTCTTTCCCATTTCGTTGAACGAAGCTTAGATGATCTGTGTCGAAAATATACATCATGACATCAAGAATCGCTATTGAATCGATTTACGCCATTCTTGTCCGAGTTTAACAACTTCATCAAAGGTAGGGTCTTGTTCAAAACTTCCCGCCACCTTTAACCACCAGGGAGATTTTGACGGTAAAGATTTAGCTAACATCTGTTTTATTTCTGATAGTTCTGTTTCTAAAGCACTTACTCTGTCTTCAAGGTGCGAGGTGTTATCTTGAATCTGTTTAGCAGTCATCTACGCCTCTAACTACTTCAAATATCAATACTATCCTATCTTATACTGGTGGAATACAGAATCTTTGGTCTTCGATTTACCCCAAAATGCAGTAATAAAACTCGATTACTATCTCTATCCGAGAATAATAAAACTCAATTAATATTCTTTACTACCGTAGTATAGATAGTTTTTCCATTAATTCTTCTTGCTGAGACAATTGTTTAGTAACCCAAGATGTAATATCTTGTTCTAACAACACCTTAGCACCCAGTTCTCGATAAGTATCAGTCGTATCATGATAAATTTCTTCTAGCTGTTCATTGTCTTTTGACTCATCCTTCTTAGGAGGAAGCACAACAACTGCTATAGGAAAATCAGGCTTATTGTCTTTAACATCTGTAATTGTCCATGCTACAGCATCAAGGAGATTTTCTGGAGGATGTACCTCAAAAGAAATACCTTGCGCTGCTAAATATGGATGACCATTAGCTACAGCAATATCAACGTTATGGCCTTTGTGCGCTCCTGCAATAAGATAATTTTTCTTGACTAAATCTTGATACTCTTGCCCCATCATTTCTCTAACAACTTTTTTAACATTAGAAATGGTAATTCGAGCCGCATCTTGACGATCGCGAAATTTAGATTTTTCTGATACTGGTTTGACCAAAAACTTTTTAACAGCATCTTCTATCACTGTATCAACATCTTTTAATGAGCCTCGTGGTTCAGTGAATTGAATACTATTCATCCAGCTTTGTGCAACTCTTTCTAAACGTTCATGTCTGGGTCGATTATTTTCTTGATCGCCTAGAAACAATAAGCCAGATTGAGCCGATTTTCTCATGCTTTGAGCAAAATCTTTCAGATAGTCAATATTTTTTTCCTTACTGAAATTCCGAACGCGCTCCCAATTACTCAAAAAATGTACTCGTACATCTATGTCATCGAAAGCCAGCACACCAATATTGATCCGCTCATCAGTGATCGGATCTGGAACATATTGAATTATACTGTATCTGCTGGACATACTTGACGAACTAACTCTTTTTGTCGATTGAGTAAAAACACAATCATATTAAGTCTTTCTTCTATTGTAAAGCCCCACGTAATAGGTATCGTAGAAACCGTCTGAATCAACTGTCCTTCAGTGATGGCCTTAAGCTTTTGACAGGCGTAGCATAATTCATGTGGCGTGAAATAGCAATCATTAAAATAAGTATCTAAACAAGCAAGAGGTGTGTCAGCGAGATCCTCACTTGACCAATTCGGCCCGTTTGGAAAAAAATGACCATGATCGACTGAGTAAATGAGGCGAGGCGGATTTTCCTTAAAAAGGAACTGGCGATCGCTTGCACAAATCCAACCATAAAGCGTAGCTAAGAGGACTAATCTATGGCGATTTTCCGCTTCACCAGTAGCAATTAAAGTATAGCTGTCTCTGCAGTCCTTAATCCAGAGAGTGCCGTGAGCCGTACCTGCTCTAAAATTTTCAAGATACCTCGGATTGTTGTTAATCAACGTTTGAGGAATTAAAATAATCTCAGGTTTACCGACTGGGGCATCTAGTAATTTTCCTAAACGCGCTACCAATTGGTCATTAACAATTTGGCGACCGGCTTGTTGTCCTTTAACCACATAATCGTTACCATCTTCGCATTCTAGTAAAACAGGTTCAGACTTAGTTCGCCAGCCTCTTGTATATTCAACTGCACGGATTGAAGTAACAGGGTGCATCAATGATGATGCTAACGCTTGTCTCCATTGCGCTCTTCTTTCGGCGCAATCATGATAACTATCCACAAATTTATCAATTACATCGATTTTATGACCGATCTTTTAGCATACAACATCATTCTAATAAGCAAGACGCAGTACAACGGTGCTTATCTTCAAATAATGCGAAAAATCTTACATTCAGTGTTAGTTCTTAGGTAAAACTTGGGAACACTAAGCAGTAGTCTAAAAAATTAACTATGACAACATCTGCAGAGGTTCGTTCTCATCTCATCGAAGCTTTACACTTAGATTTAGTCGGGCCTAGCCCCGACGACATAGCTCACCAAGAAGAAATTTTAACCCAAGCCCCCTCAAAATGGTACATAACAGGCTTTCTGGCTCCTTATGGCTCACCTACCACAGACGACACAGCAGATGATGAATTTAATGAACTCGATAACAGTGCCAGCAGTGAAGATAGCGTCATTCCTGAAAGTACCTGCACTCGTAAACCCGTTTTTCCCTCTTCAATGGGTTGAAGTGTTCTAATTTCCCAAGAAACCGAAACCTTAGATATAACCATTCATTGGGCTGATTATTTCCCTGTTGAGTTAAAACCTCACCCCCTCTCTACCTTACCCCCTAGCCCCCAACCCTATGAAGAAACACCTCACCCCCAGCCCCTCCCTCACAAGGAGATGGAAGTTGAAGAGAATGAGCGAGATAAAAAGCCACCTGAAAAATTACAAGGATGGCAACGTCAACCCCATCAAGTTACTTTAAATATTCCCCTAACCACTAAATTGATCGCTATTCCCGACAGCCAAGGTTTAAAAATAGAGATTAATAAACGTCCAGTACGTTCCCCTCATTTACCAGACGGGACATCATCTGTCTCTATTTTCCTCGTGAATGCCCTTCCTAATGCCACGCCTTCTGATTGCGCTTTCATTTTCCAAACCTGCTTGATGGTGCATTGTCGTGAAGGTTTTGTCCCTCGTTCAAACCCCAAAGGCTTCTCCAGTAATGATCTAGATGAAGCGATCGCCGCACTACAATACCGCCACGACTACGAATTTGCCGTCGGTCACAACGTCTCAGTCTCCCCTCTCTTAGTAGGAGAGGAACAGGAGGTGAGGTGTCAAACTGTCCACACCACTTGGATACCCGTTACCGAAGTTCCGAGGGTTGCTCCTGCTGCTTTAAGCGACGTCGAACTGGGAATGGAAGCCCTAGCTAATCTTAGGGATGTCAAGCAGATGAAACAAAAATTAACACCACTTGTTACAGCTTACCGTACTTGGATCGACAACCAACGAAAACAAGCGATCAAACCTCCCGAAGCGATACCCATTGCCCAAACCCTTTTAGATAAAGCAGATGTCGCCTGTCGCCGCATAACTGAAGGAATAAACGCCCTCGATGACCCCTCAGTTTTAACGGCTTTTTGTCTCGCTAATAAAGTAATTTCAATAGCACGAAGAAGACAACTTTGTCAAGAAACTGATCAAGCGATCAAGAGTTTTCCACCTCCCCAATGGCGACCCTTTCAGTTAGCCTTTATTCTGCTTAATTTACCTAGTCTGGTCAGTCCAGAACATATAGACCGAAAAAGCGTAGATCTTCTCTTTTTTCCAACAGGTGGCGGCAAAACCGAAGCTTATTTAGGAATAGCAGCCTTTACCTTGATTCTGCGTCGTCTAACTTATGAAGGCATCACCTCAGCAGGGGCAACCGTATTAATGCGCTATACTCTGCGTCTACTAACCCTCGATCAACTCGAACGAGCCTCCCGCCTGATCTGTGCCTTAGAGTTAGAACGTCAGCAAAATCCTCAAATACTAGGAACTTAGCCCTTTGAAATTGGGCTTTGGGTAGGACAGGGAGCAACACCGAATAAAATGGGAAAAAAAGGCGATAAAGACGAATATTCAGGTTATTCCCGTACCATGGCCTTCCTACGAGATGAAAAAAGTAAGCCCTCGCCCATTCCCTTAGAGCGTTGTCCCTGGTGTGGCGAAAAATTTAAAGCCACCTCTTTTCAGTTATTTCCAACCGTTGAGCAACCCAAGGAATTAAAAATCATCTGTAGTAACCGTCGTTGTGATTTTAGGGGCGATAAGGCTTTACCGATCATCGCCGTTGATGAATCCATTTACCGTCGTTTACCCTGTTTTATTATCGCCACAGTCGATAAATTTGCGAGTCTTCCTTGGATTGGACAGACTGGGGCCTTATTTGGCAGAGTCAGCCATTTCCAAGACGGCGAAGGTTTCTATAGTGCCGCCGACCCTACTAAAGCAGGTCGCTCTCTAAAAAGCTTTTTACCGCCACCCGATTTGATTATACAAGACGAATTACACCTAATTTCTGGCCCATTAGGAACAATGGTCGGGCTTTATGAAACTGCGATCAATGCCCTCTGTGGAACGCCTAAAATTATCGCTTCTACTGCCACCGTCCGACGCGCTCAAAACCAGATCCAAGCATTATTTAACCGTCATCAAGTTGATATTTTTCCACCACCAGGGCCTGATCGTCATGACTCCTTTTTTGCTCAAACCATCCCTACCGATCAAGAACCAGGGCGTTTATATGTAGGCATTGCAGCACAAGGCCGAAGCTTAAAAGTCGTGCTACTAAGAACATATCTCGCTTTACTGGCTACTGCTCAAAAACAATGGCACTTAGGAGGAGGAAAGAAAGTAGACTCTAACCCCGCCGATCCTTACATGACTTTACTCGGTTATTTCAATTCCTTACGAGAATTAGGAGGTAGCCGTCGCATCGTCGAAGATGAAGTGAATTCCCGACTAAATAAGTATGGGGAACGGTTACGCTATGGGGAAACAGAAAGCTTTTTTACTAACCGCAAGATCGACGATGAGCCAGAGGAATTAACTTCACGAGTCAGCACTAACAAAGTCGCTAATACAAAACGTCGCCTTGCTCTCTCTTTTAACAACAAAGAAAGAGTAGATATTGCCCTAGCAACAAATATGATTTCAGTCGGCTTAGATATCGTCCGACTCGGTTTAATGATCGTTTTAGGACAACCAAATTAGGACAACCAAAAACGGCGGCGGAATACATTCAAGCTACAAGTCGTGTTGGCCGAGACTCCAAGCGATCGGGGTTAGTTGTCACCTTATTAAATATTCATCGACCCCGCGATCGCTCTCATTATGAACGGTTTAACAACTGGCATACTAGCTTTTATCGGGCTGTCGAAGCGACTAGCGTTACCCCTTTTTCTGATCGCGCTCTAGATCGCGGTTTAGCAGGTGTAACCGTTGCTCTTGCTCGTTTAATGGTAACTCAGATGACCAGTCCGTTAGGAGCTTCTGACATTGGGGAGCAACGACTGGCTTTAGAAAAAGTAATAGAAATCATTACCCATCGTGCCGTAGAACATAACCCCAAACTGACAAAAGATCAAAGTGATGTACTACGAGAGCAAATACGCGGCAGAATATCAGAGTTATTAGATACTTGGACAAAAATTGCTACCCGTGAGCAACGTCTGCAATATCAAAAAGAAATAGATAACGCTTCTCCTTTACTTTTAGATGCTGCCGATCCTAGTGCAGATAAAGAAAGTCTTGAAAGACGGAAATTTAAAGCACAGCGTAGTTTACGGGATGTCGAATTTACGGTGCAATTACGGGTACGCGATCCCTATGGAAACAATATGGAGGATGAGTCATGAAGGGAAAGAAACAGCAAAAAGCAGATGGAGAATTACGATCAAGTCAGATAATTACTACGTTTGGCGTGGGTTCAATGGTCGATCTGCCTAACTATTCTGTTTTAATTTCAGGATTAAATTATTGGCACGGAGATAGAGAACTCATTCGGGAAGAAAGACTACAAAGAAAAGTATCTGATATTCTACAAAGCCCTAACATTAAGCTTTACAGCCCCCCTCGCCAATTTTCTAGCCCAACGGCTGTCATGGCTCATATCGATGCTTTTGTTTTTCCGACTTGGTTTTTAGCCCAAGTTGAACAAACCTTCACCCGTAAAGGGAAAGAATATCGCACTCGTCCTTTTATCCGTTGGGGAGCCACTAAAGGCGGGAAAGTTAAGCTTGAGGGTAAACCGGTTCCAGTCGTTCCAGTTCGTTTTGTTCAAGCTTGTGTTAACGGACATTTGAGCGATATAGACTGGTATTTGTTTGTTCACCAAGGAGATTCGTGTCACGGTCAATTATGGCTCGATGAAGGGGGATCGGGTAACGATTTTGAAGAAATTTTCGTGCGTTGTGAGGCTTGCAAGCGATCGCGTCCCCTTTCGATGGCTAAAGTCCCTAACTCTAGAGTACTCGGTCAGTGTCAAGGCCATCGCCCTTGGCTCGGTTCTCACGATCAAGAAAGCTGTATTTCCTATCGCCTCAATGAGAATTTAGGAGAATTAGCCCCTGATATCAATGGTAGACCTGAATATAATCGTTTGCTTGTCCGTTCGGCCAGCAATGCTTATTTTAGCCAAACCCTCAGCGTGATTTCCTTGCCCGATCCTGATGAGCAATTACGCAAGACAATTGATCGCTTTTATGAGGAAGATTTACAGTATGAAGAAGAAATTAAAGATCTTCGCAAACAGTTGAAAAAGCCGAAATTTGCTGACCTTGCAGAATACGATCTTGAAGTGGTTTGGGCAGAAATTCAACGGCGCAAAAAAGGACAAACGGCTGTAGAAAAAACGATCAAACAAGTCGAACTTGAAGCGTTGCTAAGTGCCTCAGACCAAAATAGTTATGATGATTTTAAGGCTTGTCCACGTTTACTAGATGATCTGCCCAAACAATGGAAACCCTATATTGATCGCATTGTACTCGTCCATCGTTTAAGGGAAGTGATTGCCCAAATTGGCTTTACTCGTTTTGATGCCTATTTACCGAATATCGATGGGGAATTAGATGATTTAGAGCTTAATGTCCGTCTCGCTGCTCTGGATTTTAATAAAAATTGGATACCTGCGATCGAAAATAAAGGTGAGGGGGTTTTTATTGCCTTTAATAAACGGTTAATTGACGAATGGACAAACAAAGAAGCCGTCAAAGCTCGCTCTAATTCATTAATGGAAGGATTTCATCAATGGTTGCTCGCTAAAGGTATTCCTCTTGATAAAGCTCCTACTTTTCCAGGTATTCCCTACATCATGCTTCATTCCCTCTCACATCTTTTGATCACTTCTGTTTCCCTTGAATGTGGCTACTCTGCTAGTGCAATTCGAGAGCGCATCTATGTCAGCGAGCAGGGTTATGGCATCCTTCTTTACACTGGCACATCAGGCTCAGAAGGGACATTAGGCGGTTTAGTGGAAGTCGGTAAACAGATCGAATTTCATCTGGGAAAAGCTCTATTAATGGGTCGTCTTTGCTCAAATGACCCGATCTGCGCGAGTCATAACCCATGTGATCGACAAGAATCTCGTTTTCTGCATGGAGCAGCTTGTCACGGTTGCTTGTTAATTGCTGAGACATCCTGTGAACGGCGTAATGAGTTTTTAGATCGGGCGTTGGTTGTTAATACCGTAGAGGCGTTAGGGGCGGCTTTTTTCCCTGACGAACTTGATTGATGTCTCCTTTACATTCCCTAAGTTACGTGACTCTCATTGCTTTAGCAGAAGCGATCTTAAGTCATCGACTCTATTATCCTTTTCTTCCACATACCCTTGACATTTATCTTGCTTTTCAACAAAGTGAAGCAATTTCAACTGAACTGTCTTCTCTCTATCATTCTGGTATGGGAATTGAGCAAATCGCTTGTTTATTAAAAATGTTAGCTGATGAAAAATGTCTGTCTCACATCGATGATAATCAAATTGATTTAGTTTGGACAGGTCAGCATTTAGCCAGTTTAAGAAGCAGAGATACGGCGATCGTTGTCAAAGAGTTATTTTCTGCTGCCCAAAATTACATTTTACTCTGTAGCTATGCAATAGATAGAACAAACAAAGCAGAAACTCTTTTTCGGGAACTGGCAGACAGAATGGAGCAATTACCTGATTTGAAAGTGATTTTTTTCCTCAATCTCAACCGTCCTCACTCTGATGAAAGAGCCGAGGCTATTTTAGTCAGAGAATTTGCCGATTACTTTCATCAAATGTGGCCAGGAAAAAGACTTCCTCAAGTCTTTTATGATCCTCGTTCTCTATCAAGGGAAACTTACACTAGGTCTTGTCTTCATGCTAAATGTATTGTGATTGATGATCGCCAATTATTTGTGACTTCAGCTAATTTTACAGAAGCCGCCCATGAACGAAATTTAGAACTAGGAATTTTGTTAAAAAATCCTGCTAAGTCTAAAACATTACGCTGGCAACTAGAAAGTTTGATTTCTCAAGAAGTTGTTAAAAAGCTATTTATATCTTTGACAAGATAATTAACCTGAATTTTGAAAATCACAAAGTTAAAATACCCTAAAACCAACTTGACCCGCATATTTCACTCTCCATCATAACCAATTGCCAACCAGAACAAAACTAGCCCAAATTGAAGGATGACTTCCAGATGTAGCAATTTGATTCAACTGTGCTTTTCTTAAGGCTTCTGTTTTAGTCATTTCCTCTTCTAAATACCGATAGAAATCTGTGATTAATTCGACTGTCGCTTGGTCATTGACAAACCAGAGAGTCCCTAATGTGCTTTTTACACCTGAACGAACGGCAACACCTGCTAATCCTAACGTAGCTCGGTCATTTCCAGCCGCCGTCTGACAAGCACTTAGTGTTAGAAGTTCGATCGATTTTTGACTGCTATCAAGTAAGTTTTCCAATTCGGCTAAAGAAATTTGTTGATCAAACGCTTGAAGAAACGCACTATCAGCATTGCCGCCAAATCTACCATGCGTTGCTAAGTGAACGACTGAATAATTCTTTTTGCTAATCTGTTTCTGTAAATTATCAAAAGTAAAATCATCATTGAGATATCGACTCCCTCCTAAAATGGTTTGAACTTCTTGAGTTTCTTGAACAACATTTGGTAGTGAATCAAAAGGGGGAATTGCTAAAGTTAAACCAAAAGTTAATGAACGCCATTGCTGGAAAGATTGACTTTGAGTTATAAAATTTAATCCCAGTGATACAGATAAAGGATACTTTTCAAGCAAGAACTTTTGGCCATCATAGAGTGCGCCTATCGGCACATTTCTAAAGAGTCCGTCATTAATAAAGACAAGGTTGTTAGGTTGAACAAGCTCTAACTCATTTTCTATTGGTTGGATGAGAAGCTTATACAATTCTTTAGCTAAATCTAGATATCGATAGCTAGAAATGTCCTCTAATTCATTTCGCCATTTCAGAATCTTTTTTTGAAGCTGTGACTGAGAAATATTAATCGGATAACTTTTGTTTGTGCCGCTGGGCAATTGAAGAATTAAATAGCTTTGATTTTTTAGAATAATCGAATGAATGACTACCGTGTTCGTTTTAGCTAAGATAATTTGAGGTTGCTTGATTGCATCAATAATTTCTACACAGTCATCACCAAAAAAGTTTTGTAGTTCTGATAGCTGTAATCCTTCAAAAACTTGAATCGCTTCTTGAAGCTCTCTAGGTGTTCCTTCATCTAATAAAATTTCTAATAACTGCCGATAGACAGGTTCTACTTCATCTCGGAAATCCAACTGTAAATTCTGATTAGCAACCGCAATATCACCACGAATACTCTGTAGACTAGCGATCGCTTGCCGATAAGCGACCTTTGCCTCTTCCCGTTTTCCAGTTGCCCTGTAGATGCGTCCTGCTTGCCACTGCCAACGGTACAGGCTATCGGGTGCAGAAATTTGTCCCGCCGCTAATTGAGCTTGGTGAGTAAACTTTAGAGCAAAATCATATTGTTTTTTCTGTTCGTAAACTCGACCTAAAGCACCTAGAGCAAAAGATGCGGTTCTTAAATCATACCAAGTTGCGAATT
>NZ_BLJI01000061.1 GCF_017312365.1 Chroococcus sp. FPU101
ATAGCCATATCCTTGACGATAATAATCATTTATCAGATCATATAAATGATTTTGCTTTAGTCCGTAGGTTTCACCATTGTTCATCCGCCTAATTACAGTATCACCGTGAGATGCTAGAATATCTTCTAGCAAGTTGAATTAAAGTTTTAGGTGAATCTTTTTTAGAAACTCCAATTCTTGGAATTTTATAAGAGTCAAACAAAAATAATAGATGTCTTAATCTGCTTTTGAAAAGATAAGCTGATTGATAATAATGAGAAGTTAATTGTTCAACTTGTTTGTTGACTTTATTGTAAGGATATGCCAGGTGTTGAGCCGCAATTTGCCTATTAGATAAATTAGAGAGACAAGTTTTTAGGTCTTGTTGAGATTCAGATAATTCATATTTTAAATCTTGGAAAGTGAGGCGAGTTAAATCAGTATGGCTATAACCATGAGATTGAACATCATAAAATCCTAATTCTGTCCCTCTTTTTAAGTCTTCGCAATTCAGATACCTAGTCTTTTTTTGCTCCTTATCGCTTTTCATCTGTTTAGGATTAATATAAAGAACAATTTTAAGTGATTTATTATATTTTTCTTGGAGTGTTTCTAGTAAAGGCAGTAAATAAACATCAATGTTTTTATAACCATCATCAAAAGTCAACATGATTGGTTTAGTATTTTGTAGTTCTTTTGGAATAGTTTTAGAGTGACTAACAAAATAATCATAAAATTCTTGATTCGATAAAAACCAATAATCATTGTTAATCAAATAAATTAGTAATTTTTCTAAATTTTGTAGAGAATAATCTAAATAAGAAGCTCTTGAAGGTAAATCATTAAGACGGTTTTCATCATAAATACTGTGAAAACCAAAAATAGGTAAAGGAAGCAGTAAAAACTCAGTGATGCTAAAAACAGATATAACAATAATTAAAACGATCGCAACTATTTTAAAAATCGGATTTTTACGAAAAATAGATAACTTAATCAACAAGAAACTTCCTTATTCATCAACCGTCAAACTCATTTACTGATATCATAAATCATCTCGGATGTATAAAGCATAAGGTTGACACGATGAATAAATTACGCATTGGTCTATTGTTTGGGGGTCGTTCAGGAGAACACGAAGTATCAATTAATTCCGCAAGAGCGATCGCCAAAGCTCTCCAATCAGAAGAAAATCAACAAAAATACGAAGTTTTACCCTTTTATATCGAAAAAAATGGCGTTTGGCAAGCCCCAGAAATCGCCAGTCAAGTTTTAGCAGAAGGAAAATCTCTTTTATCCGATACAGCCACTAAACAACAGCTTTGGCAGTTTCCCTCACAAGTGACAGAAATTGATGTTTGGTTTTCTATTCTACACGGGCCTAATGGAGAAGATGGCACATTGCAGGGGTTACTCCAATTAATGCAATGTCCCTATGTGGGTAGTGGTGTACTTGGTTCGGCGGTTGGGATGGATAAAATAGCCATGAAAACCGCTTTCGCTGAGGCGGGTTTACCTCAAGTTAAATACATGGCAATTACACGCGCTCAAATTTACTCTAATCCCTGCGTATTTCCCAAACTTTGCGACGAAATTGAGCAAACACTGGGTTATCCTTCCTTTGTCAAACCTGCTAACTTAGGTTCATCAGTGGGTATTAGTAAAGTGCGGACTCGCCCAGAACTTGAAAAAGCACTCGATGAAGCAGCAAGTTACGATCGCAGAATTATTGTTGAAGCAGGTGTGATCGCCAGAGAACTAGAATGTGCAGTATTAGGAAACGATCACCCCTCCGCGTCGGTTGTTGGAGAAATTACCTTCGATAGCGACTTCTATGATTACGAAACCAAGTATACTGATGGACGTTCTCAAATGGTGATTCCTGCCGTTATTCCGCCACAAATTGCAGCACAAATTCAAGAAATGGCCGTGAAAGCTTTTACCGCAGTCGATGCAGCAGGGTTAGGACGAGTTGACTTTTTCTATGTAGAAAGTACAGGCGAAGTATTTATTAACGAGATTAATACCCTACCTGGTTTTACAGCATTTAGTATGTATCCCCAAATGTGGCAAGCTTCGGGGATCTCTTTCCCTGCATTAGTTAATCAACTCATTCAATTAGCCTTAGAACGCCATTCATAGAACTATTTTTCGGGTAATTCATATTGATTAACAATTCGTTTCGCATACTCAGGCACATGAGCCTCTAATTTCTCAGGATAATTGCGCTTGAGATAAAGATAATTGCGGGTGAAATGGGAATCAATGGAAAAACGAGCATATTCTAAACCTTTAGGGCCGATTTTTTCAATGACTAAACCCATCATTTTCGCTGCCCACATGGGTAGAGTAACGCCTTTATCATATGCTGGTATACTCTGCTGTACGGCGGCTTTGCGATCGCCACTCGACATGACAGGTTGTGTATCTAGCTGATCTTGGACTAAATCTAACATTTCTCGTCCCGTCTCATTGCGAACCATAATCCATTGCCACCCAAAAGGCGCACCCATATAGCCCACGACTAAATCAGCTAAGGAATTAACATAATCAAAACAGGACATACAAGACGGTGCAAATACATCTTTTAATTCTTTCGTATTTAAGCCAAAGAATGGGACTTTTTCAATAGAGCCGTTTTCATGCTTAAAATGTACTCGAAAGTCTTGCATAAACTCATAATGAACCACTGTCTCAGGGGATTTGCTGGTGGTTTCGAGAAACTTTTGTAACCCTGCACGAGACACATTATCAACACAAGGAGTCCCTAAAATATAGAGTTTCTCTAATCCTAATTGTTTTTCGACGGCTCTTAAGGCTTGAATCTGACACCCAACACCAATCACTAACAGGCGTTTCATCCCCGAATTCTCAATCTCTTCTAAAACCGATAAATTAGGAGATAGAGTCGGTTTATTGACCTTAGCGGCTAAAATTTCTTCACAGGTGCGGGCTAAAATGGGGGCGGGTTGAAAACGATCGTCTTGGCTATTTTGCACACAGACTACACCTTCTACGAACCCTTGGGTTAGCATCTCACAGGCGATCGTACTTACAATTCCTGTCCACTGCGCCCCCTCTATGGGTTGTTTCTTTTTCGCTGCCATCATATCTTGATGAACCCCAAAATAGAGTTCATTTGAACTATCTAAATCACGGCTGCGTCCATGTGCTTGTGCTTCTAGTTCGGCAACTTGTTGATGGATAAAGGCACAAGCTTCTTTAACGTAGTGAATATAGTAAGTGTCACAGAGTCCGCATTCGCTACAAAGTTCTTTAGCAGGGCGACGACTTCCACTCTTGAGGGCTTTTGCTTTTTTGTGAGGTGCAGCCAAGGTCATATATCAGTTTATTTGTTAACTAAATTTACTTAACGATCGTTTACCTTACCCCAGAACCTAGCCCAAATGTTAGGTATTTTAAAGAAATTAACAGTCTGACCTTGTTTAATCAGACTTAGATTGCTCGACATAGTGTTGTCGGTAGGTGCTGAATCACACGCTCAAAGGGTGATGAGTCTTCTAACGCTTGAGATAAAATTAAAGCCCCTTGAATGGCGATCGCGGCATCTTCTCCCCGTTGTCGGGCTAGTTTTTCTTCCATCCCAGACTCAATCAGGACAAGGGCGATCGCATCAACCCAAGCGCAAAATAGAACTTTTACCTTTTCGTGAAAGACATCACGGGCTGAACCTAGTAACAAAATAGCAAATAGGCAAGGTTGCTTTCCCCCTTCATAGAGTTGGCTCAGGCGATCGCACATTTGCTGTAATCGAAAAAGAGCATCACCTGGACTATTTAGTATTTGTAAGATGTTTTGATCTAACCAGCCTTCAAGATAATTAAGAACTGTTTCGACCATCTCATCTTTGCCATTGGGGAAGTGATGATAAAGACTGGCTTTACCTAATCCTGTCGCTTCAGAAATCCTAGATAGAGTAGCACCATCATAACCATACTGCCGAAACAGATTTAATAGACACGGGATATAAGTTTCTTTAGGCATTTGTGACAAGTTGAACCTTTACTCTTGACATTGTACCGAACGTTCGGTACAGTTAAATTAAATATAGAGGACTAACTTATGATTAAGTTATACGGTCACGAACTATCGGGTAATAGCTATAAAGTCAAACTAATGCTGTCTCTGCTGAATTTGGATTATGAATGGATTAAAGTCGATTTGATGACAGGAGCGCACAAAAAACCTGATTTTCTGGCTCTCAATCCCTTTGGTCAAGTTCCAGTATTAGTAGATGGAAATACAGTTCTAGCAGATGCACAAGCAATTTTACTATACCTAGCGCGGCAGTATGGTAATCAACAGTGGCTACCACTAGAAGCCGAACCCATGAGCAGAGTCATACGCTGGCTTTCGACGACAGCAGGAGAAGTACGACAAGGACTTGAATCAGCACGGCTCTATCATCTGTTTAAAGCTACCAGCATCGACATCGAACGAGCAACTCAAAAATCAGAATTTATTTTGGCTCAATTAAACAATCATTTGCAAACACGAGAATGGCTAGAATTGGGGCATCCGACGATCGCAGATGTGGCAGTGTTCCCCTATATTGCTCTTGCTAGTGATGCTAAGATTGCGCTTGATCAATATCCAAATGTATTAGCTTGGATTGAAAGGATTAAACAACTTCCTAATTTTGTGTGCATGATTGGCATTGAACAACTGACGAAAGTCTAGGAGGGGACATTATGCCACGTAAATTCGGAGAAATTGCCTTTACACCCGAAGTAAAAACAGTCCAAGAACAGCTAGGGTCACGCCAGACCTATGATCGGTATATTGCTAATGGTTCTGCTAATGATACGATTACTCCAACGATAGAAGAATTCATTGCTCAACTTGATGGGTTTTATCTAGGTACCGTCAGTTCTAATGGCTATCCTTACATACAGTTTCGCGGGGGGGCGCATGGTTTCCTCAAAGTTCTGGATGAAAAAACGTTGGGCTTTGCCGACTTTTTGGGAAATGTGCAGTATATTACAGTGGGTAATCTGTCGGGTAATGATAAAGCGTTTTTGTTTTTGATGGATTATCGTCACCGCAAACGGATTAAGATTTGGGGTAGAGCCGAAACCGTTGCAGGAGATTTAGAATTAATTGAACGACTTCGAGTCCCGAACTATCCTGCTGCAATTGAACGGGCAATCCTTTTTCACGTTGAAGCGATAAGCGAGAACTGTCCTCAACATATACCCATCCGCTATTCTGAGACAGAAGTCAAAGCCATAATGGCTCCTTTGCAAACCCGCATCGCTGAGTTAGAAAAGCAGTTAAGTTGACAAAATGTTACTTAAACTTAATTGACAAATTAGCAAATTTAAGTATCTATCTTTCGGCTTGTTCGTAAGCGGCGACAATGCGCTGTACCAAAGGATGACGGACGACATCAGCTTGTGTAAGATAGCAAAAAGACAGCCCTTCAACTGATTTTAGGATACGTTGGGCAACGACTAAACCTGATTCTTGTTGGTGAGGTAAGTCAGTTTGGGTAACATCTCCAGTCACCACCATTTTAGAACCATTCCCTAAGCGAGTCAGTACCATTTTCAATTGAGCAGGTGTAGTGTTTTGCGCCTCATCAACGATAATAAAAGAATTACTCAGAGTACGACCGCGCATATAAGCTAATGGTGCGACTTCAATTTTACCGCGCTCCATGAGATCAGGGATTTTCGCCGCGTCGATAAATTCATAGAGAGCATCATACAAAGGACGTAAAAAAGGATTAACTTTTTGCTGCAAGTCTCCAGGTAAAAAACCGAGCTTTTCTCCAGCTTCGACAGCAGGACGAGTTAAAATGAGACGTTCGACTTGATCACTCAATAAAGCTTGTACGGCTAAAACGGCGGCTAAAAAGGTTTTTCCCGTTCCCGCAGGCCCAATACAAAAGGTGATATCGTGGGTTTGAATGGCTTTGATGTATTGACGCTGGCGGAAAGTTTTAGCGCGAATCACTTCACCGCGTCGGGTTCGAGCAAGAATATTTTGCTGTAAATCTTTGTATTCTTCCGATTTTCCCGTATCTAGGGCATGAATCGCGGTTAGGATATCAGGTTCTGAGATAATTTTCGCATCTTCCCAATATGGCTTAAGGGAACGTACGATCTGCATCGCACGTTCCACCGCTTTTTCTTGGCCATAAATAATGAGTTCCTGTCCCCGTAAGACTAAAGTTGCTCCAGTATGACGGGAAATGGATTTGAGGTTTTCTTCTCGGTTGCCAGCTAATGCGATCGCACTATCTAGACTTTGAAATAGAATGGTTTGAGAGGCTTCTGTCATGACTATCTATCATAAAGCCTGAAGATAGCGATCGGGCAAACCATTTTATTTTCCTTGCGCTGCTGCGACTTCAACCACTTTAGCAAAGGCTTGGGGGTCTAGTATCGCGAGTTGGGCTAACATTTTACGGTTTAGCTGAATATCGACTTTTTTCAGTTGTCCAATTAATTGACTATAGCTTAGCCCTTGTTGGCGAGAAGCTGCATTAATACGGGTGATCCACAAACGACGAAAATCTCTTTTACGTTTGCGACGATCTCGATAGGAGTTCCGCAAAGCTTTCATTACCTGTTGGTTGGCTGTGCGGAAGAGTTTAGAATGAGAACCTCTAAACCCTTTTGCTAACTTTAGAATTTTTTTACGACGTTTGCGAGCGACGTTACCGCGTTTTACTCTTGTCATGGTGCTTGGTGTTTGCTTTTTTTATTGCGAGATGATCAGTCAAATTAAGAGATGAGATTTATAAATAAGGCAGCATGAGACGTACTTCATCTTCATCTTCAGGGCTGACTAAAGCAATGTTAGACAAACGGCGATGTTTGCGCTCAGAAGATTTGTGCTGCAATAAATGGTTTTTAAAGGCTTTACGACGAAAGATCTTCCCACTTCCTGTGGCTCTAAATCTTTTCGCTGCCGCCCTGCGGGTTTTTAGCTTGGGCATAGTTTCTCTACTAAATTCGACACAATCGTTAATTATATCACCAAAACACTATTCTACACAAGTTATTCTTTTTGAAATTAACTCGCTAATTTGGCTTTCATGGCCATTTCATCCCAGTAGGATAAAACTTTAATGATTTTGCCTTGTTCATTAATTTCAAAGGTACTAATTCCTTCAACGGTTGCAGTTTTGCTATTTTTGGCAGTAACTTGCATTGTCCACTTAATAGCAGCACTATTTCCCGCGACAAACACAGAATCTTGATTAATTTCAAACTTTTGATAGAAATTGGCTAGAATATTAAAAAACTTGTCCGCATCTTGTGCCAAGTTTAGCGGTGGTGTGCCAACGGGATCGCAAATTAACGCATTTTCATCGAGTGTATCTAGCCATTGGGGTAAATTGATGGCGGCTAGATTGCTATAGTAATTAGTAACAACTTGTTTGATTGTCTCTTCTAACATTTTTGCGATCGTACCTGTTTAAAGTAAGCTTTCTAAAACTGCACCCACGACACGATGATCTTCATCTTGTCGAAGATAGTTTAGCGCGTCTTGGGCTTCAGGTACAGGAAATCTAGCTAAAGCTTTGGCGGTACGAAAACGAATGCGCCATGATGGGTTAGATACCATCGATAGTAGTAGTTTTAATGCTTCGTCTTGTTTCGGTGTATTGACTAATAAACCTAAAACATCAATAGATGAAGTTCGTACAGTTTCATCATCTGCGGTTACACCATAGGCACAAGTTTCGTAGATTTCTTCAGGTGAGTTTAACTCGGTCATTGCTGCTAGAATACTACGACGGACTAACCAGTGATCATCTTGTACGAAAAGCGATCGTAAATGGGGTGCGGATACTTCACCAAACAGGGATAATGAATTAGAAGCTTCAGCGCGAACATTCGGATCACGATCAAACTTCATCATTTCGAGTAAAGCAGCGAAAGACTCGGCAGTGCGTTTTTTACCTAAACCCATTGCGACAAAGGAACGGACTAAAAATTCTTGATCCTGTATTTTGCTTAAAAGTAGCGGCACAGCAACATCAGGTTCATAATTTTTTAACTCTACTATCGCTTTAAGACGCTGTTGTGAGTCAGTATCCGATAAATAGGCTTCGATTTGGTTAAGATCCATAAAAGGTGATTGGCTGATAAGTTCTTTAATCTTTACTTTACTTAAGGTAACGTGTTTTGGGAAGATAGAAGAAGGTGTTATAACCTTATTTTCGGCTTTGGTTCAGACGTCAGATAGACTGATATTTGTGGATAAAGAAAGGGAAAATACAAGGAGTAATCACCGAATCAATCTAAATTAAATTAATCGAACCTGTTTAAGAAATACTATGCAACTCACCGAAAGAGCCAAAGAATTAATTACTAAATCTAGAATTGTTAGTTTTGACAATTGGAAGGATGTTTATTCTGATGAAACAATTGCTATTTTTCAAGCGGCTGATGATCAAGGACGTTATTTAACAGATGAAGATATTGAACAAATTAAAACCCTTGAGCCTGAGCATAATTTCAGTTTAGAAAAAGTGCAATTATTACGAGACGAAGCACCTGATATTATTGCTAAAGCACGACAAAAAGTCTTAGATACTTTTCCAAATATTACCGAACCGGGAGGCGATTTATATCCTCCTGCTAGGGCTGAGGCTTGTTGGCGAGATTATTGGCATTTCTTGAGATGTATTAGCTATGGAATTGCTGTAAATCAAACCGAATATACGAGTCAAAAAGGATTAGATAATATGCAGCTTCTCTATCAAGAATTGCGAGTCCCTCGTGAGGCGATGGTTTTAGGTTTAGAACAGTTAAAAGTGTTTAGTTTACAAAAATTCTCTGAGGAGGAACAAGCTAATTTAAGTCCTTATTTTGAGTATCTAATTTCAGAAATGAAGCAATTTTAAATCGTTCAATTTGTAGGAATGGCGAATTAGTTTAAAAATTCATCTTTCCTACAATTTGTTAATAAACGATTAATCTATACGGAAGAAAAAGCGCAAAAATTGAGGATTTAGACTTTCTTTAAAGAGTTTTTCCGAACAAATCGAAGATATATAAATAAGAGTTGATACAGCTGTTCGTTTAACCTTCTAATTATCCTTCGACTACTATATTAACGACGGGGGCGACCTCCCGCTTGACTAACTACTCGGATATATTCGGGAGGCACAATCATTCTAACTCGCTCTCCATTTACTTCTACAATGTCTTGTAATCCCCTTTCTTCCATGAGCGAAAGGATATCAATTCGCTCATTTTTTGCCTCTAAAAAATCAATAAATTGCTCTAAAGAATCTGCACTACGCAAATATTCTTGCAGTCGTCGCCAAAGTTTTGGCCAAATAGGTGGAATTGTCGCTAAATCAGCACTATTAGTAACCGTAACGCCTTCTAAAGTCTGATCGTCTATCCAATATCCTAACTTTTCTTGTTGTGCTTTTTTTAGAGCAATATTCAATTCATTTCGTAAATTGGCAAAAAGAGTATTGTAATAGAGAGGATAAGCATAACCTCGTAACATTTGCTGATAGTTAACTGAATCGCGTAACAATACTTTATCTAAAAAGATTTCCTCGCCATCTGATTGTTCTGTTTCTCCCGCAAAGACAAAACAAATCGGACGACCTGAAGTATCATCAGTCATTCGTGCTAGGATATAGCCTTCTGGTGTGGGTTGACTGTCGCTGTAACCAATGAGATCGAACATACTTTCTTTAGCTTGCGTTGAGAAGGGCTTAATTGCGGCTTTCTCTATTGCATCTATTCCCTCAAAACGGAGTTGCACTGTTCCGTTACTCATTGATATATTTGGTCGTCGCCCTTCTAATTGTAATAATAATTCTCTTTGATTCGCACGAAAACGAACAGAATCCCCGTCAGGTTCGCCAATTTGTGGGGTAAAAACCCCTTTAATTAAGATAAAAGGCATAAAACACTCCAAATCAATTTTTTTTAATTGAGTTGGGGAACAATCTGTCTAAATTATAGTATGCTCTTTGTTTAAGAATTAATACATTTTTTACTTTCTAGCCAGCCAATGAATTCACAGTCTGATAGCTAAAGTCGGTTGAAACCGACTAATTAGAGGTATCCTAATCCGTTTTAACAAGGGGCTGTCCGCGCCACTTGAAGATTTCGGCTTGTAAGCCCTGTAGGATTTTAGCTGTGAGCCGTGAAATTGATTTCACGGTGGTTTATAAAACTCACTGATAATGATGCAAGATCTCAGTTTTAACCGACTTAAGCTATCTTCATGTGCAGCGGTGGGAATGGTTTCAATCCCGTAAACAGGATTCAGTTAATAGAAAGACCTTATGAGTAGGAACTCCCCAGACTCCTAACGCTTGTTTCAATCCCGTAAACAGGATTCAGTTAATAGAAAGCTACTGGGTCGGGCATATCTTTAATGCGCGTGCAAACTGTTTCAATCCCGTAAACAGGATTTAGTTAATAGAAAGGTTACACGTCCAAGACATAGGATGCCCTGGGGTTACGTTTCAATCCCGTAAACAGGATTCAGTTAATAGAAAGTAATAATACTGATGTAATAGAATCTATTAATAATTGTTTCAATCCCGTAAACAGGATTCAGTTAATAGAAAGTTTATAGTACTCTTGAAACATTCTTATATATTGTTGTTTCAATCCCGTAAACAGGATTCAGTTAATAGAAAGATCCGATTGGAACAAGCCTATTAAGTAAAACAATCAGTTTCAATCCCGTAAACAGGATTCAGTTAATAGAAAGTTGGATTTAGCTCAAAAAACTGTCTTCCAATGGTAGAGTTTCAATCCCGTAAACAGGATTCAGTTAATAGAAAGGAGATTTTCCGACACGGATTCGTTTATCGATCGCAGTTTCAATCCCGTAAACAGGATTCAGTTAATAGAAAGTGCCTTCTTTGCTAATTACAATGGGTTGAGCATTTGCGTTTCAATCCCGTAAACAGGATTCAGTTAATAGAAAGTGGATTACCTAAGTTAGCTCGCGCAATTCAAAACTCTGTTTCAATCCCGTAAACAGGATTCAGTTAATAGAAAGTCAAAACTCTAACTCTGCGCGCTATGAATATTGGGCGTTTCAATCCCGTAAACAGGATTCAGTTAATAGAAAGGAGGCAGATCCGCAAGCGGATCGTCCTCCGATTTGCGTTTCAATCCCGTAAACAGGATTCAGTTAATAGAAAGTCTCTGATCGGATTTTATGTAGCTGGAAAAAAAACAGTTTCAATCCCGTAAACAGGATTCAGTTAATAGAAAGTACTGCCCCTAAACGAGTATTATCAAAAATATCTTTTCTTTGTTTCAATCCCGTAAACAGGATTCAGTTAATAGAAAGATATCTATAATTGTTTCTTTTAGAAAAGAAAATTATGTTTCAATCCCGTAAACAGGATTCAGTTAATAGAAAGTTCTCTAAGTTATTTATTTTCTCTACAGTAAAGATGTTTCAATCCCGTAAACAGGATTCAGTTAATAGAAAGCAAATATTTATTTATGATTCTAATAATAAAAAAATGTTTCAATCCCGTAAACAGGATTCAGTTAATAGAAAGTCTTTTTGGAGTATCATTTGTGGCTATGGCGATCGCTGTTTCAATCCCGTAAACAGGATTCAGTTAATAGAAAGTGCCATAGATAAGTTTCACGAGCGTCCCCATCGCCAGTTTCAATCCCGTAAACAGGATTCAGTTAATAGAAAGAATTCCGCGATTAGCTCTATTTTGATCGTATTGGGGTTTCAATCCCGTAAACAGGATTCAGTTAATAGAAAGCAAAGCTGGCTACTCGTTTTGGGATGTGGCTATCTGATGTTTCAATCCCGTAAACAGGATTCAGTTAATAGAAAGCGAATCTGGGTATCCGAAAGAATCGTCACACTTGGTTTCAATCCCGTAAACAGGATTCAGTTAATAGAAAGCACATTTTCTCAAGATCGTGTGTGACCACAATCACAGGTTTCAATCCCGTAAACAGGATTCAGTTAATAGAAAGTGTTGTGATGTGCTTTTATTTGCCTAACTTTGTCCCGTTTCAATCCCGTAAACAGGATTCAGTTAATAGAAAGGCTTTAGGGCAGTTCCTAAAATGACATGATTCGTACTGTTTCAATCCCGTAAACAGGATTCAGTTAATAGAAAGTGTGGCTGTAATCGTTTCGACATTGCTGGTTAATCGTTTCAATCCCGTAAACAGGATTCAGTTAATAGAAAGTTGTCTTTCGTCACCGAAATAATAGAAAGCGCATCGGGTTTCAATCCCGTAAACAGGATTCAGTTAATAGAAAGTTTCCTGTTCCTGTGACGGAAGGACAGCTAAAGACGAGTTTCAATCCCGTAAACAGGATTCAGTTAATAGAAAGTCAAAATCCCTAAAGGACAAACTAATCAGTACATTTTGTTTCAATCCCGTAAACAGGATTCAGTTAATAGAAAGATAAGAAACCGTATTATCCTTTAATAGATTATGCTTGTTTCAATCCCGTAAACAGGATTCAGTTAATAGAAAGAGTTAGTAGTATCAAGCGCTACTTGACTAAATGGAGTTTCAATCCCGTAAACAGGATTCAGTTAATAGAAAGAGCATAATTTAGGGACTAACCCTTGGGTAATGCAGGTTTCAATCCCGTAAACAGGATTCAGTTAATAGAAAGCAATTAAAGTAGGGTATCGTGAGCTGCGCGATGGCGGTTTCAATCCCGTAAACAGGATTCAGTTAATAGAAAGTCCCCGCGGGGACTAACTTAAACGCCGTCAAAGCAGTTTCAATCCCGTAAACAGGATTCAGTTAATAGAAAGCAACAGAGAATAAAAAATAGCCGTGAGCAGTTAGATGTTTCAATCCCGTAAACAGGATTCAGTTAATAGAAAGTTCAAACCGGGGCGGTCTTCTTGGGGGGCTAAGCGTTTCAATCCCGTAAACAGGATTCAGTTAATAGAAAGTAGCGGACACAACGTTCCTTCTAAAGTCTATCAAGGTTTCAATCCCGTAAACAGGATTCAGTTAATAGAAAGAACTATTCCCCTCTGTCAAAGAGTATAAACAAACTGTTTCAATCCCGTAAACAGGATTCAGTTAATAGAAAGAACCAACCACCAGAACTACAAAAATGTCAGAATCCAGTTTCAATCCCGTAAACAGGATTCAGTTAATAGAAAGGAGCCAGTAAACTGTTGAGCGTCTAAA
>NZ_BLJI01000062.1 GCF_017312365.1 Chroococcus sp. FPU101
GCTGCGGGGTTTTGTCGTTTTGCTGGTCTAATTTTTTGAATTCCTCATCTGTTGGATTAGGAGGGGCGGCTGTGGAGTCGCATTCAATTTCGTAATTTTCCTCTTTGGCTAGAGTCAAAAGCAATTTGCTCTCTTCTTCTGACACATAATGACGGTCTGTTGGTGGCGACTCCAAAGAATATCCTTCTGACTCTAGTTTTTTGAAAATACATTCTCGATAATTCTTGGCTTCTAAATTCTGAAAACAAGCCATTTTAGCCCATGTTTGGATATTTTCGGGGTTTGACCCGTCTATACTGCTCAAGGAGTCTGCTAAGGCTAAAGATTTAAAGATCAAGTTGAATTTTTGATGCTCGGAACGGAGCAATCGTTTTAAGTCAGTTTCACCGTTTCCTACTCTTTCATTAGAAGATTTGGCCACCCAGATATGACGCGGTACATCCTCACGAATTCGCTCTAATCCCTGACAAAAACCGTTAACCGTCTGTTTACCTGAGCCAAAAGCAAACACACCTGTAAAGTGATTTTCTAGAGTAATACTTATCCCAGTTTCGAGAACGGGAGTAGCGATTACAACATCATAATCATTTAAAACTTGATTCAAATTCCCCATCGCTTTATAAGCGGGGTGTGATGGGTCTTTGCAGGTATCAGAGTCAAGAACCAATATCTTTTTATCTGGAAACTGGACAGCGATTTGTGAGGCTAAATTTGAAGCAGCTAACTTAGATTTAACGTCTTTAGCTCCTGTAAAGATGAAGGGTTTGCCACCATTGTTAATCTCAGTTAAAATGGCTTGGTTTAATGCTTCTGAAGATGCGTAGGAATAAAGCTTTCTGTTTTCGCTGGGCTTAAAAGTGTTGTAGATGCCCCAAGTCTTAACGGGAAATCCGATTGCTTTTTCAACATAATCGATTGAGATTCGGCTTAAATCAGCATCAGCCAAATAAATTTTACCCCCAGTAGCAACAACTGTTCTGAGGAGTGAAGAGAAAGTTTCAATAATTGAAACTCGGTTATTTTTACAAGTAGGACTATTGAGCAAATGCCAGAAAACCTGTTCAGCTTCATCGATAATCACTAATGCGCCTTCCCAATCAGAGGGATTAAACGATGGGTTAGCGTGTTTGTGAAGTGAATCAATACAGAGGCAGTAGCCTAATATGGCTCCTTGTTCTAATGTTTTAAGTTCTAATCGATAGGGAATCCCAAAACGATTTGCCAATTCTTCGAGTAATTTAACTCGATGCCCAATTACTAAGCAGGGTTGACCCGATGAAATCGCTTTATCGACGATTTTAGTTAACTCCTCTGTCTTGCCAGTTTTCTTGGCTGAGTTAATCCAGATAAGTTGAGCGTCGCTTGGTGCTTTTGACAAATCGATATATCGTTGATAAACGAGCGCATCGGGGGAAAGTGCCTTAAAGCCTTCTAGATTGAACAGTTCTAGGCTTTTCCGAGCCTGACACACTGCATCAAAGTATTCAGTTCCTTTGGCTGCAATCAAGTCATCAACTCCTTTTTCAGAACAATCCCATAAAATGACTGAAACCTTGCAACCTTTATATTTAAAAAGATTCCCAGTTTTAAGCGTGGCTTGACGAACCGCTTGTTTTGTTTTTGGTTTGGAGTCATTATCAAAGCAGAAACTAATCTCACGCCCTTTAGTAGCGAAAGGTTCCAACTGAGGAATTAAATAGGGTAGACCGAGACTATTGCGGTAGTCGTCTCGCTCTTGTCTATAACCGTTGTAGATGCCTGATAATCCGACGGCACAATAACCAGCACTAAGTAAAGAAGCGGCTTTTTTGGCTCCTTCAGTGATAGTAATTGGTACTGAATTTTCAATAACCCACTGCCAAAACTCAAGATCTTCAAACTTTAAAAACGTCTCAGTAGTGGCAATCCCGATCGCCGCCGCCATCCGTTCTTTGTAGGAATCTTCTAGCCCATGTTTGATAGCGATTTTTAACCCAATTCCCCAAGTGACCTTAAGGAAGAATGCCTCAGTGGAAACTTTTGGCGGGTGTTCGTACTTGATGGGTTTTCCTTTTTCAGGGTCAATTCTTGGCTTGTCTGGTTTGAAACAACCCCAGAGAGAATCATTTCCTGTAAGGGGGTCACTTGTACCACAATACCACCCGCCATCTTCTAGATGCTCGTATCGCTTGAGATAGCTATCCGATACGCGTCCTGTATTACGGCGGGGCAATTCGGATGAATAAAGTAGGTACTCGTGTGGGCTAGTGCCAGAAAGTGATAAGAAATTTAACTCGATCACTTCAGGGGCGATCGCGCTCTTTAAGAACTCTTGGTAGTGATGGCGATGAATCATGACTCACCCCCAACACGTTCTAGTCGTTCTAGTAACTGACAGTGACCGTTTGAACGGCAATCTCTGTGTTTGTTTTGATTGCTTAATCTACCGCTATAATCAGAATCGTTTACAATGAAGTTATCGGATATTGCTGCGTCAACAGCAATGTAAAAAAAAATATTGTTCATATGAAGTCGCCGCGTCAACGGCGTATTAGTTTTAGAAGTCCCTGCACTGCGTCAACAGTTCAGGGGATTTTTATTTTCATTTGATTTACCGCTATTCCTGTGTGTTTAGTGGTGATGTCAGCATCGAAGTCTAAGATCATAAGTAAGAAATCCTGCTAATAGTTGAAAGCATTAGCGTTTTTTTCACGTATTAAGATTATTATAATCATAGTTTCAAGTTTATGAAACTTATTCGGTACAGAGAGTTTGTTAAGATTTTTTACGTTTGGAAAAACGCTTGATCTGAATATACTCTAATGCGTCTTCTTCTGTGATGAAGAATGTACCTGTTACTTTGAAAGCTTTTAGAATTGGCTGAATATTTTTCTGTGGATAGCCAGTAATATCGTATCCCACTCGACGAGGGCTAATGCCTAACTCCGCAGCAATCTCCTCAAGCGTCCAATAACCAGGGAGACTTGGTTCTTTTCGTTGTAGAGGCGGGTCAAAATCAGATGGATTTCTGACCATTGGTTCAGTAGTGGCTAGAGGGTTAGGCATTTTATAGAGCAGTAGAATACTCCTGATTATCCCTATGATACCAAGGGATTAATAGTTAACCTAAGATTGGGTAGTGGAAACTGATTCTAGAACAAGGTTCTGGAGCAGCCATTAGATTATTTGAAATTACTCATGCCGAATGTTTACATAATTGGCGGTGCGAATGGCTCTGGCAAGACCACCGTGGCCAAAAGGCTCTTACCCAACTTCCTTAGCGTTTTTGAGTACGTCAACGCCGATGAAATAGCTGCTGGATTATCCCCTTTTAATCCAGAATCCGTTGCCATTCAAGCGGGACGGTTGATGTTAGAACGCCTAGAATCTCTGAAAACAGAAGGATTAGATTTTGCCTTTGAAACCACCCTAGCCGCCCGAAATTTTGCCCGTTTTTTGAGAGACTGTAAAAACTCTGGCTATACAGTCAATCTGATTTATTTTTGGCTAGAATCTCCCGAATTAGCCATAGAACGAGTTCAAAGACGAGTAGCCAGTGGCGGGCATAATATTCCGATTGATGTGGTTCGTCGTCGTTATGAACGAGGACGTATTAACCTAACCCAGTTGTATTTACCCTTGTGTGATACTTGGATTATCTATGACAACTCCAGAGATGAGCCGAGCTTAGTGGCTGCATCAGGATTGAACCAACCGCCGATTATTTATGACTTCGACACCTTCCGAGCCATTACCGCCAAATGAAATGAGCGAACCTACTCTAAGCGAACTGCATCAAAAAATCGATGCAGGTGTCAGAGCAGCCATTGCTGAAGCGATCGAAAGACACCGAAAATTAGGAGAATCGATCAGCATTCTCAAAGACGGTCAGATTATCACCTTAACGGCTGACCAAATTCCCAAAAAAACCGCCAAATCTCAAATTCAATGACCCGACAGCCCCACGACCAGTTTGCCAAAGAGTACCTAGAGGAATTATTAACCCCTTTAGGAAAAGTCGAAACCAGCCGCGATGTTAGAAGCGAAGTAACTGAAATCGATGTCTGGTTTGTTCCCGCCACCTCAGTCCCTCCCACCTCTCAAAATCTGGGGTTACTGAGCAATATGGCCGCCACTAGCTGTCTATTTGAACCCTATCGTAACGCTCCAACTGAAATCGAAATCCGTAGTTGCCTCTTAAAGCTTTACACCGTTCACGGTGAACTCTTGCGGAAAGCCAAACGGGAAAAACAATCGTTATCAGAAACCGAATTGCCGTTTTTATGGATTCTGTCGCCATCGTGTTCAGTCAGGATGCTTGAGGGATTTGGAGCTAGATTAAATTTAGAAGAAAATTGGATTGAAGGAGTTTATTTTTTCCCGAACTTTTGCCAAACCGCCATTATCGCCATCAATCAACTTCCCGTGACCCCCGATACTCTCTGGTTAAGGGTTTTAGGCAAAGGAAGCACCCAAAGACAGGCTGTAGAAGAATTAGCCAACTTACCAGAAAGTCATCCGTTCCGAGATAACCTGTTAGAGATTTTAGCTTCTTGGCGTAAGACATTAGAGTTAAAAGATAATAGAAGTGAAGAAGAGAGGGAATTAATCATGAACTTATCACCCGCTTATATACAGCAGTGCGAAGCGTGGAAAGAAGAAGGACAAGGCCTGGTGATCGAGACACTACTAGAAGGACGATTCGGCACTTTAGACGAGGAATTATCCCGTCTGATTCCCCAGATCGTGCAGCTTCCCCGCCCCGAGCGCACCCAATTACTGCTCAATTTATCTTCTCTGTCCCGTGAGGAATTATTAGCTAGGGTTGAGGGGTCATCGAACTGAGAGCCGATGGAGAAACTTCAACATACCTTGATTTATCGAAGTAATCTGAATCAAGGGGAGTCAACATTGAAAGAGAGGCGATCGCACCTTTGATTTGTTCGGGTTTGACCTCTAGGTATTTGTAAAGTTCATCAAGGGTACGGTGTCCTGAGATTTCTTGGATGATGCGTAAGGGGATGCCTGCGTTGCTCATTTGGGTGAGGGCGGTTCTGCGGAAGCTGTGGGTGGAGACTCCTTCGAGGCCGACTCGTTTACAGGCTTGGTTTAATAGCCAGATAGCAGAGTCGCGGTGCAGGTGGGTGTTCGCTCTTTTGTTTCCTTCGTTGCCTGGAAAGAGGTAGATGGAGTCGGCGCGTGGGGTGTAGGCTTCTAGTTTAATTCTGAGATCTTCAATGACGGGGATGGTGCGGGTGGCCAGTTTTCCTTTGGTGTTGCCTTTGCGGATGATAATTTCGGGTCGGACTTTTCCTTGTGTGTCGTAAACATCGCGTAAGGATAGGGTGACGGCTTCAGAAATACGGCAGGCGGTGTAGAGGCAGACGGCAAAAAGGGCGCGATCTCTAGGCGGGTTGACGATGAAACCAGAGGTGAAAAGTCGTTGAATTTCATAAGTTGTGAGGATTTTCGCTTGTCCGTGACGGTCGATTTTCATTTCTAGACCTGTAGTGCCTTTGTGAATATTGAACGGCTTTTTGGGGGTGTAGGTCAACTCCGACAGTGGCCGACAGGGAACCCGACTGTCGAGATTAGCCTTGTCGGGGTTATAAATTTTCGATATACTCTTCTAGGTCTTTACGCTTGACCCGCCATGCTTTCCCGACGATCTGGGCTTTGAGTTGATGACTTGCGATCGCTTCACGTAGAGTTTCACGACTCAAACCCGTAAGGGCTTGAACTTCCCTCAAAGTCAGCAGCAGTTTATTTTCAATTCCGACAGTGGGTTTAGCCGTTGATAGTGTTTTAAGACTTTGGATGGCTTCTGTCAGTTGTTGGAGTTGCCCTGACAGGGGAAGGATGAATTTCTCGACTAACCCCGACAGCCCGACAGGAGTTGTGGCGAGTTCGGTCGGGGTTGGTGAGGCCGCTTCAATCGCTGGTTTATAGGTGGTGGTCTTTAATTCTTCTTTGAGCTTGTCTAGTTCTTCTGAGTCGTAGACAGCGACGGGGCGAGTTTTGCCCCCTTCGTACTTGACGCTGAGTTTGCCCTTTTGGGTGTAGCGTTCTATAGCTCTGGTGCTGACACCGAGATAATCAGCCGCTTCTTGTTTGTTCATAGAGATTAAAGAAATATCGACAGTGAGCGACAGCTAAAAGCTGACTGTCGGGTTTATTCTCATTTTATGAACTCCGACAGTGACCGACAAGAAAACAGACAGGGTGAGGTTAAGGGTCATGGCGGGAGTACGGGCAGCCGTTTGAAGATGCTTTCTTTCGTGTTGACGAAGGCAGGAACGAGAAAAGGGGGGAGATTGCTTGGGCAATAGACAAGGGGTAAGGCAACGAAAAAGGAATTTTACGGTCACATCCACCCTTAAACCCTTGTAACGCTGCTGGGGGAGGGCTTATTGAAGATGAATAATTAAATTTTTCAGTCGGCTTGACCGTTTTGCGATTGAATGTAGTGATTAAAGTGTTCTCTAACGCCTTCATTTTCGTCAATATTAACTATTCAGTTATCCGCCGTTATGATTCCATCTCTTGAACCACTGTTTTGCCCGTGCTGTACGCCTGTTATTCTGCACGTCATATCTCAATCGGGTTTCCAGATGCTTTCTCGGCCGTTAAGTCGGCTAGGGACAGGGGCTTTGTCCCTAGCCGTTGGTCTGGATAAGAAACCTCTCAGTCATTTACATCCAAGTTTACATAGAAGGAGCTAAGCTTATGCGATGGCGTTACGTTATAGTAGGGGCTTTATTGCTAGCAATTATCGGATTCACCGCCCAATTCGGCTATGCACAAAGCCAACCCTCCACAGGTGATCGAACTCCACCAACCACCAGCACCCTGTTTGAAAATGTGCAGATTTTCAACGGCACCTCTGAACAACTGTCTGCCCCGTCCAATGTGTTAGTAGTTGGTAACAAAATCGAGACGATCTCTACAGCGTCCATTGCGGCACCATCGGGAGCGGATTCAACTCGTATTAACGGCGGTGGCCGCGTACTAATGCCAGGTCTGATCGATAACCATACTCACCTGTTTATGACCCTCACTACGATTCAGGAGGGACTCGATCCCAATATCAACCCTCAAGTTTTGGAGCAGAAGGCGCAAACCGCCGCTAAAGATATGCTGCTACGCGGGTTTACGACAGCCCGCGATATGGGGGGGCCAGTTTTCAACCTCAAAAAGGCGATCGACACAGGGAAGTCAGTCGGGCCACGCATTTATCCCAGTGGTGCGCCCCTCTCCCAGACCAGCGGCCATGGAGATTTTCGCTCGCTATCAGATCTGCCAAGAACACCCTCTACCCCCCTCCATCCGTCGGAAATGCTCGGAGCGACGGCGATCGCCGATGGGGTACCCGAAGTCCTCCGTCGTACTCGTGAGAACCTGATGCGCGGTGCCAGCCAAATTAAGGTCATGGCGGGCGGTGGTGTGGCCTCGGACTACGATCCCATTGATGTCAGCGAATACACAGAAGCTGAGTTACAGTCCGCCGTTGAGGCCACCGAGGACTGGAACACCTATGTCACCGTTCACGCTTACACCCCTCGCGCCATTCAGAAAGCGATTCGGGCGGGGGTCAAGTGCATTGAGCATGGGCAACTGATGGACGAGGCGACGGCGAAAATATTGGCGGAAAACGGGATCTGGCTCAGTTTGCAGCCATTCCTCGATGACGAGGATGCTATTCCGTTCCCAGAAGGGTCGGCTAACCGTGCTAAACAACTGCAAATGGTTCAAGGGACGGACACTGCTTATGCACTAGCCAAGAAATACAATCTCAAAACCGCCTGGGGTACCGATACCTTATTCGATGCCAAACTAGCCAGTCGGCAGGGGGTTCAGCTTGCGAAAATGGTTCGCTGGTACACGCCTGCTGAGGTGCTGAAGATGGCAACCAGTACTAATGCCGAACTACTGGCGTTATCTGGCCCGCGCAATCCCTATCCAGGCAAATTGGGTGTTATCGAAGAAGGCGCACTCGCTGACTTGCTGCTGGTGGACGGCGATCCACTAAAAAACATCAAGCTGATTGAGAATCCAGCCAAGAACTTCATCGTGATCATGAAGGACGGAAAAATTTATAAAAACTCAATCCGTTGATGTGGAAAATCTCATCGAAAAACCCTTGTCCTGACTGAAATACGACAGTATTAGGAGAACTTTATCAAGGTCAATGTCTGAAAATCCGCTCATGTAAAGCTTTCAGTTGAGGAAAGGACTTCTTGTTCGGCTCAAATAAGGCATTTTGGACATATTGAGCAAACCTAGATGGGACAAGCATTAGAGGGACAAGGCGACCGTAAAATTCGCTTTTCGTTGCCTTACCCCTAATTGAGTTGAGAGGCAGAAAGCCGATTTTAATGACGATTAAACTTACATTGTACTTAAATTTCGATTGACAATGTAAGTTTAACTGTATTACTTTCCCCTCAGTCCAGAAAATTACCCACTTCACAAAGAAGCCATCTACGAACAGTCTAATCACACCATCACCGACTCATGTATCTACTGTCATCAGATTAGTCATTTAAAGCTATTTAACTTAATTCATTATACTGACTGAAAGTTTAGTATGTCTTGAGTATCTTAAGTATCTCTAAAAAATATATTCATATTTATATGACAATGCACACATGAATCAAATACATTTAATGACATACTACTAATAAATTCTAGTAACTAACACTTATCCCTCTATTACTTCCCCCTTTCACCTCACCTTGTTACTTAGTTATAATTACAGTGCATACATCAACGTCACTTATTGTCACTCATGACCGAAAGCTCCAAGAGTACCGCCGTTACCTTCCGTTGCCCCAGTGAAGTCATCGATAGCATCGACCACCAAGCCAAAGCCACTAAGCAAAACAGAACTGATGTCTTAGTAGACCTCATCCTCGGTTCAATTCCCAACGTAAAAGTGATCGAAAGAGCTAAACTACCTCCTTCTCCTGCTATCTATTTTGTCTTTACCCCAGACAAACAATTATTGTACATCGGTAAAGCTGATAACTTACAGAAACGTTGGAATAGCCATCATAAATACCAACACTTTATTGAAACCTCTCTTGATTGTCGAATCGGTTACTTTACCTTTAATTCAGTAGACAATCTCAATGATGTTATTGAGGAGTTCCAAAACGAATCTGATGCCACACCAACCGAAAATATCTTAGTAACCAATGGACAATTAAACGAACTTAGAGGGGAACTTTACGCCTTAAAACGCCAATTCGACATCACTTTCTCTAGCCTGTCGGCTATTGGCTTAGAAAACCTCATGAAGCGATTTGAAGACCTCAAACCACCTTCTGGTCTACAGGATTGGACACCGACCTCTGAAGACCGTCGAGAAGGCATCGTCAGAAGCAACCTCATGAAACACTTCGGTTTTAACTCAACCACCGACTTAGAAAGTGCCGCCTCCTTCTACAACAATGAACCCGACAAATACCTTGAAGAACTCTCAGGCTGGCAATGTAAGCCCATTGAGCAAGGCAGTCACCGAACTCGATTTTATCCTCCATCTACCCCACAAACCAAACCTTAAAGCCTCTTATTTCTCGACACTGCTGAGTCTGGATATTTAATTAATCACTTCGTTTTTTGATTCTTCCCAGACTCATCAGGCGAGGGATAAGAGGCGAGTGGTGGAAGGTCAAACAACAATCGATCTCCCTCCCTAGTTAAAAACTCATCCAATTGTTTCATCACACTTTTCTTATAAGTCTCATCCGACTTCATCGCTTGCATCACCAACGCCCCTAGAAGCACCTTACGGCGAGTATCCTTTTTTCGTTCGGAGGATGCTTGTTGAGCCTTAAGTTGTTGAATCTGAGCATTTAATTCCTCTTTCTTCTTTAACAACTGTTCCAGTCGCTTATTCATCACTTGTTCTCAAAAAGCCTTGATACAACCATCATAGCTAAATCACAACTTTTCGCTACGTTCCAGAACTCTCGTGCTACACTTGAGTTATCGTCTGCCTTCCATTACGGAGTAATGGCGCACTTATACAACCAGAGGTTGCGTGCGTCAAAGGGGGTACCCCCCTTTGAAAACCCCCTCGGTTGGTTTCAAAAATCCTCGGACTGACTTTTCAATTCCATCGCTTCGTAATCATTTTTTGTGAAAGGGCAGATGGGAAGGAAGTTAATCACATCCAAGCTTGTCTCATCACAAGAAATGGCTATCTATCACGTTTCAGCAAAAATTATTTCCCGTAATGGGGGCAAAAGCGTTCTGGCATCTGCCGCTTATCGTGCTGGTGATCTCTTAACTGATGTTCGGTTAGGAAAAAGCTTCGATTACACCAAAAAACAAGGGGTAGACTCTACGCTCATTCTAGCCCCATCTAACGCCCCCGAATGGGTAAAAAACCGTGAGAAATTATGGAATGAAGTCGAGGCAGCCGAGAATAGAAAAGACTCTCAACTCGCTCGTGAATTTAATATCGCTCTACCTGTTGAACTAGATCAAGTGCAGATGAAGGATTTAGCACTTTCTTATGTTCGAGAACAATTTGTTAACCGAGGCATGATCGCTGATGTTGCTTTTCATGATCTAGCAAGTGATAATCCCCATTTCCATGTCCTGCTCACCATGAGAGATATTACTGAACAGGGCTTTAGTAAGAAGAAAAATCGTGACTGGAACTCAACTGAGCTATTAGTAGAGCAGAGAGAAGCATGGGCAACTCACGTTAATGTTGCCCTTGAAAATCTTGGGCTAGTCGATCTTAAGATCGACCATCGTACTTTAGTGGCTCAAGGGATTACAGAGCGCATTGCTCAAGTCCACTTAGGGCCAGAACTACACCGCATCCGAGAACAATCTATCGAACAGGGGAATCTACAAGAGTTTCGTTCTAAGTATCAAATTGGGGATTTGTATGAGACGATCAACGAGATCAATCTTGAACTTGCTTCTAGTCACGTCGCCTTAGAGGAACTTGATGAGTTAATTGCTATTGAACTTGCAGTGATGGAAGAAATTAAACAGCAGACAACTTCCTTCCCGAGAAAGAAATCCGACAAATTAGGACAGCCTTCGACTACACAGATTATTGATGGCACCGACGAACTATCTCAACAAGGCTGTCCTAATTTGTCAGAGACTTTTGGACTCCCATCTGCCCAAAATATAACTATGAACCCAAACGAGCCAAATGAGGAATCCGACCGTGAACGGGAATGGGAAAGCACCGCAGAACCAATCAATCTCACCGAACGACTTGACGAAATTACTGACTACTTTACAAGCTCTAGCAGAGAGGCAGATGAGAGTCGACGAAAATTACATCGCCTTGCAGACCGTCTTAGAGGCAGTGGTGGAGAAGTTGGAAGCAATAGAGAACCGAGCCAATCGATTGGAGACAGTACAGCAGCAGAAGTTGAACGCCCTACAGAGCCATCTAGACAGCCAACTCAACGACTTGAAAAAGGCACAGAGCAAGGAACTCTCCTCAGTCGAAACCGACATCCAGACCAGTCTGAACAAAATCAACAAAAACTGTCTAGTCACTTGGGACGCGGCACAGAAGGACAGGGAAAATTTGAGGGGGTTACTGAACCAGCTACATCGGCCGACGCTTCTAAAACTGGGCGGTCTAAGCCTAATTCTGACCAGTCTGCTCAGTTGGAGCTTAATCAAGATTTTTCCCCCAAACGGCAACTTAATCGAACAGATCAAGGGGCGAGTGAACAACATCGAGATCAAGATCAATCGTCTGGAGAAGACGAAAAATCGTTAAGTGATTCACAACGACAATCAGATTTGAATCATCTAGCCGCGATCGCTACTATTATTCGGCTAATGCAAGATTTAGACGAGGAAAGTTTTGAAGGCCAACGGTACCGATTAAAAGTCTCTCCCAATTTTGAGACGGTGGAGATGTACGCAAAAGATGGACGAGGTTTAATTCTTTCTAAGCAGGCTGGTCAAATCAGTGGAAGCCTATCGGAACTTGACTTACAGGCAATCGAGCAGTTAAATCAACAGCTTGACCGAAGAGAGGCGCAACGACAGGTAGATCACTGTATGCCTGTTCTAGCCAAACTCTTAAATTATGTTGGTCAATACAAACAGAATAATTCGGTTTATTTTCTTTCCTTTGATTTCAAAACCCAAATCATGACCTATCGCTCAAAAGAAAACCCAAATGATTTCCTTGTAGCTCAACGGACTAATCAAGGTTGGGAGTACAAGGAAGGCAAATTACCCCCAGTTCTTGAACAGGAGATCTCCGTTGATTTAGACGAGTGGTTAGAGCAACAGGCACTTCAAAAAGCCCAGAAAAAAGAGCGAGGAAGGGGTTTTTCTCGTTAAACGCTTAACCGTTTGGATTTATTGCCGCTTCAAGTATTGCCAGAACTCGATGATTTGTTCATCACGCTCGTAAAATCGGCTCTCTAGCCTTACTTTGAATCTCTTTTATAAGCTTCATGCGGCCACCATCTCCAGTAAATAACTATTATTAGAGAGGGTGGACACGCCTTTAGAATCTCGTTCAGACCAACGGCTAAAAATCTCGTTCCGTCCGTCAAGATTGGGGTCTAGTAATTGGTAAACCCGTTTTCGGTTGCCTCGACTGCCCTTACGACCAATACAAGTTAGTTTCAATCCCAACATCCCCAATATTCTCTGAGCGACCGCTACGGGAGAATCTTTTAAAAGATTAATCGTCAAGCCTAAAACACTCTTAATTACATGAGCGTGAGGGATAACCTTCTCGTTAAACCAAGCTTCGAGAGACTCGTTATCGTGTTGGTTCATCGGGTTAAGGAATTGCTCAATTTCCAAAAACTCTAAAACTTTAATTTTTGGAGTTAGAGCGACCTTATTAAAATCAGGCTTAAAGACTTTTCCATTGTTCTCTTTTGCCAAACCTTCAACCCGTTTTTTATCTTTTTGAGCTAAAAATTCCGAACCTGTTGTCAAATAATAGTGGATGGTTAACTGGCCAAACCACCCATAATCATCACGCTTAACCATTTCTGAAGTAATTTCTTCAGTCAGATAGCGACGGCATAACTTAC
>NZ_BLJI01000063.1 GCF_017312365.1 Chroococcus sp. FPU101
CAAATAGATACGAGAAAGATAAAGAAAAAGATGCTTGGTTTAAACAATCTGGGATTCTCTGCATTGAACATTATAGTGCAGAAAAATGTTATAACTCTTCAAAAAAAGTGGTACATGAGTTTTTAAGTATTTTGTCTAAGTTCAAACGATAAGAAAAAGATTTGTTCTAATATTGTTGTAGAAAGAATATATAACAAATAAAGCTTTATTTGTTATATATTGTGGACGTTGTGTAAAAGATAATGCTTGGAGTGAGGAACTGCTGAAAGAATTAGAGGATGATGCTGAAGTAACGATCAGGCAATCCTCAAATAGTTATGTTCTCGATTCTTCGATTAAAACAGATTACAAAATCAATTAATTGGTGGTAAATTCTGATGATGCAGTTCCAGACACAGTTCTTTACCAAAGAAAATTTTCTGGCTGCCATCGGGTAGAACGTACCCGCACCAATTCCTTTGAAAAATAAACAATAAAAAATAGCACACAATAAAGATTCCTTGAATTCCTAAAATTCCAGTAATTAGTAAAGTTCGTTTCCATCTAACCAATTTAATCATTTTAAAACGCTCTTGCCTTATCTTGTTCTTTTTTTGAACTCACGTTATTTATATAAAAAATATTAGCAAAGACTTAGCAATAATAATTTGCTTAACATTTCTTTTTTATTGTCCAGTATGTTTCAAAAAATCTAATATATTGTAGGCTAGACTAATTCGTTCCTCAATAACTTTTTGTAGTACCTCATTTTTACTAAGATCTATACCTGACACATTAAGTTTAGACTCAATAATTTTTTGCAAACTACTTTCATCAAGTGAGAATCCATGATCTTTTCGATACTGGTTAACAAAATCGTACCAACGTTTCATATCTAAAGGATGTTTCGTGTGCCATGTATCCGTATTTAGCCACTGGTAAAGAGTCTTTTCAGTTTCGGGCTGAAGTTTCATCATTGTTTTTATTGCTCAATTAGATAGACTATGATTGTATAATTCCCAAAAAGCTAAAGTTGAATAACAGATTTTGGTAATTCTTTTAAAATTGAATATAAGGTGCATTGACAGAAGTGTTTGAGCAATACAGTAATAGCTATAAGTCTTTGCCAAAGTAGATCTAAAGGAGAAACACTATGGATAAACTTGCCTACACCAATTACCTCGGTAGACAGTAATTCTAATTTCATCTAAAGTGACTTAGCAATCTAAATTCATCAATTAAAGCGGATGTGAGAATTCGTTGAATCGGGATTACTTCGTTTAATAGATGACCATAAAATAGCCGTACATTGTCATAAGTATTAATTATTAGTTTTCCTTGTTTCTCTGTAAAGTAAACCTCACGAGTAAAATCAGGAACAAATAGAATCTTTTTTTCTCCATCAACTCGTGGTGTTATGTCTAATAACTCACCTTTTTGATTTTTCCAAATTGAGTGGAACTCCGCTTCAGTGCTTCCAGTAAGATTGTCTTGCCAAATAACCCAACCATATTGAATTGCTCCACCCTCAATTTGGCTTTGTATGTAAGTATTAAGATGGCAATTCTTCGGTTCTGGATTGAAGTTTTTCAATTTTGACAGTTTAAGCCTAATACTACTAGATTGTTTAATCTTAAGAAAGCGCAATAAATCCTTGATGGTGTTATCAATTACTTTAGGGGTGGTAAGCATCATAAACATGAACTCTCTTCTTTTTAAGAATTTAGATCAATTTTAAGGACAAAATAAAGCTTAATTTAGCTTTATAAGACAGGTATAAATATGTCTCTAAAATGGTTTGGGTAAGCTGTAACTTTTATAAGTTGCAGCTTTGGCTTGGTGGCAGTCTAGATAAAATACTGTTAGTAGGAGACAAGTTGAAATAAGGCAAGCTATCAATAATCGTTTCATGGTTAGAACATCTTACAAGTTTAATAAGCTTATCGTTCCCAAAATTTTTAGTAAATTCTACAAATTTTTAATTATGTTCAGTGAATAATTTCAAAATTTTTATCATCCTCAAAAATACGGAATTACAACAACTTAATTTAAATTTACTGAAATTGTTCAGTAAATCTACTTAAATAAAAAATTAATAGCAATACATTATTTAACAATAACTATTGTTATTTATTTTGAATAAAGGGAATTCTAGCTAATAAGAGAGAACACAACGATTAGCAAGGATTATCTCGATTAATGGTCGCTCAAGTACAATACTCACCAGAAAATCAGTTTGAAGAAAGACAAGTTGAACAACTTCGACAAATCTTGAATTATCCGATTAAACAAAAAGATCCTAAAGGCTCTAGTTTTTGGTTTTTACGTTCTGGAAAGGATCAAGAAGAAGCGACCGTTACTTGTCCGATCGCCGTCAGCTTTTATGATGAATTAAATGATCGCTCAGATGATGAGCTAAGAAAGTTTCTCTCCTCTGACAAAAACGATGCAATAATCCGTAAGCATTATTTAGGACGAGTCGCTGAAGATCAACCCGTAATGTATTTACTACTCCCAACGCAACAGAAACGGGGAAGATGGGCTTTTGTTTTGCCAACCGAATCTAAATTAAGACAACGTAGCATTCAAACTCTTGGCTGGAATGAAGAAGATTTACAAGCAAGAATTAATCGACTGAAGCAAGAATCCCTTGAATTAACTGATCGAGTAACCGAATCAATTGTTAGTCGTGTTCCACAGATTGACTGGATTTTCTGCAAACCGACTAAAACAGCTAAAGAATTAGCGATCGAGTTAGCTAGAGTAACCCGTGACATCGAAAAAGCAATTCCTTTAATGTACAAAGCTGAATCGAAAGATGGATACTTGCATAAGTTACTAGACAGTTTTCAAAAAGAACTACTACCCAACTTAAAACTAACATCAAATGATGAAAAAGATTACAGCTTTGCCGATATCTACGCTCAGACAATCGCCTATGGTTTATTCACAGCCAGAGTTTTTAGCTTTGTCAAAGACCCACATTTGGATTTTAATAGAGAGACGGCTTGGAAACAATTACCCGAAACCAATCCATTCCTACGCCAGCTATTTAAAGATATCTCTGAACAACCTGCTTCTGAACTAGGAGACGAGTTAGCTGATTCGATTTTAGAAGCGATCGCTATTCTCAGGGCCGCTAAGATGGACGCAATCTTGGTAGACTTCCGCAGCAACTTTAACCAAGAGGATATTGTCATCCGTTTTTATGAGGATTTTCTAGCTGCTTACAAACCTCAGATGAGGGAATTACGAGGAGTTTACTATACCCCCGAAGCTGTCGTTTCTTATATGGTAAGGTCGGTAGATGAATTGTTGAAAGATAAGTTTAATAAACCACTGGGTTTGGCTGACCCAGAGGTAATGATTCTTGACCCAGCTTGTGGAACAGGGACATTTTTATTGTCGATTTGTAAGCTAATTTATCAACGATTTCACGAGTCACCAGATGTTTTGACAGAAGGGTTAGCTGATAACTCGTGGACTGGTTATGTAAAAGAGCGATTATTACCCCGAATATTTGGGTTTGAGTTGTTAATGGCTCCCTATGCTATTGCTCATCTTAAATTAGGATTGTTTTTGGAGGAGACAGGTTATCAATTTAATAGTGGTAAGCGATTAAGAGTTTATTTAACAGACTCTTTAATAGAATCTGCATCAAATAAACCAGAAATTCCTTTTGAAGAATTTATTGCTGCTGAGGGAGACGCAGCAATGCAAGTAAAGCAATTAACTCCAATCATGGTTATTATAGGCAACCCGCCATACGCCAATTTTGGAGGGATGAATAATGGAGTATGGATTAAGAATTTAGTTCAAGAATGGAAACCTCCAGAGGAGCAGAAATGGAATCCGGATGATTTTATGAAATTTATGTGTTGGGCGCAGTGGAAAATAGCACGCACTGGTCATGGAATCCTTTCATTTATCACCAATCATGTATATCTAGATGGAATAACACATCGTGTTATGCGAAAAAGTTTGCTTCAAAGTTTTGAGGAAATACATATAACTGATTTACATGGTAATTTCTATAAAAAAGAAAAATCTCCCAATGGTTTACTTGATAGCAATATTTTTGGAATCAGAACTGGTGTAGCCATAGGAACATTTATTCGCAAGCCCATACGAGAAAGCAAAGTAAAATTATCTTATGTAGGTCTTTTGGGAACACTAAAAGAAAAAGAAGCTAAATTATCAAGTGAGACTACTTCATCAATATTATCTGTAAATATTGATGATATTGAATTTAATTCTTGTTTGGGTTCTCTGTACTTTTACACTAATAAATCTTTCAAAAATATAGAAGAATATTGTCAAGGACACAGTATAAAAGAAATTTTTTCTGCTGAAAGCAAAGCATATGGTATCAAAACAGATAGAGATGAGCTATTTTTTGATTTAGATAGTAATAGTTTGTCAGAGAAAATAAAAGTGTTTTATACAGATAAAGGATTAAAACCTCCTTTTTCAGAAAAATATAACGTTAAAGATTCATCGAGCTATAGATTATTACCTCGCAGACAAAATACTTCTTTCGATGATTTATATATACACACTTGCCTTTATCGACCATTTGATGAGCGTTGGCTTTACTACAACCCTTACCTAGTTAGCCGTCCTGCATGGGATGTTATGCGTCATATGCTGTTAGAAGATAATTTGAGTCTTGCAACAACGCGCCAGATTAATGGAGAATTTACTCACGTTACTGCAACATCAGCATTAATTACTGATTGTACTCTTTCATCAGAAAGTAAAGAAAGGTCTTATCTTTTTCCATTATATGTTTATACAAATCTTCAAAATTATGAAGCTATTTTTCATAATTCTCTTTTAGAAAGAGAAAAAATTCCTAATATTTCCCAAAATTTCCTTAGCGACATCACCTCAAAACTTGGCTATACCCCCACACCAGAAGAAATCTTTTATTACATCTATGCTATCTTCCACTCGCTTACGTATCGCGCTCGTTACGCCGAATTTCTAAAAATTGACTTTCCCCGTGTTCCCTTAACCAGTGACAACGACTTATTTATCCAACTCGCCGAATACGGTGAACAGTTAGTACAGCTTCACCTGATGGAATCACCACTACTAGATAGCCTTATCACTCGATTTGAGCAAAAAGGCGGTAACTCTATTGTAGATCCAGGACATCCTAAATATATTGCTGGTACAGTCATCATCAACAGAAAGGGCGATCGCTTCGTGGGTTTGCCTGAAGAGGTATGGAACTTTTACGTTGGAGGCTATCAGCCTTGTCAAAAGTGGCTCAAAGACCGTAAGGGAAGACAGTTAAGTGATGAAGACATCCTGCATTACCAGAGAATCGTCGTTGCCTTACAAGAGACGATACGACTGATGCAATTAATTGATGATGCTATTCCCAGTTTTCCAATCGAGTAAAAAAATGGCTAAATTTTTAACGACCAGTGCTACTAACTATTTTTTAGAGGAATTAATCAAATCAACCCATGACAAGCTGATCTTGATTAGCCCCTTCTTGAAATTAAATGAGCGCATCAAAGAACTGCTAGAAGATAAAAACCGCCTTAAAATCGATATTCGTTTAATTTATGGAAAAAATGACTTACAACCCGAAGAAATTAACTGGTTAAAAGAATTAAATTATATCCGTACCAGTTTTTGCAAAAACCTTCATGCCAAATGTTACCTTAACGAAGATAGCTGCATTATCACTAGCCTCAACCTCTATGAATTTAGCCAGATTAACAATAATGAGATGGGTGTCTTCATTGATCGCTCTACCGACAATGAATTATACAAAGATGCTTATGAAGAGGCACAACGAATTATTCGGATCAGTGAAGAAGTAAAGATAACACTAGAGAAAATTATTAACAATCAACAAGAGGAAGTTGAAGAAGCAACAGGCAAATTAACGACCTCAAAACTAGCTAGAAAGATTGGCTTGAAAACCGACCATCTTTTAGAAAAGCTTCTAACGATGGGATATCTGGAATTAAAAGAAAGAAAGCATTACCTTACCGCCAAAGGTAAAGAAATCGGTGGCGAATTTAGAATGAGTAAAAAATTTGGCCCCTACTTTCTGTGGCCAGAAAGTTTAACAATTTAGCACAGTAGCAAAACCAGTGATAGAAACCGTCATCGCCAAATACATCCAACAGCAACGTCCTTACTACAACTTAACTGAGAAAGTTAAGGGTATTGAAAATCAGTATTGGCTTATTTTCAAACACCGTGATGCTGATAATTTGCTCCATAATATCATCAGCTTCATTGGCTTTGGTAATAAACAATCAACTTACAAACTGCTACGGATCGATATCAATGAGGCGATCGTTTATGAGTACATCCCCAAACGAGAAGGGAACTTACCCAGTAATACCCTCCTGCGTACCAGTCGAGTGTCAGTCATCGCCAATTTCCTAGAGTTAATCAATGCCCAAAAGGAAGAAACTTTACTAGCAGGAAGCTTTCTTGAAATAAAATTACAAAGACGGCGCAAGTTTACTCTACCCAACGACCTCGACAAATATCGGGCTTTTTTAAGTGCTTATTTAGAAAAGACAAAGCTTTACCGACGCTGTACCGCTTTCTTTAACAGTGGCATCCTCAAACTTTACTCTGAACCCTTAGAAAGTTTAGTCCGTAACGAAGGGGAAATCCGTCTACTGATGGACTGGCAGGGTTTTACCGATCAACGGGATGTTAAGGAATTAGAAAAACTGTACGATCCAACGTATCGGGAACAGTACATTAAGCGATCGCTTCAAACCTTCCTCTCAAAGCTAGAGGAGAACACTTTCAACAGCACTCAGTTGTTAGCCGAACTGGTACGCTTGGAGATCCTAAAGATCAAAATGGTAAAAATGGAGCCGAATCGAGCCATCTACCATAAGAAGACGGGCATTCTCAGTGATCACTTGGGCAACCACATCGAGCATGACGGATCAGATAATTTTACTTTAGCGGCTCACTCCAAAAATGCTGAGAGTATCACCTTCCTCTACTGGAACGATAAGTTAGATGGAGAAGCCATTGAAGAGGCGATCGCTACATTTGACCAAGAATGGTTTACTTCTTCTGAAGTTTTTGACTTGAGTCATGAGTTTCTAAACCAAATTCTCCTTGAAAAAGAACGTCGTTTTAAAGCCACTCAACCCATCATCAAAACAGTTACCCCCCATGAATGGAGGGCTGGAGAATCCGTAATAGTAAAAATCACTGGTCATAACCTTCAAGACATCACAGCACTTTCCATCCCAGAAAATGATTTAATTACCTTCACCTTATCTAAAAATACTCAAAATCAATTAGACATTCAGGTGACAATCGCGCTCGATCATCCCTCTCAAACTATTACCCACCTTACTTTAGTAACTAACAAACAGACTTACTCAATCGGACTCCCAATTCCAATCGAGATCAGTCAACCTTTACAAATCCCAGACTACCCAGAAATTGAAGGATATCGAGAAGCGATCGCACAAATTTTAGAAGGAAAACAGGGAACACCTGAAGATTTTATTTACTCTCTGGCCATGCAGCGTCGCCATTTGTGGGAAGTCAAGCCCAGTAATTTACTAGATGAGTACATCGAACAAGGATTATTATTTGAACACCAAAAATCAGGCGCACAACATTGTTACCGAATTCTACAAGATTTTGGTGTGGCGGTCTGTGCTGATGCGGTTGGTTTAGGTAAAACTCGACTGGCGGCGGCAGTAGCTCGACTAACAAGAGAAGAAAAAGGACAGGTTAAAATTGCCATCATTGCTGCTCGTAAACTTCATGATAACTGGAATCGGGAGATGGAAACTCTCGGCTTTAAGGACAATGAGTATGAGCTATACAACAAGAACTTAATGAGTCGAAAGGGAGCCTTTGTCGATAACTTCAACCGCTATGGTGGGCCAGATCTAGTTATTATCGATGAAGCTCATGAAGGAATCCGTAACTATAACAACCGTATCCACAAAACCTGTTTGGACATCCGCAATCAAGATCGTGCCAATAACCGAGAGCGTTTTTATTTACTTCTGACCGCAACACCCTGGAACAATAGACGAGAAGATATTTACAATCTCCTTAGCCCTTTCCTGAGCAAACCTGATGGTTTTAAGAATTTAAACTTTCCAAGTGAAGTCCCTCAGTGGTTTGAGAACCGTGAGACAGGGTTAGAGAACTTTACCGACAATACCCTAATCTTCCGTCGAACCTATCGAGAGCTATTCTTGCAGCGTACCCGTAAGATGCTTATTGATGCGACTCCAGACTTAAACCTCTATGCTAAACGAATCGCCGAATGGCTACCTGTCGAATTTGAACCGACTACCGAACAAGCCTTAGAAGAAATTTTTACTCAATTTGAAGATAGTTTATACATTCCTTCCGCCGACCCCATCCGTTATTTGACAGGCTCGGTCGAGAGGCGATCGCTACTGAATAACCAACGACGGATGTTCTTACAACGGGCTGAATCAAGTATGTATGCCCTACGTTTAACAATTCGTAATTTTTCAAGTCGGATTGAATTAGTTAAAGAGCGATTGAGTAATGTGGAGCAAGATATTGATGGCTTACGTCAATTTCTTTTGATTCATTATGGCTTTGAGTCTTCTAAAGCAAAAGAACAACCTGAATTGATCAATTATGGTGAAGAATGGGAAGAAGAAGACGATAATGATGAACCTGAAGCCGATTCATCCGAACAACGTCAACAGTTAATCAGTGCGATTGATAATGCAACTGATGCACTAAGTACCGAGCCAACTAAAGTACAAGAAATTTTTCAGACTCTTTTCGATCACTGCGATCGCGATCTAGAACGACTTGCACAGATAGCAAAGCTATTGGAGACTGAGTTTGTCAAAGATCATAAACGTGAACAAGTCAAAAATAAAGTTAAAGAATTAGTCACTCAAGGACAAAAAGTTTTATTAATCTCTGTTTTCTCCGATACAGTTATCGATTATTACCGTTATCTAAGCAAAGATCCAGTTATTGCTGATGCAGGGATTGGCATGGCGATCGGGAGTGAAAAACGATATTATTGCGATGACCATCAAACTGTTAAATACGCGAATAGTAATTTTTATCTTAAAGATCGAGAAATTGGAGTAAAACGGCTTGAACTCTTTCGTCGATTTGCGCCAGATGCTACCTGTCGCACCTCCGAAGATTATCCCAATCAAGATGAGCAAATCTCCGTTCTCATCGGCTCAGAAACTTTATCCGTTGGTCAAAATCTGCAAGATGCCAATTATTTAATCTGTATCGACCTTCCCTATAATCCGATGGTCTTAGAACAACGTATTGGTCGAATTGATCGTCCAAAGAAAATTCCAGTTGAATACATTACTATTTATTACGCTAACAGCCAAAGTCAACTGTTGAGACAAGCAACTCGTCTCAATCACCTACATAAAAAACTGATCGGGGAATTAGCTCAACCTGAATTAGCGACAACAGGTGGAAGTATAAATCCGATTGCGACTTTAGATCCTTTGGGTGCATCTATTTACGGTGATACCTTATTTGATGACGAAGTGTTACCTGGATATGTCAACTTTATCCATAGTCTTGTCAATGTAAGAAGTTTTGAACAAGAACATTTGCAAGAGCAATTTTTAACCCAACGTGAAACTAACCGAGATTTGATTACTCAACATGAAATCCTTCATTGCGAGGAAGTCGCTAAACTGATTGAACGAATGGGAAAAAATTATCAACCTAACCCGATGGCTGTTGGTTTAAGCGATGGCTCTGAGCCAACTTTACTAGCTACTTTGACCGTTAATTATTTTGGGCCTAATGGTGAACCAATAACAGACCAACAAACAACGCTTTATTGGAATGACTTAACAGGTGAACAAGATTCTTACGGATTAGCGATCGCTACTGGCTTTAAAACACCTCAAATGAATCAAACGTTACCTGCTTCAACGGTTGTTGAACTCTCAAATACACTGTATAAAAAGTTGTTGTTCTTAAAACAGTCATATCAAGAAGAACTCGAAATGCCTGAAACAACTGAAAATGTGGCGGTTACATCTCAACGAATTTCTCTTCTTCAAAAACGATTAGTGACGATTACTGAATTACCTCAAGGTATAGATAAAGTGATAATCAGGGCAACTTTATCCAAACTTGGTCAACATCGAGAAATGAAAGCGGTACAGAAATTATTAAAAGATTTTACTGATGGAGATAGTAGCCAATTAGAAGATGCAGACTTCCTTTTAAAATTAGTTAACGATACTGCTGTTTTGAGTCTGTTAGATTATCAAACGATTAAAGCTACTTCTCTAAGTTTTAAACTAAATTCTTTATTGGTACGAATTTAAAACCAATAATTTTTCTGCCAAGATGATAGTAATTAGAAATCATTGTTTATCGGTTATTAAATGAGGTACGCGAAATTAGTCAAACTCGGTGGAGAGTTAATTGAGGCGAAAGTAGCAAACTATCCAGACTATCATGGGTTTCTGCGCTGCCCTGAATGTGGAGAACCCGTCTTCTTGCGAAAAACTCATCAGAGAGGAAACATTATTATTCCTGATGCTTTTGTTCATCATAAAGCTGTTGCAGAAATATCAGTTTGCGAACTTAGAGTTGGTCAATATGATAACGAAAATGTAATTGCCCAAAATGCGATCGCACGTGGACAACGCTTAAGTCAACTAAAGATTAGCCTTTGGAAGTACCTAAAAACTAGCCTAGCTTTTAATTTCAAGCATTGGTCGTCTTATGTGGCTGACACTAAACGAGTCAAAATGTTTCAAGAAATTGTCCAATATGGGCAAGAAGTTATAAAGTGCAATCATGATTTTATTATTAATAGCACCTTGCCTCGTTGCTCTGATTTAATTTTGTCGAATGATGAACGAGTGGCAATTTCTCCTTCGATGAAAAAAACAATTGAAACTTTTCTCAAAAAACGCTCACGCGACTGGAAACTCCACATTCAAATTACCAGCGAAGCTCTAGATCTTTTTATAGATTCGCCTTCCATGCTAGAAATTCGTTATCGCCTTTGCTGTTGTCTGTGTCATCCGAAAATCCTAGAATCCATGCCCGAATTGTTGGATTTGGATGCTTCAACTGATGAATGGAGGCAAAAATTCTTAGCTTATCTAACATTACAAATTGTTTTTGCCTTTTTATTAATCGATTGGATCTCGATCTGGAACGATTAAAGGCTGTCTTGAATGAGTGTCTAACTTTTTTGGCTCTCCTCTAGATTTTTGTCCAGCCATTTTTCGAGAGTGGCTAATTTTTTTTTCAATTGTAACTTAGCCTTTCCCTCAATCGAGTATAACGTTGTTGCTCGTTCTGCTGTTTAACAGCGATCGCTATCGCCTTACTCGACCCCACCAAAATGACCAGCTTTTTCCCTCTGGTAATCGCCGTATAAATTAGATTACGAGAGAGCATCACATAATGCTGTAAATACAAAGGTAAGATGACGACTGGATACTCAGAGCCTTGACTCTTATGTATCGTGATGCTGTAGGCTAGGGTAATTTCATTAAGATCAGCATAATCATAAACAACTTCTCTCTCATCAATCTCAATGACCATTTCCTGTTCAGTTGGGTCAATTCGAGTAATCGTTCCTAACTCGCCGTTATAGACCTCACGATCATAATCGTTTTTCAGTTGAATGATGCGATCTCCTTCTCGAAAAACCATGCCACCCCTAGTTATTTCGGCTTTAGTCAAACTAGGAGGATTAAGTAATTGTTGAAGTACTCCGTTAAGATTACGAGTTCCAACAATTCCTCTTGTCATTGGGCAAAGTACCTGAACATCAGTGGCAGGATTAAAACCAAGCTGAGGGATCAAGCCTTGTAGCAGTTCACCAATCACTTGTACGCCATGTTCTGGCTCAGTTCCGCCATTGTGCCACAGACAATCCGACTGCGGTTGATTAGAAATCGCTTCGAGTTGAGGATACTGACCTTTGTTAATTTGATGGGCAACTCTGACGATCGCACTACTAGCCGCTTGTCGAAAAACCTGAGTGAGTCGAATAACGGGAATTCGTTTTGATTCGATTAAATCTCTCAAGACATTTCCTGGCCCGACAGAAGGAAGTTGATCAGTATCGCCAACGATGAGCAGTTGCAGATTCTGCGGGATCGCCTTAATGAGTGAGTGTGCCAGAAACAGATCTAGCATCGAAGCTTCATCGACAATCAGTGCATCACAAGGCAGTAAGTTATCTAATCCTCGTTTGAAACCACGAGTCGCGGGATCGAATTCGAGCAAGCGGTGAATTGTTTTTGCTTCGAGTCCCGCCATTTCACTGAGTCGTTTGGCGGCGTGTCCTGTCGGGGCAGCCAGTGCGATGCCGTAGGCACGCTTCGCGCACGTCTTACCCATTGCTTTCCACAAAGCCGTGATCACTTTCGTTGTCATGGTTTTTCCTGTTCCAGGGCCACCAGTCAGGATCAGAATTCGTGAATTGGCTGCCATCTCCACCGCTTCGAGTTGTTGTTGAGATAACTGCATTCCTTTGGCTTGCGTAAAACGCTCAATCCAGTTCTTGACTCGCTCTGGGTCAATGGCTACAGGACGTGATAAATGGGATAAGAGAAGCTGTGCTAAGTTCTGTTCGGTATGGAAGAAAGTCGGTTTGTAGCATAAAGGCATCCCTCCTTCGCCCTTGTCGATGATTAGCATTTTTTCTGAGGTCATCCCTTCAACGATCGCTTTGACTGCCTCTGGTTCAGAAGAATGGTTGTTGGTACTGAGTAATTGCACCGTCGCCTTGACCAGTTCAGGCAAGGGTAGGAAACAGTAGACTTCTTGCAAAAGTCAGATCGGAAGAGCACACGTCTGAACTCCATCACGCCAATATCTCGTATGCCGTCTTCTGCTTGAAAAAAAAAAA
>NZ_BLJI01000064.1 GCF_017312365.1 Chroococcus sp. FPU101
CTACAAAGTTGTGGTGCGTTATCTTGGTGGATAGGAGACTATGCTAAAGCGCGTCAAGACTGGGATAAAAACGGAACATCACTGAGTCAAGAACTTTTAGCTTTATCAGAAGGAAAACCTGCATTATCTAATCATCTGATTGTGCAAGCATTTAATCAACCTAATTCTAGAATGACACTACTGAGACAAGCTTGGATCATCGAAAATAAAGAAGATCTTCCCACAAGCTTAGAGGGCGTTTCTTCAACTCACGACAAACTTGTCTTAATTGAAAAGCGGCTTTGGTCAAGGGATTTTCAAAACTTGTAATTCTCTCATGACGCAAGGGGTTTTGCCCAACTTCCTTGGACTTCAGGAATTAGAGCGAGAGTACTATACCCCTGTCCTAAAGTAATCGGCTTGCCACTAATCACTTTTGCCCCATGCTCATAAGTTCGGTCTTTGAGGGTAGAAGCATAAATCCTTGACCAAGCTGTATGATCTCCAGCCAGAATTATCTGTTGCTTTTTATCTTTATCTATATGAATTTGTCGAAGATACAGTTTCATCAACTCATCACGCTGCGGTCGTACGTCTTCTATGGCTTCATACAATGAGGAAAATTTCCTCTCTTTATACGGGTGATAGAGATAGTTCGGCAAATGAATCCAGACTTTTAGTAACCAAAACCGCATCCATTACCATCCATTGTTGCGTCTTTAGCTTTTCCCAATAATTCGTACGCTTCTTGACGAAATCTTTTTAGTCGTTCTAAGTTCATTTTAGGGAGATTGAGTAATTTTGAGCAATTTCTCATTTTCTCCCAAATAGCAGTTCGGATGTATTTCCAACTGCTTTTTTTAGTCTAAACTCCAGTATATAACAATGTCGATTCCATGGGTTCTCAATCTCAGACAACCAGGATATGCTGTTGGACATACTACTTGGCAAGGCCGTCGTTACCCACTCGAATGTAAAAAAATCTGAGAATATGTTTTTACGAATATAACTGCACAAGCTTATAAAGCATATCTTTCGTGGCTTGCAAATTGAGAAGTTGGAATCGGTGCGGAGGGCGATCAAGGCTAATCAATCCGTTTCAGAAATCTTAAAAATCATTAGTTAGAAGCGTACACGGTAATGAAACCTTTTGCTTGATTGTGACTGTACTATTGACATACCGCAGAGGTTATTAAGTGAGATAGAGAGAATGGAGAAGGAAAAAGCCCCAATTAGAGAAATTCTTAAACTTTTAGGAACTAGCTTTTGAGCAGCATTTTGTTCCTTTGAATCTGGGCATACTGATGATGTACTAATTAAGTAAGTCACAAAAGGAAAAGGATTAATGTTTGAAATTAACCACAGTTATGTTAAAGACAATTGGCAAAAAAATGAACAGGTAGAAGGTTTCCAGTTAATTCAGAATCGAATTGATCTTTCGGAATGGGTAATTCATTTTGTTCATGATAGAGATCTAAGCCACTACCCTAAAACTAAGGATTTTCCGTTGCCTTTTATTTTTGATAAGACAGGGAAACCGATAATTCATGATTTAGATAAAATTGCATATGATGATCAAGTTGCATATGAAAGTAGCCTTGATCACCCATATGGTTTAGCCTCTGATGCAAGTGCATATTCTGTACTAAAGAAAATTTTATTTGATGGTTATATAAAATCAGGGTGGTCATTTCGTAATGGAAAACCCACTATTTACGGCTCAAAATCGACTGTATGTTTTACCGAAATGCCTTTGTATGCTCTTGTAGAATATGCGTCTAAAAGAAGTAATTCTTCCTCAGTAGAGGCTTATGGTATCGCTTTACGGAAGCAAGAACTATTCAAAGCTGATGGTAGACCTATAATTTATGGTTTATCTGGTCTTCATCAAGAAGCAACTAGAGACGACTCCTGTTTTGGAAAAGGATTTCGATGCTTGTCGTCTTCTTGCGGCATAGGTTTACACGAACAATATCGCTATGTAGCGATGAACTTAAACAAAAATAAGTGGATAGACTGGACTTATGAACGTGAATGGAGGTGGGCTGTTACTGATGAAGAATGTAAGGTTCCTGGTCTACCCCTCTTCTGTCACTCTGGTAGAGAAGGAGTTAGTTGAAACAGAACTGTTAACCATCAGGAACATAGGCATTAAACTGATTCATGAGGTCAATAAGTCTGAGAAAACCTTGTGTTAAAGGCGGAATTGGAAAAACCGATAACCAAGGAGTAATCAAGCAACAAAAAACCATCGGTTGAATGATTAATCGAAGATTATTAAGGAGATTTTTCCATCCTTTATGTTGATTCCACCAAGGATGTTCTTGAAATTTTAAGAGCAAGGATGGTGAGTTAATCATCCTTGAACAAGAGGAAAGATTTTGAAAAACTTCTGACTGAAAGCTTACCATCATATAAGCACTCATGACAATTTCCCACCATTTTTCAATCTCCTCATAGCTAGTTAGGCGATAATCAGCCCAACCCAACTCATCTTTACACTGTTTAAAACCATATTCTATCCAAGTTCTCAGCCCATAAATATTACCTACAGTTTTTTGAATATTTCCCGTCTTATTAGTCATGAGGAACCAAGTTGAATTAGGGGGCAACAGGGCTTGATCCGTCGTAATTTCCCAATATCTTAAAGAAGTTCTATGTCCAAAAATAATTTCTCTAATATAGTGTACTTCTATTTTATTAGATGAAAAAATGCGGTCAAACTTTTGCCATCTTGTTCTTGTAACCTTTTCATGAGATAGCATCCACACTCCATGATTTTCTCGAAGAGCTACAACATACTTAAGTCCATATTTTTCCACGATGCGGCGAAACTGACTACTAGGACTTTCAAAAGTCCTCTTTCTCCATATAAACTATCGGCTAAAACTATCTCAAACTGAAATCCCCGCTCAACTAACTCTTCGATAATTTATGAACGCTAATTCGATTTTTGTTTTATAAGTATCTTTTTCTTTTAATCGTTTTTTGGGTTTAAAAATTTTAAACATTAATGGAAAGCTCATATTTTCGACAACTCCATAGGCATTGACTGAGACGATTCCGTTGTCTATCTTTCATAAATTTCCAATGTATTGACGTTTTACATAATCGGTTGTTTTCCCTTTCTTTCTATCGCCTGTCTCATCGAGCACTAAAATAAATTTAGCTTCTCCTAAAGCTTTAAGCAGTAGTTCTATTCGCTTTTCTCTAAACTTCTCTACTAGCCAAGGCGATTTCGATAAAAAGTGATGTAGAGGTTGTGCATTTGTGATTCCTACCACTTTTGCTATCGCTGGTAAGGTTTTTCTTTTTATCTCTGAAATCATTCCCAGATGAAGCCACTTAAAACACTCAAAACTTCGAACTTCTGGAAAGATTTCTTGATAGCCCGCACAATATTGATCGATAAATTCAACTGTTGTTGCTGCTGGTCTAGGTAAGTTCATGGCTGCTCCACCATCTACTAAAGGTTTAAGGCTTAGAATCTATTTTACCTTGACCAGAGTGACAGAAGAGGGCTACCTATATGGGTAAAAAACGAATCTAAAAAACTGAGTCAAATTCTTGTGATAGTAAAAGATGCTTGGGAAGCAGAAGACTTCATCAATTCAGTAAAAACTCACTATGATGAAGGTGGAAATATTTATGACTCTACATATGACCGTTCAGCTTTGAAAAATACTGTGATAGTGTCCTTAGAAGAAATAGAAAAACAGTCAAACAATTCATCAATAATTCGTCTAGAGGATCTGCCATTAAAAAGATTTTCATATATAACTCCGAAAATCCCTTCATCTGACATTCTTAAAAAGGTAAAGCAAGCTATTAACGAGGCTAAGAAGGAGGCTGAAAGAGCAGCAGAAAGAGATAGAGAGATTGCGCCTCGTAATGATTATGGATATATTCAAGATGTCTGTGGATTTGCAACCGTTGTTACTTACGAAGCTAATACAGAAATCACCGATGCACTACTCACTTTGGAGTATGCTTCACCTTGTGATGGTAAATGCTACTTCATATACGAGGTAACATCTAGTATTGAAACTGAGCAGGCTTTAAGAGTTGCAGAGGCTGCGGCTAAAGCGGCAGCTAAGAGGCTCTCTGAGTTACTGGAGCAGAAGTTTTCTGTATATTCAACATGGGATTAAAAAGCAATAGAGGAGTATCTAAAAGTAGGACACAGCAGAGAAACATCAGTAGCTATGATCGCTCATCTAAGTTTTGTAAGCTTACGAAGTTGCTCCGCTCTTTTAGGTCTGTTTTGACGAAGAAAAAAAGTTAATTAATTAGATTAATCCCTTAATAGTCTAATCTCTTTATAGTTTTAGTGCTTCTTGCAAATCTTCCTTGCAAATCTTCTATATTCCTAATTTGACTCCAATCGACATCACAGGTTTGGTGCTATTATCGCTGACCGTAGAGGCGACCGCTCTCCAGACAATCCCGATCATTGGTTTTGGGCTTACTGTTGAGATGAGAAGGTAAACGGACGGTGAAAAGTTAAGTTGACAAGATCATCCAATTATACGGCAATTTTTAGCAACGAAGAATGAACTTTTTAGGCGATTACCTTTACCGATTTCGGAAATCACCGTTAGCTAAAACTGAAACTAAAATTGCTTTTTTATCTTTTCATGTTTGCTTTAAATATACATGATTTTGAAAACTCAAAATTTTATTATTAAGACATCAAAGAAGACGACTTAATTCAAATTGCTTAAACAAGAGTTCTAAAAATAGAACTCAAATTTATTAAAGAATGTCGAAAAAAATAATTTACTTTTTAGGAATAAAGCCATGAATTCTGATTCTGAAAGCCCGATTCCCTCACCATCCCGAATCTCTGATTCTAATAAATCTAAAAATTTATCTTTTTTTGATTTATTTTTTAGCTTACTAATTTTACTATTTTTAATGGCTGGAGTTAAGCTTAGTTCCCCTAATGGACGGACATCTCCTCTGGCACCATCTTTATTATTTGGTTCTGCTATTTCAACTTTGGTTTACTATTTTTTAGGCGGTATTAAACAAACTGATGCTGGTGTAGATACTAAAATGGGTAGTGTAGAAGTCAAACTAGCTGGCAGTCTTGCTGCATTAGTAGGTAGTACGTTAATTATAAATTACTTTCTTCAAGAACAAATGCGAGAGATCTCTTTAGATTTTGAACCTAACCCAGAAACCTTATTAGTTTTAAATCAAAAAGCAGATGCAGTAAAAATTAAAGCTTTAGGCGAATTTGGTGGATTTAGAAAAGAGAAGGATTTAAAAATTTCTACAGACAACATAGAAACTGTCAAAAAACTTTGCCGACAAGGTCAGGGAATTTGTCAAGAACCTATAAAAAAAAGCCAATTTTCACTCAATGAAAGGTTAAAATCAGATTATGCCAGACTATGTAGTAATAGAAATGACCTAGACCTTTATCCTTTAGCACTTGTTGGAAAAGAAAGTAAAAAGGGTACGGAAGCTGTTCGTGTGATCGCAGTAGCCGATAAGACTTGTTTTTTCGAAGCTAACTCAGAATCTCCTCTGTTGATCGAAATTAATCGAACAAATGCTGATAAGTTAGGGGTACAGAATGGCAGCCTAGGATATGCGATCATTCCTTCTCAATTAATAGAAAGACCCAAAAATATCTATCAGTAAAAAATGTAAAATCTAAAAATGATAAATTATCTCTAATCGGTAATGGAGCAAATTAATGAAACAAGTATTTCTAGCTTTATTTCTAATGATTGTTACTACCTCAGCAGCTTATGCTGATTGTATCTATGATGGTAAAACTTATCCAACGGGGACTGATCTCGGAGGACTTATTTGTCAACCTGATGGAACTTGGAAACCATCTCGATAAACGATTTAGTAAAGTTGTTTTTCGGTGTTTAAATGATAAAAAAAGATAAACTTTTATAGCTTATCACACAATTCATTAGAAATTTAGGCGCGGTTCAAAAATTTAGTTTTCTAGGTAACAATTTCAAAAAAAAGCTAATTTTTCAAAATTTTATGTGTTAGTCTTTTGAGGTTTTAAACTTGCTCTAAAGTGTTACCTTCGTTTGAATCACGCCGAAAATCAAAATAAAACGAACCTAATTTTAATGGATTGAATCTACTCTCTAGAAAAATTGAGTCAACAGTAGATAAATTAAAACAAGAGTTTAAAATCAAATCATGAACCAATATCCTTAAAATTAAAAACACAAGCTGGCTTTCCAAGTATCCTTTGAGCTAATAATCTTTAACAACATAACTAAAAATTAAATAACCTCTCATAAAAGAATTAAAAATATGTCTAAACAAAAAAATCACACTGAAAATCAAGAGTCTGCTTCAGTAGCGGCTCGAGCCGATGTTCCATTTCAATACTGTGCCATGCCTCAAATAGTTGAGCGCACATTCACTGCTGAGGTCGCTCCAAATCGCCAAGAGCTAATAATTCTCTTTGGCAATAAATGGCTAAATGGAACATTACTTCACTACTATTTCTTTAATGAAGGGCTATGGGCTGGCTCTGAAGCTGAGAAAGCAGTAGTTAGGGAAGCCTTTAAAACTTGGAAAACGATAGGTATTGGCTTAGAATTTAAAGAAGTTACCTTCCGTAGTGAAGCCGAAATTCGCATTGGGTTTCTTAAAGGGGATGGTTCATGGTCTTATCTTGGCAGAGATATCCTCGATATTCCCATTAATAACAGAACGATGAATTTTGGTTGGGATCTAACCCGATCACCCAGAGAAATTGACACGGCTATTCATGAAATTGGACACACTTTAGGCTTTCCCCACGAACATCAAAACCCAAATGCTGGCATTGTTTGGGATGAAGAAAAAGTTTATGCTGAATTAGCTAAACCCCCTAATCGGTGGGATCGGACAAAAACTTTCAATAACATTATTCGCAAACTCGATCCTAGTGCAGTAGAAGGTTCAAATTGGGATCCAAATTCAGTTATGCACTATCCCTTTGGTGCTGGTCTAATCAAATCTCCCCCTGAATATATGAGAGGAATACAACCGGCTGGCAGTTTATCTGCAAAAGACAAAGAAGTTGCCTTAAAATTTTATCCTCTACTACCTGAGCAGGAAATTGAGCTAGCTCCCTTTGTCTCAATTCCTTTAGAAGTAGGAATTGACCGACAACAAAATTTTAAAGTTATCCCTGAAGCAACGCGAGAGTATAATTTTGCTACCTTTGGCCTTTCAGATTCTGTTTTAGGGATTTTCGAGAAAATTGATGGTGAGCCTCGCTATACTGATGCTGACGACGATAGCGGAGAAGCCAGAAATGCTACTCTCAGGGTTAAGCTATTTGTCGGTCGTGAATATGTCCTGAGAGTCCGCGTCTATTATCAACAAGATGAAAAAGTTGCTGTCATGATGTGGTGATAGGGCAAAGGAGTTTTACCTTAGAGGTTCTATTGTTTAGTTTCACGACTGTATTAAAAATCGGGAGATCTATCATGCGAGTTAATCCCTTATTATCGTTCGCGGCAATCGCCTCAATGACCACTGTCGGTCTACTTGGTACGTCCGCCGTAAATGGCGCAGCATTATTCTTTTACAAGACAACCGTAAAGACAAGTTCAGAGGCGACTTGTTATGCCTTTGCCAGAGATACGGCGAGACTGCTGGGGTTTACTAATGTACGTAGTAATAACCTAGAGGTTGCTGGGCAGAAAGACGGAGCCTACATTTCAATTACCTGTATTGGCAGAGGGAGTGGTCTTCAGGCAGTAGCTGTTGTAATGAGTGTTGCGGATAACTTTGATGTAGCCAAAAGAGCAGGTACTCTCGCTGGCGAAAAGATCAAGGGAATTATCTGTTTTGATGAACCCTGCTAGAGACAACGCTACCTCTGGAGTTCCATTTACTTATCTCCACGCGGATTACGACCTGACAACCCGATTGGAGCGGACTGGCAGAGGTAGTTGGTCTTGTAGCATAGGTTACTGGCTGCCGCTTATCTTGGTTGTTAGATCTCATTTCCTCTGTAGAGCTTAATAGTCTAATACCTTTATAGGTTTAGAGCTTCTTGTAAATCCTCAACATTCCTAATCCGACTCCAATCGACATCAGCCCCTGCAATAACTTGATCGCCACCCCGATCAAATGCTGAAGATAAACCCATCCATCAGGTGGTACAGGTTTGATGTTGTTATCCCTGACCAATGTTGCGATCGCTGTTTCAGATTTAGCAATTTTACTATACTGAATTTTCGCCAATTCAAAAATTCACCAATTTGACACGCTGAAACTTTATTTATGGCTAAACCTCTTGCTAGCTTTACCTCATTAGGGGTGTCAGAATAAAGATTCAAAAACGCCAAAACACTTCTATGATCGTTTTTTGACCAGACTAGGGAATATTTTAGGTAGCCATAAAAATTTGACGATTCTCGTAAAAATAATTCATGAAGTCAAAACCTATTATTCTTTTGTCATCGGTTTTCTTGCTAACAGCATTAGAAATTAATGCTCAAGCTCAAAACATCAACTATGAATATATTTGTAAAAACCCTCAAAGCTACGGATTTACTGAGGAATACTGCGCTCAGTGGAGGCAACAGAACCCTAAAAAGACACTTAACTCAAGAAATTCAGCTTCAATACAAGAACGAGTTTACAAAATCCGTTTAAGAGATGCTGCTGTAGGTAACTCCAATCAGTGGGGTTTCTTTTCGCCAGGGGATGCTGATAGAGAGGAATGGGTTGTTGTCACGGTTCGAGATGAACAAGTTAAAATCCGTCATGCAACAAATATCATGAATAAATTTTGGGGAACTCGTCAATGGTATGATCACCCCGCTATAGCAATTCGTGTTTGTACGGCTGATCAATTTGATACTACTGACTGCCAAACAGCTAAAGGAGATCTTATTACACTACCAGAAGGAATATCGATTCATGATGTACAAATCGATTTTAAGTTCTCAGAAGGTGGTGCCGTGTCTACTCGTTCTGTCCAAATTCCATCTGATGCTGAATTTGACTAGATATTGATTTCCACTCGAATTAAATGCTGTGGATAGACCCGTTCACTGAGTGGCACAGGTTCAGTGTTGTTATCCCTAACCAATCCTTCTAAGACGCAAGTGAGATCACCTTCTCACTCTACATTGATTTATTTGAGGATGTATTAAGTACAATTATGACAGCCATTTCTGAGCGAGAGAACTAAATGCAGTTTTTAGTCAATGCTGAAATAGTCAATGAAGAAGATCATTTTCAGGAGGTGCAATCGTGATTAGAACAAAAATAGTTGAGTTGTCTACCTTAGAGGCGGCGACCTATCGCCAGAAGCTTAGGGATGGAAAACCAGGGATTGTCATTTTACGTTATGATACATCCCAACCTGGACTAGCCACAGTTAACCGACGTACAGGCACCCCCGAACCTTCGGCCAATACCAATCTAGAGATGTTTCCGATTGAAGCATTTCAAGAGGCGATCGAACTGACATCGGGTATGCCCTATTCTCGACGGGGAGCCGTGAAACTCAGTGGTAACAAAGAAGCCGTCGAGCCGCTTGAAGAGTCACCAGAAGAACTTGCTACAGTCGATAGTGCTGAGTACGAGGCGATTGTCAAAGCCTACACGAATAAAAAGGGTGAACTGTCCTACGAACTTTTGAATAAAGATTTCATTCAATTTGCCAAATCGAGCAAAATCGTTGCCGATCTGGTTGCTAATAAAGCTTCTGTAGATGAGATCCGAGATCATGTGATCAGGGTCAAGCTGGAGTCGCTGACGGGCAACAAAGAACTCACGGTTGCTCAGACAAAGCAGATTGTCGAAATGCTTGATGAGGTGAGTCCACGATATGTTTTTCGGGAACTCAATGACGAAATTATCAGAATGCTGAGTCAGTAACGTGCGTGGCTTTCACCCTTGTTCATTTCCTGATCTTGTCAAGTTAACGCTTTTCGAGAGCGACTTATCATAATCTCAAAATACTGTTAGCCACTACTAAGCGAAGCGTGTACTCTCATATTCAGTACAAAAAAGGATAAATACAGGGCTGTGAAAACTTATCCGAAGGAAGTAGGAGAACGTGATCCAGACAATCCCGATCACTGGTTCTGGGCTTACTGTTGGGATGAGAAGGTTAACGGTCGGTGGAAGATCTTTAAGCGATTGGTCGCTCGTGAGAAGTTAGAGGAGGTGAGGGAGGCGATCATATCAAATCAACCAGTTTCAGAAATTTTGAAAGTCATCGGTTAAGGGGTAAAGATTGAAACTCAAAAGCGATCACTCTTAGAGCCTTTGAGAGATTTGGGAGGAGGAAAAAGCACCAGTTAAGAAAATTTTAAGAGTTTTAAAATTAAATATTTAAGACAATAAAGTAAGAAGTTCGACAGTGCAGCAAACACGCCGAACGCAGTAAATATAAGAAAAGAGGCTGTGAGACTTAAAGACTTCCATGAGCGGCGATCAGAGAATAACCAGAAAGTTTCTTGTTCATATCCTCTATAGGGTGAATAGACGGAATGTTTTCACATAATCAATAGTTGGGCTGCTTTACATTTCGGTGAGGACGGTGCTTCGATATTGTTTGCGGAGCATTTGATGTTCAATCTCGACGTGTGAGAATCATGTGTTCAAGTCGCACTCCTGCTAATCGTTCTGATTGATTAGTTCGAGTGCCTAGCGTGTATTCGCCAATTAGCGAGTAGTAAGCCATCCGAGCGCGCACCATCGCTTCAAATGGCGTAAAGCCAACTTCTAAGAATAAATTTTTTGTGTAACCCAAACGACGCTGATCAACTTGGTTAAGCACGGCAGCGGCTTTAGCATCATTGACTGCCCAAGCTCGAATCGCATTTTCCACCTGACCATCATCTTGAATCGCTAGTTCAAACAAGTGAAGCAACTTAGCAGAGGCATCACCACCTGCCGCTTCAACTTCCTGAATAATACCGTCAGTCTCTCGGCTAACCCAATCTTGCAAAATTGCTTGCTCAAGTTCCTCTCGGTTTTTGAAATGCCAGTAGAAGCTACCTTTCGTTACATCCAGCAATTTAGCAAGCGGTTCAACGCGCACTGCCTCAACTCCGCTTTCTGCTAAAACTTTTAGCCCTAACTCAATCCAGTCCTGTCGTCCAAGCTTTGAGATCTCATTCTTTTTAACCATACGGTGGCGTATTGACTTGATGCTCGGTGAATACTAATATTTAAACATACGGTAGCGTATCCAAAAAAGGGTTAAGGAGATTTCCCATGTTTGTTGCACAAAATAGAACGATTCCTTTACTTCGAGTCAGTGGGTACTGGCTAATTGCAATCAGCGTAATTCATGGACTAGGTGACATTTTGTATTATTTTGAACCTTGGTCAGATATTCTTCGTAATGGCGTATTCAACGCCGTAGATCCTCACTTTGATCGAGGTACTGCCTTTTGGATGTTGATGTTAAGCCCATTAGTTTTTACTTTGGGTCAATTGTGTTGTTGGGCGCAAGAACACAATGTTCGATTGCCTGTTTTTCTGGGCTGGAACCTACTGCTCACCTCAGCATTTGGCGCATTTCTCATGCCAATTTCGGGGTTTTGGCTATTAATCCCTCCGTCCTTGTTGATGCTGGTTGAGTCGCAGCGGCATAAGAAGTCAGCAGGAAACGCGGCGTAGCACTGCTTTAGACTGTGTGCCAAAGCACAGCCCAACAATTCGGTTGCAGCGGACGGTCGAGAGCCGCTGATACAGATGCAAAGGTTATCTGCCGCCGCTGAATTGAGCCGTTAGTTTAGGGCTTAATAGTCTAATTCCTTTATAGGTTTAGAGCTTTCCGCAACTCCTCAACATTCCTAACCTGACTCCAATCCACCTCAGCCGCTTTCAACAACTTGATCGCCATCCCAATTAAATGCTGAGGGTAGACCCGTTCATTGGGGAGAACAGGTTCGGTGTTATTGTCTCTTACCTGACTGGCCACCAACCCTAACCAATCCCTCTGAGCTTTGGTGATTTTGATATTGATGCTGACTAACTTTTCTGTACTCGGTGAAATAGCTACATGAGTGAGCGGTGTGTCATCAACGCGCTGCAAAGCAGACCCCTGCGGGATCGCCTCCTGTACAACTTCACTTTCTTTCTTGCTCTCTATCTCAACATCGGTTATTGGTTCGGTTGCTTTAATCCCTGAAAACTGACTGAGTTTTCCTAGTCCTCCTAATTTCTTTTTAGTGGTCATTTCCATACCTCCAAACATTCTTTTGCTAGTGACTTATAAGCTTTTGCTCCAGTAGAACTCGAAGCATAGACCGTTACAGGAACAGCATGAGCGATCGCCTCAGCAACAGCGATATTCTCAGGTACAGTCGTCTTGAGCAGCCGATAGTTTAATACCAATTCATTAAATG
>NZ_BLJI01000065.1 GCF_017312365.1 Chroococcus sp. FPU101
TATTTTTCAATAATTGGTATTAGCTGATACCATGTTTTTTCCCCGCTTGCTAGAATGCGGTCAAAGAAATCGCCCTTGTCGGGTTCAACGCCTTCATCGACGGTATAGGTAACGAACAAATTTAAAAAATTGACTTTCCGAATCCCCGCTTCGGTCAATTCTCTTGTTCGTTTAGCCGCGCCTCCAAGCAGCAACCGTAATTCTGGCGTTGCCTCGCTCATTAACTCAGTCAGTTGAGCCTGTCGAGTTGAGTCATCAATAAATTGTCCGAAATGAATGGTTAGCGATTCGCCTAAAGGAAGATCATTCAATGACTTGAGCCCCGCAAAGACATTAAATACTTCTTCTTCAGAGAGAATCGGCGCAATTCCTCGGCAACGAAACCCAAAAACCACCCGAAAACTTTCTTTTTTATGGGGCTGCAACAAGGTTGCCCCCACTTCTCGACCACCATCTAGATATTGAAGGAAAGTCAACAAGTGAAAGTTATCTTCAAAGGGCGTTAGCTTTTGCTTTTTCCCTCGAAGTGGGTCTGTAATGATTTTTGAGCCGATTTTGACCATTTCCTTGACCTACTCATCCAATAACCGACGGTTTCGTTTTCGCTGACTTTGAGCTTCCCCAGAGGACAATACAGATTGATAGGGAACGATCGCTCTTGTCCAGTTCGGCGTTTCGACTAACCGCCCAAAGAAAGCGTACATCCCGCCAAAGGTCAGAACCCACCAAGTTGCCATTCCCCAGCCACTGGTGACGATGACCCAAATCCACGATAATCCCAGGACTTTTTTTAAGATGACAAAAGACAATCCAAAAATAATGGCCCAAGGAAAGATCTGATCTCCTGGCATAAAAAAGATGCGGGGCGATTTATCTAAATTGCGGTAAGTTGGCATCGGTTCTAGACCAGTCCTATCGCATAATCACCACCGAAGACACCCGCCGCCACGATTAATGGTGTTTTAGCCGCTTGCTTCCAATCCTCTTCTTCGCGGGATGATCCAATCACTTTAGATACCGCCCAAGCGATATAGACAATAAACAGCACTTGTAGCACGCCAAAGCCAAATTTGGTAATTGGAACAATCGCCGCCGCGTTCGTTCCAGCAAAGATACCGTTAATCTTGGTTTGGATATTAGTAAAGAAAAAGCCAGACGAAAGAGAAGGCGTTGGTGTTGTCGTTCCAGCAAACACGGGTACACTGATGCCATCTAGAAGAAAAACGATAAAACTCACTAACCAGGCGATTGGCCAAAGTCCGACTCGATCTAGTAATCTTTGTAAACGTACCAGTTGGCGGCGCGGACTTTCCCACGCATACAGATAGGCACACATCAGAATCGAGACGAGAAAAATCGAGTAGCCAATCAGTGCAGTTGGACTAAGATTGCCCGTTTTGAGCAGCATTTGCGATAAATTGAGCATCATCGTCGCCCAACTGAAAAGCAATACTTGGCTAAGGGTGAACTTTTTTAAAAGCCTTGACCATAAATTCATAGACGTGCGCCGTCTTGTCACTGCTATCATCGAATCTCCTCAACAACTGTTTTTTCTTTAATACCGTTTTGAGCCAGTTAAAATCACTACCCTTTTAGTACCTTCTGGTGTTAAATAATGTGAAGGGACTCTTACTGATTAAATCAGCCGAAAATCCTTATTGTTTTAGGCGTTCAACGGTTTTAATGAATTTTACGTTTCGGGTTCTAGATTTTTTATATTTTTGGCTCAAAATCGCTGGAACCATTATTTAAAGAAGCTTTCGAGATTATTTCTTTTTGTTGCCTTTTCAGGTATCTTTTGGATAGATATGTCTAAAATCATTGCTATTTTCAATCAAGCGGGTGGCGTTGCTAAATCCACGCTCACTCTTAATCTGGGCTACTCTCTCAGTCAACTTCAGCAAAAAGTTCTCTTAGTCGATATTGATCCCCAAGCCTCCCTCACGACTTTTCTGGGACTGGAACCTTCAGAACTTGACCAAACTCTCTATCATTCGATTCTTCACGATGCCCCTTTACCGATTCATTCAATTCATGGACTTGATTTGGTTCCTGCTAATATCGACCTAAGCGGTGCCGAACTTGAATTAGTCACCGCCGATTTGCGAGATCTTCGCCTAAAAGACGCGCTAGAACCTGTGGAAGGGAAATACGATTACATCCTGCTCGACTGCCCTCCTTCTCTGGGCATCTTAAGCTACATTAGCCTGGTTGCTGCCACTCATGTCTTAGTTCCCATCCAAACTCATTACAAAGCCCTACGAGGTACAGAACTCCTGCTTAAAACCGTTAGTCGAGTGAAAAAGAAGCCCAATAAATCTTTAGCGTTAGCAGGCTTTATCCCAACTTTATACGATCAAAGAACTTCACAAGATGCTTTGAGTTTACAAGCGATTAAAGAGCAACTTTCTCCCCTCGCGCCAGTCTTTGATCCTATTCCTCGCTCAATTGCCTTTGCTGATGCGGTTCAAGCTCATTTACCCCTTGCTCTCTATCAACCGAAACACCCGACGATTTCTTTGTTAAACGATATTGCTCAAGCTCTCCTTGTACGCTAATGCCGACTTCTAAAACACCAAAACAACCCTACCAGATCAATACCCAGGGCATTGATCTGCTTTTTGGAGCCGATGACGAAGCTCCACCACCTCAATCGATTCCCCTAAAATCGATTCAACTTCCTCCCCAACAACCGAGGCGGTATTTTGATCCCCAAAAGCTAGAGAGTCTGATTACTTCTATCCAACAACAAGGGATTTTACAACCTTTGATTGTTCGTCCTCTAGATGATGAGCATTACGAACTTGTTGCTGGAGAAAGACGCTATCGAGCCGCTCAAACCCTAGCCCTTGACACCGTTCCTGTTGTCATTCGGACTTTTAGTAATGAAGAAGCCTGGGAGATTGCCTTACTTGAAAACTTACAACGAGAAGACCTCAACCCAGTTGAAGAAACTGAAGCGATTCTGCAACTGCTGGCTAATCGACTACAGATTACATCTGATGAAGTTATTGCGCTCATTAATTTGACGGCTCATCCAAAACGGGACTCTGTGCATAACGTTATGCACAGTGAACAATGGTTACAGCTAGAGTCGATTTTTACCACACTCGGAAGGGTTACCCCCAATAGCTTTCGTGTCAATCGCCTACCTCTGCTCAAACTTCCTGATGAGATTAAAGATGCACTCAATCAAGGACAGATTGATTACACCAAAGCCAAAGCGATCGCTTCCCTCAAAGACCCACAACAGCGAAGAGATTTATTAGAAAAAGCCGTTACTCAAAGCTTATCTCTAAGTCAAATCAAAGAAGAAATAACAACGCTTTCACGCCAGGCTGCATCGACTCCCATTATTACGCCTCAAAAAACTTTATCCGACACCTATCAACGACTTAAAAATGCTCAACTCTGGAAAGATCCACAGAAATGGAAAAAAGCTCAAACATTGCTCAAAAAACTTGAGGAATTGATTGAAGAAAATGTCTCCAATTAATGATTAAAAGCGTTAACTAAGGTGTCACCAAATTTACTGAAATTTTATCATGGAACAGATGTTTATAGTGCTTTAGACATTCTCAATAATGGTTTGAATGCACAGCGTTTACTGGCTTTACAAAAACAGCCAGTCCAATTAGGGACAGGATGGTATACGTCATTTGAACCAGAAGTCGCTTGGTTTTTCGCTTCTCTAGCTCCTGGTGGTGAAGGAGTAGGTTGTACAGTTATTGAAATGTTGCTATCTGTTGAAGACTTCAATTATCTTTTAGAAAAAAGAGATGCTAGAATTGAATCAATTGCTAACGTTAAGTTTGCCGCCGAACAAGTTTGTTTTTATCTTTCGGCTTTTGAATTTTTAAACCAAAGAGCCGAGTTTAAACCCTATCAAGAAGAATCATGAAACAGCAATACTCGTTAAATGATTTAACCATTCGCCCCACTCATCAACAAAAAAATGATGAAGGACTGAGCGAGCATACACATAGAATTATTTTTAAACATCCTTTAAATTTAGAAGAGAAACAGCAATTTATACAACTAATAGAAGGAATTCAACAATTGATAGCTCCAGAGCAATTAGAAAAGGAGCAGGTTATTTTTACGTCCGACCATCAAGCTGATTACAAACTTATTCAGCCTAACATTTCAGGAGAATGGAAAGACTTACTTTTTGCAAAATTAGCGGTTTTTAGCACTGAAGTTAGCGAAATTCTTGAACATGATGGCAATCGAGTTTTCAGTCAAATTGCGACAAAACACGAGCAGCGTGATCTAAATCACAGGAAAAACGAGCCAATTCAAAGAATATAGAAGTATTCTTTAAATTAAGCTACGTCACAGCATGGTCGAACAATTAATCGGTAAACGTATTTTCTTAAGCGATCAGTTTCCTGCACCGATTACGGTTGAAGATGCTGAAATCATTGATGGAACGATTCTCCTCAAAGTTCGTACTCTAGAAGGCAGTAGTAGCGAAGCATTCCTAGAACTAGAACAATTAGAATCTATCCTCGCATCTGAACCCGTTTCGACCAATACTTTAGTTAATCCCGATTCTTTTTTCCTCTATATTGAAGCCAATCGCATCAAAAACGCTTTTGCCTATGACCCTCACTTTGCGGTCAGTCTGAGTGGCGTTAAACCCTTACCTCATCAATTAGAAGCCGTTTATGAGAGAATTCTGCCCCAAGTTCGCCTACGCTTCCTGCTTGCCGATGATCCAGGTGCTGGTAAAACCATTATGGCAGGGTTACTGATCAAAGAATTAAAACTCCGTCATATTATTGATCGCGTTCTCATTCTCACACCCGCCCCACTAACTGTACAATGGCAAGATGAATTACGGAGTAAATTTGCTGAAACCTTTGAAGTGATTAACTCCTCTCTTGTTAAAAATCAACCAGGAGGAAATCCCTGGGAACGGTTTCGTCAATGTATTGCCTCGATTGACTTTGCTAAACGAGAGGATATACTACCCAGTGTCTTACAAGTAGACTGGGATCTAGTGATCATCGATGAAAGTCATAAATGTTCGGCACGAACACAGGGCGATGAATTAAAACGCACAGGACGCTATAAACTGGCTGAAGAACTCTCACAAAACACGGAACGCATTTTACTTTTAACCGCTACACCTCATCAGGGCAACGTTGACCAATTTAATAACTTCCTACGACTGCTAGACTCTGAACAGTTCATCTCTAATAGCGTCAATCCCAGTATTCTCCAGTTACAGGAAAGTCCCTGGTTTTTGCGACGAGTCAAAGAAGAACTTAGAGATTTTGAAGGGCGCAGACTCTTTAAAGAACGGTTTCCCAAAACTATCCCCTTCCAACTCTCATCGGAAGAAGAATATCTGTATAAACAAGTCACCGCTTACATCAACCGCTACCTCGGACAAACTCAAGGTAAACGAAAAGCCGCCGTTGCCTTAGCCCGTACCGTCTTCCAACGCCGTTTAGCCAGTAGTCTCCATGCGATTTTCAGTTCTTTAAGCAAACGGGAAAAACGCCTCAGCGAATTACTCACTGAACTTGAAAACCTCTCACCAAATGAACAGTTTCAACGACTGCAAGCAATGGGCAAAACGATCGATCCTGAAGTAGAAGACGATGACTGTTCCGATGAAGAATTAGACGACATCGCTTTTTCGACCAGTATCGCCGAACAACTCGATGAAATGCGGGATGAGGTTCATGAGTTACGGCGTTTGGTGAAACTAACCGCCCAAACGATGGCTATGGGAACCGAAGCGAAACTGAATGCACTTAAAGACTGTTTGCAAGGCTCAGAATTCGCTGAACTCAAAGACGGACAAGGCAAACTACTGATCTTTACCGAACACCGAGATACCTTGAACTATTTGCGAGACAATTTAACTCAATGGGGTTATAGTGTTTGTGAAATTCATGGAGGCATGAATGCAGTTGCTCGGAAAGCCGCACAAAAAGACTTCCAATTTTATAAACAGGTCTGTCTAGCGACTGAAGCCGCAGGAGAAGGGATAAACCTGCAATTTTGCCATTTAATGGTCAATTATGACCTTCCCTGGTCACCACATCGTCTAGAGCAACGGATGGGACGCATTCACCGCATCGGACAACCGAAAGACGTTTATATCTTTAATTTCGTCGCGATCAATACAGTAGAAGGACGAGTCTTAGATAAACTGCTCACCAAACTAGAAGAAATTCGTAAAGCAATGGGAGACAGAGTATTTGATGTCATCGGGCAGTTACTACAACTGTCGGACATTCGCTTTGAAGACTTATTACGAGAGTCTACTTACAATCAAGCGACCGAAGATAAAGCTAAAGAAATCATCGAACAACTTGACCCCTCCATTCTAGAGCGACTCGAACAAGCGACAGGCATTGCTCTAGCCACCAGTCATGTCGATCTGTCACAAATTCGTCAAACCCAAGCCAAAGACTTTATCTCAGAAGAACAGCGTTTAATGCCGCGCTATGTCGAAGAATTTTTCAAACGAGCTTGTGACTTTCTAGGAATTAATTTAGAAACCCGTGCCGATGGACTATGGCGTATCCCTTATCTTAAAGAAGAATTTCGTTCCCTTAATCTAATAGCAATTCGACGTTTAGGCATTCCTGAAACCAAATATCCTAAATTAACTTTCTACAAAGAACAACTAGACGAGGCGAATCATCGAGATGCTGAATTCCTCTCACCTGGACATCCTCTATTTGCTGCCATTGCAGAACGCTTAGATCGTCAACTTGCAGAAACCATCGGTTATCAATGCGCTTTATTTATCGATGCTGATACCCTAGCTCCTTATCGAATTCATTTCTTTGAAGTTCAAATTGTCGGACAAGATCTTAAAGAAAAGGAAATCCTTGTTGATGTCAAACTCTGTGCGGTTTCCGAAAAAGCTGATTGTAAAACATTGCTTTCTACCGACTGCCTCTATGACTTATCTCCTGTGCATCAAGACGGAATGGAAGTTCCAATTGCTGCACGGACATCTCACGGTCTGCCGTCGCACGGCAGACCCGTGTCCTCCCCAAGCGTCACCGAACAGCAGGAGTTAGAAAAGTGGCTGAAAACCCAAGTTCAGTTTCCCATGCTCAAAAAAGCACAGCAACAACGTGCTCTTGAATTAAATATCCGTCTTGAATACCTCCACCAAGCGATGAAATCAGCCATTGAAGAATCGCAACGAACTCAGATGAAGTTAGCTGGCTTAGTCGCCGCAGGGGAGGAACAGTACCGCGTTGCCAGAGATAATGCCCAAAATAAAGTACGATCGCTCAATGAACGCTATCAAAATAAACAGAAAGAATTAGAATCCTTAAGATTGGTTAGACCAGGACGAGTCAAATATCTTGGTACAGCCTTAGTCTGTCCACCACCTCCAGACATTAGCCATTCTGGAATGAGGAACGATCCCGAAGTCGAAGCGATCGCCATGAATTATGTGATGGAATACGAAAGACAACGCGGTTGGACACCCGAAGATATTAGTCAAAAACACGATGGTAGTGGTTTCGATATTCGCAGCATTGGCCCTGCCGATGAACAAACAGCAATTGCACCCGTTAGACGCATCGAAGTTAAAGGACGAGCTAATATTAATGAGGAAGTCTCGCTGACGGCTAATGAATGGCGTAGGGCGCAACAGTTAGGCGATACCTATTGGCTTTATGTGGTCTGGGGATGTAAAAACAGTAAACCTCAGTTATTGACCATTCAAAATCCAGCCAAAGTTTTAGCAGGAGAAGTTAAAGAAATCAGACAAGTCACTCGGTATCTGATTCACGAAAACGCATTAAGACAATTTTCATCGATAGAATAAAAGATGCTCTCTCTTTTTTCATAACCATGAACACTCAATTAGTAGATACATTGGCTCAAATTATTCAATCTTTGAGTTTAGAAGAAAAAACCTTACTGTCTTCTAAAATTCAGCTAGAAGATCAACCATCAAAAGCACCTGAACGTCCTTTTTATGAAACAGCTACACCTGAAGAATGGGCTAAAGCTTTTATGGAATGGGCAGAAAGTCATCGAGGGATGAATATGCCTCATCTTAGTGATGAAGATATTAGTCGAGAAAGTATTTACGGAGAAAGAGGCTAAATGCTCGTTTTAGTAGATACGAATATTCTTTTGCGAAGTGCTGATCCGACACACTCTATGAATTTCGATGCGATTAATTCAACAACAAAATTAAAGCAAAAAGGTGCCAAACTTTATATTATTCCTCAAAATCTCATCGAATTTTGGAATGTTTACACACGCCCAGCTAATAAAAATGGATTAGGTCATACTGTAAGTGAAGCGCAAAGCGAAGTTATTAGACTCAAAAGTTTTTTTCAATTACTTCCTGATACTCCTGATATTTATCCCCGATGGGAAAGTTTAGTGAGCAAATATCAAGTGAAAGGCGTACAAGTTCACGATGCTAAGTTAGTAGCGGCAATGCTTGTCCATCAACTCACTCACATCCTAACTTTTAATGTTGATGATTTTAATCGATATCAAGAAATTGTTAGTCTTCATCCAACACAGGTATAATTCTTTGTTTTTATTATTATGTAACGAACAATTTAAAATTTTTATAAAATAGTTATTTTTATAATTAACATAATCTGGCTTATTTGTAAACTGTGTAATCACATATTTTTAATAAAGTTAAATAGAAAAAATTCTAAAAAACACGGACGCTTTTATCATCTTAATAAATTATTCGTAGAGTAACTAATTATAATAATTACTCTATGAACTCATCTTCTCGCCTTATTGAAGACTTTATTCCAATCAAAGAAATTTCAGCAGAATCAGCCAGAGAAAAATCGATTAGAAAAGGACATATCTCTACATTACATCTATGGTGGGCGAGAAGACCATTAGTAGCAGCTAGGGCGGCTGTATTTGCGGCTTTAGTCGATGCACCCGAAACGCCACAAAAGCGAACCGCACTTAAAAAATTAATGATAGATTTGTGTAAATGGGAAGCAAGTGAAACGACTATCGATAAAGCCAAAAAAGCCATTTTGGAAACCCAACGAACTCGTTTAGGTTTAAGCGAAAACACACCATTAAAGGATGTTCCACCGCCAAAAGTGTTGGATATGTTCGCTGGTGGCGGGGCTATCCCTTTAGAAAGCCTAAGATTAGGCTGTGAAACCTATGCAATTGATCTTAATCCCGTTGCTCATATTATTGAATTGTGTACCCTCGTTTATCCTCAAAAATATGGTCAAAAATTAGCATCGGAAGTCGATAAATGGGGAAACTGGGTAATTGAAAAAGTTAGAAATGAGATCGGCGATTTATATCCTAGTATTGAAGTCGGAGAACTTTTAGAATCCAAATCAGAGCAATTAGAATTAATCGAATCTCATCAACCCAAACAATTAACTTTATCTCAATCTCTTACACCTGTAGCTTATCTCTGGACTCGTACTGTTAAATGTCCTAACCCCGCTTGTGTTGCTTCTGTTCCTCTAGTTCGTCAGACATGGCTATGTAAGAAAAATAAAAAATATGTTGCCTTAAAAGTTATTCCCAATCATCAGACTAAAAAAGTTGAATTTAAAGTCGTTGAATCGACAACCGAAAAAGGATTAGGTTTTAATCCAGAAGCAGGCAGTTCAAGAGGTAATTCTACTTGTCGCCACTGTGGAACAACCTTTAAAAACGATCATGTAAAAACTGAAGGTAAAGCAAACAGAATAAATCATCAATTAATGGCGATTGTTTGTACAAAAAGTGGTGAGTCAGGAAAAGTTTATCTAAGTGGTAATGATTATCAACAATATATTCCTGATGAAAGAGCAATTAAACAACGATTAAATAAGCTTTGTGAGGAAACAGGTTTAACTGTACCTGATGAACTTATTGAAAGTAACGACACTTTAAATTTTAAAGTACCCTTGTATGGAATGTATAAATTTAAAATTTTATTTACTTTTCGTCAGCTTTTCTCCTTGATGACCTTTATCAAATGGGTACGCATAATATACGAGGAAATGCTGCAGCAGAAATATGATAAGGAATTAGCAAAAGCAATCGTTACTTATTTAGGAATATTATGTGATCGGTTGAGTGATTACAACAGTTCAGTTACTCGTTGGATTAGTGATGCTGAATTGATTGGTAATACTTTTTCACGTCAAGCTTTACCAATGGTTTGGGATTTTTCAGAAATTAATCCTTTAGGAAATGCGTCTGGAAATGCTAAAGGTGCCTTAAATTGGATTCTACAATTTATTAATAGAGAATTATTTAGTGGTCGTCCATCTCAACTATATCGAACGTCATCAATGACACTACCTTTAGAAAAAGAATTGTTAGATGCAATTATCACAGATCCTCCCTATTTTGATTCTATATCTTATGCCGATCTATCAGACTTTTTTTATGTCTGGTTAAAACGCTCAATTGGTTATCTTTATCCTGAGCATTTTTCAGGACAATTAACACCTAAAAAGCAAGAAGCTATTATGGCACCTCATCGGCATGAAAAGGATAAGATAAAAGCAGCAAAAGCTTATCAAGATATGATGCACCAAGCATTTTGTGAAGCCAATAGAGTTTTAAAAAGTGATGGCATCATGACTGTTGTTTATGCTCATAAAACTACTTTTGGATGGGCAACTTTAATAGATTCTCTCAGACGTGCAGGATTTACAATTACAGAAGCATGGCCACTCGATACAGAAAGAACAGGAAGACTATGTGCAATCAATTCGGCATCTCTTGCCTCTAGTATCTTCTTAGTTGCCCGCAAACGCACTACATCAATAGTCGGTGACTACGCAATGGATGTACAACCGCAACTCAAAGCCATCATCTCTGAACGAGTCAAAACCCTTATTGCCGAAGGGGTAAGCGGTGCAGATTTAGTCATTGCTTGTGTTGGTGCGGGACTTCGGGCTTATACTCAGTATGAAACGGTTGAACTTCCCAATGGCGATGAATTAGATGCTACTTCCTTCCTTAATGAAGTCCAAAAAGAAGTTGCTGAAACTATACTCAAAGAAGTTTTAGGCTGTGACCAAAAAGGAATTTCTAAAGTCGATAAACCCACACAGTATTACATATTAGGACGCTATGAATATGGTGAATCGGTTGTTGAATTCGATGAAGCAAATACCTTAGCTAGAGGTGTCGGTATAGAATTAGTAGGAGCCAACAGCTTAACCGATGGTCGGATAGCCTTAGTGAAAAAGGATAGAAACCAAGTTCAGCTAAAAGATTATCAAGAACGGGGAGCATTTGAAGATTTAGGCATTTCTAACGGTCATCCTGCCACACAGGTTGATATCCTGCACCGTCTTCTCTGGCTGAGTGAACACAAACCCCAAGAAATCAACAACTATCTGATTCAAGCGCAACCTGATGCCTCACAGTTACAGTTAGTCGCTCATACCAAGTTGCGAATTGTAGCGTAAAATTAAATAGAAAGAAGAAAAGGAAGATCAAGAAGAAATGTC
>NZ_BLJI01000066.1 GCF_017312365.1 Chroococcus sp. FPU101
ATTTAATGAATTGGTATTAAATGGCAAGCCAAAGTACCTGAGTCTAAAAGTTCGATCCTGGAGGAAAATCTTGACCATAATGGACAGCCTTTTTGAGGAGCGTTCATTAGTTTCATAGTCGCCGTCGTTGCCCTAAAAATGCTATGATTGGTTAACTCTTGTTAACTACTTTTTGGGTGGCGATCAACAAAAACACATGGCATCAAGTAGCCAAAAGAAAACGACTAGGAAACGGAAAGCGCAAACAGAAAATACGCTGAGTGTTGATCGTTCCAATGGATCACAGTTATCAGGAGAACCTTTATCTAATACTCCAGTTGTAGTTGTCGAAGATTCAACTGAGGCATTCTTGAAAGAGAAAACCGAGCAAGCGATCGCCGCTTACCGAGATTATGTTCATAGCCAATATCGACTGGCGATGATTGCCCTTGAGGTGAAAGAAAAAGTCGGTCATGGTAAATTTTTAGATTGGCTAAAAGAAGATCTTCTCAAAACAGTCGAGCTGTCCTATCCAACGCTCAAGCGTTGGATGAGGATCGCGCGGATTTTTAGAAATGAGTTTGATAACTTTGAAAACGCTCAATTTGAGCGTTTTCAGGACATGGCTTTATATCACCTCACCAAAAAAGATGTTCCAAAAGAAGCTAGATCTGAAGCCCTCAAGAGGGTGCAAAAGGGAGATACCATAACCATTGATGTAGCAGAAGCGATCGTTGAGCGGTATCTTAAAAAAGACGATAAGCTTCCAGCCGAATCCGCTTTGTTTCCCTTACCTCCAAACTCAGAGCCATTAATTATCGCCAGCTTACCGAAGCCAGAGATTATTTCCGTTCGTCCGTCCAATGCTAAAGTTAAAGAAAAATCGCCCAAACAGGATTCTTGGCATAAACTTGATCGCCATTGGCTTTTTTGTGGCTATCCAAATTCACCGCAGTTTAAGAAAAAGCTGCCGAAAGATGTAACAGCTATGTTCGCCTTCCCTCCCTCTCCCGAATGGCGGCTGGACTGGCCTGTTGTTGCTAAGACCTCTTTCGCTTTCCACTCCGAATATAGGGAAGAATTAAAGGAAGAAAAGACGATTGATAAATTGTTAGAAACATATTTGCAATTAACAACCGAAAGTGGAGAAGCGGTAATTTTCTGTTTCATGAATAATCCAAAATTATTATTATGGGGAGATGAACTAAACTTAATTTGTTATATTGCAGAACCTGACGTTGAGCAATGTCAGAAAATTGTCGAGTTATGGCAGTCACAACGAAGTCTTTCACTTATTAGAGACTCTTGAAGCGATCAAGAAAGCCCGATGTTGTAAATACTCTTCGCACACAGTCTTTCTTCATAGGTTAATTTGTAGATATCACCTTTATTTATTATTTGATTTACAAGATTTCAATGATGAACCCTTCCCTTGAGCCAGAGAAAGTCCCTTCAGAATCAGAAGTGATCTATAGCCCCGTCGAATTTGCTAAACGGATTGGCTGCTCGACAAAAACTTTGAACAGATGGGCGAAAAACGGTTGGCTTGTTCCTTACTATAAGCCGAGCAAAAGGCCTTTTTATACCTCTAAACACTACACGCAATATTTAGAGAAATGTCGGGACAATTCTCAATCAAATCAATCTTTTGGTTAGTAATTGTAAAGTTTTGATAACACTTATTTTAAATAATAACCTTTTTTGTCACGCTTTTTTTGGCTTTGTCACTTTCTGTCCTCTTTTGTCATTTTATGCCATTTTAATAGGCTCTTGCAGGATTTTGAGAGCGAGTTATTCTGTTTTTTAGTTACTACTTTCACTCGCCATAGAAAACGACAGGGAATACGGGGAAATCGCCATCGCAGCGAGATAGTTAAATCCTCGTGATTTAAGCTTAATTTTTCCTTGCTCAATTTCTTAAGTAGGTCATCTTTAAAAACAGGAATAATTCTATGCACTCAACTTATCCTAACGAGCCTTCTACTCAATCTCTTGGAACCAAAAGAATTCGACTGACCAGCTTTGATCGTCTTTGGGCTAATTTACTCCCTCCTGAAATCAAAACTTTTCTTCCAAAATGGCCAGTTTCGATGGGCATCTTCGCCCTAATGGGCATTTGCACCCAGAGTCAATTCTTAATTACGGCTAATTTACTTCTCTGGGCTTCAATGTTCGCTGCCTTTGTCTTTGCCAAACTACGGCAATATTTAGGCAACTCCCCCTGGATCTTAACTCTTTATCATGCAGGTCTAGCCACCTTAGTTGCGACTCCAGCCTTTGCTCAAGCGACTGGGGGAGCTTGCTCATCTAGTGGACTCTTTGCGGGTGTAACTAACTTTATTAGTTCTTTATTTGCGTCCGTAACCTTTGGGGGTATTGGGGGGGGTACTTTAAGCACTCTGATTTGCCAAGTTGTCGGTTTTTTGACTATTTCGTTACTCTTGGGATTTTTGGGAGTGCTTGGCTATATTGCTTTCCAGATTGGCTATCAACGGCAACCCATCTCAACGGTACTCGATCCCTTAATGGGCTTCTTAATTTTTGCAGGAGGCGCAACAATCATCATTGGCGTAATGGTCGGTACTGGTACAACTACTTAAGACAAACGGGAGAATTAAATTCCTGCTAGATTTTATTCTCCGATGGAAATTCGCAGCCATTGTAGGACAGCTTCATTAATAGATTTAGAATTTGTACCATCAGTTATATCCTGTCGAAGGCTGTCCTACGAAAGTTTAACTTTTTTGGATCTCCTTTTTTTTGTCAGTTCAGTTTACAAGAGATTTTTCATGAAAGAAGAAGATCTAGCCGATGGACGAGTTAATGAGATGATCGGAACGGCATTGGGCTTGGGGTTTGTCTCCCCGAAGCAATTTCCCTTTTTCGCTCTGATCTTCTTGTTCTGTGTCCCTTTTATTATCAGAAATCCAATGCAAGGCTTAGTGATTTTTGCTTGCATCTATGGATATTTCTGGACTTTAACGGGCAATGATCCCAGTCGTTTTTTTGAACGGCTGAGACGACCTAAACAATACATCGCCTCTGAACCTTCTCTAGATTTCAATCAAGCAGGGATTCCTATCCCCAAACAAAGCAGGAGAGCCGTGACTACCTATCAAGTTAAAGGAAAAAAACACGACTATCATCACATCGAGAAAAAATTCCAATTTCTCACTTACGGACAGATTCAACTCGATGGCAAAAAAACGGGCTACTACCTGCTGTGGAAAGGCCCACAGTTAATGTTTATTTTTGCTTGGGAAGTGGGTGGCTATGATCCGTCAGTGACCCATGAGCAGGCTTTATCGATCGTCTCAAATTGTACTAATGCACTCAATTCTCTTCCAGGTGACATCGACTTTAAAATCTATGATGACATTGAATGTACCTGTGAAGATTACGTGAGAATGCAGGCTAATTTGCTGAAGTTTAAAGATCACGATCCTTTAAGCCAAGAAATCATCAAATCACGCGCAAGGAGGGCTAGAGCTTTAGCTAGTGAGGGTCGCCTTCTGCAATCTCGAATCACTATCTATGCTAAGTATCGCGTCTCTCTGGGGGGAGATTATGCCACCACTCAATCCTGGCTTGATGATCTCCTTTCTAAAACCCAACCGCTAATCAGTAGTTTTAATAAAACAGAATTTGATTCAAAAGCCGCCTGGGAAAAAGCAATCCTCTACGCTTACCGATATGCTTACAAAAAGGTCAATTCTCTACTTTCATCCAATGCTGGTTTCGGGATGCGGGTTCGGACTTTGAATGTTGACAATTTATGGGCAAGAGATTATCTCGAACTTCATGTTCAACCAATTCCAGAAATTCCTCAGTATATCGTTTACGATGAAACGGGTTTGCATCATGTTATCAACGAGATGGGAACGCATTCACTAGGCGTTTTATTTGAGCCACAACGAGGCATCTCCCCCGTTCCTCGTTTTGATCGCCGTCACCTTTACCTGCCCAGCTTTGAGCGTTACGCTTGTTTTATTCGACTAGGACAGATGCGCCTTTTCCCGAAAGACAAAGATTCAGTGGCACGGGGTTATCTCCGTTTCATGCTGAAAACTCTATCGGGAACCAGCATACCCCTTTATGACAGTCGAGTGGTTTGCGAATTAACCTCTGATCGCTCTGGCTTTGAAATGCTTCAGCTTGATCGAATTATCTCCAATTCCGTCAAGCGTGAGGCCCTAGCGGCCAAAAAACAAACGGTCGATGTCGTGGCAATGCGACGACGCGAACAGGCGATCAATGCGAGGGATTTACTCGAAGATAATAATATTCCCTATTGGTGCAGCGTGGGCATCTGGCTAACCCGTGATAGCCCCGAACAACTTAATCAAGATGCTAGTGAATTGATCGATCAGCTTGCCAGTAATGGGGCAATTGAACGAGTTGAGAATAACATTGAACACATCTGGTTTCAAACTTGGCCTTTTGAGTGGGAAGCATTTTTGACTAAACCCGATCACCGTCGCCAGAAATATTTAAGTTACCAAGCTCTCCCACTGGTTCCACTGGTCAAGGTCAAACCCGCCCAAAAAAAAGGAATGTTAGTCGTTTCAAAAGAGCTAAATACCCCAATCTATATCGATATTGCCAACCAGAAAAACCATACTGCTGTTATCGCCAAATCGGGTTCGGGAAAATCCATCTTATTGCTAGAACCCATCTTTGAAAACTTAGCTTATGATAACCTTTCGGTCATTTTTGATTTTCCGCGTCCCGATGGGTCTTCCACCTATACGGTTTTGATTCCACTTCTAGAAAAGCTTGGAGTCAAGGCCGCCTACCACAACGTTAGGGAAAGCGTGATGAATATCATCGAGATGCCCGACCTGCGCCACATAAAATCACCCAAACAGCTAAGGGAACGAAAGCAGGCCGCGCTCCAAAATCACGTTCGCCTCCTGTGTGCGCTGGTCATGGGTCTTGCAGAAAACCCTGATCGGGAAACCTTAGTGATTTCTCTTCTGACCGAATGCTACGACGATTTTCACGCTAACCCTGAAATCTCTGAGCGATATCGCCATGCGATCGAGGGAGGATTTGGGTCGGATGACTATCAGAAAATGCCCATTTTACAGAATTTCGTTCAGTATGCTGAAAACTGGTTCGACGATTACATCAGCAAAAAAGAACGAAGCTCGAATCTGGTCAACGATACGATCGATTTAATCATGACTCAACTTCGGGGGGTGCTGCGAACTCCTCTAGGAACTTCAATTAATGGCATTAGTTCGTTTGATACCAACGTCTCCGTGATGGTGATCGGGTTAACCAACGTTGCTGAGAATTTAGATTCCTTGATTTATGCCATGTCAGGCTTAAATGTACTCTATCGAGGAACACTGAGCGCGAAACGATCGCTTCTCATTATCGATGAGGGAACCGTTTTATTTAAGTTTCAGCCTTTTGCACGAGAAACAGGGATTATTCCCGTACACGGTCGGAAATGGGGCTGTAACTTTATCGTCGCGGCTCAGGAAGTTGGAACTATTATGAATTCTTGTAGTGGTAATGAAATTTTTAAAAACTTAGACAACATTTTCTGTGGCTACACCGACAGTACCGCCTCTGCTGAAATGGAAAAATTAGACTTTCGTAAAGAAATTCTTAAAGGTTATGCAACTGAAGCTTCCAGACCAAGCCCTGAACTTTCTCAATCTTACTGGTATCTCAAGCGAGACGATCAACACATTGAGGTGACGCATCCCCCCAGTGAATTGATGTTAGCTCTAGGAGCCAATGACCCCGATGAAGATGCAGCACGAAAACGGGTAATGGCTCATTATGCTCATGATGAGATTGCAGGAATCAAACATTTTGCTCGACTCTACAGCCAAGCAGGACGACAAGGGTTGCCAATGGAATCAATTGAGATGGAGGGATCTTATGAAAAAGTGGCATAGACGTTTAATCGGTGGAAGTTTGATAGTGTTTTCTGTTTTAGTTCCTGTTTCTGTTGTAATGGGAGCCGAAGAAGAAGGTTCGATTCAAATTCCTGCGATCATTTCGGGAGCCGTTCAAATTTATACTGGGATCTCACAAGGAAACATTAGCGGCGCACTCAACGGACTCTTTGGCATTTTAGGAGAATTAGGCTTAATCGACGCGGCGGACGAAACCTCACGAACCGCTTCAGAAGCAACAAATCCTAGCGGCATCGAACAAGACAACCCTTATGCTAACCCGAAAACACCAGAAGCCGTTTATTATTTGCAACAGTACATTGATACCTACCGAACCGAGATCCTACAAAAAAACTCGCAAGCCGTTTTTGGGCAGAATGCCCAAGAAGCTCGCGCTCAACAAATTGAAGTGCTGCAAGAGTCGCAACAAGCTTCACTAAATGCTCAACAAGGAACAATTGATGCTTTAAGTAAAACTCAAGCGGAAACTCAACTTAATGAAGATGCAGCAGCAGAGGTTAAAGCCGAAGCGCAGAACGCAGAATCGGCTAAAGCTTCTCAAGATGTCTTAAAAGCGATCGCCTCACAAAACGAGTACCTAGCTAAAATCGGAGTCGGTCACTCGAAGCAGCTAGAAAACTTAACCGAATCAGCTTCCTATCAATCGGCTCAGTTAAGTGCTGTTAATGTGGGCTTGAATGGTTTGCACGAAAAAGCTCAGGGGATGGAAGTCCTAATGGCTTCTCAAAATCTGCAACTGTCCCAGATTGATGCAGGGGTTGCTCATCAAACTCACTATCAACAAATTAAAGATTCGATGCAGCCGATGATGGCCGCGCAAGCCACAACTTCTATGTATATTCCAGATTTTGTCAAAAAATAATGATCGAGACTTTACGATTACCGCAAAAATATCACTTTCTGGTTTATCTCCTTTTTGGTGTGATTGCCACTGTTGTCATTGTTACGCCAGTAATCGCCCAAGAAATTTTGCAGACGACTTTGAACAATATGCAAGAGTCCGACCAGTGGTGGGATAAGTTATGGAAGGATACTTTCGATCCATCCGATCCAACGACCAGCATTTCAATCTACACCTTTGCTACCGCAAGTCGGTTCTTCCTTGGCATCGGATTACTCATTTGGGTTTTTCAATATGGTCAGAAAATGGCTGAATCCAGGGGATTAAATCAAAGCGTTTCGATTTTTGCGAAGATGTTCTTTCCCGTTTTCCTAGCCGTTTTGTTTTTAAACAATCAAGCTTATTACTCAAGGGTTCTTGCCTATGGCTTAAGAGATATTATCGATTCTTGGTCAGTGGGCGCAATGGAGATGCAAGTAGCAGGAGTAGAAATTCGTTCGGCTTTGACGGATCAACTGGTCACTCAAGAAGCCAAACAAACCATTCAACTTCAAGCCCAGAAATGCCAGCAAATGCCTCAACCTTCAGTCATCTTGCCGTCCCTCGAACGCCCTGGCTCAGAGGTGAAATTAACCCTTCAGCAAGAGCAAGCCTACCAGTATCTAGAGTGTCTAGCGCAACTTGAAAAACTAGCTAAAGACAAAAAAGAAGAAGCTCTTAACTCCTCTTGCCCTAATTTACCTGGATTACAGAAGACGTGTGCTTCCTTTAGTCGCTTTATGGATAAAATCATTGATTCTGCTCAGAAAATACGAGAGTATGAGGGAAAAAAGCGAACTAACAATTTGGCAGCAGTCGCCTTAATCTCTGGTTTGGGGTGGGCAGATCTTTTCACGGGCATGACGATGGCTTCTACTTTTGGGCCAATTTTGAGTTTTACGCAGTGGCTCTGGACTAGCTTCTTGGAAATGGCTTTGTGGTTATCGGGACTTTTTGCTCCTTTATTTATTGCAGTCAGCATTATTCCAGGTAAACAAAACCTTTTTGTCGCTTGGTTAATCGGTTTTGTGACGATTGGCATGGCGAAACTGGCATATGTCATGGTCATTGGGATTGTCGCTATACAGCTTACCTCCCAGACGACTTTATTGAGTTCGGATTTGCGCTTCCCAATGGCTTTAGGCTTATTTGCTCCAGGGGTTTCTCTAGCCGTTGTTACGGCAGGAGGATTAGCGGCGGCTCAATCTTTCCAATCTCAATCGATCGCGGTCGTCTCAACTGCCGTATCAGTGGCGGGATCAGCTTTTTCAACGGTAGCGAGTTCTGCGGCCCGAATGGCCGATAAAAGAAGATGAAGACTAAAGACTATCAAGACACCGCGAAAGGCGAGGAACGGCTGACCTCAAAAATCGAAGAAGGGCATCCTCTTTTTTCCCCTTCTCGATTCAAATATGTTCCATTGGTTGTGATTAGCTTATTGCTCCTTAATCTCCTAGCGACCTGCCAGAGCAATCGAGCGTCGCACCGCGCCTTAATGAATCGACCTTATATTTACGTTCAGCAAACCGATGGAACAGCAATTAAAGTAAGTCCCGCCGACTCTCTCTATCGTAGTGACGAAACACTGATTGACTTTGCCTCCAATTGGCTCAAACTGGCTTACACTTGGAAATTAAAAAATGAGCCTGGAAAGGAAGCCAACGAACGCGGGCGCAATTTTCCCTACCCTTTCCATCTAGCTTCTTTAGCGATCGCACTAGGATACCGTGAAGCTTATATGGATTTGATCGCCAACACTTATCAAAAAGAGTTTCCCTTAAGTCGTTATATAACAGGGGAGGAGCAATGCTACGTCCGAATTTTTGAAACGCCACAGATTGAAAAAATTAAGCCTGGACTTTGGAATGTCACGATTGTCGCCACTCGCACCCATGCTAGAGGGAATTCAATCTTTGCTCATGAGGTTTTCAATCATGTAATTCAGCTAAGGGCTGTCGAGCCAACGACTGATGAGAGTAAACTTTGGGGCAACCGTGATACGGAACTAGGAAAACAACTCGCGGCGATGCAGTACCAAGGCTTACAAATTGTAGAAATTGGAAAATTTTGAGGTGGGTCATGCCAAAAACCGAACAATTACCTGATGAACTTGAGCAACTTCTGTTTGATGGGGAGCTAAAAAAGAGTCTTAAGCCTCGTGAGTCAATTTCCACAATCGACTTAGATGAGCTTCAGCCCGTACCCTATTACAAAAAACCTTTGATACAGGCAGCTTTTCTAGCAGCAGTAGGACTTCCCATCATGTTTGTCCTGTTTTCTTCTTTTAGTTCGGCTCCTCCTTCAACAAAGTCAGCCAGTCCTGAACAAGAAAAGGCTCTAGCCGATTCCCAACGGCTTCAAGACACAATCAACAAACTCAGAGAGGAAAATCAAACTTTGACGATTAGTAAAGGAATTAAAGATCAGCAGACTGAATTTGTCAAAGTCAACAACTCACAGACTAAACCTCAAGAACCTTCGGCTCCCACTCGCCCAGTCGCAGTAGCTCAACCCCCCCAACCTGCTCGTCCAATTCGTACCGTTGCCGTTCCTCCAACCCGTAGCCAGAGTGTTCCGATCCGCACCGTCTACGTTACCCGCACTATTCCTGAGCGTCCTGTTGTTGCTTCTAATGAGCCGCGTCGCGTCGTCCCAGTCGAAAAGGCTTCAGCCCCTCCACTACCTAGTCCAAACCTTGATGATGTCTGGATCTCCCGTGCCAACCAAGGTCTTTATTTTGCACCTAACTCTTCTAATAACCTTGCTGTTGCTCCCAATCCCGTCGCTACCCCCGAAGTTTCAAACTCAACCGATTCGCTTAGTGAAATTTACAGTTCTCGTTCTACTGCGGTCGGGAAAAGGATGACTGAAACGGAAGACCCTGCATCAAATCTGCTCGATATTGGCTCCTCGGCTGAGGCTCGATTGGAATCAGGAATTGCTTGGACGGAAGATGGCAAAGGGCAGGAACGAAAATACTTGCTGCGTCTAGAACAAGGATTTAGAAACCGTCAAGGAGTTGAAGTTTTACCCAAAGGTACTCTCTTAATTGCTCAAATGGTTGATATTTCTCAGTCGGGGCTGTTTTCGATGAAAGTCACCCAGATTATCCGATCTTCGGGTGAAAAGATTCCTGTGCCATCGGGTTCTTTGCCTGTTGTTGATGAAGATGGTTCACCTTTAAAAGCTTCTCTTGAACGTAAGGGGGGCGCAAGTTTCTGGACAAAATTCGGAACGGCGATCGCGCCTGGATTACAACGGGGAATGGAATCACTCGCCAATACGGGTGAAAGCTTGCTTTTACAAGATGGCGATCGCTCTGTAATTCGCAGCAGTGGTAGCAGCAATCCTCTAGCCTCTGGTCTTTCAGGGGTCGCCGATGGAGCATCCCGTGTCTTTCTCTCTCAATTAGAGCAGGGGAAAAATGAACGAGCCGCGCCTTACTTTCAATTTGATGGCGGTCAGACGGTTCGCGTAATGGTCAATGAAGATCTGATGTTATAGAGATGGTATAAAAATGAAAAATTTACTGATTGGGACAGGACTTCTGTTTGCACTGGCTACCCCAGCGTTTGCCGACGACACTTTAACGATTCCAGTTGATTTTGCCCTAGCTCGTGTAATCAAGCTCGATGTCACCCAGTCGGGTGTAGCGATCGCTTTAGATGCCCCGATTCAATCGATTAAGCTTACTCACATGAGGGACATCACCTTTTCTACACTTGATGGGGTGTTGTGTGAAACACCCGCCAACTGTCCCGAAGGCAATGCCCCAACCCTACTCCTGGTACAGAAAACAAAGCCAATCCCTTTTAAAGATCAATTGCCCACTCCTAATGGGACAACGATGTTGTATGTCAATACCAGTCGTGGACTCTACCGTTTTCAATTAAGACCCGTCTCTAAAAAGCCCGACTATACCAAAGTCGAGTTTAAGCAATCTGCTATTTATAAACCTCTTTAATCCTATGCGTCGCGTCTTACCTATAGCCTTAATGGTAGCTTGGCTCTGTAGCGATCCAGCAATGGCGCAGATCTACGGAGGGACTAGGACACGTAATCAAAGTTCTAATCCTTCTGGTCGTCCGAGCTATCAATTCGATAATTCTCCAGAACAAGAACCCAGTTTAGGGACTATCCCAGGCATTTACTACGATCCCTCGGCTCAGTTAGGGCCCAGTATGCAGGAGATGAATGGCTCATCTAAACCTGGAGTAATTACCCATCCCCCTGCCCCTCTCTTAGATAGT
>NZ_BLJI01000067.1 GCF_017312365.1 Chroococcus sp. FPU101
AAGTATTTTTCTAACCGTCTGTTTCTAAGTTTGGATAAAGTTGAGGACACTTTGTGTCAAGCTCTTAAGGAACTTGATTCTCAACCCGAACGCTTACGCTCCATGACTTATTTTCCTCATTTGAGAATTACAGTCTAATTCGCAACTTAGTATGAGAACCGAGTAAGACATCGGCTTGCAACAAGTCTTTTAAAGCCATGACTTCCTGATTGACATTTGGCAAGCTTTCAATAGAATTATTGGCTACACCTGCAACTAAGGCGCGTTTGAGTGAGCCAGATGAGCGACGAGTGGATAAACCCAATGAGTAGGAAATCGCATATCGTTCAAGCAAAAAAGTATGATGTTGATCAATAAGAGCAGCCATTGGCACTGTTCGCAATCTGCCGTCTTGGATGAAAACTAATCGTTTTTTGCCTTCTATAAGGACATGGATGGGCTGAATGAGTAAATTGTATAAGGCTCGTCCCCCGTCGATGTATTGATCTCGAACTGGATCAGCTAAAGTCTTTCGCCAGTTATAGATTAGTTGATTTAACTGTACTTGAGCGATCGCCACTGACTGGTGATAATATCCAGAATCAGTACGGACAATAAGATGAACAGCTTCATCTAAAATAATCGTATAAATGATGGCGGTGTCCTGCCGAACTTGATTCACAGGTTGAGGAGCGAGGTCACACCAACTGCGAAAATAGGAATCTAACTCGCTTAGGAGTTCTAATTGTTGAATTTTAATCGCCATCTTGAGGTCTGCTTCCTGTGGAGATTTTAACAGCAACTTTAAGTAATCTCGTAAGATGGGTTGTATTTGCTGATAGAGTAATGGATTAACGCGATAGCCAGCAATATCTTTCCTAATCTGTTCGATGGCATAGACGGCGACTTGATAACTGACTTTTGCTTGATCTGGTTTTCCAAGTTGCTGATGAAGCTTTCCTAAATGCCATTGCCATTGGGCTAAGGCTAGATGATCCCGCGCTTGATTGGCAAATAATTGAGCCTTCCGCAAAGAAGCAAGAGCCTCATTTAATTTTCCATCTTGTAAGTATTGCTTACCCTGTTCTCCATAAACCTAGGAGAGAAAGCGAGGCTCATTTGATCGGGTTGCTGTTGCGATCGCCTCTGTCTGTTCTCCCAATGCTAGAAGTGTTTCGATTTTAACCTGAGAATCTTCTTCTGCGATCGCCTTTTGTATAAGTTGTTCACGGTTGACCTCTGTGGGGCTTAATTGAAATAATATAGATGCGATTTCTAAATCTGTTTTGTTATCTCTTGCTAACTGGAGGCTGGTTTGTTGATCTCTTTTTGCCAGTTGTTCTAAAGCTTGTAAGGATTGAGGATCGAGTTCTTCGCTTGCTTGCCAGAGATAATAAGAGCTTCGTTCCCGTAAGGTTTGAATATGATTAAAGATTAAACGGAATCTAATTTTCCCTGTTAATCGCTCCTGTAACTGCTCATATAAAGTAATGGCTTGAGCGTACTCTCCCAATCTGGCAGCCAAATTTGCTTCAATTACTTTTTTATAAAACTTAATATTTCCCTCTTCTGGAATTTTATTCAATATTCGGTTGACTTGTACCAAATTTCCTAAATCTAAATACATTTCAGCCATTAATAACAGTTGAATAACTGATGTTTCCTCTACCTTTTTTTGCTTTAAATTCTGTCTTTGGACAGAGATCTCTTTACCAGATATAGACAAACTAGGCGGTAAAATAATAAAACTGAATCCGAGCAAAAAATACAAAAAATTAATGTATAAAAATTTCATCTTCACAAATTTAATGATTTTGGGAATGGTGATGAGCAGTAATTATTTTAACCCAAATGATACAAGCGGAGAACCGAAAAAAAGTACGGCTCAAGGCACTAGAGGATGTCCTTATAAACTGGGTGATTTATTTTTAATAGAATCGACTGAAGAAGACAAAAAAATTTACTTAAATGTTAACATCAATCGTCCTGTTGTCGTTTATCAAGTTCAATCCGAGCAAGATGAGACTTTATTAATTACCTTAACCGAGATTCGAGGAAAGTTAGAGCGCCAGTTAATTTATGAAAAGACGATTCCTGTCAAAAAAAATGGATTTATTGTTTTAACTTTACCAAATTTAAAGTCATCAACCTCGAATTATTTACTTTCAGCAGTTCTCTTGTGTCAAAATCAACCATACTATGGCAAAACGATCAATGCTTTGTTAAATCTTGTTCCCCATCCAACTGAAATTGAACGATTCCTTGAACGCCGCAAATTATCGTTAAATTATGAACATTAATCGAAAAAAACTCTTGTTCAGCATAGGAATTATTCTAGGTTTAATTGTGATTCGACTTTTGGGTGGATTAGAAAGATTAGAACTGTCTGTATTTGATTTATATTTCAAGTTAAAACCAACTGAAGCTACTGAGCAACGAATTATTTTAGTTGGAATAACCGAAAAAGATATTAACAAACTCAAAACAAATCGCCTTTCGGATTGGCAGCTTTACAAAATTCTTAAATTCCTTGAACAAGGGAAACCTGTTGCGGTTGGTATTGATATTTTTCGAGATCATCCCGTTCCCCCTAATTATTGGGAAATCCAAGAACTTAAAGAGCAAGGTATTGATGCTTATTCAAGTTCACCTTTTGGTCATTCAGAATTTCTTCAGATTTCTAGAGATAATCCCAATTTTTTTGCTGTCGCTAAATTAACGGGGATACCTGGTGATAAAGATTTCGATTTGATTCAACCACCGCCCCTACCGTCCGAACAGATCACAGATATTTCGATTGAACTAGATCCCGATGGAGTACAACGACGGGCTTTTTTATATCCAGTGACGAAACCACCTGCTGTTAAGAGCCTCAGTTGGGCTTTAGCTGAACAATATTTACTATCTCAAGGCATAGTAGCTAAAGGACATGAAAAAAATCACGATTTACATTTAGTTTTAAATAATTCTATCTTTTGGCGATTTCGCAACTATAGTGGTGCTTATGTAACGATAGATGACGCAGATTATCAGATACTGATTAACTGGCGCAAAGCTAATTTTGAGGTCATTCCAGTTTCAGATCTACTAGACCTTAAAATCGTTCCCAAACACTTTAACAATCGGATTGTCATTATTGGGGCTTATGCTCCTAGTTTGAACGATCAATTTCTAACTCCACTAAGTCAGGAGTTTAATAATGTGCCTCGTCAACTTTATGGCATAGAAGTAATTGGACAAGTTACTAGCCAAATCCTCAGTGCAGCGTTAGATCGCCGACCGTTGATTCAAGTTTGGTCAGAGCCTAGGATTTGTCTATGGATAGGTTTTTGGGGAATGGGAGCCTATTTTTTGGTTCATTGTTTCGGCTTATCTCGTCAAGGCTTAATTGTTATCAGTCTTGGAATTTTGCATCTAGTATTTTTAATGATTAGCTATAAGTTATTTTTACAAGGATTATGGATTCCTGTTTTACCTGCGTTGTTGGTATTGGAGCTAGTAAGTTTAGTAAATTTACTAATTGAATATGAAACGAAAAGGAAAAAAGATTATCAAGAAATTACTGTTTTAAATCAACGCTTAAAACAGCAGTTGAGCAAACAGAGAATTTATAAAGAGTTAGCGATTTTAGGAAATTATCTAAATGAAGAATTGAGTCAACCCATTCAGTATCTAATCAATGCTCAAGCAATGGCTCATAAAGAAGAATCACAACTTCAATTTTTAATTCAACAAACTCCCAAATCTTTACAAAAACAGTTGAGTGAGTCATTACAAAAACTCATGAGTTCTTTTTACTACCAGGAAGAACAATTAGAAACACTATGTTTAATTTTAGCTAAACGAGTTCCTAATTTAGAAGGACTATTGCAAAATGTTAATAAGTCACCTATTTTTAATTTAATTAACGAGTATTCAGCATCTAATTTAAGTTTAGATTTTATGCTTGAGCAATTAATGAATTTAACTCGCTCAGTAATTTATGATTGCTATGAAACTGATTTAAAAGAAATACTGACGTGGCAACTGCAAAATCAACCTTATCAATTCACTGAGTCATTTCCTTTAATAATTAGTCTTTATATCATTATCGATGATGTCTTAGAAGAAGCCATAATCCACAATCAACAAGTTCAGCAAATTATAATATCTGATTGGTGGGAGCAACGAGCCTATAAAATTCAGCTTACTTGTCAGCGATTTTCTGATTTTTCTAAAGAAGATATTATCTACAGTGTTGAAGAAAGATTGAACCATATCAGGGACACATTGAATACTTATTAGAGGAAGAATGGGTAATTTGGGTGATCTCGCTCCCTTCGCACCATTATGCTACGAGTTTTTAGTGGGAACTTTAGATTGAGAATTAAACCCTGTCACAACTATCAGTAGTTTTTCGTCTTATAAATAGAAGTCAGACAAAGAAGAATTAATCATGAAACTGCTTGAAATTCAATCGAGTGTTCGTGCCTGTGGTTCCATCTCGCGCCGTTTGAGTGATGAGTTTATTCAAGCTTGGTCTACAGCACATTCAAAAACTCAGCAGAAAAAGCGAGATGTTGGAATCAATCCACCCACCCATCCGACAGAGCTTTGGACAAAAGCAAATTACACCTTACCCAAAGAGCGATCGCATTTAATGGCATCCGTCTTAACTGAGTCAGAGATATTAATTGAAGAATTACTTTGGGCAGATCGGATTCTGTTAGGTGTACCCATGTATAACTTCAGTGTACCGTCTACTCTAAAAGCGTATTTAGATAATGTTGTCCGAATCAATCGAACCTTTACCTTTGATCCAGCCACCTATACCTTTCAAGGACTGATTCAAGGAAAAAAAGCCTTGATCATCACACCGAGTGCTGGAAATTTTGTCGTAGGGACACCACTTGCTGAAATGAATTTCTGTGACACCTACTTACGGTCAGTGTTAGGATTCATTGGAATCACCGATGTAACCGTTGTGCCTGTACCAGAGCAATTTATGTCAAATGAGATTCGACAACAAGAGATGACCATGGCACGAACTAAACTGATGAAAATAGCAACAGACTGGTAGCCGATGGAACGCCTAGAAATTTTTAATCAACATCGCGCCCTGCTCTTTGCGATCGCATATCGAATGTTAGGTAGTGTTAGTGATGCAGAAGATCTAGTACAGGAAGCATGGCTCCGTTGGCAATTAACCCAAACCGTTGTCCAATCTCCCAAAGCATTTTTATCAAGCTTGATCACTCGTCTGTGCATCGACCAACTTCGTTCGGCTCGTGTGCAACGAGAAAAGTATATTGGGACGTGGTTGCCAGAACCGTTAATTTCTGAGGTGAGCCACGATGAAAGAAGACAATGCCGAATTGGCTGAATCCTTATCATTTGCCTTTTTAACGCTTCTTGAATGCTTATCGCCAACTGAACGGGCAATCTTTTTATTGCGTGAAGTTTTTGACTATGACTACCCAGAGATTGCGAAAACGGTCGGCAAAAGCAGAGCAAATTGTCGTCAAATCGTGCATCGTGCGCGTCAACATCTGAGGCGGCGACGACCCAACATCAGTTTATCCCTTCAACACAAGGAAGAAATAGTAGAACAGTTTTTGACTAGTTGGAATCAAGGTGATTTACAGAATCTGATGGCACTGATGGCCGAGGATATTACCTTCTGGTCAGATGGTGGAGGACAAGTAACAGCAGCACAGCGACCGTTGCAAGGATGTCAAAAGGTGGCTCGCTTTTTGCTCTCAATTCGGCGGAGTCGGCTCGTCCCTAATCTTAGTCCCAAAATCATTCAAATTAATGAGCAGCCTGGAATTTTAAATATTGTAGAAGGGAACCCTCAAAGCACTTTTAGTTTTGATTTTTCAACTTCAAGCATCCAATCCATTTTTGCAGTTGTTAATCCAGAAAAACTCAAAGCCGTTAACCTGTAGGTTACTTGCATAGCGTAAGACAGCTTAACCAAGCTACAGCAATAAAAGGTTAGATCTTGTGAAGATGCAAAGGTTACTAGCCGCCGCTTCCAAGGAATGTTATTCTGCTGAAGTTTTTGGGTTAGGATCTAGAGTTAAGTTATGATTGGGTTATTCAGAGCGATAATCAACCTTTTAAGTTGAGATTTTAGTCTGTGATCTTAGAAGTTGCCATTCTTGATGTCAAACCAGGTTTGAGTAAAGAGTTTGAAATTGCTTATCTGACTGCCTCAGCCATCATTGCTGCGATGCCAGGTTACATTTCTCATGAACTGCAACGTTGTCTAGAAACTACGAATCGATATCTTCTGCTGGTACACTGGCAAAAATTGGAAGACCACACAGTTGGTTTCCGACAATCACCAGAGTACCAAGAGTGGCGTTCTCTACTGCATCATTTCTACGAACCTTTCCCAACAGTTGAACATTACGAAGTTGTTTTTCATCACTCCAATGTTGAGTCTGAACCAATTTATTCTCAAACAAATTCCGTCAAAATGGACTGAACCTCAACAATAGTCGCCTCAGACAAGAAAAGCCCAGGGTAGATAGCTGTCTGCCACAGGGGATGTTTGAGGACTTGACAGCCTTTCATCGTTATAGAATAGTCAAACCCTAGTGAGTGATGAACAGTGGCGACTAGGTCGAAAATTAGGTCACCTTGGGTTGAATATTGAGGCATTCCATTGACGGGGTGACAATCAAGCTCAAAGCAAGGAAGGAAAGGACTTAAGACAATTTATGGTAAAAAAAGATCGGTCTTAAAAATGTTAACCGACCGATTTAAACAAAATGTTACCAGAATTGTATCGCATTCATCTATCAAGTCAACTAAATCAAGCACAATTACTAACATTGGAAATCTTAGTATGGCTGCTACAAGTCCATAAACAAGCCAAAATTGAGAGATTAGCAGCACATTTCCCTTTGCCTATCACGCTATGAGAGTCGCCGTCGGCATATACAAAGATTTTTAATTTTACCAGTCATGTCAGTAACTCTAATCTGGTTGCCTTTAATTGAAGAGATAATTAAATTAAAATTTAAACCAGGAGAAAAGTTATATTTAGCCATTGATAGAACACAGTGGTCAGATAAAAACTTATTTATGATAGCAGTGATTACAGAAAAAAGAGCGATTCCGATTTACTGGCAATTTTTAGACAAGAAAGGAGCAAGTAATCTGGCTGAACAGCAAGCATTAATCCGTCCTGCCTTGAAACTATTAAAAAGTTATGAACTGGTAATTTTAGGAGATCGTGAATTTCACAGCGTGGAACTGGCTAAGTGGTTGCTCACCAAAAAAGTATACTTTGTTCTCAGACAAAAGAAAAATACTTATCTCAAAGAAAAAGGAAAAATTTATCAAAAACTAGATAGTTTAAAAATAGTTTCTGGAGTAAAAAGTTTTTTAACTGGCGTTAAAGTAAGAAAAGAGAAAGGATTTAGTCAAGGGTCAATTGGCATTTATTGGAAAAGACAATATCGCGAAAATAAAGAGGAACAACCTTGGTATTTGCTGACCAATTTTCCCAATTTACAAGAAGCGATAAAAGCTTACAAAAAACGAGTAGGAATTGAGGCTATGTTTAAAGATTGTAAGACAGGTGGTTATAACGAAAGAAGGTTCCAAAGCTTCCATAGAAAGAGCGACTCGATTGGTCTTATTAATCGCTATTGCCTATACATTCTCATCCTTAAAAGGTCAATCAATTAGATGGCGGGGACAAGAAGAATAGATAGGTCGAGAAAGAAAAATTAAAAATGTTATGACGAAAAATAGTTATTTTTGGCTTGGGTTATATGGGGATTTGTGGATAAGTTCTCAAACATTTCTTGGCGACTGGGTCGAGGAATTAATGAGAGCTTAACCCTAATAAGCTCTCATTTTATTATAAGGGGTTAAAGGCTATGAACATTATACAACAAGCTTTTTAGCATGGTTGTCACCCCGTCAGGGCATTCCATCTTTAGGTAAAATGATTTCTGTGAAAAATCCCCGTTGCCGACTAGCTCGATGGAAAGATTCGCCTAATGCCAAAAATTGTTTGAGTAATCTATTTTTTTCTCGTTCTACAAAATTCCCTTCATCGTCTAAAGGAAAATCGGCATTTAGCAAAACCAATACAAGGGTTTGAGGTGGAATTTGCCAATCTGGTAGTAATCTATCCCAGTTGTTCATCATAAATGGGGTAGGCAACTTGAGATATATTTCTACAGGATTCATCAAAAGAGCGATCGCATTTCTTAAAGCGGCTCAGAAGGATTTTCAAGCGTTTTAGCTGTTTGTCCGAAAAGAATCTGACGACTTTCCTCATTAACCGTTGGACGACTAGCAAAAGGTTGACCCTTTAAGTAAGCGCGGACTACTGCGGGGCGACTTTGGAGCGCATCAAACCATCGTTGAAGATGGGAAAAATCCTCTAACTGTTGCTGCTGTCTCTCGTATGGAACAATCCAGGGATAACAAGCCATATCAGCAATTGAATAGTCTCCCGCAATGTAATCACGTCCTGCTAACTGTCGGTTTAAGACTCCATAAAGGCGATTGGTTTCTCGCACATAACGGTCAATCGCATAGGAAAGTTTTTCGGGCGCGTATTGGACAAAGTGATGATTCTGTCCTGCCATTGGCCCTAGTCCACCAACCTGCCAGAATAACCACTCTAAAACAGTTTTGCGGTTTCGTGGTTCACAAGGAAGAAACTGACCTGTTTTTTCGGCGAGATATAGCAAGATCGCACCTGATTCAAAAAGAGAAATCGGTTCACCCTCATCGGCTGGATGATGATCCACTAGGGCGGGTATACGGTTATTCGGCGAAATCTGGAGAAAATCGGGTTGAAATTGTTCTCCCGTCCCGATGTTGACTGGAATAAGGCGATAGTCTAAACCCGTTTCTTCAAGAAAAATTGTAATTTTATGACCATTAGGAGTTGGCCAGTAATAAAGATCGATCATCTTTGCACTCCGATTTGCCGAACCTCATTGCTTAAATCATCTTAACTTTAAACATGATAGTAGGCCCGAGCTTGTTGTATCCTGCTTTTTTAAAGCAAGCATCTACATCTGCGGCTTCTTCTATGAATTTTTATTAAAGCGAAAACTCGATCCTTACAAAATTTAAGTTGTTAAGAAGGGCTTTGGAATTGCTTTGACAACACGATTGACTTTCGCAGCTGTTAAAACTCAAGTGGAAGCCAAGAACCTCCGCGAGCGAGCGAGACGGTAAAGACAGGTTCCTACTTTTCGATAGTAGTGGGAAAGCGATTGCTTATTCAGAACGAATAACACCGTTTCTTTCGCTCAAAAAAGTTCTTTTGTCTTTAAAAGAGCTTGAATGGCAAAAGGTCTACAAAGAAAATGCTTGATTAAATTGCTCTGTTAGCACACTCAAAACTGTCAGAAACATTGAAAATTGAGGTGGAATACGGGAAATTAAAGGATTTTTTCACAGAAGTGACCAATCAGTTTAATTTATCTCAGTGGCAAAGCTATGTTCAAGAGCGAGAAAAAGAAAGACAGGAGCCGTGCCGCAAGCGGCACGACTTTAAAGTCGATGACACCCCAATGATCAGATTCAAGCTCAGTTGAGTTTAAGCAGCTTTAAAAAGTGCTTTCTGTTGCAATAAATTAATGACCGAAGCCTTTTCTAATAAGCCAACAATAGCCCCATTTTCATTCACGACGGCTAACTGTGGAATTCTTTGCTGTTCAAGCAGTTTGACCACCTCTAATAATGTTTGATTAGAGCGAACAGTTGTCAAAGCTGGGTTGGGTTGCATCAATTCTTTAACTTGGATTTTTGTCCAATCAGAGGTCGCTACTTTTTTAAGATCATCTGTAGCGATCGCTCCAAGTAGGTTTCCCGCGTCGTCAGTGACTAAGAACTTACTCCATTTATTCTGTCCAATCACATAGTCATTGGCAAAAGAACGCAAGTTCAGATCTTGGTTAACAATTGGACTATTAGGAATTACGGCATCTTCAGCCGTCAATCCATTCATCGTTTCTTGAATTTGGGCTGATTGAGCAGAATTTCCTGCATTCTGTAACAAGAAGAAGCCAATCAAAAGCGTCCAAAAGCTACCAATGGGACTTAACCCGACAACCGCTAATCCTCCGATTAGAATCGCTAACCAACCGAAAACTTGACCGACTCTACTAGCAAAAATAATCCCTTGATTTGGATTACCTGTAATCTTCCAAACTAAAGCTTTGAGGACATTTCCACCATCTAAAGGTAAGCCTGGAATCAAGTTAAATAGAGCCAATGCTAAGTTGATTGAGGCTAGTAAAGAAACGATCGCAGCGATTGGTAATGGCAAAGCGACATTAAGGCCAATTATGGTAAACAGGCCAAAGAGGAGCAAGCTGACGAGGGGGCCTGCAATGGCGACTGAAAAAGCTTGTAATGGTGTTTCTGATTCTTTCTCTAAGCTGGCTAAACCACCAAAGATAAACAAAGTAATGGATTTGACTCCAATTTTTTGAGAGATAGCTACTAAGCTATGTCCTAATTCATGGGCAATCACTGAAGCAAATAATAATAGTGCAGTAACTAAGCCTAAAATCCAAGGAGTGATGCCACTAAGTTGAGGAAATAAGGCGAGTTGCCCACCATAAGTTAACGTGACAATTCCTAGCACGATAAACCAAGAAGGACTCACATAGAAAGGAATCCCAAATAAATTACCGACACGTATGTTGCCGTTCATCGGACAACCTCCTATTTTTGAGGCGCGAAATCTACGGTTCGCCTGACCTTTACTTAAAATTGTAACGAAATGTAAACTTCTATTAGGGAAACTGAGGGTAGTGAAAGCCTCACCATTTTGTAGTAATACAGAGTTCAGTTTTGTTAGTCAGGGAAGGTAGCTATCTGCATGGTTACACAGATCAAGTGAGCAACAAATGAACTCCCTGCTTTTCGTCTGTCAAGCTAGAGTTTAATCGTTGAAAGTTAAACAAAGATTATTCAGCTAACAAACCATTAGCATCTAAGTAGGTGGTCAGAATTAA
>NZ_BLJI01000068.1 GCF_017312365.1 Chroococcus sp. FPU101
CAATTCGCAACTTGGTATGATAACTCGGCAATGAAAGGAAAGGCAGGTTTCCAGTAAACACAAACATGGTCGAGATAGTAATGTTTAAAATTTCGGTAATGGTTTTGATGGAAAGCGATGAGAAATGTCATGATTTCACTTAAAGTCAAGTTTTTGGCTCGATTACGGCTTTTTGATTTCTTTGATAATCGCTTTTCCTGCCATTTGGGTTCAAATGAGGTGCAAAAGCGGTGCGACCCCGCGCCGTTGCACGGCGCAAGGGAACGCGCACCAAGACAATCATCGACGTGACAAAACAAAGCTGTCTTTACTGGACATAGGTGGGTGTGCTGAATCATTGCAATATCTTTCAGCTTAAAACGCTCCCGCCTTCTCTTAGTCTTTTTATCCCGAACTCAGGTTAATAATAGCGATCGCGTTCTAGGTCATAGATTGCTTTTTCCCAGTACCAAGCTTCTGTTTCATCTGGATATTTATAACGAAGTTGTTTGATTAATCTTTCGGTAACTTTTTTATCTCCTGCAATCATCAATAATTTCTTCTGTAAATGAACTACTTTAGGTGAAAATAAACTTTTAGATTTTTGATAATTAGAAGAATAATTTTTAAATTTTCGAGATTTGCTTTTTTGCTGATTAACTTCTTTCGATAGCAAGGAAATTGAAAATAATAACCCAATGCCTATAAGACAGACAAATAAAACAATAACGAGATTCATTAAAATGAATAAAAGCCTGATACATATATAATATTATCTGGTTTAATATAATATTACTTCCGTAAATTTACGGTTTTTTAATTTAATAATCATAGGTGAGCCAAAGCCCACCTAAACATTATTTAGTCACTTTATCTATAATTTTTTGCCAAAGGGGTTTTGTTTTTTTAACAGGAATTAGACGACTATCTTCGGGAGGATTTGGATCGTTTAAGTAGCGATAATGTTTCCAAATATCCCAATAAGGGCATCCTGGTTCGATGCGTATTCCAGCCCAATGAAGATATTTTAACGGTTGATTGACTTTTGGATCAAATAAAATGTCTCCTTGTCGCTGAAAATGTGGACTACCTGCCCAATTTCCTGCCCTTTTAACATCATCTCGAAGAATATTATAACGACGTGCAACACGTTTAAGAATGAGGTAATTAATAATTGGTTGATCAGAAGTTTTTTCCGAAAAATCAAAGTATTCTAAATGAGAAGCGCATTCTTTAAAAGTGTCGTATAAATCTTGTTCAGATAATAAATTCTTTTTAGATGCCCAAAAACCACCGTTATAAATCTCTTTGAGTTCAGCATCACTAAAAACGTTATTTTCAATGACTTTTGGAGAAAAAACATTTTTGATTCCTTTACTATGTTGATAGTCACAGCACAAGAAATCATAGTTATTCAAATAATCTAAATTATCAGAAATTTTTTCAAAAACGACAATATCAGTATCAATATAAAGAAATTGATCAAACTCACCAAACCAACAAACTTGTTTACGAAATTGATTCGGACGAGCGAATAGATTATCGCCAAAAATATCAAATATAGTTTGTGCGAGGGTTTCTACTCGTTTTAGATCTGGATAAAGTTGTACATTATATTGCTCACCTAAAATTTTAGCGACATTGTGATAATTATCATCATAGGGAATTAAAATAACGGGGGTTTCTGGGTCATATAATCGAATACTATTTAATAATGCGATCGCTTGCTCAGTCGCTCGATCATTCGCAGTAATATAAATTCCTCTGCTCATAACAATTTAACTCGTTTCACAGTTTTTCAAGACGGATTTTAACACGAAATATTGAAAGGTCAATTCAAAAATAAAAAAAGGTGGGTTTTTTCCCACCTATGTTTTTATATTCTAGAATTAGCTTTCCTTGTAAGCGTCCATTCCTTCACAAGAACAAATTAAATTTCTGTCACCATAAGCATTATCAATTCTTCCGACAACTGGCCAGAATTTGTGTTGTTTTGTCCAAGGTGCAGGATAGGCTGCCATTTCGCGGGAATAGGGACGGTTCCACTCTCCACAAATCAGGACGTTTGCCGTATGGGGAGCATTTTTGAGAGGGTTATTAGTGGCATCAATTTGACCAGTTGCGATCGCTTCGACTTCCTGATAAATTAAGATCATCGCCTCACAAAATCGATCTAATTCTTCTTTGGACTCACTTTCTGTCGGTTCTACCATCATTGTCCCAGGTACGGGCCAAGAAACGGTAGGCGCATGAAAACCATAGTCCATCAAACGTTTAGCCACATCTTCAACTTCAATAGCGGCTTTCTTCTTCAGGGGACGAAGATCGATCACGCATTCATGTGCTACTAAATTAGAAGAACCTTTGAAGAGAATTGGATAATAATCCTCTAAACGATGGGCCATGTAATTTGCATTTAAAATAGCCACCTTAGTCGCTTGAGTGAGTCCCTCTGAACCCATCATCGCAATATACATCCAAGAAATGACTAAAATACTCGCACTTCCCCAAGGTGCTGCCGAAATTGCCCCAATTGTTTCTTTAGCTTTTCCATTGTGTGAATTGCTTTTTTGACCACTGACAAGGGAAACATCAGGCAAGAAGGGAACTAAATGAGATTTTACCCCGATTGGCCCCATTCCAGGCCCACCACCACCATGAGGAATACAGAAAGTTTTGTGTAGGTTTAGGTGACAAACATCGGCCCCAAAATCGGCGGGACGACAGATACCCACTTGGGCATTCATATTCGCACCATCCATGTACACTTGTCCACCGTATTGATGAATAATTTCACAAATTTCAATGATGCTTTCTTCAAATACCCCATGAGTCGAAGGATAAGTAACCATCAATGCCGCTAAATTATTTTTATGTTTTTCGGCTTTGGTTTTAAGATCAGCTACATCCACGTTACCATCACTATCACATTTGACGCTTACCACCTTCATACCACACATGACGGCACTTGCGGGGTTTGTACCATGTGCTGACTCTGGAATTAAACAGATATTACGCTTTTCGCCTCGGTTTTCGTGGTATTTGTGGATGACTTGTAAACCTGCGTATTCCCCTTGAGAACCTGCGTTTGGTTGTAGAGATACCCCATCAAACCCTGTAATTTCGGCTAACCATGCTTCAAGTTGTTCAAATAAAATCTGATAGCCTTGTGCTTGGGAAGAAGGGATAAACGGATGTAGTTTACCAAATTCTGGCCAAGTGACGGGAATCATTTCCGCTACTGCATTCAGTTTCATCGTACATGATCCTAATGGAATCATGGATGTATTGAGGGCTAAATCTTTACTTTCAAGCTGATGGAGATAGCGTAATAATTCTGTTTCTGAATGATGTTTATTAAAGATGGGTTCAGTGAGATAGGAACTGGTTCGAGTAAAGATTTCAGGAAGATTAAAGTTAGCCTGTTGAGCAATTTCATCGACACTAAAAGGTAACTCGTCTTGTCCTGCAAAAATCTGCCATAAATCGATAATATCTCGCGGTGTCGTGGTTTCATCTAAACTGATTGTCAGTGCCTTATCCGCTAAATATCTTAAATTGATTTGACGGGTTTCGGCAGCTTTAATCAAGGTTTGGCTATCCGTCACCTGTATCTGTAGCGTATCAAAAAAGTTTTCTGAACCCAGTGTGTAACCCAAACGTTTTAACCCTTCGGCTAAAATCACTGTTAGCTGATGAATACGAGTTGCAATATTTTTCAGTCCTTCTGGCCCATGATACACCGCATACATCGCTGCAATCACTGCGAGTAAAACCTGTGCTGTACAGATATTACTCGTCGCTTTATCCCGTCTGATGTGCTGTTCTCTGGTTTGAAGGGCTAACCGTAAAGCGGGGTTTCCTTGAGCATCTTTTGATACCCCGACGATACGCCCTGGAATTTGCCGTTTATACTCCTCTTTCGTCGCAAAATACGCTGCATGAGGCCCCCCATATCCGAGGGGAACTCCAAAGCGTTGTGTGCTTCCTACCGCAATATCTACGCCCATTTCACTAGGGGGTGTGAGTAGAGCTAGGCTGAGGGGATCGGCAGCAACAGTGACTAACGCTCCAACTGCATGAGCTTTTGTGATAAATTCTCGGTAATCGTAGATTGTGCCATCGGTTGCGGGATATTGGAGTAATGCGCCGAAAATCGGTGTAGAAAAGTCGTAATCTTGATGATCGCCGATAATGACTTTAATTCTTAGAGGTAAGGCGCGAGTTTTGATGACTTCGATGGTTTGCGGATGACATTGATCAGAAACGAAAAAGGCTTCAGCATTTTTATTTTTGCACAGTCCGTAACTCATGCTCATTGCTTCGGCGGCGGCGGTTCCCTCATCGAGTAGAGAGGCGTTGGCAATTTCTAAACCTGTTAGATTAATGATCAGGGTTTGGAAGTTTAGTAAAGCTTCGAGTCGTCCTTGAGCGATTTCAGCTTGATAAGGGGTGTAAGCTGTATACCAACCTGGGTTTTCTAAAATGTTGCGTAAGATGACAGGCGGGGTGATACAGTCATAGTAGCCCATGCCAAGGAAGGAACGGAAAACTTTATTTTTAGATGCGATCGATTTTAATTGAGCTAGGGCAGCATATTCGCTCTGGGCCGAGGGTAAATTTAGTGAACGATTTAAGCGAATGGCTTGCGGTACAGTTTTGTCAATCAATTCATCTAAATTAGAAAAGCCTAACACCGCTAACATTTCTTGAATGTCCTGTTGCTTGGGCCCGATGTGCCTTGAGGCAAAAGAATCAATCGGTGCAAGTTGGCTGATGTTTTGGGTGGTATGTTTTGTAGAAATTGTCGGATCGTTCGTAGAAAGCTCCAAATTTAGCATAGACAATAACTGTCCTAGAAAATCGAAAAAGATACTAGGGGTGATTCTAGCGCAACTTCTTCAAATTTTGTAACAAATTTTAAAATCTTTTAAAAGGGGCTAATAATAATTGAAAAGGTGATGCCATAATCTTGTAAAGTATTGCCATCAGAATTGACCTGAATTAGAGGAATACCCCAATCAATACGGGCTTTGATTAAATCTTTAAATGTCCAATGTAATCCTAAGCCAACTGAAGCTAATGTTTGTGGCTCAGGATTAGGTAAATTAAAACTATTCCAAATGCGACCAACATCCGCAAATGGGACAATTTGTAACACATTATCTGAAGAAGAAGTACGATAAATTGGGATTCGCAATTCAACCGTTGTATAAAATCCGTTATCTCCTAACAGAAAATTTTGACGATAGCCCCGAACACTATCTAACCCCCCTAAACCAAATTGTTCAAGAGGAACTAATGGCCCATCGGCTAATTGTAGATCGCCATGAACATATAATAAAAAATCTGGAGCTAAAAGACGCACCCATTGGGCTTGACCTCGCCATATAAAATAGTTACTATTCGGTGCATTTGGATTAACTTTAAAGTCAAAGGGATCTGTCGTCCCAAAAGCATCAAAACCAAAGCTAAACTCAGAAAGAAGAGAAATCACTTCAACATTACTTCGATCAATCCATTCTTGAGAAAAACGAAGCGTAGAAATATTAGTACGTCCGTGTTGATCAGCACCCACCCCGAGTAAAGGTTCATTATCTAAAAAGCTAGTTTGACTTTTTTGATGTTCAAAAACTAAAGCCAATGCTAAAGTCTGACTTGCTGTTTCTAAGATGGGTTGACGCAAAGCAAAAGAATATTTTTGATAGTCTGATTCTAAATTCAATTCATCAAATGGATCTTCAACAACTCGGCTGGCAACATTGCGATAATCAAATTTGAAGCTACCATTATAGACATTAATCGGAATCGTATAAGAAATATTCCAATCATGACTCCCATTAGTATTAAGATACCAACCACTAATCCGATCGCCTATTCCTAATAAATTGGCTTCCTCGACTTGAACCCCTCGGCGTAATTCTCCAACACTGGGAGAACGTCCATTATCAAAAATGGCATCCGCATTAAAGGTATTTGCTGTTTCGACTTCAACTGTTAAAATATTGGTTCCTGGGCGAGTTCCAACTTCCAATTGTGCCGAAATTCTTTGAATTAAAGGATTAATTTGTAGTAGTCGTAAAGCGTCTAATAAACGATTAATATTAAGCGGTTTTCCACTCTTTATAGCCAAGCGATCGCGGACATAATTAGGATTAAGTCTACCCTGTACAGTGACTTGTATTTCAGAAATGCTCCCCTCTAGGATTTTAATCAAAACCACGCCATCTTGAATCTTTTGCTCTGGGATAAATGCGCCTGTTGTGATATATCCTTGATCGACATAATATTGTGTAATCGCTGAACGAGCCTGTAAGAGTTCAACAAAGGTAATCCGACGTTGAGTATAGGGTTTAAGTAATCGTTTTAATTCTGCATCACTAAAAGCGGTATTACCTTCAAATTTAAAATCTTTAACAAAAATTTTGCCTGGAATGCTAAAAGATTCTTTGGGAGGAGTTGGCGAAACAGGCGGCTGTAAAAGGTCTTCGGGAGGGGGGAGAGGTGACGGTAAAAGAGGTGGTTTTGAAGGTTCTGGAGGGAAAGCTGGGTTAATTTGAGTAATTAGTTGTGTTTTTAAATTTACATCCAAAGCTTGAGCATAAATAGGATTAAGCCTTATTAGGTTAATCAGCAACAAACTGACAAACCCTAAAAAAATTTGAGGTAAGTTTAGCAAAGGCCGAAAAGCCATAAATCCATGACAAGCTAGAAAAGCTACAAGTATTATTAGTTCTCAGCTATTCTAAGCATGGATAGGTCTAAAAAGCAAAAGAAATTAGTAAACAGTGATTTTGTATACATTAACTATTTAACAAATGTTCTTGTATAAAATTTGTATAAACATTACCTTCTAAAAAAGCAGGAACCTCCAAAATTTTTTGATGAAAGCTGATGGTTGTAGGAACACCAGTAATTGCACATTCTTTTAAGGCGCGTTTCATTCTTTTAATTGCTGTTTCTCGGTCGGGGGCCCAAACAATAAGTTTACCAATCAAAGAATCGTAATAAGGTGGAATTTCATAATCTGTATAAATATGAGAATCCATTCTCACACCAGGGCCACCTGGGGGTAAATAACCGCTAATTTTACCCGGTGAAGGACGAAAATTATGGGCGGGATCTTCTGCATTGATACGACATTCGATCGCATGACCTTTAAATTCAATATCCCCTTGTTTTAAACCCAATCTTTCTCCTTGCGCGATCCGAATCTGTTCTTTAATTAAATCTAAACCTGTAATCATTTCAGTAACAGGATGTTCGACTTGGATGCGCGTATTCATCTCCATAAAATAATAATTGCCAGACTGATCGACTAAAAATTCAACCGTACCCACACCCACATAATTAATCGATTTAGCGACTCTGACGGCTGCATCTCCCATGCGTTTTCTCAGATGCGGAGTTAAAAAAGGGCTAGGGGCTTCTTCGAGTAATTTTTGATGTCGTCGTTGAATAGAACAGTCTCTCTCGCCTAAATGGATCACATTGCCGTAACTATCCGCGAGAATTTGAAACTCGATATGGCGCGGACGTTCGATAAATTTTTCAAGATAAACCCCTGAATTCCCAAATGCGGCTTCTGCTTCACCTTGGGCAGCTTGTAAGAGATTAGGTAGTTCTTCATGAGTTCGTACCAGACGCATTCCGCGACCACCTCCCCCCGCAGTTGCTTTAATCAAAACAGGATAACCCATCTCTTTAGCAATGTTTTGGGCTTCTTGTTCTGAGGCAATTAAGCCACCACTTCCTGGTATGGTTGGAATACCTGCTTTTTGCATCGTTTTTTTAGCCGTCGATTTATCTCCCATCGCTTGTATTGCTTCTGGTGATGGGCCAATAAAAGTAATCTTGTGGTCGGCGCAAATTTGAGCAAAACGCGCATTTTCAGCTAAAAAACCGTAACCTGGGTGAATGGCTGTCGCATTTCGGGTTAAAGCCGCCGCGAGAATATTAGGAACATTCAAATAACTTTTGCTACTCGGTGGTGGGCCAATACAAACACTCTCATCGGCTAATTGAACATGAAGCGCATTACGATCAATAGTAGAGTGAACGGCAACAGTCGATATTCCCAGTTCTTCACAGCTATGTAAAATCCGTAGGGCAATTTCTCCCCGATTGGCAATTAGAATTTTAGAAAATGGCATCTTAAAAGGTTGAGTCAATTCAGTCGGGCTAACAATAAATTTATACTGTCTATATAAGTAGAATAGCCCGTTTTGTCTTTCTATGATTCATTCTATAGGTTTGGTTAACTCACTCTGGGGTCGATCGCTACTCCAAGCCCACCAAGATTGATCGCATTCACACTGATAAAATTCTTGCCATTTTCGCCCCCCATCTTCCCCCATTACGGGAGAACGACGATTAATCCACACCTGTTTTGCTTTTGACGCAGAAGCATGACATTTCGGGCAACAAAATTTCATTGCATGAATCGCGGTTTGTGTCCAAACAGGCGGAGTAGAGCTAAAAGCATCCATGTGCAAATTTCCTGATAGATTATGGTTCGGAATGTTTTAAGATGAGGACGGAGTGCATACCATATTTTTTTCCTTCTGAGAATCATAAAAAAGATGTGCATTTATAATATAGGATAGCCAAATCAACCCCGATACCCAGTATCATCACTTTTTGCTTACTTTTCTCTAGCTTATGCGATCGCCAAATTTTCCCCGCCGTACTAAAATTGTTGCTACTATTGGCCCTGCGACCCAAGATAAAGATATTTTGCGTCAGTTAATTACTGCTGGAGCTACAACGTTTCGCCTCAATTTTTCTCATGGAGATCACGACTACCATCTTAACAGTATTCGTTTGATTCGTCAGATTGCTTTTGAACTCAATCAACCCGTCGGCATTTTACAAGATCTTCAAGGGCCTAAAATTCGTTTAGGTAAGTACAATTGTTCTAGTATTACGCTAAAACCAGGTGATCCTTATATTCTCACCAGTCGCCGTGATATTGAATGCAATCAAGACATTAGTTATGTCAGTTATGAACATCTCGCGGATGAGGTGCCAGAAGGAGCGCGAATTCTGCTCGATGATGGTAAGGTCGAAATGGAAGTGGAAAAAGTTGATCGCGTTGTCAAAAACTTGCATTGTCGGGTGATTGTAGGTGGGGTTTTATCAAGTAATAAAGGGGTGAATTTTCCAGGCGTTTATCTATCGGTCAAAGCTCTCACCGACAAGGATAAAGAAGATTTACAGTTTGGACTACAACAACAGATCGACTGGGTGGCCTTGAGTTTTGTTCGTAATCCTCAAGATATTTTAGAGATCAAAGATTTAATTGCTCGTGCGGGTAAATCAGTTCCCGTCATTGCCAAAATCGAAAAGTTTGAAGCCGTTAAAGAAATGGAAGAAATTCTATCTTTGTGTAATGGCGTAATGGTGGCGCGGGGTGATCTTGGTGTAGAACTGCCCGCCGAAGAAGTTCCTATCTGGCAAAAACGCTTAATTAGTACGGCTAATCGTTTGGGAATCCCGATTATCACGGCTACCCAAATGTTAGATAGTATGGCGAATAATCCGCGTCCCACTCGTGCTGAGGTTTCCGATGTGGCTAATGCGATCTTAGATGGAACGGATGCGGTGATGCTTTCCAATGAAACGGCGGTGGGTAAGTATCCCGTTGAAGCCGTCGCTACAATGGCTAGAATTGCCGAACGGATTGAGCGAGAGGAAATTAATGATCCCTACAAAGAACCTATTAGTGGCAGAAAGTCGGTTCCAAATGCTATTTCAGCAGCCGTAAGTCAAATCGCTGAACAATTAGGAGCAGCTTCGATTATGACGCTGACGAAAACGGGTGCGACAGCGCGAAATGTTTCTAAATTCCGTCCCAGAACTCCGATTTTAGCAGTAACTCCCCATCGAGAAGTCGCACAACAGTTACAGTTAGTTTGGGGAATACGACCCATGATTATGTTAGATTTAGCAACCCTAAGTCAAACCTTCCAAGCGGCAATGAGTTTAGCCCAAGAAGATCAGCTTTTATTTGATGGAGATCTAGTCGTGATGACGGCAGGAACATTACAGGGTGTCGCGGGATCAACGGATTTAGTTAAGGTAGAAGTCGTGAAATCGATTTTAGGTCGCGGTATTTGCGCCGTACAAGGGGCGGCTAGTGGGCGTGCCAGAGTGGCTAAAAGTGCTAGAGAAGTCAGTGATTTTAATCGAGGTGAAATTTTGGTAGTTTCATCGACTAATGCAGATTTTCTTGAAATGATGCGAAAAGCCTCCGCCATTATCACAGAAGATGCAAGTTCAGGCAATCACGCCGCCGTAATTGGACAAAAGTTAGGAATACCTGTGATTGTTGGCTTTAAAAATGCAACCCAAATCATTCGAGATGGTACGTTTTTGTCTTTAGATGCTCAAAGAGGTACAGTCTATTCGGGTGCTTTAGTTAGTCATGGGGATCAGTAGTGTATCCTCAGTACATTTAGGTTTTAATGCTATGCGATCTCTGTGATTTTTAACTAAATGGCGGTTATTTCTCACGGTACTGCCCTTTACTATCTTGTTCGCACTAAAGACAAATCAAACCGATCACTAAATATTTTAACGTCAGTTCGGGTTAAGGGGATTGAGGCAAAGCCCAATCAATCTCAAGAGAAGGTTTCTTAGGTTGATGACAATAAGCGATTAAACCACAGAGAACATTGACACAAAAATTGATAGGGCTGCGGTGGCGAGAATGCTCGATTTGAGAGATGTTTTTGAGTTGGTCAATGATCGTCTCAACAATAGAGCGTTTGCGATACATTTGACCAGGGTACTTTTACCTGCACCGTTCTCTCCGAGTAAGGCATGAAAAGTTCCACTCTTTAGCTTCATTGAAACACGATCCAGAGCGACTAAAGAACCAAATTTCTTAGTCATGTTAACGACTTCGAGTTCGGATGGTGCTTCTATGTGTATCGATGTGCGTTTTGTTAGTGTGTCCATCAAATTCGCTTCAT
>NZ_BLJI01000069.1 GCF_017312365.1 Chroococcus sp. FPU101
TGATGAACGATGATGAGGATCTCCAATTAAAAGATAAATTCCCGTATCTTTAAAACGTTCGGCTAAAGGGAGTAAGTTATTAGCAAAACCCGACGGTCTAAGAATCGTGTAAGATAAACCGCTATTAATTAGATATTTTTCTACTTCTCGTTTCGCCTTAAAGACAGGTGCATCAGAATAATTTCGCTCCACCCCTAAAACGGAGATGTAGACAAAATGCTTAACCCCATTTTCACCTCACCAAACGCCCTCTCCTACCGCCCCCTAGCCCCCTCCTCTCACAGGAGAGGGAATTATCGAGAATTCGGTTGTCGAACGTATTGAGGTTCTAGGGTGGATTTAGGATAGGCAATTCGTTGATGATTATACTGTTGCCAAACTTGAATAAACACTTCAGCAATCATCCCCATTTCATCGCGACGTAAACCACTGTCTTTTAATTGATTTTCTCGCCAACGTGCTGCAAAAATTTTATTGATCATATCTTTGGCTTGTTCTGGTGTCGCATTTTTAAGCGATCGCAATGCTGCCTCCGAACTATCGGCTAACATCACTAACCCCGTTTCTCTCGATTGAGGGATTGGCCCGTCATAACAAAAATCTTGTTCATCAATCAACTGATTAGTCGCTTTCGCCTGTTGATAAAAATAGGAAATTGGTAAAGTTCCTTGATGTTCGGGTATAAAATCTCTAACCACTTTGGGTAGTCCGTATTTACGCGCCATTACCAGTCCTTCGCTAATATGCTTTTTAATAATTTCTGCACTCAGCCAAGGATTATTAATCACATCATGTTTATTCAAGCCACCCATTTGATTTTCAATAAATCCGAGTGGGTCGTGCATTTTTCCAATATCATGATAAAGCGTTCCCGCACGGATTAATTCAACATTACAGTGTAGCTTTCGACCTGCCGCTTCAGCTAAACACGCTACAAATAAAGTATGTTGAAAAGTACCTGGAGCTTCTGTGACTAAACGCTGCAAAAGTGGACGGTTTGGGTTAGCCAGTTCAACTAAACGAATGGGAGTTACTAAATCAAAAAAGCGTTCTAGATAAGGAGAAATTCCTAATGCAAAAATACACCACGCTAAACCTGATAAACCTTGAATAATAGCATCAGGTAAAACCGTGTACCAGATAGTCCCCGCCGTTGCGCTGGCAATTAGATAAATGATGAGGTAAGCTAAACCTTGAGCGAGTCCAACCCCTGCACCCAGTAAAGATAATTCGTCCCGTGAATGTAATCTACCTGCTATTGCTGCTGCTAATAAACCGCCAACTGTTCCCGCAATCAGTGGCCAACTCACTGTATGCAGAACAAAATGAGATAGATTACTAACGAGGAGAATCTGAGTAATCGCTAGTGTGGGCCCATAAAAACTACTGGTGAGTAAGCCGACTGCTGCTAAATTGGTATAAGGAATATTAGCGATCGCAAATAAAGGAGTAGAAACACTCAATAAACATAACAACAAATGATCTCGCTGACGCATCGGACGATGGACGCGATTTTCGACACAACAAAAGAAACCAACTCCACCCATCACTAAAAGGCTAGATATTCCCAGTCCTTCCCAATTAATGCCTCGACGACTGAGTTGAAAATTATCTAAAAGCACGAAATCTTTTTGAGTAATTTTTTCTCCCGCTTTAACAATAATTTCGCCTTGTTTAATAGCAACCATTTCAGGCTGTACTGCTTCAACCGCTTGGGAAGCTCTTTGTTGAGTCGCTTCTTTATTTTCTTCTAAATTAGATTGTTCCTGAAGAACTGTCAGTAATAATTGTTGAGCAAAATTTTGATATTGAGGTAAGACAGAATTTTTTAAATGAATATTGACTGTATCTTGAAGATGTTCCAAAGGTAATCCAGATGGCAAACCTTGTATTAATATTCGCTCCAGAGCAGTTGTAATTCGTTGTTTAAGTTGTTGCCAATTAGATTCACTAATTTTAAGTAAAGAAAACTCAACAGTTTGATTTAATAAATTAGGCGAGGCGATTTGAATTTCTTGTAATACCTGCTGATATTGATGGCGAATTTCTTCAATTTGATCAATTAGCACTTTAAATTTTTTCGGCTCTATTTTCTGTCGATAACTTTGTATCTTAATAATTGCAGGATTAAATGATGTTTTCGCTTCTTTTGAATTGATTATTTGTTGCCACTCTTGTTCAGAACAGGTAATCAAATAATTTTGAGTTTTTAAAGAAATAAGATTAACTTCAGTAACAATCGGTTTTTGAGAAATTTTTCTTAAGGTTTCAAGTTTTTGGATAATATTAGATAAATCTAACTGAATTTGTTGAGTTAATTCCTCATTACGTTTAACTATAGGCGTAATTCCTGCTCTAACTTTTTGACGCTTCTCATCAGTTGTTTTTGTGTCTTCAAAATTCCCATCTTGCGGTGCTGTAATCGTAATCGGCGAAATAGTATTAACTGCTAATTGAGGTTGATTATAAAAATGGTAACCATAAACACCCGTTAAACATAGAATCGAAAACAATAAAATAAGAGGCTTTTTAAAACGAGCAAGAGAAGGGAGAAAATGAGATGTAACTTGGATTTTTTGTGGTGTTAAGAAGGAAGAAGATTTCATATTTGAGTTTTAACCCAATCGTTGATCAATAATTTCAAATAAAGATTTGCACATTGATACTCCTCAAAAATTTTTTAAAATAAATACTTTTTTGTTTTAATGAGATTAGTACAACTATGAGTGACTAATACTCAATCACTATAGCTAAAAAGCTATTATATAAATACCATACCCAAAACCAACATTAAATCTCTAAAAAGAAATACTCATTATTAGATACTATCTTGAGAAACGATGTTTAGATGACGGCGTTGAATCACACTTACTGAAGCTAGGGAAGTCTTTAACAGTGGGTATTCAGTATCTAGATCATAAACACCCGACCATGAAGCAAACAATTGTACTGTTTTGTGTTGAATCGATAGGGTGAGGGGGCAATTTTGAGTAGCAACACGCCATCTTACAGGAAAACCGCTAATACTATTATAAATTCCTGAAAGAAAACCTGTTAAAGCTAGACTCACTGGAAATTGTTCTGCAATTTGACTTGCTCGTAAAATACTGAGTTGGAAATTCTCTGGTGTACTGGCAAAACAATACAGAGAAAGTGCGATCGCTAATTGATGCGGAGTTCCTTGGGAAATGAGTTGTTTCATCCCTTGACACAGAGGAACAGCATTATTTAATAAATCTTTAACTAAATCTAACAGATCGATTAAAGAAGATTGTCTGGTTTGGGGAATTTGAATTAAATGATCTAACGTCCGTTGGGTATGAAATTGTTCTTTGAGGACTAAAGAGCATAAATAGCCCCAAATTAAAACATTTTGTGTAATTTCTGTGTTTTTTTGCCAGTAAAGACCCATTAAATCAATTTGTTGCTCTAATTCCCTCTGACTATCATGTTCATACAAAATTAAAGGCAGTAATACCAAAATCAGATCAGCACTTCGAGCTTTTTTAAGTTCCCTTGGATATTGCTGATAAATATTGAGCCAATCTTGTTCAGATAGCTGATTCTTCTCAACTAAATGGTCAATTAAATGTTGTCCAATTTGTAAATAAGGAAGAACAGACCGAGTATCTGTACTAAATTGGGGTAACCATTGACCCACAAAAGAACCTAGTAACCCTCCTTGCCACCGATAGATCGGTAAAAAGCGCATTTTGTCAAGTTCCTGTAATAACCGCTTGTTGTGCTGCTAATAGTTCTTGAATTCCAGTTTGGGCAAGATCTAGAATTTGATTAAGCTGATAACGACTATACGTCCCTGATTCTGCTGTCCCTTGAACCTCGATTAACTCTAAATTTCCTGTCATGACTACATTAAAATCGACTTCGGCGGCAACATCTTCAGTGTAATTGAGGTCTAAAAAAGCTTCACCCTCAATTAACCCCACCGAAACCGCCGCTACAGAACATTTTAAAGGTGATTGTTCCAATTCACCTTTATTTAGGAGTTTTTGCATTGCTAAAGCTAAAGCAACATATCCCCCAGTAATGGCAGTTGTTCGAGTTCCCGCATCAGCTTGTAGAACATCTGCATCAATTAAAATCGTTTTTTCGCCTAATATTTCAAAATCTAGGGTAGCACGTAAACTTCGACCGATCAGCCGTTGAATTTCTTGAGTTCTCCCTGACAGTTTCATAAACTCTCTAGCTTGACGTTCTTGCGTTGCCCCAGGTAACATACGATATTCTGCGGTTAACCATCCCTTTCCAGTATCAGCCAGAAATCGAGGTACACCGGGTTGAACTGTCACTGTACAAAGTACTTTTGTTTCACCACAACACGTTAAAACCGAACTCGCCGAAAATTTAGTATAGTCGGTTTCAAAGTGTAGCGGACGCAGTTGACTGGGTTGACGATAATCGGGACGAGTCCAAGACATGGTGCGATCGCTTTTTTACTCAGTATCACCTAGCAATTGTACTCTCATCAAGCGTCTTAAAACCTTAAATGTGAGTGATACACTTCACCGCAGCTTTTCTGAGATAATCTATGTAGTTTTTTAATTAAGATCAATGCCTCTCATTAACAATGATTTTGCTAAAAAAGAAGAAAGCTTTTCAAGACGCAATGAAAGATTACTGGCACTGGTATAATAAAGCACAAAAACTAGCTAAAAAAGATAAATTTAAAAAAGCGATCGCCTGTTTTGAAAAAGCGTTGACTTTTTGTGAAGATGACTACTGGGCTTGGTACAATCGAGCCGAAGCATTGTACAAGCGGGGAGACTACAAACAAGCGATCGCAAGTTATGAACTAGCTGCTCAAATTCGACCTAATGATTATTGGACATGGTATCATCGAGGCTATATTGCATTAGAAGAGTTAGAGCAATTTGACGATGCGCTTTTGTATTTTAAAACAGCGCAAACACTCAAACCTAATGATTATTGGACATGGTATTATCAGGGCGATAGTTGGCGTCATCTCCAACGTTATCAAGACGCAATTAGCTGCTACGAACAAGCTTTGGAATTACGTCCTAATGATTATTGGGCGTGTTATCGTAAAGGTGATAGCTTACGTCATCTTAAACAATACGAAGCTGCGATTGTTTGTTATCAACAAGTGACTCAGATTGATACAAACAGCTTTTGGCCTTGGTATAAACAAGGGGATAGTTATCGACATCTAAAACAATATGCAAATGCGATCATCGCTTATCAAAAAGCAATTGATCTAGAACCCGAAGACGATTATGCTTGGTATAATTTAGCTTGTTGCGCGGCGCAAATAGACTTAATCGATTTAGCGACTCAGGCTATAAAAATAGCCATTTCTTTCAATTCGCAGCATCAAATCATCGCCCAAAGTGATCCAGATTTAAAAGGCATTAAAATAATTTAGCTTAAATTTCGACAAGGGGAAGCAGTAGGATATTATTCCAGTTGCTTCATCCTTGGCAAAAAATGTTATTTTAAAAACAAGTTTTAATCTTCGTGGTCATCAAAAGGATCGCTTAACTGGGTAGATGGTGGGCCAAAAGCAATATAAATCGCATAGCCCGTGACAGCGAGAACCGCAGCACCAATACCGATGATAAGAACTGTTGCAGATTCCATAAGCTAGAATAATTATGTTACCGATTCTTTTATAATATTACAGAACATTACAAAATAACCATTTAAAGACATCATTGGTGATTTATGGCACAACGTACGCGCTTAGGGGACATTCTCAGACCTCTAAACTCTGAATATGGAAAAGTTGTTCCAGGTTGGGGAACAACCGCCCTAATGGGTGTTTTCATGGCTCTATTCTTCGTTTTCTTGCTAATTATTCTACAAATCTACAACTCTTCTCTATTACTTAATGGTCTAGATGTTGATTGGAGTACTTTAGGCAAGTAAATATAAAAGGTTATTATTTAGTTTGCCACTATTTTTAGAGTTTGGTCTAAAAATTGTTAGTGTCAATTGGTAGTTAGTGTTTTAGAATTTAAGTCTTTTGAGGACAAGTCTAGAATGCTTGCTACCAAAATCTTTTTTAGATTACTCATACTGGAGCAAAAGTCATGAATATTTTTGGCATTGGATTACCAGAAATGGTATTAATTTTTGTAATTGCTTTATTGGTATTTGGCCCAAAAAAATTACCCGAAGTCGGACGTAGCTTAGGGAAAGCAATTCGAGGTTTTCAAGAAGCATCAAAAGAATTTGAAACTGAATTTAAGCGAGAAGCCGATCAATTAGAAGAATCTGTGAAAATTAAAGCCGAATTAGAAGATAGTAAAGCGGTTTCTGAAAAAACAGACTAAAAAACGGTTAATCTAAATTCAGATTAAGTTAGAGGAGCATCGATAAATTTATATCCGACTCCCCTAATCGTTTGGATAATAGAAGGATGCTCAACATCAGATTCAATTTTTTTGCGAATTTGACCAATATGAACATCAACGACACGATGATCACCCAGATAGTTATAGTCCCAAACCTTTTGAATTAATTCAGCCCGACTCCAAACTCGCCCTGGTTCTTGCGCTAGACAGTGTAGAAGATCAAACTCTAGAGAAGTTAACGCGATTCCACTGCTACCCATCATGACTTCACGTCGCATGGGATCGATTAAAATATTCATAAATCTTAGTGGTTTTTCTTCACATGAAGAAACCACACGCCGACGTTTTAAGATGGCTCGAATTCGTAGATCTAGTTCTTCAAGGTCAAAAGGCTTGGTAATATAATCATCAGCCCCACGTAGAAAACCTTTACGTTTATCATCAAAATCAGTTCGACTGGTGAGAATCAAAATATAGACATTGGTCAAAGCTTGCATTTTTTCACACAAATCGTAACCCAATGTATCGGGTAAATTGACATCTAAAATGACTAAATCTGGACTAAATTGCTCAAAAACAGCTAAAGCCGACTTTCCATCAGCCGCTCCTTGAACATGATAGTTTTTTTGACTCAGAAAACGCATAATCAGATGGCGAATAGCTGAGTCATCATCAACGATTAAAATTTTGGCACAAGCAATAGCGATCATCACGGAATCACTCAAATCATAATAAAAGGAGCAAAGAGAAATCTAATTAATTTCTGGTCAAATCCACTACCCTTTCTATAATTCCCACATTTACTGATTTTGTTGTAGTCGGTGATGAAATTTTCTTTAGCTATAACTCGCTCGACTTCCTCATCTATCTTTACAATGGATTATTAGGTCGCCTGTAAAGCTAGTTTATTGCTTAAATAGGGAAAGGGTTAAGGAAGGAGATTAAAAGCATGAGCGAGCAAAGTCCCTACGAACAACTTGGAGTTACTGAGGAATCTTCTTTTGAGGAAATTCAAGACGCAAAACAACGTCTTATTCAGCAACATCAAGATAATAGTAAGCTGGTGGAAAAAATTGAAGCCGCTTATGATTCCGTAATTATGGATCGGCTCAGACTTAGACAAGAGGGTAAAATTAAGGTACCTGAGCGAATTCGCTTCCCAGAAAGAGGGTCTGAAGTTCCGACAACGAGCAAACCTCTTTCAATTGAGCGATCACCATCTTGGTTACAAAAGTTAATTGATACACCTTCGGCGGCTGATCTAGGTCAAAGTGCTGCTGTTTTTGGCGTTTTAGCGGTGATGACACTGTTTCTACAAGAGCAAGGAAGTTCCCTATTATCGCTTTTTCTGGCTTTAGGCGTTTTTGCCAATATCTATTTTTTAAATCGCAAAGAACAGAAATTCGGTCGAGCGGTTCTAATCACCTTTTTTGGCTTACTCTTGGGAATAGGCTTAGGTGCAGGTATTGCAAGCGGTTTAGAGGCAGCTAAGGTCGGTTTTCCCTTTTCTGTTCAGCAATTTTATGCTCTAATTACCTTTTTCTTTTTGTGGTTAATTAGTAGCTTTCTGCGTTAATTTATATCAGCCTGTCATGGGAAGATCTGTAACAATTAGGTCTACGGCTTCCCTGAGATTATTTACAATCAAATCGGGTTCGTATAACTCTAACTGAAATTGATCGCGAATCCCTGATAATACGCCAATCACCTTAATATTATGGGTTTTTGCGGCAATAATATCCGCTTCCGTATCCCCTACCATCCATGTTTCAGAAGCGGGGGGTAATTCATTTAAGGCTCGTTCCATCAATAAAGGTTTATCTTTGATATCAGCTGTTTTAATATAATCATTACTCAAACAATAACGACGGTTTAGCGCAAAAAAACGAGCTAAGTCATATTGATTAAATGCTGCGTCTAATTCTCTATCTCGTCGCATTGTCATGACAGCGAGATCAAATCCGAGTTTTTGGATATAGTCTAAGGTTTCAATGGCACTGGGAACAGGACGATCGTACATCAAATACCGCACCTGATGTACAGTCTTTTTCCGCATCATGGCAAACGCTTCAGCTTGCACTTCATCTAATCCTGATAGTAGTCCAATTTTGCGTTCAGGGACTCTATGACGTTTCAGTTGCCAAAATTCGGCTTTTTTAAGTTCATTAATTTCTTGGTCGGGTCTTTTGGTTTGTTCAAGGCACAATCGATAAACTTGATAGTAACGTTCGGAAACGTCCATGATTGGCCCATCAAAGTCAGTAATTAGTCTTATCATTTATGCTTATATATTGTTAAGTTTTGTATCTAAGTTAAGACTAACGATTCATATTCCAAGAGTCAACCGTCTCTGTTAAGAAATTTAGATAAGATTTAATTACGAGTTTTCCTTGTATTATTTATGACCTTAAAACGGCACTCGCTTTTAACCTTTTTCTGTTTTCTGTCGCTTTACCGAAAAATCGGGTAGAACATCTTCGGCGTTAACGGCGACTTTGTCTTAGACTATTTGATGTAGCTGGTCGTCTACGCAAAATCATGTTCATTCATGAGTACAAGGCTTATGGCAAGCCCCATCAAGATCAAGCAATAGATGAATCGATTATAAACGGTTCAGTTAGTGAGAAACAAGTGCTTACGATACAGGGAAGACGGGCAAAGCATAAGTCAAAAAGATATCTACAGATATGTCGCTCAATTGCGAGCCGAGTTTCCTTTTGTAGAAGCTTTAAACTCGACTGCCTGTCAGCAAGCTTGTGAGAGAACATCGACATCAATTTTAAAATTTTTCACCAACTGCAAGAACAAAGTTCAAGGAAAGAAGAGCTATCCTAAATACAGCAAAAATACTCGTTCAGTTGAATTTAAACAATCGGGATGGAAATTAAACCGAGACACCAAAAGAATAACCTTCACTGAGCAAAAGAATATTAAGGAACTAAAGTTAATTGGAAATCGAGACTTATTCGATTTCCAAGAATTTCAAATTATCCCTCTTCTGTTATATTAGGGAAGAGTAATAAATTAACCGCTCATTAGACAAAAAGGATAAAATCCAGAAGAATAAAGTGTAGATAAGCCGAGAAATTGATTCATCTCTTCCATGAGTTCTAGAAAATACCTTTTAAACTTAGGAATTGTAAAAACATCTAACCAGGGTTTTAGCAAATGATAAAATGTATAGGGCTGTAAAATTAAACGTAAGTTATTTAGTGAGCTTTTCCACGTTTTTCCTTCTTCCTTTCTTAGCGTGATTACTTAATCTGGTAGTTGATGCCTCAGAAGCTTCGTCGTTTTTATTTAAAATACTTCCTAACCTAAAATAATTGGCTTGGAGGCTAACTAAAAGATAAGCACTCATGACAATTTCCCACCATTTTTCTATACTGACGTAGTCTGTAACTCGAAAATCTTTCCATCCTAATTCATCTTTAATTTGCTTAAAAGCATATTCTATCCAATTCCTTAAACTATATAAAACTCCTATTTGTTTAATAATATTTCCTTCCAAGTTAGTCATGATATACCAGCTTTCTTCTCCTTTTGGGTCAGGTACATCTACGGTTATATCTAACTCTTTGACCAGGCATCATTAAAACGCCATAATTGGAACGTATTGCTACTATATATTTTAATTTTACTCTTTCTAATAAAGAAATTATATCGCCGCTTTCTCCACCCTCTGCTGTCGGCTAATACCATTTTTATGCGGAAACCTCAACTAATTAATTCTTTGATTATCGAAGATGCTAATTCTGGTTTATTTTGATAATTATCTCCTTCTTTTAATCGATTTTTTGGTTTAAATATTTTAAATATTAAAGGGCATGTTATCCCTTCTACTACTGCTAACGCTATTGACCGACACTATGCCATTCTCTATTTTTCCTAAGTTCCCAATATATTGTCTCGTTACATAATCTATCGTTTTTCCTTTTTTTTCCTCTCCTGTTTCATCTATGATTAAAATCATTTCTTCCTACCCTATCAGTAATTGAGTTAACCATAGTCTCGTCTCTCTTAAATTCTCTACTGACCAATTAGCTTTGCTCAAGAAATGGTGTAATGACTGCCCACCATCTTTTAATCCATTGACTTGTGCTATTAATGGTAAGCTCTTTCTTTTAATTTCTGAAACCATTCCTACATGAATATATTTAAAGCTTTCAAAATGCCTAACATCACTGATTAAACTTTTGTATATCCAGCAATATTCATCTATAAAAGCTACTGTCTTTGAAAGCTTCCTTCGGTGGAGTTGCCATTTTTAACTCCTTCCTCTTTTCTAGTTATACCAATTATTGAAAAA
>NZ_BLJI01000070.1 GCF_017312365.1 Chroococcus sp. FPU101
TTTCTCGACAAACTCTCAGACTCCTAGAGAGCTATAGCCCGAAGTGGTAGAGTTTTTAAGCGGTCATAAATTTAATATGACCGCGTAACCCGTCTCTATTACAGTCACAGTCTATGATCTAAGTTAATTTAACCCTACTTTTGGGCTTCGGGGAAGGAAGTTAACCCGATCTCCCTAGCAGCTTCCCCTAAATCTAACCCCCTCAAAAAATACCTCTATAAGCCTTGATAAGCTCAAAACAATAGTTTGTACTTACCCTTCGGAGCAACCCGCCTCAAATCGCTTTTTTTCCTTAACAGAGAGGATATTCTTTTCCCATCTGCCCTCTGAACAAATTAAACGGAGGGCGAGCGCATTCAGAAACAAAATTCTCTCTTCAGTTAGCTGGCTAACAAGTTGACAAGTTAACTGATGAATTGTTGTTTTAATCTTTTTTTAAAACCAAGTCCTAAAAAAGCTTTAGTTGTTAGTTTAGGGTAGTTCGTTAATTGTCCAATATTTAATAACTGTCATGAACACTTCGACTAACTCTAAAGGAGCAACAGGTTTACTAATGCAGCCAGCTACGTTCAATTTGTAAAGCTTCAGTTTTTCTTCATCATTGTTACAAAAATTGGCTAGAACAACGACTGGTATTACTTTTAATTGAGAGTCAGAGCGTAACTCACTCAGAAACTCCCATTCGTTCATTGTGGGTGAGTTAATAGCTAGCAGGATTAATCGAGACTCTTGGGGAATCACAGACAGTTTCTTATCTTGAGAACGCAACATCTCTAAAGCTTCTAATCCGTTCTTAGCTGTGTAAAGAGGATGAGTAATCTTGTTATTTTTAAAGATCTGCTTGATGTCCACGACAGTTTCTACATCATCTTCTACTAGCAAGATGTTAAGTTTTTTATTAGATAGTTCAGTTAACAAGATTGACTCCAAACAAAGTTAGTGAAATTAGCTTAAAAGATCACGACCAAATCGCCTTTATTATAGACACGGCTCACAATCTAGGTTAATCCTTCTTTGGGCAGATGGGGAAGAAATCACTCTTTAAACTTGCTATTAAGTTAGTCAGCGTTCCAAGTTGACAAGTGAAATCATGAATTATCGTTTTAAAAGCAAGTCGGTTTTTCTAAAAAATTGAGAATTTTAATCGAAGTTAAATGGCTATTCAAATTTTCGAAAAAGCTTGAGTTATTAACTCAGATTAGTTCGTTAATTGTCCAATATTTAAGAATTGTCATCAGCACTTCAGTTAACTCTGATGAAACAATCGGTTTACTAATGCAGCCAGCTACATTCAATTTGTAAAGCTCTAGTTTCTCTTGATCCTTGTCACAACAACTTGACAAAATAACGACTGGTATTATTTTAAGTTTAGGATCAGAGCGTAACTCACCTAGAAACTCCCATCCATTCATTTTCGGTAAGTTAAGCTCCAGCAAGATTAATCGAGACCTTTGAGGAATTACAGGCGGTTTACCATCTTGAGAACGTAACATCTCTAAAGCTTCTAATCCGTTCGTGACTGTGTAAAGAGAATGAGTAATTTTATTTGTTTTGAAGATTTGCTTGATCTCCCTAACAAATATTTCATCATCTTCTACTAGCAAGATATTGAAGATTTTCTTAGAGGGAATCGTCAACAAAATAAACTCCAAATCAAAACAATTATTTTCAACACCTAATTAATCCTTAATTTCTAGCAAGCTGCTACTCTTGACGGCTTACTGTTTTGAACATCAATTTAAACTCTTAGCCAAGCCGAAGAGCTATTTTCATTAGTCTGTCCTAAACATCTCTAACTTAGATAATTTATTGCTCTATCATTAGAATGATTTTTCAGGAGCATCATTCTTCTCTTAATTAAAAAGCCCATCTTCAAAGCTAAACCGATGTGAAAAACGATCCAAAGAGCGGATCTCGCATTCTGAAGCGATCGCCCACAAGTTTAAGTCTTCTTTTGGGCAGAGGGGAAAGAAGTTAACCTTCTGTCAATTTAACTTGTTAGTAAGTTAACTTCTTACTATTTTAACTTGTCAACTTGTTATATGGTTCTCTAAAGCCTCTTTTTTGCTCGATAGTAGTTAACTGTAGTTTACCGTAAATAGTAACTTTAATTTATTAACTGTAAACTACACAACTTTAATTATTTACAGTTGTTAACTTAAATTAACCTGTCTCTTATACTGTAGTTTACTGTAAATTTAAGTAAATCAAACTGAGAGTGACTTAGAGTTTTTGACTCATGAACGATTTCAGTTAAGTCTTTAATATATAATGTTTTTAGTTATGTAATTTACTGTAAATAACAGTTCTATCTCATTAAAATTATGCCGACTAAAGAATGGTTAGAGCAACATACCAAGATACAAGCCTACCTCAATGCTGACTTGTCAGCTAAACTCACTGCTTGGATGAAAGAAAAAAACATTACTCAACTTTCTAGTGCAGTGGTGGTGATCCTCGAACACTACTTAAACGATCGCCCTCCTTCGGAAATCTCATCTCAGGTGCTATTCGATGAAGTGGAGACACTTAAAAAAGAAGTAGCTTTAATTAAAGCCTCTCTTGTCGAAGCGGGTGCTAAATCTTTAGCTCCCAAGATGACATCAGAGGTGGTCATTTTCCCAACTGAGAGGATGAATATTCAATACACCGAAAAAGAAGCCCAAGACGGACTAACTAAGAGTGAACTGTGTGATCGCCTTAACTTGACCATCTACCAAGTGGATAAGGCAGCTAAGGAACAAGGGATAGCTATTAATGACTATCTCTTGAAAATCACAGGCTGGAAAGTAGGAGAAGGTAAACGACCAAAATATTACCCAACAAAAGATTAGAGCCAATCAATAAAAAAGAAGAATACCTGACGAGTATTGAGCATCACTAAATAAGCAATAAAAATTAAATATACTAGAAGCAAACTCATCTTTAGATACCGTTCTTCTGGACTTATGCACTTTCTACCTTCCCCAACTTCATCAGTTAAATATCGTCAATCTGAAAGTGATAGTCTTGGCAAATTCATAAAAGAAAACAAAGAAACAAAGCAGTTTTTTTTAAAAAAAATCTTGAGCGTTCGCGATTTACTTGTCTTATCTATCTCTCAAACTGAATCCGAGCAACTTAGAGAAGAGTTACAGAAAATCTTAGAAATGATTTATGAGATTTCGAGAGAAATTTGAAGATTAAGACAAAATCAGAGAGAGTTATGCTGACTAAAACTGAAGAAGAAAAATTGCTTAAACTCACTCTCTATAATTAAGCTAATTCTTGATGATTATGATTTTAATCACTGAAAATTAGTGTTTAAATCACTCTAGACTTCTCGACTTTTTGAGATAATGGGCTAGTTCTCAAATTCTCTTTTAATGGAAATCGTTTTAAAAGCGATAGTGAAGTATCTAGAGCAACAACCTAAATGGTTGCTTCTCACTCTCTCCTGTCTGCTTATATTTTTACTAGCATATATAGATGAGCAAACTAGTTTTGAAGTTAATTTTTCATCGTTCTATTTAGTTCCTATTTTAATTAGCTCTTGGGGAATTAGCAAAAGAATAGGGGTAGGTGTTTCATTCATCAGTGCTTTGACTTGGCTAATTACCAATCAGTTAGCGGGACAAGTCTATTCTCACTGGCTCATTCCTTATTGGAATTTAGTTAACCGACTAAGTGTTTATCTACTTATAGTCATTCTTGTTTGTGCCTTAAAAAAATCCTTAGAAAAGGAAAGAGTTTCAGCGAGAACCGATTTTCTAACTGGGGCTTTTAATAGAAGAGGCTTCTATGAATGCGTCAACTTGGAAATTCTTCGCTCTCATCGCTATCAACGCCCTTTTACTGTTGTGTATCTAGATCTAGACAATTTTAAAATTATTAACGATTCATTAGGACACCAAACTGGCGACATCGTTCTTCAAAAAGTCGTTGGAATTCTTAAAAAACAGATTCGGGCTATCGATATAGTCGCTCGTTTAGGTGGAGATGAGTTCAGCTTACTCCTGTTAGAAGTTAACCAAGTATTAGCCCCAAAGATTGCCTCTAGAATTAATGAAAAACTTTTACAAGAAATGCACAATAATAATTGGCTAATCACTTTCAGTATAGGGGTTGTCACCTACCTAAAACTCCCCCCATCAGTGAATGAGTTGATTGGCATAGCCGATCAATTAATGTACGAAGTAAAGAGGTTAGGCAAAAATGCTATTAAGTACAAGGTTTATGGAAATTAAAGCGAAAGGGTATTATTGAAAAGCCAAAAACCTTAAACAAAGCTCCCTGCTAATACCTTCTTAACTCTGCATAAAGCCAGCATACCCCGCCTATATACAAAAACTCTTCACTTCGTTTATAATTGAGGCGGGTGCTGGTTAGGGGGTCACCCCCTAAAACCCCCAATCGGGCAGATGGGAAAGGAAATGAAGATGGCTGAAAAACTTGACACCTCACTCTTAATTCGATTAAGCAAAACTGAAAAATCAGCATGGCAAGAAAAAGCCCTTTTAGCTGGAATGCCCCTGGCTTCTCTAGTCCGTCAAGCCATGAAAAAAGCCACCATTTCCAAGCACTTAGATCGCTCCCTTTTTCAAGAAAGAACCTGTCAAATTCGCCGCATCGGCATCAACCTAAACCAAATCGCTAAATGGGCTAATACTTACAAAACAACCGCCGAAGCCATCGAAATCATTGAAGCCCTCAAAGAAATCGAACTCGCCCTTAATCAACTAACAAATGAAAAGGCATCTTCTTTCCCATCTGCCCAAAAAAACGGAGGTGAAGACGATGTTAGTTAAATTCTTCAACGGCGGTCAAGGAAAAGGCGGCGGAATCGTTGATTATTTAACCCGCGAAAAAGATGGCAAAGGCGTAAAAAGAGAACCCTTACCCGAATTCTTAAAAGGCGACCCAGAGAAGATCGTTCAAATCATTGACTCACTTGACTTTAAATACAAATATCAAACAGGAGTCATCAGCTTTGCTCCAGAAGATGCGCCCACCGAACAACAACAGCAAGCATTAATCGATTCATTCGAGAAAACTGCATTTGCAGGACTCGAACCCGACCAATACGACATCCTTTGGGTCAAACACAGCCACACAAGCGGCGGTCGAGTCGAACTGCATTTCGTCACCCCTAGAGTCGAACTCAGCACAGGTAAAAGTTTAAACATCGCCCCCCCAGGCTGGCAAAATTATTTCTGCCACTGGCGCGACTATTGGAATTACAGTCAAGGATGGGCCAGACCCGACGACCCAAATCGAGCCAGAGTTTACCAACCTGGCTACCATGCTCTCATTGATGCTCAAAACCAACGATTACAAGATGCAGGACTCGCCACCATTAGCCGAGACGACTATCGAAAAATCATTCACAATTACATCGAAGAAAACATCAAACTAGGGCGCATCCAAAACCGAGAAGACATCATCCAAACCCTACAGGAAGCCAATTTTCAAATCACTCGAACGGGTGATGACTATCTAACAGTCTATAGAGAGAGTTTAAACAAACGAATCCGTTTAAAAGGGGGAATTTATGACGCATCTTGGCGACTTGAATCGAGAACTCCAGCAGAAATTGGAGCAGGAGAGGAAACAGATAGAACAACTACACAGCAGCGAATTAACCAAGCTCAAACAGAACTTGGAAATCGAATGTCAAAACGTGCTGAATACTTTCAGCAACGCTACCCAAGCTATCAAGGAGAAATCACAGAATCAACTCAAGTGGTATCTAGCCCTACCCACAGTAACCACTATCGGCCTCTTGGGGACTTTCTTCATCAGCAGTTGGGCGATGACGCAATACTTAACCCATCAAGCCAACAAGATAACCAGTCAACAAGCAGAGAGCCAACGACAACAGAAAACCCTCGAACTCCTCAAGAAAAAGACTTGGGGAATCGAACTCTATCAGAACAACAAAGGCAAATTCATCATCATTCCCCCCAACTCCCCACTGAGCCAACAAACTCAATGGAAATGCAACAGCAAACCCTGTCTCAAACTCTAAAACAAGAAAATGACCGACCTCGAAAAACAACTCCTCCAGACCTTCAAGAACTTCATCTCACAATACGAACAAGACAAAAAGAAACAGAACGAACTTATCGAAAACTGGCTCAAGAAACAGGAATTGAACAGACAGAAACAGAGCGAAGAAATATTGAACTTCGTCGCCAATCAGAACAAACAAATCAACAACTTAACCAACTCCATCAAATCCTTGAGCAAACGAATCGAAGAATTAGAGAAAGCCTACGAAGACATCGTGAATATCTTGAAAGAATAAAAATGAAACAAACCGAAGAACTAGAAACCTTCAAAACCCAAATCAACTTAGTCGAATATGCTCAAACTCAAGGATATGAAATTGACCCCAAAAAATCGAGTTCTTATTGCATTGTTCTTAAAGACCATTCAGGAGACAAAATCTTAATTGGAGTCGATCAAAATGACGGGCATTACTTCTACTACTCCGTCAAAGATGATCGAGACAAAGGTTCAATTATCGACTTCATTCAAAAAAGACGATCGCTTAATCTAGGTGAGGTGAGAAAAGAACTTAGACCCTGGGTAGAAGGCAGCTACACCCCGACGAAAAGACCTGCTGAAGCGGCTCCTAAACCCAAACCCACAACTCATAACCGACACAAAATCATCGCTCAGTTTGACTCGATGAGGGAGATCGCCAATCATGCTTATCTCCAGCATCGGGGAATCAATCGAGAAACCCTCGAATCGGATCGCTTTGCTGGCACAATTTACACCGACTCTCGAAACAACGTGATTTTTCCCCACCGAGATCGAGAGGGGGTTTGTGGCTATGAAATCCGCAACCAGCAATTCAAAGGCTTCTCAGAAAGCGGAACGAAAGGCTTATGGCATTCTCAAACCACAAGAGAAGACAAACGGCTCGTCATCTGTGAAAGCCCGATTGACTGCCTCAGTTATTACCGATTCTTTGACGACGACCAGACTCGTTACTTTGCTACAGGAGGAACCCTATCAGAAAACCAAAAAGATCTCATCCGAGGAGCCTTTGAAAAGATCCACAAACAAGGCGGTCAAATTGTCATTGCTACAGATCGTGATGAAGCAGGTGAAAAACTTGCTCTGGAGTTGGCGAAAGAAGCCCCATCTGGCTCTCAAATCTCTCGTGAGGTACCCGATTATCAAAAAGACTGGAACGAGGCTCTAATCGTCGCTATTCGAGAGCAACAGAAAAAGTCTGAACGGAGTCGAAGCAGGGGGCCTACGTTGTAAGCCTTAACCGATGAGCCTTGTAGCTACTTCTTTCCCATCTGCCCAATCAGAGGGTTAGTTGAGTTAGCGTTCAATATGCCTATTAAACTTGGCTGGCTTTGTGTGAGTAAATGTTTTTTACTAGAGGAGTCGGATAATTTTGAGGACTTGTGATGGAACCTATGAAATCAACAGCTTGGGTTGAAGTCAGTTTCACACTTCCTCGTGAAGAGGCGAGAAAGACGGCTCTTAAATATTTTGAGCGATATCCCAAACAAGGTTATGACACTCATGTGGCTCATTGGCACGTCACAGAAAACGGCGAGATTTTCTTTGTGATGCGACGTTATCCAACTTGTGATTGAGCATCTAGGGCAGGTCGGAAAATCGTAGCTCCCGATGGTCGCTTTCTTACCTATACTAAGATACAAAAAGGAGTATTCTGAAAGTCCTACTGTGTAAAGGGTTCACAAATCGATTGTCATGCTATATCATGACAATGTAATGCTATATCATGACAATAGTATGAATCCTAAAAATAGACGGGTCGGCTCTGTTGATCTAGAAACTGGTGAGGTTTTAGATGGAGTCTTTGTTCACTTCAACCCTAAACGTAATTCTTATGGTAATGGATGGGTCATGAATAGCCAAGAAGCTTTGACAGAATTAGCAAGAGATAAAGATTTAAAGGGAGAAACTTTTAGAGTATTACTTTATCTTTTAGGTCGGTTGGATTTTGAGAATTGGCTATTAGTTCAGGGAAATGAAATTTGTGAAGCTTTAGATATGAAACGTCAAAATGTTTCTAAATCAATTGTTCTTTTAGAAGAAAAAGGTATTTTAATCCGAAATGAAAAGAAAATAGGACGGTCTTATGCCTTTCGGTTAAATCCCTATTATGGATGGAAAGGCAAAGTAACGAACCTTGAAGACTATCGCAGACAAGAAAATGATGAAAGTATTAGAAAGCTTAAATTAGTTACTTCAGATAGAGAGAATACATCTTTAACAAAAGTGCAGAGCAAAAAAGAGATTGTCCCGCCTTCTTCAGAAGTCTCTGAACTCAGCAAACAGTTTGATATTCCTACTGAGAAATTAGAAAAACTTCTAAGCCACTTCCAGAGTGTCCATGATAGTTCAGTATAGTCTTCAACCCTAAAGTTTACTTCAGGCAGATGGAAAAAAATCGATTCTTAACAAAGGAAAAAACCATGACCCAAAGTGAAACTCAAACCCAATGGCAGTATCTAGAGAAACGCCCTCATCCCTGGCGACAGCAGCTTTACATCAAGGGAACGAGAATTAAAGCCTCGGTCATCTACTCAGACATGATTGTTAATCACGAAACCCCGTCTGAAGCTGCCTTTAACTGGGATTTGCCAATTGAAGCGGTTAAGGAGGCAATCAAATACTGTGAAACCCATCAAGACCTATTGAAGCGAGAAGCACTTGAAGAACGCCGTTACCTAGAAGATCGAGGAATCCTCCTTAAGCCTAAAGCTGTTCGTTGATAAGGATTGAAAACTAAAAAGGCAAATATTCAACCGTATTGAGCCATTCATTCGGTTCAGAGGCTTGGGCAATTAATTCCAAATCCCTAACAAACTGCCCGATCGTCCCCCCCAATTGATGTCCGAAGATCAGTCCCGCAAACGGTTTCCCCTGACGCTGCCAATCCTCGGCCAACGCTCTAAAGCGAATATCTTGGGTAAAAATGACCCGACCTAGACAAGACACCCGTTCCAGTAAGACATCATCATCCAGAGTAGCCGAACCATCTTCAATGGCCGTCAACACATCTACCCCACGACGGCGTAGTTGCTCCGTAATCGCAAAGGGAACGTGAACATCCATGTAAAGAGCAACAGCCATCTAAAGCAACCCGACTGAACGCAGCCGCACCAAAAAGGGAGAAGGTGACGCTTGAATTTTAAGAGCTTCAGCTTGAGACCATTCCGAGCGAATTTCAGTGTCAATTTCCTCTTGATGGTCGAAGTAGTAAGCCATCGCTGCATGAAGCTCACTTCGGTTCAGATAGGGATGCTGACGACCCATTTCCTCAACCGACCAGCCGTAGGCTAAATAATCCATGACAATTTGAGCGACCCGTACACGGGGGACTCGCTCTAAATGGGCTGGGGATGATGGACTCGCTTTGACGATGTGGGGGTAAATAACTTGACTGGTCATGGCGTTTTCCTTCAACTGGCTATAAATAAATCTTATCAGGTGTTCAAAAATCCCCCGAATCACCCCCTCGACTGATAAGAAAAACTAAATTCGCCTAGCTACAAGAACGAAATCAACAGGGTTTAGCGAGGTTACACTATCTTACTTTAATTTGATCGCCTATACTGAAACCCATGAAAGTCAATCGTTTCGGACGGGCTGAAATCCTCACCGCCCCACAAATATCGTTACTTTTTAACGAGGGCTTTGTCAATCCAAGAGACAAAGCTTTATTCGGGGTGTGTTTATATGCCGCAGCCCGCATCAATGAAGTCTGCACCCTGTTTTACGCCGATGCGATCGGGCTAAAGGGAGTTAGGGATAAATTAGTGATCCGTTGCTTCAATACCAAGGGCAAACAGGAAACGAGGGAAATCGATATTCACCCTCGGTTACGGAAGTATTTGGAAGATTATCGAACTTCAGCCCCGTCACTAGATAAATACAATCCTCACCTATTCCCTGGCAGACACGGCAGGGGTCACATTCACAAAGCGAGTGCTGACCGAATTTTACGATCCACTTGTTTGAGGTTGGAGATTGAGGGGGTGAGTACGCATTCATTCAGGAGAACGGCACTTACTTGGATGAGTGATGCAGGTGTTCCTTTGAGGCATATTCAGGCGATTTCTGGTCATCGTACTCTAGCTGCTTTGGAGAGGTATTTAGGGGTGACGGATAAACAAAAACAACGGGCGATCTCTACCCTGGATTTTTAAGGGGCGGATGGGAAAGAAGCAGGGCTTTTTATAATATACAAAAGGGAATTTCTCAAACCTGCTCAGGGTAAAGCGTACAAAACTTAATAGTCATTATATTTATGACAAAGTAATATTATTTATGACTATTTTGGGAAATCGCTCATGAGACGCAGGAAAATAGCATCTATAGACCGAGAAACGGGAGAGGTCTTAGATGGAGTGGTTGTTTACTGCTCTCTCTTACGTAATCCCTATACCAAAGGTTGGGTTATGAATAGCCAAGAAGCGTTGGAAATTTTAGCGTCCGATGAGGATTTGACTAAAGATGCTCTAAGAGTGCTGATCTTTTTGATTGGTGAGCGTCGCACAC
>NZ_BLJI01000071.1 GCF_017312365.1 Chroococcus sp. FPU101
CTTGACTTTTGCAAGAGTTCTAGTGACCCTCTTCGGCGGCTGCACCCAAAACATGAATCAGTCCTGACTGATAGCGAAATTTAGACCAGGGGGATACTCCTAGATTTTGAGCAATTTTGTCCGCCGTGATAAAACCGATGCCAAAAATATCTTCGGCTAGTTGGTAAGGATTATCGGTGACAACAGCGATCGCTCTTTCGCCATATTGTTTGAAGATTTTTACCGCATAAAGTGTTGATACACCATGACCTTGCAGGAACACCATCACCTCTTTGATCGCTTTTTGGGCTGACCAAGCTTTTTGAATCTGAGCCACCCGTTTTCGTCCGATGCCTTCTACTTCAATGAGGCGATCAATACGGTTTTCGATCACTTCTAAGGTTTCTAACCCAAAGCAAGCCACAATTCTTTTTGCGGTAACTGGCCCAACTCCTTTTATTAACCCACTGCCCAAATACTTTTCAAGCCCTGTCAATGTCGCTGGTTTGGTTTCGGTGTACTGCACGACTTGGAATTGCTGTCCATGTTTCGGGTGGTTTTGCCAATGTCCCCTTAGTTGCAGAGTTTGACCCGCTTGGATGTTGGAAAAATTACCAGTAATTGTTACTAAGTCTTGAAAACCAGAGACTTTCAATCGTGCTACCGTATAGCCTGAGTCTTCGGCATGGAAGGTAATACGCTCAATCACTCCCGTCAAGGATTCTGAAGCTTTAGACTGTCCAAGAGAGGCAGAACTTGGCATGATTTTTAATCTACAGGTAGCAATTTCATTGTAAGCGTTTCCCATCGTTTCTAAACAAATGTACTAACTTTTAAAAGAATTGAGTTACTGTTTTACAGTTATGTAAAAATTACTATTAAAAGAATTCCAGTTAGCAAGCGGAATAAAAATCAGCGTAAATGGGTGAGAATTTGGTCAACATCTGTTGAACCGAAAAAAGCTTAAGGCTCCAAATTTTCATCTAGCCACTTTTCGAGAGTAGCTAATTTTTTTTCCAGTTGCTTCCAAAGCTCAGGGCGCTCGCGCCAATTCTGCGTTTTGAGCTTATTGGCTAACTGACTGACTCGTTGGTTGGGTGTGATGTTAGTTTTAGGAGTTTTTGTGATAGATGCTTGCCATTCTTTGACTTTTTCGGTAATTTGTCGATGCGACCAATCTTGAGCGATCGCCATCGCTAGAATTTCTTTGCGTTTTTCTTCATCCGAAATTTTAGCAATCGCCATCGCTTTTGTATATGCGATTTGTCCTCGTTTCAATTCATTAAGAAGATCTGAGGGAAGCTTAAGAAGAGGTAATCGGCTACTAACAAAGGATTCCCACGTCATCGTCCCTATAGCTTTAAATACCTCGATTACGCTTTTCATCTCTTCACTAACCAAAACGTTTTGGTTAGCCAATCCTTTAGCCTCATTATTCATGCGATAGAAAAGACTTTTAACCTCTTCTTCCTCCTTTTCAAGGGTTAAAGCTAAAAGTTGAAGAATGCTTTGAGTTTCTTCAAAAGCATTTAGATCTTCCCGTTGTAAGTTCTCGATTAGAGCAAGCGAGAGAGCTTCTTGATCCGATAGCGATTTAACAAGAGCAGGCACTTCAAACAGAGCTAACTCAGTAGCTGAACGATACCGTCTTTCTCCAACTACTAATTCATATCCTTGAGCAATAGGGCGCACGATCAACGGTTGCAAGATTCCATGCTGACGGATCGATTCGGTTAACTTCTGTTGAGTTGGAGGATCAAAATACTTGCGAGGTTGAGAAGATGGCAGACTAATTTTACCTAACGGAATCAATTGAGTCGGTGACTCACGGTACTCTACATTACTATAAGCTTCAGCATCTAAAAAAAGGGCAACATTGTTAAGCTTCAAATTTTGAGTGGTCATAGTTTCATTAGTCCTTCAGCAATAGAACAAAGAGTAACGACGGCTGGGTGAGAAGGGCGGTAAAGTGCGAGGGGAAGGCGACGCTGGCTGGCATCAGGGAAAACAGTCGTATAAGGGAGAGGCGCATAAACGGTTGCCAAGGCAGATAGCTGCTCTCCAATTGACTGATTAACTTGGTACTGGTGACTGGTACGACGGTCATAAATGGTAGGAATAAATCCAGCAAAATTAAGTGTAGGATTAGCTAACTGTCTGATTTCTGAGACGGTTTTGAGTAGCAGATCAGTTCCTTCAAACGCTTTACTTTGAGTTTGAATCGGGACAAGAACATGAGTTGAGGCAACCAAGCTCAAAATAGAAAGAATCCCTAAGCTAGGAGGACAGTCAATGAGGATAAAATCGTACTCCTTTAAAAAAGGAACAATAGCATTTTTTAAACGTAGTTCTCTCATAACTAACGTCACTAATTGCTTTTCAGCAGCACTCAATTGGATACTGGCTGGAACCAAATCTAAGTTGACATGATGAATTTTTGAGTGTCGAGGCAGAGGAACATTATCAACGAGAGAGCGATAGACTGTTTCTGTTAGATCTTGAGGAGTTAATCCCATAAAAGAAGTAAGGGAGGCTTGTGGATCAAGGTCAATCGCTAGGACTTTTTGTTCTTTAACTGCCAGATGGTAACTCAGATTATGGGTGATCGTTGTCTTACCTACTCCTCCAGATTGATTAAAAACTGAAATAATAGTCGTCATAAAATAGAGATCTCGTGGGAATTTATCCGTTTTAATCTTACTGCACTTTGATAATAATCTAGTTGCTTGGTAATTCGAGAATTGCTGAAAAGCGCAGCGAAGGGCATCGCACTCTATCTACAAGGGCGAGTGCTTCATGAGAAGCAGAAATATCAGGAAAAGAAGGTTGAATCGGAATTAAAACTAAATCGGTAATTAAGAGGATTGCTCGTTGAACTTCAGCAAAATCTCCCGCTTCGTCAATAATAATATAGTCAAAATTTTCAGTTCAAGAAGGCAGCATATCGAGTAAGGGATCGGGTTCGGTAATTCGATAAACTTTCTTGAGAGGGATGTTCTCACTTAGGTTATCGATCCATTGTGATGATGTTGTTTGCGCGTCGGCATCCACTAAGGCAACTTTTAAATTTTGTCCTAATAAATGACGACATAAATAAACGGCTGTGGTTGATTTGCTAACCCCACCTTTTAAATTGATCAGCGCGATAATTCTAGTCATAATCTTTCCACTTAGATATAGCTGCTTTATCAAGTCCCTTAGAAAAACTGAACAATTGACAGAAATCACATTCAAGATAACCAAGCAAGGTCAGCACTACTTCGATTTCTAATCGCTTGAAGTGTCCGTAATAATATTTGATCACCGTACTGTCCCTTAATTTAGTGTTGCTAACCAGATGTACCTGCCTCAAATTTTTCTCTTGCAATAATGAGGGAAGATTCGATGTAAGCGTTAGGGGGATTGTCTCAGGGATCTGACAATTTCCCAGGCGACTGATTCCTTTATTGCCATCGACTAATTCATAGATCTCAAAATAGTCACCGAGCGGAAGACGGGTTGCTCCGATCAGGACGCACAAGTTATATACGTCAAGCATCTTAGGATTCTGATTATTCCTAAGCGAGTGCCATGTGCTTCGTCGGATGTTGGTTCTTGACTCTAAAAGGTTGAGGTTCAGCTTCGCTAAAACTTGCGGAAGCTTACTTTCAAACTGCAAAATGAGATTTTTTCCAGGTAAGGGTACAGTAACGGGCATTTTGAGTATTAGAGCTTCCTTTTTGATGACGCTCCAATCTTAACCCTAGCAAAACATTGTAGTTTCGGACAGAGACTTCTAATTTCCATTCGGCTTTTTTAGAACAGAAAGAGCGCGTTGAAGCCTTTTCGATTCTTTGTAAAGATTTTATAAGAAAAGTTGTACGAAACTTTAAAGTTTCGTACAATACAGATAGATAAAAAGAAGTCGAATGACTTCTTGTTCAATAAAACTAATAGATCAATTATGACACAAGCTATTCTCAACCAGTGGGTTACTGTAGGCGGCATTCCCTACCCCGAATACTACTACGAACCCGAACTCGAACCAATTGAGCAGGAGATCATGATTCAGTTTCAAGTAACGAGCGAATACGAGATCCCCGTTCCCCGATTCACTTACTTACAACGAGTAATCTTGAGTGCCGCTCCTCAGTTGATTCCCCAAACGATTACCGCCATGCGCCTCAACGCTATTAAAAGCAAAGTGACTGGAGACTTCAAAGATTCTCCTTACTGGCTCTACGGAATCCAAAAAAATGGTGATCTCAAATGGTTTGAAGAGGATGAGCTAATCGACTTCAACTCCACCTCAAATTATTACGACGAAATCTAATTCAAGCAAGAGGGAAATCCTGAAAAATTTTCCTTTTGTCTGATTACCAACACAAAACGACAAAAAAAACACAAGAACAAGGAATTAAATTAACATGAGTGCCTTAATCGTTTTCGGACAAAGACCGAAAGATTCGATTTTCATGCCCCAAGTCCCTTATGCGGTGCGTAATGACTGTTCGACTGGACAATGGAAAATCGGTGATGATGATTTTCGAGGCAACACCATTGAAATATCAATCATCAAAGTTGCACAGTTTTTCGGGACATTAGGAAAAACCCAAAATACCCAATGGTTTCAAGTTTGGTTCATCCCTGCACCAAATTGTGAAAATTTACCCAAAAATACCGTCTGCTATACTTACATTAAGACCCGCAGCATCACCCAGTTTTCTCAAAAAGTCACCGAATTGATGGAATCAGGAGAACCCGCCGAAGGGATTTTTCTTGCTTCATTTGAGAAGCATTCCAACGAATACGGCAATTACTATTCAATTAAATGGGACTGGCGCGAACGTCAGACGGAGCCTGAAAAAAAACAACTTTCTTTAATTGCTTCTTTTCTCTTGTCACGCCCTCAACTGGTTGACCTTTCAACTAAACTTATTCCGATTGATGGGCTAACACCAGAAGAAATTGAACGAATAGTACGTTCTCTTCATTCTGAAGGTGAGCCAACTGAATCCGTTAAACCGTCTCGTAAATAACTATTATGAGAGGCTAGTCAGTCTAGCCTCTCCTTAAATCATTCAGGAGAAATGGCAATGCTGAGTAATCTGGCTCAAATCTGCCAAAAATCGGAAATTACTAACCGCATTATTATTAAAGTCAACGCTGAAATACGCCAAAAAAGGGAACAGACTAAACACGCTTGTAAAAACTGTGTCTTCTTTAACCAAAATGCCTACTTAATGTGTGCAGTACGCCCCGATGTTCCAACTCAAAGCTATACAAACATTAACGATTGTCTCGACTGGGAGCTAACATAATGACCTTGAACATTACCCGTGTTGATACTCCTAACGGCCGTTTCTATCAAACCCCTTCAGGTTTATTACCCAGTGTAAATCTGATTCTTGATGCAACTACTCCAGAAGCCGATCGCCTAAAATTTGAAAAATGGCGTAGTCAGCACCCTAACTCCTATCCCGCCCGAAGAGGGACACTTCTACATGAAGCGATTGCCTATTTGATTAACACAGGTCAACCGCCCATTTCTCTAGACCCTGAGATTCAGCCCTACTGGAACTCGATTCTCCCTTGGCTCAAGATAGCGGGTCAAACAACAAGCATCATCTATCCCAATACCAGTGAGAGAGTAGCAGCAGTTGAGTTAGCCGTTTATGAACCTCGTCTTGGCTATGCGGGAACTCTTGACTGGGTTGGTGAATGGAATAAAGGAACAATAGCGTTAGTCGATTTTAAGAGTAGCCATCGTCATCAACGCCGCGAATGGCTGACACGATACAGACTTCAATGTGCAGCTTATCAACTGGCTTTTGAATTCCTCTTTAACATCGAGATTTCTAAAATTGTTATTCCGATCGCCCTTCCTGGCAGAATCGCTCAAGTTTTTGAATTTCACTCTGAAGACATGAAACAAGGTCAAGCCCAATGGTTAGAAAGACTTGACCAATATCAACAAATTGTAAGAGAGGAAAAATTATTATGTTAAGCAGCCTCCTTTCTTAAAGCTTCGATCAAGCCTGGGCAGTGTGTTCAGGTTTACGATCGCTCGATTCAACAAAAGAAAAATTGTTAACTTTCCTTTACAAAATCATTTTCGGATGACGAATTCTCAACCATCGACAGGCTAGATTATCCCGATAACAAGCCGTACCATCAGGGATGTTGACCCCAGCGATCGCCCCTAGTCCCAAACCGATTAACAAAACCAGCATCAAGGAAAACAACGAACTGCACATCAATTGTATTTCCTGACGCATCACACGGCGATGTCGTTCTTCTTCTCGATTTTGTGCTTCATTTAAACGAATGGCTTCTTCTTTTAGCTTTAATGCCCCTGAAAATTCCTGACAAAAAATGATTAACTGCTGGAAGACCCACTGTTGAGCAAGGCGAGCGTCGAGTCCGTGTTGCTCAATAATTTCAACTTTCCCTCATTATCTCCAGTCATTAAAGCCAAAAATTGTTGTCTATATTGAGGATTTTGCAATTGCTCAATTATCTGAGCTTGATATCGGCTAATAAATAAAGCTTTTATACGCTGATATTGCTCAAGCGGAATTAAGGCGAGATTAGCAATACTTGAAAGCATTGTCTCCGCCGCCTGATCAGCCAGTTCGAGAACTAATTTTTCTAACCCTTCTTCTCCTAGTTGTGTCTCTACTTGAGTAGAGTTCGAGTTATTTTTAGCCTCCGCAACAACGATCGCTATTGCCTCCTCAACCCCTTTTCCCTCTTTAATCAAAATGCAGACTTTTTCAAAGCCCTCTAATTGAATTTTTGTGGGTTTTCCAGGATTCTTGACCTTCATTCCCGCTAAGATTTCCGAGATCCTTTCTTCAATAATTTCGTACTTGTTGGCAATCTCTTTAATTGCTTCGTTCATGATTAAAATTCCTCATCATCAAAATTTAGGTTTTCTTCAAAATCAAAGTCATCGGTACTCCGCCCCCCCAGGGGGAGAAAAACGTCTTCCTTCCAGTCGCGGTTAATGGGGGCATCGTTGGGGTTGACAGGGGTGCCTACCACAGTTTCTCTAGAAGAGAAGTCCTGGCAACGATTTAAGGCTAGGGCAAAGTAAGTCTCGCTCTGAGTTCGGGAAATTGCGATCAGTTGTTCAATGTCTTTTCGACTCGCTCCCGATAAAGCGGCTCCAAGCGGTGCAAACAAACACGCGATCGCTATTTCTACTCCTGCCCTTAGCTGAATTTCACCTGAGTTTAAATACTTGGCGGCTAATCCTGCTGGTTTAGTCTCGATAAAAGTCGTCTCAATTTTTAGAGGATACTGCTTTGGCATTTTTCCCGCCCTTCGTTGCCTCTAACGTTTTGCTTTGAGTCGCTTTTACTCCCGATAACCCTTTATAGTACCCATAGCAATCGGCAAATCGATGGAGTAAATCACTTTTACGTTCCATTTTGAAACGCTCGAAAAATTCTAGCATGAGCGATTTACACCAATGTAAGCGAATGCCGAACAACTCTTGGAACAACCCATCAAGTTCGGTTGAGAAAAAGTTAGCCGTCCCACCCGTCGTTAAAATACAACTCAATCCCGATAAATCCAGTGAACTAAACTGCGATCGCCGATCCACCCAGTATTGATGTTTGGCCTCTTTAATTGCTTGTTGTAACAAACCAATCTCTGAGGGACTTTTGGTTTGCGTCAGATGGCAAAGGATGTCAGGATTTAGATTCTTTCCGGCTTTGGCTAAAAATTCAGCCGCTTTTAGCTCGTAGGTAATCGGAAATTGCAAAGTTGTAATAAAGTCGTGCATCCCCGTCCCTGGAAATGTTCTTGATCGTTCTGTGATTAGTTTCCCATTGTTGAAGTACAACCATGAGCTATCACTATGCCCCACGACCAGTACCGCTACCCGTTCAGAGGGATGCGCTTGATAGATGCCGTATCCTTCTGGCTTAAATTCAATTGTTTTTAAGCGAATATTGGTCAACCGATCTCCGTTAAATTCAAATCCTACTGTTGATTCATCTTCTACCGTTCCTAGAATTTGCTTGAGCCAGGGAGCTAAGAGCCTTCGATCTTCATATTCATCAAAAGGCAACAAAATTCCTAACTCTACATGAACTTGCTCCGTTGTCTGTAATTCACAACGTACCAGATATCCTAAAAAAACCAACACTTTAGCCAGCAGCTTCTCAAACTTGCGATCGCTTACTGTAATCAGCCCCAGTCTGACTGCCGTTTCCCCTACTTCAAAATAGACACGGTTTCCATCCTTGGGATCTAAATAAGACACTAGGTTTGAACCTAAACCCACTGACTCACCCGCACCATCAAGTAAATGCCGATAGGTGGCTTCCGTCAGTTGCCGAACTGATGGCTCGATTAAAAAGTATTTTTCAACTCGCTCAAAAGGGAACTCATCTTTTAAATACTCTACGATCGCCTTTGTTCCACTTGTCCCTGGATCGATGATCACTTTGCTCTTAATTTCAGAAAGCATTAGTTCAAGAATGACAAAAAATAAAACTAGCTTTTTGGCCAAGAGAACGATTATTTGAATAGTTGTCTCTTGCCTTTTCCCCATTGTGCCATACTCTTTTTCAAAAAGTCGTTAACTCTTAATTTATTGATGTCCTGATTTGACCTGATTTGACCTGATTTGTCCATTTGTTTATGGTTTTGTATGACAATTTGCGTAAAGGCTCTTTATACTTGACTTTTATGTGGTTTTCCTTCATGATCATATTAAGTTTAGTTGCACCACACCACTCGCCACCCCAGTTCACTTACACGTATTTTTCACGCAGAAATTTTGGGTTTAATTTTGTATTACCAAACGAAACTTTTTGTAGCATATTAGCCAAAACTTATGCTCACGATCAAAACCATCAAGTCGGGCATTCGAGAAAAAGAAGAATACTACACTGAAGATGAGTCGTTAGCCTCGGAATTAGAACAGACGGACTCGACAGAACTTACTGAGTTTCAGAAATTAACGACAGCCGTTTGGCATGAAATAGGAACTAAAGCGTTAGGCCCAGAGGGCATTATTACTAAAGAAGATTTTAAATCCCTGTTATATGGACATCAGCTAGGAACCACTGATCGCATTCGAGGGACAAAAACTCATTCAAAATCACAAGAACGACTGGCTGAAGATCTAACCTTTTCGGCTCCGAAGAGTGTATCGATCGCACTACATATTGGTCAGGACTGGCGATTGTTTGAGGCTCATACCCAATCAGTCAAGGAAGTCCTTGATGAAGTTGGACAACGATACTTGACGACCCGAATCCAAAAAAACGGAGAACGGCAGGTTGTTAAAGCCGACAATGCGATCGTTGCTTTAATCCCCCATCACACCTCACGAGACGGCGACCTACAACTTCACACCCATGCCGTCATCATGAATGGGACAAAAGGAGATGATGGCGTTTGGCGAAGTCTCCACAACGATGCTCTCTCACGGCAAAGATGGCTCGGAAACCTTTACCGACAAAAGTTAGCCCAAAAAGTTCAGGAATTAGGTTACTCCATCTATGAAACTAAAGATGGGTTTGAGATCGAGGGAATTAAACGAGGCGATATTGAAGCCTTTAGTAAGCGATCGCGTTCGATCATCCAACAGATTGAAAAACAGGGTTTAGAAGTAACTCCTGAAAATCGAGACAGGGCAACGCTGACAACTCGCAAGGCGAAACACATCACTCAATCTTTAGAAGAATTTCAACAGCAATGGAAAGACCAAGCCGATCTGATTGGCGTACAGATTCCATCCCCCTCAGACAATCAAGTTCAGTTGTTGGGTTGTCAAACCGCTTCAGAGGCGTTAAATAGCGCGATCGCTCACTTTGAGGAACGCTCAGTAGCTATAGCGCGAGAAGAGATTTACCACTATGTTTTTAACCACATTCAAAGTTTTCATTTATCAGAACTGGATCAGGCGATTAACTCTCACCCCGAACTAATCTCTGTCGAAGGAGGACGGTTCACCACTGTTGGCGCAATTGAGCGAGAAATTGAAACCGTTGGGCAATGGATGAAGGGTCAAGGACAAGCAACTCCTCTATTGCCTGCTCCTAACTTAGAAGGAACTAAGCTCAACTCAGGTCAAGCGGAAGCGATCGCATTAACTCTAACTTCATCCGACACCCATCAGATTATTCACGGTCTATCAGGTGTTGGTAAAACAACCGCTTTAGGAGAACTCAAGCGACAGTTAGACGGGACAGGAATTGAAATTCGGGGTTTTTCCCCAACTATCGAGGCGGCTTCTCAACTCCAAAAAGAACTAGGAATTACGACTAATACCAATTCATTAAATGT
>NZ_BLJI01000072.1 GCF_017312365.1 Chroococcus sp. FPU101
CTTACCTTTTCTGTGAGTGTACCGTTGCTGCGGGGTTTTGTCGTTTTGCTGCTCAAGTTTTTTGAATTCTTCATCTGTTGGATTAGCGGCACTTGAATTAGCCTCACACTCTCGCTCATAGTTATCTTCTTTAATTAAAGTCAAAAGCAATTTACTTTCATCTTTTGACACGTAGGGGTCAGACGGGGTAAGGTTTTCAATTAATTCATAACCTTCTGATTGCAGTTTATTCAAAATACATTCTCGATAATTCTTAGCTTCTAAATTCTGGAAACAAGCCATTTTACCCCATGTTTGAAGGGTTTCGGGGTTACTCCCATCCAAGCTGTTTACCGTGTCAGCCAATGCTAGAGAGTTAAAGGTAACTTTGAATTTCTGATGCTCTGACCTGAGCAATCGGTTTAAATCGGTTTCCCCATTTCCTACTCTTTCACTAGAATATTTAGCCACCCAGATGTGACGCGGTACATCATCTCGAAGACGGTCTAATCCTTGACAGAAGCCGTTAACCGTCTGTTTCCCCGTGCCAAAACCAAATACGCTCGTAAAATGATTTTTAATGTCGATACTGATTCCTGTTTCTAGAACAGGTGAGGCAATAACAACATCGTAATCATTTAAGACTTGATTCAAATTCCCCATCGCTTTGTAAGCAGGATGTGATGGGTCTTTACAGGTATCGGAATCAAGCACTAAGATTCTAGATTGTGGGAACTGGATACTAATCCCTCTCTCTAGATTTCCCGTCGCTAACTTTGATTTAGCATCTTTAGCCCCTGTGAAGATAATCGGTTTACCCCCGTCTCTGATGTGAGTGAGTAGAGCAGAGTACAAGGATTCGGAATCGTCGTAAACAAAAAGCTTTCTTCCTTGACTTGATTTAAAGGTATTTTCTACTCCCCAAGTTTTAACAGGAAATCCAATCGCTCGTTCTACATAATCAATGGAAATTCGGCTTAAATCGGCATCGGCTAAATAAATCTTGCCTCCTGTAGCAACAACTGTTCTTAGAAGTGTTTGAAAGGTTTCAATGATTGAGACTCGATTCGCTCGACAGGTGGGAGAATTTAATAAATGCCAAAGGCCCTGTTCAAACTCATCGATAATCACTAACGCTTCAGAGGAGTCGGAGGGATTAAAGCTTGGATTGGCGTTTGGGTGAAGCGAATCAATACACAGGCAGTAACCTAATGTAGCTCCCTGTTCTGAGGTTCTAAGCTCCAATCGATAGGGCAATCCGAAACGATTTCCTAAATCTTCGAGTAATTTGACTCGATGCCCAATCACGAAGCAGCGTTGACCCTTTGCAATCGCTTCAGAGACAATTCTTGCCATCAACTCCGTTTTACCCGTTTTCTTGGCTGATTTAAGCCAAATAACTTGAGCGTCTTTTGGGATTGCTACATTAAGGTATCGCTGGTTAACCGTCAAGTCTGGGTAAAGGGTTTTAAAGCCTTTAAGATTGAACAATTCAAGGCTTGTACGGCTGTTGTAAACCTCATCAAAGTATTCGGTTCCTTTGGCTGCAATTAAATCATCAACGCCTTTTTCAGAACCATCCCACAGAGTAACCGAAACCTTGCAACCTTTGAACTTGAATAGATTCCCAGTTTTAAGCGTGGCTTGACGAACGGCTTGTCTCGTTTTAGGTTTGGAGTCATTATCAAAACAGAAATTAATTTCCCGTCTTTGAGTGGCAAAAGGTTCCAACTGGGGAATTAGATAAGATAAACCGATTGCATTCCCAAAATCATCTTTCGGTTTTCTGATTCCGCTCCAAATTCCAGGTAAGCCAACGGCACAATAACCAGCAGACAGTAAAGAAGCGGCTTTTTTAACTCCTTCACCGATAGTAATTGGTACTGGATTTTCAATAACCCACTGCCAGAATTCTATATCCTCAGTCAAATAAAACGTCTCAGTAGTGGCAATCCCGATCACCGCCGCCATCCGTTCTTTGTAGGAATCTTCTAATCCACATTTGATAGCTATCTTTAATCCGATTCCCCAAGTGACCTTAGGGAAGAATACCTCAGTGGAAACCTTTGGCGGGTGTTCGTATTTGATGGGTTTTCCTTTCTCGCGGTCGGTTTTTGGTTTGTCTGGTTTAAAGCAACCCCAAAGAGATTCTTTATTTGTAATGGGATTAATCGTGCCACACCACCAACCACCATGATCTAGGTGCTGATAACGTCTTAACCAGTAATCTCTCAAGCGGCCATCGTTGCGGCGTTCGTCGTTAGATAGCCCATACAGTAACGATTCATAGGCTATATTGCCTTCTATTGATTTGAAGTTTAACTCGATAATTTCAGGGGCGATCGCGCTTTTCTCTAGTTCTTGGTAATGGGAGTGTTTAAGCATCGTTCCGACCCCCAACCCACTTTAAGAAGCATCCGCATTTCGGACATCTTAGCTTGAGGTATCGTCGGTTCCTCTCGACTATTTCGGCACTCCGACCACAGCGTGGGCAACTGAAACGCGGGTTAAAGCGATTTAGTGTATCGATGGGGTTGGTGTATGGGAAAACGCCCTCGATAATATCGTATCCCTTGGGATAATCCCGTCTGTCGATTGCCTGAAATATTGGATGATCTGGGATTAAATTTCCCCCGTGTCGAGGCCTTGGTTTGGGGGTGTTTTTTGAAAAAGGTGGTAACCCAGATTGCTTGTGTTGTAAGGCTTTCGGTGATATGCTATACTGATTAGATGCGTCAGTCGGAAGGCGAAAAATTGCCGAATTTTTGCCAAGAGTTTTGTCAAGTTTTGCCGTATCGTTTACGATAGGAATATCTAGGTTAGTCGTTCCACCGACTAATTTTAAAAAAGAATAAATCATATATTTCGTTTTTTAGTAGTTGCCTGCGTCGTTCCACCGACTCAGGTAATTTTATTTTAAGCTAATCTTCTCTCTTCTCGAATTGTTTCTTTAACTAAGTCTCGGACAAGACTCGAAGCACTAGGGTAATTCCTTAGCTTAATAAGTCTGAGCAAATCAATAAAATCAGTTTCCGTTAATTTAATAGAAACACAAACGGGTTTAGTTGGTTCACCAATTTTCACGCGCCCCATAAAATCTTTCTTTTTAATTGTAATACTTACTGATTACAATATAACCTATTAAAAAGAAAACAAGGTATGACTCAATGAAATAAAGAAACAAATTTTAAATTTACCGTTTTCCGAATATCGCGTCACGTGATACTAGATAAAACGACACTAAACCATATGTGTAGCGATTGTTGCCTAATTAGATAATGGAATTCCATCTAATGATACGATGATCAGATTGTATCCGTTACTTGTGTAAGTTACGGATAAGATATATCTCTAAATCAGAGATACAACAGTTCTGTTAGTACGCAATAAACTTAATAAAGTTAAATTGACTTAAAAGTATGTTTCAAAGTATTGGAATATCCAACACTTTGAAACTTATCGCCATTAATGTAATGGCGACATTAGAGTAATAGTGATTGGGGAAAGCACACTTTTTACTTTTATGATTTGATGAATGTTAAGAAAAACTCATTTAAAATGAAGAATGGATTTTCTTATCACTTATTAGATAAGGGTTTCTGTTGTTGTGATTTTAAAATAAAAACTGGTTAATAATGACTCTCCTGCTTCTTTTGGTTCAATACTATAACCCTTACACTGTCGTTTGTTTCGCGTAAACGGGTATGCCACCGACAGGAGTGACAATTTGTCGGCACGATTGTAGCGTGGTGATACAGTCGTGGGAACAATTTGTTCCCACAGGTCAACACGGAACAAAATATTTACTTTTGTGTGGGGTCTCGAAAAACCCGATACACTTCCATGATTTGCCCTGGGGGTCTCTTCCCTTTGACCACTGCTTAAAGTGTTCATCGTTGTCGCCGTCGCCGTGATGCCGTGACACGGTAGATTGATTAACCCCAAGTCTTTTGGCTAAATCAGTTTGAGTAAGCGCGTCGCGTGGTGGCATCTCGTATGGTTCAAAGATGGGGTCTAAAGATGCCTTGGTTAGTCCCTGTGATGATTTGGCATCCTCATCCTCATCCTCTTCGTCGTCGGTTTGAGATGAGTTAAAGGTGTTCCTTTTTTCTTCAATCTCGTTTTTCAGGAACGCGATCGCTTTGTGTAATTCAGATTTTGTCGCTACACCCTCACTCAAGATTCGGTCGTGGTCGTGTACAACGCTACCCCACGACTGAAACCCCTTATCGAATTCGGATAACTGATTTTGAATCAAGGTAATTGCTTCTGATACATCCTTTTTTACCTCATTCAAATGGTCTTCCATCGGCTTAAGATATTCCTCTAATTCATCTCTAGTAACCCTAATAGAGTTACTAGAGTTATAGTGACTCTCATTAGAGTTACTAGGGTTACTGGCTAGAGTTTTGATGGCTCTGATAACAGCTTGAGACTTATTACATTGCCAAGTCTGACTAAGCGACTCTAGTAACTCTAATTCCTCATCAGATAGATAAGCCGATACTTTATATTTTCCCTTTCCTAATGGCATAAATCAACAGATAAGCTTTACTCTATCTAGGCTATCTCGATTAGAGTTACTTAGGGTTATTAATGAGTTACCCTAATCAATGATTAGAGTTAATCTAGAGTTACTTATAATAGAGTTATTTAGAGTTACCTAGAGTTATAGTAGAGAAGTAAATCAATAAGGCAGTTGCACAGACTCCAATCAGACAACTGCCTAACCCCGTTTTAAGAGGTAATCACAATGATAAACCAAGCGTACATCTTAAAAAAGAAGGTCTGTCAGCATCTCCATGTTGGGATTCATGCCATCGCATCCGTAGAGGAATGGAGTAACTGCTTATTCGTCAAAATCAAGAAAGGTTTTGGCAAGTTGGTTAACCGCTTTGTCTCAAAGAAAGCATTAGAGGGCCGTTTACCTGATCGAGATGACCACTATTACATCACAATCCCGAATCAAAACAAAACCAAAGCTAACGTCATCATTCATCCCCTAACCAAATCAATTCTTGTGTATGCCATTGGTGGTAACAAAGAGAAGTTAGGCGAGTTTGATGTGTACCTTGACCGCATTGTAAGAGGTTTCTGGGGTGATGAACGCTTAGGACGTTGTGACCTACGATTCGTTGATTTTGAACCTGTATCCTACGAGATCGGCTTCAAAGCATCATCTGGTGTATTCCGTCCCGTTATGTACTCATAGGAGGGTCAATTATGAAAGATTACTCAGATTACCCCCATCGACATTACGAGATACAAAACAGCATAAATCACACTCTGGATCTGCTTGAGGATAATTACAAAGCATTCAATACACGGCTTGAGGAGCGAGAGCAACATTACCCTAACCATTACTACTACAGCCAAAAGCAGAAGATCATTGATGCGATCGCATATCTCAAACAAACCCGTGACTTACTAGGATCAACCGACTGGATTTAACCGTTGACGTATTTTGTAATGACCCTGAAAACCGCTTAGAGACTACACTACACAAACTTATTACCAATAGAGGTAAAAAACCATGACTACACCCAAAATCTACTCCAAAACTCAAATCTGTTCTAATTCTAAACGCCATTTAGTTACGCTTGGTTGTGAGACGGATATCATCGCAACTTTCGATACGGAAGAAAAAGCTAAGGAGTTTAGCGATCGCTTAAACCAAGCGATTGAAAACATCTTCAATGAATTAACGTTATGCGAAACCGTTCCAGAGATGACGAAAAAAGAGCGAGTAGGAGTAGAGCGTTGCATCGCTTTATCAGAACAAATTCGTTTGAAGGCTGATGAATTAGCGGCTTTATTTGAGCAGCATATGAGGGAAAAAACTTCGGAATTAGGAGAGTTGATAAAGCAGCACACTCTAACATGGAATCAGTTAAGCCGTGAATTTGGAGATACAACTGGCGATTTAGGAGGTAAGCCGTACTTTGACGAGATGACGGATTTTGGAGAGCATCGTCACGTGATTTATTGGTTTGAGGAAACCCTAACCAAGTAATCCATAATAATGAGTAGTCCCCTAGAGGTGTGAACTCAAGGGGACTGGAAAACTTTATCCTAATAGGAGTTTAGCAAAAATGTCAGAAGACAGATTACAGCAAATCGAACGAATTCTACAAGCAACAGTTATTCTAACTCAACAGAACCGAGAAGACTTAGTAACACTAACTCAAGCGACAAAGACTAATACAGCAAATATCAAACGCTTAGAAGAAAGGTTAAATCAATTTGTCACTCAAGCTGAAGCAGACCGAGAATTTTTCCGTACTGAAGTAGCGGGGATTCGGACTGAGGTTGTGAGAATCTTAGAACATCTTTTTGGGCAACAGAACGAAAACTAATCACATCGATACGGGTGGGCCACACGTCACCCTTTTCTCAACAGTTCAATGTTTTGATAATGATGATTTTCACAACATGAATAGTAATCTTGTATCAATTAATTCAAAGATTTCTCATCTAGTTCCCGTTGAATCAGTAACGGATTATGATTTACTTTTGTCTGATTGGTTGAACACAAAACGGTCGGAACACACACGACGGGTTTACAGGAACGATATCAAAGATTTTCTTCTTCATCATGACGGGTTAACTCTGGGTAAGTTTCTTAAGAGCGATCGTCATGTTGGCTTTGAATTGGTCAACCGATATAAGGGTAATCTGATTCAATTGGGGTTAACGGCGGCCACTATTAACCGACGCTTGGCTGCTCTTAAAAGTTTGGTGAGTTACGCTTATCAGTGTGGTCGCTGTGAGTTTATGTTAGAAGCGGTGAAGTCGGAAAAGTTGAAAGCTTACAGAGATACGTCGGGAATTGGCACAGAGACATTTAAGCGAGTTTTAGAAGTGTGCGATCGTGTCACGCTCAAAGGCAAACGGGATTACGCTTTACTCGTTCTGTTATGGTGTAACGCCCTGAGAAGGTCTGAAGTAGCCAAAGCTGACATTAAAGATTTTGACCCCATAAATGGGACTCTCAAGATTTACGGGAAAGGGAGAGGTACGGAATCAGAAACGGTTACTTTGGGCCAAACTGCGGTTTCTGCTTTGTCTGATTGGTTAGAGTACAGGGGGGAAACCAATAGGGACGCGGCTCTATTTTGTAGCGTCAATCCTGCCTATTCAATGGGACGGCTATCGACTCATGCTATCTACAAAATTGTGAGAGAGACAGCAACCGCAGCAGGTTTAAATAAGGTGATGAGTCCTCATCGAGTCAGACACTCATCGATTACGGCGGCTCTTGATGCGACTAATGGAGATGTGAGGAAGGTACAGAAGTTAAGCCGTCATGCCGACTTGAATACTTTGATGATTTACGACGATAATCGCATCAATCATCAAGGTGAAGTGACGGCCCTACTAGATGGGATGCTGTGAAAAAAATGAATTACAAAGTCTGAAACGGACGGGCTATTATTTGCTATTAACCTCGGCAATGGTTTTTTGTCCCGCGTTAGTTCTTCAATCAATTTGCATACTGGTTTTTTTGGATCATGTTTCGTTCCCACCGCCGTCGGTGGTTTTTTCTCTGGGTTGATTTGATTTTTATTGCTATTTGCATAGTCTAATACCCTTCCTAGTAATGGGAAGGGTATTTTTTGGGGATGAATCGCTGCTAACCGTCTTTGGGTAGCAAATCTGAGGCTCTGTAATGGTTGTACAAATCAGCCGCGTAGTGATGGGGCGGTATCTCCTCGATTTTTAAGGTGTAGAATTGCTTCCCTCTAGTGCCTGCCAAAATACTGTTCCTGAAATTAATCGCCGCTCGGTACTTCTGATTTTCCGATTTCAGCACCATCCTCTTAAGCCATAGGTGGTCGTCGGTATTAGCGATTAATGTAAGGGCTTCTTTCTCAGAGAGGCTGTCAATTTCGTCGGGTAGCGGCTTCACTTCACCCAAATATACAAAACATTTAGCTTTTTCTTGCATGAGGAAAAATGGGTCTTTCACCGCTTCGGCATAAAATTTCTTCCAATCGGCTTCCATTAGTACGCTTTCACCAATGGGAATCGTGATTCCACCATAGGTTTTAGAAAAATCACCATTTCTTACTTTGAATGCTTTTGCTGCTTTCATGGCTTAATAACCTCCCCATCTGCGGTTAATTTTCGGTAGCGGGTTGGTAGGCTCCCCATCCATTTCAGGGATTACAAATCTTTCGCTTTCGTGTAGTCCCACAGCTTGCAGAAAGCCAATCAGAAACTCTTTCGGCTCGTTCTTAATTCGCTCTCTCAGGTTGGGATACCGAGCGTTGATAATCGCTTTCATCTCCTGTTCGGTTAACTCGTTCAAGAGTTTAGCGGTGCGGTTCTGCGGTGGTTTTGCCGCTACATGATACCCGCGCCTTACTACTCTGGGTTGTTGCTCATCCATATGGGAATCCTATTAATTAGGTGAACACCTAATAATAGAGATGCTACCGATATTCCTTTTTTGGCTTCTTTACCGATTGCTATGGTGTACGAGAACAAAATCTGTACGACCATGATTTTAGCCGTAAGAAGATGAAAAAAAGCGTTCTCAGAGAGCGCGATCAATCTGACAGTTTTGACTCTCGTACAGCGATTAACTTTTGATTTGATTGGGGTCGGTTTTTGATTTTCGCTGTTTGAGTGCGTTTTTCGCTCCTTTGAGCGGGGGTATCGGGAGAAATCGGGGGAAATCAAAACGTATCCCCAATCAAGCCAATGAATTAATCTGCTTTGTTGGTCGCTGCAACCTGAGTTGCAACTTTAGCGGCCAACACGAAAAACCCGTAAGTTGACTTATGAGTTTAGCAATCCTTCCACGTGGAGGGATTTAGAGATTAAACCGTAAGATTGATCTGACAGTTTCAAGAAAACTTCAGCCGATTTTCTTAAAACTATTTGCACGTGCAAACAGTTTATATCATGGTTAATTTGTGATGCAGGCGAGTTTTTTGGGGTTGTTTTTTAGCGATTTCTTGTGCAGCCTATGAGGATTCCAGTCCGTTTGGGGACTGCGCCGCCTTTTAACCTATTGCTCTTTGCGATGAGTTTAGCAAAGTGTCAACGTTGACACTCAGGTCTGACAAACCTTGATTTTTGATGACTTTATATGATTCTGTAGGACAGTTTGCCTTAAACCTATTTGCTACTTGCCTTTGAACGGTTTTTCCTTCATGATTCAAGCGAGATTTGTTGCACCACACCCCTCGCCACTAATTTCCAAGGCACGTATTTTTCACGCGAATATTTAAGGGTTATTTTTGTACTACCAGTTGAAACGAGTTGTAGTATAGTCAATCAACATTAGACAAAACAACGGTTTCGTCTAAGACTTATGCGGCCACCTCTTCCAGTAAATAAATATTATTAGGAGGGGTGGACACGGCCCTAGAATCTCGTTCTAACCAACGGCTAAAAATCTCGTTCCGTCCGTCAAGATTGGGGTCAAGCAATTGATAAACCCGTTTTCGATTACCACGAGTTCCTAAGCGACCAATACAAGTTAGTTTCAATCCAAAAATCCCCAATATTCTCTGAGCGACCGCTACGGGAGAATCTTTTAAAAGATTAATCGTCAAGCCTAAAACCGTCTTAATAGTTTGCCTGTGAGGGATAACCTTCTCGTTAAACCAAGCTTCGAGAGACTCGTTATCGTGTTGGTTTATCGGGTTAAGGAATTGCTCCTCAATTTCCAAAAACTCTAAAACTTTAATTTTTGGAGTTAGAGCGACCTTATTAATATCAGGCTTAAAGACTTTTCCATTGTTCTCTTTTGCCAACCCTTCAACCCGTTTTTGATCTTTTTGAGCTAAAAATTCCGAACCTGTTGTCAAATAATAGTGGATGGTTAACTGGCCAAACCACCCATAATCATCACGCTTCACCATTTCTGGTGTAATTTCTTC
>NZ_BLJI01000073.1 GCF_017312365.1 Chroococcus sp. FPU101
TTCTTGATCTTCCTTTTCTTCTTTCTATTTAATTTTACGCTACAATTCGCAACTTGGTATCAATGGCAAAAAAAACTGTTGTCTAATGGAGGGAAAAAAGGAATTCGAGCTAAAAAACTTTGTTTAAGCGAAATTATGACTATTTTAAGCGCTTTTCACGCTTGTCACTACCGAAACTTCAAGCATTTCTATCTTAATCAGGTTAAAGAGTATTGGCACTCAGCTTTTCCTGGACTTCCCAGCTATCAGCGATTTGTAGAATGGATACCTTCAACCTTAATTCCATTATGTGTCTATCTTCAACGTTGTTTTGGTAACTGCACGGGTGTTAGTTTTGTAGACTCGACTAGCCTCAGAGTTTGTCACAATCGGAGAATTATCTCGTCACAAAGTCTTTAATGGTTTAGCACAAAGGGGGAAAACCTCCGTAGATTGGTTTTTTGGCTTCAAACTCCATTTGGTAGTTAACGAACTTGGTCAAATCTTAAATGTCCAACTTACTCCTGGCAATTTTGATGACCGTTGCCCTATTCCTAAATTACTTAATGGTCTTTTTGGCAAAGTTTTTGCTGGTCGCCGAAGGCGCAGCGAAGCTGAACGGGGTTATGTCTCTCAAAAGTTGGCGACTCAGCTTCTAAAAGAGTTTGCAATTCAATTTTTTGCCAAACCTCGTCGCAAGATGAAGAATAAGCTCATGAGCCTTCATGACAAGCTTTTATCCCGCCAACGCTTCATTATTGAAACTATTAATGACCAACTCAAAAACATTTCTCAGATCGAACATTCTCGTCATCGCTCGCCTGTTAATTTCTGTGTTAATGTTCTATGTGCATTAATTGCCTATTGTCATCAACCTAAGAAGCCTAGCTTACGTCTTGACTGGCTTTTAGCTCAATCTGCTTAACCCGAACTCAGGTTATTTAAGTCAGGATGATACAGTCGCACTAGAGAACGGTAAGCTTGCTTAACCTCTTTTAAAGTAGCATTTTTAGACACACCTAAAATTGACCACCAATAATCAGTATCTAGCTCCAAAGTTATTTGAGAATTATCAAGCCTTTGACACCATACTTTAATCCCTCGGTCGTGATTTCCTGTAGCCAAAAATTTTCCATTAGAACTAAAACTAACTGGATAGCAACCTAACACTTTTTCAATCAATTCACCCGTTTTTAAATTCCACAACTTAACCTCTTGGACATCTCCACTGGCTAAGATTTCTCCATTGGGACTGATTGCTAAACTTAAAATTGTTTAGTGATGTCTAATTATAGTTTGTTGTAATTCACCTGTTAAAATATTCCAAATTTTTAAGCAACCATCAGTGCTACCACTAATTACACTTTTTCCATCTGGACTAATAGCTATGGCTGTCACTTCTCCTAAATGTCCAGAAAGAGTACAGTAAGATTTAATGCTGCCTCTAGTCCAGAGTTTAATCGTTTGATCAGCACTTCCACTAGCAATAATTTCTCCATTTGGACTAATGGAGACTGACCAAACCGTAGCCAAGTGTTCATTCAAAGTCCTTTTTAATTCTCCTGTATATCTATTCCAAACTCGAACTTTTCCATCAGTTCCACCACTGACAATAAATTGTCTATTGTTTTCAATAGCTACTTGACAAATAGCACCATTATGGCTATTGGGAGAGTTGAGATTTCCAAAAAAACTAGAAAATAAAGCTTTATTTTTTAAAGTCCAAGCCGTAATTCTTTGATCGAAACCACCCGCAATTAAAAGATTTCCATCTGAACTGATAACAACTGTTTGAATTTCGGCTGAACATCCAACAAATGTATAAACAGATGTTGCTTTATTAATGTCCCAAAGCTTGACTGTTCGATCATCACTTCCACTAGCTAGTGTTTGGCAATCAGGACTAAAAACTATAGAAGTTACAGCTTTTTGATGACCATTAAGAACCGTAAAACACTGCCAAGACAAATTTGCACTTTCTTCAATTTGATGTGAATTAATTGGATTGTTAGGTTTTGTTGCTTGAGAGGAAAAATCGGCTTTTAAAGAATTTAACTCATCTTCAATATTAATTGATTGCTCCTCTAACTCTAACCACAGTCTTTCAGTTTCATATTCTTCCGTAGTTTGTTCAAGAAATTGAATATTTGTCCAATAATTACTACTAGATTGATGAGTACTGAAGATTTTTCCGATTCCATAAATCCCTAATCCAACTACTCCTCCTGCTAATGCCATTGAGCCAACACCGAGTCCGATGGCTGTCCCACCAATTCCTAAACCTATGCCTCCTACTGTTGTAGAAACCCCAATTCCACCCAATGAACCTAAACCGATAGCACCTAAAACGGTTGCATCTTTTTCAGTTACCGCTTGAGTAGTTCCATAGGCAGCCGCACCTGCGATCGCACCTACTCCAGTCATGATTCCCATACCGATACCTATTCCGCCAAAACTACCAACTAATCCTATACCTCCAATAGCTGTCGAAACACTAGCACCCGTAACAGAGCCACCAAATACAAAACTGATTCCTTCACTTGAAATGTCTGTCATAATTGCCTAAAAATTAACATCTTCATTTTTAGTTATCCCAATTAATCAAGTTAACTTAACTTTATGACTTAATTTAAGCAAGATATTTGAAGAGATGGTAGATAATTGCTTAATAAGTAGTAATGCAAAATAAGTTACATACTTAAACTCAGAAAAGGGTTAAGCTAAAAGCGAACCTAAGAGCTAAAGCAGTAATGAAATTTATTTCAGATCTAAGCCCAGAAACGATAAATATGTTAAAGAGGATCTACAAACAAAGTAAACATCATAAAGTCAGGCAAAGAGCGCATTGTATTCTTTTAAGTTTTCAAGGGTATAGTTTTGTTCAATTAATGAAAATTTTTGAAGTCAGTAGAAAGACAATGCACAACTGGATAAAAGCATGGTCAGAAAAGAAATTAGTGGGTTTATACGATGAAGCGGGTAGAGGAAGAAAACAAATCTTCAATTCTCAACAAAAAGAAGAAATTCGTTCCTGGGCTAAAGAATCGCCAAAAAATCTAAAAAATATTCTGGGTAAAATTGATAAAGAATGGAGAATTAAAGTTAGTAAAGATACCATCAAGCGAGTTTTAAAATCATTCTTGATGAGTTGGAGAAGATTAAAAAAAGGAGTAGGCGGAGAACCTGACCCAGAAGATTATCAACAAAAAAAACAAGAACTGGAACGATTAAAAAAGCTAGATATTCTAGGAGAAATTGACTTAAGATATTTTGATGAAACAGGGTTTTGCTTAGTTCCTTATGTTCCGGATGCGTGGCAGGAAAAAGGAGCAACGATCACCTTAAAAAGTCGTCAAGGACAACGGTTAAACTTATTAAGGTTAATGAATAAAAGAAATGAATTCTATCCTGATATTTTTGAAGGAAAAATTACCCGTCAAGTCGTCATTACTTATTTAGATAAGTTTAGTGAAACTTTGACTCAAAAAACAGTTATCGTTATGGACAATGCTTCCATTCATCGCAGTGCTTCTCTTGTTGAGAAATGTGCTTCTTGGCAGGAAAAGAATTTAGAGATTTTTTGGCTTCCTACTTATTCTCCTCATCTTAACTTGATTGAAACTCTTTGGCGATTCATAAAGTATCAATGGTTAGATGTGAATGCTTATCAAAATTGGATAAGTTTGGTTAATGCTGTCGAGCAAATCTTGAAAGAATTTGGTACTAAATATGTAATTAATTTTGCTTAAGTACTTATTGTGTTAATAAAATGTTTAGGTTTAAACGTTAAATTTCTAAATTTAGACTAAAATTCTTTGAAAACAGCTAACCGAGTATCTTCTAGTCAAAATCTTAAAAATATCATTCAAACGGATTTAGGTCACAATGATATTGTGTAATACAATATAATTCGTATAAACAAACGCTATCTCGTGCCTACTCATCCGAAACGCTCCCAACCCCTTGCTCGCCTTTTACACTACGGACGTAACTATCGCTCTAAAATCAGGCAAGCTACGCTCTACTCAATCCTCAATAAATTCTTTGATCTTGCGCCTCCTGCTTTAATTGGAACGGCTGTAGATGTAGTAGTTAAACCCCAGGATTCTCTAATCGCTCGGCTCGGAATTGAGGACGTTTTCAGCCAATTATTGATTTTAACGGCTCTCTCGGTCATTATTTGGGGCTTAGAGTCGATTTTTGAGTATGCCTATGAGTATCTCTGGCGCAATCTCGCTCAAAATATTCAACATGATCTTCGACTTGATGCCTATAGCCATATTCAAGACTTGGAATTAGCTTATTTTGAGGAGCGTTCGACAGGTTCTCTGCTGGCGATTCTTAACGATGATATTAATCAACTTGAGCGTTTTTTAGATGTTGGAGCTAACGAAATCTTACAGGTATTGACAACAGTAATCGTCATTGGAACCGCTTTTTTTGTTCTTACACCTGCGATCGCATGGATGACTATTTTACCGATTCCTCTAATCCTCTGGGGTTCTGTTGCCTTTCAAGATTTTTTGGCTCCGCGTTATGCCGATGTTAGAGAAAAAGTTAGCAGTCTTAGTAGTCTTCTTTCTAATAATTTAAGTGGCATAATGACGATTAAAAGCTTTACGACAGAAAAGTATGAGATAGAACGCCTGAGAGTTGAAAGTGAAGCTTACCGTCAAAGTAACCGTAAAGCGATCAAGCTTAGTGCTGCATTTATTCCTTTAATCCGCTTGGTTATCCTTGCAAGTTTCTGTGCGATTCTTCTGTTTGGTGGAATGCAAGTAGCGAGAGGACAGTTAGCCGTCGGAACATACAGCGTATTGGTTTTTCTCACTCAACGTCTATTATGGCCATTGACTCGCCTCGGTCAAACACTAGATCTTTATCAAAGAGCAATGGCTTCAACTAATCGAGTAATGGATCTTTTGGATACTCCTATTGTCATCCATTCAGGCGATCAAGCTTTACCTTCAGGCCAAGTTCGCGGGGAAATCGATCTAAACAATGTTTCCTTTGCTTATCAAGAGGGTTATCCGATTCTAAAAAATCTTTCTTTACACATTGCGGCTCAAAAAAAGATTGCGATTGTTGGTACGACAGGTTCGGGAAAAAGTACCTTGGTTAAGTTGCTGCTTAGACTATATGAAATTAATACAGGAAGCATTATTCTTGATGGCATTGATATCAAAGACATTTTTCTCTACGATTTACGGCGCAATATCGGCCTAGTTAGTCAAGATGTTTTTCTGTTTCATGGTACGGTCAAAGAAAATATTGCCTACGGATGCCCTGAAGCCACAATGGAGCAGATTATTGGAGCCGCTAAATCAGCCGAAGCTCATAGCTTTATCCAGCAATTACCTAAAGGATACAATACAGTTGTTGGAGAAAGAGGGCAACAATTGTCTGGAGGACAACGACAACGACTTTCAATTGCTAGAGCGATTTTGAAAAACCCACCGATTTTAATTTTTGATGAGGCTACATCTGCGGTTGATAACGAGACAGAAGCAGCGATCGCACGTTCTTTAGAGCAGATTACACGTCATCGGACGACGATTGTAATCGCCCATCGCCTCTCTACGATTCGTCATACCGATTATATCCATGTTATGGAATACGGACAAATCGTCGAAAGTGGAACCCACGAAGCCTTAATTCAACTAGAGGGAATTTACGCTAATCTCTGGCGTGTCCAAACTGGAGAGGGACAAATTTTAATTTTATAAAAAGATGGCTGACCGAGAAAAAATGCTCACAACAGCACATTTTTAAAATAGATTATAGACTCTGTTGATTGGTTAACCATAACATTAAATCTTCAACACTGATGAAAGAAAATCCTGTAGAAATTTATCTCAAATCTCCTACCCCATTTATGATGAATAACTGGGATAGATTGCTACCAGATTGGTCAGTTTCACCCCAAACGATCGTACTAGTTTTGCTAAACTCTCATTTTCCTTTAGACGGTGAGGGAAAATTTATTGAACAAGAAAAAGACCGATTATTTAAGGAATTTATAGCATTAGGTGAATATTTTTATTTAGTCAGTCAGCAACAGGGATTTTGTACAGAAATCATTTCACCCAAAGATGGAACGCCTCAATACTCAACTAAAGGCGATCTCATTTTCGATTTAGTCGCTATTGTTCATTACTCATTAGAATTTAACTATTTTAATACGCTCAAGGGCTGTCAACTTCTTAAACATCCAGTGTGGCAGACGGCTATTTATCCTGGGCTTTTTTTATCTGAGGCGACTGTCCTTGAAGTTCAGTCCATTTTGACGAAATTTGTTTGAGGATAATTTTTTGGCTTTTTTGGCTCATTTATTAATGGCAAAGTAAAGGCTAAAATTTTGTTTAATAAAATATTTAGGAGTTATTAGCCGTTAAACAATATACAGGTTAAAATATGATGTCTACGCTTTTTCATCTGAATAAAAGCCATTTTGCCCGTGATCAAGGTTAATTTTTTAAAATCTATGTTGATCTTACTAAAGATATTCACTGTTTTTCTTAATGGGAATCAGATTAATAAATCTTCCGCTCAGAATTTAACTTTTACTTTCAAATCGATATTGAATAAAATTACTTTTGATATTGATATGATTTCGCCAGATGGCTTAGTAGGCGGCTCAGATAGTTTAACCTCTGTAAATTACGAGTTTTGTCTTCCAGCAGATGAGCGTTTTTTAGTGGAAGTTCTATTAATCGATCCGACTCTTAAGTATTATCCTCAGATTCGAGGAAGAATCGGCTGTACAAGTCATCAATATCTTTGTATTGGTAATCCTCATAACCCAAGATGGAAAACAATTTTGTTATCAATCGCTAAATTGGATTATATAGAGAGAATTGACCGATTTTATGGGGAATAAAACAGTTAAGTCAAAAAATAATTACTTTTTAATCACTCACGCAATTAAATATATTTAAAATATTGTAATTTTTTCTAAAACTCGTCATGTATTGAAAAAATACTTTTGTTTTTCTGAAGAGATAGTAGAGAAAAGAAGAAATTGAATAATGTCAAAATCTGGCTAAAATCAAAAAATTAGCCAGATCTCTAAACTCATCTTGTTAAGCCAAATCCAATTTCTCGTTTTCCCCAACGTTTGCCGTTTCTCCAGTAGCAAGAGCTTTCAACAAACTAATCGTGTGGGCGACGAAACTACTTGGAGCATCCCAGTATTCTGCTTTTTCGACAGTGACTTTAAGCAAGGCTAGATCAGGTTCATCTAGTTCTTTGGGAAACCACGCTTTTAATTGCGGTTTCCATAATTCGGCTATTTTTTGACGATCGCGGATCAATTGGGCTGAACCTGATATGGAGACATATTGCTGTTTATGGGGGTCAGCAAAGCTCACATTCACTTGCTGCTGTTGTTCAATCTCGATCACTTTATGCGAACTAGCGTAGGTGAAAAACCAAATGTCACCATTCGATTCGATTTCTCCATTACAAGACATCGGACGGCTTCGTAGACTACCATCTTCATCAACAGTCGTTAACATAGCAATATTGATCGCTTTTACCATCTCTCGCAATTTTTGAATCTGTTCAGAGTGGTTTTTTGAATCTGTCATTTTAAATTCCTCTTTTTTTACTCAAAGCTAATAAAAATTTTTTGATGAGCATCATTTCTTCCAATCAAGTGGAAATCAGTGTCATTTACTTAAACAGGTTTAGATGGAAATTCAGGATCAACTTCTGGTGGTAGTGTAGGTTCTTCGTTAGTTTCAGCGTCAGGTTCAGTCGCGGGAATCGATTCTGTATTAGGCCCCGTTTCTGGATCGGGTTCTGGATAAAACGTCGGGTCTAGATTTTGTTCTGGAGAAGACCCAATAGAGGTGGGATTTTTAGTCAACATGAGTTATGCCCTTACGGTAACTCCTCCACTGTTCCAAATATCTACTCACGATCGCATCTCTCAATAGAGTTAATTTGAAGAATTTCTACATCAACATTCTAGTGCTTTATTTACCCTTCGTTCGGCACGATTTCTTTGGATTGAAGGCGAAGGCAAAGGTCAACCCTGGAATATTCATCATTTAATTCTTCAATGCACAATAGACACCCGTTTATGGACAGCCGAAGGAACCGAACAAGTTAGGCAGGAAAAAGCCGAAGAAATCGCTCAAGTTCTGACTCGCATGAACGAAAAAGGTGATCTTAACGAGAAACAACAGGCTTTTATCAAACGCAAAAATTCTACTTTAGCCAAACTAGATAACCCTTTTCCTCGACCAAGTAAACCTTTATCTCAAGGACAATCTCAAATAGTAGTCGGTGTGGCAATGGGTTTAGAAAAACCTGCTACTGTTGCTGTAGTTGATGCAACAACAGGGAAAGTGATAACTTACCGCAGTCTCAAACAACTTTTAGGGGATCAATATCCTTTACTCAATCGACAGCGACAACAAAAACAGAAGTTATCACATCAACGAAACGTAGCGCAAAAACATGAATCTTTTAATCGCTTTGGTGAATCAGAACTAGGTCAATATATTGATCGACTTCTCGCTAAAGCGATCGTAGAAATTGCTAAAACTTTTGAACCTCTCATGACTTTAG
>NZ_BLJI01000074.1 GCF_017312365.1 Chroococcus sp. FPU101
TAGGGAGATCGGGTTAACTTCCTTCCCATCTGCCCAAAAGATGATTAAATTAACTTAGACCTTAGACTGTGACTGTAATAGAAATGGGTTACGCGCTCAAAGTTCGCGAAGACCGCGTAGAAGTGTAAAAAGCTCATCAGTTCGTGAATTGGGGAAAACTTTAAAGCACATATCAATTTTTATTGATATCAATAGGTAGGAAGCTTCCGAGGGCGATCGCGGGAAGAAGATGAAAAATTAGGAAGTTAGTAAGTTAAGTGGTTAACAAGCTGACAAGTTAGCAAGGAGATGAGATTTTCTTCCCACTACTCTTACGATTGTTTGGGCGGATGGGAAAGAAGTAATCATTCAGATTCATCAGGTTTGATGGGATTGTCTACGGCTCTGAGGTGTCGGTTTTTGAGTTCTTGTTGTTGTCGCTCTTCTTGCTCTTGGCGGTACTCATTAAGGTTCTTAACTTTGCCCTTCCAGCCGTAGTCAGGATTTAATCGGTAAGCAAAAGAGCGTCCTGCTTTTGGCCCAGCTAATATTATTCCTTTGTTGATTAAAAGTTTAAAAGCTTTAGAAACATTGACTTTATGTATATCTAATTCTTGTGATATTTCTGTTTGTGAAACCTGAATCCAGTTATGAAAATCTAACTTTCCACAAATATTAACAAATATTCTTAAAGCATCTCTCGTCATTTCCTTATCTTGAGAGATTATTATTAAGGCTTCTTGGCTATTCATAATAAATCCACCCCCATAAGGATTACACTTAACTCCGCAATAAACAATAACTCCATCTAACAATTCTCCAGTTTGATTGTCGTACTGAGATATTTGACGAGTGTTTTTTGGCCTTCTCATCTTTAAATTACCCACATTGTTAGTAAATTTACTAACGATGTTAGCATATTTACTAACAATCGACCTCTGAAATCTTTATGTAGAGCCATTGATAAGTTATTTTCTTTGTCTTTGTATAGAAAAAGGATAAGCTACGCTTATCAGTTAAACTTATGAATCGATTGGAGCAGCCCCCCAAGGGGGCGAATAGCGAGGGGGTAATGAAGGTAATTGACGACGACAGGAGTCTCGATTTATAAAGCGATCAGCCACAATCACCCAATTAAAAGTAGTCGGGTAATTATTCGACAATAGTTAAAATCTTTTTTGGGCAGATGGGAAAGAAGATGATTGTTAGCTTAATTAGTTAATAGGCTTCTAGAGAAAAAAGTAGTTTTTTCCCATCCGCCCAATTGGGGGTTTTAGGGGGTTTCCCCCTAACCAGTACCCCACGCGATGAGTCCTTACTAAGCACGAGGGAATATATACGTGGGGTATGCTGGCTTAGAGAAGAAAAAATTAGGAAGGGGGGTGTAAGAGTTGAAGACGACAGTGGCTTTCTATGAGTAGTAGTTAGAAAAAGAGCGAGCGGGTAATTCGGAGATCCAATTAAACATTTTCTTTTGATTGAGGGTGAGCATTAATTGGGTTAACTCTGAGAAAGTAAATGGTTTTTTCAGATATCCAGATACGTTCAGGTTCTCGGCTTCTATTAAAAATCTTTCTTGTTCAAAAGTGAGCAAGACAACTACAGGAATTTGTTTTAAGTTTGAATCCGAGCGTAATTTAATCAGAAATTCTCGTCCATCCATTTTCGGTAAATAAAGATCTAACAGGATTAATAAACTTTCGGGAAAAATGGCTGAGGGTTGATGATAACGCTCCTGTAATTGGTTTAAAGTTTTAGCGGGGTCTTGGGAGATTTCAAGGCGATTGCTAATATAGTTTCTTTTGAACAAACGCCGAACCGCAATTATGTCCACTTCATCGTCTTCAATCAACAAAATTTTCATGATTTTTTGATTCAAATAGTTGAGCAAGTTGAGGTTAAGTTAAACGTTGAATTTTTCTCAAGTAACATGAGTTCGGGTTAAGTAGAAAAAGAAAAAATTGACGAGAATGACAGAGAAGGCGTTTTAGGTTGATGACGTTAGGTAATTAAACTATATAGGAGATTAACACAAAAATTAACGAGACTACGATGAGACGATGAGGCATCTGACAAGTATATCGAAAGAACCAAATCACTTGTTGACTGGCTAACTGTCTAGTAAGTTAACTTGTTAACAAGTGATTTGGTTCTGCCAAAAGAAAGATTAACTTGAATTGTTATCTGTACCATAATGAAGGCGGTTTGAGTCGTTTTTAAGCTAATTTATTAACTTGATTTGGAGTCGATTTTGTTAACAATTCCATCTAAGAAAAGACTGAATATTTTGCTAGTAGATGATGCTCATGAAACTGTTGAGAAGATCAAGCAGATCTTCAAAACGAACGAGATTACTTATCCTCTCTTCACAGCTAAGAACGGATTAGAAGCTCTAGAGATGTTACGGACTCAAGATGGGAAACCACCTGTTATTCCCAAAGAGTCTCGATTAATCCTGCTGGCTCTTAACTCGCCCAAAATAAATGGAGCGGAATTTCTGAGGGAGTTACGTTCTGAGCCTGAACTAAAAGTAATACCAGTCGTTGTTCTAGCTAATAGTTGTGACAATGAAGAAGCAAAACTGAAGCTTTACAAATTAAACGTAGCTGGCTGTATTAGCAAACCCGTTGCTTCAGAAGAGTTAATCGAAGTGTTCATGATAATTATTAAATATTGGACAATTAACGAACTGCCCTAAACTAATAACTAAGGTTTTTGATTAACTTGAGCGAGTGTTATCAAGGTAGGTTCGTATCTTAAGATGTTGCTCTAACCATTTTTGAGTCAGCCTAATTTTTAGAAGACCAAACTGTAAATAACAGTTAATGACATGGCGAAAAACATGAGCGGTTAAAGACTTAACCGAAATCGATGACTGATTAAAAACTCGAAATAGCGATCAGGCTCAAGGGACTAAAGATTACAGTCAACTCCTAAAGCCACAATGGTTAATCTAAATTATTTACTGTAATTAACCTTAACTAAGTAATTAACAGTTAATAACTTAAAGCTACTATTTACCGTAATTTACCATTAATAACTTAAAGTCAATGGAGATAACCCAAAGACTGAACAACTTGTTTACTGGGTGACTAGATAACAAGTTAACAAGTTAAACCGACAGAAGGCTAACTTCTTTCCCATCCACCCAATTCTGAATTATTAATCGAAGTGATAGATGATCGCCTTTGTTCAAGTCTTTTTTTGGGCAGACTGGAAAAGAATAGCTTGGGGGATAATGGTAAGGGTTCACTTCAACCTAACTGCTATTGCCATGAAATTTACCCGTATTACCGTCAATCCTGCCCAGATGGGGGGAGTGCCTTGTCTGAGGGGCTTACGGATTCCCGTTGCTACTGTAGTTGGGATGTTTGCCGAGGGGATGAGGGAAGCTGAAATTTTAGAAGCTTATCCAGATCTTGAAGCGGCTGATCTCTCTGAAGCTCTTCATTATGCGGCGGCTACTCTACAAGAACGGGAACTCCCGTTGCTCACTCGATGAAATTTCTGATTGATAATGCCTTATCGCCAGTAATAGCTCTTGGTCTTCGAGAAGCGGGCTACGAAGCGATTCATGTTCGTGAGTTGGGATTACAAGCGGCTGATGATTCAGACCTGTTTAGTCTGGCGGCTTCGACGGGACGGACGATCGTGTCAGTCGATACTGACTTTGGGACATTGCTGGCTTTAAGAGAGGAGCGTTTTCCTTCGTTTATCCTATTTCGTCGGGGAACAACCCGCCGTCCTGAGCAACAGTTAGAACTTTTACTAGCTAATTTGCCATCGATTCAGGAGGCTTTAGAAGGAGGAAGTGTGGTGGTGATCGAGGCGACCCGTCTGCGGATTCGTTCTCTACCGATCTCAAGAAACGATTGAGGTCAAAGCTTTCTAAGAGAATTTTCAACCATTTAACTTGTTGACTATATAGAAAGTTAACAAGTTATAAACTTATATGGTCAACTTGTTAGCTTGATGAAACGTTGAAATGGGCTACTTCTTTCCCATCTGCCCAAAAAAGAATTGGCTTTGAAGGTGATCGCCCTTTGAAGACCGACAAAACGATCACTAAGTTTTCAGAATCAAATATTTTCTCTGAGGTAACTAGAAGACAATTTGAGGCGGATAAAATCTTAAGTAAGTACAAACTATCGTTTTGAGGGTGATGAGGCTTTTAGGGGCATTTTTTGAGGGGTTTAACTTTCTTTCCTTTTTGCCCAAAACTAGAATAAACTAATTTAAAACCCTGACAGCAACTAGCTTAGAGGTTGGTTACGCGCTCTTATTTCAGGAAGACCGCCTAGATGACTTCAAGGCTTGAGGATTGGTTGATGAGAGGGTGAGTTAAGAAAGACTTATCACTGGTGGGTGGCCAGTCGGATAAGATTTTCCTATCAATCATCGGTTTGGGGAGGTGTTTTAACGGCTTTTAGGTGGTTTTTTAAAGTTTCTCGGCGTTGCTGATCGTCCTCTTTGTTGCGGTAGTCGTTCAAGTTTCTTACCTTGCCCTTCCAGCCGTAGTAGGGGTTTAGTCGAAAAGCATAAGACCGTCCAACTTTCGGGCCTCTTAAAATAATTCCTTTTTCCTCTAGCAACAAGATGGCTCTTGATACATTTGGTTGTTTGAGTTCTAGTTCTTTACCTATCTCCGTAACAGTTATCTGTATCCAATTTTCAAAGTCTAAACGAGCCATTAAAAACATTAGAACCCTTAAAGTCTCACCTGTAAGGTCTTTGTCCTTAGCTAAAAGTTCTAATGCGTCTTGGCTATTCATAACCCATCCTTTTGCATAAGGATTGTGCTTAACTCCACAATAAACGATCACCCCGTCTAAAACCTCACCTGTATCTTGATCGACAGATGCTATTCTTTTACGTTTCATAGATCCTCCAAACAAGTTCATATCATATGTGATATGGAGTATATCATATATGATATGAATCCATTTCTAGAAAGCTTATCAGATGCAGATTTCAGAAATGGCCTTATGTCTTTGTAAAAATGAACAAGTGTACTACCCCAGGGCGAGTGCCCTGGGAACGATTGGCGCAGCCCCCCAGGGGGGCGGGAAAGCGCGGGGGTAGTGAAGGCAATTGGCGACCCTTCAGGGAGCCTCAATTAAAAGGGGCGATCAGCCGATTTGTAGTTGGGTGGCCGCTCGATGGAAGCCAAAGATCTTTATTTGGGCAGATGGGAAAGAAGATACTGATGATGAACAATCTTTCTAAAGCAACAAACATTTTAAGTTTTTTGAATCTAGATTTTAAAAGTTAATCATTGAAGTTGAGCTAGCTCGGTTAGGGCTGGCTTTTTGTGTTGTCTAAGAACTGAACAACTCTCTTGAGTGGCATTTGTTGGTGGCTCATGAGAATTAGAAAGACGGCCAAACGTAGTCAGTTAAATTTCAAACTGAATAAGAAGAAAAAAAGATTGTTTTCCCATTTGCCCAATTGGGGGTTTTAGGGGGGTTCCCCCTAACCAGTACCCCGCCCCAACTTGAAACGAAGTGAAGAGTTTTTGTATATAGGCGGGGTATGCTGGCTATCCGAGAGCTAAGGGGGGTAGTGAAAGAAGCGATTAGAAGATTTTGCCGAAGTAAATTGTCTACGAGCGATTAGGGTTTAGGCTTTTCTAAAATTGAAACTTTTTCCCCTTAGTCATCTTCGATAACAATAATCTCAAGGGTTTGACTGTTAACTGTATAGCTTTGACCTGATGGGTTGTTAATTTCTCGAATGACCTGTTTTTCTTGAAGTTCATCAAGTGCTTGTTTGACTTGATTAGTTGTTAGTGGGCAAGCTTCTAAAATATCTTCTAAGTTAGCGACAAAGCTCATTTCTTGGGGATGGATACGAGAAATTAAAGCAAAGATAACTTGACAAGCTTCATCGCTTAATTTTTTCGCTAAATCTGATAAATGTTGTCGTTTAAGAGCTATCTTTAGATTAGTTTTTTTTGTCGGCTCGTTAACCATTTAATTTTTTCTCTTTTAGGGTTTAGGGAAAAAATATTTTCGATTATGACTATTTGTCTGCTGGATAATATTTCGGTCGTTTGCCATCGGACGGTTTCCAGCCTGTGACTTTAAACAGATAGTCATTAACGTTCATTCCTTGTTCTTTAGCGGCTTTATCTGCTTGATAAATGGTCAAGTTAAGGCGATCACACAATTCACTCTTAGTTAGCCCGTCCTGTGCTTCTTTCTCAGTGTATTGAATTTCCATCCTCTCGGTTGGGAAGATGACTATTTCTGATGTCATCTTAGGAGCTAAGGATTTAGAACCTGCTTCGATAAGTGAAGCTTTAATTAAGGCTACTTCTTTTTTCACTGCTTCCAATTCATCGAATAGCACTTGAGAGGAGATTTCTTTTGGAGGGCGATCGTTCAGGTAATGTTCGAGGATGGCTACGACCGCCTGTGAAAGTTGGCTGATATTTTTTTCTTTCATCCATGCAGTGAGTTTAGCTGATAGGTCGGCATCGAGGTAGGCTTGTATCTTGGTATGTTGCTCTAACCATTCTTTAGTCGGCATAATTTTGATTAAATATAACTGTAGTTAACAGTTAATGACATAAATAAAAACATTATAGATTAAAGACTTAACTGAATCGCTGACAAGTCAGAAACTCTTAATAACGTTTTAAATAAATTTACTAAAAATTACAGTAATTTACTATATTAAAAATAGGTATATTTAAGTCATTAATTGTAAATTACTTAAGTTTTGTAGTTTACAGTTAATAAAAAACAGTTACTATTGACCGTCAACCACAGTTAACTACTAAGCGTTAGGGAAACGGCTTTGGAGAACCATATAACAAGTTGACAAGTTAAAATACTAAGAAGTTAACTTATTAACAAGATAAATTGACAGAAGGTTAACTTCTTTCCCATCTGCCCAAAAAAAGACTTAAACGGAGGGTGATCGTCTTTTACGAAATTTGGTAGATTTAGGAATGGGCTTCGGGGAAAAGAAAGCTTGGAAAGGAAGTCAGTTAGTTAACAAGTTAACTTGTCAGCTTACTAACTTAATAGCTAGTTTAAGAAGTGACTTTTTTTCCTTATCCTAATAAGTAACATTTTTGTAGGGGAGTAGATTTATTAAACCCCACACCCCTTACTCCCTCTCAAAGAGTCGATTTTGTTTATAAATCATTGTAAAAATTAAAATGACCTTAAGCTTTGCCAACCAGCGAAAGTGTTAGGAGAGCTTGCATCAAAAGTAGAACCGTTTAGGCGACCTGTCTGGGGATTAAGTTCCCCAATATATACGCCTCTGCTTCCGTTAAGCCAATCAATAGTACACTGAAACTGAATGTCTGTTACAGAGCCAAACCCCGAACCAGTTTGAGTTGTACCTTGTAAAATATATTTTGCATTTACAGTAAACTCCCCATTTGGGCGTATTTGACCTACTCTAACGTCTACTATAAACCCATTAGTTTGCTCTATTTGCCACTCTCCTGAAACATTAAGTGCCATAATATCACCTGCCTTGTGCGGTATAAAAATCTTTTAAGTTTTAGAAATTATCACATTATTGAAAAATTAATAAGCTGAGTTTTAAAAAGTTTTAATAGATCAACAGGTTCACTGGTTGGCTGGTTAGATTGTTCAAAGCGTTCTAAAACTTTCTCCTTTCCCATCTGCCCATCTATAAACCTATGGTCAAAGTCAAAGGCGATCGCCCTCCATTTAAGTTTTTTTTGGGCAGATGGGAAAGGAATGGCACTTAGGGATAATGAGTTAGATTACTTTTGGAGGGACGGTCATCGAAAGACGGACAATTGAGGCTCTAGAACGGGCTTATCTAGCCATGCAAGATGTTGTTGAGGACTTGTATGACGAAGCCGAGCAAGCGATTGAGTTAGGGAATTACAATGATGCTAGTCTGCTGCAAAGTCAAGCCGATCTACTCTTCGAGGTTCAGGAGAATTTGGGAACGGTGTTGACGGAAATGGAGGATAAGAGCGATGGATGAATTGAAGGCTCAAATTAAGTTTGAAGCGAGTCAAGCTGCCCGATTGAGTAAAGAGGCGACTATTGCATTCGAGGCTAGGGATTGGAAACAAGGTAAGGCGTTGATGAAGGAAGCGGTAGCCGCCTCTAGGAACTGTCAGAAGTTAATCGAGCAGTTAAATCAATCTACTGAGGCGATCGCACAGTCAGAGAAAGCTTAATGGGCAGAGCGAAAAAAATGACTTGTTAGGAAGTCAGTTTCTTAGTAATCTAACTTGTAAACTTGTCAGCTTTTTAACTTAATAGCCAGTTTAAGGAGAGACTTCTTTCCCATCTGCCCAGAAAGGTTCTTGGCTTGTTTGATGGGATTCTAAATCACGAAAGCTATATTTTCCGTCATGCGCTCGCCCTTCACTTCGGCTCAAACTTGATCAAGGGGTGGATGGGAAAGGAATATCTTTTCTATAGGGACTAGAAAGCGATTTAAGACGGGTTAATTCTTGAGTAATTAAAAGACTATCGTCTAGAGGGTAGCGAGGCTTTTCGGGGCATTTTTTGAGAG
>NZ_BLJI01000075.1 GCF_017312365.1 Chroococcus sp. FPU101
TCCCCTTTTGAGGAACGTTGGCTGATTTCTTTTCCCGTTCTGGCTGACCTCCTTGGAACTTCTCTGACCCCCGTCACCGCTTTCTTCAATGACGAGAAGAATCAACAATTGGTCAAAGAAGTTGCTCAACATCATCAAGACTTGGGACTCACTAATAATACTCACAATCGCAGCTACCACCCTAAACAAAAAATTACTCAGTTCCTAAAGATGCCTGATTGACTAAGAGCGCAGCTTAATCAGGGGGTTTTGATGACTAACGTAGAAGAAGAGGATCATGACGTAGAGAAACCTATACTTCGCCAAACCTTAGAGTAATCATCTCCCATTCTGCGAACCCAAGAAATTATTAGTATGGGTAAACCTGTCATTCCATTAATTTTGAGAGAATTGGAATACAGACTCTCATTTACAATTAACGGGTTTTTCAGGATCAGAAACTTTATCCTGCTTAAGTGCTTCAATCCTATTTTGATTAGCTTTCGTGTCTTCAGTATCCCATTGAAACATTTTTTCATCCCATTTAGGGCTGCTGTATACTGCCTCCTCCCAATAGCAAGCTGATTTAATTTGCTTTGGGTTTAAAGCTTGCGTTTGACTAAGGTTAGCTCCACTGAGATTAGCTCCATTAAGATTTGCCGTATCAAGATTAGCTCCACTGAGATTAGCTCCATTGAGGCTGGCTTCTTTGAGGTTAGCTCCACTGAGATTAGCTCCACTAAGATTTGCCGTATCAAGATTAGCTCCACTAAGATCAGCACCATTAAGATTAGTTCCATTAAGATTAGCTGCATCTAGAGAAGCTGAATTAAGGATAGCACTAATAAGATTGGCTTCACTAAGATCTGCTGAATCAAGAATAGCTCCACGAAGGTTGGCATAAGTGAAGCTGGTTTTTTTGAGGATAGCACCACTAAGGTCAGCTTCACTAAGGTCGGTTGAATCGAGGATAGCTTCATTAAGTTTGGTGTAAGTGAGGTTAATTTTCTTAAGCGTGGCTCCACGAAGGTCGATTTGATCAAGACTGGCATGACTAAGGTTAATTCCACTAAGGTTAGCTCGATTAAGTCTAGCTCCACTAAGGTTAATTTCACTAAGGTTAATTCCACTAAATTTTTCGTCAATAATATCTATAATTTCGGCTGCTTCTAAAAAACGTATAACCATTGTTTTGCGCTCAGTATCATTCTCTAATCTTCGTAATATTGTTAATGTTCTTGTTATTGCTATATTTCTCACAGGATCGTTCTTGGGCGATTTTCTCAATTTTTTATCAAGTAATAATTCACTCATGCGGTCAAAATAATTTTCTAGTGCTTCATCGCGCAAGTTAGCTGATGCTATTTCTCTTTCCAAAGCGGCTTGTTTCTTGGAGCGTTCTTGATCTGTTTGCTGAAGTTGATATCCTAAAATAGCCAGTATAACTGGAATAGCAAGTGAGCCAAATAATTGCAACCAATCCCATAAAGTTTTCCCAGACTGAAATTGTGTAGTCGTAGTTTTCTTCCTAAGAATTTCTTGTCCTTGATTATTTATTGTTTTTTCTTCACTTTCTGATCTTGTTGTATCTTTGCAAAATCCAGTCCATTCAGAACAGATCAGATTGTTTTTAGTATTCTTAGCAAGGTCTGGGAAAATTGAATAAGCTAATATAGCAAGTAAAAAACCTAATCCTATACCTATTAATAATATCCTTAAATTTCTTTTGAAATCTTGTTTCATCTTTTAACTGCTAAAGAAGGCTAAACATTAATTTTATCAACATAGTTGAGGTAGTTGACAGTAATTAGCAGATTTTATAGCATCTAGTTTAACTTCTGTCGCAAAGCTGACGGGATGATAACCTCTTTAAAACCCTTGATAGTAATGCTTTTGAGCTAGTTGTTCTTCAAAAAGATTAAAGCTTATAGATAGGCTTAAAAAGCATTAATAAATGATCGCCCTCGACGAAAAGCTGATTCTCTCGTATTTATTTTTCTGTTTTAAAGATGAAATGACTAGACAATCTTTTTCTTTGGACTATCGGCTGAAAGCCTTATTTAGCAAACTTATAGAATGCTTGTCACCTCGTCAGTTTATATACATATTTGGATCATTACTGAAAAATGGTCATCTTTAGTCAAGCAAACACCGACTTGGGATGAAATTGATCACTAATGAATTAAAATGAGTCAAAACAATTAAATGCTTCTAGGATTTGACGGGCTATTTCTGGTGTTAAATTTTCTAAGAATTTAGATTTTTGCTTTTGCTCATTTTTTACCGATTCAATAGCTTTTTCTAGAAATTGCTCTACCGTTTTTGAATCAAGATAAATTTCTACATCGTCGAGATCGGTATAGCACCATTTATCTTCTTCTCGTTGCCACAAAAATTTACGATTCCTTGACCAATCATTCATCGGGTTAGTATTGTATTTGTCTTTCCAAAAAGCTTCCCATTCTTGGCTGGCGGCGATCGCGTCCATGCGTTCATAAATAGCTCTTAGTAAATTTTTCTCTCTGCCAGTGACTTCAATAACTTTATTTTGATAATAAGTTTGATACTTACTCATATTAGTTGACCTCAATGGTGGAACTGGTATCATTGTAAAAACAACAATAAGACGGACTGCTATTAAGGTTTAAGCTGTTCCTATACTTCATCAAGATTTTTTTTTTTTATTTAAACCTACTATGGCATATTACCAATTTCATCGCTTAAATCATTTTCTAACTGTTCGGATTCTGTAACCATTTCCTTGTGTAGAAATTTTGAAGTTCATGAGCAAATATATATTCCTCGAAAAATAGTTTGAGTGATTTGTGGTTTGATCGCTTCTGATTTGAAAACAAACTCTCCGTAGTCGGCCATCTGATCGAGTCCTAAACAGTTGAGAATAATTTCAACCATTAAAGCCATGAAAATGTGAGTGAAGCCTTTTTGCCATTTACTATTCATTATTCTCATCTCCTGAGAGGTTCTGTCTTTTGTTAGGATTATCTCGTCGAGCTATAGATCACGGACGATCAGTTTTATGCAGCTTGATCAAGTTTTCCTGAGTCACCTGAGTTTTAGATAAAAATTTGCCGAATCGTTAAGAACTCTAAGTTGGGAATCCTTTCTGCTTGCCTTTAGAATACCTCCCCAGTTTGAAAGATATCGTCAGTAGAAACAACCATTTAACTGAACATAAGTAGGATGACTTACCTATTCTTACGGCGTGGCCTCACCATCGGGCAGTTGCCCTGTGTACGATCACTCATTTGAGATCGCCAATACTTACTCCACAATGATTTGAGCTTATTTGTCGAATAATCAGACAAATCAATTCGGAAAATTGATTGCTCTACATCCTTCAAACCCTTATCCTGTAAAACCTTAAAATTCGACATCCGCTCCGCCGATTTTTGAGGATAAAATCGCTATAAACTTGATCTAGTAAGCCTTTTCGCTCCGTGACATTTTTTGGGAATTCGAGATTTGAGCGTATGCGATTATCTTTTTACGCTCGACATTTATTAAAGCCAACTAAAGAAGACAAAACAGCTAGAATTTTCATCCTACATCTTTCTCAAATACTGCCAAAACTCAATAATCTCCTCATTATCTAGTAATTGACGTGACCGTTTGTTGTATTTGGCTAATAAATATTCTTTAGCTTGAACTGTTGTCCATCCCAAACGCTCTAACTCCACATCGATCGCTGCGATCAGCTTGTCCCAATTATGGTCAACTTGCTCAAATAAGTTTAGCTCTCGCGCCGATGTTACTTCCATTACTTTGTCTTTCTCCAATTTCACCAACATGATCGCTGGTCTATCGCAACGTCCAAAGTCTTTATTATCAAAAATCACCCGACCATCTTTAAATTCAACCACAATCCCTCGATTTCCCGTAACAACATCTTCTATGTGATCGCCTATTTCTATTCCATAGGATTTATCATGTTTTTCTTCGGGTGACTCTACCAAATATTCTTCAACATAGCCACCTTCGTCATCGGTCATAGCCACTTCATGAGCCACCACATAGCCAGTTGAATTTTCCTCTGTTACTTGTTCTATCTGGATTCCAGCTTTTTCTACATAGCCAACATAGCCAGTAGAAGAAGCTTCTTCTATTTTTACATCATTATTTTCTTCTACTAATCGATCTATGTGGGTAAAGGTCTGTTCTTCATGGTAATTTTTTTCATCTTCTATAAGTAACTGGCTATGTTGCTTATGTTGGCTATGTGGTAAGGCTTCTAGGCTATGTGCTTGGCTAGGTAACTGCCTATGTTCAGTCAAAGAATGAAACCCTAACCCACGAAGTACCACCTGATTATTATTCCTTTTATCCCGTTTCGCTTTGGGAAATAATTCAACGAACCTTTGTACTACTTGATTAGCTCCCTTAACATTTTTGTCCCATGATTTTGTCTGGTCTAGCCAAACCGCTTTTGTCTTGCCATTACTTCCCTGTTCATAATTTAAGGTTCCATTCCCTAAATACCATGCTTCTAATTTCTGCCATAATTCTCCTGCTGTTACTTCCCCCGACGGTAAATAATTTAAACCCACATCAGTTGCAAATTGCAACAAGTGAGAATTTTCACATTGAATATCTAATAACGCTTTTTCAGTCGATGAGTAATCAACTCCATACTTCATGAGATTCACTAATTCTTCTAGCAAACGATTTAAAAAAGCTGGTAAAACCGATTGAGATAGAAATTCAGGGTCATATTTGAAACGACTATCTGCCTCAATCTCACCTTTAGCCACATCAGCATTAATCTTATAAGTTTTATCGAATAACAACACGGCATATCGAGAGGCGATCGCCTCCATTACTCCTTTCAACCTCGGTAGCTCATTGATGTTGAACAAAAACACTGATAAGATATCAAGCTCATATTCGTCCTGTCCCTTACCCTCAATGCTTAAACTTTCACCCGTTATTGCAGCTTTTAACGATTGAAGTCCGTCTAACGACATAAAGGATGAGTTTTCAGTTGCCCAATTCACTTTAGCTCGTCCTAGTTTGGCTAAGGGAAATTTTCGACCTTGGTCGTATTGGCTAAAATCAGATAAGGTACAGCCAGTTAAGCCAACTTTTCCAAATAATAAGCGTACTGCTTCACGTAAGGTGTCCTTCCCATTATTACCATCCCCTTTACACAGTAAGGCTCGTATTTCACGCCCTTTATAACGACGCACATTTTTTAGATCTAATGAAGCAGCGATCGTTCTTAAGAAGATCGTTTGTTGTTGAGGAGACAGGGCTGATAACATCTGGTCACAAGCGGTTGGGTCGGCATTTGGGTCATAGGTAACGGTTGGTTCATACAAATAATATTGAGATGGGTCATGGTCTACCAACTGCCATGAGGGTTTGTTGCCTAGCCAGTGAATTTTCAAGACTCCATTGGTGCAGTTTTGTCCTGGCGGGTTAACCAACGATGGATCGATTCCTACTCCTATTTTCATCCACTCCAGAGCCGCTTTGACACATGAAGCCTTGGCGTAGGGGTATTTGATCTGCCCTTTCACCTCAACGGGAAGATTATTTAATAGATCCCGTATCCGCTTCATCTCGACGACATCAGGGCTATATTCGTAGTTTTTTCCCGCCCATCCATACAATTTTCCGTCTACGCAGATCCATCGGCGATCGCTGTACAGGATGTTAGCTACCGTTTGGGTGTATTCCGTATTGGGAACGAAACTATCGGGGACTGATGGAAGAGCGATTTTCTCATCGTCGGGGATTTCTGATGATTCAATGGATTGTTTTAGCTGTTCTTCCAAGCGTTTGATCAAATCTTCATTACTCATTCCCTGAACTTTACCCCACGCTACCCAATCCACAATGTCACCTTTTTCTGGCATAGAAGGCCACAAAGCGATCGGGTTTACTATAATCACGGGGATATCGTTTTCAACTCCTGCCGAGAGCAGTTTCAAAGCTTTTTCTTCCCCTGCCTCGTCATGATCACGAAACTTGAGCAATCCGACAATGCCCTCATCTTTTAATCGTTTGAGATGAGACGCGATTACCTTTTCTCCCCACGATGACCCTTGCCATGTAATCGCGGCTAACCCCAATGAACGAGCGGTTTCTACACACTCCTCCCCTTCTACAGCCAAAAGCCATTTTCCTTGAGAATTAGCGATCGCTTCTGAGAATCGATATGGCAACCACTCTGCATCACCTTTTGACCATTTCGGTTGACCATTTGGCTTATGATGACCTTGCCGAATTGTTTTATTGTGACCTTTGGGATGAGTAGAATCTTTCCACTCAAAGCGACTAACCCATTGAGTTTTTGAATAAAAATATCTTGTTTCAGTCGCATGAGACGGAACACCTTGAGCAATTAACCATTGTGGAATTTGATTAGATTTTGGTAATGGGCGATCGTTTGGAATGGTTGGTAGTGTAGCCAATACAATCTTTTTGGGCAGATGGGAAAGAAGTGTTTGGTTTCTACCCGTCTTCTGTTTGACAGTCAAGTTTGACGGCTTATCGTTTTCAGTAACAAAGATCGCTCGTCCATCGCTGGCATCTTTGAGGTACTTCCATCCAAAAGGTGCGTTGTTAGTATCGGTTCTTCCACAAATAATCGCGCTGCCACTATCTGAACGATAACACCAGTCGGGACGATCGCATAAAGGGCAGGGATTATTCTTGTTAACTTCTTTCCATTGATTTGATTCGGATAACATCACAATTCTCCAATATATTGATGTAGAGTTTGAAATTCTTAATTGACCGATCAAGCATTGGCATGACAAAACTAGCCGCTATGTATGCAGCACGATCTCTCACTGGAGATTCCAGCTTTGTCCTTGGATAAATTACTCGGTTACTCGCCTAGTAAGCCTTGTCGGGTTCCAGTTCGTGAGGCGTACTGACGATCTAGCCAGGGTAGAATTTCACGGGGTAACTTCTGGGCTTTGACTAAACTTGGTTCGGTCAACCATTGACTTTCGCTAATACCAATGGTTTCTAACCAGTGACGACAAGCTTTCGTGTTGGAACCAAACCCGTATCTTTTTGCCAGATAAGTTATTCCGATGCCATCGTACTTAGCTACAGCACGACCCCGTTCATCAACAGTGACAAGGGTTTCGACTTTTTCAGTACGGGTAATGATTGCGTCTGGCTTACCCAGAATCAAGGCAACCATTTCACGACCGTGTATCGTTGCAATAGCTTGAGTCGTCAGCAGTAATCGTTCTTGTGTTTGGGCTAGTTGAAGTTCGAGTTTTAGGCGATCGATTTCTTGTGCTTGAGAGGGAATCACTTGATTGATGATTGTTTTAGCTTCAGCAAAGGCTTTAACCAAGTTTCGTTTGCAACGTCTTACTTGCTCCGTGTTCTTACTATAGGTCATCAAAACAGTAGCTTGTTCCTCACTAAGATAAGCAAAACGTTCAGGACGACCGCCTGATGTACCTTTGAGGGGTTTTCCGTTTTCAAAACGGAATACTCCAAAATCTTTTTCTATTTCTTCTTGATACTTGAGGAGAATATTGCTAAACCAATCACTATGCTTGATTCCTAGCTCAAAAGCCACCAAACGGGAATCAACTACCAGTATCCGATCTCGTTCTTGTATTGTTAAATTATTCATAGCTGCTCCAATATCAATGAGGGGTCAGTGGCAGCGATCGCGTGATTCTTGGCGGAAATGCGGTCGCTCTCAAGATTTAACTTAGGCTACTGCTTGGGTATCATCCATCGCATCCTTAACAGTCAATGGCTTAGTTTTTCTCTTTGAGTGGTCTTTTAAATTCACCAAAGATTGAGAACCTTCAGGAGGATGATCTGGAGCAAATTGAATTAAATCATTGGGAGTGCATTCTAGGGCATTGCATAAAGCATTTAGGATCTCTCCAGTTATTTGCTTTAACTCATCTGTATTTTTGAGCCGAGAAATTGTGGTCGGATGAATCCCCGTTTTTTCGGCTAGTGTTTTGTTGTTAATTTTTTGCTCTGCCATTAGAACTCGCAAACGCCAGCGAATCATTTGTGTTCGGAAAAATGTAGTTGACATAACCATTGTCCTGCTAATTCAGTAGTGGGAGTAAATCAATTAATAAAGTTGTTGTTCCTTATTAGCTATCTTACTATATTTATACATTATATTGCATTTTATTAGCAAGCTTGCTATAGTAAAAGGAAGCTTAATACCTTACGCTTAGTGAACTGGTTGAACAAACTTCGGTACTCAAGCTATCAATCACTCAATTTGTCATTAGCTAGAAACCTTTGTAAACTGTTGAGCGTCTAAAT
>NZ_BLJI01000076.1 GCF_017312365.1 Chroococcus sp. FPU101
CAACTGCTTTTTTTCTGCGATCGTAACTATCGGCACTAGGCATACTTCTTACTTGGTCTTGACCATTTTTTTGAGCATACTAGATTATAATTGTCCTAAACACGCTTTGTAGTGCTCTATCCCTCTTTTGTCAGTCTCCGAATTCAATTCATAATAAATAAGCTAGTTTCTTCAGAAAAATAAAATGGTTGAAATTGATTCATGAGCTTAATTAGCTGATGAAATCCCAGCAATAAATGACGTGAGGGGAAAACATCTAGCCAAGGAAAAATTAGCCACAAAAAAATAGTGGGTTGAATGATTAAACGGAAATTATTTAGAGTACTTTTCCATGCCCCAGCCAAATCCCATTGTTGGTGACTGGAGAAATCAATAGGATCATTATCAGAAGGCAATTGAGATTGATTTAACTTGCTAAAAATCTTCGAGTTTAAACTAATCATTAAATAAGCACTCATGATAATTTCCCACCACTTTTCAATCTGTTCAAATTTGGTTAAACGATAATCTGTCCACCCTAATTTTTGTTTACATTGTCTAAATCCATATTCGACCCATGTTCTTAATCCATAAAGATTTCCTAAAGTTTTCTTGATTTGATTCCTCTTTGCCGGAAGATTGGTCATCACAAATGAAGTTGAGTTTTCAGGTAAGGTTTCTGGGTCAGTTGTGATTTCCCAATAAGTTCTTGAATATCTTTTTCCAAAAATAATTTTTCTAATATATCTAATTTCAGATGTTTGATTGCTAAAAACTCTCTCAAATTGACACCACTTATTAGCTCTAACTAGCTGATGAGAGGGCAGCCAAACTCCGTGATTATTTCGAGCTTGCTAAGACCCAAGGTAATTGGTGCTTGTCTAATGTTTCGATGAACGAACTACTTTCTCCATATAAACTATCCGCTAGTACTAACTCAATTTCAAAACCAAAATTAATTAGTTCTTCAACCATCTCCGAGGCTAATTCAATTTTTGTTTGATATTTATCATTAGGTTTTAATGTTCCTTTTGGCTTAAAAATTTTAAAGAGTAGAGGAAAAGTTAAATGTTCATAAACTCCATAAGCATTAACCGAGACTATTCCCTGCTCTATTTTGCCTATGCTTCCCAAATATTGCCTGGCTACATAATCGGTTTTTTTTCCTTTTTTCTATCTCCTGTTTCATCTATAATTACTGTAATTTTTTTTCCTTTCAATGCTATGAGGGTTTTTAATAATCTTCTTTCTCTAATTTCGATGACAGACCAAGGCGATTTAGCCAAAAAATGATGTAGTGATTGGGCTGAATTTACTCCTGTTACTCTAGCAATTTCTGGTAAGGATTTTCGTTTAAGGGGTGCGATTATCCCTAAATGTAAATATTTAAAACATTCATAGCTTCTGACTTCGGGAAACAAGTCTTTGTAGACGCTACAATATTCATCAATGAATGATACTGTCGGCTGTGCATCTCTTGCTAAATGTTTGAGGATCTGTAATTCGGTATCCATTATCTGCCCTGCCTTGTAGAGATTTATCTTTTTGATTTTTTCATTTTAAATCTCGGAGAGTGACAAAAGAGGGTTAACAGCCATTACGATGAATTATGTTGAAGAAGCAATTGGAATTACTCGCGCTGCTCAGGCAACTGGAATACCTGTGGTGATTTCCTTTACCGTAGAAACTGATGGCAACTTACCCTCAGGCCAGTCCTTAAAAGAGGCGATTCTTCAAGTCGAGCAAGCTACGAATCAGTTTCCAGCCTACTACATGATCAACTGCGCCCATCCTACTCACCTAGCAGGGTCGCTACACTCAGATGAGCCTTTGTTAGGGAGAATTCGTGGTTTACGAGCCAATGCGTCCACCAAAAGCCATACAGAACTCAATGAGTCTGAAATACTTGATGATGGCAACCCTGAAGAACTCGGTAACCAATACTGTGAACTCAAAAGCATCTTAAAGAATTTGAATGTGTTAGGTGGGTGCTGTAGTACCGATCACCGTCATGTCGAAGCCATCTGCAAAGCTTGCTTACCCGTGTGGTGGACATACCCTTCTAATAGAGGACAATTCCCCATGCAACAGGTACTTTTGACCTACCAACAGTAGACACATCAAAAAGTTTGTGTAGCAAAGATGTTGGTCAACTAAAAGAATTTATTGTAAATCAGCATACAAGAGGTCTAGTTATCTTGATTGTCAGCAATATCCATCTCTTGCTGTAATTGCTGGACTTTTTCTAAAGGTAGTTCGGTCACTTTAACCACTTGCTCTACGCTCATCCCCTCTCGCTGCATATTTAAGGCGACTCGCTTGAACACTTTTTTTTCGCCTTTCTGTTTACTCTCTGCTAAATGATACATAACAGAAGCCCGGAGAGGGTTAGACGACTCACTTTTCCATCTGACTCACATGACCAGCTACGATCTGCCAACGGTTCTGTCGCTGTACCCAGATACGAGTGAAGCGATAGGTTTCACAAAAAGATTGATGGTTGAGAGTCCCAGCGATTTCCGCTTTAAGGGTGACGACAATACAATCGCCGTAAGAATGGATTTGGCGATCGCCAATCTCCAGCTTCGTGAACTTGAAGATTCCAGAGCGATGTGCATCCAGGTCGTATTGTTTGTTGACCACCAGACCCGTGTGCATTGTCCAAACCAAGTCGTCAGCAATGAGTTCATCCAGTGCGGAAACATCACTGGTGAGCATGGCTTGCCGCAGTTTTTCTTCTAGGCTTTCAATCGTCGTACTTTCCATCGAAGACTTCTCCTCTATGAGTTGAGAATTGTCAGGGAGCATATTTAGCAAAAAACTCGGCACCTGTCAGCTTTTGAGTTTCGTTTGAGAAGTTGTAATATTCGGGTTTTTCATCAATGAAGATTTGGTGGTCAAAAACGAATGTTTCATCCTCTTCAAAAATTCCGACAGGCATAAAATATTGATGATTCGCTTTTAATCGGTAAAATAAATGACTCCCGCAGTTTAGACAAAAACCTCGCTCTGCCCATTCAGACGAGTCGAAAACGCCGATCTGCTCCTGGCCTTCAAAAGATACATTACTTCCACAATCGATGGTTAATAGAGGCCCCCCTGTCCAAGTTCTGCACCTAAGACAATGACAAGCTCCGATTTCTTTACTCATTGTCGAGGCTGTTACCTTGACTTTCCCACAAAGGCAATGGCCTTTACCTACTCTTGTATCAGACATCGATCTTACCGAAAAGAAAGAATGAGACAATTGCCCCTAACTAATTATAGGACGCGCTTGCCCTAGGCGAGATAGAAAGCGGGATCGCCCTTCCATTTCCCCTAAGAATAACAATTTAGGGGTGTCGCTTTTTTTAAATAGATACTGTACGACACCCCAATAACGAGATTAGATAATTTAGCGATCGCCCTTATCTTGAGCAATGCGGATAGCGATCGCCTTCAATAACTCCTCGAACGTCTCTGGCGGAATCTGTTTAAGTTGGATCACTCATTTCGTAAGCATCGCCATGTAGCCCAATGGAATAGCCGCCAAGGATAACCGTTAACCCTGAGCCTTGCCCTAAAAGCTTCTGAGCTAGGGTTAGACGCTGTTCTAAATCAAAACTCTCAATTTTGGTGAAGATTTGCTCAAACTTTTCTTGACGAACTAGCTTTATTTCTTCCATAACCTTAGTTATCCCTCAACCCGTTCTAGGTTAAGAGTTCCCTAAGACATGATTAAACTTTGCTGAAGGTGCTGCATTGTTTCTCGATCTTTTTTAAACTTTTCAGCGATCGCAAACATGAGTCGATCCGCCCCGATCGTTTCGATTAAATCCTCTAAATTTGGCTCAGATGCCCCCGACAGCAACAGACCAAAGTAACGGCGAGAACCTGGGGCTAGTTCTTCCATGCCATCTAAAAGCTTCTCTAAAGTCTCCTCGGTGATCCAGTTCTTTCCACTTCTAAAAGCACTAATATGCGCCGTTCCAACCCCTGATGTCTGCGAGAGAGCTTTTCCACTAATCCCGAAGTAATCCTGAGTTACTTTAAAAGCTTGCCGAATTGTTAATTTTTGCATATTAATTGGTTCAATAGTAAATTAATTGATGAATAATGAGTCTATAAAGCGAACATCCTCAATTATTACAGAATTAATTTCACCTAAACCAATTATGACACAGGAATTATGAGTCATGGAAATACCAGAGCATTTTAAGAGTTTATTAGAGTCCGATTATCCGATTTCAGATGCCCGCATAGGATTATGCGGGCATCTGGTATCACGCCCAAGAAGCGAGGCAAAAGCTAGAGAAGGTACTGAAATATATGGCAGAAATTGAAAACGCTACTCAAGAGAGCGATCAGCGAAGCTGCGCCTTCGGCGATCGCATCTGACGTGAACAGCTTGAACTGATCTCAGTTCAAATCGATGGGGCAATTGCCTTTATCCCTAAATCCTAGCCAAAAAAACAAGCCCCAATCTGGTTAGGGAAAGGGGCAGATCAATAAAAACATATCTATCATGACACAAACTACATTCATTCAAATCTCTCTAGAGTTAATCGAATATGTTCGATTGTTAAAACTCTCAAGAACCCAATACGATTTATTCGGTCAAGAGACAAAGCTAGAAAAGCTGACTGATATTAAATTAGCTTGCCTCAGCTTCGGAATCAAAGTTACAGGTGAGGAGATGCTAAATGAGTATTAATCCAGATTCCTCAAAAAATGGGAAATTTTACGCACTCACACCAGAAGAATTTTTAGAACTCAATCGACTTCTCAAGGATGCGGAACTTAGAGTTTATTTGTATTTAGTCACTAATCACCCTTGGAGCGATCGCAAGGTAGAAACTGACACGGCTATTATTGCTGAACATTTAGGGCTTACCAGAAGGACAATTCAAAGAGCTATCAGACGGCTAGAGGAATTGGAGCTTATTGAAATCGAACTTTCTAAGTTTAAATACTGCCAATCAAGAAGACAAGTTAAGGAAAGATTAAGAACGACAGATGGATCGCCAAAGCGACAGATGGATCGCCAAAGCGACACAAAGATCGTTTCTGTGACAGATGGATCGCCAAAACGACAGATGGATCGTCTTGAAACCCCAGAAACCTTATCTGAAGCAGTTTCTAGCTCTCCTCAGACTATTCAGACTTATTCAGACTTTATTAAGACTCTCTCAGAAGACGAGCGAGAGAGTTTTTTAGAATTCGGTAAGAAGAAAGCCGCCCAGTTACCAAAACCACCTGAACTGCCGCTTAAATGGATTGAAAAAAATTTCGACGATTTGCGATCGCTCTATGAGAAACAGAACGGAATAGTTCGTTGCAGCCATCGTTGGGAAAATGACCACCGTCGCCTTGAATGGCTAGATAAAATTCGTTCTCTTGGCTTTGCTGCATTCATTTACGAGGACGGAAAATTAAACTTTGAGCGCAAGGAATTTTACGAGTGGGCCAACTCCAAAAACTTAATTTGGGGGGCTGAATCATGAAACTGCCACAACTTCCAAGAGAAATAATACGGCGTGAAGACGAGCCATTCTATGAGAAGGAAATTTGGCAACCATCATGGAATTGTTTCTGCTGCGAAGATTCGGGAATTGTCCGCACTCGACTAGCAAAGATGGTAATTCAGGGCTTTAATCCAAACTGCGATCGCATACCAATCTGCCAAGCCCCAGGCTGCAACGCTGGAGCTAAGTGGCTGCACTTGGATGGAAACATCGATCTGAGACTAACGGCGGCAATCTGCCAAGAATTTGACCGAATCAGCCGCGAAGACTGGCGACAGACAACAGAGCATAAATTTATCAATCTCAAAGCTTTATCGGAAAAACTAGCCATGCCTGGAAGCGTTGAGCGTACAAAAAACGAAAACCGAGAAATTCAGCAACGGAAAGCCGAAATTGAAGCAATTACTCATGAGCAATGGCTCGCACAAGGCCAGAAATATTTTAATGAACTGGAGGAATATGCGTAAAAGATGCTTACTCAACTCGACCTCTGCTCAGGAGTCGGCGCGGGTTTCCCACTGGACAGCATCGGAGCAGGAGGCTTTGAACTCGTCGGACTCTCGGAAATTGACGAATACTGCTCAGACATCCTATTCTTACGATTCCCAGGTGTCACCAACTACGGAGACGTGCGAAGTCTCCCAGTTCGAGAAATTAGACGACAATGGAATATCGACATCATTACAGCTTCACCACCCTGTCAGCCCTTTAGTGTGCAGGGAAAGCGCAAAGGAGCCGACGACAAGCGTGACTGTTTACCCGCAATCATCAGGGCGATCACATCTATCAGACCTAAATTCTTCTGTCTTGAAAACGTCTCAGGATTGCTCAGTTGTCCCTACTTCCCAGGTGAAGCTGTTGGGTCATATTTCCGAAATCTCCTTACAACGCTTGCCGAACGCGGGTACGATGCGGAATGGCTTTGTGTATCATCAGGACACTTTGGCAGCCCCTTCATTAGAGAACGGCTTTTGTTGGTTGGAGTCGCTAGGAGCCTTATCGAGTGGTCAAGGGCGACCCCTTGGCCAGAGCAGGTTAGAGGGGCAGTTGAAGAAATTAGGGGTGTTGGAGAAACGAGAGGTATTGAATCCCCAATATCTAGAGAAGGCTTACAGCTTGCCTTTGAACTGGACAGACCCGCAGGAGTTAAAAGCGGCGACGAAATTGTTAGAAATCGTAGGGAAGCCCTCGGAAACGCACTCGATCCTAGAGTGGCCAGTGTTGCACTCCGACGAGTCCTCTATCTCGATTTCCTCTGATTCTTTCTTAGGGGAAAGTAACCCACCCATTTTCTTAGGGGAAAATTCAGGACAAGATGATCGCACCTCTAAAATTTCCCCTAAGAAAAAAATGAACGATCGTTCTTCATCAGAAATTTTCTTAGGGGAAAACGATCAGCCTCAATCATCTGAACAAATTTCCCCTAAGAAAAATCCAAGCGGTTCTTTATATCCTTTCATCCAAAACAAGAAGGATAAATACGGGCTAGTGAAAACTTATCCGAAAGTAGCTGGAGAACGTGAGCCAGACAATCCTGATCATTGGTTCTGGGCTTACTGTTGGGATGAAAAGGTTAACGGTAAGTGGAAAACCTTTAAGCGATCTGTATCTCGTGAGAAACTGGAAGATGTGAGGGAGGCGATCGCTAATAATCAACCTGTTTCAGAGATTTTAAAAATCGTTAGTTAATGGAGCGTATACAGTAATGATTATGATAATACAGATTTGTTTTCTTAATAAAAATTAATCATAAATTAGTTAGATTTTTGCTTAAAATCTTAAACTTTGGTTGTAACTATCAAACTTTTTGAGTAACGTTGAAGTCAATTGAGTCTATTTACTCTAATTATGGGAAATAACTAGCTTTTTATTCGTTATTCTCAACAAAATTTTTGATTTATGTCTAAATTATTATTTATCTTGTTTTTTTCTATCTTTTGTGTACCAGCTAATGCCTCAACAGTTGTATCTCAATGGTATTTTGGGCGATGGTCTTGTTTAATTGACGGACGACCTTCAACTATGGTTTGGGAAGTTAAAAATGATTCTCAACAGACTTGCGATGGTGAAGTTTGCTCTCAAACCTCTGGGGTCAAAGTTGTGGGGTGGTTTAGAGAACAACAACAAAATAGTCCTTGGGTACGACTTTATTCAAGAGGTTCTACTAATACTGGGTTGAGAATGCTATATACTGGAGTTTAGACTAAATAACAGCCGAAATTGTCTCAGCTAGGGATAAAAGACTGAGAAAGAGAGAAATAAGAATAATTAGAGTTTAAGAGACTTTCTTTTGAGTTTTAGGGGGGGAAGAATAACGTTTTTTGACGACTGGATATCGAATTTTCTTCT
>NZ_BLJI01000077.1 GCF_017312365.1 Chroococcus sp. FPU101
TTGTTATCTTCTACAAAATAAATATCTTAAACAACAACAACAACAAATGTTTTTTTAGCTGTCATGTAAAGATCTATCGTTACAAAATTTAATGTCTATAACGAATGTTGTACTGTAAGATTAAGTACATGAAGCTCACATTACAAAAAGGAATTGACCCCACCACCAATGAGATTATTTGGTTGATATTAGATGGAAAGACTTATCAGATTGTCGAACCAATTCAACGCTACCTGACTTCTCTAAGCACTAGCAGATCGCCATACACGGTGAAATCCTACGGCTATGACCTGAAATTGTGGTGGACTTTCCTCGAACTTAAGCATCTCGATTGGAGAAATGTAAATGTCGGTGACTTGGAAGATTTCGCTTATTGGCTCAGGACAGGCAATACTTTTGTTATTTCATTGCAGACTGTAGAAGCCAAGCGAACGGAGAAGAGCATCAATCGAGCGATTACGGCAGTTACGGGTTTCTATGATTACCATATCGCCAACTCTACGGTCTCTTTCAAACAGTTTGATAGGTTTCATCTTCCCTACGGCATGACCAAACAGGGATTGCTAACAGGCATCGCCAAGAGCAAACCTGTTCGGCAGAAGTTGGTCAAACTCAAAGAGCCGAAGAAATTTCCAGGTTGCTTAAGTGACTCTCAAATAGAAACGTTAGTTAATGCCTGCCATCGCATCAGAGACAAACTACTCATTATGATGCTTAATGGGTCAGGTTTACGAGTTGGTGAGTTGCTTGGTTTGTTTCACGATGACGTAGGAGATGGTAGCGATTACTTCATAACCGTTAAGAGACGAAATCACCCCAATGGAGCTAGAGCTAAAGGACAAGAACGAACTATCCCCGTCGTTCCTGAACTCTTGAAGATGTATAACGATTACCTCATTTATGAATACCCAGAAGTGGAATCGCCCTATGTCTTCGTCAACATCTGGGAAGGAGAAGTAGGTCAGCCAATGAAAGCAGGTGTTATCAATACTATGTTTTATCGATTGAGTCAGAAAACGGGAATTAAAGTTTACCCTCACCTATTTCGACACACATACGCAACACGGCTTCTTAAAGCCCAATACCCACCAGAGCGAGTCAAATATTTACTCGGACATACGAGTATTCAAACGACATTAGACATTTACTGCCACGTTATTGAAGAAACGGATTTGAGAAGCGTTATCTCCCAAGAGGAAGAAGAATGAGTAGTTTACCTGATTGGAATTTGAAACCCCAACAGTGGTTGTTAGCTAAAAACGAGGAAGCAAGACAGTTACTTGATCACCCCCTGCTTCAAAAAGACATCTGGCAAACAATTGAAGATTTAGGATTAAGAGTTAACGAGCATCATAAAATTCTAACAATCAGTTTTCAGAGAGTAGAACAAGATTGGTTAAAATTATTAGTTAAACTTTATGTATTAATGAGAAGCCAACGGAAACTTTCACCTGCATATATAAAAGATGATATTTCCAATCTGGCGAGATTTTCTCAATTCATTCAACAAAAATGTATTTTTAGTTATGAGAATATAAATAACTTATTGTTTGAAGAATATGAACATTATCTACAGTCATTAAAACTCTCACCTAGATCCATTGCACTTCAATATACTACTTTAATGAATTTTTTCAATCTCTGTCGTATTGAAGAATGGTTAGATGTGGACACTCATTGGTTCAAAGGTAAGTCTAAAATTTCAACCCATAAAAATAAGGATATCGAGTATATTCCAGAGGAAGTATGGCAACAGTTAGACGAACATCTCCATCATTTGCCTGAACCGATACAACGGATGATAATAATAATTAGAAGCACTGGTTTGCGGATAGGTGAATTGTTAAATCTGCCTTTAGACTGTTTACGAAAACGAAACGAGCAATGGCGGTTAAGATTTCTGACAGAAAAATATTTAGTAGAGGATGAAATACCAATTTGTCCTGACTTAGTGATTATTATACAAGAGCAACAAGAGTTCATCAGACAAGGTTTTGGGGATATTTATCATAAATTATTTGGCAGTAATGACGGAAATTATATTTATAAGCCAGCACCTAGAGTTATGTCAATAAGCACTTTTAATGGTTGGTTAAATAGACTGGCACAAGAGTATAATATAAAAACTACAGAAGAGAGAATTTGGCATTTCAAATCGCACCAATTTAGAAAAACCTTTACTACTGTGATGAGCAATGCAGGTATTAGAGATTTAATCATTCAAAAATATTTAAGGCACCGCTCTCCCGATATGCAAAATCATTATAAACAACTACTCAAGCAGATGTTGGGTGATGAATATCAGGAATTGATGAAAGAAACTAAATATGTCGGTAGTATGGGAAAAATAGTCGCTACTTATCAACCCAAAAATCCGATTACCGAGCTAGTGAGACGGAGGATGCACCAAATTTCCACTTTATATGGAGAATGTCATCGTTCTACGTTGAAAGAAAAGTGCCAAACCGTTAACGCCTGTGGTAGATGCGAACATTGGAGGACATCAATCGAGGATTTACTCTATCTTAAACAAGATTTGGCTAGGATAGAAGCTGAATTGGAGATAGCAATACATTTGGGGATGATAAGACAGCAACAAGGGTTGGCAGAAGATAGAGAAGGATTGATGAGAAGGATTGAGGGATTGGAAGCTAATAATGATTGAAATTGATTGGAAAAAAGATTATCGAGGTGAATTTATCTGCCCTTCTTGTAGCAAACCAGGAATAGGTTTAGCAGGTAAACAGCGTGAAAAAAGACAATTTATTTGTCGTTTTGGATGTGGTAAAACATTAAGCTCTATCGATTTAAAAAAACGGTCGTGTTATTTAGAAACAAGACTAAAAGATCAAAAAACAGATTGGAATAAAGATTATCATGGTGAATTTTGCTGTCCTAACTGCCAATGTCAGGGGATCGTTCCTCAAGGGATTTATAAGAACAAACGGATATTTCGCTGTTCATTTTGCCGTCATGTAAGTCGAGAATCATGTGATATAAATATTCAAGCCGTAGCTGACCCAATAAACGCTGGAATCATTTGGTATACCAATCATTTAATAGAGGATTTTGTTTGTCCACAATGCGAAGCACATAGTATCTATTTTTGCCATCTTAACAAAAATAATAAAAAAAGCTTCAAATGTAAAAACTGCACCTGGATTTTGTACAATGATAGTATTGATTTAATCAGTAAAAATATTAGCTATCATACTTGTCTAACTTCGCCGATTAATTCATTTAATTATGATGAAGATAAATGGGATTTAAGAGCGATTAATCCGAAGTATGATTTAACAGATTTAAGACGAGCTATTATTAAATTTCTACCATTTCGTTTAGAATGGTTTAAACAAAAAGTTAAAAAATATATTCAGTATTTATGTGAAATTAATAGTTCTTTCGCCACGATTGAAAAACGCTTATTAATTTTAAAAACTTTTTCTAGTTATTTAGAAACAAAAGGTATAACTGAATTTTCTCAAATAAATCGTAGTATTATCCTCGATTATTTAGCAACAGAGAAAACAATAAATAGGCATAAGATAGGAGGATTACGTGATTTTTTTGCAATTGGTACGATGAAAGATTGGTTTGAAATTAACCAAGATATTATCCGTAATGAGGATTATCCTAAAGCATATATGAGAAACCCCGACCCTTTATCGGATGTCGTTCGTGAACAAATAGAAGCGAATTTACATCAGCTTCCCGACCCGATAGCAAGGATGTGGATTATCTGCTTTTTCGCAGCCATGCGGCCATCAGAATTGCCTCTTCTTAAAAAAGATTGTTTGGTTCAAGACGGCCCTTTATGGAAATTAATCTGGCATCGGAAAAAAACTGATGATTATCATGAAATTCCCATAACTAGAATTATAGCTAAGGTCGTCCAAGAGCAGTTGGATTACATTAATGCCTTATGGGGTCAGGATTGGGAATATTTATTCTGCCATTATCATGGATTATCAACAATAGATTCATCTCAATCTAAGTTAGAACCCGTTAAAAAAGTTATTTACAATGATTCCAATCCTTTAACCATAGCAATTCGTTGTTTGATTAAAAGTGAAAATATCTTAGATGAGAACGGGAAATTAGCCGTATTTCAATTAAAACTTTTAAGACCGACACGTTTAACACAATTATTTGAGCAAGGACACGATCTAACGGTAGTGAGTGCTTGGGCGGGTCATAAAAACTTCGCTACCACCAGCACCTATTACACCGAGGTCAGTTGTGAGTTAATAGAACGAGAAACAGGACATATTCATAAAGCTTTAGTTAACAGAGACGGCAAACCCTTACTATACGAGTCCCTTCCTAAATCTTTTTGGGAAAATCCAGTCGCTCATAAGCTGGAATTAGAAGGGACACATATCAACACACCCATCTATGGCTATTGCGGTCTTTCATTAAATGAGAATTGTGAGAAATTCCGAGCTTGCTACACCTGCCCATGTTTCGTTGCTGTGCCTGAAAAACTTCCTCAATACATCAAAACTCGTGACGAACTCAGGGGCAAGCAGACCAAGGCTTTAACAATGGGTCAGGACGTTTTAGTAGAGCAGTTTGGGCGACAGGCTGACCAGTTAGACAAGATTATCGCATCATTACAGGAGGCAGCATGAGCAGGGAAGATACTAAAGAAACCAGAATTAATACCCTCAAACACGCTCAAGAAACTCGTAAGCAGGATTCCCTAAACCGAGTTTATAAAGCTATCGAACGTTTACAGAAGATCGATGCCAAAGTTAACTTTCAAACCATAGCTAAAGAGGCTAACGTTAGTGTCAGTTACCTTTATAAGTATCCTGAACTCAAACGCCATATTGCCGAAATCCGTTCACTCCAAAACTCCATGCCAATTACACCTGTGCCAAAACCCAATTCAACGGCTACAGGAAAAATCATCACCAAACTTAGAGAGCGCATTCAACACTTAGAAGCAGAGAATAATGAACTCAAACGTAAGAATGAAGCTTTAGCAGGTCAGGTTTATCGAGTACATTACTTAACTGAACAGGTAGAACGGCAGCAGGATACCATCAAACGCTTAGAAACTCTTTTGAAAGAGGCAAACCAAACCATGACAATGACCAAGGTTATCCCGATTGTTAGCAAAACCAAAGGTGAAATTAGCGATGAAGTTCAAGCTCAATTAAATGCAGCAGGAATACAATTAAACCCAACGTTGACCAAACTCATCAAGTCAACCCCAGAAGAAGCGGTACTCAACGCTATCGAAGCTTACAAGGAAGCTCTAGCTACAGGAAACATCGAACGCCCTGGAGGTTGGTTGAAGAAAGCGATAGAAGAGGAATGGAAACCCAATGACTCGGTACAGGCCGCCTCTGAGTTGGAGCAGTTCAACGAATGGTTTCCATTAGCTAAGAAGAAAGGTTTGGTGGTAGCCAGTCAAAAAGAGAATAATGGTATCGTAGTTTATACGTCTGGTGGTGAATGGAGATCTTTTGCCCAAATGTTATCTCAGTATCCTATAAAGGATCTGACATAAGCTTTACAAAATATTTTTGATTGTTAAAAAGTTGATTAAAAATGGGAATACTTAATCAGGAATAACTATCAACGAAGTAGCAAATAATGGAAGCTTTAATTGATCAATTAAATATTCTTAAATTAGAGTATAGAGAATTCTGTGTTAATTATCTTACTCTTAAAATGATTAGTGATATTTTTACAAGTGCAGGATTTACCTCGGTTGATAAAGACTTATCATCTAACCCTACACGTCGCCAACTTGTTGAAACTTATTATAAAAGTGTAAATTGGCAAAGTCAAGAAATAGCTCAGAAATTTATGAAAGTTATCGAATATACTTTACAGCTATATTATTTGACTGATGAATCTAAAAATGAGCTTCGTTCTTTGTGTTTGAAGAATAACTTACTACTCAAAGATGGTAAAATTATACAACAAGATTTAATAGTTGACAAAGATTTATTTTCTTATCAATTTCCCGCAGGGCTACCATTTGGTATCCCAAAACCTAATTTTGCTATTACAGCAGAGAAAGGTAGTCAAAAACTTAAATATGACTTACAAGATGGATTAGGATTATTAACAGGGAAAATTTATCCAAATTTTTCGTTTAAGTCACTTGAATCTTGATTTAATCTAGATGCTTCAAATAATAGAGGATTAAAAGATAGCTTGGTAAATATGAATCAAACCGAACTTGAAAAAAAATTTTTTATAGAATATGCAAAAAAATTGAAAATGGCAAAAACAAATATTCCCGTTTTAATTCCTCAAGCATGGATTCAGTGGCACTCCCAGTCCAAGAAAAACCTTCGAGCTATTTCCTCAACACATTCAGATGAAATATATCGAGTTGATTTCGTTGCTTTTTGGAACAATAAGAGATACGTGATTCTAGTAGATGATATTAGTCATTATGCAATTAAACAAGATTCAAGGTGGAAAGCTGATGAAGAAACTTATGCAAAACGTCTGAAGGAAGATAGGAAGTTACGTAAGGAAAATTGGCAAGTCTTTCGAGTGAGTAATTGGGAATTAGGAGATGAAGATAAAATACAAAAGATTTTAGAAGACTTAAAAGATTTTATTGGATTTTAAGTTTTTAATAATTGAACAAAAATTTTTGAAGTAGAAAATAAAATGACCAATTTTATAGAGAAATTACATCGCACTTGGATTGAAAGTTTAATCAGACACGATTTTACTGAATGTGCGTCACTGATTGTTGATGCTAGATTAGAACTTGATGAGCAACAAAATAGATTTGGAGATACAATTGAAGGACTTTGTGTTTATTTGACATTCGATAATTATGAAAGAGTTAAAGAAAATGAAAAAATCAGGACGCTCCTTTCTGAAAATTTTAATTTTATAGCTAAAGGACATCCTTGGCATGATATGTCTAATTTTCCTATAGAATATAGAGTTGAACTCATGGAAGTAGATGAAAATTGGCAAAAAATAATTAAATATTTAATAACCAATTCTAAAGAATTAAATCAAGGATTAGTTACTGAAAAATGTTTTAGTAGAAAGGAAAAAAATCCAATTATTTACAATGAAATGAAATTTGCCTCTCAAACTGAGGTAAGAATTGCACAGGAGCTAGAAAACACTAAGGTACTCTTTTTTCCCTTACCATTAGCTGTTAGGGCTGAAACGGGCAAGATTTATGAGGATCATCGAGAAGTGGATTTTTTGGTCTGCCATGAAGGGACTTGGGGCATTTTAGAAGTTTCTCATCACCCAAATAGATACGAGAAAGATAAAGAAAAAGATGCTTGGTTTAAACAATCTGGGATTCTCTGCATTGAACATTATAGTGCAGAAAAATGTTATAACTCTTCAAAAAAAGTGGTACATGAGTTTTTAAGTATTTTGTCTAAGTTCAAACGATAAGAAAAAGATTTGTTCTAATATTGTTGTAGAAAGAATATATAACAAATAAAGCTTTATTTGTTATATATTGTGGACGTTGTGTAAAAGATAAT
>NZ_BLJI01000078.1 GCF_017312365.1 Chroococcus sp. FPU101
ATTCGCAACTTAGTATCAGCTTCAAAGCCAGCGCAAAAATCATCCACATCACAAAACAAAGCGTCTAAACTAAACATAGGGCAGGTTTACTGAATTTGTAGTTATTTTCAGCTTACTACCTGTCCCTTTTCTTATCCCGAACTCAGGTTAAATAAATCTAATGATGCTATTAAGCATATGCAAATTATTAATCGTGCTTATCAAACTTTTTTAGAAAGTGGTTCAATACAATTTGGCTGATTGTGAGAAGGACGGTTCACCGCGTGACTAACGGAATAAGTTTCCATTGCTTGCTCATCGTAGGGTTTGAGGAGTGGGGTGAGAATTTCAGGCTGTTTTACCTTGGGGTCTAGCCACTGATCGTAAGCGTCAGGAGACAAAATAACGGGCATTCGATTGTGAATGGGTTTTACTAACTCGTTAGCTTCTGTAGTGATGATTGTGCAAGATGCAATCATTTCACCGTCGGGTGGTTGCCATGTCTCCCATAGTCCCGCAAAGGCAAACGGTTTTTTATCCCTAAGTTGAAAGTAGTAAGGCTGTTTTTGCTTTTCCGTTTTCTGCCATTCATAGAAACCATCAGCGAGGATTAAACAACGACGGTTTTTAAAAGCATTACGAAAAGACGCTTTCTCGCTCAATGTCTCTGCTCTAGCGTTGATTAGTCGATAGCCAATCTTGTCATCTTTTGCCCAACTAGGAATTAATCCCCATCGTAATCCTTTTAATTGTCTCTGACTGCTTTTAGCGTTAAGGGTAATCGCTGCAACCGCTTTTGTCGGAGCAATGTTGTACTGAGGGGTTAGAATTTGCTCATCAATAGCTGATAACTCAAATGAAACAGCAATCTCTTCAGGGGTTTGTCGTAAGGTAAATCGTCCGCACATTAGCTGCTTTTAATAAAATACTGTCCTGAATTAAGTACAATTATACCATACATTTGTTCATTTAATCATAATTTGAATATAGCTTTGAAGTTTGTTATTAAAATCAAGCTTCGATGCTGATAAAATTGGGGGAATCGCCGCGACTCAGTTGGCTATTCTGGCTCTAACAAGTGCTAATTTTAGTGTTATCGCATAATCTAGAAAAGAGGTTGCTTTCATTAGCCAAATTTTAAAACTAATCTTGGAGATAGCACCCTCACAGAATTATACTTCTATTAATCTTCTTTAAGCGGGTCATGTCCCCAATTCATCAGAGAATAACGCCAGCGAGTATGTTCAATATCTCCAGATGGACGCTGTGCCGAATGACGATGAATATAGCTAAGTACCCGCTTCATCTGGGATAAATCATCTTCAGTGTAATCAGCTTTCTTATGTAAAATTTCGATGATGTGCCGTCCCGACTCATGACCAATTGATTCTTCTCCATCCGATTTTTGGCCAACTGATTGAGATTCTTTAGTTTTCAACCAGGAGTCTAATTCTTTTGCACTTATGTTAATTGCTTGCTTAAAGTCTTCAATCACGGTTTTTTCATCAGTCTTACTTTTACTAGACATTGTGCCTATTCCTCCATTTTTTAAAGTCTCAAAATCACAAGCTGCTTTTTTACCTGTTTTCTCAGTTTTAACGAAATATCTTGAATTACATAGGCAAACAGCACTGTTTTAAAGATATTCAATCCTACAGCTAGATTCCTCTATCTTTAGACAAATAATTTTATAACCTCGTTAGTTCTAAACCGTTTGTCACATCTAACTCAAATTACTTTTGATATTTTGGTTAGCAAAGCGAAGAGTGTCAATACACCATACATAATTTCTACAATAAGACAGATAGCTAATTCATACTTTAGGGACAAGTCACCTAAATTAAAACCAAGCAAAGTAAGTATAGTTTACTCACTTACAAATAGATTTAACAAAAAACAGAATATGGTTCAAACTTGGTTATGGATTGGTGTATTTTCAATGATGATCGGTTCTCTAATTTTTGGCTTTGGTGCTGCAAATGCTAGAAATGAGCGATGGAAAATCTTGTATATTCTTAACTTTTTTATCTGTCTTATTGCCTGTGGTCTGTATCTAGCTATGGCTATGGGACAAGGAAAAAATATTATCTATGGTCGTCCTACTTTTTGGATTCGCTACGTTACTTGGTTTATGTCCACACCGCTTTTATTACTCGATCTCGCCTTTTTAGGTAGAAGTAGCGTCGCCGTCACAGGCAGTTTATTAGGAGCAAATGCCTATATGATTTTGTCGGGATTTGCAGCAACTATATCACCAAAACCAATCAATCATGTTTGGTATTGTGTTAGTTGTGGTGCATTTTTAGCGGCGATTTATTTACTCATTCGTCCCTATCGAATTGAAGCCGAGCAAAAACACCCTCGTTCTAAAAAAGTTTTTCGTAAGTTACTAACATTCCATGTTGTCATATGGACTCTTTACCCTATAGTTTGGATACTAGCAAGTACAGGATTTAATATTCTTAGTCAAAGTCAGGAAACGGCAGGTTATACCATTTTGGATATTGTTTCTAAAGTTGGATTTGGCTTTTTATCTTTAAATAGTTTGTATCAGTTAGAACAAATCGCCGAGACACAATCAACTAAAGATTTTGAACCATCAGCTATTTAATCAAGTTGTTTAAAAATTGAGAGTTAAAATAATTTTAAATATGACTGTCAATTTTTAAGACATTGCTATAGTTATAAAATTAGGCTTTTTCTTTCTCGCTTATGACTAAAATATGACTCGATTCAAGTAGACTTAAATAAGAAGATCAATTAACATCCATCGAGAAATCATTGTGGAAAATAAACCACCCCTACCCCCATTTACTAAAGAAACTGCTAAAACAAAAGTACAAATGGCTGAAGATGCTTGGAATACTAAAAATCCTGAAAAAGTCGTCTTAGCTTATACTGAAGACTCTGTTTGGCGCAATCGTTCGGAATTTCTGGTAGGTAGAGAGCAAATTCGTGAATTTCTGATCCGAAAATGGAATAAAGAATTAGATTACCGCTTAAAAAAAGAATTATGGAGCTTTACAAAGCATCGGATTTCTGTCAAATTTGAGTATGAATGGCATGACGATTCGGGTCAATGGTATCGTTCCTATGGTAACGAACAATGGGAATTTGCTGATAATGGATTGATGCGGCGACGAGAAGCTAGTATTAATGATCTGCCAATTCAAGAATCACAGCGAAAGTTCCGCTAATTTTTAGTTTAAGAATAATTTATTCTAAAAAACCATAGGTACAATACATCTATGGATTATTATTTATCTGTAGGATAATGAAATTTAAGTTTTTAAAACAACTTTTTTCAGCGTGCATCAGCTTATCTATTGTTTCGGGAATTACCACAACCGTTCAAGCGGCGGAACAAATTCAACTGATCTATGAAGATTTAGATTTGTCTGTGTCAATTGATTCTTTAGAAACATTTGCTAAAGAAGGGAAAATTACAGGAAATCTAAAGCTTTTTAATCGTTTCTTCAAGCCAGAAGCGATGGAACATTTGCGTAAGTTGCTCTTAGCGAAGTCTTCTTTCAATCAAGTTAATACTTATCAACTCACTCAAACTTCTTTAGTTGAAGATTTGATCAGGCAATTAGGAAAAGTTATTCAAACTGAACCCAACAATAATGGTTTTTATGCAATTCGTGGGGCAGTCGTGACGGCGGCGGGAAACCCCGATGGGTGGACACTATTAGATGTTTTTCGAGCTTTTCCAACTAAAGATATCTATATTAATGGCGAAGCTTTATTACAACTTAAAGATGAATTAGCGATCTATTTTAGCTATCAGCAATCAGCCGTCGCTGCTGTTGCTTCAGAGTCGAAAAAAGAAGCAGCCACTCAGACAACATTAAATCTATCTCAATTACCTGATTTAAAAAAAGCAGGTTCTTATCGTGTTACCAAAAAAACAATTTTAATCTCTAGAGATGCGCTCCGTCAAACCGAAGAAGGATTAGCTTCACAGTATCAATTTAATGCTGATATTTATCTTCCTCAAAATTTGGCAAAACCTGCTCCTGTAATCTTAATTTCTCATGGTTTCGGCTCACTGAAAGAAAATTTTGTTAAATTAGCGCAACATTTAGCATCTTACGGTTTTATTGCGATCATTCCCGAACATATCGGTAGTGATTTACAATATCGCCGAGAATTATTACAAGGAAAGTTAAGTAGTGCCTTAAGTCCCATTGAATATATTGATCGTCCTAGAGATTTGAGCAATGTCATCGATTATTTAGAACAATTAGTAGCGAATGATAAAAGTTGGGCGAAAAGAGTCAATCTACAACAGATTGGCGTGATTGGAGATTCTTTAGGCGCAACAACTGTTCTATCGATCGCAGGTGCCGAATTAAATATACCTCGCCTACAAAAAGTCTGCGATACTAAAGAAATTATTATCAGTGCTGCACTCCTCCTGCAATGTCAAGCAAGATATCTTCCCCCAAGTGAATTTAGTCTTTATGATCCTCGCATTAAAGCAGTCATTGCTGCACATCCGCTTGCTAGTGAAATTTTTGGCCCAGAGGGAATGGCAAAGATTAAAATTCCGATTTTAATTGCTGGAGGAAATCATGATATTGTTACTCCAGTCGCATTAGAGCAAATTCATCCATTTATTTGGCTACAATCTCCCAATCGACATTTATTGATGTATCAACCAGGAGGACATTTTAGTTCTAGTAGTCCTTCTGCTGAGTATACCGCTAAATTTATTCCAGAGTCTTTTGTCGGAACCAATCGAGCAGCTACTAGCGCGTATTTCATGGGTCTGAGTATTGCTTTTATGAACGTCTATCTACGCAATGAGCAAAACTATTTACCCTATTTAAGCGCGGCTTATGGAGAAGCTTCGAGTAATGATCAGTATCGCATTGCTCAGATTCAATCCCTTACACCTCAAGAAATAGAAACAGCCTACGGAAAAAAAGCCCCAATTCTTATCATTCCATCCCCGATTATAGCGACTGCCCCACCCCGCAATAAAACGATTATTGAAGAAATTAAAAGAACTGGAGTCTTAAAAGTTGCTTATCGTAGAGATGCTAATCCATTTGGCTATATCGATAGCCAAGGAGAATGGCAGGGATATTGTTCGGTATTGAGCAATTCTTTAGCAAGCTATCTACAAAAAGAATTCAATTTGAAGCTCACACCACAAGTCGTTACTTTACCTTCTAATTTAGATAATCGCTTTGAGCTAGTGACTGATAATACCGTTCACCTTGAATGTGGCCCGAATACAATTAGGGATGATGTGGCCAAAGTTAGTTTCTCACTTCCTTTTTTTACAGCAGGAACTTATTTTTTAGTTCCCAATAATCAAGCTAATAAAATCGATCCGAATTCATTGTCAGCCAAAACAAAAGTGGGTGTTTTAGCTAACACTACTGCTGAATTATTAGCGAATCAAAAATATCCACAAGCGACAAATGTTACTTTTGCTCAAGAAGACGGGATCGAGAAAGCAATTCAAGCTCTAGAAAATCGTCAGATTGATGTGTTAATTGATGATGGAGTTCTCCTAAGGACGCAAATGCAAGAAAAACCCTCATTAGCGAGTGGATATCAATTGATGCCTCAGATTCCTTTAACTTGTGAGTATTATGGCTTGATTGTACCTAATGATGATCCCCAGTGGCAAAATTTAGTCAATCGCTTTTTAAATAATCAAATCTTAGAACAATTGACAAATCAATACTTTTCTGATGGTGTTAAAAACCATATTTTAGCGACAGCCGATTATTGTCTAAATCTTAAAAATTAAAAAAGTTACTACAGTCCTTAAGTATTCAATTAAGATGAATGTGGTATCAGCATCGCTTTATTTGCAGTCTACTATCGATAGAGGTTCTTCATGATCCGATTAATACTTTTACTTTTAGGAGCCAAGCCGCTCTGTAAGTATTGGAAGGTATTTATCGTCGTCTCAGTTCTTAGCGTGCTGATCAGTGTAGTTTTTATCAAAAATTTGTTCTACAGGGAAATCGTTATTACAACTGATCTAATAGGTGTTTAGTTCATCATTGAGGGTATAGTACGGCTGCTCTCACTGGCACTCATCGGATTTTATAACGCTATACTCTCTGTCATTAAGTCTCTTGGATTTTTTGCCCTGGGTTTTCTTGCGATTCATATTCCCGGGACGACGATATCCTTGCCGCGATTGTGATTAGGGTCGCGTTAGTGGTTGACGGTTTATTTCGGATTAGCTATGCAACGATGGATCAAAATGGAGTGGTTTCTAACGGGACACCCTGCCATATCTGCGCCGCCTAATGTTTATGTCAGCTTTGTACCTGGGGATGATATTGATTATTCGCCTACAGAATTTACTCACCTATCACGAGCGGATGCCGAAAACGATGTGACAGGGCAATTCAAACCCTCACTAGAAGAAGAATCGGCTGAGTGGAAAGAACCCGATCGCAACTTGTTCTTCTATCACTATAATAGTACTGCATTGCGTGCTTTTGTCGATATTTACCGTCGCAATACAGTTTATAATCTCACGCGTCGTAACTGTTCCTCGACTGTCATCCTTTCTTTGGATGCGTCGGTTGAGGGCGTGCTTGGGACTTCCTCAGTTTGGCGGACACTGTTTCGCTTGCTCAGTGATCCTGCTATGTGGTTGTTAGCCATGTGGCGATCGCGTGCCGAAGCGATGACTTGGACACCAGGTTTAGTGCTAGATTATACGCAAACCTTACAACAAGTATTAGAAGGTCATAGTCAATCGTGGTTTGCTCGGTTGTGGGATATCTGGTACGAATATGAAACGCACTAGCGGATGCAGAGTGCAGAGGGACAGCAGACACGCTCAAATCTTCCCGCAATGATATCAATTGTTGCTGCTGCGATGATTTTCGGATTGACCTATGGCTTGAGTGCGCCACTACTAGCACTAAGTTTAACTCAATTAGGTTTTGATATAAAGCATGATTGGTGCGAATGCGTCGATGCAGGCGGTTGGGGCTCTAGTAATTGCACCGTTCCTACCTGGTCTTGCTTGGCGAACTGGCCCCAAACTACCCATATCAATTGCACTGCTGTCGGCTGCAACCATCATGGCCTTATTTCCAATTATGCCCTCTGTGTGGTTATGGTTCCCGTTACGGCTTGCCCTAGGAGCAGCATCAGAAACCCTATTTGTGATGACTGATACTAAGTTGCGAATTAG
>NZ_BLJI01000079.1 GCF_017312365.1 Chroococcus sp. FPU101
CCCTGCCCCTCTCTTAGATAGTCTCCCTGTACAAAGAGTAAATGTTGAGGGCGTGAATGAAGGCGGATGGGAAAGGAATGGCAGTAGCGGTCATCCCTTTCTAGCCGCCCTGCTCAACAAAAGCCTTAAAAGGTTCAACATCCTTCCCTCTGTTATGAGTTCTAAGAGTAGTCACACCAATTGTTTGATGATGTTGAGCAATCTGTTCTTTGAACTCTTCGATGAACTGATGAGCCGCCGCCCTGTGAATATGAAAAGTAACCTCAAGAAGTGCAGGAGTCATAGCAAAAGTGTAGTCGGGGTGTAATTGATTCCATTGTTGTAGAGCATTGAAGATAGCGATCGCTCGTTGTCTTGCGCCACCATCAGCACGAGGTTTACGGCGGTTTTTAGGAGTTGTTTCACTCGTTCTCGTCAGTTGGGAATCATTAAACATTGACAAAGAGGGACAGTCTTGTTTGTTTAGTTCATGTGTATCATAATTAATCATTTTTTTAGAAGACTGTCCCTCTTTGTCCAGTTTTTTTCCAAGTGAAACTGCAACTTTCGACGACTGAACAGGGTCAGGGACAGCAGCAGCTTTAGGATTTTCTTTCCCAAAAGAGCTTTTAGGCTCAGACTTAGCTCCTAACGGTTCATTTGGAGGATCATCATTGCCATTAAGAAGTTGACGGAAAACCGAAAGAGTCGCATTGGCTTTTTCCAGTTCAGATTTTAAGCGATCATTTTCCGATTGAAGTTGGTCAACTTGTGGGTGAGGTAATAAGGATTGCTCTAACTGAGATTGAAGGTCATCACGTTCAATTTCAAGCTGTTGAACACGTTGACGAAAGGAAGTAATTTCATCAGTCAGCCAAGCGAGAGTTTTGGCAAGGTCAGAAATCGCTTGATGAGTCGCTTGCTCAACTGTATTAGCATTTTCTAGTTTCAATGGCTCAACAGATGTAGCATTTTGCTCTAACTGTTCTTCAACCCAGTCGATGAGAGAATGGAAAACCGCCGCTTGCGTACCTTCAATTCCCAGAGAATCAGCGATTGCATCGAGTCGGTGACGGTCATCGGAGTAAAGATTGTAAATAGTAGTAGAGGGACGTTTTTGCTTTTCTGGTTGAGGTAATTGATCGCTTGTATCAATCAAAGTCTGATAGGTGGTGATCATCTCATCAATATTTTTAAAGAGCATTCTTGATAAAAGAGTTTTAGTAATATGGGGTAGACAACGGCTGTCAATTTCAGAAGGAGAAAGGTAAAGAAGCGGCTGCACATCAGGGTGTGATTTGAGACGTGAGATCGCCTCTATTACAGTTGCACCATCAACTAAAGTAGGAAGTTCAGTTTTGGCAGTATCAACAGTAGAAGAAAAAAGAAGGGCTTGTTTTTGTGTTGGGTGAGGAAAAAACTTTTTGCTCTTTAACAACTCACCCGCCGTTCTACCAGTCACCGCCATCAGCCCTGTGAGAAGTTCAGGATAGCGCACTCCGCCTTTGGCGGAGATCCCTGCGGGATCGCTATTTAACAGTTCAGTTAAAGAGTTTTGTAATGATGATGCTAAGAAATGGCTGGCAACAGAAGGTTTTAAAGATAATGATGGGTGGGTAATGTTTAAGATGGTTTCTGTGGGCTGTTCATCAGTTATTTCGGTTGCTGTTAATGACGGCATCGCCTTAGTGACCTGTAACTCCGTTTCAGTCGTCTCGTCAATAGATGCCGTTCCAACTTCATCAGTTGTGATCGTCTGTTGCTGTTGAGAATTATTAATTGGCAACTCACCAAATTGTGTAATCAATATTCCCCTGTTTTCTAAATAATTGCCATGCTCATCAATCAATCGATAACGAAAATAATGACCTGTTGCGCTACTATCAATCGCATGACCGAGATAATGCTGTAAGAAAGGATACTCATGAGAAGTTTGAGGGCAGAAGAAGTAAGAAGCGATCGCACCCCATAATCCTCTTAGATTATGAATACTAACCGCTTCTCTGCTTTCTAGCGGTGGAACGATGTCTCCTAAATACTTATTACACTCACGGTTGATTTGTACATCAAATTTATTGATGGCTGTGGCTAAATCTAGGGTGTTGAAAATTGTCAAAAAGTAAGAAAATTTTAGACACAATTTCTATGAGGCATTCTAGAAGCAGAAAAGTAAGTTAATGTCCAAAAAGGAGCTTCCGTTTGGAGAGATTGGATTGACCAAAGGTATGCTGAATCCATTGAGACAAATCAGAAACATGAACCGTCGTCAAAGCCTCTTTAACAAACTCATGATTAAAGTTGACCGTGCTAAGAGGAATTGTGAGAAGTAAAGAGCGAAGTTCCTTAATGGGACAGCGTTGTGAAAAATACTTATAGCGACCAAAAAGCGATTCAAGAACGTCAGAAGTAGCTAAAAAAGTATGGTCAAAACAAGGAAGAATTTGTTCTTGTAAATAAGAAAAAATCTTTTGTTTGAAAGGGAGTGTGAAATGAGAAATTTTGTGCAGGGATAACTTCTGAGAATAATGAAGAAGCGAAGCCTGATGCAAGCCAAAAGATTTCAGTTGTTTTTCTAAAGTTCGAGTGAGAAAAAGAAGAGAACGCCAGAAGCAAATTGGCTCATAATAATCCTCAAGCCAAGAAAATTTCTGTTGCCATCTAGCCAAGAATTGAGGAAAGGATAGATTAGGAAGAAGCCGAGCCAGAAAAGTTAAATCGCACTGAAACATCCTCAAAGACCAATTAACTAAGCGATCAAGGTTAAAATAACGGCATTGGCTTCTTTGTGCAGGAGGAGCAGCAAAAGCTAATTCAGTTTGTTGAACATGAAGTCGGCAGGAGTGACAGTCAGCTAGGAAATTTTGAAAACATTCGCTCCCAAATAACTCTTTTTTCAATAAATTAGCCATCGCATGAGTAACATCATAGGTGTAAATTACTTTCTGATGGCGGTCTTGAAAAAGTTGAATACCTTTACGAAGGTTAGAAGCGCGGTCAGCAATAATTTGAAGAGGAATACCCACACTTTGAGAGACTGATTCTAAAATGCCATAAATCCACGCGCCTGTGGCTTCAGTGGTCACTTCAAGAGCTAAAATTTGACCATCAGTTGGTTTGAGAGAGCTTCGGTTACGAAGATTGTGCAACTGCCAATCTTGGTAGGAAATGCCATAAATCACAAGAGCTTTAGACTTGCCTAATTCAATCGTTAAATCAACAATAAAAAGCCAATCATCTCGCCTTTGTTTGGGACGAAGTAATTCAAATAAACCAATTTTCTCCATCCAGTTTTTAACACTACTATAATGAGGCGTGTCGAGTTGTGAATGAGAAGAAATTAACTGCATAGTTTTAGCGGCTCCTCGAAAACTGTTACCTACTTTAATGAATTGTTGAACGACAACAGAGATTGTGGAGATCCTATAGTGATGGTGAGGAATGATTTCTGACTCTTCATCATTTTCATCACAATTAGCCGAAGAGAGATCAGGAGAAGGAGAAAATTGAGCTAACTGCTTCTCTAAATCTTTGATTTTTTGTTCGGCTTCTTTCGCTCTAGCTTTCCAACAATCTCGACTCTTTTTTAAAGCTCGATTGGATTGGACATATTCGCGAATTTTCTCTTGTTTTTTAAGAGCATTTTCTTTCCAATTTTCCCGACATTGTTTTTGATAACAAAGCTGGCGACTGAGGGGCATAGAGGAGTCAGAGTCATTCATGGTTTGTCCCCTTGCAAATAACAGGAAAGTTGTGTAAATTATAACAGGTTTTTTGAAAGATCAATCAACAATCAAGTGGCATAGCGGGAGCGAAGCCGTGCCTGTGGCATCGCACTTCCTAGGCAGTTTAAATAGAATTGAAAGGAATTACCTCTCGAATTGTCCGTTTACGTTTGTGGCGATGATTATGGTTGGGTTCGAGTTGATGGAGTGCATGGTGAGTCTCAATTTCATCTTGTCGGGATGCGATCACCTTCTGTACTAAACGTTGCGACTTGGTAACATCACTGACTAATTCTTTAACAGCATTAATGGAGATAGCCCATTTAAGGTCATGTAGTTCGATAGCATTATTATGAGCGATGATGGCATCAATAGCATTATAAATCGCTGCCTCAGCTATGGGAGAGTTACGAGGTGTGCGTTGTGCAGTTGTTTGATCAGTTTGATGGATTTCTTGTGTTGATGAAACAGCCGTTGTCTGTTTATCTGATGTAGTAGGTTTAGTTTTAGCTCTTGCGGGTTGATCAGAAAGTGGCTGTGTCGCACCCTGCATTTGCAAGGAAATGAACTGAGTCATAACATCAACAAGCTTATCAAGTTTGGCTTCCAACCCTGAAGTGGTAGGATTGAGTAGTGAGGTGTGATTGGTTTGAGACGTGGCTACAGCATTTCCCTCCGAAGGTAAACTAACAGTTAGGGTGATTGGCTCAAGCTCACCATTTGTAGTTTTCTCTTTTTCAAGTTCACCTTGATCTGATTGAGTTTCTTGAGGAGTTTCAGAATTGGGTTTAACTTCTGATTCAGGTGATGAGCTAATTGGTTCTGCGTCCAAACGAGATTTCACCCAGTTAAGCAATTCATTCATCTTAAAAGATTGGTTAAGTGATTCATCCAATTTTAACTGTTGAAAAATTTGCTCAAGTAAAGATTTATCATCACGAGTAATCCGAACACTGCTCAGTTTTTTCTTCTCTCTTGAAGAAACTACCGCTTCAACCGTTTCTTGAAAAGCTTCAATGACTTTTACACCTTCAGTTTTCAACTTCACCCCCTTGCGTTTACCGCCCTCCTTAAAAACAACCTCGTCAGCAATTTCATAATCAGAATAATGACGAGAAGCGGAAAGCGATCGCCGTCTTTCAAGATTAGATTCATCAAGGATGGCATAATGTCCTTGAATCGCCGCTTTATACTCAACCTCATTCACATTTGGGGGACAATACCAAAAAGTAGCGATCGTCGCATAAACTGACCTGAACAGGTGAGTATAGAGATTATCCTTACCTTCACGGGCTGGTACTAAATCAGTAAAGTGGCGATCGCACTGTCGAATAACCGCACTGCCATATTTACGGTTAACATCGTCTGCTTTCATTTCTACGGATTCTGGCAATTGATGACGGACTTTGCTTAAAGCTTGACAGACAAGTTCAGCAGGAGCGAGAGTCGGAATCTCAAAACTGAGGACTTGTGTTTCACCACCACGTTTTAAAGCACCAGTAAAAGTAACACTCCACTCGCTACACTTAATAAATTGAGCAGTCGAGAGGAGTTCCGAGCTACGCCGTCCCGTCAGCACTGATAAGCCCGCAGCAACTTCCGACCATTCAGGAGAATCAAGGAGCGCGATCGCCTTGACCACTATGGCATCAGGATCATCAAGAAACTGAACCTGTTCGTTACGGGAAGCGACGCGCCCCTGCTTGGCATCATTCAAAGAGATGTATTCATCAGTGGTAAATTTAATGTAATCCAAACTAAAATGATTTTCACCCAGATGATCTTTGATCGCCCGTCTAGTAGTGTCCATGAGGGATTGTTGTTGAGACAGTTCGCTCAAGCCTTTGGCAGCCCATGCAGATCGGATTGTTTGGTTATATTGTTCAGCTTGTCTTTTTCCCGACTCATCATCTGACAGACTGGAGAGGAAGGGAAGATATTCAGTGGCGATCGCTGTTTCTAACCAAGCACGTTTACCCATAAAATACTAAACCAATCCAATTCAAAAATAAGTAGAGAAAGTTAACGAGGCAGAACATCATTTAAAGAAAGTTGAAGGCTAGGAAGCAGAGGAGAGGAAATCAATTCACCTAAACGGTATTGTTGTTGTTGATAAACATCATCAACCAAGTGGCAGACTGTGAAAGTCGGTTGTTTTGGCTTACCGATAAAAGCAATTCCGCCTAAACCACGATAATCAACAATCCAATATTCAAGAATCCCCAAAGCTGCATATTCTTCAACTTTACGAGCATAGTCATCTTGCCAGTTAGTGCTAACAACTTCAACGACCAATCGAATAGCTTGACCGCTAGTAAGAACAGGTTGTTTTCGCCAAAGAGGTTCTGCTGTTAAAGCAGCTTCATCTAAAACAATTACATCAGGACGCAAAGCAGTTGCTCGCTCAACATCGGGACGGATCAGACAATTTTTAGGAATTGTCCATCTTTTATTGTTGCGTAAAATTTCAACGAATAAATAACCAGCGAGTTTGCCAGAAACTAACTCATGTAAACCAGTAGGTTCCATATCTCGAAGATCACCATCAATTAATTCGTAACATGGGTTATTGCCGTATTGAATTAAAAATTCCTCAAAGGTTAGAGATGTTTGAGATGTATAAGTCATCTGTGATCTCCCGATCAATCTAAATAGATTAAAGCAGTTATCTTTTGAATTAATCTAATTATAGACAATCCAATTCAATAAAGCAAGCCATTAATGATATAAATTACTTATATGTAATCCAAATTGAAGTTTTAATCATAAGCAATTCAAATTAAATTAGCAGTTTGGATTGAAATATTTAATAAACTGATTTAATATTCTAATAAATCTGATCGGAGCGCAAGGGCGGGGACGGGGAGCAACGAGGCTGTAAGGCTTACACTATAAGGGTTATAGCGTTAGACCAAATTGGAACCCAGAGATCAAGCAATCCAATTCATAAGTGATCCAAATCAATTAAGGCAAGCAATTCACATATAAGCAATTCTAATCAATAGACAGATTGGAAGCGAAGTAGTTCAGAACTACTTCGCTTCCAATCTG
>NZ_BLJI01000080.1 GCF_017312365.1 Chroococcus sp. FPU101
TTAATTCTGACCACCTACTTATTTAATTGATTAACTTTACATTTCTTACGTTTTTTTAAAAATAAATGTTATTTATAGCCAATCTCTTGAATCAAAAACATTCAAGAGAAAAAGAAGATATTTTCGGTTATTTTATATCTTTGGTAAGAAGACAAATGTCGATTAAAAAAATAATATAGAAGAAAGAATAACTTGCTAAAACATAGACAAATGAGTCTAAAAATAGCAGAATCAATTAAAAACCTATCAGGAGAACAATAACAATGCTGAATAAATATCAAAAAGGAGGTCGGCATACTCAACTGAGTTTTCTCGCTATTGCCTTAATGGTTATACTTCTTCCTGCTTGTGCCAATAATAGTCAGCGTGCCGAAGTTTCTGAAACAACGCCAGCAGACAAAGAAAGCGTTACTCCCGCCAAAGTTAGTAATAAAACAGAGGATCTGATCGGTGAACTGGTTACTGTGAGAAGTCAACCGATTAATAAAATCAGTGATAATGTTTTTACAATTACTGACCAAAAAGTATTTGGTGGTGAAAGAATTGTCGTAGTCAATAATAGTGGTGTGCCTGTTAACTTACCTATCCCACAAGATGCGAAATTGCAAGTCACGGGTACGGTTGATAAGTTTGATGTTAATGCACTCAAGCAAAAATATAAAGCAGATTTAGGTGAACCGAGTTCGTATCAAGAATATGCAGGTATGCCAGTAATAGTTGCACGTTCAGTTGCATTAGCACCAATACCTGGGGAAATTGGCGAAAATCCACAGCCTTACTACAATAAAGTTATTGCCGTCCCAGCAGAAGTTAAGCAAATCTATGGTAGTGCTGGAGCATTTGTTCTCGAAGATAATACAATACTGGGTAATGAGCCACTTTTAGTTTTAGTAACTAATCAACTCAAGGATCAAGTTCCGATTAAACAAGGGGATAAAATTGTCGCTACTGGTACACTGCGTCCGTTCGTTGCTGCCGACATAGAAAGAGAATACAATTATGTTTGGGATGCCCAGTTAAGACAACAATTAGAAACAGATTACGCTCAAAAACCTGTACTAATTGTCGAAGGGATTTATCTATCTGCATTGCCACTAAATGCGGATTAATATAAAGTTGCTTCAATTCATTCATTTAGAACAATAGCGAATCATTTTGTAAAGGCTTGTTAAGCAAGTCTTTTTTTAATGTAATTGACGAAAAATCTAACGTAAGCCAGAACAACTTCAGTAGTTAATCGTGTAATAATCGAGAAACGCGCCTCCTTGTTTTTTCTGCCATGTCCATCATCATTGTTGACAATCTTAGTAAAACTTACCCAGTAGCGGTTAAAGAACCTGGACTAAAAGGAACCATTAGCCATTTCTTTAAACGCACTTATCGGCAAATTAAAGCGGTACAGAATGTCTCGTTTACCATTGAACCAGGGGAAGTGGTAGGGTTTCTTGGCCCCAATGGTGCAGGAAAAACGACTACACTAAAGATGTTGACTGGGTTAGTACATCCTTCGGGTGGACGAGTGAGAGTTGCGGGTTATATTCCGTTTCGCAGACAACCCCAGTTTTTACAACAAATGAGTCTCGTTATGGGGCAAAAACAACAGTTATTATGGGATTTACCCGCTTTAGACTCTCTTAGAATTAATGGGGCGGTTTATAATCTTCCAGAATCGGTTTTTGAAAAGCGTTTAGGTGAACTTTCCGAAATGTTGTCGCTACAAGAAAAGCTAACCCAACCCGTTCGTAAGTTGTCTCTCGGTGAGAGAATGAAAGCGGAATTACTCGCTGCATTATTACATCATCCTCAAGTTTTATTTTTAGATGAACCAACACTAGGACTTGATGTTAACGCACAAGCTGCGGTAAGAGAGTTTTTAAAAGAATACAATCAACGATATCAAGCGACGATTCTTTTAACCAGTCACTATATGGCTGATATTACTGCCTTGTGTAAGCGCGTGTTGCTGATCCATCAAGGAAATTTGATGTATGATGGTATCCTCGATGGTTTACTAGAACGGTTTTCCCCATGTCGAGAAGTTAAAATCGAGTTAGCTTATCCTGTAAGTGAAGTTCAATTACGTTCCTATGGCGATATCGTTAGTATTGAAGGAAAAGAAGTAAGATTAGTGGTACCTCAAGAAAAGTTAACCAGTGCGATCGCATCTATTGTTTCAGAATTAGATATCATTGACCTAAGTATTAATGAGCCACCTATTGAAGAGATTATCGGTCGTCTGTTTCAAACGGGAGTGGTAGCCTAATGAAGTGGTTTTATCGCACCATGACGACGTTACTGACAACCTATTATGCTCATATGCTTGAGTATCGAGCAGAAATTTTTTTATGGGCGTTAGCAGGGTCATTACCTTTAATTTTAATGGGTGTTTGGATTCAAGCGGCCCAAAATGGTGGAAAATTTGGTCTAGATTCGGTGCAGTTTGCTCGTTATTTTTTTGCTGTTTTTTTGGTCAGACAGTTTACGACGATTTGGGTCATTTGGGAATTTGAACGGGAAATTGTCGAGGGAAAACTCTCTTTTAGGTTACTTCAACCAATAGATCCGATTTGGCATCATATAGCGCGTCATATCTCTGAAAAAATGACTCGTATTACTTTAGTGGTCGTTTTTCTAGGTCTTTTCTTTCTCCTCTATCCTCAAGCATTTTGGATACCTAAACCACAAAATATTATTCTATTCTTCGTGGCTGTTGTAATGGGTTTTATTGTTCGGTTCTTGATGCAGTATAGTTTCTCGATGTTAGCATTTTGGACAGAACGAGCTAGTGCGATCGAACAATTCTGGTTTTTGTTTTATCTATTTTTATCAGGGATGATTGCACCCTTAGAAGTGTTTCCCCCACAAGTTCGCGCAATTGTAGAATGGACACCGTTTCCCTATTTAATTCATTTTCCGGCTGCTATTTTAATCGGTTTACCCATCGATTTTGTCAGAAGTAGTCTTATTATGTTAGGTTGGGGTTTGGTATTTTTCTTTTTATATCGTTGGTTATGGCGCAAGGGACTTAAACGATATTCTGGAATGGGAGCCTAAAACTTTCGGTGACGACTCGATAGCTCTGCTCGTAGCATAAAATTAACTTTTTGTCAAAATAGCGATAGAGAATATTTTTAAATTGGTATAAAATTTCTAGAAAGGCAAACAGATGGATGCGACGTTTATCCTAAAGCAACCCTTGAGAATATGAGCGATAATAGAGAATTGCCATACAATTAAAACCGACGAAAGTAGGATTAAGCAAACGTGACGGATACTAATTTAGATTTACTTGCATTGAGTGATCCAACAGTAGCAGCGATGATTGATCGTGAGTTACAACGTCAACGGGATCACCTAGAATTAATTGCTAGTGAAAATTTTACCTCGGCTGCGGTGTTAGCGGCACAAGGTTCGGTTTTAACCAATAAATACGCCGAAGGACTCCCGAAAAAGCGTTACTACGGGGGATGTGAATTTGTCGATCAAGTAGAACAATTAGCTATTGATCGTATTAAACAATTATTTGGGGCCGCCCATGCCAATGTACAACCCCATTCAGGCGCACAGGCTAACTTTGCGGTGTTTCTCTCCCTCCTCAAACCAGGTGATAAAATCATGGGGATGGATTTATCTCACGGTGGACACCTAACTCATGGTTCTCCTGTTAACGTTTCAGGGTTATGGTTTGATGTCGTGCAGTATGGTGTTAATCCAAGCACAGAAAGACTCGATTTTGATTTAATTCGAGATATTGCCCTCAAAGAACGTCCAAAACTTCTCATTTGTGGTTATTCGGCTTATCCGAGAATCATTGACTTTGAAAAATTCCGCTCTATTGCCGATGAAATTGGGGCCTATTTAATGGCAGATATTGCCCACATTGCGGGTTTAGTGGCGACAGGTCATCATCCTAACCCGATTCCTGTTTGTGATGTGGTGACAACGACGACACACAAAACCCTCAGAGGGCCAAGAGGGGGTTTAATTATGACCCGTGATGAAGATTTAGGCAAAAAATTCGATAAAGCAGTATTCCCTGGTACTCAGGGTGGGCCACTAGAACACGTGATTGCAGCCAAAGCCGTCGCGTTTGGAGAAGCCCTTAAACCTGAGTTTAAAATCTATTCAGGACAAGTTATCGCCAATGCCCAAGCTTTAGCCCAACAACTGAATCAACGGGGCTTTAAACTGGTGACAGATGGGACTGACAATCATTTAATGCTAGTCGATTTGCGATCGATTAACATGACGGGTAAAGTAGGTGATCAATTACTCAGTGGTGTCAATATTACTGCGAATAAAAACACCGTTCCCTTTGATCCTGCATCACCTTTTGTAACCAGTGGCGTTCGTTTAGGATCTCCTGCGATGACGACTCGTGGCATGAAGGAAGCAGAATTTACCGAAATTGGTAATATTATTGCAGATCGCTTACTCAATCCTGAAGATGAGTCTGTACAACAAAATTGCTTAAGCAGAGTGGCTAAACTTTGTGCTAATTTCCCGCTTTATCCTCATCTGACAATTCCTTTACCTGCGATCGTATAAAATCTCGTACAAACGTCTGGGATTAAGGTAAACTTCACATGAGACCCTTAATCCCATTTACCCCCAACAGCCAAGATGTCTGGAGATTTATATCATCTCGTTGCCTTTCTTATCTCTCATGTCGTCGTTTTGTGGAGTACCCCGCTTGTCAAAACGGTTGGCCTCAAAAGTGGTTACGTTGACCAACCTGGCGATCGCAAAGTCCATCAGCAGCCAATGGTTCGTTTAGGTGGTGTTTCAATTTTTATGGGTACCTTGACTGCTTTACTGATTATTTGGTGGTTAGGTGGTTTTAAAGGATTACCACCAAATCGAGAATGGGAAGTTTGGGGGGTGACAGTCGGCGGATTAGCTTTCTTTTTAATTGGATTAGCGGATGATTTATATAATCTCTCTCCTTTGTCTCGTCTAGCGATGCAAGTTGTTGTCGCTTCTCTAGCTTGGGTTGTCGGGGTAAAAATAGATTTTCTTTCGGTTCCGTTTTTCGAGTTAATTCATATTGGTTGGTTAAGTCTGCCCATTACCGTCCTTTGGCTAGTTGGGATGGCTAATGCAATTAATTGGATTGATGGGTTAGATGGATTAGCCGCAGGAGTCGCTGGTATTTCTTCGGTGGTCTTATTTATGGTAACTTTGGTTATGCACCAACCCGCCGCCGCAATTATCGCCGCAGCAATGGCAGGAGGGGCATTAGGCTTTTTACGTTATAACTTTAATCCCGCACAGATTTTTATGGGGGATGGTGGGGCTTATTTTATGGGTTTTACCCTCGCAGGTGTCGCAGTCATTGGCTTAGTAAAAACGACGGCGGTTACAACCATTGCGGTGACGGCGGTTTTATTACCCTATCTGATTCTAGCGGTTCCCATTCTCGATATGTCTAGTGTGATTATTTCTCGTATCAGTCAAGGAAAATCACCCTTTTTAGCAGATAAACGCCATTTACATCACCGTTTACTAAAAGCGGGTATCTCTCACCGTCTCACGGTTCTCTTTATCTATGCGTTGACCTTTTGGGTAGGAAGCTTGGCATTAGGTTTTTCTAATGTTCCCAGTGGTTGGGGGTTTGCGATCGTGGCTACGTTATTATTAGTCTATGTCAGTTGGCAAGTACGGCGCAATAGTCGTTTGAGAGAATAGTAGGTTGAATTGCTGTTAAAGGGCAAAATAAACCTCCTTCCTGATTTTTATCTCTAATCATTATCTAGGGCTGATCGTTACGCTTATACTAGGAATAGCTATATTTAGTGATTACTATTTGGTTGATTAATGATTGAATTAGTTATTCCTGCTTTCTTTGAAGATATCTATCATTAGCTAATTCAGCTAAGTAGGTGGTCAGAATT
>NZ_BLJI01000081.1 GCF_017312365.1 Chroococcus sp. FPU101
TCCCGCTATTAATGGTTAATCTTTAGATTTCCAGCAAAAGGCACTCTCTAGTTAGGGAGTGCTTTTTGTTTTTGGGAAAGATTTTAGCTGATTCATTAAAAAACATTTTTTGGATAATTTTAATTTTATGTTTTTGCGTAGGGTGTGCGCGAAGCGTTCCTGCAGCATCGCTTTCGCATTAATCTTTATTTCAGGGACTAAGGTAGAGGCGCAACAAAAGTCAACCCTCAAAGGTCAAATTACTTCAGTCAACCAACTTTCTGATATTACGCCGAATGATTGGGCGTATTCAGCTTTACAGAGTCTTGTCGAACGCTATGGCTGTATCGTGGGCTATTCTAACCGTACTTATCGGGGAAACTTTACTCTATCTCGTTGGGAGTTTGCCGCAGGATTAAATGCTTGTCTTAATACTATCGAGCGATTGATTCAAGAAAATTTTATCCTAAAAAACGATCTTGATAAATTAATTAGACTTGCTAAAGAATTTGAAACCGAATTGGCCGTTTTAGGAGCTAAAGTAGATTTTCTAGAACAACAAGTTGCGTTTTTAGAAGACCATCAATTTACGACCACAACTCAACTTAGAGGAGAAGTCATCTTTGCTGTATCGGGTGCATTTGGTAATAAACAAGCAGTTTCCTCTGGACGTTCTCAAAGCGATCGCAATGTAGAAGATAATATCACTTTTACCAATCGCGTTCGTCTTTCTTTAAATACAAGCTTTAGGGGTCAAGATTTACTGAGATTGCGCCTACAAGCTAGAAATACGATACCGTTTGGTACTGCGGTTACAGGAAGCAATATGACTCGCTTAGGGTTTGATGGCAATGATAATAACCGTCTTGACATTAACCAAGCATTCTACCGTTTTCCGCTTGGGGATTTAGTGACCATTCAGTTAGACGCAGTTAATGTAGGATTAACTGCTAGAGGAGTGCCAACCTATAGCCCTGTGGATAGTGGCGCAAGGGATGCTATTTCTCGATATGGTTATAGTCCTATCTATCGTCAAGGTGGTGGCCCTGGTTTAGATATTACGATTAACCCTAGAGGTATTATTGGAGCTAATTTTAGTTATTTGGCATCTACAGGTGATAATTCAGATTCGGGACAAGGCTTGACAAATGGAGACTTTTCTGCATTAGCTCAACTGAATCTCCAGCCGAATAGTGTTTTGCAATTCGGGTTAACATATGCCCATAGCTATGAAACGCCAGAAAGAGGTAATGTTAGCTTTTTGCAAAATACGGGCAGTGTTTTAACTAGCAGACCTTTCGGCAATATTGCAACGACTGGTAATCATTATGGCACACAAGCCACGATCCGTTTTAGTCCCCATATTAGTCTATTTGGTTGGGGGGGATATTCTCAAGCGATCGCTGAAGATTCACCGAATTCAGTGGCTAATTTAAGGGGTTCTCAAGGAAGCAAAGCCGATCTTTTCTACTATGCAGTGGGTTTAGCATTTTTTGATCTATTCCAAGAAGGAAGTTTAGCGGGTCTTATTTTTGGTCAACCACCGAAATTAATCAATAATGAGGTTAGAGAAACCGTTAATAGTCGAGTGAGAAAACGTGAAGATGACGACACTTCCTATCATTTAGAGGCTTTTTATCGCTTTCCTATCACTAATAACATTGAAGTCACACCAGGTTTTTTAGTGATCTTCAATCCCGAACATAATAAAAACAATTCGACGCTTTATGTCGGTACCGTCCGCACTACCTTTAGATTTTAAACAATTTAAGTGAAAATTACTAAAATCGCCATTATTTGTTTTATTATCATGCTTCTGATTGTTACAGGAGTTGAAAAAGCTATGAGTTATCAATCAAAACCAGAGTCAATCCGTTCTATTATTGAACAAGCTAAGAACTGTTGGATTGAGGGTAAAGCAGATACATTAGCCTCATTATTTACTGAAGATGGTGAATTAATTGTACCAGGCAATCGTTGGGTCGGAAAAGAAGCCATTAGAAAAGCGGCGGCTGATTTTGCGAGTAATACAGCCAGTGTTAAGATCGAGATACATCAGATAATTATTGAAGGAAATCATACGGCTGTCGAATGGTATTGGGAAGATACTGCAAAAGGGACAGGTCAAAAAAATCCTGCCGATGATGCGATCGTTATTGATTTTGTTGGTGATAAGATCAAACGTTGGCGAGAATATATCGATACACAAACTCCCAAAACTCAATCTAATAAAGGCTGATTGAGATAATATTCTGAACGGGGAAATAAATCAGTATTAACGGGTAAAGGTTTTCCATTTTGAGCGTGTGAATAAGACTCAACCTTTGCCGTTTGCACATCATGACGAATTTTAGCAATATTGACTCCCGCATTGTTTAAAAAATTAATTACATCGGGATTTTGTAACTTAGCGAGTAATACATCTGGATTAAAATCGACTTGATGATCACTTCCGACTAAAACCGATAAATGATCATTCATCCCTAACTGGGTGACATAAGGGAAGACACTTTGGAATGTTTGCGCTGTTCCTAAACCGACATTCCACTCGACAAAAATTCCATTTGGTGCTAGATGCGATCGAACTTCTTGAAAAAACTCTGATGAGTAAAGCATTCCAGCACGCGATCGCCAAGGATAAATCGCATCTGCTTCAATAATATCAAATTGCTGATTAGCTAAAGCTAATTCTTGCCGTCCATCCCCAACAATAAACTCATATCGAGGATCTGAGAATAAAAAACGTAACGGATGACCAATAGAGGTTTTAGAATAAATGTCTAAGACTTTTAACTCTGCACCCAGTAACTCAATGACTTTGATCTGTTGGGTTAATGGGTTAACACCTGCTGTATGTGCGGTTCCTCCTGATCCTAACCCAATAATCATGATACGTGATGGCTGAGGATGGAGTAATGCAGGTATACTACCGAGTATGGCATGAACGGACATATAAGGAAAGCCTGCCTGCGCTTGTCCACTTGCGAGTAAAATTCCTTTTCCCTTCGCTTCTGTGACACCCGCGACCCCTGTCGCATCTTCTGAGGAAATAAAATATTGTTGTTCTGGAATACCATGTAACATCGCCCAGAGACGAGTATTATTAGGAAAACCAACGATAATCAGCATTAACGCAACGATACTGATATATTTAATCGCTTTTGTCTTAAAAAAACTTAATACAAAGAATCCTAATCCCAAAAACAGGAGTAACCGCAAAGATCCCGCAGTCCCCATCACATCTAATAACCATAATCCTGTTAAAAGACTTCCTGTTGTATTCCCTAATATATTAGCAACTTGAATCAATCCGACACGCTGTCCAATTTGTTGATCATCTGTTTGAATCGCTTTTTGGACTAAAGGAAAATAAAAACCGAGTAAGAAATTGGGTGGTACTAAAATGATAAACGGTAAAACAAGATATTTGATAAACAATGCAGCATCAAGGTTTTGTGGATCAATATAACCAATATCTACTTCTAAATTAGTCGGATGCGCTTGCCAATACAGACTTACTAACCAAATAATCAGGACAGAATATGTAATGACACTACTGATCAGGATAAAGAAAAACGATCGAGGATTGCGAATCTGACGAATAAAAGATGATCCAACCAGACTACCGATCGCGTTACCGATTAAAATGAAAGCTAGTAAATGAGCATAAGTATATGAAATCGATTGTAGAATTGTATCTAACAGTCTAAACCAAATGATTTCTAGAGATATTGCTGAAAAACCCGACAGAAAAACATAAAAACACCATTCTAAAACTTGAGATGAAATAAAGGGAGAAAATTTAAAATCAGAAAACGGTATGGGTTGCTCATCTTTTACCCGCATAGAAAAGATTAAAGCCAATAAGCCAACTAAAACACTTAAAATTGCTCCAAAATAGAGAGTGCTTTCATAACCGATCGTTCCAATAATATACCAACCAGAGACTAACGCGCCCAAACCCGAACCAAGGGTATTAATGCCATAAAATAGACCAATAAGACGCGCTGAACCTTTAGCATGACGGTTAATTGCTTTGGAAATTAAAGGTAGCGAAAATCCCATTAGTATCGTTGGAATCAGTAAGCTAAAGAAAACTACTAAGAGGATTAACCCAGTAGATTGAGCAAAAGACTTTAATTGTAAAAATAAGACATCATAAAACAACAAACGACTGAAAATGGCAAAAATCGCAATAGCTAAATTACATAAACCATATACTTGAATCGCTTGACGATGAGTAATGCGATCGCTCAAAAATCCACTAATTAAGCTCCCTATCCCTAATCCTAATAGATAGGATGCAATAACGATCGTCACTGAACGTACATCAGACCCCGAAAATAATCCTAACATTCGTTGCCAGACCACCTGATACAGTAACGCCGTAAAGCCTGAAATGAAATAAAGAATAGATAGAGGAAGCATCATTAAATTTTTTATTGTTAGTCTATCTTTGTTTTAAACTCTCAAACTCTACAAAAATGTATATTTTTTAAGACATAATGAAAAATAATAATTTAATTCTCAGGTAGATTCCTTAAAATAGAGTGACCTCACCCTAACCCTCTCCTACGATTAGAGGGAACGATAAGGAATCTGTTTTATATTAGAAAGGTGCTGAAAGCGGAGAGATGAAAAGAACTCTGTCAATCAATCGCTTACGGGTTGGGATAATGGTCACAGGGGATGCGATCGGCTATAATATCTGTTCTACTATGTTAGGGCAGATCGCTAGACATAGCTTGGGTGTTCTGTTGATGTTGCAAGTTTTAAGAAAAACCTTTTAATTTTTTTATTCAATAAGGGAATCTTAAAGAAAAGCAGTGTATTAAGATAAGGTGCTGAAATGACAAACTTAACGTTTTTTATTGACAACACAAAAAATAAAAATCTTTTTTAGATATGGAAAGTTCTGAACAATTAAATCTTTTTTCTGATACATCTAGCCTTTTAAGCTTGGATAACAGCAATCATGCGAAATCTTCAAACCTGATCAAAAACGGTGAGCAATTACTGATTGAGCAAGGGGAAATTATTTACTATTCCAATTTTTTTGATCAACCAACTAGCGACTTTTTATATCAAGAGTTAGAAAAGAAGATTAAATGGTCACAAGAATACTTTAAAATTTATGGTAAATCGATAGCATTACCTCGATTAACTGCATGGTATGGTGAGCCTGAAAAACGCTATACCTATTCAAATATTGAAATGAATCCGCATCCTTGGATTGAACCTTTATTATTCATGAAAAAAGAAATTGAACTGGTAGCAAAAGTTAAATTCAATAGTGTATTACTCAATTTTTATCGTGATGGAAATGATGGGGTAGCTTGGCATAGCGATGATGAGAAAGAATTAGGTGAATCTCCCGTAATCGGGTCAGTTAGTTTGGGAGGAATACGCCGATTCATGCTTAAGCCCAAAAATAAAGAAAGTAATCAAAAATATGAAATCGAATTAGCTGATGGCAGTTTCCTTTTAATGAGTGGAGAAACACAGAAATACTGGTTACATCAAATACCTAAAACTAAAAAACAAGTTAAACCAAGAATAAATTTAACTTTTAGAATCATTCATTAGCTAGATTTTAAAGCATTTAACAATTGATAAATAAAGGCAATCAAATGTACGATAAACTTTTGCAAGGTTTGCGAGAATTTATGGGATTTGAATTAGTAGATTTTCCTGCATTTGCTGAATATCTTCAGTCTTTAAACTGTTGAGCGTCTAAAT
>NZ_BLJI01000082.1 GCF_017312365.1 Chroococcus sp. FPU101
GATCTTCCTTTTCTTCTTTCTATTTAATTTTACGCTACAATTCGCAACTTGGTATCAATTATCCAAATCAAGCCTTCAATCTCGATTACAAACGCCTTACGATGTACTGCATCTAGCGACACGCAATCAGCTAGAGCGCAATGTCGAGCAAAGTCGGCTAACCCTGGGAACTCAAGAAATTACCCTATTAGAATTTGAGCAGTTGTTACAGCAGCGCAGCAGTCGGATCACCTTTTTGAACTTATCCGCCTGCGATACAGCGACTGGTAATCCTGCGGCTGTTTTGGGTCTAACTGGGATTGGGTTTCGCACGGGGATCGATAATACAATGGGTTCGCTATGGGCGGTATCCGATCAAAGTACGGTTGAGTTTATGATCGAGTTCTATCGGCACTTGCAGCAAACCCCTTATGATTTTTCTGAATCGCTTCGGCAGGCACAAATACAAGCAATCAATCAAGATTCAAATGAGTTAAGACCTTTCTCTTGGGCGGGATTTATCCTGTTAACGAATCATTATGAGTAAAAAAATTGTTATCAATACGTTTGGTTCTTTAGGGGATCTTTTTCCCTATCTAGCGATTGCTCTTGAATTAAAAAAACGAGGTCACAAGCCAATTATTGCAGCAAATCGTACTCATCAGCCCTTTGTTGAAGCTCAAAACATTCTCTTTACCCACGTTCAGCCTGAACCGCTTGATTTCGGTTCTGAACAAGAATTAGTTCAAAAAATTTTCTCCTCCAAAGGTCTACGATATCTAGTCTGTGAGATTTTAATGGCTAGACTAAAAGAAGCCTATAGTGATTTAGAAAAAGTTGTCGTACAAGCAGATTTATTGATCTCTCATCCTTTTACCTTTGCTGCACCTTTAATTGCTCAAAAACAAGAGATTCCCTGGATTTCTACAATCCTATCCCCCATTAGTTTACTATCAGCCCATGATCCCCCGCTTTTTAATCCGAAACTCAATTTAGAATCTTTCCCCGTCTGGTTAAATCGTCTCATAATCGCCTTTTTAAAAAATCAAAGCCGTTCCTGGAGTCAACCCTTACAAGCGTTCCGCCAAGAGTTAGGATTATCACCAGTCAAAGATCCCTTTTTCTGGGGACAACGTTCACCTGAGTTAAATTTAAGTCTCTTTTCATCGATTTTTGCACCGCCTCAGCCTGATTGGGGAGCCTTCAATCATCTGACAGGCTTTGTTTTCTATGAACCCTATGATGCTTATCTATCAGAGCAGTTAGTTAAGTTTCTCGCTCAAGGTTCTCCCCCAATTATTTTTACTTTGGGATCTAGTGCTATCTATCATGCAGGAAACTTTTATCGCCATGCAGCAAAAGCTACTCAGAAACTGGGAGAACGCGCCATTTTATTAGTTGGCAATAATCTTGAAAATATCCCTCACGAGCTACTCAGCCAAAACATTATCACAGTTGATTATGCTGCTCACTTTTTACTTTTCCCTCATGCTAAAGCGATCGTACATCAAGGGGGAATAGGGACAACGGCACAAGCCATCAAAGCAGGAAAACCGATGCTGGTTGTTCCATTTGGACAAGATCAATACGACAATGCCAATCGAGTTGAACAACTACACCTGGGAAAAATGCTTACATTAGTTAATGATGAGAGTATTTATTTGGGTTTAAATGAATTGCTACAGTATCCAGCCTTTCAAAACCAAGCTCAACACATTAAAGAAATCATTACTCAAGAAAATGGCGTAAAAGATGCCTGCGATCAAATCGAAAAATTTTTTACTTTTTCAGCTTAATTTTATGATGAAACCTCTCCTTATTATAAGTTTATTGATGTCTAATTTAGTCGGGAAAGCTGTCCACGCTCAAATTACGCCCGATCAAACCTTACCCAATCCTTCTGTAATTAGGCAGGAGCAAAATATAATTCTCATTCAAGGCGGTACAGAAGCTAAAAATAATCTTTTTCATAGCTTCAAGGATTTTTCAGTCATTAATGGTCAAGTTGTCCAGTTTCTTAATTCAACAACTCTTCAAAACATTTTTACAAGAGTAACTGGTACTTCTATCTCAAATATAGATGGAATCATTCGCACTAATGGTGCTGCTAATTTTTTCTTCCTCAATCCTAATGGAATTATTCTTGGAAAAAATGCCATTTTAGATATTGGCGGTTCAGTCGTTTTTAGTACGGCTCATTCGATTAAATTTTCCGATGGACTGCAATATCAAACTTCATCGACTGCTAAACCTATTTTAAGTATTAATGTTCCGATTGGACTCGACTTTGGGGCAACTCCTGGCAATATTACAGTTTTAGGAGATGGACATAACTTTACGATTAAAGATTTTTTCTATTTTAGGGATTTTAAGGGATTAGGATTACAGGTGAGGCCTGAGAAAACTCTAGCTTTACTGGGGGGTAATGTTGTCTCTCAAGGAGGAATTATCCGAAGTAATGGCGGTCAAATTGTTTTAGGTGGGTTCTCTAATGGAGAAGTTTCACTTGATCCCAAATCTTTTTTTATTGCACCTATTAATGCTTTATTGAATCAAGATATCTATCTTACTGAGCAATCAGTTTTAGATAGTTCTGGATTAGGGAGCGGCAATATTCAAATATTAGGAAGACAAATTAATATCGACCGAGGCTCTATTCTTTTTAACCAAAATATTATTCCTCTACAATCGGGGGTCATTACACTTAAAGCCTCAGAATCAGTTCAAATTCAAGGAGCCTCCCAACAAGCATCTATTCAAGGAGGGATTAGAACCCAGTCTGCTCCCCCAATTACCTTGAATGGTCTGGTTTTTGAAGGGCCCTCTCATCAAATTGTGATTGATTCACCAGCCCTAACTTTAGAGCAAGGAGGAGTTGTTCAATCCGTCTCTTTTAATCGTTTTGATGCTGGGGATATTACTCTCAATATTGCCAAATCGATTGAAATTATTGGTTCATCTCCTTTTGCAGCACAAACAGGAGCAACCAGTAATATTACAACCGTTACTATTTTTAATGGGAATTCAGGCGACATTAACATCCAAACCTCACAATTAATCGCCAAAGAAGGGGGAGGACTCTTAACTGCAACCATCGGCTCTGGAGACAGTGGCAATATTACAATTGATGCTACACAGTCGGTTATACTCTCTGGGTTTGAACCCACCCTCTTATTTCCCAGTGGCATCGCTTCAAGTACAGGAAATACGGGGAAAGCTGGCAATATCACCGTTAATACCGCAACATTGACGCTTTTAAATGGGGCTGCAATTGATTCATCAACCTATGCTTTTGGAGAAGCGGGAAGGATTACTATTAATGCCCAAGACTCGATCACAGTTAGGGGAACCATCCCAAATTCTGTTATTACCAGTGGCATTGTCTCAGGAGCTAATAATACGGATGACACAGCCCGCAATATTTTTCGACTCCCTGGCCTTGAAGCGTTAACGGGAAATGGAGGCAACATCTTGATTAATACACCTTTTTTGAGTCTTGCTGAAGGTGGAAATATTACTGTAAAAAATGATGGAACGGGTAACGCAGGAAACTTAGAAATTAATGCAACCACGATCGCACTACAGCATGGAAGAATTACTGGCACAACCGAATCGGGAAATGGTGGAAATCTTGTCCTCACCACTGACAATCTGTCTCTATTAAATAACTCTTCTATTTCAACTACGGCGAAGGGATACGGAAATGGCGGTAATATTGGGATTGACACTCACTTAACTGGAATATTTGATAGCAGTAAAATTCAAGCTGATGCACTTGCTGGAAACGGCGGAAAGATAACGCTAAATACTCAAGTGTTCCTTTCATCTTTAAATAGTCAAATTACCGCTAGTTCTCAACTGGGAATCGATGGGGTTGTTAATATTAATACAACTCCCTATCTTTTAAATCCGTCTGAGGTCAAGTTACCAATTCAAATTTCCCTCGAAGAGATTGCTCTAAAAACTTGTTATGATTATGCCCAGCGTCTAACCCAATCGGGTCAAGGGCTAACCCAACGATCTTTTAACCTGCCAGGTCATAGTTACACTTTCGCTGATTTAATTCCTCTTGGACAAGTTGTTAAAAGTGAAAAACTGGCGAATGGTTCAGTACGGTTTTTAAATTGTCAACAAGTTTTAGAGCAAGACGGTAAGTTACAACCCTAAAATCTGATTTTTCCTTGTATTAAAACTGAAAAGGCTTGTTTAAATTGTCCCTCAAATGGATTTTCTGAATCAGTTAAAGGAAATCCATAGTTGGTCTGAACAAACAGATATTCTCCGACAGTTAAGCGACCACCTATTCCTGTTCCGATTAAGGTTTGAGGACTTAAAGAACCGCCACTATTATTCCAAACTGTCCCTACATCGACAAATGGAAAAACCGAGAGTTGGAGCAATTGAGAGCGATAAACGGGAAATCGAACTTCTAGCGTAAGGGCCAGACAATTATCACCCGTTCTGATATTGGTGGTATAGCCTCTAACCATATTGCCGAAGACAAATTCATTGCCGTTGCGACCACCAATTGCACATTGCTCGATATTGGGTAAAGTATGAGGTGATAGTTGCAAAGCCAGACGTGAGTACAATTCTCCGATTCCAAAATTCCATAGAACTTGAGCTTGTCCTTGCCAATGGAAGAAGGTGGCATCGATATTTTGATTGGAGCTACCGATGCTAAATTGTGACAGTCCTATGATTAAGGTATTTGGAGAACGATTGATATAAGTCTGGTTAAGGCGGATGGCCAGAAGGCGAATATCGGTAAATAACTCGTCTTTTAGAATAAAACTCTGACTTTCTCGGTGGTCTACGCCAACACTAAAATCTAACGTCTCATTAATTTTTTGCCAGATTGGTTGTGAAAAGCTCACTGAAACTACCGAATTATGATTGCGAATGTCAAAGTCTTCAAAAAAACCATCAATAATCCGAGAGTCTGATTGCTGGTAAGTTAGTTCAACTTTGCTGTTGGTTAAACTAATTGGCATCGTCACACCGACTAACCAACGATTCAATCCTTCCGTAACTTTATACTCGGTTCGGAATTGTTCTCCGCCCCCCGCCACATTATTGTTATAAATAAAGCCTCGAACTCCCCACGCACCAACAATCGGATTTTCATCATTAGAACCTTCCACGCCGATTTCCCAGGCGGGATTAGCGATCGCGTTCACTCCGATCACTTTTTCCGTGATATTGTCTCCAGGGTTAACAGTAGCATTGAGGTCTTTAATAAGAGGATTGGTACGCAACAGAGTCAGTCCTTCTTGCAAACGGTCGAGATTAAGGGGTGTGCTAACAAAACGATGCAATTGACGTTCAACATAGCGATCCCGTAATCCAGTCGCTTCTATGTCTAGTTTTCCACTACCCTCGAGCGCTTTAAAGATTACCGTTCCATTACTGTCTTGATATTCAAAAATGACAAAAGAAGTGAAATACCCTTTGGCAACATAAGCTTGCGTTAGCTGTTGCTGGAGCAAGAGTAATACCAATTCATTAAATGTTGGCTAACTCTAGCACCACGACGGTTACCGTTAACCCAACAGGCGATACAACGGTTGAACCCAATGAGACTGTTATTTTGACTTTAGCTAATGGGACTGGATACACGATCGGTACTACAACACCAGTAACGGGAACCATTCTTAATGATGATACGCGCATTGCTCTGGCTGTATCTCCTGCTTCTGTTACCGAAGATGGTACAGCTAACCTCATTTATACCTTTA
>NZ_BLJI01000083.1 GCF_017312365.1 Chroococcus sp. FPU101
ACTTGGTATTAGTTCAGAATCATTTAGCAATCAGGTAGTGTGAGCAATACAACAATTCTTAAAATAACTGGCACTTCCTCACGTCAAAAACTTCTGTCGTCTAGTTAAAGCAACCTTTTTCTTAAATTGTTATCATTAAGAGCAAGAAGTTTTTTGTAACAAATTTTACTAATAAACAGATGTCTAAAGAACAAGTATTTGAATTTTTTAGCCAAGCTGCTAAAGACGAATCGCTTAAAGAGAAAGTGCAAGCAGCAACTAGCGAAACAGAACTAATAGATTTAGGGAAGAAAGAAGGATTTGAGTTTTCTTCTGAACACCTTAATCAGGCGATGGCTGAGTTAAGTAAGAAGCCCAATTTCTTCAAAAAATTAGCTGAGTCAATTTTAGAAATTTTTAGCCCAGATCATGATAATTACCCAGCCGTGGGAGTGCAGCCTTATGATGGAGAGCCGAACCGTGAACGATATTAACCGAGTTAAGTTATGTTTTTAATTGCTCACAGATTAAGTTGAGCAAGGTTTGATTTTAGCTTTTTTATCAGTTAAAAATCCGATAAATTAAGCAGTATTTGCGAAAAATAAAATGATTTTTGGAGTGTCTTTCATCCTATACGTTAGAATCAAGACTAAGCTACCTCTATAGCTTAAGAGCAGTCAGCGATGAAAAGATGAAACTAATTTTGTTTTCTGGTCTTCCTGGTACTGGCAAAAGTGTTCTTTCAGAAGAAATCGCACAGATCTTGCAGATCCCCGTTTTCTCTCTAGATTGGGTGTTAGGGGCGATGCTACTATCTGAGTTTCGTGTTCAAAAGCAAGGCTTTTACATCACAACGGCTGAAGCATTACTGACCATGCTGACCCAACGACAATTCATGTTAGGTCAATCGGTTATTTTAGACATCCCAGCTAATACTATTGCAGAAAGAAAACGCTGGCAGAATTTAGCACAATCGCACAGTGCCGCCTTCTATGGAATTGAAACAATTTGCTCTGAGCGATCGCTACATCGTCAACGAGTGGAAAGTCGTCGGCGTAAGATTCCTGGCTGGCATGACACCGTTCATTGGAGTCATGTCGAACAGATGCGTCTGGTTCGTGAAGCTTGGACAGCAGATGAAGGAGAATACCTGACGATAGATGCAGTTCATCTCAAAGATAAAAATGTTCAAACAATTCTGAAATATGTTGAAGAATCAACCTAATCACCTAAGAAGGCGGACTGGGATGAGGACGATTTTTATAGACGGTGAGCAACGCGATCGCGTTGCTTCTAAAAGTTGTAGATAGTCTGAGTGAATCTAATAGTGCATTTGACTGTTCAAGAACAGACTACTTACACGATTAAATTGTTGACAGACATCTCAAAAACAATCTTTCTTTAATGTCTACAACTGTAGAGTATCATTTTTTGAACTTTCTCGCGCTTGTTCAGTTATGTTGCAAACAAAAAAACATTATTTCAGATTCTTTCGGGCTATAGATAATGACAGAGCCAATTGTTGATTGAAGTTACTCAAGATATATACTCTGATTTACAATAGGAAACTTTAAATGAAAATTTTTGTTCCAGGCCGTCTTTGTTTGTTTGGAGAACACAGCGATTGGGCAGGAGAATACCGCCTTCTTAATGCTCAAATCGAAAAAGGCTATACCTTAATTGTTGGGACTAATCAAGGAATTCATGCCGAGATCGAACCTAATTCCACTGAGTTAATCATTCGTTCTTCTTTAAGCGATCGCAAGCATGAGCAATCGATTAGATTACCGATGGAACCTAATACTCTTAAGGATGTAGCGGCAAAAGGCGGTTTTTTTAGTTATGCGGCTGGTACAGCTTATCAATTTCTGACTCGCTATGGTGTTGGTGGACTTGAGGTTGATAATTATCTAACCGACTTACCGATTCAAAAAGGATTATCTTCTTCTGCTGCCTTTTGCGTCTTAATTGCGAGGGCTTTTAATCGTCTATACGACTTAAAGATGACCATCCGTGAAGAAATGGAGTTAGCCTACTTGGGAGAAAGAACGACTCCTAGTCTTTGTGGTCGGATGGATCAGGCTTGCGCTTATGGAAATCGCCCAATCTTGATGATTTTTGATGGTGAACAAATCGAGATCAAAGAGCTTAAAGTTAGCAAAGATTTATTTTTTGTAATTGTAGATCTTGCTGGGAGTAAAAATACACAAGAAATTCTCAGACGATTGAATCAATGTTACCCTGAAGCGACCAATTCTCTTGAGCAAAATGTCCAAAAATATTTAGGCTCTATTAGTGCGGAAATTACCCTAAGTGCAGTCAAAGCAATACAACTCGGAGATGCTCAACTTCTCGGGGTTTTAATGACAAAAGCTCAAGCTAAATTTGACCGATACGTCGTTCCAGCTTGTCGAGAACAATTAACGGCCAAAAAACTCCATCTTCTTCTTGAGCATGAACCTTTGAGTCATTGGATAGAAGGAGGAAAAGGGGTCGGTTCTCAGGGTGATGGCACGGCACAACTAATTGCTAAAAATCAAGAGAGTCAAAAAAAAGTTATCGAAATTATCCAGCGCGATTTTCCGCAAATGCAAGCGTTACAGTTAACGATTTCAAGAGTTTCTGTCTGATTAATTGGTAGTCAGTTCGAGTTAAGAAGATTTTGCTAAGATGAAAGAATTAAGGTTTCAGCACATAATAGAATCAGGGTTTGGTGCTGATCCCGAACTCAAATTAAGTCACATCTATTACAGTTAATCTAAAAAAAGTCCTGATCACCCGAACTGAGGTTACAAATTTAATCTTCCAGCTTGCTGTTGGTCGAGTAAATTGCTTAATTTTCGGTCTGGTTCGGCTTCCATTTGTAATTCGGTCAAAGCGAGAACTTGTTCATTTCTAAGGTCAGAAACGGGTTCACAGAAACTGGGTTTGTAGATTTAATAAAGGCAAAGACAGTTTGATTGTATCAGCTAGGATCTTTGAAACATCACGCTTGGACAGTTGGGCATTCCTGTTGGATTTGGTGATAGATTTTATCGGGTAAGTTAATGATTAGCTGGGTACTCATAACTTTATTTGGGCATAGGCTTTTTCTATTGTGCCTGAAAAAGACAGGGGGAGTGTTTTTCCCCCTGCCTTTAACTTCAAGCTAAGTTACGAATCTTCTCAATGACAGATATGGCTTGTTCATTCACTGGGATGAAAACCCTCAATTTCCAGTTAATCATCTCCGTCATACAGCCTACAGCTTTGAGGCACATTACCTCAGCCTTCTGATGAATACCTGTAATCTCCAAGCGTTGATTGCCCATGATTGAAGACGCTTTTAACTGCCAGCCTTGAACTAAGGGGATGACTTCCTTGCGTTGAATCACTGCCTGAAAGACCTCATCAGCCGTCAGTTTAGGAGTTTCGCCAATCCCCAGATTACGATACACTGAGGCGATGTTCTCCACCTGGACTAACCGCCCCAGCAACTTCTCACCATTATCGGTCTGAAGTCGGAACACCTTCATATTTTGAGCATCCAGACGAGACCAGATGGGCAACAGTAAGCCTGTAATCAGATAGAACGAATCCACCTCGAACTGAGAAGTTTGGCTGACCTCCTGCTGCCAAAGCTGCTTAAATGATGCTTGGCTAATTTCTGCCCAAGTAGAAGCTAAAAATTGTCCGATGCTCATCTTTTCGTTAGTAGTTGGGCGAATCAGGTTAACTCGACGTACAATCGACCCATCATCGGTAACAGTGCTGTTAGTGGGAATGGCTACGGCAACTCTGCCAGAACGCTCATTAGCGACTAATTTACCCTGATAGCGGTCAGCTGTTTCCAAAGCTTCTTGAAGGCTAAGAACTTGTGCCTTACGCTGACGTTCAATCTTGACGCAGTGGGTTTGAGCCTAGGTTTGGGGGTGAGTGTAGATGACTTTGCGTTCTATAACTTTCAAACTTTCAGCTTTAAGGGTTTCAACGCCGACTTCATAGCTTCCCGATGAGATGGCTTCCTCGATCTTACTTTCTACTCTGACCTCAAATTCCTCAAATAGGGCATTTTGCAGTTCAATCCGCAAGGCGAGAACACGGTTCAGGAATTGAGCGATTGGTGGTAAGTCTTCCTTGAGTTTGCCCTCTTTATCCGTTAGGGAAAGTCCCGTATGTGATTCAAATATATTTAAAGAGCAACAATCAACTTTACCCCCATAGAGCGCATGATAAAGTTGACGTAAGGCGGCTTTGGCATAGGGTGACTCCAAGTTATCTTCTTCTCGAAACAGCCCTTGTCCTCCAGTCTGTCGCTGTCCCCGCGTTAAGGCACCCAGAGAATCCAAGCGACGAGCGATCGTACTCAAGAAACGCTTTTCACCTTTAACATTAGTAGTTACAGGTCGAAAGAGTGGTGGTTGAGCCTGATTGGTTCGATTTGTCCTCCCTAACCCTTGAATAGCGGAGTCGGCTTTCCAACCTGCTTCAAGTAGATAGTGGACGCGGAGACGTTGATTCTTAGCCTTCAAATCGGCATGATACGAGCGACCTGTACCACCTGCTTCTGACTGGAGTTTAGACTAAAAAAAGCAGTTGGAAATACATCCGAACTGCTATTTGGGAGAAAATGAGAAATTGCTCAAAATTACTCAATCTCCCTAAAATGAACTTAGAACGACTGAAAAGATTTCGTCAAGAAGCGTACGAATTATTGGGAAAAGCTAAAGACGCAACAATGGATGTAATGGATGCGGTTTTAGTTACTAAAAGTCTGGATTCATTTGCCGAACTATCTCTATCACCCGTATAAAGAGAGGAAATTTTCCTCATTGTATGAAGCCATAGAAGACGTACGACCGCAGCGTGATGAGTTGATGAAACTGTATCTTCGACAAATTCATATAGATAAAGATAAAAAGCAACAGATAATTCTGGCTGGAGATCATACAGCCTGGTCAAGGATTTATGCTTCTACCCTCAAAGACCGAACTTATGAGCATGGGGCAAAAGTGATTAGTGGCAAGCCGATTACTTTAGGACAGGGGTATAGTACTCTCGCTCTAATTCCTGAAGTCCAAGGAAGTTGGGCAAAACCCCTTGCGTCATGAGAGAATTACAAGTTTTGAAAATCCCTTGACCAAAGCCGCTTTTCAATTAAGACAAGTTTGTCGTGAGTTGAAGGAACGCCCTCTAAGCTTGTGGGA
>NZ_BLJI01000084.1 GCF_017312365.1 Chroococcus sp. FPU101
TCTAATTCGCAACTTAGTATGACTTGTTGTGGAGTGTACCTTAAAATAAGGATTGATGAGTTCTCTATGTTGACTTTTAAGAGCCTCAAGAGAACGTGCCGCCCTTAAATAGTCGTTGTAAGTTTCCTTGATTTCTTGAGCAATTTCAACTATTTTAGGATTGCTCACTTCGGGAAAAAAGCCCCGAAATTGAACCGCAGGACGAGCAATTAAACAGTTTTGCTGCCATTTTTCATTGGTCATCCGAATCATCTGGTCAATCGGGCCATCATTGCTACTTTCTAAAGTCTTATTACGGTAAACTTGGGGATGACGGCTTTTATCTCTCGCACCTAGCCAAGTGACAGGTTGATAACCGCCGATTTCTTTACAGGCATTGAGTACAGTATTATCTGGTCTTAAAGCACTCTTTGGCCCATCAACCGCCACTTGAAGTTCGTTAGATAAGTCGCCGACAATTTTGAATTGAATCTCTCGCATCTGCTGTAAAGCGGTTTCAATTTGTTCAGAGGAAGGTTGTTGAGGGAGATTGATGATATTTTGAATGTTTTGCCGATATTGTTCAGGAATCTGAAAAGGTTTTTTAGGATCAACATCTTTAGCAAGCACAGCCCGATAATATTGAGCAACTTGCTGAACATAAATTTCTTTTTTCTCATCTGGCATCAGTACGGTTTCCCAACGTAGCGTTACGGCGGCCATAATTTGATTAGCAATCTTTCCGATGTCATTTTTGACGGCACTGACGGCGATTTCCTCAAAACTGCCACTATAAGGGATTTTATCTCGTTTCACCACATCAGGATAACGGTTCTCTTGCCTAAGAGCTTCTTTAATCTCTGCTGTCAGTGTCGGATAGCGGTCGGCTCGTTCAAATGCTAATCTATCTCCATCAAAATCCGCCTGTAAGTGTTTAGCGGCTGTGTCAGGATGAATATGAATCGAGCCTTCTAATTTTATTAACTGAGGAAGATGACGGTTCGTCAGGACAATCACTCCATTAGAGTTGACTAGAGGACTGCGAGTTACGATTAGTTCGGTTCCATCTGGGATTTTGGGGACACAAACCTCATTTTCTTTCAAATCAAGACTTGGTTGGGCTAGTGCTGCTTGAAACTTGATTGCCCTTCCTGTGGCGATATCCAACCATTGTCGCTGGAGAAATTTCTTTAGTTCGTCGATGATGAAAGGGTGTTCTAAAAGTTGTCCGTGATGCTCTAAATCGGTTTTGAGGAAGTCAAAGAGGAGCTTTTCTTGAGATTGAGGCGTTTCTTCTGTATCAGTCGCTAAAGCATCTAAAGGGGTAAGAGAACCCAGTTCTTCAAAAATTTCTTCAAAGCAGTTAGCTCGTTCTTCATAGGTTGTAACGAAATGTTGAGCTAGGGCGTGTAAATCTGATTGCGCTTGAGCTAATTCCTCTGCTTTCTGCTGAAGAATCGGTAAAATCTCACTTGAAACTCCTTTCGGATAATTCACTAACACCTGTGCGCCGAGACTTTGTTTTCCGTATTCTGCAATGGTTTTTACGCCAATCCCAATATCGAGAATGTATTCTCCTGGTTGAATCGTATCTGCTCCTTTACGCCCTTTGAAAGAGCTAGTGGGTAAAATTAGGTCATATCCTACTTTAAATTTGTCGCCTTGCTCGATTACAGCACTTGTCAAAGTTTCTAATCGAGAGTCAGGGGCTAAGGTTCCTTTGGCAATTCGATAAAATTGACAATTTTCTTGAGGGCGGATTCCGAGGCGAAATTGTAAAGAGGCATTTTTGCGTCCAGTGAGTTGTTCGGCTAATTCTAGGCTCATTTTGCCGTGACAATCTCCGACTAATTTTAAGGCTTGCTCTTTCGGTAAGATGCCGTTACTGTCTCCCGTATTATCATTGATGACAAGGACTCTAGCTTGTTGAATCTCGGAAAACGACTGGCAAGGGGTAAAAGGTAAACTGCCGTAAGCCGCTCCATCAGAAGAATTGGGATAAAGCAGGTCGCGCACGGAGCGATTTGAGAAATACATCCTCTCCCGAGAAGCGAATTGGAGAGTCATACCTTGATATTCGCGTAGTTCTTTGGCTTTAACTTGCTCAGGGTTAATTTCTCCTATTGCAAAGCGAGTATCAGGGAATAAATATTCAGCCAGACAGTTTTTAATCGGTTCAGTTACCTGAAGGTCTTGCCGCAGTTTGGTATCGAAATGAGCGAGGTACAGCGTCATGATTACTGTCACTCCGACCTATTATCATTAGTAGAGGAACACTTGTCAGAAGTTCTGAACGAGAAAGCAATGGAAGCAGGCACAATTTTTGAGTCAGTTTTAGAGAGAAGCTTATACGAAGCCGATGGGACGATTAAGCCTCATTTTCGAGATTTCTTGCAAAAACAAGGACGCTCTGAGGCGGAAATTGAACGGTTTGAGCGGCAGAAAAAGCAGGAAATGGAAACACGAATGCTTTTTGCTCAAGGCAATCCTGTTAAACTCAGTCCCAGTCAGAGAGCTATTGCTCGCTCAGGATTAGAGGTTGAAGAACGTCTCAGCCAGGGCTATCTTGCCGTTGAAGACATAGAATCAAAAAATTCTTTTGATTTTGAAGACTTACTTTGAAGACCTTTCAAGTAATCGCTTATTGCCGTCAAAGCGAAGGAAATAACAGAGACTTTCCCTAGAAGAACAAATCACTCCTTTGGGGATCAGATTAACACCCAGATAAATGCCGAGGGAAAAAATAATAGCCATTAGAAGAACGGCCCAAGTCCAAGAATTAATTAAGTTAGTCCACCGTCTAATTGTTTGCCAGCGTTTTCGTCGCTTTTCACTCTCGAACGCTAGTTTCTGCTGTTGAAGTTTAAAATGAGCCTCATCTTCGCTCAGGGCAATTAGAAGTCGTTGTTGGATGATTCCATCGATGATTCGGGCAAGCTCGTCAGGGGCTGGTACCTCTGTAGTTGATACTCCTTCCACCGACTCTCCACCCGTTCGCCCAGAGATTCGTCGTTTCCCAACTGATGAGAGGCTTCTTGCCAAAACTGCTCAAAATTCTGCCTCAGTTCTCCAGTAGCAATCATTTGTTTAAGCCGCATGATGGTGACTTGAGGGATAACTTTCCCCATGATCTCCGCTTGCTGAAGTCCCATCTGAAAGCCCGTATCCACTGCTTGCTGTTCTAATAGACGTAAATGTTCAGCCAGTTCTGTACTGATAGCTACAGCATTATCGTCATCCTCAACCTCAAAATTCTGGCTCTTAAAGTGGCTGGCTAAATCATCATAAGAGTTGGCTATCCCCTCATCGAACAGCGTCCTTGCTTGAGCAAAGCGTTCTCGTTCGGCTTCAGAATAGTTACGCTTTTTTAGCGATAGTCCACAGGCTTTAAGTGTTTCTCTAACATCCTCTTCACTAAGATCGTACTCACGTTGTAAGTCTTCACGAGTAAACATAATGGCATTTTCCTCTACTCACTTTAAGTAAATTGGCTAAGAATATCGTCTTCTTCGCTAAAATCTTCCACATCCAGAAAAGGCTCAAAATTCTCTTTTCCATTGCTTGAAAATTCCTTATCTTTCGCTTGCGTCGTTTCCGACAGTACAGAATGACTGCTCAAGCCGAATGAATCCTCTAAATACTGGATATGAAGTTTGAGTTGATAGACGGCAGAACGTGCCATTTGCTGAACTTCAGACAGAGAAGCATTACTACAATGCTTGTAGGCAAACGGCAACCAGAAAGCTGCTACAGGATGTAGAATGCGATCGCTACGGGTCATCTCAGCATTATCTTCACAGATATAGGTCAAGAGGACTCCGTATTTAGATCTCTTCTTCGGTTGATGGCGGAAGACAAAATTAACTTGCTCTGACGTGGACATCGATAAGTTCTCCAGTAGTTTCTCGCAGTCTGGGTAAGGGGCGGTTGAGTAGTTTGTAAAACAACCCATAAACATCGGCCAAGCGATACTCTAGGGAATGATTACCGACCGTATCTCCGAAAGTATTGTGAATGCGTTCTTCAAGGCTGACACACCAATTGAGGGAAGCATTAAATCCCCTGAGTAGGTCAGTTAGTTCCTTTTTGAGATAGCGTGATGTACCGCCACTGATAATAAACTCATCAATTTTTGTTTGAGAAGGCAAATGTTGCAGTAGCCAATTCTGCAATAGCGCAACATATTCTGCCCTAGCATCAGCAATTGCATCAGCAATTTCTTCGACTTCTTTGTGTCTCAATTCAGTGCGGTGGCTACGAGCTAGGGTTTCCAAAGCTCGTTTACCTAGTCGGGAACGAGCTTGGCAGATGATCGGAATTAAAACATTAACCTTCTGACCTGATGTGAAAGTCTGCACCTTTTCAATCATCCGTGCAAAGCCAAAATCACCTGTTGCCCCTTTTGTCAGTTCTCCCTTCTCGATTACCAAGATGGAAGAATTACGGTAGCCGAGCATGATGACAGCGATCGTAATTTCTTTTGGGTTTCTCAGCTTCTGTCCTGTTCTTTCCAGAACTCTGCCCCTAGCAAAAATACCTCCGCCTTCTGGCAGTGCGGTTAACGATTCTAACTGAACTGATAGCCGATGTCCCCGAAAGGTATAGTCAGCTAAAGCAGTGGCAATTTGAGACTCAAATTTCTCTCGGTCACGGAATTCGTTCCAGGGCAGTAAGATGCCCAGAGACAGAGAAAATCGGGTGGGCAGGGCTTTTTTGAGTGCCACACTTCCTACTAGCGCAAGGGCTTGGGGAATGGCGGAATCGACTTTGAGCGACTCCAGACAATGGACGGTGTGAAAGTTTTTCTTGGCCAGAAATCCGACCGCAAAATAGGTTTCGCCAAACTTCACCCAGGCAGAGTCTTCGGGGTTAGCCTGTCCCATCTTGTATTTTTCATAGTTGTCGATGCTCTTTTGGAGAACTTGCACGACCTGCGGTTCGAGTAATACCAATTATTGAAAAATAGGCTACAGATAGGTTAAACTCATCAAAGAAATGAGGACAAAAAGGACA
>NZ_BLJI01000085.1 GCF_017312365.1 Chroococcus sp. FPU101
GCCATAATCCTACAGGATTACCTATTCTTCTATGTTTTGGCACACATTCAATATGTAAAATCTCTAAATATTCGGGAGAACCATTTAAAAAAGGGTAAGGATATACAGCAAAATGAATTACTCCTAAAATGTTGTTTTGATAGTGTAATTTAATAATAGCTTCACAGTTAACGTCTGCTTGACTCCAAAAACCAAGCCAGTTCCAAGTTAATCCTATTGATTTTAAAGTCGCTATATCTTCCTTTTTCATTTCTTCTAAATAAGCTTCAAGAGGTTGTTGAAACTTATCCAATAGCCTAACTCTGTAGGAATCCATCATGCCTTAAACGCTGCTTGTTTATAACTGATTAGCTATTTTATCATTCCCAAATTTATTCTCTTTGCTCTCAAATCGTGTGCAGGTTTGTATAAAATCGTAAACCCCGTGATATAGTTTAGTTACCACACTCAACTATACACAGGGTTTTCCTTTGTCTGACCATAATAATTTCGGTCATAACTATAATGATATTGTACAACCTACTCAACAAATTGAACAAGTAGCTCTTAGTGATATATCTCCTCAAGACAAACCTTGGGATAAACACAGGAAGAATGCTGAGATTATCAGTAGCTACTACAAGAAAGGTGGAATGGATCGTTATGCCAAGCGTGTTGATCTGTGTTCGCGTAATCTAGATTTTAGATTGGTAGACGATAAACATCGTGGCTGCCAAAAACTCAAATTATTCAAAGCTCAGTTTTGTAGAGTAAGGCACTGTCCTATATGTCAGTGGCGACGATCATTAATGTGGAAAGCCAAAGCCTATGAAGCTCTACCAAAAGTAGTCACTGATTACCCACAATATCGTTGGTTGTTTCTGACTCTAACTTTAAAAAATTGTGAGCTAACCGATTTACGAGACACACTCAACGACATAAACCGCGCTTTTAAACGACTTACTGAGTTAAAAGTTTTTCCTGCAACTGGATGGGTCAAAAGCATTGAGGTAACAAGAGGGCGTGACGGTCAGTCGGCTCATCCTCATATTCATTGTCTGTTACTTGTTAAGCCAGACTATTTTGCACAAGGATATTTACATAAAAAAGATTGGATAGTGCTATGGCAGCAATGCTTGAGGCTGAACTATAAACCTATATTAGATATTCAAGCCATTCATGCAGATAAATCACCAGTAGGGTTAATTGCAGAAATCCTTAAGTATCAATGCAAAGAGTCTGATCTGTGTGCTGATGCTGACTGGTTTATAGAATATGTTCGCCAAATGCACAAAACAAGAGCAGTATCAGTAGGTGGTGTATTACGCGGCTATTTTAAAGCTTTAGAAGAGGAGCCAGAAGATTTAATAGGCAAAGATGACGAATCAGAAAAAGCTGATGATGATGATACTGTAATGACTTTTAGATGGAATACTCGGATTAAAAAGTATATCTTAGTTAGAATAACTTCGTGTAATACGCGGAATATTCAATACAAAGATACTGCATAGATATGATAAAACAACCTAGAAATGAAAAAGGTAAGTTTGTGCTTAAAGGTGAAGAAGAACGTAAAGTTAGGACAGTACGCCTAACAGATTCTACATGGAATAAACTAGGAGAGATGGCAAAACAACGATGTATTACGCGGACTGAATTAATTGAAGAGTTGTTAGAACAAAATAATGATGAAGTGATTAGAATATTAAAAGAAGCATTAACTTTAAAAGCTAATGCTGGTGGTGCTATAAAAGAAAAGATTAGGCAAGCTCTACTTTTACTTTAAAGTTGTATTTATACCTCTTTCTTCTGCTTTAAGTTTTATAAACGTTTTAAGTATAGGATTTCTAAATTCAAACTTGTATTGTCTTTGCGTCCCTCTTCTTTTAAGAATTTTTCCTCTGTTTTCTTCACAGAGTTGATTTAAGAATTCTAAATAACTTCTTTTGTTATCTTTGAAAATTAACGACATACTTGTTTTTATGCTTGTATTTGTAAATGAGTTAAACTGATCAGTGTTTACTAATGCGCAAGCAATAAGTAAGTTTTCGTAAATATTTTGTCTATCATCTAAAATAGCTTTTTGATAAACTCTTCTAATCGACTCATCCATGTTTTCAAGAGTTAAATTAATTGAATGTCTAAAATCTTTTAGATCAACTACATTTCTATTATTTTCTACAGTACGTTTTGTTGAATTATTGCAAAATAAATGAGTATATTGTGGTAAACCTTCAGAAAGATTAATGATTTTTCTTTTTACGTTGCTGTCCATTGTAATATCTAAATACTTAAGACCCTTTTCTACTATTTCTGTTATTTCATCTTCTGACATACGAGGTAAACGTATCTGTTTTAAACATCTTTCTAAAGACTGATGAGATTCTATAAGTTCCTCAATATCTTCGGCTATGCCAACTAACATTAAAGTTTTATCAAATGGTGAATCACTAAGATGCTTCATCAAAAATGTAAATTTCTTTTTTATTTCAATGTCTTGTACTCTATCAAACTCATCAAATATAAATAAACATTTTTGCTCAGGACAACCAATTTTGAGTAAATCAATTATATCTGATGCGGTTAGTTCGTCATCACTAGAAATATAATTACCCAATGGTACTTTTTTCTTAAGCTCTTTTGGATCACTTGTATCTACTATAAATCCAATCTGACGCTCTTGCTCTACTGATAATTCTACAGTAATCTGATTTAAAGTTCTTTTCCATATACTATTAAAAGTTTCTGTAGGGTCGCAGCTTATCTTTGTGCAACTTATAGAAGAATTTAAACTATTAAATAATACTTTTGATATATTAGCTATAGACGTTTTACCAACTCCTCTATCTCCATAAACAATCATATGACATCCTTTTTCTGTTAGAGTCGATTTAATTTTTTCTAACTGTTTCTGTCTACCTGCAAAAAGATTTAATGTTTCTACGGGATTTGTAGGTGTGAAAACTGTATTTATTTTATTGATTAATTCATCTTTTGATTCAATTAGCATTTTTTGTCTTTTGTTTGGAGCTTGAGTAATAAGGGTATAAAAGTATAATTCCCTTTTCTGTTCTTTTTCAAACATGGCTTTTATTATTGTGTTTTAGTTATATATTTTTATCGGATAACAACCAGTTGTAGCAAAGCGGTGACTGACTTTGCTCCATCCTTTTCGTAGATATTGATTAATGCGTTGCAAAGTCAGGCAATAACTGGAATGGGGGGGGGGTTAGGGGGAACTCCCCCTGCTGAGTCTGCGGATTGTGGTTGTTATTCATGATCAGTTTGAAGTTCATAAGCTTTTTCACAAATTGCTCTTTTTAGATCAGACTCGGTAAAGTCTTGCGAGGCAGGAAACTCAATAAATTTTTTTCCATATACGTTGCCGCTTCCTCTTATAGCTTTCATGCGATTGTGAGCATCTTCAAAAGATGAAGCAAGAATCTGAAAAGGCATTACCCTATTTCCGTATTTGTACTCACAGAGATAAATTTCAAGTTTGATATTATTCATTTGTTTGCTTTGATGGATAAAAAATTATGGTTTTTGAAATGTATTTGGATAGCAAAGGCTATTGGCATTGGCGACTAAAAGCTAACGATGAGATAGGTTTTATTGCTTATTCTGCTGGAGAAGGTTTTTATAGTCCGTATGAATGTTCAAATGCAATACGCTTAGTTCAACGATCAGCATCTGCCCAAATTATTCAAGTTAAGTAAATTAATAACTTTTATCCCATCTGCCCTCCATTAGTTCCAAGAGCAGGAGTTGAAAGCGTAGTGAGGTTCGGCCTCCAGCCGCCACAGGCGGCGACTTGAATCATTAAGGGATAACTTCGATGAGAGGATCTTTGAGTGGAATCAGAGTTTCTGACCAAGCCTAAGGGTCTTTGATTAAAACCAAGATTTTTGATGTGACACGAAAAGGTCTTGAAGTGCAAAAGTTAGTAAAAAGAACTGAAGTCTAGTGAATAAATTCTTAACAGTGTAAATATCCTAAATTGCAAAAGCCTTTTGTTATTTAGGTTAAGTGTACTAACTTACCTTAATACAAAAGGCTTTTTTTCTATAGACTGTAATTACTGTTTTAATTTTTTATAGGCTTAGTAAGACTATAAGTTCTTTTTTTTACGAATTCATATCTATCTTTGTGAGACATTACTTGGTCGCATCCTGCGGTTATAACATCATCAAAACTTTCATCGTTGTAGTAATTATTAGATGCGTATAGGATTTCCGTGCTTTTTTCGGATTCTTGTGTTAAACTCTTTGGCTTTTTCTCTACTAAACTTAAAAGCATATCCATCTTCTCCTTGGCATATAGTAGTCCATCCTACTTCTTCCATGCTAACAATGTCTCTATAGTAAGTTATAGCATCCTCAGAAGAATCTAATGTAATCAATTTTTCATTAGATTCTTCTGAGCAGACTTGTAACCCAGTTATAGTGGCGTACCAAATAA
>NZ_BLJI01000086.1 GCF_017312365.1 Chroococcus sp. FPU101
TACAATTCGCAACTTGGTATGACCACACCTTCCGCCGTAGAGCATGGAAAACAATCCTTTCCAGTTTAGAGATCGAATATCGAAAGCCATATGCTACCAGACATACTGCTATCAGTCACGCCCTAGCTAATGGGGCTAACCCACTGGCAGTAGCTGAGGCAACTGGACACGATCCACAAATTTTGTTCAAGCATTACGCCTCTGTTATACAGCGTTCGGCAGTGATGGTTGAGTTTTAGAGATATCAATCGAAAGGATTTTCAGCAAAAGCAGCAACCCTCAAAATTTTACTTAACGGCGAAATGAGTCTGGAGAAATTTGGCTTTCTGTTGTACCTAATATCGAGGTACGATCTGGTCTAAGCCATCCAAATCCTGTAAGTTTCGACATTTTTGGGGTTGGGTTAACCATTTTACTCAAATACTCCCTCTGCAGGTTCGATGATGAACCACTCATGATAGATGATCGCCAGAAAGAAATCCTCTTCTTTGACCTTATCGCAGACCGCTAAAAAGCCCGAAAAAAATGGGTCATCATCATAGGTCGTATCCTTTAGAAACAAAGTAACTGAATGTCCTAATTCACTCCAAATTGAGCGAAGAATCGTAATATTCGGGTGAGAGGAGTGGTCAATAGGTAAGAGAAGCCAGCGTCCTTCCACTTCCATAAATTCCACATCGTTATATCTGAGAACTGATTCCCAACTTTCAGGGCCTTCATGTTTTTCAATAATCCTGTCCCATCGGGTAGCTTGAATTTTTTCTAAAGCAGTTGATGATAGCTCGGCGAATTTCATGAGAGTCACCTATTTCGTTTCTAGAGTTATTTGATGTTTCTTCTAAATATTAGATGTCTGTTTCCCATCTCGGGACAAGGCTAACGCCTTTAAAGTTGAGATTTTTTGCAACAGAGAGAAACTGATGATGCTCACACAAACCAAACTAACTCTCATTTTAGATAAACGCCTTGCTCAGAGCCATCAAGACATTGAAAATTTAGAAGCGAGTGTAACTCAACTCAAAATTAAATATCACGAACTTACTCAATTATTTAACCAAGCCAGTGCCGCGATTGGAATTATCAGTGAATTGACAGCTTTATTGCCTCAAACTTCAACGGAGATTTGCGCCGCTCTAGAATCTATCTTCCAATTTGAGCATTGCTCTATTGTCGATGCCAAACCTTTACAGGAAGTTAAACAGCTATCTCCAACACATCCACTGATTCAAGTCGCTAATCAACTCGTACCTTTTTTGAAGCAGGAAGAAACAATTACCAATACCGTGATTAGTCGCCTAATGACCGAACCCTCTGGTGGATCTGATGCCGAAGGCTACTGGTTGTGGAAAGATGCCTATGAAGCTCTAGAAGCCGCTCAAGTTATGCTGATTCAAAAACAGGGTCAAGAATTATTCAATAAATTTGATCACTCTAAAGCTCTTGAAGAAATCGAGCGAATTCACCGACTTTGCCTGACTCATACCCGACGTTCTGAAACATCCATTCAGTTGCAGCAGTTTTCTACCCCTCTGCCTCTGAGTTACATCGCCAGCATTGCCGCACAGATTACACCTGATGATTTGGTACTAGAACCATCAGCAGGTACAGGCATTCTCGCATCTTTCGCTCACATCAGTGGGGCGCAATTGTTGCTCAACGAAATCTGCCCCAAACGTCGAGGCATTTTAAGCGAACTCTTTCCAAACACACCTGTATCGGGTTTCAACGCCGAGCAGATTGACGACTATCTCAATCCAGAATACCGTCCGACTGTCGTGGTGATGAATCCGCCCTTCTCTGCTTCCCCAAAAATGGCCAAGCGCAATCAATTCGCCACTCTCAAGCATCTGAATTCAGCACTCTTCAGGCTTTTGGATGGTGGTCGTTTGGTTGCCATTACTGCCAACTGGTTTTCACCGCTCAATTATGAATGGTGCGAATCCTTCATCAAACTCCAGCATTCAGCAAAAGTCGTCTTCTCAGGAGGAATTGAAGGTCATGTTTACGCTAAACACGGGACGACTATCGAAACACGATTGACGGTATTCGACAAAAGTCCCTCCGATAACCTTGGAGTATTTGACAATTGCTTTGATGCGACTTTCTCACTATCCGACCTACTTAAATATGTCAAGATCTTCATGCCCGAACGCCAAACCCCTACTGATACTCCTCTGGCTGGAGTTAAGGAAAAAGCGTTGACGGAAAGAACTGCAATAGCAATTGCCATCAATCATCCTTCAAAAGATGTTCTCATACAACATAAAACTAACCAGCTACAAAGCAAGTCGGAGCATCAGAAAGCTCCCCGAGTTAAGAACTTTTGTACTGGTGATGTGATTGAACTGCCATACACGATTCGAGATTGGAACGGAAATAACCACGAGATTTCAGATGCCCTCTACGAAACTTATGAACCTCAAACGCTCCTAATTGAAGGAGCAACTGAACACCCGTCATCCCTCGTGCAAAGTGCAGCAATGGCAAGTGTTGCCCCACCTAAGCCTAGCTATAAACCTCGCCTGCCCAAACGACTGATTAACGATGGTATCCTCTCATCAGCACAATTAGAGTCAGTCATTTACGCTGGAGAATCTCACAGCAAATTCCTCAAAGGTAATTATCAGATAGACGATACTCTAGATATAGTCTCGGTCGCTCCTGAAGATGCTCAACAGGCGGTACAATTCCGTCGTGGCTACTTTATCGGTGATTCGACAGGAGTAGGCAAAGGCAGACAAGTCAGTGCAATTATCCTCGACAATTACTTACAAGGACGCAAGAAAGCCCTCTGGATCTCCAAATCCGACACCCTACTTGAAGATGCACGACGTGATTGGAAAGCATTAGGGGGCAATCCCGACCAAATTGTTTCCTTAAGCCACTTCCGACAAGGTGAACCCATAGAACTTACAGAAGGTATCATTTTTGCCACTTATGCCACTCTTCGTACTGAAGCCAAACAGGGCAAGAAATCTCGCGTTGAACAACTGATTGACTGGTGCGGCAAAGACTTTCAGGGGGTAATCGTCTTCGATGAAGCACACGCCATGTCCAATGCTTCTTCCGAAAAGGGTAAACGGGGCATGAAGAAGCCATCCTTACAGGGAGTTGCAGGACTGAGGCTACAAAACGGTCTACCCAATGCCCGTGTCCTCTATGTCTCAGCAACAGGGGCAACGACCATCAACAACCTTGCCTACGCCCAACGTCTCGGACTGTGGATGTCAGGAGAGTTTCCCTTTGCCAGTCAAGCCGATTTTGTCGCCCAGATGGAGAAAGGGGGAATTGCTGCTCTTGAAGTCGTTTCACGAGATCTCAAAGCCCTCGGACTCTATACGGCTAGATCCCTATCCTACGAAGGCGTAGAATACGACATCCTCGAACACCAACTGACGGAAGGACAAATCGCCATCTACAATGCCTATGCTGATGCCTTTCAAGTGATCCACCAGAACTTAGAAGCGGCATTAGAAGCCACCAACATTACCAGTCCTAATGGTAAGACGAGAAACCGTAACGCCAAATCGGCCGCACGTTCTGCTTTTGAAAGCAATAAACAGCGATTCTTCAACCACCTGATTACTTCGATGAAATGTCCAACACTGATTAAATCTATCGAACAGGATTTCTCTAACGGTCATGCGATCATCTTACAGATTATTTCAACCGATGAAGCATTACTCGATAGACGACTGGCAGACATTCCGACTTCTGAGTGGAATGACTTGCAAATAGACATTACACCGAGAGAGTATGTCATGGATTACCTGATGCACTCCTTCCCTGTCCAGTTACATGAAGTCTATACCGATGAAGAGGGAAACGAATATTCTCGCCCAGTAACTGATAGCGAAGGGAAACCCGTTTTCTGCTCTAAAGCCTTAAGACAACGAGAAAATCTAATCGAACGCTTAGGATTACTCCCTGCTGTTCCTGGTGCATTGGATCAAGTTGTGCAACACTTCGGTTATGAAAACGTTGCAGAAGTTACAGGCAGATCTAAACGTATTGTCCGAGAAACTAAAGGCGGACGGGAGAGGCTTGCCTTACAGAAGCGTTCAGGTTCAGCCAATCTAGCAGAAACACAGGCATTTATGGATGACAAGAAACGGATTCTTATCTTCTCAGAACTGGAGTTTAGACTAAATAACAGCCGAAATTGTCTCAGCTAGGGATAAAAGACTGAGAAAGAGAGAAATAAGAATAATTAGAGTTTAAGAGACTTTCTTTTGAGTTTTAGGGGGGGAAGAATAACGTTTTTTGACAACTGGATATCGAATTTTCTTCT
>NZ_BLJI01000087.1 GCF_017312365.1 Chroococcus sp. FPU101
CAATTACTCCAGGCATAGACTTATCATCTGCTAATCGCTCATAAGCATAACGTGTAATTGTTGCTACATCATGAGTCCGCAAAATTCTATTTTCTTGGGCTGCCCATTCTAATATTATTGGATCATCTTCACCTGATACTCGGTTAGACTTCGAGAATTGGATTCATGTGACTCAGAAAGAGATAGCTGACCAACTGAATATTAAAAAGCAGAATGTATCTAGTGCAATGATCTTGCTGGTCGATAAGGAGATTTTGCTCAAGGGGCCGAAGATGGGACGTTCCTACGCCTACAGGCTAAATCCTGATTTTGGCTGGAAAGGTAGAGTTGCTAGTTTAGATGAGTATCGACAGAAACGTCGCTGATTAAGTTCAACTGTTATGTACAAACAAAAGAAGAAATAGACAAATGAGTCAACATCCTATAGAGCTTCTTATCCAGAAAGCAGACAAAGCAATAAATCAGGAAGATTTCGATACCCTGATCAATATTTACGCTGATGATGCCATATTGGTAATTAAACCTAATGTGAATGCGACGGGAAAAGCGCAAATTAAGGAAGCATTTGGCAAAATTGCCGATTACTTTGAACATACTTTAGATGTCAAACAGGCGGAGATGAAGATTCTCGAAACAGGGGATACTGCCCTAGTCTTGGCTAAAACCATAGTCTCAGCAAAGAATTATCCCACAGTAGAAAGGAGAGCAACTTATGTATTTAAGCGGGACACAAATGGAGGCTGGTTATGTGCTATTGATAATTCTTACGGACACGATTTGCTTGAATCTGACAAACAGAGTGCATAGTTATCGGTTGGCAAGTGGCTTCCCCGAAGCTTAAACAATCGATTAATATAGCAATACAACTTGTTAGTAAGTTAACTCGATAACTGTCTGACAAGTTAACAACTTATCAAGTAGACAAGCTATGATTATCGCTCTTGTCAACCAAAAAGGCGGAGTCGCCAAAACCACATCATCCATTTGCTTAGGAGGAATCCTAGCCGAAACCGCCCTCTGTCTCGTCGTTGACCTCGACCCTCAAGGCAACTTAACCTCTGGGTTAGGCTTGAACCTCGAAGACAGCGAAGACGACCAACCAACTATCTATGAAGTCCTCAAAGAAGAAGCCACCGCAGAGTCCGCGATCGTTCGTACCAAGCTCACTCAACTTGACCTGTTACCCGCCGATATTCTCCTGGCCAACGGAGAACCCGAACTGATTAGCAAAGTCGGTAGTTCTTATATTCTTTCTGAAAGACTTGCGCCCGTTAAAGCCAAATATGCCCACATCCTCATCGACTGCCCCCCATCGTTAGGACTTTTAACCGTTAACGCCCTCACTTGTGCCGATGCTGTTTTAATTCCTGTTCAGTGTCAATTCTTTGCCCTCAAAGGATTAGCTTCTCTACTAGATACCATCTCTGCCGTACAGAAGCGACTCAACCCTAACTTGAAGATTTTAGGAGTCATCCCCACGATGGCCGATAACACCATCATGTGCAGAGATGTTCTAGACTCTCTAGCCAAACGGATGCAGGATTTAACGACCATCTTCGAGCCAGTTCCTAAATCGGTTAAGTTTGCCGAATCCAACCTAGCAGGTGAACCGATTCACCTTTACGCCGCCAAAGACCCCAAACTCTCAGACCCTTATCGAACCATTGCCCAAAGAATTTTATCTAGTAACTAGGAGGAAAACTAATGCCCAGACGAGCCAGAATCAGTGATAACGACCCTCTCAACAAAACCGATAAAGTTTTAGAGCGGTTTGAACAACTTAGCCAGCCAGCCAGCGAACCAGTTGATATGTCAACAAGTGAACTTGTTAATCAGTCATTAAGTCAACAAGATAGCACAGCCGAGCAGCTAGAAGGTGAAGAAGCTGAACAGTTAACCAGTCAACCCGTTACAAAAGAAGTTGATGAACTACCTAGCATCCCAGAAAGTGAACCTGTTATAAATACAACAAGTCAACCTAATGACAAGAAAACAAGTCAAACTCGTTCCCGCTCACAAGACAGCAAGTTAACTTCTCAACCAGTAGAACAGCCTACCTCTACTCAAACCGAAGACTCAACTAGCCATCAAGTTGAGAAGCCAACAAGTCAAAAAGACGAGCTACTAGCAGTAGAACTCAAAAAAGCTACTTTCCAGCTTGATAAAGCAGTCTTGACTAAGCTAGAGAAATTTGTTCTCGGTCTTCAACTAGAACTCGGTAAAGAGAATGCCCCCTATAAGGAGGTCATCGTAGAGGAGGCTATAGAACGTCTTTTAAATAATGAGCCGACTAGAATTCTTAAAGCTCTGGAAAAACGGCAGAAAAGAAGGAAAGACTGAAAAGAGCAGGACACATCAGAAAATTTATATTTAGTGATCTAGATTCCCCTGAACCCTCTGCCACTCCATCCTTGAATCTTCAAAATAGTACAATATCAAAAAACCCATAAGGGAAAACTCAAAGAAATGCGAATTAAAGTTAAAGGTCGTATTGACTTAAAAGAAATTAATCAAGTAAGCGAAAAAGTCTTTGAATACCTCTCTAGATACGGAATTACCGAAACGCGCGATCTAACTTTTTACTTGACAATTCTCCATCCAGAAACTAAAGAAAGAGTTATTCTAGTTCAGTCCGAAACGGGAGAAGAGTTAGAGGGTTGGTTATTTGAAGATCCTAATAAAAAAGTCGTTAACCAAAAACCCAACGTTATTGAAGTCGACTTTAATGCTAATCATGAAAAAAGCGAATCTTAACTAAATTAAAAACCACATTAAAAATTTATGAGAGTGAAAATTCAGGGTATCGTTAATCAAGAACGTTTTAAAAGAACTCTTGAAAAAGTCGCTGAGTATCTTGATTCATCAGGCATTCAACAAATCCAAGGAATTAATTTTTATTTAACTCCACTTCATCCTGAAACGGGAGAAGAAGCCCTAATAATAGATTCTTTGACTCGTGAAGAAATAGATACTATTATGCTCGATAACCCAACTCAAAAAGTTACTAAAAGAAAGTCTAGCCAAATTAAAGCTGTTGACACTATAAAAGCAGAAGCTATTCAAAAACAAAAAAAAGGCCGTAAAAAAACTCAATAAAATCTTTTTCCCCGAAGCCCAAAAATGGCCGAGAGGCCTAGCCGAGCAGCTTCCTAAGTACGGTAAGGCTGATCGCTTCTCGAGAGCGTGGCGACTCGAGGTCGCCAATTGCCTTCACTACCCCCGCACTATTCGCCCCCCTGGGGGGCTGTGCCAATCGACTCATAAGTTTAACTGATAAGCGTAGCTTATCCTTTTTTAACACAAAGACAAACAAAATAACTTATCAATGGCTCTATATAAGGGTTGTCAATTTGGATAGTTATCATATACGATAACTGACTTATCATATATGATAACTATCTCTTGGTGGATTTATGAAACGTAGAAGAATATCCTCAGTAGATCAAGATACGGGTGAGGTGTTAGAAGGTGTAGTGGTTTATTGTGGAGTTAAGCAGAATCCTTATTCAACGGGTTGGGTTATGAATAGTCAAGAAGCCCTAGAACAACTAGCAACCGATGATGATTTAAAAGGTGAAGCTTATAAAGTTCTTCTTCTTTTATTAGCACGACTTGACTTTGAAAATTGGATTCAAATTACTCAAAAAGAAATAGCTGAAAAGCTCAAAATGAAGTTACCTAACGTTTCAAGAGCTATTTCCATTCTTGAAGAGAAGGGAATTATACTCAGAGGGCCAAAAATCGGACGCTCTTACGCTTTCAGGCTCAACCCCCATTACGGCTGGAAAGGCAAAGTAAAGAACTTGAACGACTACCGCAAGCAGGAAGAAGAGAAAACTAGACATCTTCAAGTCGTCCCGAATCCCGAACCAACCCGACAAAGTTCCCCACCTAAAATCGGTCAGCCAATTATTCAGCACTCAGATGAGGTTAATCAATTAAGTCAACAGTTCGACATCCCTACCGAGAAATTAGAAAAACTCCTAAGCTACTTTCAAAACGTCCAAGACAATCCCGTCTAAACTCATGAATTGACTTGTTAGTAAGTTAACTTCTTATCTAGTTGTAAGGTTAACAAGTAGTTAATTCATTTGGTCTTCTGATGGCTTTGAACCTCTCATGACTTTAG
>NZ_BLJI01000088.1 GCF_017312365.1 Chroococcus sp. FPU101
TCCTCAATTAATTCAGTCCGTGTAATACATCGTTGCTTTGCTATTTTTTCTAATCTATTCCATGTAAAATCTGTTAGGCGTACTGTCCTAACCTTACGTTCTTCTTCACCTTTGAGTACAAACTTACCTTTTTCATTTCTCGGTTGTTCTATCATATCTATGCAGTATCTTTGTATTGAACATTCCGTGTATTACACGAAGTTATTCTAACTAAGATATACTTTTTAATCCGAGTATTCCACCGAAAAGTCATAACAGTTTCATCACTACTATCTCCTGCTTCATCATCTTTACCAATTAAATCTTCTGGTTCTTCCTCTAAAGCTTTAAAATAACCGCGTAATACACCACCAACTGATACTGCTCTAGTCTTGTGCATTTGATGAACATATTCTATAAACCAGTCAGCATCAGCACACAAGTCAGACTCCTTACATTGATACTTAAGTATTTCTGCGATAAGACCTACTGGTGATTTATCTGCGTGAATAGCTTGAATATCTAGAATTGGTTTATAGTTTAGCCTTAAGCATTGCTGCCAAAGTGCTATCCAATCTTTTTTATGTAAATATCCTTGTGCAAAATAGCTTGGCTTAACCAGTATCAGACAATGAATATGTGGATGAGCTGACTGGCCATCACGACCACGAGTAACTTCTATGCTTTTAACCCATCCAATTCCAGGAAACACTTTCAACTCAGTTAATCGCTTGAAAGCTCGGTTGATGTCAGTAAGAGTATCTCGTAAATCTGTTAGCTCACAGTTTTTTAAAGTTAGAGTCAGAAATAACCAGCGATAAGTTGGATAATCAGCAACAACTTTCGGTAAAGCTTCATATGCTTTGGCTTTCCACATTAGTGATCGTCGCCACTGACATATAGGGCAGTGACGCACTCTGCAAAACTGAGCCGAAAACAACTTTAACCGCTTTTGCCCTCGGTACTTATCATCAACTAATCTAAAATCTAAATTGCGTGAGCATAGGTCAACTCGCTTGGCATAGCGATCCATTCCGCCTTTCTTGTAGTAGCTGCTGATAATCTCAGCATTTTTCCTGTGTTTGTCCCAAGGTTTATCTTGAGGGGAAATTTCTCCAAGAAAAACTTCATTAGCATTGCTTGGATGTATAATAAAAGTAAGTCTAGCCGAATCAGTATCGGTTGACAAAGGATTTAAGCCCCGTGCTAAGTTTTGTGTGGTAACTTAACTATATCATGGGGCTTGCCATTTCAGCCAAACCTATACACAGACTGAAATCACAGACTTAAAACTTATTCTGGCAATATTCTAATATCTCAATAGGGGTACGGTCTGAATCTAATAAGCCTTGTTGAATTTTCCTCAATACTTCTTTCTCTAAATCATCGTCATTTAAGGATTGCTCCTCATTAATATAACGAATAAGCTTTTCAACAGAAGAAAATTCAGCATCGTTATAGTTAACTACAGAAGGTTTTTTAATAAAAGGGTGGTCGCCAACATTTAGAATAACAGTCGTGTCTGAACCTCGCCCTATCCTTGTTTGAGTGGTAATATTTACCGAAACAACACAGAGAACACCGTTAACATCCTCACAATCAGTAAGAATAATATAAAGATGGGAGATAGAATAACTATTTTTGCGATAAAGAAAAGTTGTGCCAGGATAAAGATCTGAGATTTTAACAGAGTAACTATTGTTGTCACACATTAAACCGCCAATAGCTCCCTTGCTGATTGACTTACTTCTATTTCTTCTAAAATCTCATTAATTTCGTCTTCTTGAAACCCAGATTGCATTAAAATTGTTTTAATTTCAATTGGGAGCCTAGAACCTTTTGGATTTTCCCACTCTGGAACATTTTTTTGGTCATGTGTCCAATCGATTAGATCTTCCCATGTCATCCCACCAAAACGTTCGTATATCTCATCAATCAGCTTGACTTCAGCCCGATTTAACTTTCCGACTTTACGCTCAGTTTCCAAACGCACATTAAATCTACCATCAGGAATAATGTAACGTTCCCAATCAGCAGAGGGTTGCCTGTAGTAACTATTACCCGTAATGTTGTCCAACGTATTACTCAAGATTGGCCCGCAATTTAAAGAATAATAATCATCGTAAATTACAGGTAATCCCCAACGTGAGATAGCCTCTCTTTCAATGATATACATCAATTTGATTAACTTGGTGTAATTCATTTCCCTCCCTTCCTTTATAAGAAGGAGAGATGCAACTTCAATCGCTTTATCTTCTCTGTAATGGCTTCTCATAGTTTTACTACTCATACACACTATTTTACCCGATATTGATTTATTGATTAACTGATTTACTCAAAAACTCTAGTTTCGGTCAAAGTTATGCCATACGCAATAAGTGACTGTTCTAATCAGAAACTCTAATAACGCAAGAAGTTATCTTTTCAACCAAAGACTTAAGCGTCGCAGTTATCCCTTAATGATTCAAGTCGCCGCCCTAGGCGGCTGAAGGCCGAACTCCATGACTATTTAAAACCCTTTAAGCGCAATATTTCCTCAGCCGACGGGAAAGTGTCAGTTTTTGCGTGAACAAGTGCATCTTTGCAGCATTTCACAAATCGTATGGCTTCTAAACATTCTGAATATTTAGCGTAGCTCTTGCCTGAGTAAGCCATTACTTCGCTGCCGTCAGGTGACCATAATCTCCAAACCCATTGATTATTCTCATCTTTATACGGTTCAAAGTACATAAACATAAAAGTATTTTCACAACAGAAATCATATGGATACTAACAAATACAAAACGTATGCGTGTCAGTATAGATACGGAAATAGCTACTACGCTTTTCATATTCAAGCAACATCACCTGGAGAAGCTAAAGAACGCATAACAGCTTTAAAAACTAATGGAGAAGTTCTCGGTGAATCTGGAGGATTAATACCTGTCTATCTTGAAAACCAGAATGACTTAAATTGAATATTTATACTATTGTTTTTAGTACCACGTTCTCACTCCGCTTTCAATTCCTGCTTTCGGAACTAACGGAGGGCAGATGGGATAAAAGATAAGCTTCTCCAACTAATTAATTTACTTACCTAAAGATTGCGCGAGAGGGTGTAACCCTCTTAGAACTCTCCCGTTTCCAGTTATTGACTGACCTTGCGCCATATTGTACGGAGTGACTGATTAATGTGTTGCAAGGTCCAGTCACCGCAGAGCTATAACTGGTTTATATGAGCCTTCCATCTGCTGTTTTAATTGGGGCAAAATTAGAAGATTGTACAATTTTTATTGCGTTTTTACAATTTAAAAGAGTAGTATAGCTTTCTGATGAAACAGCTATCGGCTCACTGTTACTTGCATAAAATGTCCAACGCCACAAACGCGCATTGTCTTGATACACTTTGTAATACATTTCTTTAATCATGAACAATACACATCAAATTGATAATACAGATTTTTCCAAATATCTTTGTGAGTACAAACACGGAAATAAGAAACAAGGATTTGAAATTTTTGCTACTTCCTTTGAAGATGCTCAAGAACGCTTAAAATCTATTGGTAGTAATGGGGAAGTAAAAGGTGAACTTTTTTATACTTTAAATGCTTCGGAACCTATAGATAAATCAGATTTTGAAGAAACTATTTTAGCTAAATTAAGAAAAAAACTAGAAAAATTATTGAAGTAAATCTATAACCTTTCTAATTTTTTCTTTTATAGCACCACCTGCATTAGCTTTTAAAGTTAGTGCTTCTTTTAGTATCCTAATCACCTC
>NZ_BLJI01000089.1 GCF_017312365.1 Chroococcus sp. FPU101
TATGTTGCCGTTCATCGGACAACCTCCTATTTTTGAGGCGCGAAATCTACGGTTCGACTGACCTTTACTTAAAATTGTAACGAAATGTAAACTTCTATTAGGGAAACTGAGGGTAGTGAAAGCCTCACCATTTTGTAGTAATACAGAGTTCAGTTTTGTTAGTCAGGGAAGGTAGCTATCTGCATGGTTACACAGATCAAGTGAGCAACATAGCACTTTGCTTTAGGTGAGTGAAAAATAGCTGACGGAGTGGCAAGCATTTTAGAAGCTTTGCCAAATCAGGCTTTCAGCCTATAAGCCTTGAAAAAAATTGTCTAGCCATTTCATCAAAAAACAGAAACATTTAGCAGGAGAATCAGGCTTTGCGTTCAGAGCGATCATTTATTGATGCTCGTCAAGCCTATATATAAGCTTTAATCTTTTTCTACGGTCAACTAGCTCAAAGGCTTCACCATAAGGTTTTAAAGCGGTTGTTACCCCGTCAGCTAAACTCCAGTACTGAACAAAATCAAATAGAAGATGTTTCGCTACAAGGAAAAGAAATGGTACGAAAATATTGGCATTTTTACCAAGATTTTACAATAGTAAAGTGGTTATTTAAGTGAAAAATTATTCAAGATTTGTTGAGCTTGCTAAAGCTATCAATGTCTGGTTTTTTCTCATCAATCATTGCTGATTGCTATAGAGATCATTCTGCTCTAGAATTATTCAATTAGGATTTTATTTAACAAGGTAAAACTTGATTCTCGAAAGACTAGGAGCAAATCAACAAATAAAATAACAATAAATCAAACAGATTTGACAACAGTTATCAGATATTACTATGAATGTAATTAATCAATTTAAAAAAACTTTTGAAGCATCTAGCAATTTTCTACAAGATTTTTTGAATGAATATCTTAGTTTTAATTCAGAATCTAATCAATTAGTTTTGAAACAAAAAACCGTTTTACTTCTCTGTCAACAAGCTGTTTCTAAAGTGGAAAACTTAAAAAGTTTAGAACCTGATTCTGAAGAAGGATTGATAGCCACATTAGACTACAAAGGGTTTGATATCAAAGTTCATTTTACTCCAGAGAAGCTCACACTTTATGAAGATTCTATTGAAGGACAGCTTCGTTTATTAGATCCTCCTGAGTTTCAAGCTGATTCTTTTTTTTATCGTATTCTTCTTGGAATTTGGAAAACATTTTTGGGTGGTCAAATTCCTCGTGGAAGTCTACCAGAAGAAGTTAGAATTGAAAAAGAGCAAGTTTACTATACAATAGCGCGAAATCAATTGAAGCTTTTAAATGCACTGTTTTTCAGCCTGAAAAATGGTTCTACTGTGTTAATGAGTCTTAAACAAGGCGAATTAAGTCTTGAAAGTTCTGCTCAAATCAGTTGGAAAGACATCAATTTTGAGCAACTTCTTGAAGCTTTAGGACTTAAAGTTAAGTTAAATTTATTCAAATTGGTCGTCAATAATAAAACAGAAGAGTACTTAATCTTGTCTAGAATCAGTAATTATATATAGGTGTCTGTAAAATAAGCAGTAAGAATCTAAAGGAAGATTTGAACAAACTAATCACCTCTGTGTGCCAACCAACGAGCTTTGATTTTGTCTATTACATTTCAGCCTCTCTTTGAGTTATCTATTTGTTTTTTGAGTCTTTTCATGGCGATTACTTCTATTAGTTTTCCAAAGTTGCTCAAACTATCTATGAAATAGTTAGTACGTCTGAACGTATGCTAAAGGCAATCGCCGATCGCTAAATTCTTCTTTCTACATTTTCGAGTTAAGTTTGAACAATAGTTCCGAAGGGCGTGAACACCGTCCGAACTCCCGACAATCAAACACGACCCTGCCATCCTTAAAATCGACGACAACACCTTTGACCTCTGTTATGATATCAATAACGCGATCGCCGTAGGCGAGTCCCCTTGGGATCTCCAATATTGAAAACTTCTTTCTCATCTAAGAACCTATTTATCTTGGTACATAACACCAGAATTGACTCTCTAATAGACGAGATCGCTACAATCGCTGCTCTAAGATTTTTCTAACTATTGGCAAAGCAGCCTCCATAACTTCAGGCTGTGGCGTTATTTGTTGCCAACTTTCACGCATTAAAAGTCTTTCTGACCAAGCTTTGAGACGAGGGTAGAGATCGAAGGAGAAACCAAACATAGGCAATGAGGGAACTATGGTTCCCGCAACGATATCTGCTAGTGTTATTTCTTCTCCGATAAAGTAAGAATGAGTGCCTAAGAGATCCTCATAAAATAGCATCACAGAGATAATTCGCTTTTTTGCCGCATCAAGCTTTTGATCATCAATATCTAGTCCTACCAAAGAGCGAGTTAATGGAACCGTAGCTGGTTGAAGCTCATTGACGGCAACCATCTCGACTATTCGCACCTTAGCCACATCTTCAGGCTGGCTTGGCATCAATGATCGAGTTGGATATTTGGCTTCTAGGTAATCTAAAATTGCCAACGACTCAATAATTCTAAATCCATTGTCTACAATAACGGGAATCCGCTGGAGTGGATTAACTGCTGTGAAGTCAGTCTCAAATTGATCACCATCAAGGGTGACCAAAATCGGCTCAAACGGTACCTGTTTTTCTAACAATGCGACCCATACGCGAAGCGTATTGACAGAAATCGGATTGTAGTAGAACTTCAGCATTGAAACACCTACTTGAAAAATACGCTTCTACCCAACCCTTGAAGCTTAACACAGCTTTACAATAATTCACTTCATCGACAAGTTCAATTTTCTACTGCACCCTACAGCGTTGGTGAATAAGTAGTGGATTAGCTGGCTAGAGAGATTTCCTAAAATCTTAAATAACACATTAATAATCATACTGAATATCGCAACATTTCGGAAGATTTAGACTAACAGAGGGTAGCGACATAAAAATGTGGATAAAACATCTCGAACATTTATGACTGGAGTTTAGACTAATTTGCC
>NZ_BLJI01000090.1 GCF_017312365.1 Chroococcus sp. FPU101
TGTCATGTCTTCATCTTCAGCTAACAAATCGAGTGCTTCTTGATTATTCATAAGAAATCCACCTTTATACGGATTGCATTTAACTCCACAATAAACAATCACACCTTGTAATAATTCACCTGTTTGGTTATCGTACTGGGATATGTGACGAGTATTTTTTCCACGTCTCATGCTCATAATTAGCTCCATTTCTGGTGATTGTTGTGTTATTTTACAACTAAGTTGTGTTATTTGACAACAATCGACTTCTGTAATTCTTATGTAGAGCCACTGATAAGTTTTTTTATTTGTCTTTGTATCATAAAAGGATAAGCTACGCTTATCAGTTAAACTTATGAGTCGATTGGAGCAGCCCCCAGGGGGCGGATCGCGAGGGGGTAGTGAAGGTAGTTGGCGACGACAGGAGCCACGATTTACAAGGCGATCAGCCTTGATTACCCAAAGATTTTTTTTGGGCAGATGGGAAAGAAGATAATTGTTAACTCGATTAGTTAATCGTTTTCTAAAGTAAAAAAAGATTTTTTCTTCTTAGTCCATTGGGGGTTTTAGGGGGGAACCCCCTAACCAGTACCCCGCCCCAACTTGAAACGAAGTGAGAAGCATTTGTATATAGGCGGGGTATGCTGGCTAAAAAAGAGTTAAATATTAATGTTTTATATCAAACAAATGCTTATACTATTTAATAAACTCTTTACTAAATCCAGATAATGCGTAATATTTATAGTACTCCAGATCCAGATGATATTCAAGAATCTTGGATCAATTACGATGCATTGCAGCCTTACATAGACGCACAATTTCTAGCTGCAGCTCCTTTTGTACATAAACTACTAAAAATACGTTTTTTATCAATTAAAGTATTTTTAATCCTTTTTGTTTTTGCTCTTTTATCTGTCGCATTTTTCTTTGGCTATCTTGCCTATTTTAGACCTGTTGGTTCGTTTTCGCAGGCTATATTTAGTGAAATTTCTGCCTCAATTATTATGTTTTTAACTATCCTTTACTTAATACCAATTGGATTAAAATTAGGATGGAAATTTAACGTTGGATTAATAGTATTTTCTTTAGTATTAGGTTTTTTTGGATATTACTTTTCTGGTCTAACACAAAGCTTCTTAATTGAGTTTTCTGTTGGATTATCTTTATTCTCTGCTTTAGATTACTACATCAAAAGTTGGCTGTCAAATATACGAAAAGCTCAAGTTAGAGCTAGGAGGGAGATGGAACGACATCAACAATTGATCGATGAAACTGAGAGGGATTTTTAGTAAGTCGTTAGAGTCAAATAAAAGACTCCACTCTTCTCTATAAGTGAAATCGAATAATATTTGAGATCTCAGATGGAAGCGATCATTTAGATAATGTTCGAGGATGGCTACTATTGCCTGTAAAAGTTGAGTGATGTTTTTTTCTTTCATCCAAGCAGTGAGTTTAGCTGACAAGTCAGCATAGAGGTAGGCTTGGATCTTAATATGTTGCTCTAACCATTCTGAGCGTCGACATAATTTTTAGAGTAAAGGACTGTAAATTATAGTAATTAACATAGCTAAAACCATTGTAGGATAAGAACCTGATAAAATATATAATAAGTTTACAACTTTAAGTAACCATCTATAAAAATTTACCAAAGATTACAGTAAATAAATAAATTAGCTAATAGTTAACTTAGGTTGTTAACTGTAAATAACTTTAGTAATGTAGTTTACAGTTAATGACTAATAAGTACTGTTTACAGTTAATAACAGTTAATGACTAAGGAGTTATTCAGGTGATCTAACCAGAGGACAAAATGACTTTAATACTTGCTAACACTACAACCATATAATAAGTTAACTTGTTGACAAGTTAAATAGCTGACAAGTTAAGTAGACAGAAAGTAAACTTCTTTCCCATCTGCCCATCTATTAAATCTTGAGTCAAAGTGAAAGGCGATCGCCCTCCGTTTAATTTCTTTTTCGGGCGGATGGGAAAAGAATATCTTCTCTGTTGAGGAGAAAAAGCGATTTGAGGCGGGTTGCTCCGAAGGGCAAATATAAATGTCGTTTAGAAGATAATGAAGCTTTTAGGGGCATTTTTTGAGGGGGTTAGATTTGGAAGAAGCTGCTAGGGAGATTGGGTTAACTTCTTTCCCATCTGCCCAAAAAAGAGTTAAATTAACTAAGAATCCTGTCAGCAACTAGCTTAGAGGTGGGTTACGCGCTCTTATCGAACTATGACCGCGTAGCAGGCTGTAAAGCTCATCAGTTCATGAATTAGAGAAGACTTTAAAGCACATATCAAGTTTTATTGATACAAGAAGCTTCCGAGGGCGATCGCGGGGAGAAGATGAAAAACTAGGAAGTTAAAAAGTTAAGTGGTTAACAAGTTGACAAGTTAGCAAGGAGATGAGATTTTCTTCCCATCTGCCCTTAGAGAGTGTGAGAGATGGAATCTCTGACATCAATAACAGTTGAGCGATTAAAGATATTCGATTTACTCTTACGGTTGTTTGGGCGGATGGGAAAGAAGTAATCACTCAGATTCATCAGGTTTGATGGGATTGTCTACGGCTCTGAGGTGTTTGTTTTTAAACTCTCGATTTTCCCGATCTTGTTGTTCCTGGCGGTACTCATTAAGGTTTTTAACTTTGCCTTTCCAGCCATAATCAGGGTTTAGGCGATAAGCAAAAGAGCGACCAGCTTTTGGGCCAGATAATACTATACCTTTTTCCGTTAGAAGTTTAAAAGCTTTAGAAATTCTATATTTGTCTATATTTAATTCTTTTGCAAGATCAGTTTGTGAGATTTGAATCCAATTCTGAAAATCTAATTTAGCGCAGACTTTAATAAACACTCTTAAAGCATCTTT
>NZ_BLJI01000091.1 GCF_017312365.1 Chroococcus sp. FPU101
ATTATCTCGGTCATGCGATTGATAGTAGCGCAACAGGTCATTATTTTCGTTATCGATTGATTGATGAGCATGGCAATTATTTAGAAAACAGGGGAATATTGATTACACAATTTGGTGAGTTGCCAATTAAGGTCGAAATGAGTAGAAATACTCAAGGATGACTAACAAGGTTAACAAAACTACTTTATAGTAGTCAACCCTGAACCTTGATAACTCAATAAACGTAGAGGTGAGAATAAGATTACATCAACTTCAAGCCCTCTCCCTATGGTGTGTAGGTGAAAGCATATTCCCCAGAGTAGCGATTGGTCTTCAATCTCTGAAGCGGGAATAAACGGGGTTAACACTGCTAGTCTAAAAATGGTGTGCCTCTAGCAAGAATCTATGGATAGCGCAAGCAAAGTGTCACATAAAACATCGTTATCCCGAAACAGCTAAATAGACTGATAAGCTGTAGCCAAAAGGCAAAAGGTCGAACAAATGGATTCTTTAAGATGCCTAAGAATCCCACACTATTTAGACCTCGATGTATAGACATCCCAAAGTATCGTTACTGCTAAATAGCCAAATAGACTGACAGGCTATAACCAAAAAGGTAATAGTTCAAATAGAATACATTGGAATTTAATCCTCAATGTACACACCTTTCTGAACTCGGTACAAAGGAAAACATCCTAACGATTCATACCAACGGTTATTGGGAACGAAGTAACTAGCTCAGATACTCTGTTACAAGGTCGAAAGGTAACAGTAGTCAACCAAGACGCAAAATCTATCAATTGGTAGGTACTGAGGCACGAAAGATTGTCTAAGAAGCCAAAGCTTAGGATAATGCCTAAGATATGCAGACGTAGACACTGTTTTTAGGAAGATAGAAAACAATTAGGGGTATATATGCCTAATACAGATTCAAAACCGAATACTGTGGGATGGAGTCAGATTAAATGGCGTAAAGTCATGAAAGCTGTCTTTAAGCTTCAAAAGAGAATCTATCAAGCCAGTCAAAACGGTGACAAACGTAAAGTTCGCAAACTTCAGAAAACCTTACTAAGGTCATATTATGCAAAGCTACTAGCAGTCAGAAAGGTATCTCAAGATAATCAAGGAAAAATCACAGCAGGAGTAGATGGAGTAAAATCCCTATCACCTAAACAACGATTTGAACTCGTCGGTCAATTGAAACTGAAGGATAAAGCCAAACCCGTCAGACGAGTCTGGATACCAAAAGCCAACGGAGAAAAAAGACCTCTTGGAATACCAACAATGTACGATAGAGCAATGCAAGCCCTTGTCAAGGCAGCATTGGAACCCGAATGGGAAGCCCGATTTGAAGGTAACTCATATGGTTTCCGCCCTGGAAGAGGTTGTCACGACGCAATCGAAGCAATCTTTCGCCAAATCAGATACAAGTCTAAATTTGTACTTGATGCGGATATTCAAAAATGCTTTGACCAAATAAACCAAGAAGCCTTAATCAAGAAGCTTAACACCTTCCCTAGCGTAAACAGACAAATCAAAGCTTGGTTAAAAGCGGGGGTTCTCATGAATGGAGAACTATTCCCCACTGAAACTGGAACACCCCAAGGAGGAGTTATTAGCCCACTACTGGCAAATATCGCCTTACATGGAATGGAAATGCTTATCACAAGCAAAATCAAAGGTGCATCACTAATCAGATACGCCGATGACTTAGTAGTTCTCCATGAAAACCTTGAAAAGGTAATAAAAGCCAAAGAAATTCTTGAAGAATGGCTCAAAGGAATGGGTTTGGAATTGAAACCAAGTAAAACCCGAATCGTACACACCTTACTTGAACATGAAAATCAGAAAGCAGGATTTGACTTTCTGGGATTCAATATAAGGCAATATCCTGTAGGAAAATACCAATCAGGAAGGAATACTAACGGGGAAATACTTGGATTTAAAACTCTAATCAAACCAAGTAAGGAAAAGGTTCTCATACACTATAGAAAACTAGCCGAACAAATAGATAGAGATAATGCCTCACCACAGGCAGCACTAATCAAGCATCTTAACCCTATGGTTAGAGGATGGTCTAACTATTATCGGTCAGTCTGTAGCAAAGAAACCTACAGCAAACTGAGTCACTTACTATTCCAAAAGCTTCAAAGATGGGCATATCGTCGTCATCCAAATAAATCCAAAACGTGGGTCAGTAACAAATATTGGCATCACATAGGGCAAAACACATGGACTTTTGCACAAAAGATAAGTAAAGAGGATAAATACATCAAACTGTATACACATCTTGAAACTGCCATTATCAGGCATATCAAAGTCAAAGGAACCAAAAGCCCATACGATGGAGACTCGACCTATTGGGGTACTAGAATGGGGAAACACCCAGACCTAACACCAAGAATTGCCCAACTTTTGAAACAACAGAAAGGAAAATGTAAGATATGTGGATTTTACTTTGATGATGAGAGTGTTATAGAAATCGACCATATTCTTCCCAAATCTCTTGGAGGAAAAGACACCTATGACAATCTTCAATTATTACATCGCCATTGTCACCATACAAAAACTACCAGCGATGGTAGTCGCACTGGTACTCATGAGAGCCTAAAAGGAGAGGAGCCGTATGAGGTGAAAGTCTCACGTACGGTTCTGAAGACGAGTCGGCGTGGTGACACGTCGGCTTAGTTTTTAAAATGGGCTAATCACTCTAACGACATCAATTCACTCATTTTCCTACAAATGTTCCTCAGCAAATTTAACATTTAGAAAGGATTTCCCAAAACATCAGCCAAGGATATTTTCAGGATGTAGATTATTAATAGTGCTAACAAAATGGTTAAAAATTTTATGGTAAATGTAGTTGTT
>NZ_BLJI01000092.1 GCF_017312365.1 Chroococcus sp. FPU101
CATTTAATGAATTGGTATAAATCGGGATGAAACGGATAACTGGACTGGATGCGATCAGCTAAAATTTCCGCTTGCTGTTGGACTTCCTGACGTTCTCTGTCTGTTTCACAAAAGGTTTCTCGATATTTACAGAAAAGTTGAGCTTGTTGGTGTGCCACTTCTTGAATCAATGCGGGATCGCCAAGATCGGTAAACAGACGACGTTGTACCACTTTCATGACATCATCACCCGAAACGGGTTCTTTTTTGGCATCGATGCGGTTGACTAATTTATCGAGTACGCTGAGTAGGCCTTCATTGCCGATCGCTTCTTGTACACTGGCTTGTAGGGAATAAACTAGGACGGTTTTAGGAAGTTCTCGCACAACTTCAGTGAGTTTTTGCATGAAGGTTAATACTTGCCGTCCCAGCGTTGAATCACTGACGTTTAAAGCCATTGCGTTCTCAACATAGACTAAAAATTCATCGATCAAGATGAGAATTGGGCGATCGCCAATCAGTTGACGGAGAATATCGTTACCTGGGGCGATCCTTTGTTTATCCTGTGCTTCGACTAATTGATAGGCTTCATAACCGCCTAACTGCCATGCGAGGTATCCCCAGGGAGTATATAACTGAGGGGAGTCGGGGAGTTTTGCACCTGTAGCCGCATCCATGTCTAAACCGATGAAGGAGAGTACATCGACTTTACCAGGGTTCGGTAGGGCAGCAATTTCCTCGATATCTGCTAATTCCTGACGATGTTGGGTGATATGGTACAGACTAACAAGGGAGTGGGTTTTACCACCACCAAAGGGTGTTCGTAGCTGGAGGACGCGATCGCCCGAACCGCCACAAAGTCCGTTTAAGACATCTTTTAATAACTCCTTCAACTCTTTAGTGAGATAAGTCGCCTCGAAAAATTTTTTAGCTTTGCGATAAACTTCAAGGCAGGTTGATTCATTACGGATGACTGCGCCTAAACTGGCGGCAAAAGTTGCATTTTCGACATTGCTGATGACATCGGGGTGAGGTGCAACGACTTGTGTCCAGGGTTTGAGTTGATAGGCGTTATTCATGCAAGGGAAAACTGTTAGTAATCGATATCTTTCTCCTTAGTGTTCCCAATCTTTTGTCTGAATCTTCATCTGATAAAATTAATCTGGCAGATTCCTAGAGGAACAATGGGGTCAAATTCTTTATGATCTGAGGTTAGAAGCATTCCATTAATTCGTTTTGTCAAAGCTAAAGCAAAACAATCCGCTAAAGATACTCTCCTGATAGTAGCTTTATAAGAAGCGACAGCTTGCCAGAAATTCTGATCGATATCATCCCGAAAAATAACACCTATAGCTTTTAAATCATCGAGCATTGCTTCTGCTTCAGTTCTAGAAGAATCTCTCAGAACATCATAGTAAACTTCACAGAGATTAATCACGTGAATCAGACACGTATGCTGCTCATCAGCTAGATAGTTTTCTACCTGTTCGGCACCTGTTTCGTCTCGAATATAAGCAATAACAGCACAGGCATCAAGAATAATATTCATCTAGTTCGTTCTTCCCAATCAATTTCATCTTGTTTGTTGAAGGCAAATGCTTCACTAGAACTAAGAGAGTTGGCATATTTTCCTCTAAGAGAATGAATGAGTTGTCTTTTCTTTTCTGAACTTGCTTGTTGTTCATGAACTAATTGAGCAGCATAGTCAGCAAGTTGATGAAGTTGTTGTTCGGGAAGTTGTTCAAGGTATTGCGTAATTTGTTCTTTAATTTCTTGAATAGGCATCTTGTAATTCCTTAAAATTATCTATCTTAAATTTGATTTTGAGGTTTAATTATTCTTATTTATCGGTAAAACTCTAATTTTAGAACGATTTAAGTCAATTGTTATTAATGCTCCTTCTTGAAGTTGTTCTTGAAACTGATTTAAAGCTTTGATTAATTCATTTTCTAAAGACTCAGGAAATAAATCTTGAGTACGTATTTGAATGACACTAGGAGATGTTGCCCCACTAGAAGCTAAGATTGCTCCAAAATCAAGATCGTTGGTCAAGATAATATAGTTATGAGTAACTGCCCATTCCATAATAACTCGGTCAGTAGCCCCAAAATCGCCAATCGTTGACCAATGAACAGATTCAATCCTATATTTTGCCAACGTGGCTACCCAATCGGGCGATAAGTTCATATCAATTAAAATTTTCATTCATGTTTTTTAAATGAAAAGAATGTCTATTTAAACTAAAGAAATCTCAATTTCTTCGGTGCGCCATGCAGCATAAGTTAAGGCTTCATAAATATCGGCTTCTTCTAGATAAGGATAAGCTTGTAAAATATCTTGAAAAGAACGACCAGCAGCAACTAATCCGACAATTGTACCTACGGTGACACGCATTCCCCGAATACAAGGCTTTCCGCCCATTACTTCGGGATTAAAAGTGATGCGCTTTAGTGTTTTCATTTATAATTAACCACCTCTGGTAAATAAATTCTCCTCGACAACCCGTTTCCATGAGGCTAACAGGGTAGAAATAGCCTGTTGTTCAGCAGAACGATGACCGTTCCCGTTATGTCCATTTCCGTTACCATTTCCATTTCCATTATGACCGTTTTGGGAGGTTAGAGAACGCCCACTGAGGGATTGATACTAAGTTGCGAATTA
>NZ_BLJI01000093.1 GCF_017312365.1 Chroococcus sp. FPU101
TTTATTTTGTAGAAGATAACAACTATCCGTGACAGCGTGTATTTGTAAATATTCCAACAGTCGTTGGTAAACCCCTTCTGGAATTTGACGATATTTGTCGTTCATCATCTAATAAATAGTATTTTCGTATTTAAAATCTAGCTTAACTCGATTTTTTTAGTTCGTGTTGAAACCGTAAACACTTACGGTTGACTCCGTTGCACTGATTCCCGTACTTTGGACAAGCTGTAGCGTAAGTTTCTCTTTCACAAGAATCGTTACAGTAAGAACAAATGAACTTAAAGGTTCGGGTGTGGATAGTACGTTGATGCGCTCGGACGGTGTATTCTCGAACTTGGATTTTCTTGCTTGGCATGAATAGGCGATCGTTCTTGTAATTCAATTTATTCTAACTCGCTCAACCTATAATCATGAAGAGTAAAGACAAAGAGGATAACAAATGACAGAGACAATTATTCATCACTTATTTGGAATTGAAGGAGGAAAATTGTTGTTAGTCTACTACTCGCCTCGTTGCTGCTATCAATTCCGCGTAGTAACGGCAACGAGTGAAGTCATGGGAAACGAAGAAATTTACTATACACCCGAAGCTGCATTAACTGAGGGTCGAAGATGGTTAGGAGTGAGCGGTGCTAACGGCACTCGCTAAAAGCGATCTTTGGGAGAGAGCCGCGAACGCGATGCGTCCTACTGGTCAAATGACTCTTGTAGTCCTCTGTTATCATAAAATTAATATTTTTGTTCTAGTCGTTTGGCTTTTTGAACTACATTTAACCATATAAACATCAATCAAGAAGCCCTAAAATAACCCTCTGTCTATGCTACAGATAACTAACAACACTATCCTCCCTCTAAGCGAAATCAGCCTTACTGCTATCCGTTCTCAAGGCGCAGGAGGTCAAAACGTCAACAAAGTCGCCACAGCCATACATCTACGCTTTGATATCAACGCCTCTTCCTTATCTCCTCTCTACAAGGAACGTTTACTTAATTTAGACGATCAACGCATCACCAAAGAGGGGATAATCGTTATTAAAGCGCAACAACACCGTACTCAAGAACAAAATAAAGAAGACGCATTGCAACGTCTACAAAACTTAATCAAAAGTGTTACGCTCACACCTGTGAAACGGAAACCCACTAAACCCTCTCGTAGTGCCAAAAAAAGACGCATGGATAGCAAAACAAAACGCAGTCAAATTAAAGCCTTAAGAGGCAATATTTTTACGGAGTAATGTTAAACTACTCCCTTAGTAAGAAAATGAGAGGCTTCAAAATGACATCAAAAAAGTGGTGGGCTATCTTCATTATCCTCTCAAGCATAGAAGCTGTTTTACTGCTTAAACTTGTCATGACTAAATCTTTGACAGAATTACTGATTGCGATCGTGCTGATTGCTGCTTTATTGGTCTTCACTACTCGTATTGAAACTAAAGATTAGACTTGCAAAAAGGGCGTAGTTCAAAAAGCTTTTTTAAAAGGAACATAAGTCGGCTAAGACTAGCCATTGCTAGAGTATGGTAACTAGAACAAGAATACTTGAGCAATCCACTTTTTTAGTTTTCAACTTCTTCGGTTTTTTGAGTTATGCAGCGATCGCTCAATATCTTCCGAGTTTTATTCTTTTTTTGAATCATTGTAGATCAGGAAAGACACTTTCATTTTAGGCATTTTAAGAAACGATAGTTAGAATACTCGGTTGGTTCTGTTTACTCATAGCAAAGCATCTCAGGAATTCTTTAAAAATGCCTGTTTATCATGCCTAAAAATTCTGGTGTAAACGGGGAACAGAAGCGATATTAGAGTTATACCAATTCATTAAATGTTGGCTACAGATAAAGCCTCCAGAATGTACTGCCATCCAACAAGGGAAGCAATCACCTCTTGAGTCATCTGTGCCAACCGAACTTGCAACAAAGATCGCAACTCATCTAAATTGGTGGGCAGTTGCCATCGCAAACCTATCTTAAGATGTTGCCAAACCCGTTCAATGGGGTTGAGTTCTGGACAATGAGA
>NZ_BLJI01000094.1 GCF_017312365.1 Chroococcus sp. FPU101
TTGATTGGTGAGCGTCGCACACTCGTGACTTCAGTCATGTAGTTAGACGCTCTCAATAATTTATGCTACTATGCAGATGGTCATGTATATAGTATAATCTTAGATGGAAGTAAAGCACGGTAGAGGTTATGTTTATGCCATTGAATATCATATTGTGTGGTGTGTCAAATACAAGAAAAATGTCTTAGAGGGTGAAATAGCAGATTACCTCAAAGAACTACTAACGGAGATTGCCATTAAATATGATTTTAGAGTAGAAAGCCTTGAGGTTGTAACTGACCATGTCCATGTTTTAGTATCTGCTACTCCACAACATACCATTCCTAGCCTTGTTAAGTATTTGAAAGGAATATCAGCAAGAAAGTTGTTTCTGAAGTTTCCCAAAATCAAAACTAAATTATGGGGTGGACACCTCTGGAATCCGTCATATTTTGTAGCAACGGTTTCTGAAAATACGGAATCTCAAATAAAGAAATATATTGAGTCTCAAAATGATAGTTCAGAAGGCGTTTAAAGTTAGATTGCAACCAAACAAAAAACAACAAACCCAAATCAACAAAACAATTGGGTGTGCTAGGTTTATTTACAATCGCTTTTTAGCTTTAAGAAAAGAATTGTATGAGACGGAAAAGAAAACTGCGGAGGGCAGTCATCCGCAGGCACTGCCTTTTAAAGGCAGTGAACGGATGACCTTAAACTATAACGGATGTAGTCAACAGCTAACCTTACTCAAGAAAGAATTGACTTGGTTAGCAGAAGTTGACAAGTTTGCCTTACAAAACTCTTTGAAAAATTTAGAGACTTCGTACAAAAACTTTTTTGAAGGATTGAAAAAGCGGAGCGCGGACGCGCCGTCGCACGGCGCAAGTAAGCGCACCAAGAAATCAAGTAATAAAGTCGGTTTCCCTAAATTCAAGAAAAAACACTGTTTTAAGCAATCCTACAAAACTAACTTCACTAACAATAATATTGAGTACGACGAGCATTATTTGAAGCTCCCTAAACTCGGTTGGGTTAAGTTTAACAAATCTCAGGAGATTACAGGTAAGTTAGTCAATGTTACCGTATCTCGTTCCAAAGACGGTCATTATCTGGCTAGTATTCTGTGTGAGACTGAAATCGAAAAGCTTCCCGACTCATCTAAAGAGCTAGGTTTAGATTTAGGTTTAAAATCATACGCTATTACAGACAAAGGAGAAGAAATACAAAATCCAAAATATTACAAAAAACATCTAAGGAAACTTAAAAAAGCTCATAAAAATCTTTCTCGAAAAGAAAAGGGAAGTAACAACCGTCTTTTAGCGAAAATCAAGTTAGCTCGGTTGTATGCTCAAGTTACTAATGTTAGAGACGATTTTCTACATAAGTTATCTACTCGTTTAATTAAGGAATACGGAATTATCTGTATTGAAGATTTAAGAGTAGCTAACATGGTCAAAAATCACAAGCTGGCACAGAGCATTCAAGATGCTTCGTGGTCTAAATTTGTATCGATGTTAGAATATAAAGCTAACTGGCATGACCGTATTATTCAGAAAATATCGTCTTTTTTTCCTTCGAGTCAAACTTGTTCTTGTTGTGGCTCTATTAATCCTAAAGTTAAGGATTTAAGTGTTAGAGAATGGGTCTGTAATTCTTGTAATACTACTCATTTGAGAGACAAAAACGCAGCTACCAATATTTTGAAAGAAGGGATAAGGCTATTAACCGCCGTTGGTGCGACGGAGGTTGTAAAAAACGCCTGTGGAGAGTTTGTAAATCTTGGAGTTATCCAAGTTAAACTCAGCGAAGCAGGAATCTCGTGACTAAAGTCATGAGAGGTTCAA
>NZ_BLJI01000095.1 GCF_017312365.1 Chroococcus sp. FPU101
AAGTGTGCTTTCCCCAATCACTATTACTCTAATGTCGCCATTACATTAATGGCGATAAGTTTCAAAGTGTTGGATATTCCAATACTTTGAAACATACTTTTAAGTCAATTTAACTTTATTAAGTTTATTGCGTACTAACAGAACTGTTGTATCTCTGAGTTATACCAATTATTGAAAAATAGGCTACAGATAGGTTAAACTCATCAAAGAAATGAGGACAAAAAGGACAAACCAATGGCAGGAGTCTACAAAATTGAAATTGCAGAAAGTTCTGAAGTTCTCAAAAAACTGCTAGGACAACAGAAAACAGGAGCAGGAAAAGAAAGAGTACAGCTATTGTATTTACTAAAAAGTGGGAAAGCGAAAACCGTACAAGAGTCCGCGCAAATATTGGGCAGGCATCGAGTGACAGTGCAAGAGTGGTTAAAACGTTATCGAGAAGAAGGATTAAAAGGATTATTGCAAGAAAGAGTTAGTACTGGTCGTCCGCGTGCCATTCCAAGATGGGCAGAAAAAGCTCTTGACCAAAGGCTACAAGAAAGTGAGGGTTTCAACAGTTACGGTGAAATTTGTCAATGGTTAGAAGAAAAGCTAGGGATCAGAGCCAACTATCAAACCGTACATCAATTAGTCTATTATCGCCTCAAAGGTTCGCCGAAAGTAGCACGTTCAAAAAGCGTCAAGCAGGAACAAGTGAGATTAGAAGCTTTTAAAAAAACTTTGCCCAAGATTTAGCAATGCTCGCTTGGGTAGTAATTACTGTAATGGGACTGAACAAGAAGATCCGTTTTTTGTGCCAAGATGAAACTCGTCTTGGGCTAAAAACTATTAGTGGAAGGAAAATTACAGGTCGGGGTGTAAAGCCAATCGGTAAGGTGCAGTGGCAATACATAGCAACCTATCTTTATGGAGTGGTTGAACCCAGTACAGGAGAACATTTCTTTTTTGAGTTTACCCATCTTAACAGTGATTGTTTTGGGGTTTTTCTTGAGCTAGTCTCCCAACAGTTTCCTGATTGTGTGCTGATTATTCAATTGGATAATGGTGGATTTCACAAAGCCAAAAAACTCAAAATTCCCGACAACATTATTCTGATGTTCCAACCTTCTCATTGTCCAGAACTCAACCCCATTGAACGGGTTTGGCAACATCTTAAGATAGGTTTGCGATGGCAACTGCCCACCAATTTAGATGAGTTGCGATCTTTGTTGCAAGTTCGGTTGGCACAGATGACTCAAGAGGTGATTGCTTCCCTTGTTGGATGGCAGTACATTCTGGAGGCTTTATCTGTAGCCAACATTTAATGAATTGGTATAACACTAAAAAAATACTATCTTGAATATCTGCTTCACTCAAACCGATCGATGCAGTTGTAATATAAAGCGTTGTTAGATCCGTTCCACCAAAAGTACAACTACTTGGACGTGGCACAGGTAAAGACACCCGTAACATTTCTTTACCATTCGGGTCAAAACGGATGATGCACCAACCATCCCACATAGCAGACCAAAGACAACCCTCGCTATCAACAGTTAACCCATCAGGGGAAAAAGATTCTTC
>NZ_BLJI01000096.1 GCF_017312365.1 Chroococcus sp. FPU101
ATGTAATGCGTGGTGCCGTATCATCATTCGTAATAGTTCCCGTGACAGGTGTTGTGGTGCCAATGGTGTATCCTGCGCCACTAGCAAGAGTCAAAATGACCGTTTCATTGGGTTCGACTACTGTATCACCTGTCGGGTTAACTGTAACTCTAGCAGTAGCCGAGTTAGCCGCAAAAGTTACACTGGTGCCGATATTAGCGTAATCGGTGCCTTTGGTCGCGGTTCCAGTAATACCATAGTTCACCGTTAGAGGATTTGTTAAAGAACCAGTACGAGTAAAAGTGTAAATCAGGTTGGCGGTTCCATTTTCTGTAACGCTTGTTGGTGAAACGGCTAATGTAATGCGTGGTGCCGTATCGTCATTAAGAATTGTTCCTGTAACTGGTGTTGTAGTACCAAGGGTATATCCTGTACCACTAGCAAGAGTCAAAATGACCGTTTCATTGGGTTCAAATGTTGTATCATCTCTGGGACTAATTGTAAATCTCGCTGTAGCCGAGTTGGCCGCAAAAGTGACGGTGTTTCCATTATTACCAGAGTCAGCGTAATCACCGCCATCAATAGCTGTACCACCACGTGTAAAGTTAACCGTGAGAGGACTTGTTAGAGAACCTGTACGGGTAAAAGTATAAATCAGGGTGCCTGTTCCATCTTCTGTAACACTAGATGGTGAAACGGCTAATGTGATACGCGGTAAAGTAGTGGCTCTTTGGCCGAAGATTACATAACTTTGTACTCCATCACCAATGATTAGATCATCAACACCATCACCGTTAACATCCCCTGCACTACTCACAGACGTGCCTGCACCCTCGATGGTAAAGCCGTTTGTTCCGTTAAGAGTAGAAAGATTGATACTGGTACTAAACCCGCCACTCTTGCCAAACACTACATAACTTTGCGCTGCACCATATGCGCCGATAATCAGATCATCAAACCCATCACCGTTAACATCTCCTGCACTGCTCACAGAATAGCCTGACTGGTCACCAGCATTAATCCCATTAATCGCAAAGCCGTTCGTTCCGTTGAGGGTCAAAAGGTTGATATTTGCACTAAACCCGCCACTCTTACCAAACACTACATAACTCTTTCCTACGTCATATATGCCATTGGTATCGACATGGTGTGAGCCGACAATAAGATCATCAAACCCATCACCATTTACATCCCCTGCATTGCTGACAAAACTTTTTGAATCGTATCTAACTTCAATTCCATTAATAAGAGCAAAGCCATTCGTTCCATTGAGTGTAGAAAGATTAAAACTAGCACCAAAGCCGCCACTCTTACCAAACACCACATAGCTCTGTCCTAAATTACTATTGCCAGGGCCTGGTGCGCCAATGAGAAGGTCATCAAAACCATCGCCGTTAACATCTCCTGCACTACTGACAGACGCACCTGAATAGTCATCATCATTAATTCCATTAATCGCAAAGCCATTCGTACCGTTGAGTGTAGAAAAGAACTCTTGCAAAAGTCAAGG
>NZ_BLJI01000097.1 GCF_017312365.1 Chroococcus sp. FPU101
TAGTGAATGGTTTAATTCATGGTTCAAATGATCCCTATGGAAGCACAGGCATCGGAGGAAATGGTGCTTCTCCACATCACCTATATAAGAATTTACAAATAGAAGGTTTCAAAACAGGGATTGTACCGCCAATTGAATCCGTCTCTACAACTCCCGATCTAACCGTCCCTCTAACAGCAAGTCGAATTGAAAATAGCTACTTAGCTAATAACCTAAATAACTTTAGCAGTTTTTTGAGGAGACGCTCAACAGTTTACTTGTACTCCAAACAGTAAAACCGACTTGTCTCAATTTCTCAGTAAGATCTGCTGCCTTGTACAACCGCAAATAATGTAATTTGTCATCTCGCCTGTAATACTCTTCTACCTTACGCAGAGTGATAATACGACGGCTTAGTATTGCCTGGGCTTGATCTTCTTCTTTCTCAATGAGGACTAACCAATCCTCCCCCTCGGTAAAATTTTTAATTTTGTTTCCTTCTATCACCTGATCTGGCTCTGCAACGTCAAAAATAAAAACACCTCTTGGAGCTAATGCGTTGTAAATACGTTCAAAAAGTTGAATAAGTGTTTGACAATTGTTATCGCTGTCAAACAGGTAGTTGAGACATTCACCAATTGAGATTACAGCATGACAAAATGGAATATCAATCTTAAACAGTGACTCAACTCGAAATTCAGCACTTGGAACTCTGGTTCGAGCAATTGCCACAAGAGACTCAGAAATATCTACACCCAGAACCTGATAATGCGCCTTCGTGAGTTCTAATGCTGATAATCCACTTCCACAGCCCAAGTCCACTACTAGACCTTCTAGAATGCTGTTTTGAGCCAAAATTTCGAGTATGCCAGGAGCCGACTTAAGAGCGTAATCACTGTAACCAACATCATGAATGTATGCAAAGTCTTCCTTGTACCACTCCTTCATTACTTTACTCCAGTGGATGAGCCCGCAGATTATTTATGATCGCATCTTGCTGATGACTCAAGTGTACCGTCTCTACTAGAGACTGAGCCTTCTAACTATTGATTATACTGAAATTCTTCGTCTATTCAACCTATTAAACTGTCAAGTTTAAGTAATTTGATAAAATGAGAAGGATTTAAACAAGGGTCATATTTACGCTCAGTGTGGATCGTCTTTTAATCGCTACTCCTTTCCTAGTACCAGATTAATAAACAGTCCGATAACAATATTGTGCATTTCCTCTGACCTTAAATAACAAATCGTCTTTCTTTGTAATCTTTTAATTCTTATTCTTAATCCTAAATGCTTCCTTCCAATTTTGTAAGTTTTTCTTTTGCCGATTTTATGTTTCTCCTTTGGCAAATTTCTTAAATAGGCTCTCTATTCATTCGTATAGTATTTTTCAGTAGTGTAGTAAATCTATGGATAACCGATTTCAAACGCTTGACTCATAACTGGAGTTTAGACTAAAAAA
>NZ_BLJI01000098.1 GCF_017312365.1 Chroococcus sp. FPU101
GGCAGAATCGAAGTTACTTAACTAGCTCTGGCCCTAATAGTTTTTCTATGATTTGACGGCTCAGAGCTTCCACCTGTTGTTCAAGTGATTGCATTGCTGCTTCTTTTTGTTGGGCAATCTCTAAAGATGCCGCTTCTTTCTGGGCGATCGCTTTAGCTTGTGCTTCGGCGATCTGTTGAGACGCAATTTGTTGCGCTTCCGCTTGGGCGGCTGCTAGGATCTCTTGCGCTTGTTTACCAAGTTGCGAATTGTAGCGTAAAATTAAATAGAAAGAAGAAAAGGAAGATCAAGAAGAAATGTCCAGAGTCAGTCGAGTGTTACCGCATCTGACGGCGGAAGAAATTCAAGAAAAGATCCGTACAACAGATAATCACAGAAAACAGCAAAAATGGTGGATTGTCTACAACGCTTTAGTAGCTCCCAGACCCGCCCAAGAAATCGCGTTACATACAGGAACAACACTGAGAACGGTACATCAAGTAATCAGCGATTATAATCGCATGGGTGTAGCAGCGATTGAAAAACCGAAAACCGAAAACCGAAAAAGAGCTTATTTAAGCTTAGAAGAAGAAAGAGACTTGCTGGCTCAGTTAGAACCTCAAGCCAAAAAAGGAGAGCTAACGACAAAAATAGCAATCAAACAAGCTTTTGAGAACAAAGTCGGGCATCAAGTCCACAAAACGACTATTTATCGTCTAATCGAACGACATGATTGGCGCAAAATTAAGCCTAGGGGTCGTCATCCCAAAGCTAAACCTGAAGAGGTGGAGAATTTTAAAGACAGTTTTCCGTTAGTGATCGAACAATTAAAAATGGAGCGACCCGAGACGGAACATCGTTCAGTTATCTTGATGGCAGCCGACGAAGGGCGATTTGGTCGTACTGGAGAAGTTCGGGGTTGTTGGTGTCCGAAGGGTTTTCGACCGACGATTCACCGACAGGTGGTCAGACAATACATTTATGCCTACGCGGCTGTTGCTCCTGCTTTAGGACGGATGAGTTGTCTGCTTCTGCCAAGAGTTGACCAAGGGATGATGAATCTTTTTCTACAACAGGTCTCCCAAGAATTTTTCGACTATTTCATCATCTTACAAGTAGATCAGGCGGCTTGGCATCGAGCCAAAAATCTCGTTGTTCCTAACAATATACGATTGCTCTTTCAACCTCCTTATTCTCCTGAAGTCATGCCAGTCGAACATTTATGGGACGAGATTCGAGAAAAGTATTTTTCTAACCGTCTGTTTCTAAGTTTGGATAAAGTTGAGGACACTTTGTGTCAAGCTCTTAAGGAACTTGATTCTCAACCCGAACGCTTACGCTCCATGACTTATTTTCCTCATTTGAGAATTACAGTCTAATTCGCAACTTAGTA
>NZ_BLJI01000099.1 GCF_017312365.1 Chroococcus sp. FPU101
TGAAATAATGCTCATTTGCTTTTCGCTAAAAGTGACATGAGTTTAGGATAGATAGATTTAAAGCTAAAATCCTGTTAAAGCGAACAGGTTTTAGTTTAAGGTGGTCAGAATTAAGTGTAAAATAGAAAAAGAATTAAAACTCAGTTTTTGAAGTTATGCCAGCCCCTCTAAAAATCCGATTAACTCCAGAAGAAGATGAACAGTTATTAGCCATCAAAACTAATCTAAAAATCTCAAAAAGAACAAGAGAAAGAGCCGAAGCAATAATTTTAAATGCAAGAGGATGGAAAGTGACTGAGATTGCTAATTATCTTAAATGTTCTCCTAATACAATTCGTCAAAATTTTTATCGTTGGATAACTAAAGGAATTGAGGGATTATCTGATGCACCAAGAACGGGAAGAAAACCTAAGTGGCAAGAAGAAGATATTAAGTTCATAGAAAATTGTTTAGAAAAAGAACCAAGGACTTACAATAGTTATCAATTAGTAGAAAAACTCAAAGAAGAGCGGTCAGTATGTCTAAGTAGAGAACGCTTAAGAAAAATTCTAAAAAAAAAGATTGGCGGTGGAAAAGAACTAAACAAAGTGTAAAAGGAAAACAAAATCTGCAACAGAAAAAGCAAAAAAAAAGTGATTTAGAAACAATTGAAAGTTTTGCGGAGCAAGGATTAGTAAGATTGAAATATTTAGATGAGGCTGGGTTTGCTCTGTGGAGTCCTGTTAGTTATACTTACATTAAAAAAGGAGAACAAAAAGAAATTAAACAAACTCACAGAAGAGGAAGAAGATTAAATATTATAGGAATTTATGAAAAAGATGTCAGTTTTGAGTATGGATTAGTTTTAGGTGGAATTAAAAGTGATGTTTATTTAAAAGTCATAGATTGGCAAGCTGAAAAAGCTAAAGAAGATTTTGAGAAAACTGGAAAAATTACAATAATTGTTTTAGATAATTATACTGTTCATAAAAGTAAAAGAGTTAAAGAAAAAGAAAGAGAGTGGAAAGAAAAAGGATTAGAGTTTTTCTTTCTTCCTTCTTATAGCCCTGAATTAAATAAAATTGAACCTGAATGGCATCAATTAAAGATTCATGAATTAGCTGGAAAAATGTTTGAAGATGAATATAAAATGAACCGATGGGACGTACTGATCTAGCGAGTGTTTTACAAGATGCTTTAGATAATTATTTTCAGCGCAAAGTTGCAGGACTCGCTAAACCCAATGGAGAAACAATCTTAGTAATCACAGATGGGGAACCAGACGATCGTAAATCAGTCATGCGCCAAATTATCGAAGCATCCCGTCAAATGGAGCGAGA
>NZ_BLJI01000100.1 GCF_017312365.1 Chroococcus sp. FPU101
CTGTGGAAATCAACAGGGCAACACTACCCAGCGACAAAATTAAGTTCTGCTGTCGAAGGTTGCGTTGCTCCAGTCGATTTCGGGTTTCCTGCTGTTCTAGTTCCTGACTTGCTGCCAAAAAGCGATAGTCCAGATCGCTCAAACTCTTGCCGTCTGCCTTGAAAACTTCATAGGAATCATAAAGCAATGACCACCACCTTAACTCAACGCGAAAGCGGGTCAGTATGGGAGCAGTTTTGCCAGTGGATCACAAGCACCAACAACCGTTTATACATCGGTTGGTTCGGAGTACTGATGATCCCAACCCTGCTCACCGCGACCACCTGTTTCTTAATCGCCTTCGTCGCTGCACCTCCTGTAGACATCGACGGAATCCGCGAACCAGTAGCAGGTTCATTACTATACGGAAACAACATCATCTCTGGTGCAGTTGTACCTAGTTCCAACGCAATTGGACTACACTTCTACCCCATCTGGGAAGCAGCTTCTCTAGATGAGTGGTTATACAACGGTGGGCCATACCAGTTAGTCGTATTCCACTTCTTAATCGGAGTATTTTGTTACCTCGGTCGTCAGTGGGAACTATCTTACCGTTTAGGAATGCGTCCTTGGATCTGTGTAGCCTACAGTGCACCCGTATCCGCAGCAACCGCAGTATTCTTAATCTACCCCATCGGACAAGGCTCTTTTTCTGATGGAATGCCTTTAGGAATCTCTGGAACATTTAACTTCATGTTCGTGTTCCAAGCTGAACACAACATCTTAATGCACCCCTTCCATATGTTGGGAGTAGCGGGTGTATTCGGTGGTTCATTGTTCAGTGCCATGCACGGTTCATTGGTGACCTCTTCTTTAGTTCGTGAAACAACCGAAAGCGAATCCCAAAACTACGGATACAAATTCGGTCAAGAAGAAGAAACCTACAACATCGTAGCCGCACACGGATACTTCGGTCGTCTAATTTTCCAATACGCATCATTCAACAACAGCCGTTCTTTACACTTCTTCTTAGGTGCATGGCCCGTAGTCGGGATCTGGTTCACCGCGATGGGTGTAAGCACAATGGCATTCAACCTCAACGGTTTCAACTTCAACCAATCCGTACTCGACTCACAAGGTCGCGTAATTGGGACTTGGGCAGATGTCTTAAACCGCGCAGGAATCGGTATGGAAGTCATGCACGAGCGCAACGCTCACAACTTCCCCTTAGATTTAGCTTCGGCTGAACCTATCACCGCTCCCGCTATTAATGGTTAATCT
>NZ_BLJI01000101.1 GCF_017312365.1 Chroococcus sp. FPU101
TAAACTGTTGAGCGTCTAAATTAGATTAACAGAATTGCCCTTGTTCTTGAGTTTTCGATTCCACTTAATAATCAATCCTCCTTCATTTAAAAGCTCATGTAACACCGATTCTAGTTTTTCAACTGATTCAAAAAAACGATGAGCAAGATATTCTTTTGCTGAATGCCAAACTAATTCAATTAAATTATAATCAGGACTATACTCAGGTAAAAACTCTAAATAAATATTCGGCATTTCGGTTTCTATTTCTTTGAGAATTTCCGCCTTTTTATGAAAACTAGCATTGTCCAAGATAATGACAAGCCTTGCTCCCTTTTCGCAAAAATCTTCCTTTTTATTGCCCGCTTCTATCCATTCATTAATTACCTCTTCATAAAAGACTTTTAAAACTTCCTTAAAGCTCTGCGAATTTCCTTTTTTGACAAATTCTACAAATCTTTTTCGGTCGGAATATCTCAAGCACCCCATCACATTTACTCTTCCTTTTCTTCGATAGCCTGCTATTTTTTTTCGACTTCCTCTTTTGCACCAATTTTTTCTTCTTATCACTCTTAAACTAAAACCACTCTCATCCCAAAACCAAAGCTGTAACGAATTTGGTCTTTCTTTGGCTATTTTTATATATTCCTCTAATTTTTTTTTAAAAGCTTCTCTTTTTTCAGGTTTCCACTTTTCTTCTAGGCTATATTTTGCCCAAATGTAAACGTATTTTTTTTTGCTAAAATTCTCCTTACTTGTGAGCCACTCAACTCTATTCCTGTTTTGAGTGCTAAATAATCTGCTAACCTTTGACTTGTCCACCGAGCAAATTCGTATCCTAGCTCAGTTGGCGATTGCTCGATAACTTCTAAAAGCATTTTTAGATATTCATCAGTTACTTTTCTTCCATTTCCTTTCATTCTTTCGTCTTTTAAACTTTCTAGGTTATTGGGATCACCGTGAATACACCAATAAGAAACCTTTTGATAAGAACAGCCGATAAAATCCGCTATTTCGACTTGAGTTTTTCCATCGTTTAGTAATAATAAGAGCAAGATTCTTTCTCTTATATCTGGATGCTCTTCTTGCTTTAACGCTCTTTGAAGCTTCTCTTTTTGCTTTTTACTTAGATATCCTTTAGCTGGCATTGACTAATTTTCTCATTTTTGACAATTTTAATTATATACGATTTAAAAGCTCAAAAGTTTA
>NZ_BLJI01000102.1 GCF_017312365.1 Chroococcus sp. FPU101
ATGACCATAGCAGTAGGCCGCCAACAAGTCGAAAGAGGCATCTTTGATGTCGTCGATGACTGGCTAAAACGCGACCGCTTCGTATTCATCGGGTGGTCTGGATTACTTCTATTCCCCTGTGCCTACATGGCATTAGGTGGATGGCTGACTGGAACCACCTTCGTCACCTCCTGGTATACTCACGGGTTAGCCAGTTCCTATCTAGAAGGCTGCAACTTCCTCACCGTAGCCGTTTCAACCCCCGCCAATGCCTTCGGACACTCCTTATTATTCCTGTGGGGGCCCGAAGCCCAATGGAACCTAACTCGTTGGTTCCAAATCGGCGGATTATGGCCATTTGTCGCCCTTCATGGTGCATTTGCTTTGATTGGCTTCATGTTACGTCAATTTGAAATCGCTCGTTTAGTCGGCATCAGACCTTACAACGCCATCGCGTTTAGTGGCCCCATTGCCGTCTTCGTCAGCGTCTTCTTGATGTATCCTCTAGGACAATCAGGCTGGTTCTTTGCCCCCAGTTTTGGCGTAGCAGGCATCTTCCGTTTCATCCTCTTCGTACAAGGATTCCACAACTTCACCCTCAACCCCTTCCACATGATGGGAGTCGCAGGGATTTTAGGTGGAGCGTTACTTTGTGCGATTCACGGAGCAACCGTCGAAAACACCTTGTTTGAAGATGGCGAAGGCTCAAACACCTTCCGCGCTTTTGAACCGACTCAAGCCGAAGAAACCTATTCAATGGTAACCGCAAACCGTTTCTGGTCACAGATTTTCGGGATTGCGTTTTCCAACAAGCGTTGGTTACACTTCTTCATGTTATTCGTACCAGTGACTGGATTATGGATGGCAAGTATCGGAATTGTCGGACTAGCGTTAAACCTACGAGCTTATGACTTCGTTTCTCAAGAATTAAGAGCAGCAGAAGACCCAGAGTTTGAAACCTTCTACACCAAAAATATTCTACTCAACGAAGGCTTGAGAGCATGGATGGCTCCTCAAGACCAACCCCACGAGAAATTTGTATTGAATATTTAGCGTAGCTCTTGCCTGAGTAAGCCATTACTTCGCTGCCGTCAGGTGACCATAATCTCCAAACCCATTGATTATTCTCATCTTTATACGGTTCAAAGTACATAAACATAAAAGTATTTTCACAACAGAAATCATATGGATACTAACAAATACA
>NZ_BLJI01000103.1 GCF_017312365.1 Chroococcus sp. FPU101
AATGATGTCCATTGGCACATTAGCCGTTTCCCGAAAATGTAAGCCTGTCCAATGTTTGATCTCTATTTTTCCCCAAGTTGAGTCGTCAATTTCTAGAGTTTCTATAGGACTTGGCCATGTTTGGGAGTCAGAAAGCTTGAATTTGTCTCCATGTTTTCGGGGTCTGCCCTTTTTTTCTCTTGAATAGGGGCTGTCCACAGACAGCGATTGGGGCGCAGACGCATGATCTTGTCAGCAGGAATGTCAACTGTTAGTTTAATGAAAGAAGCGCAACCGTATTCGCTATCCCAAAGGCTTAGAGGTCGTTCTCTCAGATGATAACAAGCTTGCCTCAGTTGAAAAGCGGCCTTCGTTAAGGGATTCTCAAAACTCGTAATTCTCTCATGACGTAAAGGGTTTTGCCCAACTTCCCGACATCTCTGGAATAAGAGCCAGGGTACTGTATCCGTGTCCCACAGTAATCGGCTTGCCACTAATCACTTTCGCCCCATGCTCATATGTTCGGTCTTTGAGGGTAGGAGCATAAATTCTTGACCAAGCCGTATGATCACCCGCCAAAATTATCCGTTGCTTTTTATCTTTATCTTTATCTTGATGAATTTCTTGAAAATACAGTTTCATCAACCCACGACGCTGTGGTCGTACATCTTCTATGGCTTCATACAATGAGGAAAACTTTCTCTCTTTATACGGGTGATAAAGATAATTCGGCAAAGGAATCCACACTTTTAGTAATTAATACCGCATCCATCACATCCATTGTTGCATCTTTAGCTTTTCCTAATAATTCGTACGCTTCTTGACGAAATCTTTTTAGTCGTTCTAAGTTCATTTTAGGGAGATTGAGTAATTTTGGTGAATTTCTCATTTTCTCCCAAACAGCAGTTCGGATGTCTTCCCAACTGCTTTTTTTAGTCTAAACTCCAGTTATGAGTCAAGCGTTTGAAATCGGTTATCCATAGATTTACTACACTACTGAAAAATACTATACGAATGAATAGAGAGCCTATTTAAGAAATTTGCCAAAGGAGAAACATAAAATCGGCAAAAGAAAAACTTACAAAATTGGAAGGAAGCATTTAGGATTAAGAATAAGAATTAAAAGATTACAAAGAAAGACGAT
>NZ_BLJI01000104.1 GCF_017312365.1 Chroococcus sp. FPU101
CAATTCGCAACTTGGTATGAGATTATGTTGCATGACAAAGGCGATCGCTTGTTCAATACGTTCACCTACAAGTGAACGAGAACGTTTAGGAGAGGTGAGGGAAGTGGTTCTAGATAAATCTGATGTTAGATTAGCCTTTGACAAAATAGTATTGCTCTTGTTAGTGGGTTGAGTAACTTGTTCCGTTTTCTCGCCTCTCGGGCTTGTAGGCACATAGCTGTCACAAAGGGCTTGCGTAGTATAAAAATACTGTAAAAATTGGCTTCAAACCTTTATTCTTTCGTTAAGACGGTTTTAAATTACTCCGAAAATTGAACTTTTTTGTGACTAACCATCGATCATCAAAACACTCGCTAGATCAAGGTTTCAACTTCACTTTGCACTTTGTGACAGCTATGTTTTTATTATGCCCACTAAAGCAACACTGAAATCGGTTCGCTAACTCCATAGGAATCTGCTCTAAGTTGAGTGTTGGAACTGACTACACTCAAGTAAACTTAGGAGTTGATGATTATGTCCAAAGTGTATTCTACCTCACCACCACAAAACTAAAGAAAGGAATCGTTACCATGAGTACCCAACCGACCGAAGTGATCAAAGAGTTTCTGGCGAATACGGCAACCGAAAAGGTCGAGGCGGCTGCCCGTCGGCTCGTCGCGGAGGACGCAACATACATTTCCCTGAATTTCGACAACCCTGAACTGAAGCAAATCTTGCCTTGGACGGGAACCTCCAAAGGCCCCCAAGCGTTCATCGATACGTTCTCCGGGGTTGCGAAATGGTGGACGCATGAGGACTTCACCGTTACCGCCCTCTTCGGTGAAGGCGAGAACGTTGCTGTGTTCGGCAGGTTCACGTACCGCTCGGTCTCGCTGAGCAAGGCGGTGACCTCACCGTTCTCGATCCACGCAAAGGTGCGCAACGGGAAGATCGTGTACTTTCAGTTCATGGAGGATACTTTCGCGACCGCTCGCACTTTCAGCCAGAAGGGGACTTGGACTATCAAAATCGCTCCAAACCAGCCGGAGTTCGAGGTGTAATAGCAGCCTACGAGGCGTAATAGGCACATAGCTGCGAA